>JBCCWO010000003.1:0-288339 GCA_039193455.1 Pseudomonadota bacterium
CAAACTTCGCCGCATACTCCAGCGCCTTCCCATCCCCCCCGGCCTCAATATCGTCCAGGATCCCCTTCACCGTCTCATGAACCCCGCTCGCACCACTCGTCGGCGTCAAGCTCGCACGCTTTAGATACTCAATCGGCATGACAACACAGGTCCTATCTGTAAACGTCTGGAAGGAGAGATGTTGAGAAGGCCGGGATATAGGCAATCATCAGCGTCACGATCAACATGAAGAAGACGAACGGAATGGCCCGGTAGGCGATCTTGAGGATCGACTCGCCCGTGATCCCCGACACCACGAAGAGGTTCAGCCCCAGGGGCGGCGTGATGAAACCAACGCCCAGTGCCGTGATCATCATGATGCAGAACTGGATGTCGTTCATCTCGATCTCCTGGGCCAGCGGGAACAGGATCGGCGCCAGGATCACGATGTTGGGCGTCGTCTCCATCACACAGCCCGCCGCCACGAGGATCAGCACCATGATGGCGATGAGCATGTAGTCGTTGGACGTCATCGAGGTGAGCGCGCCCACAAAGCCCTGCGGCACGCCGATAATGGCGAGCGCCTCGGCCAGCGGGATCGAGAAGGCAATGATCGGAAGGATCACACCGTTGACCTTGGCCGAGCTGACCAACATCGCCGGGAAATCCGAGAACTTCAGCGTCCCGATGATGAAGCCCATGACGATGGTCACGACAACGGCCACGGCGCCCGCTTCGGTCGGCGTCAGACGCCCCGAGAAGATGCCGTAGAAGATGATGCCGGGGACGAGGAAGGCATACCAGCCGGATTTGAGTGTCCGCCACAGGTTCGCGCGCCACTCAGCCGCGGTCATGATGCCGCCGCCCTCCCAGAGGTTCAGGCGGTTCATCACGATGTTGGTCACAAGGATCGACACCAGAATCAGAATGCCGGGGATCAGCGCCGCAAGGAACAGGGTCGAGACGGCGATCCCCAGGACAAGGCCGATGATGATATAGGCGATCGACGGCGGGATCAGGATGCCGGTACAGGCCCCGGCGGCCACGAGCGCGCAGGCATAGGGGCGCGGATAGCCTGACTCGACCAGGCGGTCGATCGTCATCCGGCCCACGGCGGCGGCACCAGCCGCATCCGAGCCCGAGATCGCGGCGAACATGCCGCAGACGAGCACGGTGGCCGACCCAAAGCCGCCCTTCGCCCAGCAGGTGAGCGCCTCGGCCACATCGAGGAACTTGCGACTGAGCCCGGTGCGCACGAGAACGTCGCCCGTCAGAATGAAGAGCGGTACAGCCGTCAACGCAAAGGCATCGATGCCAGAGAACAGCTTTTCGCCCAGGAGGCTGAGCGGGAGCGCTCCGGAGACGACAAGCATCATCACCGTTGCTGCACCGATGGCCGCCCAGACCGGCACGGCGAGGGCCACCAGCGCCACAAAGAGGATCACTGATCCGTAAAAGTCCCAGCCCAGTTCAAGCGTCTGGGCCCCGAGTTGTTGCCACATCATCGCGCGTGCCCTCCCTTAATCGAACAGTTTGTCGCCTTCGTAGACGGGGCGCCCGTTACGAAGGTCGGAGAGATCGCGGAGGAAGGACTGCACCAGTCGGAAGATGACCAGCGCAAACCCGAAGGGCACTGCGAAGAGGAAGAAGTATCTGCCGATGCGCAGGCCATCGGTGACAGACTGGAAGTGCCAGGAGACGTGCACCGCCTCCCACGACCAGTAGATCGCGATGAGCGCCACGACGAACATCACAAAGTCGCCGAAGATATAGAGCAGGGATTTCACCGTCTGCGGCACATAGTGCATCAGCACATCGATCCGGATGTGCCCCCGCTCTTTCACCGCCGCTGCCGCCCCGATCCAGGCGAGATAGATGAACGAGTATCGCACGATCTCTTCACCCCAGATCGACGAGTAAGAAAAGACCTCGCGCCGCACGACTTCGATGAACATGGTTCCGACCAGCATCACGTAGAATGCCAGAAGCAGCCATCGCTCGGCATTCGTGTCTATGGCCTTGTAGATGTCTCGCATGGTCTCTCCCCGCTCGGACGCAGCACAGGCCTGCGTCCGCCAAGTGGCGTTGGCGATGTCCCTGAAATGGTTGGGACCGGCACCGTCTGGCGCCGGCCCCGGATGTCTTAGGCGTCGTGGACGTAGTAGCGCGCCGGGGTTTCGGCGGCTTCTTCGAGCCGGGCAAAGGTATCCATGTCGCCCGCGAGATCGACCTTGAACTGGTCCCACTCGCTGCGCTGGTAACCGCCGGCCTCTTGCCATTCGCCAAGCTGATCTTCGGAGAGCGAGTGGAACTCGACCCCGTTCGCGATCAGCTGTGACATGGCATAGGACCGTGCGGACGGCACCTTGGACAGGTTCTGGTGCTGCGTGACTTCACCCGCAAACTCGATCCCTTCCTGAACGTCCGCAGGCAGGCTGTTGAACCATTCGAGGTTGATCGAATAGACCTGACTGTCCGGAACCGCCTGGGTGAAGGTGACGTGGCTGAGGATTTCGCCAAAGCCAAAGACATGCAGCGCGCCCACCGACGGGTCGAGCGCGTCGGCCACACCCTGGCGGATCGCCGAAGGCGTCTCGCCCCAGGCCACCGGCGTCGGGTTCGCACCGACGAGCGAGTAGTACTGCTGCAGCATCGCCGAGCCCGGCACGCGGAACTTCACACCGGACATGTCGCCGGGTGTGATAATCGCGTTGCCGCCCTGGCGCACGGCCACGACGCGCGGGTCGATGACGATGTAGAACAGCGCCTTGAAGCCGCTTGCTGCGATCTTGGGATCCACCTCGGCCTTCCAGGTTTCGGACGACGTGAGGTTGGTGAAGCGCTGGTTCGAGCCGCAGAAGTACGGCAGGTTGATCAGGTCAACGACCGAGGCAAAGGGCGCGAAGTTCGACAGAGAGTGCTGCGCGCACTGGATCGTTGCGCCCTGCACCGCCTGCGCCAGCGCACCGCCTGCCCCCAGCTGCCCACCGGGCGCCAGGCGCACATAGACCTTGCCGTTGGTCATGTTCTGGATGTTCTCTTTGAGGTCCAGCTGCATGATCGGATAGCTGCGCGACGCGCCCAGTACATAGGCCGTGGCCAGCGTCATGATGTGATCGGCCGCGGCCTCACGCTCACGCTCTTCCGCGGCGGTCTGTGCCACGGCCTGGTCGGACCAGAGCATGCCACCCGCGCCCGCGACGAGCGCCGCCGTGAAGCTTCCTGCAGAGGTGAGCTTCAGGAAATTGCGGCGCTCAGCCGAGGCGAGCTCGGATTTGGGTTTGTCCATATGATTTCCTCCCGTTGGACAGTTTATTCGTTGTTCGAGTCTTTTGATTTCGCGCGCGCTTCGCTGCGGAGGATGCCCACAGAAAAGGCGATGGCGGCGGAAAAGAGGACCAGCATCTCGACGACGTTGCCGACGAATGGCTCTCCGATGGCGCCGGACACCACGTTCGCGGTGAAGGCACCCACCAGAATCAAGGCGATGACATAAGGCAAATCCGTTCCTCCCAACCGCTCTTGAACCGGCGATTCTTGACGAATGTAAGCGCTTACAATTTTTCGCGCAAGGACTTAGAAAGGCACCTCCGTGCCTCCGGAAGTGCGCGGCGCCCAGCGGTCCCGCGTGATTTGGGTGAGGTTTGTTGGACGCACGGACCAGCCATGCGTCGCACCGAAACACGTTCTTCGCCTGAGATAACAGCGCGATCAGAGGACGAGGCGCGCACTAATTTCAGGATGCCGAACGGGGCGCTAGACCAGCGAGGTGTCAGGCACCTTCGTCAAACGCCACGGCAGGCAAGATAGTTCCGTCGCAGCGCCCAAAGCCCAGCCGATAGGGTCCATCGCACCACCCCGTGATTTCAACGGTGTCGCCATCTTCCAGAAAGGATCGCGTTCCGCCATCGACCGCCACCGGATCGCGCCCGTTCCAAGTGAGCTCGAGCAACGAGCCGTAACTCTCTGGTGTTGGGCCCGAAATCGTGCCTGAGCCCAAGAGGTCGCCAGTCTCCATCGCACATCCCGACGACGCATGATGCACCAACTGCACCGCCGCCGAATAATACATGTACTTGTAGTTCGTCCGGCTGATCGTTGTCGCCGCCCGGCCTTCGGGCGCCAGCGCAACCTCCAGATGGATATCGAAGGTGTTCGGTCTGTCTTCCTGCAGATACGGCAACAGCGGCTTGACGCGATCTGGTGCGCCAACCCGGAAGGGCTCCAAGGCCTCACGCGTGACGGCCCAGGGGCTGATCGTGGTGCCAAAGGCCTTGGCCTGAAACGGTCCCAGCGGCTGATACTCCCAAACCTGGATATCGCGGGCCGACCAGTCGTTCATCAGCACGTAGCCAAAGATGTTGTCATAGGCCGCGGACGTCGACACCGGCTGCCCCATTGCGTTCGGTGTGCCCACAACGGCGCCCAGTTCCAGTTCGATGTCGAGCTTCTGCGACGGGCCGAAACGCGGCGCGGGGGCGTCGGGTGCCTTCAACTGCCCGTTTGGACGATGGATCGGCGTGCCAGAGACCACCACCGTCGACGCGCGCCCGTTATACCCGATCGGGATATGCAGCCAGTTCGGCATCAGCGCGTTGTCAGGATCGCGAAACATCGAGCCGACGTTGGTTGCATGCTCTTTCGACGAATAGAAATCCGTGAACGACCGCACAAAGAATGGCAGGTGCAGCGCCGCCTCTGCCTGCGGGACCAGCGGTGCCTCGCGGTTGCCGCCATCGGCATCCAGCAGCGCGGCAATCGCGGCCCGGGTCTCGGACCAGACAGGGTGCGGCAGCGCCATGAAAGGGTTCAGGACACCGTCCTGAAACACGGGCGTCGCCCCGCCCGGGCGCAAGCTTCCCTCGGCCTCAAGCGTGGTCAGGTCAAGGATCTGGTCACCGATGGCAACGCCAACGCGGCGGGCGCCGCCGTCGGTTGAGAACACACCGAAGGGCAGGTTCTGGATTGGAAATTCGCCGCTCGCGTCATTTGCGCTGTCCACCCAACTGCGCCGTGCGGGATCATGCGTGCTGTTCAGTCCTGTCACGACCCCTCCCCGATGCGTGCCCTGCGCCTTCGACATGGCGCGGATCGCACACGGGTGTCCAGCCCTATTGGGCAAGGAGGCCTGGCGAAAGGCCCCCTACCCCATCCGCTTGACGTCGCGCGCCCTGCCGCCATTGGCAATCCGGCGCAGCGTGGCCAGATCGATCAATTCGATCTTATCCTCGTCCATCCGGCTTTCGCGGATCAGATCAGCGTCGCGCAGCTTGCGCATGGCCCGGCTCAGCGTTTCCGGTTTCATCCCCGCATAGGCCGCAATGTGCTTGCGCAAGAGCGGCAGCACCAGTTCCGACGCCTCGCCCGCACTTGCCTCGGGCCAGCGCCGCAACTCGAAGAGCACCGAGACAATGCGCTCAAGCGGCGACTTCAGGGCGAGGTCGTTCACGTGGTCGCGCAACCGGCCGACCTGATCCTCCATCTGGTGGCGATAGGCGCGCACGATATCGGCGTGGTGCCGGGCACAGAGATCGAAATCGTCCGAGCCCATGGTCAGGACACAACAATAGCCCAGGGCGACGAGCGCGCCTTGGGGGCGACGCTCTCGCCGGGCCAGATCGATCAGATCGCCGGACCGGAACAGTTCCACCAGACTGCGCCGCCCGTCATCGACCGAGTATTCAAGCCCGCATGTGCCAGAGACCATCAGCCCGAACTGGATGTCCACGGGATCGCCCAGCGCGTACTCCACCGCGGTTGCGTCGCCGATCAGGGCCTCTTGGCTCTGCGGCTCAAGCTCACTCCAGAAACGCGTAAGCTCTATCCACGGCGCAAAGCGCGCAGCGGTGTCCATTTCATTCATTTGTCTAACGTCCCGTGAACACTTTGGTCTTTGCGGCCCCGTCCCGCATCTCACAATCGTTTCACGCCGCGCCGCGCCGAACCATGACCTTAATCAAAAGTTAAAAGTGTCGCACTTGACGGTGGTCAAGGAAATCCGGCGGCAAAGAGCAGAAGCTGACCGCACATCCCCAGCAGAATGCCAGGAGAGGCCCTTGAGACATCTGTCAGCCGTCGCCGTTCTCATCTGTGCCACCGCCGCTGGTCCCGCTCTTGCCCAATCCATCGAACCCATGGACGTCAATCCCGAACTCGCCGATCTTGGGAAGCGCATGTTCTACGACGTGCGCCTGTCCGGGGACACCTCGCTGTCATGCGCGTCCTGCCATGATCCGGCGATGGCCTTTGCGGATGGAGAGGCACTTTCGCGGGCCTATACCGGTTCGGCACATTTCCGGAATTCCCCCACGCTCGCCAATGTCGGCTATCGCGACGCGTGGATGCATGACGGTCGGCTGGGGACCAATCTCAACGACGTCGCGCGTGAGATGATCACCGAGACGTATCTGATGAATATGGACATGCGCATAATGCAAGAGCGCATGAAGCAGGACCCCACTTACATCGAGATGTTCCAGGCGGCGGGCATGTCCGAGCCGTCAAACGGCGGGGCGCGCAATGCGCTTCAGGCGTTTATGCAGACCATCGTGTCGCGCGGCGCGCCTATCGACACCGGAGAGTTGTCGCCTGCGGCCCTGCGCGGACAAGGGATCTTTGAAGGCAAGGCCAACTGCGTCTCATGCCACGCGGGCGTGCGTTACACAGATGATCAGCCCCACAACACCGGTGTCCCCGACAACCCCGAGATCTGGTCCGATCCCGAACGTCACGTTGCCTTTGTCACCTACGCCAAGTTCATGGGCATCCCGAACTACATGAATTTGCGTGAGGATCCGGGGGCGTTCATCCGAACCCACCGGCCCGAGACCCGGCGCAGCTTCCTGACACCCACGCTGCGCGAGCTGACCTACACCGCGCCCTATATGCACAACGGGATCTTCGCGACGCTCGAAGAGGTGGTCGACTTCTACGATGCGGGCGGTGGGGACGATCCGCTCAAAGATGCGCGTCTCCAGCCGCTTGGTCTGGTGCCAAGCGAAAAGGCAGATCTGATCGCGTTTCTAGAGGCGTTGTCGGGCGAAAGCTTCGAGATCGAAGCCTACGTGTGGCCCGATGACGATCCCTTCGATTACGAGCTGATCGAAGACTGGCGCAACGTCGCAAACTGAGGGGCGATATCATGAAATATATCAACGCATTCGTCGTCAGTTTTGCACTTGCCGCAGGCCCGTCGCTCGCCCAGGAGCGCCCCGAGATGCTGTCGGCCCTTGGACCGCCACCGATCCCGGCGGACAACCCGATGACGCCTGAGAAGATCGAACTGGGCAAAAAGCTGTTCTTTGACCCGGCCCTGTCTGGCAACTACGGGATGCCATGTTCGGCCTGCCACCTTCCCGAGGCGGGCTGGGCGGTGCAGGCACCGATCAGCTTTGGCTATCCGGGCACCACCCATTGGCGCAACAGCCAGACCGTCATCAACTCGGCCTACTACCAGAAACTGTTCTGGGCGGGCGCATCTGGCTCGCTCGAACATCAGGCCCGCTCTGCCGCACGCGGCGGCGTCGCGGGGAACGGCGAGGATGACATGATGGAGGCCCGGCTTGCCTTCATCCCCGAGTACCGGGCCGCGTTCCGCGACGTCTTTGGCGATGACTGGCCCAGCGTGCGCCATGCCTACATGGCGCTTGCCGCCTTTCAGCGTACGCTGGTGCAGACCGACACGCCGTTCGACGAATACATGCGCGGCGATGACGATGCGCTGAGCGAACAGCAGCGTCGCGGGCTCGATCTCTTTGCCGGCAAGGCCAATTGCGTGGCGTGCCACAACGGTCCGCTGCTGAGCGATCAGGCCTTCTACAATACCGGCGTGCCCCCCTACGACGGGTGGGAAACGGATACCCTTGCTCAGATCACCTTCCGGTTCGAGATTTTTGCCAAGGGCGCGACCGAAGCCAAGTATCGCAGCATCAAGGACGATCCCGGGCTCTATTTCCGCACCAAGCAAGATGCGGACAAGGGCAAGTTTCGGACGCCAAGCCTGCGCTACACCGCCTATACCTTCCCGTACATGCACAACGGCATGCTCGAAACGCTGCGCGATGTCGTCGAGTTCTACAACGCGGGCGGCGGTGAGAATGAGTTTGCAGAAAACAAGTCCGACATCATTCAACCTCTCGGCCTGACCGATACGGAAATCGACGATCTCGTCGCCTTTCTCGAGTCGCTCAGCGGCGAAGAGATCATCGTCGAAGAGCCCGAGCCGCTGTTTATGGAACCCCTCCCCAAAGCCGGGAACTGATCAAGGAGCCACGAGATGACGAAGCTCGATCCGAAAATCGAAGCCGCCATCAACGGAGCGAATGACGAAGCCAAGAAGGCCGGCACACGCAAGTGCCTGATCGATCGGCGTCAGTTCCTGTTGACCGGCGGGATTGCGACGACCGTGGTCATGGTCGGCGTGCCCGGCATGCCCGAGGCGCAGACCCCGGCGGCGGTATCGACCTACCCGCGCAAGTTCATAGCAAAACTCAGCGAACTGGGCGTCGATCAACCCTTTGACTTCGAATACCCGGATGAAGGGCTCTACGCCGAGTCGATCCTTGTCAAACTTGGCCAGCGGGCCGGGGGTGGCCTTGGCCCGGACGAAGATGTTGTGGCCTTCAACTACACCTGCACGCACCAGGGCGGCGCCCTGCAGGGCACCTATCAGGCGGCCGACAAGGCGCTTGGCCCCTGCCCGCTGCACCTGACGACCTTCGATCTGACACGGCACGGGATCTTCATCTCGGGCCAGGCCTACCAATCCCTGCCACAGGTCCTGTTAGAGCTCGATGGCGACGACATCTATGCCGTCGGCATGTTCGGCCTGATCTACGGCCGCTTCGACAACCTGATGGCATAAGGAGGGAACACGATGTCCACACCGTATTACATCCCCGAAACCTCGGTTCCCCTGCCGCCGCCGGATGCCGATGTCATCTCGACCGCGTGCGACTATTGCATCGTCGCCTGTGGCTACAAAGTCTATCGTTGGCCTGTGGCCGGCGGCCGCAACGGTGGGCCCCGCGCCGATGAAAACGCCTTTGGCGAAGATTTCCCGGTCAACCCTCTGGGGGCATGGGTGGCGCCCAACCAGCACAACATCGTGCTGCACAATGGCGAGCCGCACCACGTTGTCATCATCCCGGACAAGGACACCGAGTTCGTCAACTACAACGGCAACTCGTCCATCCGCGGCGGCGCGCTGGCGAAAAAGGTCTATAACCCGCAGTCACCCACCCGCGACCGTCTGCAAAGCCCGATGGTGCGGATGTTTGGCGTGCTCATGCCGGTGACCTGGGATTTCGCGATGGATATCGCGGCCGAGGTCGGCAACTACGTGCTCGAGAAACACGGCACAAATGCCTATGGCGTCAAGACTTTCTCCTATGGATACATGGAGAATACCTACGCCATCACCAAATACGCCCTGCGCCACGTGCGCACTGCAAACTTCACCTTCCACGACACGCCGTCGGACGTGACATCCACGCCCGGCTTCCGCGATGCGGGCTTTGACAATTTCGGGCCGTCCTACGACGATTGGGCCGATGCCGAAACGCTGCTGATGTGCGGGACCGACCCTTACGAGTCGAAGACCATCCTGTTCACCGACTACATCATGCCCGCGATCCTGGGCGGTCAGAAGGCGATCTTCCTGTTGCCGCGCAAGACAGCCGGGGTAGCCTTTGCCGAAAAGAATGGCGGGTTGTGTCTTGATATCCAGCCCGGCACCGACCTGCCCGTGGTCCTCGCCATCGCGCGGGTGATCGTCGAGAACGGCTGGGAAGACAGCGAATGGATCCAGAACTGGGTCAACAACAAGTGGGAGTCCTCGTCAGGCTTTGGCCAGGGCACGCGCAACACGCCGTGGCAGTGGCGCACGACCTGGGGCATGTTCCAGACCGCCGGGTTCGAAGACTGGAAGGAGTGGTTGCTGAGCCAGGACTACGCCGAGCCTGAAAAAGCCGCCGAGATCGCCCAGATCGACGTGCAAAAGATCTACACGGCGGCCGAGTGGATGGCCAAGCCGCGCGAAGATGGCTCGCGCCCGAAAACCTCGATCATGATCGAAAAGGGATTTTACTGGTCGAACAACACCGGCAACACCCAAGCGATCTCGGCCCTCGGGATCACCGTGGGCGCGGGTGGACGGCCCGGCCAGGTGATCGGACGCGCAGGTGGGCACCAGCGCGGCGGCCTGCGCGGTGGCGGCTATCCCCGCAACAAGTCGCCCGAAAAGCTTCCGGGACGGCGCCGTCGCGCGATGGATACCGACCGCTACCTGATGAGCGGTCACACGCGCCTTGCCCATGTGATCGGCACCACATGGGTGCAGGCGATGTGCGGGTCGCAATCGCTGCAGGCCAAGTTCGATGAACTGACCACGCGCAACCCGCATCAGGTGATGTCGTTTGAAAAGCAGGACATCATCGACACGCTGAAAAGGCGCGTGGACTCCGGCGGGATGGTTGTCTGGAACCAGGACATCTACCTCGTCGATCCCATAGGGGCGCGCTATGCCGACATCGTCTTTCCCGCGTCTGGTTGGGGGGAAGACACCTTCACCCGCGCCAATGGCGAACGGCGTCTGCGGCTTTATCCGAAATTCTACGACGCCCCCGGCGAGGCAAAGCCCGATTGGTGGATCATCGCCCAGCTGGCCAAACGCATGGGCTTTGAAGGCTTTGACTGGGAAAACTCAAACGACGTCCTGGAAGAAGGCGCGCGCCATTCCCGCGGCAGCCGCAAGGACTTCAACATGGTCCTTGTCGCCGCCCGGCGCGAGGGCAAAACCCTTCACGAGAAGTTCGCCGAGTTCGGCACCAACGGTATCCAGGGCCCCGTGCTCATGGACAAGGACGGCAATCTGGTCGAGACCAAGCGCCTGCATGACGTCAATCGCGTGTTGCCCGAGGAAGGGCCGATTGGGGCCAATGTCTTCAACAAGAAGCTCACGCACTTCAACAGCCAGACCGGCAAGTGCAATATCCAGAAGGCGCCGTGGTCGTTGTTCTCAAGCTATTGGGAGTGGCTGAAACCGCGCGAGAACGAGCTGTGGATCACCTCCGGCCGTATCAACGAACGCTGGCAATCGGGGTATGACGATCGCAGACGCCCCTATATCGTCCAGCGTTGGCCCGAGAACTGGATCGAACTGCATCCCGATGCCGCCGCTGAACGCGGGATTGAGAACGGCGATTACGTGCAGGTCTATTCCGACCGGATCCCGGTCCAGACGAACACCATCGTCGGGGTCGAAGGTTCCGACTTCGATTTCGCGAGCCTCTTGCGCAATGGCCATATCGAGCTGACCAGCGCCTCGATCACGGCGGTGGCAATCGTCACGCCCGCGGTGAAAGAGAACATGGGGTACATGGATTTCCTCCACACCTCCCAACCCGCGAACGCGTTGGCCGGGCGTGTGGTCGACTGGATCAGCGGCAACTACAACTACAAGATGGGCGTGGGCCAGGTGCGCAAGATGGGCGAAAGCCCGTACAAGACGCAGTTCCGCTCGATGTCCTTCGCCCGCCGCGACATCGCATGAGGTCAGACCGCGCGCGATGAACATGACCCTCGCCCCGATGGCCCGGGCGCCCGACCTTGTTCCCGCGATCCTGCGCTTTATGGACAGCGGGAATGACATCGTGCGCAGCGTGGCGCTGCGCGCGCTTGCGGCGCAAGCCCCCACTGATCCCCGGCTCCACGCCGCTCTGACAGCCGCGCTTTTGGACCCCGACCCGGATGTCCGCACCGACGCGATGGAGCTTTTTGCCGGCATCGCAGGCCCGGAGGACACCGACACGATCCTGCGGTCGCTTGAGGGCGATCCAGTGCGTGAGGTCAAACTGGCGGCCATCCGCGCCCTCACCCGTCACGGCGGCGAAGACGCAGTGGTCCTTTTACGCGCCCTCGCCCTTTCGCGCTGCGACGACTACGTGGCGTGGGAGGATGCGCTTGGCGATTGGGAGGACTGGCTCGACATCCAGCTGGCGGTAATTGACGCGCTCGGAACCCTGGGCGACGAGGACGCGGTCGAGGTGATGCGCGCCGCCTTGTTTGACGAGATGGGTCAAAACCTGGATGTCCCGGTATTCGCGGCATTACGACAGTTTGGCGGGGTTGGCGTGGCAGAGCTGTTGTCTTTCCTCGACGACCCCAGCCCCTTGCGTCGGCAACGTGCCCTAGGCGCGCTGACCAAGGCCGATCCAGCCGCCCTTCAGGCGCATGTCGATGCGTTGCTGGCGGCATCCGAACCCGCCTTGCGCCGATCCGCCGTGACGGCACTGCGCCCCGAGGATCCCCGCTGCGCGCGCCTGGCGACAGAGGACGACGACGCCAGCGTGCGCCGCGCGGCCCTGCGCCACGCGGCGGCCGCCCATCCCGGGCTGGCCATCGCAGCCTTGTCCGATCCCAAAGAGACTGTTCAGGCCGCCGCCCTGCACACGCTGTCCGAGACGGACACGAACAGTCTGGCGGATGACCTGGCCTCCACCCTTCAGGTCTGGGTCGCCAATGGCGGCGCAGAACTCGCCGGCGCAGCCGCCGAGGTGCTGGCCCGGATTGCCCCAGAGACGGCTGCACCCGCCCTGCTTGACCTCGCACACACCGCCGAGCGCCCGCTGGACGCGCGCGTCGCCGCGGTGCGCGCGCTGGCCGCGCCTCAGCTCAGCTCGGACCTCTCCGACCTGCGCGCGCTGCTTTCAAACCCCACGCAGCAGATCCGCGCTGCGGTACTTGCCGTGGTGCGGGACCGTGCGGCGGCAGGCGATAATGCGGCGATCGACCTTCTTGCCGAGGCCATCGCAGGTGAATTGCTCGATCCGGAAACCACAGACACCGCGCCCGTGCAAAGCGACACGACCGATGTGGCCGCGCCCAAGGGCGAAGGCGCGGGACGGCGCCAGATCCGGATCACGCCCGACGGCGACATCGTGGATTTGACCGACCCCACGGAACTGGCCTCCGCCACATCCACCCTCGCCGCGATCCAACTGGCCGACACACCGGCACCAGAGCCGCCCATGGCCGAGGACACACCGGAGGAGTCGGGCGCGAAGCGCAGGGCCCGCCGCCCGGTCGAAGGACCGGATGCCTACGCCGCCGACCTGTCCCGCGTGGCGATCACCGTCGTGCGCGGCCTGGCCGAACCCGCGATCATCGCCGCGCTGGCAAGCCAACTCAGCACGCAGGACACGTCGTTCCGCTGTGCCGCCTGGTCCGCCCTCTTGGCCACGGCAACCGACTTTGATCAGTTCGCAGACCCCGCCCGGGCGGCGCTGGACGACCCCGAGCCCAACGTGCGGCACGCCGCGCTGCAATGCCTGGAGCGGAGCGGCGCGGTTGACGAGGCGCTTGTCTCCAGCGCGCTCACCGACAGTGATGGCCTGATCCGCGCCTGGGCTGTGGCGCAGGCCGCACCGGCCGCGGCAGCGCAGCACATCGCCGATGCCAACAGCGCTGTGCGCGCAGCCGCCGCCAACCGCTCGGCCACATACGCCGACCAGACACACTTTGCCGATGCCCTTAACAATGCCATCGCCGCCGACCGGGCCGAGGCGATTGAGGCCTTGCTGCGCGCACCGGGTGACGGCTTGGCACGGCTTGGCGAGGTTCTCGAAAACCCCGAATTGACCGAGCGCAAGGCGCTCCTCGTCCTCACCGCCTTAGCCCCTGCGCGACACAGCGCGACGGAGACCGGAGATGCGACGGCCTGAGATCCTGCGAAACTGGGCGGCTCTCCCCCTGTGCCTCGCCCTGGCCGGAACCGGGGCTTTGGCGCAATCCACCCACGACGTCTTTGTCGTGCATCAGAGAACGGATTCCGCCGCGGCAAACGCCGCTCACATGTTCCGTTTCGAGCCAGATATCCTGGTGATCGCGCCGGGCGACACCGTCACCTTCCTCAACAGTCTCGGCAGCCACACTGTCATGAGCCAAAAAGGCCTCTGGCCCGAAGCGGTGGAAACGTTCCACATCCGCGGTCAGGCCGAGGCAGATGTCGTCTTTGACACACCTGGGCTCTACGGGATCACCTGCGCCCGCCATGGGCGCTACGGCATGTCGATGGTGATCGCCGTGGGTGACGACGGGGTCGCAGCGGCGGCGGCGGTGGATGCAGACGACATTCCGGCGACCGATCTCGCGCGCGCGGCCTACGACAGACAGCTACAGGAAATTGCAGCGAACTGATGCGCTAGACCAAAGGCGCCGCCCAGCTTCAGTCGAGCTCGGTCCACGGCCAGGGCTTCACTTCGCTCGCACCCGTCTGATATCGCGCGGCCTTGGCGATCCAGATCCCCAGATCGGTGCCAAAATCACCCAGCCGTTCGTTGGGGGTGCCCGAATTGATCACCATGATCACGAACTGAATGACCGTCGCAATTGTCAGCACCGATTGCGCAAGGCTCAGCATCAGCCAGATGATGATCATATAGACAAGCCGCAGCATCAGGGCGTCTTTCTCACCCGGATCGGGCTGTTCGCCGTGGATGCGCCCCTGGACTTTGTCTTCTTCGCTCGCTGACATGGCCGTGCCTTCTCGCCGAAATTTCGCGCACAGCCTACCTGCGTCCCAACCGGTATGCCAGAGCCCGCACCGCGCTCAGGCGGGCGCTGACCCAGCGGCGGCGAACGCCATGTCGAGCATCGCCTGCGTACCCCGTGAAAACTCAAGCGGGCACGGATAGTCCGCACCGTCTCGCAGACTGCGCCCAAAGTTTTCCACCTGATGCACATAGTGATTGTCGCGCGGAAACCGCTCCATCATCATGGACGGCCCCTGGTCACCCCGGTGCACATTGCGGTGCAGCTCGACCCGCGCCTCGCCGAACACGCTGGCATTGAACGGCGCGGTCAGACGCACGATCCCGTCTGTGCCGTGAAACGTCATCTCTTGGCGCGGGTGCATCCGCATCGAAGTAGTGGCGGCGAACCGAAAGCTCGGGAAGCGGGCGACCATATGCGCCGTCCCATCGACCCCGTTTTCCCAGGTGATGTCGCAATCAACCGCCTCCGGCTCCTGCCCCGTGACAAACCGGACCGAGCCACAGGTGTAGACGCCGATGTCAGGCAGGCTGCCCCCGCCGGTCTCGGACCTGTTGCGGATGTTGCCCGGATCGGCGGAGTTATCATAGCTGAAGAACCCGTCCACATGCAGAAGGGTTCCAATCGCCCCCTCCTGCACCAGCGCCCGTGCGCGTTGCCACTGCGGATGGTGCACGATCATATAGGCTTCGGCCGCGAGGATCCCGGTGGCATCCCGCTTGGCGATCACCGCGTCAAAAGCATCCGCTTGCATCGCCAGCGGCTTTTCACAAAGCACGGCCTTACCCGCATCAAGCGCCTTCAGCGTCCAGTCGATATGCAGGTGGTTCGGCAACGGGATATAGACCGCGTCGACCCCGGGATCGGCCAACAGCGCGTCATAGCTTTCATGCACCCGCAGATCCGGGACAAAGGCCCGAAACGCGTCGGCCGCGTCCGCCCGCGACGTGGCCAGGGCGGCAAGGCGTGCACCCCGCGCGGCATGGATCGCCGGCCCCATATGTTCTCGCGCAAACTGCGCTGCGCCCAAGATCCCCCAATTCACCGTATCTGCCATTGTCACCTCCCCTAGTGTGCCGCGACGCTACCAGCCCCAAGGCAACGCACAAGCAAAAGGGGCGCCCGACGGACGCCCCTTCATCTTGGCAAAAATACTCAGCCGACGGCGCGGCCGCGCGCCTAGACCGCTGCCAGCAGGCCCTTATCCCGCGCAAGCTCCTGCATGCGCTTTTGCAGCTTTTCGAACGCACGCACCTCGATCTGGCGGATCCGCTCTCGGCTCACGTCATACTGACCTGACAGTTCCTCAAGGGTCACCGCCTGATCCTGCAGGCGACGCTGCACCAGAATGTCCTTTTCACGGTCGTTCAAGACATCCATGGCCGCCGCCAGCAATTCGCGCCGGGTCTCCAATTCGTCGCGCGCCTCATAATCGCCCGCCTGGTCGGCATCCTCGTCTTCGAGCCAGTCCTGCCACTGCGCCGCGCCCTCGCCATCGGTCGAGATCGTTGCGTTGAGCGAGGCATCGCCGCCCGACAAACGCCGGTTCATCGAGATCACTTCATCCTGGGTCACGCCCAGATCGGTCGCGATCTTTTCGACATGCTCGGGCCGCAGATCACCGTCTTCCAGCGCCCCAATGCGGGCCTTGGCTTTGCGCAGGTTGAAGAACAGCTTCTTCTGCGCCGAGGTGGTGCCGAGTTTTACAAGGCTCCAGGACCGCAGGATGTACTCCTGGATCGAGGCGCGGATCCACCACATTGCATAGGTCGCCAGCCGGAACCCTTTCTCGGGGTCAAACCGTTTGACGGCCTGCATCAGGCCCACATTGGCCTCAGAAATCACCTCGGCCTGCGGCAGGCCGTAGCCGCGATAGCCCATCGCGATCTTGGCCGCGAGGCGCAGGTGCGAGGTCACCATCTTGTGGGCGGCCTGTGTGTCTTCCTGTTCGACCCAGCGCTTGGCCAGCATGTATTCTTCTTCCGGCTCCAGCATCGGGAACTTCCGGATTTCCTGAAGATAGCGGTTGAGACCCTGTTCAGGGCTCGGCGCGGGGAGGTTTGCATATGTTGCCATGACGATAATCCCTGTAGACGCCGCGATGTTGCGCGGATTAACATTGAGATAGTGAACCCAATAGTTCAGTTCAAGGGGGTGCGGTATCAGTTGTTTGCTAAGGTCAATTTAAGCCGCGAGTCCGGGAAGATCAGCGAAATATGGGGCTGCGCACGGATATTTGTGTAGTATTTCAAGGTTGGCGCGTCAAACGCGAGGCATGTGTGCAAATTTGCAAAGACCTATTCAGATCTCCGCCCCGCATCGCGCAACGCATCCCTGAGCGCCACCATATCGCCCGGCATGGGCATCTCAAACTCCAGTGCCTCTTTCGTCACCGGATGCACAAATCCCAGCCGCCCGGCATGCAGCGCCTGGCGCGGAAAAGCCGCCGCAGCCTCTGCCGCCCGTCCCATGGCCTTTGCCGACAACCTGCGCCGCCCGCCATAGGTCTGATCTCCGATCAGGCCGTGGCCGATATGGGCCAGATGCACGCGGATCTGATGTGTCCGCCCGGTCTCAAGCCGACAGGTGATCTGCGCGGCCTGATCGGCGAACCGCTCGGCCACCTGCACCCGCGTCACGGCATGGCGCCCGCATTGAAAGAGCACCGCCTGCCGCTGCCGGTCGGTCTTGTGGCGCGCCAGCTGGGTGGTGATCTTCACCACGCCACCCGGCTCAAAGCTCACCCCACGCACCCCACGCAGCCTTGGGTCCGCGGCATCCGGCACGCCAAAGCACAGCGCCTGATAGACGCGATCCACCGTGTGCGCCTCGAACTGCGCCGCAAGCCCGTGATGCGCCGCATCCGATTTGGCCACAACCAGCAGGCCCGAGGTATCCTTGTCGATCCGGTGCACGATGCCCGGCCGCTTCTCCCCGCCAACACCGGACAAAGCGCCGCCGAAATGGTGCAGAAGGGCATTGACCAACGTCCCCGACGGCGTCCCCGGCGCGGGGTGCACCACCATGCCCACGGGTTTGTTGACCACGATCAGATGCGTGTCCTCGTACGCGATGTCGAGCGGGATCGCCTCGGGCAGAACATCCACCTCGGCGGCCGCGGCAACCGCGATCTCGAACACGTCCCCTTCGGCAACGGCCGCTTTCGCATCCGTTATCACCGCCCCACCCCGCGTTACCGCGCCCTCGGCGATCAACGCCGCCAGCCGCGTGCGCGACAGATGCGCCGCCTCTGGCACATCGCGGGCCAGTGCCTTATCCAGACGCCGCGGCGGATCGGGCCGGATCGTGACAATCACCGGAGTTGCGGACATGGATGACGACCCCACGCTTGGGCCAGAACCGCCCCAGCTTCGCTTTCTGCGGCGGCTCGTCACCATTCTGACAGCCACCATGATCCTCGGCGTTCTAGCGATCGTCGCGCTGCTTGTCATCCGCCTGCAAACGCCGCCACCCCTCGCCCTGCCGGACAGCATCGCCCTGCAGGATGGCGCCACTGCCACCGCGTTTACCCTGGGTGATGGCTGGTTCGCGGTGGTCACCGCCGACGACCGCATCCTGATCTTTGACCGGCTGAACGGCAGCCTCCTACAAACGGTTGAGATCGCCCGCTAACGCGCCGCCCACCCCGTGGCGAGCGCCTGCGCCCAATCATCGGCACCGTTCGCGCGGGCGAGCTCTTGCATAGCACGGCTGTCATAGGGCACCGCCAGCAGCGCCGCCTGCCATGCGCCCCCCACCTTTTCAAGGATGGCATACCGCGCGTCGGGCGATCCGGCTTCGGCCCAATAGGGCGGCGTGATTGTCGGGTTCAGATAAGCGGGGCACCCAACCGCGCCGGGATTGACCAACAAAGGCCCGCCCGGAACCCGCACAACCCGCGGCATATGCGTGTGGCCCGAGACGATCACCTCGGCGTCGATCCCTTCTGCCGGGGCCGCACACTCGGCCAGTGTCGCGGGCACCATGCTGCCATCCTTCGCGCGCCGGTGCAGCCAGTTCTTGTTGTCATCATCGGGCCGGCCATGGACCATCATGATACCCTGCCGCGCATCGGTGAGCGGCAGCGCTCGCAACCAATCGAGGTGCGCCTGTGTCATCTCGGGCCAGGCCCAGCGCTCCCACAGCCCCATGTCTTCAGCCGGGCGGTCGATCAGAAACCGGTCATGGTTGCCCCGCACCTGCGGGATGCCTTTGGCAATCAGCAGGTCCGCCACCGCGCCAGGCGCCAGCGGCCCGGACACGCTGTCGCCAAGGTTCAGAATATGCGCGATCCGACGCCGCCGGATATCGTCCAGCACCGCCTCAAGCGCCGCCAGATTGGCATGAATGTCCGAAATCACCGCTACCCGCATCCCCGCACCATGCAAAGCCGCAACGCCGGGGTAAACCCACGCCCTTCAGCTTGGCAAAAATACTCCCGCCGGAGGCGGCCAATGATACGTTTAGGTTGGAATGGTACCGCCTCCCTGGCTTGAACAGGGGACCTCTGGATCCACAATCCAGCGCTCTAACCAACTGAGCTAAGGCGGCACGCGATGCGCGTGATAGCGACAGCCCCCGCCGATTGCAAGGGTGTCAGAGGGTCAGTTCGTACTGCTGTTCGACCACGTCGACCCCAAAGGATCGGGTGGGTTTTGAGCCGGTCAATGCGAAGCCATACCGCTCGTAAAGCCGACAAGCCGCGCGGTGGCTCTCATGCGTCCAGAGCGTCATGCGGGTGTAGCCAGCATCGCGTGCAAACCCCAGGCAACTCTCCAGCATCTGCCGCCCAAGACCGAGGCCCCGCGCCTCGGGCACCAGGTAGAACAGGCGCAGCTTTGCAACGCCAGGCGTGCCCGAGCGGACGCAAAAGATCGAGCCCAGCCGCCGCCCCCGCGCCTCGGCGATGAAGGCGCGTTCGGTGGCCGGATCTTGGGTGCGCAGGAAATCGACAAGGATGTCGGCCACCAAAGTCTCGAATGTCGCGTCAAATCCGTCGCTTACCACGTAATCCTCACCATGGCGTTGGATCAGCCAGCCCGCGTCGCCGATGGCGATATCGCGCAACTGGACCTCGTCGGGCGCAATCGGCGCCATGTGCCGGGTGACGATGTCCAGCGCATCGGCCAGGCCGTCAGTGCCGCAGGGGCCAAGGTCGGCGCAGCGGGCGGCAATGAAATCGCGTGACGCCTGCACCAATCCCGCCATGCGACGCCGTCCCGGCGCGGTCAGCGTGAGGTGGCGCTGGCGGGCATCGCGGGTCGAAGGGCGGCGCACCAGCAATCCATCGCGTTCAAACCGCTTCAGAACCCGGCTGAGATGCCCCTCATCCAGCCCCAAATCGTCGGCCAACTGCCGCGCCGTGGCATCCGGGCAAACCGACAGCTCATAAAGCACGCGCACTTCGGTGGCCGTAAACCCGCTGTCCAGATAGTTGCGCGTCACAAGGCCCATGGCCTGCGTGTAGTGCCGGTTAAAGGCGCGAATGCGATCGATGGCGTCCATGGCATTTTCCCAGAAAACACCCGAACATCATTCGAAAACTTGCTTTAGTCAAGTATTTTAGCCGATCAAACCGCGCCCCTGCCCGGCATCGTTTCGATGCGCGCCAAAATCAGCGGCAGATTGAGGCAGGTTCGGCACCGCGCTTGCCGCAAGAGCCCCCGCTGCCTAGGCTTTTCCCTGGTTTTTTTGTTCAGGAGTTTCGCCAATGTTCAAACGGCTTTTTGTTGCCGCCTTGCTGCTCTTGCACCCGCTTGGAGCGCACGCGCAGGCGGGCGTCAGCGACGTTCTCGGATCGATCCATCTTGACCCGGCCTTCCGGCAGGACCTGCGCGACCGGGGCTTCACCGGCGAACGCTTTGACATCATGGTGAACCACACCCGCAGCCTGTTCACCGATCAAGAGATCATTTCTGGTCTTGAACGCCGGATCGCGGCCCAGCTTGAGGCCAGCGAATACGATCCCGACACGGTGTTCTTCCTCGAACTCGACAAGACCCTGAACCAGGCCTACGACGTCGGCGTAACGCAATTGCGGCCCGCCGAACGTCAGCTGATGTTTCAGGTCGATACCGGGTTCATCCGCGCGATCCCGGCCCGCGACTGTCGCCGCATGATGAGTGGGCGGATGTCTGGCGACCGTTGGGGCGCCCTGAATGACGCCTATCTTGTTCAGCTCTCGCCCAACGTGCTTGACGGCTACCAGGCCGCCACGCGCAAGGCGATGCGGCTGGGTTTGGCGCCGAATGCCAGCCCGCGCCGCCTGACGGCACAGGAAATCCGTAGCGTGGAAGAGGCGATCCTGCCCAAGATCGACACCATGATCTCGCAGCAAAAGGACCCGCGCGCGATGTATGACGCCTGGCGTAACGGTGACACGTCCGGCCGCTATGCCTGTGCGTTCAGCCAGATGTTCGCCGCCGCCGCGATGAGCCTGCAAGACGGCCGCCGCGACCTGGCGCTGCGCTATCTGATGACGAACTGATCCGGGCCGGGGCGGCCCCGCCACAGGGGATTGCCCTGCCCGTTTTGCCGCGCTACTCCCCCGCCATGGGCATCAACAGCGAAAAAGACATCGAGGCCAACCTTCAGATCGGCCCCACCTCGGCGGGGGCGGTGCGGCTTTTCGTTGAAGGCGGCGGCGTCGAGATCCCGATGGATTTTGATCCTGAAGAGGCCGAGGAGATCGCCGAAGAAATCCGCGCCGCCGCGGCCCGCGCCCGCGCGATGGGCCCTAAGCCGTCAAAAAAGGGGTAACGCCCGGATCCCGCGCCGCTTGCCAGCGCAGGGCGGCGTGGCGGGCAAACTTTTGCACCATCACCTTGCGCCGCGGCGCGGCCAGCTTGGCCTCCGGGCCCATCCGTACGATTTCGGCATCATGGGCATCGGCGATGATCAGCCCGGTTTCGAGCGGCAAGAGCTCGGTCGGGAACGCCTCATCCACTGCCCAGAAATAACGATCGCACCACTCCAGATAGCCTTGCCACTTGGCGTCGCCCTGAAAGTCTGCGCGGCTGGACTTGCATTCGACCACCCAGATTTCACCCTTTGGCCCCAACGCCATCACATCGACCCGCAAGCCCCGCGTGGGCGTCAGCTCTTCCACCGTGACGAAATCAAGCTCCAACAGATGGCGGCACACCCCCCGCGCCAAAAGCTGACCGGGTTTGAGCGTGTTGGGGGCGTGATCCTCAGGCATAGGCAAAAGAGTGAACAAGTCGTGAACAAAAATCAAGCTTTCCGGTCATGGCATTGGGTCTCGCGGTGCATGTTCCATAGTTTTGCCACCAATGGCGTGCAGACGGCCTGCCATGGACAAGGCTCGCGGCAGCAAAGACATCACGGCACTTCAAGGTTTGGCCATTGCGGGGTTCGCATTGGTCGGGCTCTTTTTCCTGGGCTTTTTCGACCCCCTGCCCGAACGTAGAGAAGCGGCCGCCAACGGCGTCTTTGTCTATTTCGGGCCCGAGGGTGAAACCATCCCACGGCCCGGCGCGGTCCCGGCGGAGCGTGAGGCCGCTCTGGCCGCGCTTGAGGCGTCCGATTACTTTGGCGCCTATGCGGCGGGCCCGCGCGGGCGTCACGGGGTCTGGACCGGCGCGTGGACGCCCGAGCTGGCGCGCACCTTTGCGCTGGCGGCCTGCGGCGCGGAGTGCCGGATCGTTGCCGAACGCCACCCCCTGCACCGGGACCCAGAGCGGAGTGAGCCGGTGGCCACCACGGCAATGGCACGCAACCTTGCAATCCACTGGCCGTTTCAGGACGAACATATCGCCATCGGCGGCGCGGGCGCGTGGGGGCATCGCACCGAACCCGCCGGGAAAGGTGCCTGGAAAAACGCAATGCGCGACGCCGCCGCCGATTGCGAAACGCGCCGCGCGGCGGAGCGTGCGCCGAACTCTGACATCTCGCCGCCCTGCACGGTTCAACGCCTGACCGAGATCGTGGATTTGCGTCCCAAGCCAGAGCTTTATCCGGCGGCCTTCACTCTCGATCCGGCACCCCTCGCGCCAGTATCCGACACGGAGATCGTGAAATTGCGCGGCGATAGGGCCTTTGACCTGCCGGGCGTTCTGGGCCCGTTCTTGCCACGCGGCTTGCACGGTGCCCGGGCCGCGAACGGCGCCTCAGCGTCCGAGGTTGTGCGCCAGGCAGGTTGGCCCGCCGCCGGAGAAACCATTGCGCTTGAAAAGTGCAATGCCGCCCGGCGCCCGGGCGAACCCGCCTGCGTGATCACCCACACCCGCACGCCCGATAGGCCAGTGCCAGGCGGCGCGCTTGCGGTAACGCCCGAGCTTTATGCGTCGTTCGAGGCCTGGGAAAAGACCGAGGGCGCGGGCGCCTTTGCGATTGGCCCCTATGGCGCATGGGGGTCGTCCTACGGATACGACGACGCCGAAGCGGCGGTGCAAAAGGCGGCGGACTGGTGTTGGTACTACACACGCCGAAACTGGTCGTATCGTCAGGTCGACCGCGCCTTCCTGGATCCCGACGTGGCCTGCCGCGTGGTCGCCATCCGCGACAACTGAGCCGATTCTTGCGCGGGCGGGCATAGCCCGCTTGCCCAAGTATGGCCCGTCCCGCACAGTTGCGGGGATGTCCGACACCGCCTTTCTCAATGCTTGCCGCATCTTCGATGTGCCGCCAGACGGCGCCGTTCAGGTTGCCGAAACGCCGGGATCGCGGGTGTGGAAGGTCACCCTCACCGACGGGACACCGGCGGCGTTAAAGGTGCCGCGCCCCGACAAGGCCGCAAGCGAACGCCCCGCGGGGGCGATGTTGCGCTATTGGCAGGGTGATGGCGCGGCGCAGATCATCGCGGGCTCGGATGGCCCGCTGCTGATCGAGTGGCTTGAGGGCCCATCACTGGGCGATCAAGCGCGCGCTGGCGATCTGGACAGCGCCGACCAGACGCTCGCCCAGGTTGCCGCCGGGCTGCAAGGTCGGCCCGGGGCGCCCTGGGCGGACTTGCCGACGCTGGATGTCTGGTGCCATGCCCTGCTGACCTTTGATCTGCGCCGCGTCTCCCCCGATGCCGCGTTGTGGTTCGAAGCGGCCGCGCGCCTTGCAGAAGACCTGATCGCCACCGCGCCCAGCACCGTTCCGCTGCACGGTGATCTGCACCATGACAACATCATCATCACTGATCGTGGGCCGCTGGCCTTCGACCCCAAGGGCCTCATGGGCGATCCAGCCTATGAGCCCGCAAATGCGTTTCGCAACCCGCGCGGGGTCGAAGGGCCGCTCACCGATCCGATCCGGATCGATGCCCTGGCCCAGGCCGCCGCAGAGGCAATGGATGTGCCCTATCAGCGGGTCATCGGGTGGGCCGCGGTCAAATCCGCGCTGTCGCTGGCTTGGTCCCTGACCGGCACAATCGGCGAGGCCGACGATCACGAATACCGTGTCCTCGCCGCACTGGGGCGGTCGGCTCGACGCCATTTCGGCTAGAGAGGTTGCCGGGCCCTGTTCGAGCCCCTATCTCTCGCCAGTGGCGGGTTCTGCCCCTCTCGTGTTGCGGTCCAATTCCGGTGGCCTTACTCAATTCCGAGGGAGCTGGCTCTGTGCGGATCCTGGTCCGTTTACCTGGCGCCCACCTGTGTATACAGGTCCTCGGGAATTTAATCCCGTTACGGTCCGGGCGGTCCCGCCACATGCCCCTTGCGATGGATCAGCGCTGTTGCGGCGCCGGTTCGCTGGGCACGGGCACCGCGGCCAATTCAGGCGCCCGGTTTCCACCGCTTTGGCCATCATCCTCTTTCTCGGTCATGTTCATGACGGCAATGCCGAATTGCACGCCCGAGAAGACGATCCCGTTGAACATGAAGAGCAGGAAGGCCGCCAACAGGCCCACGTCGCTATGCGTGACCAGATGCCAGAGGTTGGCGATGTTGAAGTAGAACAGCAGCCCCACGAACGCGGCTGAAATCGCGAAACCAATCAGCGTTTGGCGAATATAGAGCTTGACGAGTTTGGGCATAGTCGATGCCTTTCCTAACGCGGCGCCACACATATTAATGCAAAACACCGCATATCAAATATACACTGCCAAATTTTGGCAGCAAATCGCTGACAGTCCGTTGACCGGCGCGGTTTCTGCGCCGACGGCTTAGGCAAACGCCTCCGGTTTGGCCTCGCGCGCCATATGATCCAGCACCGCGTTCACGAATTTGGGCTCGCGCCCGTCCGGGAAAAACGATTTCGCCACATCGACATATTCGGTAATCACGACCTTCGGGGGGGCGTCGCCATGGCTCAATTCGGCCCCCGCCGCCCGGAAAAGGGCGCGCAAAGTCGGGTCAATCCGCGCAATCGGCCATTTCGCAACCAGCGCCCGGTCGGTCATCTGGTCAATCGGCGCCTGCCAGTTCACGGCGTCATCCATCACCTTGCGGAAGTGGTCGACATCGCCCTCGGCCATCTCGCCCTCTTCATAGGTCGCGCCAAAGCGATGATCCTCAAACTCGCGCATCACGGCCTCGGCCGTCTGCGCGCGGGCTTCCATCTGAAAAAGCGCCTGCACCGCATAAAGCCGCGCTGCAGATTTCATTTGGCGCGAGGGTTTCATACCGGAAAGGACTCCGGATCGTCATCCTCGGCCTCGGCAACCAGAATGGTCTCGGGCAGAAACCCGACGCCCTTGGATGCCTTGCCCCACTTGCGGGTCAGCGCGATCAGATGCAGCGCCGCCGCCGCGGCCCCGCCGCCCTTGTTCTGACCCTCTGGATCGGCGCGCACCTCGGCCTGCGCCCGGTTTTCCACCGTCAGGATACCGTTGCCAATGCAGGCACTGTCGAGCCCAAGCAATTGCAACGCCCGGCTCGAGTCGTTGCAGACCGTGTCGTAATGCGTGGTCTCCCCCCGGATCACACAGCCCAAGGCCACATAGCCATCGAAGTTTGACTGGCGGTGGGCGATCCGCACCGCCGTGGGCACCTCCAGCGCGCCGGGAACCTCGACCACCTCATAGGTCGCTCCAACCTCGTCCAGAACCGCCTGTGCACCCGCCACCAGATCGTCGGCGATGTCCTTGTAGTAGGGCGCCACCACGATCAGCACCTTCACCGGCGCGTCAAACGACGGCAGCGGCAAATCATAATGCGTCTCTGACTTAGCCATCAGCCGAACTCCGAGATTTTGCGGGTTGCCACGATTTCAAGCCCATAGGCTTCGAGCCCCACAACCTTTGGCTGGGGCGAATTGGTCAACAGGATCAGCTTCGACAGCCCCAGTGACGACAGGATCTGGGCCCCCAGCCCGTATTGGCGCAGCGTCTGGGGCGACACGGTATCAGACGTGACAAGCTTCATCGTCGTGTCGCGCAAAAGCACAACCACGCCCCTACCCTCATCCGAGATAAGCTTCATCGCATCACCGAACTCACCCGCGCGGCCAACCGGGCCGATTCCGACGATGTCCAGCATCGGGTCAAGCGCATGCATTCGCACCGGCACCGGGTCCTCGCCCGAGATATCGCCCTTCACCAGCACGATATGCTCGTCACCATGGGCGGTGTCGGTAAAAATCCGCAGCGTCCAGTCACCGCCAAACTCGGATGTGACCGTGCTTTCCTTCGTCACCGCCACCAGATTGTCGTGCCGCCGTCGATAGGCGATCAGATCGCTGATCGTGCCGATCTTGAGGTTGTGAAGCTGGGCGAAGGCCACCAAATCCGGCAGCCGCGCCATCGTGCCGTCTTCGTTCATGATCTCGCAGATCACGCCCGCGGGGTTCAGCCCCGCCAACCGCGAGATGTCGACCGCCGCCTCGGTATGGCCCGCCCGCACCAACACGCCGCCATCGCGCGCGCGCAACGGAAAGATATGGCCCGGCGTCGCGATATCCGCCCCGGTCTTCGACGGGTCGATCGCCACCGCGACCGTCCGCGCCCGGTCATGGGCCGAGATGCCTGTGGTCACGCCCTCGCGCGCTTCAATCGAGGTCGTGAACGCCGTCTCATGCCGCGAGGAGTTCTGCGAAGACATCAACGGCAGGCCCAGCGCGTCGATCCGCTCGCCCGGCAGGCTGAGGCAGATCAGCCCGCGCCCGTGGGTGGCCATGAAATTGACCGCCTCTGGCGTCGCCATTTGCGCCGGGATCACCAAATCACCCTCATTCTCGCGATCTTCATGATCGACAAGGATGAACATCCGGCCATTCCGCGCATCCTCGATGATCTCTTCGATCGAGGATACGGCATCAGAGTAGTCGTAAGGGGCTTGGGTATTCATGCGCGGCTCCGCTTGTCGCGGCGGGAGATAGCGCGGGACGCCCCAAGTTACAAATGCCTTCGACGGCTTTGCGGCGTTACGCCAGGGCGGCGTCTGGTTGCGCGCGCAGACGCCCCGCCGCCAGCCAGCTCAGGCCCAGCATCACCGCCGCCGTGGCCAGACACAGCGCCACGCCGCCGATCTGGTAGGACAGGCCCGAGGCGACCGTTCCGATCAACCGCCCCGCCGCATTGGCCATGTAGTAAAACCCCACATCCATCGTCACCCGATCCTCGTCGGTGAACGCCAGGATCAGGTAGGAATGCAGCGCCGAGTTGATGGCAAAGAGCGCGCCAAAGACCAAAAGCCCCGCGATCAGCGTGGCCGTCAGCCACGGCGCCGGCTCGCCCGCCGCCCAGACAAGCGCCGCCAGTACCACGGGGATCGCCACAAGCGCGCCGACCCACCAGCGGGCGCCTGCGATCAGCTCTCCCTCCGGGCGCGACGCCGCCTTCAGGAGGTTCGGCGCCGACGCCTGCACCGCGCCGTAAAGAATGATCCACACCGCCATGAAGGTGCCGATGGTAAAAAACGCCGCCCGGTTACCCGCGACCGTGCCGTCCGACAAGACCGCGTAGAAATAGATCGGAATGCCCACAACGAACCACACATCCCGCGCGCCAAACAGGAACACCCGCGCCGCCGACAGCCAGTTCACGTTGGGGTTTTTTGAGATTACCTCGCTGAACTTCGCATCCTTCCGACCCGTGGGCAGCCCCGTGGGCATCCCCACCGCCACGGCGATCAGGATCACCCCCAGCACCGCCGCCATTCCCAGAACCGAGGACACAAATCCAAAGACGCCCAGCGACGCCGCCCCGATCAGGAACCCGAACCCCTTCACCGCGTTCTTCGACCCGGTCAGCCGCGCGACCCAGCGAAAGAGCCCGCCCTGTGCCGAGGGCGCCAGCACCTTCACCGCGCTCTTGGCGCTCATCTTCGACAGGTCCTTGGCCACGCCGGACGCGCCCTGCACCAGCATCACGAACACCACCGAACTCGTCACCGCCCAACCCGGGTCCAGCTGCGCCAGCGCCAGCAGCGCCGCCACCTGCAGCCCCAGCCCGACATAGAGCGTCGTCGTCAGCCCGAACCGCGCCGCGATCCACCCGGCCGAGAGGTTCGTCACCACGCCCGCAATCTCATAAAGCACAAACAGATAGGCCAGCTGTACCGGCGAAAAGCCCAGCGTGTGAAAGTGCAACAGCACCAGCATCCGCAGCGCCCCGTCGGTCAACATGAACGCCCAGTAGGCCGCCGTCACCGCGATATAGGCCGCCAACCCTTCGGGCTTGCTCACAGCGACGCCCCCACCATCAGCGCCACGTCCAACAGCCGATGCGCATAGCCCCATTCGTTGTCGTACCAGGCATAGACCTTCACCTGCGTGCCGTTCACCACCATGGTCGATGGCGCATCGACGATCGATGACCGCGGGTCATTGGTGTAGTCGGTGGAGACAAGCGGCCGTTCCTCGTATCCGAGGATGTCTTTCAACGCCCCCTCCGCCGCCGCCTTGAACAGCGCGTTGACCTCGTCCACGCTCGTCTCCCGCGCCACTTCGAACACGCAGTCGGTCAGCGAGGCATTGAGCAACGGCACCCGCACCGCATGGCCGTTCAGCTTACCCGTGAGTTCGGGGTAGATCAGCGTGATCGCCGTAGCGGACCCCGTCGTGGTCGGGATCAGAGAGTTCAGCGCCGACCGCGCCCGCCGCGAGTCTTTCGCGGGCCGGTCCACGATGGTCTGGGTGTTCGTCACATCATGGATTGTCGTGATCGATCCATGCTTTATCCCGATCCCTTCATGCAGCACCCTCACCACCGGCGCGAGACAGTTCGTCGTACAACTCGCCGCCGTGACGATCTGGTGCTGTGCCGGGTCGTAGACATCGTGATTCACGCCATAGACGATATTCGCCGTGGGTCCGTCCTTCACCGGTGCCGAGATGACCACCTTCTTCACGCCAGCGGCAAAATACGGGGCCAGCTTGGCTTCGGTCTTGAAGGCGCCCGTGCAATCGATCACCACATCGACGCCGTCCAACGGCAATTCTTCCAGCGCGCGCGTCGAGGTCACCGACAGCCGGACCCCATCGACGGTGATGCTCTCGTCATCCGCGGCGAACTTGGCCGGCCAGCGGCCATGCACCGTATCGAACTCCAACAGATGCGCATGCATCGCCGGGTCGCCCACCGCGTCATTTACAAAGGCAATCTTTGCCCCGCGCTCCAGCAAGGGCCGCAGCGCGAGCTTCCCGATCCGGCCGAGGCCGTTCAGCGCATAGGTCGTCAATTCACGGGC
Source organism: Pseudomonadota bacterium (assembly GCA_039193455.1). Classification (GTDB taxonomy): domain Bacteria; phylum Pseudomonadota; class Alphaproteobacteria; order Rhodobacterales; family Rhodobacteraceae; genus JBCBGF01. Next base: position 29,106 of record JBCCWO010000003.1, read on the forward strand.
TCCTCTTCGGCCAGCGCGTCTACGGCGGCCTGTTGGGCCACGCGGTCAAGCGTGCCAAGCGGCAGGGCGGCAAAGCCCACGATCCGGTTGCGCAGCATCCCGTAGGCCTGCTGGAACGCCAGCCGCCGCTCGGCGCTTGTTCCTTCGGCCTTGACCGGATCAGGCACTCCCCAATGCCCGGTCACGGGCTGCCCCGGCCAGGACGGGCATTCTTCATTCGCCGCCCGGTCGCACACCGTGAAGACAAAATCCAACTCGGGCGCATCCTCGCCCTGAAACTCCCCCACATTCTTCGACCGCAGGCCCGAGACATCGTGGCCCTTGGACTTGAGCATTTCGACGGCAAAGGGGTTCAACGCAGAAGTGGGCCGGGTGCCCGCCGAATAGACGTTGAACCGACCGCCCCCCTCGGCACGCAGGATCGACTCGGCGAAGATAGACCGGGCGGAATTGCCGGTGCAGATGAACAAGACATTGAACATGCGATCAGACATCAGGGGCTCCTTTGGCGAGGCAGGCAGAAGTTCGGGCGGGCACAGTTCGGGCCGCCCACGGCAGCAATCGAGCAACAGGCCGTCGGTCAGACCCTGCACGGCGGCCATGTCAATCCTGTAACGCAACGACGTCCCCACCCGCTCCTGCGAGATCAGGCGGGCCCGGGTCAGCGCCGAGAGGTAGACCGACATGGTGCTGGCCTTTTGATCCAGCGCACCCGCAATCTCCCCCGCCGGAACGGCATCGGGAAAGCGGCGCATCAGCAGGCGAAACACCGCCATGCGCTGCGGATGACCGAGGGTCGTGAGTTGGTCGAGGACAATCGATTCCATATTTCATGAATATGTGAAATATCTAGAGATAGCCAGCGAAAACCGCGGACCCACTGCTACCGCCAACCCTGGCCTGCGCCCCTCCGGCGAGAAGGCAAAGACAAGGGGGTAGGCTGACTGCAGATCGCATACCACCGCATACCAACCTACTGAATCTCCATATTTTTCTTGAAACCCACGCCGCGCAACATAATTACCTGCTTAACAGCGATGGACCCAACCACCGACGGAGCGTGACAATGCCGAAATACAATACAAAGTTCGACCTCACCCCCGACGACATGGATCTCATCGAAACCGCGCTGCGCAACGCGACAACGGACGAAACCATCGATCCGCGCGACGCGCAGGACCTGCTGGGCCGTCTCCACAATCAAAAGATGTTCTATCGCCCGACGGACCGGGTCTACATCTCGGGCTAGCCGGCCTCGGCCAGCCGCGCGACGTAACGCGCCAAAGTATCGATCTCCAGGTTGACCGCGTCGCCCTCTGCGACCTCGCCCCAGGTGGTGGCCGTCTTGGTGTGCGGGATGAAGTTCACGCCGAACACGTCGCCCTCAACCTCATTCACCGTCAGCGAGGTGCCGTTCAAGGCCACTGATCCCTTCGGCGCGATGAACCGCGCCAGATCGGTCGGGGCGCGAAACTGTACCCGGGTGCTGTCGCCCTCATCCCGCACCGAGGTGACCACGGCCACGCCATCGACGTGGCCGGACACAATGTGCCCGCCCAGCTCGTCGCCGACCTTCAATGCGCGCTCAAGGTTCAGCGGCTTGCCCGGCGCCCAGCCATTGCGACCAATATTCGACGCCGAAACCGTCTCAGCCGAGATATCTACCGAGAACCAAGGTTCGGGCGTCTGCCCCAATGCGGTGACGGTCAGACACACGCCGTCGCAGGCAATCGAGGCACCGATTTCAATCCCGTCCACATCATACCCGGTGGCAATCCTGGCGTGGAGATCGCCCTTTTGCGCAACCTCAAGCACACGGCCGATATCGGTGATGATCCCGGTAAACATCGCAGTAACCTCAACGCTATAGGCCTACAGGTAGAGAGGGCCCCGCCAAAGGGCAAGGCGACAAACCCCGTGACTCGGTGCGTGATATTGGCCATGTTGCGGCACAACTGGCGCGACGGGACCGCGCCGGATGGGCGGGACATGGGCAAACACCTCGGCGCGGGGCGCAACTTTCTGTTCCTTCAGGGACCGCACGGGCCGTTCTTCTGGCGTCTCGCGGCGCGCCTGCACAAAACCGGGGCACGCTGCCTGCGGGTCGGGTTCAACCTTGGCGATCGCGTCTTCTGGCCCGAGCGGCAGAGTTTCATTCGGCATAGGCGGGGCCTGGATGCCTGGCCGGCCCGCCTCGACGCCCTGATAGCGCAGCATGAGATTACCGATCTGGTCCTGTACGGCGACACCCGCCCCATCCACGCGATGGCCATCGCCCGCGCCAAGGCGGCGGGGGTGACGGTGCATGTATTCGAAGAGGGGTACTTGCGTCCCTGGTGGGTCACCTATGAACGCGGCGGCGCCAATGGCCATTCGCCGGTCATGCATATGACACTGGATCAAATCCGCGCAGCACTCGCCACCACGGGGCACGACCCGATTGAGGCGCCCGACCGGTGGGGCGAGATGCGCCAGCACGTGGCCTACGGCGCGCTCTACCATGCCTGGGTTCTCATCGGCGGCGGAAACTGGGGCCTGCCGCCGCACCGCGCCATCTCGGTCCAGCAAGAGTTCGGGCTCTACCTCAGACGCCTTGCGTTCATGCCCGTCCATTGGGCCGCCCGATCCATCGCAACAGCACGCATCAAGCGTGGCGGGTTTCCCTTTCATCTCTGCCTCTTGCAGCTCGACCATGATGCCAGCCTGCGCCACCACGGCGGATTCACCAGCACGTCCGACTTCCTGCGCCATGTGATCGACGGCTTTGCCAGTGGAGCCCCAGCACACCATCACCTGGTGATGAAGGCCCACCCCCTGGAAGACGGGCGTGTGCCCCAACGCAGGCTCATCGCCCGCTATGCCAAGGCCGCGGGGGTGGCAAGGCGCGTGCATTATGTGCGGGGTGGCAAGCTGGCCCATTTGCTCGGCAGCGCGCGCAGCGTCGTGACCGTCAACTCCACCGCAGCCCAGCAGGCCCTGTGGCGGGGTCTGCCCACCCGCGCCTTCGGCGCTGCGGTCTATGCCAAACCCGAACTGACCTCGGACCTGCCCATCGCAGAGTTCTTTGCAAACCCACCTCCGCCCGACCGCGAGGCCTATGCAGCGTTTCGTCAGTTCCTGCTCGAAACCTCCCAGGTTTCCGGCGGCTACTACTCTGCCCGTGGCCGCCGACAGCTCTACCGTCAGCTCCCCGACATGCTGCTGGCAGAGGATGGCCGCTACGGGAAAAGCCAAAAACCGGGCGCTGCGCAGGCGCAACACCTGCGATTGATTGCTGCAGGCCCTTAGGGCGCAGGCTGGAAAACCAACCAGGCCTTGGGTAACGTTCTGCAAAACACAAAAAATGTGCAGGCAACAAACAGGTCCGGGAGACCGAGCAGGAATGATCCACTCATCGTGGCGGGCGCGTCCCGTGGCAGCATTGGCGCTTGTGTCCGTGTTGGCAGGCTGTGGCCTGCCCCGCACTGGCCCGACCAAATCCGAGATCTTTGCAGGCTCCGAACAGCGCGTCGGCAACGCCTTCATCGTCGAGGTGAACGACCGCGTCGCGCGGGCGACATCGACCCTGCCGGGACTTGGCTTTGGACAAGGTTTCCTCAACGCAGGCGTCATCGGGTCCGATACGATCCAGCCTGGCGACACGCTGGGCCTGACGATCTGGGAGAACGTTGAAGACGGGCTTCTCGCACAGCAAGGCGCGAATTCCAGCGTGCTGAGCGAAGTGCAGGTCGACGGCGACGGGTTCATCTTTGTGCCCTATGCGGGCCGCGTCCGCGCCGCCGACAACACACCCGAAGCGCTCCGCCGCATCATCACAGAAAAGCTCAGCGCCCAGACACCGGACCCGCAAGTGCTGGTCCAGCGAGTTGCAGGTGACGGCTCTACCGTCTCGCTGATCGGCGGCATCGGCGGCCAGGGTGTGTACCCGATTGAGCGCCCCACCCGCACGCTGACAGCAATGCTGGCACGCGCAGGTGGCGTGACCATTCCACCCGAGATCGCGCAGATCACGGTGATCCGGGGCGCGCATAGCGATACCATCTGGCTGAGCGACCTTTATGAGGATCCGCGGCTCGACATCGCGCTGCGCGGTGGCGACCGAATCCTTGTCGAGGAAGACCAGCGCTCCTTCACGGCCCTCGGTGCGACGGGTGCACAAAGCCGTGTTCCGTTTGAGACGCAGACCATCACCGCGATCGAGGCGATTGCAACCGTAGGCGGGCTGAACTTTAACCTGGCGGACCCGACCGGCGTGTTCGTTCTGCGCGACGAATCTCCCGAAATTGCTGCGCAGGTCTTGGGCGTACCGACAATCACCGAACCCCAGCGCGTGGCCTATGTTCTTGATCTGACCGAACCCAACGGTCTGTTCGTAGCCCGTACCTTTGACATCCGTGACGGCGACACCGTTTACGTCACCGAAGCGCCATATGCGCAGTTCACCAAGATCTTGGGCGCGATTGTTGGCCCGATCAACTCGGCCAACTCGATCGACCAGTTGGTGTCAGACTAACGGCGTGAGCGCCCATTTTGCCAATCAAGCCGCCGGGACGGAAACGCCCCGGCGGCTTTGCGTTTACAACGGCGGTTTTCTGACCCAGCCACGGATCAAGCGCATTCTGGCGCTCGCAGGCTGGCAGGTGCGGGTCGGGCTGCCCCGGGACGGCGACTGGGTGGGGGTCTGGGGCCAGAGCCCCACTGCGCCCCGCGGCGAACGCGTGGCCGCCCACACCGACGCACCGGTTCTGCGGGTCGAGGATGCGTTTTTGCGCTCCCTATATCCCGGCCGAACAGGCGAGCCGACACTGGGCCTGTTGATCGACAAAACTGGCCTGCACTTCGACCCGTCGCGCCCATCAGACCTTGAAACGCTTCTGGCCTCGCACCCGCTGGAGGACCCGACGCTGCTCAAACGCGCTCATGCCGCCATGGCGCGGATGGCGCATTGGCATTTGTCAAAATTCGCGGCCACCGATCCCGCCTTCAAACTCCCGCCGCAGGGATATGTCGTGGTCATCGACCAGACGCAAGGCGATGCCGCCGTGACCGCCAGTGGCGCAGATGCCCAGACGTTTCGGGATATGCTCAACGCCGCGCGATCGGAAAATCCTGGGCATCAGATCCTGATCAAGACCCATCCCGAAACAGATGGCGGCCACCGCCCGGGCCATTTCGACGATAGCGTTCTGGGCGACGGGACTGCGTTTCTGTCCGGTCCGGTCAGCCCCTGGGCCCTCTTTGCGGGCGCGGCGGCGGTCTACACGGTGTCCTCCGGCCTGGGGTTCGAGGCGATCATGGCCGGGCAGACCCCCCGTGTCTTCGGCCAACCCTTCTACGCTGGATGGGGCCTGACCCAGGACCGCGCCCCGATTCAGCGGCGCACGCGCGTGCTGAGCCGGGCCCAGCTTTTTGCCGGGGCGATGATCCTCTACCCCACATGGTACGATCCGTATCGCGACCGGCTCTGCACGCTCGACACCGTGATTTCCGCCCAATCCGCCATGGCACGTGCCTGGCGCGAGGATCGCCATGGCTGGGTCGCGGGCAACATGGCGCTGTGGAAGCGCCACCATATCCGACGCTTTTTTGGTGGCCACAGCGGCCTACAGTTCGCGGAGACTGCGCGGCCGCCGCACCGCCGGATGGTCTGGTCCTCGATTGGCAATACCGAAGCGGACGTTGTCCGTGTGGAAGATGGATTTTTACGCTCGCGCGGGCTGGGCGCGGCGCTGACCCCGCCCCTGTCACTGGTGGCCGACGATCTGGGCATCTACTACGATCCCGCACGCGAATGCCGGTTAGAGCGCCTGATCGCCGCCGCGGTCGACCTTCCCGCGGCAGAGTATGACCGCGCCGCACGCCTCGTCAGCCGGATCTGCAGCGACGGGCTGACCAAGTACAACACGGGCCAGGACACCCTGCCGATGCTGCCGCAGGGCCGCCGTATCCTTGTGCCGGGCCAGGTCGAGGATGACGCCTCGATCATCCGCGGCGCCGGACGGATCATCACAAACGCCGAGCTCTTGTCGTTCGTACGCGCCCAGAACCCCAACGCGGTGATCATTTACAAGCCGCACCCGGATGTCGAAGCCGGGCTGCGCAGCGGGGCGTTGGCCGCGGCAAAAGCGCTCGAACAGGCTGATGTGGTCGCGTCGCATGTCGAAGCGCGCGCGCTGATCGCAGAAGTGGACGAGGTTTGGACAATCACGTCGCTTCTGGGTTTCGAGGCGCTGTTGCGCGGTGTCTCGGTCACCTGCACGGGCGCGCCGTTCTATGCAGGTTGGGGCCTGACTCAGGATCTGGGCGACGTTCCCAGCCGCCGCACGGCGAGACCCGACCTGACGCAACTCGCCCATGCGGTGCTGATCGGGTATCCGCGCTATGTTGATCCCGTCAGCGGCCTGCCCTGCCCGCCCGAGGTAGTGGCCGACCGGTTGGCGCGACGTGAGATACCGCCTGTGGGTCTGGGAAACCGAACCTTGTCGAAGCTGCAGGGGCTGTGGGCAACGGTGGCGCCGCGTAAATAAGCCAACGACTGCCTTGCCCGTTCGGACCATGCGGACCCTCCGCCCACGTGGTCGAGGATTAGGCTAAGGGTTCGCCGCGCTCCCAGACATGCAGAACATCCGCGCCTATACGCTCGGCCCGCACCAACCGGAACCGCGGCGCCTCGGCCAGCGCGCTGACGCCCAGTGCCCCAAGTGCGGGCCGCCCCTCGGCCCCAAGCATCAGCCCCGCCGTGAACCCAATCACTTCATCCACGAGGTCCGCCTGCAAAAGCGACGCTGCCAAGGCGCCACCACCTTCGCAAAACACCCGCGTAATTCCGCGCGCGCCCAGCGCCTCGAGCATACTGCCCGCATTCAGCTGGCCTCCAGGGTCCGATCGGGCCGTCACAAGTTCGACGCCCTGCGCGCGCAGCGCCGCTGCGGTGGGATCCTCCTTCGACATTCGCGCCGGATCGTGGATCACCCAAACCGGGCCCTCAGCGGCGCTTGTCGCAAGGCGCCCATCCACCGGCAGGTTCAGATGGCGCGAGGCGACCGCGCGCACGGGCTGGCGGGTTACCCCGAGATCGCGCACGCGCAGGTCGGGGTCATCGGCCCGGGCGGTGCCCCCACCGACCAGCACCAGGTCGTGGCACGCACGCGCAGCATGCACTCTCCGCCGCGCATCGGGCCCCGTTATCCAGCGCGATTCGCCGGTCGCCGTGGCGATCCGTCCATCAAAACTCCCGGCCAGCTTGAGCGTCACAAACGGCCGTCCCCGCGTCACCCTCAGCACAAACCCGCGATGCAGGCGTGCGGCGTCCTCTACCAAAACCCCACTGTCCACGGCGATCCCAGCCGCGCGCAGTGCCGCGTGCCCCTGCCCCGCCGTGCGCGGGTCGGGATCCTCCATCGCGCTGACGACCCGCGCGACCCCCGCCGCAATCAGCGCCTCGCAACACGGCGGCGTCTTTCCGTGATGCGCACAAGGTTCGAGCGAGACATAGACCGTCGCCCCGCGCGCCGCGTCGCCTGCCTGTGCAAGCGCCCGGGGCTCGGCATGGGGCCGTCCGCCGGGTGCGGTGGCGCCGCGTCCAACGATCCGTCCGTCCCTGACGACGACACATCCAACTGCGGGATTGGGCCAAACCTGCCCCAGTCGCCGCGCCCCAAGGTGCAGCGCCAATGCCATGTAGCGGGCGTCAGACTGTGCGCTCACTCGCCTTCGGGCTGGGGCGGGCGCAGCTCGCTCACGAATTCCTCGAAATCGTCTGCGGCCTGGAAGTTCTTGTAAACGCTGGCGAACCGCACATAGGCCACCGTGTCGATCCGGGCGAGGCTTTCCATCACGATCTCACCGATAGTTTTCGATGGGATGTCCGTTTCGCCCATGGATTCAAGCCGCCGGACAATACCGCTGATCATCTGGTCGATGCGCTCGGGCTCGATCGGGCGCTTCTGCATTGCGATCCGGATCGACCGTTCCAGCTTGTCACGGTCGAAATCCTCGCGCTTTCCGTTGGTCTTCACCACCACCAGATCGCGCAGTTGCACGCGCTCATACGTGGTGAACCGCCCGCCACAGGCCGGGCAAAACCGCCGCCGCCGGATCGCGACGTGATCCTCTGCGGGCCGCGAGTCCTTGACCTGAGTGTCGATGTTTCCGCAAAACGGGCAGCGCATGCTTGTCCCCCAAATTTCCGCCTCATGGGGACGCTGCCCCCGTGTCCTACCGGCACTATAGGGATGCCGCTAAGGATTGGGTAGGGGGCAAACAAGACGCTAGATATTGCGTGTGGCATTGCGGCACCCGACCGCAACACCTGCACGTAAGCTCATGATATTGGGCAGTTTTGGGCGACGTAAACTAGGTCAGTTGGCGGGCCACATGTGCACTTCGCGGATCACCACATGCGGCGGCGCGCTGATCGCGTAGATCACGGCCTCGGCCACATCCTCGGGCTGCAGCTTGTCGGGCTTGGGGTCATCGAAGAAAGGTGTGTCCACCATGCCGGGCGCGATCACCGCGCAGCGTCCGCCCCACGCAGCCATTTCGTCGGCCATGTTGCCCGCATAGCCATGCACGAACCATTTCGTCGCGCCATAGATCGACCCGCGGATATGGCGCCGCCCCGCGGCGGAGCCGGTCAGCACCAGCGTGCCCTTGGTCTTTTCCAGCTCTGGCAAACTTACGCGGGCCGTGTAGAGCAACCCCATGATGTTGAGATCGATGAGCTGACGCCACTCTGCCGGATCGCCGGCAACGGTGCCCGGTGTGTCGATCCCCTTGCCCGCATTGGCAAAGGCGGCATCAAGCCCGCCAAAGGTTTCGACCGTCTTGGCCACCGCCGCTTCCTGAGCGGCAAGATCCGTCACATCCCCTGGCAGGGCCAGAGCAGCCTCGCCGATCTCACCGGCCAGCGCCTCAAGCTTGTCGGCACTGCGCGCAAAAAGGGCCACGTTCCAACCCGCCGCCGCCGCGGCCCGCGCCGTGGCCGCCCCGATGCCGGTGCTGGCGCCCGTGATGAAAATCGTCTTCTTTGCCATAGGCTTGATCCTCGTGTTTCACTCTGCCGACAGGTGCGCAGCCACGCAACGGTGATGCGGGCGGACCCGATGTTCAAACAGATAGATCCCCTGCCAGGTGCCCAGCGCCATCCGACCCTGTGTCACGGGGATCGACAGGCTGACCGGCATCATCGCCGCCTTGATATGGGCGGGCATATCGTCGGGTCCCTCGGCCGTATGGTGCGGATAACCCATCGACGGATCGTCCGATGGCGGCACCAAGCGGTGGAAGAAGGCCTGCAGGTCGCGCTGCACATCCGGGTAGGCGTTCTCCTGAATCAGAAGCGAACAGGACGTGTGACGCACAAACAGCGTCAGCAGGCCGGTCCCCTGCACCCAACCCGCAACCTTGCGGGTGAACTCATAAAGCCCCGGCCCCCGGGTTTCGACGCTGAATTCGGTCTGCACGCGACCTCAGATCTCAATCTCTTCGGCGTCTGCCTCGGGCACAATCTCCCCAGGGCGCTTGCGGCGGATGATGATATCGCCATTGGGCAGCACCTCGGGTGCGTGATAGCGGTCGAGCCCCTCTAACTGTTCAGAGAAGCCGCGCAGCGCAGGCTCCAACTCATCGGCAAGCCCGCGTAGCAACAGCTGCATCCCCTCGCCCAACAGACCCAGCCCTTCCTCCATATCGCTGGTGCCGTCGCTGGCGGCACCGGGCGCGGCCAAGGCAAGCGTCAGCGCAACGGCATAGATGTGTTTCATGGTCGGCCCTCCCAGAGCGTCACCAGACTAACATGGCCATGGAGCGACGTGAACAGAAGCCTTGGGCGGCCTTTGCGATGCCTGTCGAAAGGAACTGGCCCTATCCCTCCAGATCCAGCGTGACCGGAAAGTGATCGGACGCCGTCAGCAGCGCCTCGCGTAATTCCGGCACCCGGTAGCATCCGGGGTCGTCGAACGGATGCCAGATCCGCCATTTTCGCGCCGCGTCGCGCAGATCGGGCGAGACCATGATGTAGTCGAGCAGCGCCTGCAGCCACCGCTCCTCGTGACTGATCCAGAACCGCGCGGTGGTGGGGCGCGCGCCCATCAACCGGCTGGTGGCGACCTGCGCGTGGGGGTCGTAAAGCGGCACCGCGCCCTCGCCCCCAATCACGATCTCCACCCCTGACCGACCAAAGAGCCGTTCGTATTCGTCCAAACCGGGCCCATCGTTGAAATCGCCCAGCACGATCAGCGGGTCGCCTGCCTCCAGATTCTGTTCCACTCGCTGCCGCAGCCAGATACACTGGGCAAGCTGTTTGCGGCGGTTCGCGATCGCCGCCCGCATGATCGCCGCACGCCCGCGCGCGCCATGTGGCGCCTTCGATTTGGCGTGCACGCCGATCATCCTGAAACGCGTGCCGCCAGCGGTCTCTATCGCCAGTTCCAGCGGCGGCTTGGACCAGCGCACGGTATCCAGCGTGTTGTCGATATCGAGGTCGATCCGAAACGTCCCGTCAAAGCGCGGCGCATCCGCCGACCCTTTGTTGCCGGTCGGCGGGCCCTGCGGATCATGCACTGGCGTCAGCGCATCGGGGTCGTAAAGCAGCGCGATTTCCTGCTGCGTGTCGTTCACGAACCCCATCAATGCGCGTCGGGCACGCAGCCCGAAACGCGCCGCAAACCCTTCAAGCGCGGCCACCCCGTCGCGGTGACGATTGCTGTCGGGCGCCTCGATCACCATGACCGCATCGGCATCAAGCGCGGTGAAAACGATCCCCAGCGCCGTCGCCTGATCGGCGCGGGTCACATCGTGCCGCCCCGACCAGCCATCACCGGGCAGAAAGGCGCCATCGTCATCGAACAGATTTGTAAACCACTCCACGTTATACGTGGCGATCCTCACGCGGCGCGGCCCTCGGAGATTTCTTCCCAGGCCCGGTTGATCGCAATCATCCGCTTTTCGGCCAGCTTCACCGCCTCTTCGGGCACGCCGCGCGCGATCATCCGGTCCGGATGGCAGTCGCGCACCGCCTGCCGCCAGGCGGCGCGGGCCTCGTCAAAGCTCGCCGTGGGTGCAAGCCCCAGCACTTCATACGGGTCGGGATCCGCATCCGGCACAAACCGCGCGCGGAGCGAGCGAAACTCACGCTCGGGCACCTCAAAGATCACCGCCACCCGTTCCAGAAAGTCATCCTCGGACGGGTGATAATGCCCATCCGCCATCGCGATGTGAAAGAGCCCCTCCAACAGGTCGGTCAGCGCCTCTTGCCCGTCGCCAAACATCGACCGGATGCGGGCCGCATAATCCTCGAACCCCGCCACATCCTGACGGGCGAGGTTAAAGACCCGTGCCGCGTTCGCCTCTTCGCCCTTGGGGATTGTGAACACCTCGCGAAACGCCGTCACCTCATCGCGGGTCACAAGCCCGTCGGCCTTGGCCATCTTGGCGCCCAGCGCGATAACGGCGATGGCGAAGGCAACCGTCCGTTCCGGCGGCGTGCGGAGTTTGTCAAAAACAGCGCCCAACCCCTCACCCGAGGTGAGCGCGGACAAGGCATCTGCAATGCGAGACCAAAGCGACATGACGCGAAGGTTAACCGTCCGTTTCGGGCGGCGACAGGACTTTCTGCATCAGATGCAGGTCAAGCCACTGATCCCACTTGAAACCCGCATCGCGCAAAACCGCCGCATCCGCATAGCCCAACGCCCTGTGAAACGCGATTGCGCCCGGGTTGCCCCCTGACACCGCAGCGATCATTGACCGGTGACCCGCGGCGCGGGCATGCGCTTCCAATGCGGCCATCAAGGCCCTTCCGACACCCCGGCCCTGCGCCGCATCGTCGACAAGGATCGTGGATTCCATGGTATGGCGATAGCCGACCCCGCCTCGAAACTGGGTATAGCTGCCAAAGCCAACCGGCTGGCCGTCCATATCGGCGACGAGAGCGGCGTAGCCTGGCGCTTGCCGATCGGCCACGGTCGCAGCAACCTCGGCAGGTGTCTTCTCGACCGAGGTAAAGGTGCCCAGGCTTGTGCGGATCATCTGGTTCCACAGACGCTCGATCACGGCCAGATCCGACTGCGCCGCCGCGCGGATGATCACCGCAGGTGCCGCAATCCGTGCGGCGTAATCACATCGGCGCGCACTTGCACGCGCGGTCCGGGGCCAATGCGCACCTTTGGCAGGGTGAGCACCGCGGGAAACTTCATCATCAGATCCGCGGCCTGGGGGTGCAAAATCTCCAATCGTTCCAGCCGGCACCCGCGATCCGGCAGGGCCACGGCCGGATGGGCATCGCCGCTCCACTGCATCACCGCCGGGCAAGCCCCGTCATAGGGCAAGCGGCCATCCTCGGGCACGGCCATGTTCCAATGGTAGCCATTGCGCTGAAATGCCATCGCCGCACCAACGCCATCGGGCGCACCGGCACAGGCCGTTTCAAGGTCGTCCGTGCGCAACGCCCAGTTAGCGGTGCGCGGCCGCCCCGTGAAATCGTCAAGCGCGTACCAGCGGGCGTGGTTGGGCGCCGTCGCATCGGGGTCTATCGCGATCGCCTCAAGATAAAGACCCGGCCCCAGCGACAGCAGACGGTTATGCGTCCCCATTTCGGCATGCGCGCCCCCGGGCGTCATCTTGACGCCAAGCGTGTCCTCCACAAACGCGGCTGCATCTTCCAACGTCTCCCCAGCGACCACGATGTGGTCCAGTTCTATCCGCATGGCCCTCCCTTCGCCCTAGGCCGGTTCCCACAGCTCGATTGCGTTCCCCTCGGGGTCAACAATCCGTGCGAACCGGCCAATCCCGGGGCTGTCCCACTCAGCGCGACGTTCGACGGCGATCCCCGCGGCTTGCAACCGCTCCACCAGATCAGCCAGCACACTGACGCGGAAATTTATCATCCACTGCTTGTCTGTCGACCAATAATCGGTGTCAGCCTTAAAAGGCGCAAGAACGGCATTGCCGGCCTCCTGCGGCCAAAAGTCTTCGATGGTCACGCCCAGGTGCCGCGTGTACCACTCGGCCAGCGCCTTGGGGTCTTCGGCGCGGAAAAACACGCCGCCGATGCCTGTCACCCGCCCGGTCACGCCGCCGCCCTGCCGAAGAAGGCGATCAGCCGGGCCCAAAGCTCGGGCTCGCGATCGAAATCATAGCCATGGCCCTGCCCCTCGGCGATCAGCAGATCGGCCGGGTTCCCTGCCGCGGCAAGCCTGTCCGCCAGTCGCCTGGTCATCGCCGGGTCCCAGACATCATCTGCTGTGCCGACCGACAGGAACACCGGGCCCTGAAAACGCTCGATCGCAATCTCCGTTCCCGGGCGCAGCGCGGCGTCCTGCCCGTCCAACGCCCATGCACACGGGCCATCGGGGTCCACGGCCCGCCAGTCACCGCCAGCGCGCAGGGCGACAGGGTCAAAGGCGTTGTTGACAACATCCGCCGGGGCATGGGCCGCCACACACGGGATCGCACCCGCGCCCAAAAGGCTTGCCGCCAGCAAAACCATCTCGCCCCCGCGCGACCAGCCGAACACGCCAACGCGGGCACAGCGTGGATCGGCGCGCAACGTCTGGAGCGCGCGCGGTATCACCGCCAAATCCACATCGCGGATCGGCCCCGCCCGCCAGAAATCCCCGTCACCATAGCCAATGGGCAGCGCCAGCATCCCATGCGCCGCCAGGATCGCCGCAAACCGGTGCGCCCAGCCCGCCATCGGCCCTTCCGAGCCATGCACGATCACAACACCCACCAGCGCATCCCGGTCATCGCCGGGGCCATAGATTGGCCCCGCAGCAGTCGTCTCAAGGGTAAGACCAGGCGCCATGGCCCTAGACCTGAATACCCGCAAAAGCGTCGCGCAGGGCCTGGCTCCAGGCGCGGCTCATTTCCTGAAAATTCCCGTCATCGGGCTCGATCCGCCGCGCCAGCCCCACGGCAAGCTCATCCCTTGGGATCACCGTCAGGTCGAGCGGCATACCAACCGACAGGTTGGAGCGCAGCGTGGAATCCATTGATAGCAGCACCGCCTTGGTTGCATCGGCGAGCGAGGTTTCGGGCCGCACGACCCGATCAAGGATGGGTTTGCCATACTTGTGCTCACCGATCTGCAGAAACGGCGTGTCGGCGGTGGCCTCGATAAAATTGCCTTCCGGATAGATCAGAAACATCCGCATTCCGCCGCCCTTGCGCTGACCCGCGACAATCATCGAGGCGGTCACATTCTGCGCCGCCCGGTCCATGCGCTCGGCCACATCGGCAGATATTTCGGACAGGGCGCGCCCGATGATCTGCGCCACCTGCAGCATCGTGGGCGCATGCAGGATCGAGGTGGTTGGATCAGGCTCGATATCCGTCATCGCCTCTTCAAGCCGGGCGATTGTTGTCTGCGTCACGCTCAAGCTGCCCGCCGTCATGATCGCGATCACGCGCTCGCCCGGGCGTTCGAACACAAAGCTCTTGCGGTAGATCGCGATATTGTCGAGCCCGGCATTGGTGCGCGTATCACTGAGCAGCACCATGCCCGCATCCAGCAAAAGCCCTACGCAATAGGTCATTCGGTGTCTTCCGGTCGTGTCGTTTGGGCGGAGACTAGGCGGCAGGCGAAATGAGGGCAATGGGCTGTCGCCCGGCGCGGCCCACGCGGGATCGCCCGGGCCCAGGCACGCACAGAAGTTCTTCCAAATCGCATCGCCCGCGCCCATATTCTTGTCAGAGACAGGAGACTGCCGTGCCCCAGACCCGCCTATTCACCCTGATTGCGCTCGTCCTCGCGGCGGGTGCCGTGACTGTGGGCATCGCGGCTCTGGCCAGCCCCATGCTCGGCACCGGCGCCGGGTTGATCAGCATCGCGTTTCTTGCGGCAGCACTTGCACTCAAGGCGTGGCCCCGGTGATCCCGGACGATGCCGCGCTGACCGAAACCGGACTTGCCCCAGCGCAAAGCGGGCGCGTCTTGCTCTTGGCCTGCGGGGCGCTCGCGCATGAGATAGTGGCGCTTAAGCGCACCCATGGCTGGGACCATCTCGATCTCGCCTGCCTGCCTGCGATCCTGCACAATACCCCCGACGCGATACCCACCGCCGTCGAGGCCGCCGTGGCCAAGCACCGCGCGGACTATAGCGATATCTTCGTGGTCTACGCCGATTGCGGCACGGGCGGGCTCTTGCAGGAAAAGTGCAAGGAATTGGGGGTTCGGATGGTCGAAGGGCCCCATTGTTATTCGTTCTTTGAAGGAAACAGTTTGTTCGCGGATCGTGCAGAATCCGAGTTCACGGCGTTTTACCTGACCGATTTCCTGGTTCGCCAGTTCGACGCCTTTGTGATCAAACCGCTCGGGCTCGACCGCCACCCCGAGCTGCGCGACATGTATTTCGGCCACTACGAGAAGCTGGTCTATCAGGCGCAGATCGACGATCCGGACCTGACCGAAAAGGCACGGGCCTGCGCCGAGCGGCTTGGGTTGGCGTTTGAGCGGCGGTTTACCGGATATGGGGATCTTGAGGTCACGCTGCGTGGGGTGGCGGCGACCCCCTCAGCCTAGCCCACCTTGCTGACGCGGGCTGAGCAATGGCCCCCGCAATTCTTGCACCGACCCCATCCAGCCCCTATCTTCCCCGTACCAACAATCGGACACCGCCCATGGATCTCGCCCTGCCTCCCAAAGTCACGCCCCGCGCGTTCGAGCGTCTGGCCGAGATCAATGCAAGCGAGGACGCCCCAAAGGCGCTGCGCGTGGCCGTCGAAGGTGGCGGATGCTCGGGCTTTCAGTATGAGATCAAGCTTGATGAACCGTCCGACGACGACCTGATCCTCGAAGGCGATGGCCAGAAGGTCGTGGTCGACAGCGTCTCGCTACCCTTCCTGTCCAACGCCGTGATCGATTTTTCCGAGGAGTTGATCGGCGCGCGCTTTGTGATCGAGAACCCCAACGCGACCTCAAGCTGCGGCTGCGGCACCTCGTTCTCGATGTAGCTGGACACCCCGAATGCGGGGTGCCACACATCCCCGATCAACCGGGGAGCCCTATGCCACACGCCGTCACCCGCAAGGATGTCGAAGACACCTATCCGATTATCGCGCCCCATGTGCGCAAGACCCCGGTCATCACCGTCGCTGCCGCGGATCTGGGTCTTGACCCGGCCCTGCCGGACATCGCGTTCAAACTTGAACAGCTGCAACACACCGGCAGCTTCAAGGCCCGCGGCGCCACGCTGAACCTCAAGACCCGCGATGTGCCCGCCGCAGGTGTCGTCGGCGCCTCGGGCGGCAATCACGGGGCCGCACTGGCCTTTGCCGCACACGCCGCCGGGGTTCCCGCCAACATCTTTGTCTTTGACTTCACCCCCGCCGCCAAGGCCGACCGCATTCGCGGCTATGGCGCGCAGGTGCACCCGGTTTCCGGCGGGTTCGACGCGCTGATGGCCGAAACAGATGCGTTCCAGGAACGCACCGGCGCCTTGCTCGTCCACGCCTTCGACCAGCCGAAAACCTTGGCTGGCCAGGGCACCGTGGCGCTTGAGTTTCTGGACCAGGCCCCGCTCGACACCCTGATCATCGCCGTGGGCGGTGGCGGGCTGATCGGTGGGATGGCGGCCTATGTCGAAGACCGCGCCAGGATCATCGCGGTAGAGCCCGAGGCCGCGCCAACGCTCTACAATGCACTCAACGCCGGCGGCCCTGTCCAGTCACCTGCGGGCGGCATCGCCGCCGACAGCCTTGGCCCCGGGCAGGTGGGCGACCTGATGTACCCGATTGCGGCAGATTTCGTGGATGAAAGCGTGCTTGTCCCCGACGACGCGATCCGCGCGGCCCGCCGCCTCTTGTGGGACAAGCTGCGCCTTGTCGTCGAACCGGGCGGCGCCACCGCGCTCGCCGCGCTGCTGTGCGGCGCCTATGTGCCCGGCGCGGGCGAACGGTTGGGTGTGCTGCTCTGCGGCGCAAACACCGATGCGGTGGATTTCGGCGACTAGCGGATCGACACCGGCGGCCAGAGCTTGGGCCCTTCCCAGCCTCGCGGCACCTGGCGATGGTAGTGTACCGCAAGGCCAAACCCCACCAGGGCCAATGGCAGCAGAAGGTAGGCCATCGCCGCGCGGGTGTAGTGGGGTCGCAGCGACGTGAAGTGCTTTGCCGGGTCGTCCGGCAGATACGTCACCTCGATCCGCCGCCCCACCTCGACCGGGCGATCGTAGTTGTAGGATTTGCGCATCGTCGGCGTCAGCACCCGCCCGTCCGCGGTGGTGAAGCGATAGGTGATCACCTCGGTCCGCCCGCCGCGTGTCGGCCTGTGATCGCGATAGTTGTAGGACGTTTCGACAACCGCCACGGCCGTGACACCCCGTGCCTCCAGCGCCTCTTGCACGGGCATGCGCACGACAAGGATCCAGGCCGACATACCAAGGCACAACGGCCCAATCAGGGCGACGATGAAGAAGCGGTAGGGGACGTTGAAGAAACGGATCATCGGTCAAAGGGTTGGTGATATGCGGTCCGCTGCAGCCAAACACCAAACTATGGCGATTGTGCGCCGACGCTGCGCCCGTTTCACCGCCGCGCACCGCTTGTGTCCGCCTGCCCGCCCGTGCGACAAGACAGGCCACGCCGCAAAGGGCCCGTCGCATGAAAATCGCCACCTTCAACATCAACGGAATCAAGGCGCGCGCGCAGGCCCTGCCCGACTGGCTGGACGAGGCGCAGCCCGATGTCGCGCTGCTGCAAGAGATCAAGTCGGTAGACGAAAACTTCCCGCGCGAGATGTTCGAAGACCGCGGCTACAACGTTGAAACCCATGGGCAAAAGTCGTTCAACGGGGTGGCGATCCTGTCCAAGCTCCCGCTCGAAGACGTCGTGCGCGGCCTGCCCGGCGATCCGGACGACGCACAGGCGCGCTGGATCGAGGCCACGGTGGTGGGCAAGCGGGCGGTCCGGATCTGCGGGCTTTACCTGCCCAACGGCAATCCCGCGCCCGGGCCGAAATACGACTACAAACTTGCCTGGATGGAGCGGCTTTATGACCGCGCCCGCGACCTCTTGAGCGCAGAGGAACCGGCGTTGATGGCGGGCGATTACAACGTGATCCCGCAAGATGAGGATGCCGCCCGCCCCGAGGCCTGGCACAAGGACGCGCTCGCCCTGCCCGCCTCGCGCGCCGCGTTTCGCAAGATCGTGAACCTGGGCTTCACCGAAGCGTTCCGCGCACGCACCTCAGGGCCCGGGCACTACAGCTTCTGGGACTATCAAGCGGGCGCGTGGGATCGCAACGACGGCATTCGCATCGATCACTTCCTGCTCAGCCCGCAATGCGCCGACCTGCTGGTCGATTGCCGGATCGATGCAGACGTGCGCGGCCGGGAAAAGCCCTCGGACCACGTCCCGGTCTGGGTTGAGCTTGATGCCTGACCGCCCCGCCCTCCCCTAGACGAGGGAGGGAGAGGCGGCAAAGCCCTAGCGCATCATCGCCAGATCGCCGCCCGACGACATCTCTTCCCGCGTCACGCGCGGGCTGCCGGTGATGTCGATATCCGACCCGCTCGACGCCTTTGCGGCCAGCACATCGGTGACATGCGCATCCACATCCGCCCCGCTCGAGGTGCGGATCTCAGCCGTCGCGCACACCATGTCTTCCGCATCAACCTGGCTGCCGGACGATGCGCGCACCGATAACTGGTCGCAGGACCCGCTGATGGTGATTTCCGCCCCCGAAGACGCCCGCAATGACAGGTCTGAGGGTGTCAGATCGTCAAGATCCACGTCGCTGCCCGAACTGGCCTTGACCGTCAGCTGATCGGTGACCCGGCCCGACACGTCGAACTCGGCACCCGAACTGGCCTCGATCCCGTCCAGCGTTGGCAAGCCGACCGTCACCTCATAGCGATCGGCCAGCCCCCAGAGAAAAATGCTCGACCCCCGGCGCGAAATCTTGAGCGTGTCACCCATCTGCCGGATCTCGACCCGCCTCAGCAAGCGTTGGCGATTGGCGGTGGCCGTGACCTGATAATCTTCGCCCGCGACCACGGTGACGTGCACGCCGCGATCCGCTTCGATGCTGGAGAACTTCTTGTAGTCATAGCTGTTTGACGCGGCAAGCGCGGGGACAACAAGGCCCAGGGCAATGGCGCTGGCGGTGAGGGGAATGGAATTTTGCATGGGATCGCTCTCTCTCGTGACACCACAATGTTATGTGAATTAACTTTACATTCAACCCTTCGAGAGCGACTTTTTGCAGCTTGCCTTCAAAAAGACATGATTTGACGCAGGCCCCCAACCTCGCGCAGACTATCCGCGCTGCCATGAGACCATTTGCTATCGCCCTTTTTGCCGCGACGTTTGTCGCCGTGCCCCAGGCCTATGCGGCCTGCGGGATACCCGGTGCCAAGTGCCTGTCAGCGCCGGAGCGTGCCAAGATCAAACGCTACGAGATCGGTGAAACCCTGCCCCGCGGCAAGTATCAGGTCCTCCTGAACACCGAATATTACGGGCTTCCCGCGACAGACGGATCTTTCTGGTATTTCAAGGTTGACCGCCGCGTTCTTAAAGTCGCGCCAAACACCATGGTTGTGCTGGCCGACGTCACCCGCGACGCCTCGCGCGCGGTCTGGTAGGCCCTACACCGCCCCGTCAAACAGCGCGGCGATCCGTGGCGCCGCGGCTTCGACCATGCGCCGCCCCTCGGTGATGGCCTCGTCCGCCCGGTCGAACTCCATGGCAAAGATCTTGTCCGCAAGATCGGCCTCAAGCAACAGATCCGGCGGATCATCCGACAGCCGCGCCCGCGTCAGCCCGTCCATCATGATCTCAACCGTCGCAGTGATCACCGTCGCATAGCCAGGTCCGCGCGGCTCTGGCGCCGATCCAGCCGGCCCCAGACCAAAAACATCAGGCAGCCTGTCACGCCAACCGGCCATCAGCGCAGGCCAGCCCGCCCCCTCGGTCGGGTGCCAGATCACCCCATCAGGATGGGCATTTGCGTCCACACCGATGACCACATCGGCGCCCATCGCCTTACACACCGACACCGGAACCGGGTTCACAAGCCCGCCATCAAGGTACCAGGCCCCGTCAATCCGGGCGGGGCTCAGCGCACCTGGCAAGGCGGCAGACGCCCGCACGGCCCGACCCACGGGCCCGCTGTCAAAGCACACCTCCTGGCCAGTGCCCATATCGCAGGCGACAGCGGCAAAGGGCAGCGGCAGTTCTTCGATCAGGTCGGGCACGTCCAGCTCTTTAAATACCGTCTCAATCGCCCCGCCCTCGATCAGGCCACCGTTGGACAAGCGCACATCCATCAGCCGCAACAGCATGCCGCGCGACAGGCCCAGCGCCCATTCTTCCAGCGCATCAAGCTTGCCTGCCGCATAGATCGCACCGACGATTGAGCCCATCGAAGTGCCCGCAACCACATCGGGCCGCAGCCCCATCTCTTCGAGGGCCCGCAAGACGCCCACATGGCACCAGCCGCGGGCACCGCCGGCCCCAAGGGCCAGACCGAGTTTCAAAGAAGATTGGGACATCGAAAACCAAGCAGCAACGAACGCAACCAGTCTAATGCGCGTGGTTGGGCGCGCCAAGATGGCGACCATAGTTTCGCCACAGGTCAGCGTTAATGGGTTGGGGATGACGACTGCATATTCTTCCCCCGCCGATCCAAACCCACTGCGCTCTGTGGGCTTCTGGGCGCTTGTTTCAGGCGCGCTGGCGCTCGTCTTCGTGTTCGTGGTGATCCTTGGCCCGTCGATGCAGACACAGCCATCGGTCGGAACACAAATCGGCGAAATCGCAGGCGAGATCAAACGCTCAGCCTGGCGGTCGTTCTTAGGGCTGGAACAGCCCGCGCCCGAGCCTGTTAAGCCCACTCTCCTCGACTATCTCGGCTTCGTGCCGCCGATTCTGGGCGGTTTGGCCGTCGTACTTGGCGTTATTTCGGCCGTTCGGGGTGAGAACTGGCGCTACGTCGTCTATGGCTCGACCATGGGTGGATCGGCGATCCTGTTCTACTTTTTCTGGTGGGTCGCCTTGCTGGTGGCGGGCGTCGTCCTGCTGGTCGCGATTATCGAGAATATCGGGGACATCTTCAGCTTTGGCGGGTGAGGATAGGCGCGTATCGCGTCACGGGCCGTTCAGAACGCCAATTCCGACAGGGCGATAGCCCGCGCTCACATCGAAACCGGATCCCGTCGCATCCCGGAAGACGGGGATAACGCCCCTGCCGATCCAACCTCGGGCCCCGGTCTGGCACCGCCCGCATCGCCGTTCCCCAAAGCCACGGACGCCCACCATCCGCGCCCCGCTCCTTGCCTGCGGGCCAATTGATCCAATATGACGACCCGGACCCTTTGTTAGCACCCTAACCTCAAACGGATACACCATGGAAACCGGCCTTTGGATCACGGCCCTTGTCATCGTCACCCTGCTTTTCGCCTCGGCCTTCTTTTCAGGCAGCGAAACCGCGCTAACCGCCGCTTCACGCGGTAAGCTGCACGCCCGCGCCGACAAGGGATCGAAGGGGGCTGGCCTTGCGCTGCGCCTGCTCGACGACACCGAAAGCCTGATCGGCGCGATCCTGTTGGGCAATAACCTCATGAACATCCTCGCCGCCTCGCTGGCGACGGTGTTCTTCACGCGCCTCTTCGGCGAAGGCGGCGTGGCCTATGCCACGCTGGTGATGACCGCACTTGTGGTGATCTTTGCCGAGGTTCTGCCCAAGACCTACGCCATCACCAATGCAGAGACGGCAAGCACGCGCGTCGCGCCAATCATCGCCGTGGTGATCCGGGTCTTTGCGCCCATCGTGGCCTTTGTCCGCTACATCGTGCGCGCCGCTCTGGGCCTGATCGGGGTGCAGGTCGAGGCGGGCACCAACATCCTGGCCGTGCGCGAAGAGATCGAGGGCGCGATCACACTGGGCCATTCCGAAGGCGCGGTGGAAAAGGAACATCGCGACCGTCTGCTGGGCGCGCTCGACCTTGGCGACCGCTCGGTCGAAGAGATTATGCTCCACCGCAGCCAGATCGAAATGATCGACGCCAGCCTCAGCGCGCGCGAAATGGTCGAGCTTTGCCTGAAATCACCCCATACGCGTCTGCCGATCTTCAAAGACGACCCCGAAAACATCGTCGGGCTGATCCACGCCAAGGACCTCTTGCGCGCGATCTACAAGCTTCAGGCCGAGGGCGGCCTGGACCCGCTTGCCGATTTCGACATCATGGGCATCGCGATGAAGCCTTACTTTGTGCCTGAAACCACGACGCTCGACGACCAGATGCGCGAGTTTCTGCGCCGCCACACCCACTTTGCGCTGGTGGTGGACGAATACGGCGCGCTGCAAGGTCTGATCACGCTTGAGGATATCCTGGAAGAGATTGTGGGCGAGATCACCGACGAATTTGACGTTGATGCCGAACACCCCGTGCGGCGCACCGACGGGGGCGCCTATCTGATCGATGGCGCCATGACGATCCGCGATCTCAACCGCGCAAACGATTGGTCACTGCCCGACGATGAGGCGAACACCGTCGCGGGCCTCGTCATCCACGAGGCGCAGACGATTCCGACCCAGGGGCAGGTGTTCTCATTCCACGGCTTCCGGTTCGAGGTCATGGCCCGCAAGGACAACCGGATCACCCGGCTTAAAGTGCGCGAGCTTTGATCACCGGCCCCCGGCCCGGCCAAACACCGCCCAGACATGCGGGTCGATGGCCAGATCGCGCTGAAACCGCGCCCGTTCATCCGGCGTCATCTGCAGGTCCACCGACCGGACGCGCCGGAGTTTAAGCTGCGCCAGCCGCACGACGTTCAGCGGCAACAGGATCGCATGCAGGATCAGGATCGGCCACAGCCAGACCATCAGCGCATATATGATGAACAGCAGGTTCGACACGATGGCGTAGCTGCGCAGGAAAACGTCTTCCTTGGCGTAAAACGCCAGGATCACAAAGGCGCCTGCGGCAATACCAATAAGATCCGAAATGGTTAACATCAGCGTCGCACAAATCCGTGGGGGTCGGATGCGCCAAGGGTGGCGAAGGCCTGCCGTTAGGTAAACCAAAAAACCCGTTAAACTTTGACGCTCTTGCACGCCGGGTCCGGTTGTGGGCTTGATGGCCCCTGACCCGCCACCCGGAGAGAGCCCATGATCGATCCCGCCATCCTGCTCACCTATGCGATCGTCGTGCTTGGGTTCGTGTTCATCCCGGGCCCTGCCACGCTCTTGACCATTGCGCGCGCGACGACCTCGGGCACGCGGGTGGGCATTGCGACGGGCGCCGGGATCACGGCGGGCGATATCCTGCATACGGCGATGGCCGTGATCGGGCTTTCGGCAATCATCGCCGCGTCTGCAACGCTCTTTACCATCGTGAAGTATCTGGGCGCGGCCTACCTTGTGTATCTCGGGCTGCGGGCAATTTTTGACCGCACAGACACCGATCTGGGTCAGGGCCGCTTGCCGATCACGGCATCCCAGGCCTTTCGGCAGGCGATCCTGGCCGAGGTGCTGAACCCAAAAACAGCGTTGTTTTTCTTGGCCTTTCTGCCCCAGTTCGTTGTGCCCGAGAACGGGTTTGTCATGCTCCAGTTGACCCTGCTTGGCGTGATCTTTGCGCTTTTGGGCTTTGTCAGCACCATCGTCTATTCCGTGGCGGCGGGCGGGCTTGGCGCATTCCTGCGCCGCAACCCAACGGTGCTGCGCTGGCAGGGCAAGGTGGTGGGGGGCATCTACTGCGCGCTGGGGCTGCGCCTTGCGCTGCAAGAGCGATAGGGGCACACCCGCGCACGCCCACCAGGGACAGCCGCGCGACGTCCATGCACGGCACGTCCCGGTTTTCCGAACCCCGTTCGCCCATCTGGCCCAAGACCGATGACCCGCACACCGCCGCACCTGCTGACCCTGATTGTGCTGACGGCCTTTGCGCCGCTGTCGCTGAACATGTTCACGCCGTCGCTGACGCGGATGGCCGCCGATCTTGGAACCGACTACGCCACGATCACCCTGGCCGTCTCCGGCTATCTGGCCGTGACCACGGTGGTGCAACTGATCATCGGCCCGCTGTCCGACCGGGTCGGGCGTCGGCCCGTACTGCTCGCCGTGCTCTCGGTCTTCGCGGTCGCGTCGCTTGGGTGTGTGCTGGCCCAGAACGCCACCACGTTCCTTGCCTTTAGAATACTCCAGGGCGGTATGGTGGCAGGCTACACGCTGTCCCTCGCCGTGGTGCGCGACACCCGGCCCGAGCGTGAGGCGGTCAGCCTGATCGGCTATATCGGGATGGCGATGGCGCTGGGGCCGATGTTCGGGCCGCTTGTCGGCGGTGCGCTGGACCAGGTCTTTGGATGGCGGGCCACGTTCGTCTTCTACACCGTCGCCGGGGCGCTTCTGCTTGCCGTCTGCGTCGTCGATTTTGGCGAAACCCGCGTCCCGGTGCGGGACGGCACGCGCCCATCGCCCTGGGTGCTGCTGCGGGTTCCGACCTTTTGGGCCTTCGCGCTGTGCGGCACCTTCTCGGTCGGGGCATTCTACATCTTTATCACCGGCGCACCGCTTGTGGCCGTTTCAACCTTTGGTAGCTCGGCGGCAACGCTGGGCATCTATATCGGCTCAATCACGCTGGGCTTTATGGCAGGCGGGTTTCTGTCAGGGCGGTTCGGGAAGGATCTGCCGCTCACCACCATGATCATCGCTGGACGTCTCGTCGCCTGTGGCGGGCTCACCCTCGGGCTGGTGCTGTGGTCCGCGGGCCTTGTCACGCCCGCCGTATTCTTTGGCGCGACGATCTGCGTGGGCCTTGGCAACGGCCTGACCATGCCCGCCAGCAACACCGGCGCGATGTCGGTCGAACCATCGCTGGCAGGCAGCGCCGCGGGTCTGAGCGGCGCGCTGGTCGTCGCGGGGGGCGCGGTCTTGACCGCCCTCACCGGTGCCCTTGTGCCCGAAGACGGCGGTGGGACAATCCTGCTGGTGACGATGCTTGGCTCCAGCGCAGCGGCGCTCTTCATGGGACTCTGGGCCGCGTGGCTACGACGACAAGACAAGGCGACCGCCTAGGCGGCTAGTCGACCTGCTCGATCGCCGCGCCCTGCAAACGGCCCGCATGGGCGGCAAACGCCTCGATCAGGGGCAACGGGTCGATGCTGTCCACCGGAAGCAACCACGAATGCGTGGCAAGCGGGCCCTCATTGGGCAAAAGATCCTTGCTGATCTGCCCCATGTCCCAGTCCGGAAAGAACCGCTCATCAATGTCCCCATCGGCGAGGATGGTGAACTCATCATGGCGGCGATCCTTGTGAATGCGCGCGATCTTGCGCGCAAGCGGGCCCGGCGGCCCCTCAAGGTATTGCAGAAAGAAGCCACGGTCGAAGTGCAGGAAACCGGTCAGCCCCTCGCGCGCGTTGAGGTGCAGGCTCGTCGTTACGATATCGCTCACATCTGCCGGGCTGGCCGATGTGTGGGCCTTGCTGCGATACAGGACGAACGAAAGCTCCATGGCGCCGATTCCCCTCGTTCGCGCCAGAATGGGCGAGGAAACTTGCGGAAGGCTAAACCGCGCCCGATCGCCCAGACACTGTCCCGCGATCTAGGACGTGCCTTGCGTCGCGGTCAGATCGATGGTCACGTCAACGCCGAAGCCCACCGTGCTTTCATCCTGAAACGATGGCGCAATCTCATAATCCCGCCGATCAAGGGCTGTTGTCCCCTGCATCCGGGCGGTGGTGCCGTCGATCTCAAGCGCAAAGGGCAGCGTAACGGGCTGGCTGATCCCCCGCAACTCCAGCGTTCCTTCGGCAACATACCCGGTCTCCGCCGGCAGAATATCGGCGGTGAAGGTCGCGGTTGGGAACGCCTCGACATTGAAGTAATCGCTCCCCTTCACCTCATTGGTGACCGAGCCCAGCGTCACGCTGCCCATGGCGATGGTCACCTCGACATCGCCATGGCGCCCCTCGACCGGCGTCTCAGAGAACCGGATCGCCGCGGTCCATTCCGCAAAGCTGCCCTCGACCTGCTGGCCCATCTGGGCCACGGTGAACCGCAGTTCGCCCTCGACCACGTTCCAATCGCTTTGCACCGCTGCAAGCGTCGCCACTTCGCCCCGTTCTTCGCGCGTCTCGGCCAGACCGATGGCCGCAGCGGCCGCCAATGCCAGCCCGTACACCCCAAGCGCCGCCAGTTTCGGGGTACGGCTATGGGGCACCTCGGGCGGCTGCGGCACCGCACGGCCGCCAAACCACATCCGCGCCAGCGTGCCGTCGCGGTCGATGATGGCGTGTTTCAGCGCGCCCAGCGTATGCAGGGCCAAGGCGGCCAAGAGTACTTTGACCAGAACCTCATGGGTCGTCTCGAAAAAGGCCGCAAGCTCGGGCGACTTGGGCACGAACGGCAAAGACTGCCCAAACGGCCAGAAGATCGGCGCAAATCCCGTGGTCGCCGCATGCCCGATCCACCCCGACAGCGGCACCAGCACCAGCGACAGGTAGAGCAGGCTGTGCATCGCCTCGGCCAGAAACGCCTCAAGCCGGTGCTCGGCGTTCAGAAGAAGCGGCTTGATCTGTGACACCGTCCAGACGATGCGGATCAGGGCCACGAAAAAGACCGCGACGCCCAGGGTCTTGTGGATCGAAAACAGCGTGGCCTTAACGGCGATCTCCTCGGGCAGGTCCTGCGGCCACTCATTGGCGACAAACCCCAGCGGGAAGAGCGAAATGATCAACAGGGCCGTTAACCAATGCAGGGTCTTGGCAACGCTGCCATAGGACGCGAGCGTGTTTTGGGCGGTCATGGGCGTGGCTCCGGTCTGGCGGCTGCGACTGATAGAGGGGACATAGCACGCCCGCGCCGCGCTTCACGAGGCGCAAAACCTTGCAGAAACGCACACGGCCTGCGCTTAGCGGCCTTTGAAGAGCCCGCCGAGTATCCCGCGCACCAAACGCCGCCCGGTCGTGCCCTGCAGCTCTTTGACGACCGCCTTGGTCAATGCCTCGCTCAGCGTGTCGGCCCCGCGCGTCCGCTTGGGCCGCGCGGTCGAGCGCCCGACCCGCGTGCCGGAATATCGGCGCGCCGCGCTGTATTCCCGCATCATGGCATCGGCCTCTTCTTCACGCTTTTCCGCTTCCTCGGCCTCCTTGGCGGCGGCATCCGCGCGCGCTTTCAGCACCTCATAGGCGCTCTCGCGATCCTTGGGCGTCTCGTACTTTGCCCCAATCAGTGATGCTGCCATCACATCGGCACGCTCGGCCTTGGTGATCGGGCCCAGCTGTGACGACGGCGGGCGGATGAGCGTGCGCTCCACGATCCCGGGCGCGCCCTTGTCGATCAGAAAAGACGTTACCGCCTCACCTGTCCCAACCTCGCGGATCGCGTCCTCGGTCGAAAAGCGCGGGTTCTCGCGATACGTCTCTGCCGCCAGCTTCAACGCCTTCTTGTCGCGCGCCGTGAACGCGCGCAGCGCGTGTTGCACCCTGTTACCCAGCTGACCAAGGATATCTTCCGGGATGTCGTCGGGGTTCTGCGTCACGAAATAGACACCAACCCCCTTGGACCGGATCAGGCGCGCCACCTGTTCCAGCTTGTCGACCAATGCCTTGGGCGCGTCATCGAACAAAAGATGCGCCTCATCAAAGAAGAAGACGAGCTTGGGTTTGTCGGGATCGCCCACTTCGGGAAGCTCTTCGAACAGTTCCGAGAGCAACCAGAGCAGCGAGGTGGCGTAAAGCCGGGGCGACCCCATCAACTTGTCCGCCGCCAGAATATTGATCCGCCCGCGCCCATCGCTGTCGGTCGCCATGATGTCGGAAAGCTCCAGCGCGGGTTCACCAAAGAAATCGTTCCCGCCCTGATTTTCCAAAACCAGCAGCGCCCGCTGGATCGCCCCGACCGAGGCGGAGGAGACGTTCCCATAGCGCAACGACAGGTCCTTGCCGTTTTGGCCCACCCAAAGAAGAAGCGCCTGCAAGTCTTTGAGATCCAAAAGAGGCAGCCCCTCTTCGTCGGCCACCCGGAACGCGATGTTCAGCACGCCTTCCTGCGCTTCGGTCAACTCAAGCAGCCGGGCCAGCAACAAGGGGCCCATTTCGGCCACGGTGGTTCGCACCGGATGGCCGGACTGGCCGAAGAGATCCCAAAAGGTCACCGGGAACGCGTCATAGCTGTAATCCGCGAAACCAATGGTGCCTGCGCGTTTCATGAACGGCTCGTGCAGCTTGAAGCCTTCGGATCCGGATTTGGCCAGCCCGGACAGATCGCCTTTCACATCGGCCAGAAACACCGGCACGCCCTGTGCAGAAAAGCTTTCGGCCATAATCTGTAGGGTGACGGTCTTGCCGGTTCCCGTGGCGCCCGCGATCAGACCGTGACGGTTGGCGTACTTCAAAAGCAGGCCCTGTGGATCGGCATAGCCGTCGCCCCCGCCGCCGATAAAAATGCTGTTACTGTCCACCCTGTTCTCCGCGCCCAAAGTCCCTGGGCGGCAACCATAACTTTTTAATCTTTCTGCGCCAGTATCCAAATACCGCGAGCTTTGCTGAAACGCTTCTCGCGGGTTTTTCCTCCCTGTCAGACTGGCCGCGCTCCCTTTGGGCGCGGTCATTTTTATTGTGATTTGCCATGTGGATATTCCCGGTTGACGGTCGATTCATATCCGACTAGCGTTCGCGTCAATGACTAAGTCGGCCCGTCCGGCAGGGAGAACAATGCGAAAAAGGGTCCGGTTTCGGGCCCTTTTTTGTTTGGAAAATCGCGGGCGGGGGTTCGCCGCGCCAAGGGAATTGGCGCTGACAGCGTAGCAGCCGCGTGATACATCGCGCGCAAAGAAAACAAAGTGGATCCGTTGAGATGAGCATGTGGATACGCGCCGCCCTGGGTGGCGCTCTGGCCCTTGGGGCCGCTTGCGCCGCTTGGGCACAAACCGCCGAAGATTTGTCGCCTGGAACCGTGGTCTCGAACGAACCGCAGCCGGGCGAGACCTATGTGGCCGAAACCTTTGAATCCTGGCAGCTGCGCTGCATCGTCAACGCCAATGGCGACGATCCCTGCCAGCTTTACCAACTGTTATCGGGCGAGGACGGCAGCGCGGTGGCCGAGATGAGCCTGTTCATGCTGCCCGAGGGCGGTGGCGAGGCTGAGGCGGGTGCCACGATCATCACCCCGCTTGAGACGCTTCTGACCCAGCAGGTGACCATCGCCATCGATTCCGACCCGGCCAAGCGCTATCCGTTCCAGTTCTGCACCCAGGTCGGCTGCTTCGCGCGGATCGGCCTGTCCGGCGACGATCTTGCCGCGATGCGGCGTGGCGTGGAAGGACGCATGCGGATCGTTCCGGCGGCCGCGCGCGATCAGGAGGTTGTGGTGGCAATCAACCTGGCCGGGTTCACCGCAGGCTTCAACGCACTCCGGGATCGCGGCGCCGAAGGGCAGTAACCCCGGGTATATTGTTGCTGTTTTAGCGACAGACTGTGTCCAGAAACGACCGGCCCCCACTTCCCCACTGGCAGAAGGGGCCTCTACCCGGCCTTGCGCAACGCCAAAACTGCATTCAGCCCGCCAAACGCAAACGCGTTTGACAAGGCCACATCCACCTGCGCCTCGCGCGCCTCGTTCGGCACGACGTCCAGCGCGCATTCCGGATCGGCCTCTTGATAGCCGATGGTCGGCGCAACGATCCCATCGCGCAGCGCCATGATGCAGGCCAACAGCTCAACCGCGCCGGTGCCCCCGATCAGGTGGCCGTGCATGGATTTGGTCGACGAGATCATCAGCTGATCCGCATGGCGCCCAAAGACATCGGCCACCGCGGCGCATTCGGTCTTGTCGTTGGCTGCGGTCCCGGTGCCGTGGGCGTTGATATAGCCCACCTCATCGGCCGCAATCCGTGCGTCTTTCATCGCCCCCGCGATCGCCCGGGCCGCGCCCTGCTTGGACGGCATCACGATATCGGCCGCATCCGACGTCATGGAAAACCCAACCACCTCGGCCAGCACCTCGGCCCCGCGCTTGCGCGCGTGCTCGTATTCCTCAAAGACTAAAACGCCCGCACCCTCGCCCTGCACCATGCCCGTGCGGCCCAGCGAAAACGGGCGGCAGGCGTCCTTCGACATCACCCGCAGCCCTTCCCAGGCCTTCACCCCGCCAAAGCACAGCATCGATTCCGAGCCGCCGGTGACCATCACCCGGCTCGCCCCCGACCGCACCAGCCAAAACGCCTGTCCCATCGCATGGTTTGACGAGGCACAGGCCGTGGCGACGGTGAAGGAGGGACCTTTGAGATTGTAGGCCATGGACACATGGCTCGCCGCGGCGTTGTTCATCAGCTTCGGCACGATGAACGGGTGCACCCGGTTCTTCCCGTCTTCATAGACCGCGCGATAGTTGTCGTCCTGCGTGTTCAGCCCGCCACCTGAGGTGCCCAGAACCACCCCCGCCTCGGCGGCCAGCTGGCCCGCAAACTCCAACCCCGCCTGTTCGATCGCCTCGCGCGCGGCCAACAGCGTGAACTGGGTGAACCGATCATAGAGCGCCTGTTGCTGCCGGTTGAAATGGTCGTCCGGGTCATAGTCCTTGACCTGGCCGCCAATCCGGATCGACAGACGCTCGACATCGCGAATATCAATCTCGCCAATGCCACAGGTCCCGGCGGCCATGGCGTTCAGCGTCTCATCCACCGAGGCCCCAAGCGCGTTGATCGTGCCCGCGCCCGTGATGACGACCCGCTTCACGTGCTCTGGTCGGCCACAAGGCCCTCAACGGCGGCGATGATCGCCGCGACCGAAGAGATGTCAAATTCGGAACGGTCGGGTTCGTTGGCGTTGAAAGGCACCTGGATGTCAAACGCCTCTTCAATAGAAAAGATGCTCTCGACCAGCCCCATGCTGTCGATCCCCAGGTCATCCAGCGAATGCTCAAGCTTGACGTCAGACGGCTCAAGCACCGCCTGTTCGGCAATGATAGTGATGACCCTGTCCTTGACGCTCGCCGACATTATTGCCTCGCCTCTTTATTGGGCGTCATTTAGTCATTGTCGTCGGCTTTTGGAACCGCTTTTTGCAGGGCTTTGAAGTCGCGGATCAGCCGCGGCAGGCGGCGCAAGGCCTTCATGGTCTCGATATGGCTGTCCATTTTCATCGCCGGGCTGCCCAGCACCATGCGCCCTGCCGGGACGTTCGAGAACATCTTGGTCGCGCCACCGGCCACCACGTCACTGCCGACCGAGACATTGTCGGACACGCCGCACTGCCCACCCAGAACCGCGCGATCCCCGATCCGCGCCGATCCTGCGATGCCCACCTGCCCGCATAGCAGCGCATCTTCGCCGACAACCACATTGTGGCCGACGTGCACGAGGTTATCGAGCTTGGTGCCACGCCCGATCCGCGTAGGCCTTATGGTGCCGCGATCGATCGTGGAGTTCGCGCCGATCTCCACATCATCGCCGATCTCAACCCCGCCCAGCGAATGGATCCGCGTCCAGCTTTGCGGGGCCTGCGTCTCGCCTGAACCCAGCGTCTCTCGCGCGCGCTCGGCCGAGGATTTTTCGGGGGTGACAAAGGAGAACCCGTCCGAGCCGATCACCGCCCCCGGGTGCACAATGATCCGGTGACCAAGCTGCACCCGAGCCCCGATGCGCGCACCGTCCAGGATCAGCGCATCCTCGCCGATCTTGGTCTCCGACGCGATGCTCACATGGGCGCCGACACGCGCGCGCGCGCCTATGTGTACGCCCCGGCCGATGACGACGAACGGCCCGATTGCTGCGCCGGGGCCAATCTCGGCCGTAGGATCTACGATGGCGGAGGGGTGCAGACCCGGCGCGATCTCGGGCCCGGGGTCAATCAGCCGTGTCAGCCCCGACAGCGCATAGCGCGGGCGTGGCACAACGATGGCCGCGTCCAGGCCCAGCGCCTGCCAATCCGCCCCATCCCAAACAATGGCGGCCCGGGCCGCACCGGCGGCAAGCCCCTCGGCGTATTTGGGGTCCATTGCAAGGGCCAGATGATCCGGCCCCGCAGAGGCGGGTTCCGACGGGGCAACCACCTCTAACGTGCCGTCGCCCAGCACCTCGGCGCCCAGCGCGTCGGCAATCTGTCGGATGGTGAATGGCATGCGCGGCCCCTGACTGCTCAAGGGCCGAGATGTAGTGCTAAACCGTGCGCAACGAAACCCCGGCCTTCTGCAGCTCGCGGAAGATCGCGGCATCGCGCCCGTAGATATCGCGCCGGAACTGGGTGCGGCCCTTGGGCTGCGTAAAGGCCGTCCGATAGCACAGGTGCACCGGCACCGGCTGATCGAGCGGCACGATGGTCTGTTCGCCGCTGTCCAGGATTTCCTGGAAATAGGGCTCTGGACGGCTCATCTGACGGGCGAGCAGCACATAGGCAAAGTCATGCGGATCATAAAGCCGCACGCAGCCCGACGAAAACGCCCGCGTCTCGCGCGCGAAGAGATGCCGCTCGGGCGTGTCATGCAGGTAGATCGCATGCGGGTTCGGGAACATGAACTTGACGGTCCCGAGCGCGTTGGCCCGACCCGGCGGCTGGCGCACGGTGTAGGGAAAGGTCTCTTCCGTGTACGACAGAAAATCGATCTGCTCGCGCGGCACCAGGTTGCCTGCGTCGTCCATCAGCTCCAGATAGGCGGCTGCCGCCGGATCCTGCTGCAGCTTGGGCAGGTAGTCCCGCCCGATGATCGAGCGTGGCACCGTCCAGTCCGGATTGATCTCCATATAGTCGATCTTGTCGGAAAACTCGGGTGTGCGCTTTTCGACAAGCTTGTTTTCCCCGATGACGGACTTCGTCTCGAAGGTGACCTTGCCGTTGTCAAAAAGCTTGGTGCGGAAATCGGCGAGGTTGACCCAGACATGCCGGTCACCCAGCCCGCCGGGGAAGTTCAGCCAACGCTCGCGTTCCATCGCGACCATGACCTGGCTCAGCCGCGTCTCGGGCGAGGTGTTGATCTGACCGCGCGTGCCCTGGCCCACCACGCCGTCCGTGTGCAACCCATGGTCCAGCTGGAACAGCCGCACTGCGCTTTGCAAACGCTCGTCATAGGTCGACGTCGCGGTGCGCTTGAGATAGCCCATGCGGATCAGCCGGTTGCGCAGGGCGACCACGGCAGGCCCGCTGGCGCCGGGCTCGATCTTCACATTGGGCACCTCGGGTCCCCAGCCGCGCGACCCGGCGACCTTTTCGAGCCGCAGCTTCTCTTTCATCAGACGGCTGTATTCGTCCGAACGCGGCGCCAGCGCCTTGATGTAGGGCCCGGGCGACGACGCGGAAAACGTCTCAAGAATGCTCTTGCGGTCGCGATAGGGGACCTTGCGCACGATATCGGGATCGGCCTTTTTCGGGGCAACGATCCCGGTCTGCACGTCGCGCGCGTACTGCACGAACAGACGGCTCATCTCGACCTCGATGCGGCCAAGGTCCCGCTCGCTGCGGACCCGGCGCAGGTTGGTTGTGATCAGATCGGGGCTATAGCGCTGCGCGGGCAGGCCATGGGGGTCGGCGTTAGAGACCGCCTTGATAAACTCCTGGCGGCGCTTTTTGTCGGTATTCGACCGGCCCGTCCAAATCGGGGTATAGCCGTTGGCCTTGTAGAACGCTGACAAGGCACGGTCCCCGGCAGCAGCCTCGGCAATCGCCTGCCGGTGGCCCACGGACAGGGCGAACGCAGGTGGCGACGACACCGCGACGGCGGTGGCGGCAACACCGGTGGAAACAAAGCCTCTGCGCGTAACGATCGACATCCAGTATCCTTACAAACGAGCACCCCGCACGATAATTACGCGAAGGGGTGTGAATGAAAAAACGACATCCTTGTGAGTTGACACAAGTGCCGTGCGCCTGTCGCCCTTGTGCAACGCTTCCCTCCCGACGGTGCATAAACTTGTGGATAACCCGAATGAGCAAGTTTTTGCCGAGACTTGGGCATTGTTGCGACTTCTTAACCAAACACCTTGGATACACAGGCTTGTTATGAGATACCTCCCACGCGCCTGGGGATAGGCAGCAACTTGTCGCGCAACGCCGCGGCATATCGGAAGCGACGGGACGCGCAGAAGATATATGATTGACAGCAAGACGACGAGCCTCACACGGCGGGGCGTATTGCGTGCCTTTGCCGCAACCACCCTCGCCGCAGCCCCTACTTACGCCAATGCTTTTGGCCTGATGCGCGGCGCAGGCGACATTCGACGACTTGCCATGTTCTCGGGCCGCACCGGCGAAACCATCAACACGATTTACTGGATTGATGGCGAATATATCCCCGAGGCGCTGGCCGAAATCAGCCATTTCATGCGCGACTGGCGCAACAGCAAAACGGTCAAAATCGATACCCGCGCGATCGATATCTGGGCTGCCTCACACAACCTCATGGAAGCGGACGAACCCTACACGATGCTGTCGGGCTACCGCTCGCCCGAAACCAACGCGATGCTGCGCTCACGCTCGCGCTCGGTGGCGCGCAACTCGCTACATATGAAGGGTCAGGCCGCGGATCTGCGCATGCGCAACCGCTCGGTGCGCCAGATGGCGCGCGCGGCGGCGGCTTGCAACGCGGGCGGCGTCGGAAAATACTCGCGCTCGAACTTCGTGCATATGGATTGCGGTCCGGTGCGCGTCTGGGGCGGCTAAACCTGAAAAAAGTGTGAGGTTACGAGGCCGCCTTTGGGCGGTCTTTTCGTGTGCGACCCAAAACCTAGGCGTGTCCCACGAAGGACACCGTCAAGCCGACGGGCCCACTGCCACCTTCCGCCCTGTCTCCGCCGACTGGTAAGCCGCCTCGGTCGCCCGCATCACCGGCAGGTACGCCGCAGCCGTGTTCTCAAACCCAGCACCTGCCGCACGCGCCGCAACCACGTGATCGATCAGGGCCGCCACGCACCCCCCGCCGAACACCGCATCATCCACCTCGGCCACCAGCGGCACCGCTTCTTCCTCTTGCGCCCCGAACGCGCGGCGCCAGATCTGCCCTGCCCCATCCAGCCGCAATGTCCCGCGCGCGCCTTCGATCCACATCTCGCCCATCGTGCGTCGCGGATTGTCGGTGGCATGATCGGCCAGGCGATTTCCGTCAAACACGCTTTGCGCACCGCCCGCGTGGTCCATCATCAAAACCCCCGCATCCTCACCCGCGAGCACAGGGTTCAACTGCCGCAGGTCGGCATAGACATGCGTGATCTCGCCCAGAAGCCAGCGGAACAGATCGATGAAATGGACCCCCGTCTCATGCACCAAGAGCCGCTCCATCGTCCGAAAGGCCGGCTGGCGGTCGAGATAGGCGTTCGCCCCGCGCCCATCGCCGGGACGCAGGTAGAACCGCGCCTGAAAGATCTGCCCCAGATCGCCCGCGTGCAGCAACTGGCCCAGCGTCCGGTGCCAGGGTTGGAAGCGAAAGTTCTCGTGGATCACCACCGTCGAACCCGCCGCCTCGGCGTCAGCGGCCACCGCCTCGGCTTCGGCGATTGAGGTGCAATAGGGTTTTTGACAGATGATCACCCGGCCCGGTGCCAGGCTCTGCCGGATCAGCGCGGCATGGGCAGGCGGCGGGGCAACAATGTCAACGATGTCAGGGGTCTCCGCCAAAAGGCCCGCCGCGTCTTCAAAGGCCTGCGCCCCAAATGTCGCGGCGGCCCAGGCGTTGCGCGCCGGGTCCAGGTCGGTCACGCCGACAAGTTCGGCGTCGGGGTGCGCGGCCCAGGCGGCAAGGTGAAAATGGCTGAAATAGCCCAGCCCGATCACAGCGACCCGCGCCGTCATGCGGCGATCCGGTCCAGAACGGCCCGTGTCACCGCATTGGTGCCCATATCCCCGCCAAACTCCATCGGGCGCAGCGCGTTTTCGGCAAACCCCCGCTCCACCGCGGCGTCGATCCTGCCACCCGCCTCGGAAAGACCGGGCAGATCGGTCTTGTCCGCGAGATAATCCAGCATGAGCGCCCCGCTCAGGATCGCCGCCAGGGGGTTGGCCTTGTCCTGGCCCATGATATCGGGCGCGCTGCCATGGGCAGGCTGGAACAGGCCGGTCTCATCGCCAATCTCCCCGCAGGCGGCCATGCCCATGCCGCCCACAAGCCCGCCTGCAAGATCTGACAGGATGTCCCCGAACATGTTCTCCATCACCATCACATCGAAGTCCCAGGGGCGCCGCACGAGATCGAGCGCCTGGGCATCGACGTAGTTGTAGCCCGTTGCGATGTCGTCATAGCCCGCGGAGACCTCATCAAAGATCTGGCGGAAAAATGCCATCGAGCGAAAGACATTGGCCTTGTCGACACAGGTCAGCTGCCCCGCATGTCCGCGCGCCTTGCGTTTCCGGGCCAGCTCGAACCCGAAGCGGTGGAGTTTCTCGGTCGTGGCGCGGGTGATCCGCATCGTGTCGCGCACTTCGTGTTCACCGTCACCTTCGCTGCGGCCATGAACGGCGGCCGAATAGAACAGCCCTTCCGTGGACTCGCGCAAAATCACCAGATCGATCCCCGCCGCCCGCGGGTCGGCAAGCCGCTGAGGCGCATTTGGATAGGCCTTCACCGGACGCACCCCGGCATAAAGCCCGAACCGGTCGCGCAGGCGCAGGTGCGGCGAAATCTCGGTGCCGTCCGCGGCGCGTATCGCGGGCAGACCGATGGCGCCAAGAAAGATCGCGTCCGCTTCCCCCGCGCGCGCTTCGCCATCGGGCTCGATATCGCGGCCCGTCTCACGATAATAGCCCGCGCCTGCCGCAATCCCGTCAACCGACACGGCCGGGCCGCCCACCGCCGCCAACGCCGCCTCAGCCACCGTCATGGCCGCATCGGCCACATCGACACCGATCCCATCCCCCCGGATCAGGGCAATCCGCACGCTGTCTGCCATTCCGCATCCTCCCGTTTCGACCGTCCTAGCGGCTTTTGCCCCAAAGAAAAATCCCGACGCGGATTGACCGCACCGATGCGTCTGCCAAGCTCACCGGAAAAGGGGAGAGGCATGTCATGGGCGCACTCTGGACGGTTTGGGCGCTGAAATACGCCGAACGCAACACACGGGTGCGCGGCGACAGTTTCATCTTCGACGATCACCCCGCCCTGCCCCACGGCATGGACTACTTCGTCTGGCTGCTCGAAAATGGCGACCGCCGGATCGTCGTCGACACCGGCTATGAGATCGGCGAAGCCACCCGGCGCGACCGCCCGATCCTGCGCGACCCCGCCGAAGCGATCGGTGCCATGGGTGTTGATCCGGCCACCGTCGATACCGTGATCATCACCCACCTGCACTACGATCACGCGGGCGGGCTTGACCGCTTTCCGGCCGCGCAATTCCACCTCCAGGCGGCCGAGATGGCCTATGCCACAGGGCCCTGCATGTGCCACGGCGTGCTGCAAATGCCATTCACCGTCGATCACGTCTGCCAGATGGTCAAACACGTCTATTCAGGGCGCGTGGTGTTCCACGATGGCTCGGGCGAGGTTGCGCCGGGTGTGCGCGTCCACTGCATCGGCGGCCATTCCCGTGGGCTTCAGGTGGTCGAGGTGGATACCGAACACGGGCCACTTTGCCTCGCCTCGGACGCGGCGCATTACTATGAGAATTTCGAAGCGCGCAAGCCGTTCCCCATCGTCGCCGATCTCGAAAACATGATGACCGGCTTCGACCGGATCCTCGGGCTTGGTGGCGGGCGCGAACGGGTGATCCCGGGGCACGACCCGCTCGTCACCGCGCATTTTCCGCGTCACGAGAGCGTCGAGTTTGCCTGGCGCCTCGACCGCGGCCCGCTGCGCGCCCTGCCCTAGACGTCCGTCTGTAACAGGTCGGTCACGACCGCCACGAGTTGCGCGCGCACATCCGGTGGCATGACGGCAAACGCCACGCCCAACCCAGCCCCGAATGCCGCGCCCAGGATAAACGCGAACCGCCGATTGCGCCGCCGCTGGCCCTTGCGCGCCACCTCGATCAGATGAAGCCGCGCGGTATCGGGCGTGGCCACCGCATCTTCGGGCCGCGCCGGGCCGATCCGGCGGGTCCGCGGCTGGGGCGTCAGGGTTTCGGGGCGCGCTGACAAGGGCGGCGGTGCCGGGCGTTCGGGCGTTGGCGGCGGCGTCTGGACCTCGGCGGATCGTGACAGTCGCAATGGCTCTTCCCGCGGCGCGGGTGCAGGGGCTGGGCGGTCCGGATGGTTAAACTCCAGCACCTCTGCCGGGGCGGGCTCTTGGGGCGCGGGCGGCGGCGTCGCGGGCCCAAGCGGAAGCGGCGGCGCGGTGCGGGCGGGCGGCGGTGTCGGCACAGCGGCGGGCTTCGGCGCAGCTGGCGGCGTGCCTGAGACCAGCGTCGACAGCCGCGGCGCGTCCGGGCCCTCCGGCGCCTGGCCGCCTTTGCCCGCCAGTGCCGCCTCGTCGATCAGCTCGGCCGCCGGGCCATCCACATCAAGAAACTTGGGCTCTTTGGCAACGGGCGGCGTTTCGGCGGGTTTGCCCTTGGCGGCAAGCACCGCTTCACGCTGGCGCCGCGCTTCTTCCAGCCGCGCTTCCCAGTTTGCATTCGATGTCATCGAGCGCAGATCTGCGGCACGGTCAGCACCCGGTTCAGGTTTATCATTGTCTTGCGTCATCAGACGGTCTCTTCGGCCTTGCTCACGCCCCCAATCCCCAGCGGCACGCCCGGTTCCCGGGCGCATGCATCCGGCAACCGTTGATCTTCTACCCCTTACAGCGGGCGGTATAACATAGGGAAAACGCAATGCCGCCCCCGGCCGGGCTGATCACCGCCCCGCCGCGTCAAAAACGACACGGGGCGGGTCGGTCCTTGGCGTGACCGCGGCCCCCGGCAGCGCAACACTGCGCCCAAGACATGGCCCCGGATCGATGCGCCTTCTGATTTCATTTGCCGCCCTGTTTCTGTCTGTCGTGCTGTTGCAGCTCGGCGCAGGCGGGATCGCCCCGCTTGATGCCATCTCGGGGCTGGCCGCGGGCTTTACCCGGGCCGAGGTGGGTCTGCTCGGCTCGGCACACTTCCTGGGCTTCTTTCTCGGCTGCTGGTGGGCCCCGCGCGTCATGGGCGGCGTCGGCCATTCGCGCGCCTTTGCAGCGTTTATTGCGGCGGGCACCATCGGCATTCTCGCCCATGTGCTGGTGACCGATCCCTGGGCCTGGGCGGGCATGCGCGTGCTGACCGGGGCATGCATCGCGGGCTGCTACACGGTTGTGGAAAGCTGGCTGCAGGCCAAGGTCACCAACGAAACCCGCGGCCGCACCATGGGTACCTACCGCATCGTCGATATCGTGGGCTCGCTCGGCGCGCAGCTGGTGATCGGGGTGCTCGAACCGCTGAGCTATATCTCTTACTCGCTTTTGGCGATCATCTGCTGCGCCGCGCTTTTGCCGCTGACCCTGACGCGCGTCGCCCAACCCGCCATCCCCGACGCGCCCCGGCTGCGCCCGGCTTTGGCCTGGCAACGCTCTCCGCTTGCGGCCCTGGGCGTGGTCGTGTCCGGGCTGACGACGGCGGCGTTTCGGATGGTCGGTCCGATCTACGGTGTCGAGGTGGGGCTCGCCGCCGATCAGATTGCGCTGTTTCTTGCGGCCTTCGTCCTGGGCGGCGCGCTCAGCCAATATCCCGCCGGATGGCTGGCCGACCGTTATGACCGGCGCTGGGTGCTGATCTGGCTCTCGGTCGCGGGCATTGCAGCCAGCGCGATCACCGTGCTGCTCAGCGGAGCGGGCGCCAGCGCGGTGATGCTGGGGGCTGGCGTCTTCGGCTTTATGACCTTTCCGATCTACTCGGTCTCCGCCGCCCATGCCCACGACTTTGCCAGCAACGACGAACGGGTCGAATTGTCGGCGGCCCTGATGTTCCTCTACGCCGTCGGCGCCATCGCCTCGCCCTACGTGACCTCGGTGCTGATCGACGGGTTCGGAACCGGCGCGATGTTCGCCTTTGTGGCGCTCGCACATCTGGGGCTGATCGTCTTTGGCCTCGCGCGGATGCGCGCACGCCCGACCGAGACCGAGCGGACCGCCTACGTCTACGCCCCCCGAACGAGCTTTCTGATCGGGCGGCTTTTGGGCCGGGGGCGGGAGTAGTCGTACCCCAACCTACCCTGCGAGCAACGCCCGCGCCGCACCCCGCGCCTCATCGGTCACCGTGTCGCCCGACAGCATCCGCGCAATCTCATCCACCCGGGTCTCGGCATCGAGCGGCACCACCTGGCTGGTCGTCACATTGCGCGCGACCGACTTCTCAACCCGCCAGTGATGTGCACCCAGCGCCGCGACCTGCGGTGAATGGGTGACCACCAGA
Organism: Pseudomonadota bacterium; assembly: GCA_039193455.1. Taxonomy (GTDB): domain Bacteria; phylum Pseudomonadota; class Alphaproteobacteria; order Rhodobacterales; family Rhodobacteraceae; genus JBCBGF01. The sequence goes on from JBCCWO010000003.1 coordinate 69,340, forward strand.
ACCTGTGTATCCCCCGCAAGCGCGGCAAGCCGCCGACCCACCGCATCCGCCGTCGCGCCGCCAACCCCGCGGTCGATCTCATCAAAGATCAGCGTCAGCCCCCCGGCCCCGGCGGTCAGGCACACTTTCAGAGCCAGCAGAAAACGCGACAGCTCACCCCCCGATGCAATCTTGTTCAGCGGCCCCGCCGGTGCGCCGGGATTGGTCGCAACGGAAAACGCCACCGCATCCCCGCCGTCCGGGCCAGGCTCTGCAGCGGTCATCTCGGTGGCAAAGACCGCGCGCTCCATCTTCAGCGGCGCGAGCTCGGACGCCATTGCTTTGTCGAGCTTTTTGGCCGCCCTTGCACGCACCGCGCGCAGCTTTTGCGCCGCTGCCTCATACGCAGCCTCGGCATCGCCCACCGCCGCGCGCAACGCATCCAGGTCGGCGGCCCCGGCGTCCAGCGCCGTCAGCCGCGCCCTCAGATCCTCGGCGAAACCGCCCAGGTCATCCGGGGCGACGCTGTGTTTGCGGGCCAGCGCGCGGATGGCAAACAAACGCTCTTCCACCGCCTCAAGCTCAGCCGGGTTGAACGCCATCGCATCGGCGGCGCGCGCCACACCGTCCTGGGCCTCGGCCAGTTCCCCCAACGCCCGTCCGAGCGCATCAATCGCAGGATCAAGCGCCCCCTCCGCCCGATCCGCAACGCCTTCCAGCCAGCGCGCGGCATCCCCCATACGCCCTTCGGCCCCGTCGAGCCCAAGCGCCTCATAGGCGCGCGCCACATCTTCGCGGATCTTTTCGGCGCCCTGCATCAACCGTCGACGGGCGTCGAGCGCAGCATCCTCGCCCGGCTCTGGCGACAGATCGTCAAGTTCCTTGACGGCATGGCGCAGAAAGTCTTCTTCCGCCTGCAACTCGGCCAGCCGCGCCTCGGCGGCCCCAAGATCGCGCCGGGCACTGGCCGCCGCCCGCCAGGCCGCGCGGGTCTTGGCCAACGCCCCCTCTGCCCCCGCAAATGCATCCAGCAACGCGCGGTGCCCCCGGGGGTTCAGCAACCCGCGATCATCATGCTGGCCATGCAGTTCCACAAGCGTATCCGACAGCGCCCGCAACACTTCACCACTAGCGCGGCGGTCGTTGACAAAGGCGGTCTTGCGCCCATCGCGGGTGTTGATGCGGCGCAGGATCAGCGCATCATCCCGCGGCAGCCCCGCATCCTCCAGAATTTTATGGGCGGGATGATCGTCCGACAGTTCGAAAACGGCCGTGACCTCACCCTGCTCGGCCCCGCTGCGCACCAGTTCCGCCCGGCCACGCCACCCCAGCACAAAGCCCAGCGCATCCAACAGGATCGACTTGCCGGCCCCCGTCTCGCCCGTCAGCACGTTGAGCCCCGGCTGAAACGCAAGCTCCAGCCGATCGATGATCAGCATGTCACGAATGTCGAGATGTCTCAGCATCGTGGATGGCTCTAGATCCACTCACCCCGGACGGTCTGGCGCCAAACCCGCGTCAGCCAGTTGTCGCGCTCGCTCGCCTCGGGGCGCAGGCCCTGTCCGGTCAGCAGGGCAAAGCTGTCCTGATACCAATCGCTCGACTGAAAGTTAAAGCCCAGGATCGCCCCCGCCGTTTGCGCCTCGTCGATAAGGCCCAGCGACAGGTAGCATTCGACAAGACGGTGCAGCGCTTCGGGGGTGTGGGTGGTGGTCTGAAAGTCTTCGACGACAACGCGGAACCGGTTTGCCGCGGCGGTATAGTGGCCACGGCGCAGGTAGTAGCGCCCCACCTCCATCTCCTTGGCGGCCAGGTGGTCGAAGGCCAGGTCAAACTTCAGGATAGAGGACCGCGCATATTCGCTTTCGGGATAGCGCTCGATCACGGTGCGCAGCGACTGCAGCGCCTGAAAGGTCAGGCCCTGATCGCGGCCCACATCGTCGATCTGGTCGTAATAGCTGAGCGCCAGCAGGTACTGCGCATAGGCCGCGTCCTCATCGGCAGGATAGAAATCGATATACCGCTGCGCGCTCGATCGGCTGTTCTCGTAGTCACGGTCGCGGTGATAGGCAAAGGCCTGCATGATCAACGCGCGTTTGGCCCATTCCGAATAGGGATACAGCCGCTCGACCTCGCCAAACAGCATGGCCGCTTCTTCGGCATCGCCCCGCTCAAGATCCAGCTCGGCCGTGCGGAAAATCTGTTCCGCACTCATCGCCTCGATCGGCGTCTCTTCGTTGCCGCCCAGGCCACAAGACGCCAAGAGCGCCACAGCCAGGCCGGCCAGCACGGTTGCCTTCACACGTTTCACGCCTGCTTCACCCATACGCAGTCCCGAATAGGCGACACCGCGCCCCTCCGGAGCGCGGTCTAGCACAGAAATTTCCGGGGCAAAACGGGTTACGCGGCCAGCACGATTGCGTCGTGGCGCGTGACACCGGCACCTGGCAGGCGCGCTGCGCGGCGGGTATCGCATTCCACAAGGCGATAGGCCTCGGGCCGGGCAAAGAGCGCCCGCAGCAATGCGTTGGTCATCGCGTGGCCCGAGCGATTGCCCGAGTAGCGGCCCAGGATCGGGGCACCGGCCAGGGCCAGATCCCCCAACGCGTCCAACATCTTATGGCGCACCGCTTCATCCGCGTGGCGCAGGCCACCGGGGGTCAGGATCTCGGCGCCGTCGACCACAACCGCATTCTCAAACGATCCACCCCGCGCCAGGCCCCGGGCCCGCATCGCGTCCACCTCGAAGCTGCGGCAGAAGGTGCGGCTGTCGCACAGTTCGCGCACAAAGGCGCCGTTCGCCATGTTCAAGCGTTTGTGTTGTTGGCCAATCGCCGGTTCGGTGAAGTCGATCGCAAAATCGATCTCAAGCGTATCATGCGGATCAAGCCGGGCGTACGCCTCGCCATTGCGGGCTTCGACCCGCTCAAGGATCTCAAGCGCGCGCACCGGCGCATGCTGCACCTGCAGGCCACGCGCCAGAATGCCCGAGACAAAGCCCGCCGCGCTGCCATCCAGGATCGGCACTTCGGGGCCGTCAATCTCGATCAGCGCGTTGCGCACACCGGTTCCCGCCAGCGCCGCCATGATATGTTCGATGGTCGACACCGACACACCGTCAGAGTTGGTGATCTTGGTGCACAACTCCGAAGGCGCGACCGCATCCCAACGCGCCGGAACCAGCGTATCCCGCCCCAGCACATCGGTGCGGCGGAACCAAATCCCGTACTCAGCCGAAGCAGGATGCACGACCATCCGGGTCTGCCGCCCGGTATGCAGGCCGACGCCTTCAAACGTCACTGCCGATTTCAGAGTTGTTTGCACGATCTGTCCCAATGCGCTTTTTCGGCTCTGTGGCCGACACACTTGGGACTAAGCATCGACAGTGTTCATCTCAACTCAAAGATTGTAACGCGATGAAACATGCCAAACGTTCGTCGGCGGGAATTTGCCCACAGGGGTAAACCCCCGCCACAACGCGTTGTTAATACGGAATAAAACTGAGTTATCCCCAGCCTATTCCAAAAATTTTGTGACAGGCGTTAATTCGCCTGCCGCCGCAGGAACGCGGGAATTTCAATGCGCTCTTCTTCGGGTGACATCTCGGGCGCATCCGGTTCGGCCTGAACCGGGGGCTGCGTGCGCACCTGGGGCACCGGCCGCGCGGGCCCGTCCGAGGGGTGCCCCGTCATCCGATTGATCAGCGAATTGATCCCGAAACGGGGCCGGTCGGCCACGGCTTCCGGTGAAGGCGCGGGACGCGGGGCGCCGTCGATCGGCTGCTTGCGCACGGCGGCCTGAAGCCGGGCCAGCGCCTCGGCCGACGGGGCGGCAGGATCGCTGGCGGGTTGCGGCGCAGCAGGGGCTGCAACAGCAGGGCGCGGCTCAAAGGCGGCGGCCTGCGGCTGATAGGCCGGGGGTGGCAGGGTGTCTTCGGCCTGCGGTGCCCGTTCGGACCGGAACGATGCCGGCGCGGCGGCCTCCTGCGGCGCTTCAAAGAGCGACGGCTCAGGCTCGGCCGCTTCCACGACCGGCGCAGGGGCGGGCTCAGGCTTGGCCTCAATGCTCGCGGCGTGTGCCAGCGGCTCGGCCATCGACCGGCGCTGTACCGGCGCTTCCGTGGCAGCCGCCGTTGCATCGATGCCGGTGGCCACGACGCTCACCCGCATCGCGCCTTCCATCGCCTGATCCAGTGTCGAGCCAACGATGATGTTTGCATCCGGGTCTACTTCCTCGCGGATCCGGTTGGCGGCCTCATCAAGCTCGAACAGCGTCAGATCGGTGCCGCCGGTGATGTTGATCAACACGCCCTTCGCGCCCTTGAGGCTGATCTCATCAAGCAGCGGGTTGGCGATGGCTTTCTCGGCGGCATCGACCGCCCGGTTCTCGCCCGCGCCCTCACCGGTGCCCATCATCGCCTTGCCCATCTCATCCATCACCGCGCGCACGTCGGCAAAGTCGAGGTTGATGAGACCCGGGCGGACCATCAGATCGGTCACACCCTTGACGCCCTGGTGCAGCACGTCATCGGCCATCGAGAAGGCTTCGGTGAAGGTCGTGTTTTCGTTGGCGAGCCGGAAGAGGTTCTGGTTCGGGATGATGATCAGCGTGTCGACCATCTTTTGCAGGATCTCGACCCCGTCCTCGGCCTGGCGCATGCGCTTGGCGCCTTCGAACTGAAACGGCTTGGTGACAACGCCAACGGTCAACACACCCAACTCCCGGGCGGCCTGCGCGATGATTGGGGCCGCGCCCGTGCCCGTGCCGCCGCCCATGCCCGCGGTGATAAACGCCATGTGGGCACCGGCCAGGTGATCGACGATTTCCTCGATGGTTTCCTCGGCAGCGGCGGCACCAACCGAAGGACGCGCGCCCGCACCCAAACCTTCCGTGACCTTGACACCCATCTGGATCCGGCTCGACGCGGCAGATTGCGCGAGCGCTTGGGCATCGGTGTTGGCCACAACAAACTCGACCCCGTCGAGCTGCTTTTCAATCATGTTGTTGACGGCGTTGCCGCCGGCACCCCCCACCCCGAACACGGTAATGCGGGGTTTCAGATCCGTCTGCTGCGGCATCATCAGGTTCAATGTCATCGTTCAATCCGCCTGTTTGGTCGTTGGCGCCCCGGGCGAGACGCTTATTTGCGCCCTTGGTCCGGGCGGGCTCTGCGAGGAGTTGCACATTAACTTACTGAATGGCGCTCCGAAGGTCACGTCAAAACTCGTGATTTACCACAAAATCTGGGGCCAAATTGTGGCGTGCCCCCGTGATTTTGGTCATGCGTGAACATGTTGTGGTTACCAATTGTCTTTAAACCATTTTACCGCACGCCGAAGCGATCGATTGGAATGGCGATCGGTCGGAATCTCGAAATCCCACCACTCATCCTGGGGGTGCGCGGCGAACAGACACAGCCCCACGGCGCTTGAAAACGCCGCTCCGGTGGCCGCTTGGGGCAGCCCCTGCACCCGCAACGGCCGACCGATTCTCACCTGCTGTCCGAGGATCTTTGGTGCCAGCACATCGAGCCCGGGCATCTGGCTTGCGCCACCCGTCAGAACGATCTGCTGGCTCGGCAGATGATCGAACCCGGCGGCATCGAGCCGCGTGCGCACATCTTCCAACAGCTCCTCGATCCGTGGGCGGATGATCCCGATCAACTCCGCCCGGCTGACGGTGCGCCGGTCGCGGTCCCAATCGCCCGTGGCACCGCCCAGCTCGATCATGTCGCGGTCGTCCATCCCGGTCGCGACCACGCCGCCATGGAACGTCTTGATCCGCTCTGCCGTCGCAAGCGGGATCTGCAGACCCTTCGAGATGTCGAGCGTCACGTGATCCCCGCCCAGGCGCACGGTATCGGCGTAGATCATGTGTTTCTTGATGAAGACCGACAGCCCAGTCGCCCCGCCGCCCATGTCGACACAGGCCGCACCAAGCTCCTGCTCGTCCTCGACCAGGCTGGCCACGCCCGAGGCATAGGCGGATGACGCAAGGCCGGCGAGCTCCAGATCGCAGCGTTTGATGCAGTAAAGCAGGTTGTGAATGATCGCGCTGTCGATCGTCAGCATATGCAGATCGCAGGCCAGCTTGCTCCCGATCTGTCCGCGCGGGTCCCCCATGCCGGTCCGGTGATCGAGGGCAAAGTTCACCGGCTGTGCATGCAGGATCTCTCGCCCCGCGCCGTAGTCAGGCACATCGCAGGCCGCCAGCACCTGCGCCACATCGGCCTCGGTCACGGGCGCATTGTCAATCTCGACCGCGCCCGCAACGCCATATGAGCGCGGGTTGCCGCCCGAGACACAGGCAATGGCATGATCGACTCGGACCATTGCCATCTTCTGCGCAGCCTGCACTGCGGTGCGGATGGCACGCTCGGTCTCGCCCATGGCATCGATCTCGCCCAGGCGCACCCCGCGCGAACGGGTGGTGGCCGCCCCGATAACGCGAAAGGCCGTCTGCCCGGCCAGCGAGCCCACGCCCTCGGCGCCGGTCAACCGGTCGGGCCCGTCAAACCGCAGGATCAGACAGGCCACCTTGGACGTGCCGATATCAAGAATGGCAACCACACCCCGCTGGATCGCGGCGCGGCGCATGGCGCGCATGGCGCGCTGACGTTCATAGAGATCGGTCATGGCTCTCTCGTTGTGGTCAAAAGGTGCCGGCTCTCGCGAAAGGTCTCGGTCGCCGTGTCGCCCATCCGAAGCGTCGGGCGCTCGGGGTTGCGCATGTCCACGACCGCGATGTCTCGCGCCAAAAGCTGGCGCGCCTCGTCCAGCGCGATGACCTTTTCCAAGGCCAGCACGGCATCGTCCTCGGGCAGCATGATCCGCTGGTCGCGGTCCAGGATGACGTCCCAGCGACGCTCACCCACCCGCAACAGCCCGCGAATGCGCGGCGCGATCAGGGTGGCGACCTGCATCAGCTCAAGCGCCTCGGGCACGGCGTTCTGCGCACCCTCGCCCGCCAAAAGCGGTAGGTCGCTGCGGTCCGTGCGGCGGTCAAGCGATGCGACTCGGTGGCCTTCGGCATCCAGCAGTTCCAGCGCCTCACGCGCGCGCCAGACGACGGCAGGCAGGCGTTCCTCGACCGCGATCTCCAGCACGCCCGAGCGGACGTGGACACGGGCGGAGGCGACCGCATCGATCTCTTCGGCGCGGGCGCGGATCTGTTCAAGGTCGAGGTCGAAGGACGTCACCGGAAAATCGATGGGAATGATCTCGCGAATATCCTCGGCAACCTCGTCCGACACGCCGGTAATGGACATGAGGTTGACCATGAACTCGGGTCGCTCCTCGATCTGGCGGCGCATATCGGCAGCGGCATAGATCAACGCGTCGCGCCGCGCCTCGTCCGACAGGTAAAGACCGGCCGCAAGCGCCACACAGCCAAGCGGCAGACCGACGCGCAGGAAGAACCGGAACGCAGGCGTCAGCATCAGCCGCTGTAGCTTGTAGGCCGAACGCGACGGCGCGGGATCGCGGAAACGCCCTAGCGGTCGCATGACGCATCCTCCACCATCCAGGCACAGAGCGCGGGGAAGTCATAGCCCACATGGGCCGCTTGTTCCGGAACACGCGACGTGGGTGTCATGCCGGGCTGGGTGTTGGTTTCCAAAAGGATCAACCCGTCCAACCCCCGGCTCTCATCCCAGCGAAAGTCCGTCCGGCTCACCCCCCGGCAGCCCAGCGTGTCATGCGCCCGCTTGGCGTAGTCGAGGCAGGCCGCCTCGATCTCGGCCGGGATCTCTGCCGGGATGACATGGGACGAGCCGCCGGGCGCGTACTTGGCCGCGTAATCGTACCAGCCATCGGTGAGGATATCGGTGACGGCCAGCGCGCGATCCCCCATCACCGTGGTCGTCAGCTCGCGGCCCGGTACGTAGGTTTCGACCATCACGGTCTCGGGCATGGTGCCGTCAAGCTGGGGCGGACTGTTGGCGGCCTCGTGCACTATATATATGCCGACCGAACTTCCCTCGCTATTCGGCTTGACCACATAGGGGGGATCGAGGACGTGCCGGCCCCGCACCTCAGCGGCGCAGGCCAGGCGGCTTTCGACCACGGGCAGGCCCGCGTGGCGGTAGGCGGCCTTGGACCGTTCCTTGTCCATCGCGAGGGCCGAGGCCAAAACGCCCGAATGCGTGTAAGGAATGCGCAACCATTCGAGCATACCCTGCACACAGCCATCTTCGCCCCAGCGGCCATGCAGCGCGTTGAAGGCCACATCGGGGGCAAGCGCAACAAGGCGGGCCGCCAGATCGGCGCCCGCGTCAATCTCTGTCACGTCATATCCACTTTCCCGCAAGGCGGCGGCGCATTCGCGACCCGAGGACAAAGACACCTCGCGCTCAGCCGAGGGCCCGCCCATAAGGACCGCCACCTTTTGGGATGCCCTGCTCGACATACCCGTATTCTGCCTTCAATGCCCCGGTTTTCCGGTGCGTTATGTGATTGATAGGACTGCCTCAGTCCGGGGCCGGTTCACCAACCCTCATGACTTCCCATTCTAGACTGATTCCCGTCTGATGGGCCACCCTTTCGCGCACATACTCGCCCAGCGCTTCCAGCTCAGCGGCGGTGGCGTTTCCTGTGTTTGTCAGAAAGTTCGGGTGCTTTTCGCTCATCTGCGCCCCGCCCCGAACGTGCCCGCGCAGACCGGCCTCATCGATCAGCTTCCAGGCCTTCAATTCATGGGTATCGTCCGCCTGCCCCGTGCTCGAATACCCGGCGGGGTTGCGAAAGGTCGAACCGGCCGTCCGGTCCTTTGTGGGTTGGGTTTCGTCGCGCTTGGCAAGTTGCTCGGCCATCTTCGCATCCAACGCCTCCGGATCGGCCCGGGGACCGTCGAAGGTGGCCGAGATCAGGACCGTGCCCTCCGGCAAATCGCTCTGCCGATAGCGCAGGTTCAGGTCGCCGGGCGTCAGGACAATCCGCTCTCCGGCCCGGGTGACCGCCTCGGCCGAGATCAGGTGATCGGCAACATAGGTGCCATAGCAGCCCGCGTTCATGCGCAAGGCTCCGCCGATGGCGCCGGGGATGGTGCGCAGAAAGGTAAGGTCGATGCCTGCGCCTGCGGCCTTGCGGGCGACATGCGCATCAAGCGCGGCGGCGCCGGCGGTGACCCGGGTGCCGTCGATCTCAATCGCGTTGAAGCCGCGACCAAGACGGATGACCACGGCACGGATACCGCCGTCGCGGACGATCAGGTTGGAGCCGACGCCAACGGGGAAGACGGGGATCTCGGGGGCGAGGTTTTTTAGGAAGTCCTGAAGATCCTCGATATCGGCGGGCTGGAACAGCCAGTCGGCCGGGCCACCGACGCGAAGCCAGGTGAGATCGGCGAGTGGGCGATTGGGGGTGAGGGTGCCGCGGACGGGGGGAAGAGACGTCACAGTTGTCGACCCTCTGTACGCGATATCGAGAAAGCGGCGCCGCACCGCAGGCGTTGCCCGGGGGTGACGACGCGGTGGATCGAACGAGCGTAGGCGCGCAAGAAACTCATCCGTTACTCAAAACATGCCGCCGCACCCACCGCCAGGCATACCGCACCGGCCAGCGCAGGATCGACGCGGCGGCAAGGAAGATGAAGGCGGCGACCCAGGGCCCCTCGTCGAGGTAGATCCAGATCAGGATCGGCGCACCGACGGTGATCAGCGCATAGGCTGCAGGCCAGTGCTGGCGCTTTGACGGAAACATCGCAATCACGTTCGCCGCGATGAACCAACAAAACGCCGCGATCAAGGGCCAGCTCATTGCGGCGCCTCGGGTGGCTCTGCCGGGCGGCGCACCGGCAACCCGATCGCCTTGCGCACCAGATAGAGGAGCGGGTTGCGGTACATCGACAAAAACGCCACCAGCGCGGCGGCGGCGGCAAAGGAGCCGACATCACGCGCGATCCAGGCGATCAGCACGGGCGCGGAAAACAACAACATCAGACCCGGCGCGTATTGAAACCGCATCGGCAACAGCGCGACCGTGACTGATGCGAAAACCCAAAACAGAGATGCCGCAACAAGCCAGTTCACGTGGTCGGCTCTCTCCGGCTGGCGAAATACGCGTAAAGGCGGCCGAGCACCGCCCCGGCGAGCATTGGCGGGCCAAGCAGGAACTGGAAGAAGATGAACAGATTGAAGGACGCGCGCAGCGCCTCATTCAGCGGCGGGATCGGACCCGTTCCCAAAAGATACGGCGCGCCGATGGAATGGGCCATCAACAACAGCGGAAAGACAAGCGCGACGATCAGATAGACAAAGGCCGACTTGCGCCAGCCATGCCGATTGGCAAACACCGCCATGGCGATCGCGGGCAAAACGATGATCAGGATTTCCATAAAAGCTCTCGATTGCTGTGGCCCCCGAATGCCCAGCGTTTATGCGCAGGATCGCACCGCCTCGTGCGGGGCAAGCCGCCCGGGCAACGCATTGGCCCAGGCCGAGATTGTGCCGGCGCCAAGGCAGACGACGATATCCCCAGGTCGCGCCTGCTCGCGGACCATGCGTTCCAGATCGTCCTCGGACAACACAGCCCGCGCATGCCGGTGGCCGTGCGAGATCAGCCCCGCAACCAGATCGTCCCGGCTCGCGCCCTTGATCGACTCTTCCCCGGCGGCGAAAACCTCGGCAATGCCCACGACATCGGCGTCGTTGAAACAGGCGCAGAACTCTTCAAAAAGCGAAGACAGACGCGAATAGCGGTGCGGCTGGTGCACGGCAATGACGCGCGCGTCGGGCGTGTCTTCCACGGCCTGCCGCGCGGCCTTCAGGACGGCGGCGATTTCCACCGGGTGGTGGCCGTAATCGTCGATGATGGTCACGCCATCGACCTCGCCCACCTTGGTGAACCGGCGGTTGACGCCCTTGAACTCGGACAAGGCAGTGCGGATTTCCTCAGCCTTCATGCCGAGGTGACGGGACACGGCGACGGCGGCCAGCGCGTTCGACACGTTATGATCGCCCGGCATCGGCAGTTCGCAGTCCTCGATTACAATACCTTCCGAGGCCAGCGCGATATCGAACTTTGCCACCCCACGCTCATAGCGCAGGTTCACCGCGCGCACGTCCGCCTGCGCGTTGAAGCCAAAGGTCACGACGCGGCGATCGGTGATCCGGCCCACCAAGGCCTGCACCTCGGGGTGGTCGGTGCAGAGCACGGCCAACCCATAGAACGGGATGTTTGATACGAAATCGGTGAAGCCCTGGCGCAGGTTCTCGATCGTGCCCCAATGCTCCATATGCTCGGGGTCGATATTGGTCACGATCGCTATGGTCGCGGGCAGGCGGTTGAACGTGCCATCCGATTCATCGGCCTCAACCACCATCCACTCGCCCTGCCCCACACGCGCGTTCGACCCATAGGCGTGGATGATGCCGCCGTTGATCACCGTGGGGTCCACGCCGCCTGCGTCGAGGAGCGTCGCGACCATCGTGGTCGTCGTGGTTTTCCCGTGGGTCCCGGCGACGGCGATGTTTGAGCGTAGGCGCATGAGCTCGGCCAGCATCTCGGCCCGGCGCACAACAGGCAGGCCACGGGCCCGGGCGGCGTCAAGCTCGGGGTTGCCGCGTTTGATCGCCGATGAAATCACGACAACCTCGGCATCTTCGAGGTTCTCGGCCTTTTGCCCGATGAAGATCCGCGCGCCCTGATCGGTCAGACGCTGCGTGATCTTTGTTTCCTTCAGGTCCGACCCCTGCACGGAATAGCCGTGGTTGAGCAGCACTTCGGCGATGCCCGACATGCCGATACCGCCGATCCCGACGAAGTGGATAGGGCCCATCTCGGTGGGCAGTTTGGTGGCGGCGGCTGCGTTCATCTGCTCTGATCCCTTAGGTCTTCTACCATATCAGCGAGCCGATCCGCAGCATCGGGCTTGCCAAGGCCTGCGGCGGCCTGGGCCATCTCTGCTGCTGTGGACGGGTTACTGAGGATACGTGTGATTTCGTTACTGAGTGCCTGAGAGGTCAGGCGATTTTCGGGCATCACCGTGGCGGCTTTGGCATTTGCAAGGGCCCGGGCATTCGCCGTCTGGTGATCACCCGTCGCCGCGGCAAAGGGGACAAGGATCGAAGGGCGGCCAATCGCGGCGATATCGGCGACAGAGGACGCCCCCGACCGCGAGATGATCAGTTGCGCCCCGCTGAACCGCTCGGGAACGTCATCGAAGAAGGGTTTGACCTCTGCATCGATCGCCGCCGCCTGGTATGCCGCGCGCACGCGGGCCTCATCCTCACCCCGCGCCTGATGGGCAACGGTCAGGCTCTCTCTCATATGATCCGGCAGGGCGGCAACGGCTTCGGGCACCACATCCGACAGGATGCGCGCGCCCTGGCTGCCACCGATCACGACAATACGATTCCCGTCCCCCGGCGGGGCGTAGGGCGCCCCCGCCCGCTCACGTATTGCGCCGCGCACCGGATTGCCGATGTCATGGCCCGTCACGCCCGCCGGTAGCGCAGTAGGCCACGTGCCGCAGGCCACGGCAGTCACCCGACGCGCAAAAACCTGGTTCACCCGGCCCAGAACGCCGTTCTGTTCATGGATCGCCCGTGGCAGGCGCAAAATCCACGCCGCGGCCAGCGAGGGGATCGACGGGTAGCCCCCGAAGCCCATGACCACCGCCGGTCGATCCGCCCGCAGGGCCAGGGTCGCGGCAATGATACCCGACAGGATACGCACGGGCACCGCCAGCTTGGCCAAAACGCCCCCGCGCGCGAAGGTCGCTGACGAGACCTCTGATATCTCGACATCTTTCGGAAAGGCCTGCGTGTACCGCGCCCCGCGCGCATCGGTCGACAGCCGCACCCGCCACCCGCGGGACAGAAGCGTTTCGGCCAGTGCCTGCGCCGGGAACATATGCCCGCCGGTGCCGCCTGCGGCCATCACGATCAGCGGCGCGGTCATCTACCGCCCCCGACCGATCAGGATATCGCCGATCTCGCCCTGCGGACGCGTGCGGGTAAACGCCAAGAGGATCCCGAGCGTGATACCCGCGGCGATGAGCGACGAGCCGCCATAGCTGACAAAGGGCAGCGTCATGCCCTTGGCCGGCATCAGACGGACAGCCACCGAGATGTTGATCATCGCCTGAATACCAAAGGTACAGGCCAGCCCCGCCCCGGCCAGTCGGATGAACGGATCGCGCTCTTTCATCAACCGCACGAGCGAGCGCAGCACAATCGTTGCGAACAGCCCGATGATAAGCAAGACAAGGAAGTACCCGTATTCCTCGGCCGCCACTGCGATAATGAAATCGGTATGGGCGTCGGGCAGCGACCACTTCACCTGCCCCTCGCCGATCCCCACGCCAAAGAACCCGCCTTCACGAATGGCGCCGGCGGCATAGCCCAACTGCGTTGTCGGATCGAGATCGGGATTGAGAAAGCCGTCGATACGGCGCGCGAAGTGGTCAGAGTTGTTGTAGGCAAACGCGCCGACCAACACGACCGCCACCGCGATCCCGCTCAGCAACAGAAACGGCGCACCGGCCACGAAGTACATCACGCCCCAGCTAAACGCGATCAGCGCGGCCTGCCCGAAATCCGGTTGCATCACAAGAAACGCGCAGATGATCACCGCAAGAAACAGCGACAAGCGCTTGCCCGGCGGGCCCTGCAAATCCTGGCTGGCGGCGATCAGCCAGGCGGCGACCACCACAAAGCCGGGCTTGAGAAATTCGGACGGCTGCACCGACCCAAATCCGATGGAATACCAGCGCGTCGCGCCCTTGCCGAAATCCGTGCCAAAGATCGGCAACAGCGCAAGCGCGATGAACGACGCAAGAAACCCCAGCACCGCAAGACGCCGCACGACCAGTGGCGGCATCATTGAGATCACCAGCATCGCGACAAGGGCCATGCCGCCGAACAGGGCCTGACGCTCGACATAGTGAAACGGCGAAAAGCCGTTGCGCGCAGCCAAAGGCGGTGAGGCGGCCAAGCCCAAAAGCAAACCCACCGCAAAGAGCAACAGCACGCAGGCCAGCGACCACCGGTCGACCGTGCGCCACCATCGGGGAAGAACCGGCTCACCATCCCGCACCGGGATCGAGCCATGGACCATTTCCGTCATGAAACTACCAAGCTGCCTGTATTCCGCCCGTTCTCCGGGTCTCACGAGAAGGTTATCCAATCCCTGCAGCCATGGCCAGTGAAAGCTGGCCGCAGCCGCCCGGCTTGGGCGGAAAACGACATGAGGCACTTCGGTTTTGCCCAAGACAGGGGCAGCCCTGCATGGCCTGATCCTCGCGATACCAGGAAGGGAGCCACGATGCCCGACAGCCCCGCCCTCAGCCCCGATTTCGTGCGCCATCCGGTGGGGCCCGCGATCACGATGATGGAAACCGAACCGACAACGCTGACCGTGCACTGGGCGGATGGCGTGGCCGTGGCATTCAACCGGTTCTGGCTGCGCGAGAACGAGGTGCTGGCAGGCGTGGTCAATCCCGTCACCCGCGAACGCGACATCCAGACCGAAGCCCTGCCCGAGGATCTGGCAATCCTGCGCGCCGAACTGGACAGCGGCGATGCCGTGGCGATCACCTGGGCCCCCGACGGGCATGTCAGCCGCCATGACCGCGGCTGGTTGCGCAGCACCGCCGAGGGGCGCTGGCACCCGGCGGCGGCGTTGCCCAAACGGATCCCCTGGGTCGCCGCCGAGATGCCCGAGCCACCGACGTATCCCGGCCCCGATGTTCTGAACGATGACAAGGTGTTGCAGGACTGGCTTCAGGCGCTCTATGCGCATGGCTTTGCCCGGCTCCGCGGGCTATCGACCGCGGCGGGCACCGTCCTTCAGGTGGCCGAGCGCATCGGCACCGTGCGCGCTTCGAACTTTGGCTACACCTTCAAGGTCGAAACCAAGCCCAATCCCGACAGCAACGCCTATACCTCCGCCGGGCTGGGCGCACACACCGATCTCGCCTCGCGTGAGGTGCAGCCGGGGCTGCAGCTCTTGCATTGCCGCGAAAACGGCTGCGATGGCGGGGCCAGCACGATGGTCGACGGGTTCGCCATCGCCGAACACCTGCGCCAGACCGATCCTGAGGCCTTCACTGCTCTCACCACACGCAACTGGGTCTTCTCGAACCGCCACCGCGACAGCGACTATCGCTTCTCCGGCCCGATCGTGGTGTTGGACGCGGTGCAGAACCTGACCGAGATCCGCTTTACCGCCTTCTTGCGCGCCGAACCTGACATGCCGGACGATGCCGTCGATGGCGCCTATCGCGCCGTGCGGCTCTATGGCCAACTGGCCGCCGACGCGCGCTTTGTCTGCCGGACCCCCTTTGCGCCGGGCGATCTGGCGATCTTTGACAACCGCCGCATCCTGCACGGACGCGACGCGTTCGTCCAAGGCAACGGCGCACGCCGTCTGGAAGGCTGCTACCTCGAAACGGACGAACTTTTGTCGCGGCTGCGCGTGTTGTCGCGCGAAACCTGCGACGCGTGATGTAAATCAAACCCCCGCGCGGCCGCGCTGCTAGAGTTTCTGCAGCAGCGAACAGGAGAGTGAAACCATGCAAGTGGGAATCGTTGGCGCCGGGATGGTGGGCAGCGCGGCGGGCTATGCGCTCGCCCTGCAAGGCACAGCCGAACGGATCGTCCTGGTGGATATTGACGACAAACTGGCCCGCGCCCAGGCCGAGGATATCGCCCATGCCGTGCCGTTTGCGTCATCGGTGCAGGTCGAAGCGGCGGGCTATGACGGGCTCGCTGGCTGCGGTGTGGTGATCATCGCAGCCGGCGTCTCGCAAAAACCGGGCGAGACCCGGCTTGAGCTTCTCAGCCGCAATGCCGAGGTCTTCCGCGCCGTCATCGGCGAGGTGCGCCGGGCCGCGCCGGACGCGATCCTGCTGATCGCATCCAACCCCGTCGACGTGATGACCGACGTCGCGACCCGCCTGTCGGGCCTGCCGCCCGAACGGGTGATCGGGTCGGGTACGATCCTCGACACCGCGCGGTTCCGCTGGCTGGTGGGTCAGCACCTGGGCATCGCACCGCAATCGGTCCACGCCTACGTGCTGGGCGAACATGGCGATAGCGAAGTGCTGGCCTGGTCCGCGGCCCGTGCGGGATCGGTCGAGCTGCGATCCTTTGCGGCCCAGGTCGGCGCGCCGCTCACCCAATCGGTGTGCGAACGGATCGATGCGGGCGTACGCCGCGCCGCCTACACGATCATCGAGGGCAAGGGCGCGACCTGGTACGGCATCGGCGCGGGCCTGCAAAGGATCGTGCGTGCGATTGCCCGTGACGAAGCCGCGGTGCTGTCGGTCTCGATCGTCACCCACGAGGTGGAAGGCGTCAGTGATGTGGCCCTGTCGATCCCGAGGGTGGTCGGCGCAAGTGGCGTGGCGGCGGATCTTTTTCCCGAGCTTGATGCGGGCGAGCATGCGGCGCTCAAGGCCAGCGCGCAGATCCTGAAGGACACCTCCGACGCCTTGACCCTCTAGGCCGGTTTGGGGGCGCTGCCCCCGGGCCCAAAGGGCCCTCCCCCGGAGTATTTGCGCCAAGATGAAGGGTCAGAGCGCGCGCACCTGCGCGGCAAAGTCGTCGCCGCGGTCCTCGAAGTTGTCGTATTGGTCAAAACTCGCGCCCGCCGGGGCCAGCAACACCGTTTCCCCCGGTTGCGCCTCTTCTGCGGCGCGGGCAACGGCGGCGGCCATCGTCGTCGAAACCTCATGCGGGATCGGCCCCAGCATCAGCGCGGTCTCAGCCGCCTGCCGCCCGATCACATAGGCTTTGGCAATGCGGTCTTTATGGGCAAACAGCGCCTCAACGCCCCCGTCCTTCATCTGACCGCCCATGATCCAGCGGATGCGGTCAAAGGCCTGAAGCGCCTGCGCCGCACTGGCCACATTGGTGGCCTTGCTGTCATTGACAAACAGCACGCCGTCGCGCTCGGCCACCACCTGGCTGCGATGGGGCAAGCCTTCGAAACTCTCGAACGCCTGCGCGATCAGGCGCGGCGCAAGGCCAAGGGTGCGGCAGGCGGCATAGGCCGCACAGGCGTTCTGATGGTTATGCGCGCCCGGCAATCCCCGAACCCCGCGCAAATCGATGGAGGCGACCTGCCGCCCGCCGCGCCATTCGGCCAGCTGCCCCTTGCGGGCAAAGACCGACCACCCGGCCCCCCCAAGCTTTTGGCCTGATGAGATCCGGATCACCCGGTCGTCGCCCGGACCCTCCGACATCTGCCCCGCCAGCATCCGGCCCTCAGGCTCGTCCACGCCGATCACCGCGCGATCGGGGCCGCCCTGCGCAAAAAGCCGCGCCTTGGCCGCGAAGTAGCCGCCCATGCCGCCGTGGCGATCTAGATGATCGGGGGTCAGGTTCGTGAACACCGCCACATCGGGTGTCAGCGACCGGGCCAGTTCGGTCTGATAGGAACTCAGCTCCAGCACGATCACCCCGCCATCGCCGGGTGGATCAAGATCCAGAACACCCCGCCCGATATTGCCCGCAAGCTGGCTTTCCTTGCCCGCAACACCAAGGATGTGATGGGTCAGCGCCGACACCGTGGACTTCCCGTTCGATCCGGTGATCGCGATCACCCGCGGCGGCGTGTCGAACTGCGCCCAATCCCCGTTGCCGAGCGAGCGAAAGAACAGCCCGATATCATTGTCGACCGGTATGAGCGCGGCCTGCGCCGCCGCGATCACCGGGTGTGGCGCGGGATAGAGATGCGGGATTCCCGGTGAGGTCACAAGCAGTGACACACCGCTGAAGGCGTCCTGCCGGGTCAGGTCGGAAAGCCTCAGCCCCGCCGTCTCTGCCCCGGCCCGCGCCTCGGCCCCGTCATCCCAGCAGATCACGTTGGCACCACCCGCCTCCAACGCATGGGCCGCGGCCAGCCCGGTGCGCCCCAGGCCCAGCACCGCAATCGTCTCACCGGCAACGCCGCGTACCGGGATCACCACGCGATCGCCTCGCGCCGCCGGAAAAACCCGCCCGTCGGGCCGTCGTCAGGCAAGGTGGCCAGCCAGATCGCGGTATCTGCGCCATCCTCGACACTGGTGGTGGCCGTGGGCCCGCCCATCCGCGTGCGCACCCAACCCGGGCACAGCGCGTTGATCTTCACCGTCCCGGGCAATTGCTGGCTGAGCGATTTGGTCAGCGCGTTGAGGCTCGCCTTGGCGACCCCATAGGCCCCGGGCGCCGTCAGACCCTCGGCAAAGGCCCCCCACCCTGAAGAGACGTTGACGATCCGGCCATAGCCCCGCCCGGCCATGCCCGGCGCGGTCAGCCGGATCAACTCATACGGCGCGTGGACCATGACCTGCATCGATTGGCGCCAGCCCTCGGGATCCTCAAGCATCGGCGTCTCAAAAAGCACGCCTGCATTGTTCACCAGCACATCGATCGCGCCGGCCTGCGCCACCGCGTCGGCGAAGCTGTCGGGTTGGTCAAGGTCAAGTTCCACGCTTTCACAGCCCAGCGCTTGGGCCGCCGCCGCACCCGCCGCCGCATCGCGGGCCCCGATCACGACCTCAAGCCCCTGCGCGATCAACCCCGCGGCCACGGCCTGTCCGATCCCGCGATTTCCACCTGTCACCAATGCCCGGCGCATGGCCCACCCCTCATGTCTTTGGTCCGGCAAATATCCCACGGGGGTTTGGGGGTGGGAAACCCCCAATCCGCAGTCAGCGGACTTTTAGCGTCGCCAGCCCGATCAGCGCCAGGATCAGCGAGATGATCCAGAACCGGATCACGATCTGCGGCTCAGCCCAGCCCTGCTTCTCGAAATGGTGGTGGATCGGCGCCATCAGAAAGACCCGCTTGCCGGTTCGTTTGAAATAGGCGACCTGGATGATCACGCTGAGCGCCTCCACCACGAACAGCCCACCCACGATGGCCAGCACGATCTCGTGCTTGGTGGCCACCGCGATGGCGCCAAGGGCCCCGCCCAACGCCAGAGATCCGGTGTCGCCCATGAAGACGGCCGCCGGGGGCGCGTTGTACCACAAGAACCCCAGGCCGCCGCCGATCAGGGCCGCGCTGAAGATCAGGATTTCACCGGTGCCGGGCACGTAATGCACGTCGAGGTACTCGGTAAAGTCGACCCGCCCCACCGCATAGGCAATCACGCCCAGCGTCCCGGCAGCGATCATCACCGGCATGATGGCCAGCCCATCCAACCCGTCGGTCAGGTTGACCGAGTTCGCGGCGCCAACAATCACGATCATCGCGAAGGGCACAAAGATCAGCCCAAGGTTCAGCAGCACGTCCTTGAAGACCGGCACCGCCAGCTTGAATGACAGCGCTTCGGGGTGCAGCATCGAGGCCCAGTACCCCGCAATTGCCGCGATGATCAGGCCCAGCCCCATGCGCACCTTGCCTGAAACACCCTTGGCATTGTTCTTGGACACTTTGGCGTAATCGTCGGCGAAGCCGATCAGCCCGAAGGCGGTTGTGACAAACAGGATCATCCAGACGAACCCATTGTCGAGCCGGGCCCAGAACAGCGTTGCAAAAAGCAGCGCCGACAGGATCAGAAGGCCCCCCATCGTTGGCGTACCGGCCTTGGTCTCGATATGGCTCTGGGGGCCGTCCGCGCGAATGGGCTGACCCTGTTTCTGACGGCGGCGCAACAGGTTGATCAGCGGGCGCCCGAAGATAAAACCAAAGATCAGCGCGGTGAAAAACGCGCCGCCCGCCCGAAAGGTGATGTATCGGAAGAGGTTAAAGACGTCGCCGCCATCGGAAAACTCTGTCAGCCAGTACAGCATGGTGCCCCTGCCCCTCGATTATGTCGTGTTGGGGCGCGGGTGGCCCAGGTTGCGGATGGCGTCGACCACAAGGCTCACGCGGCTGCCCTTTGATCCCTTGACCAGAACGACATCGCCCGCATCGACCAGACCATGGGCCCGGGGCACAAGGTCTTCGGCCTGTTCGGCCTGCTGGCCGCGCTTGGCTTCGGGCAGCGCCTCCCACAGCGCCGTCATGCGCGGGCCGACGCAATGGACCATGTGAATGCGCTCCATCGCGGGATGCTGGGCGAGCGCGGCGTGCAGCGCCACCTCATCGGGGCCAAGCTCCAGCATATCGCCCAGAATGGCGATCCGGCGCCCGGCATCGATGCGGCCAATACCATGCTCCGGCTCGGTCGCGGCCAGCACGTCAAGGGCCGCCGCCATGGACGCGGGGTTGGCGTTGAAGGCATCGTCGATCAGCGCGATGTCATGCTCTTCCACGGGGTCGAGCGCGATCACCTCGCGCGTGCCGCGCCCGCCCGGGGGGCGCCATTGCGCAAGATCGCAGGCCGACACGGCGGCATCCGCGCCGACCGCCCGCGCCGCGGCCAGCACCGCCAAGGCATTGGCGGCAAAATGGGCACCCGGTACGCCGATCTTGAACAGCACCGGCGCGCCATCGATCACCGCTTGCACCACCGTCTTCTCACCGGTGACGCGCACATCCTCCAACCGGCAGGACAGTCCCGCAGCCGCACCGAACGAAATTAACGTCTCGGCACAAGCCTCTGCCTTGGCCTTCAGAATTCCGCTTTGCGCGATATCGCCGTGATAGATCGCCGTGCCGCCGCGCTCTAACCCCTCGAAAATCGCCGCCTTCTCATGCGCGATGCCATCGAGACTGTCGAATGCCTCCAGATGCGCGGCGGCGACCGTGGTCACGATGGCGACGTTCAGACGGGCCATTTGCGCCAGTGGGGCGATCTCTCCCGGTTGGTTCATCCCGATCTCGATCACCGCAAAATCGGCATCCGCAGGCATCCGGGCCAGCGTCAGCGGCACGCCCCAATGGTTGTTATAGCTGGCCTCGGCCGCATGCACCTTGCCCTGCCCCGACAGCACCGCCCGCAGCATCTCTTTGGTCGAGGTTTTGCCCACGGATCCCGTGACGCCGATCACCTGCGCCGTGGTCCGCGCGCGCGCCGCGCGCCCAAGGGCCTCGAGCGCCGTCTGCACATCGTCCACGATCAACAGCGGTGCGTCCGCACCCACCCCATCGGGCACGCGCGACACCAGCGCCGCCGCAGCCCCCTTGGCCAGGGCATCGGCAACGAAATCATGGCCATCCCGGAGATCGGTCAGCGCGACGAACAACTCACCCGGCTCGATCGTCCGCGTATCAATCGACACCCCGGTCGCGCGCCAGTCACCCTGCGCCCTGCCGCCCGTCGCGGCGGCGGCCGCGTCAGAGGTCCAAAGCGCGGTCACGGCATCCGCCCGTCGAGCGCGGCCACCGCCACGCTGGCCTGTTCGGCATCGTCAAAGGGAAAGACGTCGTCCCCAACGGTCTGCCCCGTCTCATGCCCCTTGCCCGCAACCAGCAACGCGTCCCCGGGCTCCAGCATATCGACGCCGCGCAGGATCGCCTCGGCACGGTCGCCCACCTCATTGGCCTCCGGGCACCCAGCCATCACCGCCGCGCGGATCGCGGCCGGGTCCTCGCTGCGCGGGTTGTCGTCGGTGACGATGGCAACATCGGCGTACCGCTCCGCCGCCTCGCCCATCAGCACGCGTTTGCCCGCATCACGGTCGCCGCCCGCGCCAAAGACAACGATCAGCCGCCCCATCACATGGGGCCGCAACGCCTGCAGCGCGGTCTTCAGCGCATCGGGCGTATGCGCATAGTCGACAAACACCGCCGCCCCGTTGTCGCGTGTGGCGGCCAGTTGCATCCGCCCCCGCACGGTGGTCAGCATCGGCAGCGCCTCGAACACCTCAGATGGTGCACAGCCCGATGCGATGCACAGCCCCGCAGCAACAAGCGCATTCTCAGCCTGAAACCCGCCGATCAAGGGCAGCCGCAGCTGACGGGCCGCGCCGTTCCATTCAAACCTCAATTCCTGTCCCGTGGCGTCGAACCGTTGCGCGACAAGGCGCAGCGCCGCGGCCTCGGCCCGGCCCACCGTCAACAGGTCGCAACCGCGCCCCTCGGCAATCGCCACAACCTCCGGCCCCATCGGATCATCGATATTGACCACGGCTGTCCCATCTTCAGGCAGAAGCCGCTCAAACAGCCCCGCCTTCGCGGCGAAATAGGCCTCGAATGTCCCGTGATAGTCGAGGTGATCCTGGCTGAAATTCGTGAACCCCGCGGCCACCAGGCGCACCCCATCGAGCCGCCGCTGATCCAACCCGTGGGACGAGGCCTCCATCGCCGCGTGCTCAATACCCGCATCGGCCACTTCGGCCAGCAACCGATGCAGCGTGATCGAATCCGGCGTTGTGTGGGCCAGCGGCGCGGCGTAGGACCCTTCGATCCCGGTGGTCCCCACATTCACCGCCTCGATCCCCATCGCCATCCAAAGCTGGCGCGTAAAGGTCGTGACCGAGGTTTTGCCATTGGTGCCGGTGACGGCCACCACCGCGTCCGGTTGTTGCCCGAACCAGAGCGCGGCGGCAAAGGCCAATGTCTGGCGCGGATCCTCGGCGATGATGACGGGCGTGCCTGCTTCGTCCAGCTCTTTGCGGGCGATTGCAGCGCCCTCACGGTCTGTCAGCACGGCGGCCGCGCCCATGCGCACCGCGTATTGGATGAACTCGCCCCCGTGCACCTTCGATCCGGGCAGGGCGGCAAACAATGTCCCGGGCGTCACATCGCGGCTGTCCAGCGCGAGGCCCGAGATGCGCACATCCCCCGCCCCAGGCGCGGCAAGGCCCAGCTCTGCCAAGGAGGTTTCTTTCGCCCGGGTTCCCATGCTCGCCCCAACGCGCCTCTAGTTTGACGCCAGTGTTACCTCAGCATCCGAGGCAGGTTCAATGGACGGCGCAAGGCCCAACAGTGGCGCGGTCCGGCGGATCACTTCGGCCGCAACCGGCACAGCTGTCCACCCGGCGGTCCGGCGCGGTTCCTCGCCCGAGGTTTCAACCGGCTCATCCAGCGTGACAACCAGCACATATTGCGGATCGCTGGCCGGGAAGACAGCTGCAAAGGTGGCAATCACCTTGTCCTCATAATAGCCGCCACCCGCCGCCTTGGGCTTGTCCGCCGTGCCGGTCTTGCCCGCCACCTCGTAGCCCGCTACGTCCCCAAAACTCGCTGTGCCCCGCGCCACCACCTGGCGCAGCATGTCACGCGCTACCGCCGAGGTGCGTTCCGACACGACACGCGGGCCGGGCTCCGGCGCCTCTTGTCGGATCAGCGTGGGCGTCACCTTCGTCCCGCCATTGAGCAGCGAGGCATAGCCTGCTGCCATGTGCAGTGGGCTGGTGGACAGACCGTGACCGTAAGAGATCGTCATCGTCGAAATCTCGGACCAGTTTGGCGGCAGCAGCGGCTTAGCCCCCGGCGCCTCGATCAGCTCAACCGATGTCGGGGCCAGAAACCCAAGCTCGCGCAGGAACCGCTGCTGACGCTCGGTCCCGATCTCCATCGCGATCCGCGCCGTCCCCACGTTCGAGGACTTCACGATCACATCTTCGACCGACATCGTGTCGCCGTAGTAACGAAAATCCCGGATCCGGTGACGCCCCCACCGCAAAGGGCCCGTGGTGTCGATCATCGAGGCGGTGTTGTAGAGCCCCTCTTCAATGGCTTGCGCCGCCGTGAAGATCTTGAAGGTTGAGCCCAGCTCATAAACCCCCTGCACCGCCCGGTTAAAGAGCGGACTGTCCCCCGCATCGCCACTGGTCAGCGGCACGGGGCGGTCGTTGGGATCAAAATCCGGCAGGCTGGCCAGGCTGATGATCTCGCCCGTCTTGGCATCCATCAGGATCGCCGCGGCCCCCTTGGCATTCATCAGCTTCATACCGCCGTACAGAACGCGTTCCGTCGCCGCCTGCACCGTAAGGTCCAGCGACAGCTGCAGCGGCTCCCCGTGATTGCCCGGATCCCGCAGATAGTCGTCAAAGGTCTTTTCCACGCCCGCAACGCCGATCACCTCGGCCGAATGCACGCCTTCGCGCCCGAACCCGGCGCCGCCCAGCACATGCGCGGCAAGGCTGCCATTGGGATAAAGCCGCATCTCGCGCGGGCCAAACAGCAAACCGGGTTCCCCGATGTCGTGGACCGCCTGCTTCTGCTCGGGCGAAATCTTGCGCTTGATCCACAAAAACTTGCGCGTCTCGAACTGCTTTTTCAGCTTGTCGACCTTCAGATCGGGAAAGATCGCCGCCAGCTCTTCGGCGGCGCGATCGGTGTCGATCATCAGGGGCGGCTGCGCATAGAGCGAATGGGTCGTCAGGTTCGTCGCCAGGATGCGCCCCTGCCGGTCCACGATGTCAGACCGCTGCGCCAGGATCGTCGCCCCGCTGGCATGCGCGCGCGGCTCAATCGGGTCGGACGCCGCCATCAGGCCCATCCGCCCCGACACCAACAGGAACGCGGACAAGAAGAAGATGCCAAGCACAAGGAGCCGCCCCTCAGCGCGCTGCCGCTGGTCGTCGCGCGCCTCTTCGTGGCGCAGGCGCAGGTTTTCGCGCTCGATCACATCGGGGTTTTCGCCCTGCGCACGTGCGGCGAGGATACGGGCAAGCGGGCGCAGCGGGGTGCGGGTCATTGGCTGGCCTCCAAAGTGCCGCGGGCATCGACCGCTTCGGTGATGTCATCCGCCGGCAGGCCGGGGAAGGAAACCTCATCCACCTGCCCGAACTGCTCGGGCGCCAGCGCGAACAGGCCCAGCCGGTCAAAGTTCAGATCCGCCAGATCGCGCAGCCGCTCAGGTCGGTTGAGATAGGCCCATTCGGCGCGCAAGACGCCGACCCGGATGCGCAGCTGGGCAATCTCGCCCTGCAGCGCCTCGGTCTCCTTCAGTGCGGCGGTGGTTTGATAATTCTGATGATAGGCCCAGACGGCAAGCCCCATCACCGCCATGGCGATCAGGCCAAAGATCATTGTTTTCATGGTCTTGCAGTCCCCCAGTAAATTGTCTTGGGCAGCCCCAATACGGTGCGGTCCACCGGCGCGGGAGGCGCCTCGGTGCGAATAGCGGTGCGCAGCAGCGCCGAACGCGCGCGCGGATTGTTGGCGGTCTCGTCCGTGCTGGGCGCGATGGCGCGGTTCTTGGCGTGAAACCCCGGTGCGACTTCGGGCGCGTCGGGGGCATAGCGGTTGCCACCCCCACCGGCCGAAGCACGCGCCCGCAGAAATCGCTTCACCACGCGATCCTCAAGCGAGTGAAAGCTCACGACGCCCAGAAACCCGCCCGGCGCAAGCGCTCGCTCAGCGGCTTCAAGCCCATCCACCAACTCATTGAATTCATTGTTCACCGCGATGCGGATCGCCTGAAAGCTGCGGGTCGCCGGATGGCTCTGCCCCGGCTTGCGGGGCGGCAACGCGCCCTCGATGATCCCCGCCAGTTGCGCCGTGGTGACGACCGGCGCCTCTGCCCGCGCCCGCACGATGGCCCGGGCGATCCGGCGCGACGCCCGCTCTTCCCCGTATTGGAAAAGAATGTCCGCAATATCAGCCTCTTCCGCGCCGTTGATAAGATCAGCGGCCGAGGGGCCCTCCTGGCTCATCCGCATATCAAGCGGGCCATCGGCCATAAAAGAAAACCCGCGATGCGCCTCGTCCAGCTGCATCGATGACACGCCAAGGTCGAGCACGACGCCATCAAGCGGTTGGTCGGCATAGGTATCAAGATCGCTGAACGTGCCCTCGACCAGGCTCAGCCGATCCCCATATGCCCCCGCCCAGTCCCGGGCGAGGTCGAAAACAAGCGGATCCCGGTCAACCCCGGTGACATGCGTGGCCCCCGCCTCCAACAGCGCGCGGGCATAGCCCCCGGCCCCAAAGGTCCCGTCCAGCCAGCGGCCAGACAGCTTGGCTTCGCCCACGGGCGGGGCCGCCATGACAATGGCGTCGATCAGAACGGGGATATGCGGTGGATCAGACGGTGTGGCGCGCGCCGTCGCAGCCATCGCTCACTCTCCCTTGCGCTGGTCAAGAAGGGTGAGCGGATCGAAGTCATCGTCGAACTGATCAAGCCAGGCCTGCGTCTTGGCCTCTTCGATCTCTTCGAACGTCTCGGGCTTCCAGATCTGGAAGGTGTCGCCGGTGGCGATGAAATAGGCCATCGCGTCCAGGTCGATCTTGGCCCGCAGCTTGGCAGGCAACACGATGCGCCCCGTCTCGTCCACCGTGGTCTTCAGCGATTGACCATTGAACAACCGCTCCAGCATCCGCCGCTCCATTGTGCCGCGGGGCATGTCTGCGATCTGGGCGTCGACCTCGTTGGCCGCGTCGATCGTGTAGCACTCCAGATAGGCACGGCGGTGGTCGCCATAGACGATGACAAATTCGGGGGTCTTGCCTTCGGTCCAGGTCGGGTCGCCGGATTCGAGCACGCGACGGAAATCAGCCGGGATCGACACCCGGCCCTTTCCATCCACCTTCTGGTGGAACTCGCCTCTGAACCTGCGAACCACTGTCCCGCGGCTCCCTCATTCATTTCTTTCGCCGGGGCTTGAAACGGAAACGGCGGATTGAGCTGCTGCCACTGCCCAATCCGCCGCCCTCGTCCCGTCTCCGGGTTGTCCAGCTGCGCGCGCCACCTGGGGGGATGTCTGCTCGCCCGCGCGCCGGATCTCTCAGTGTGATGAAGCGGGATGCCTGTATGAAACCTGCTTTTTATTGGGGGATGGGACTTTTTGGTGTCCCTTGTTCCCGTTCATCGTGGGAATAGGGATGCCATGGTACTGTATGGGACGCAACAGTAAATTTTGGGAAATTGACACTAGGTGTTGTTTTGAAGGGGGCTGGAAAACAAGGTATTGTGGTTGGTGGCGGCTCATTAGCACTATTTGTAGTGCCAGAATATTCACACACCACAAAATATTGGAGAAATGGGTCGCGCCCGCAAATTCCCCTATTTTCCCAGCTTCTATGGCGTATCGGCGGTATTTTGCTGCTTTTTGAGGCAAACCCCCACAAACAAGCCCGTGACTCGCCCGTGCGATTCGCGTGAACGCCAGATCATCCCATGAATTCCCGCCCCGACCCCGGCCGGGGGTCCCCCATCAGGCCCCTGCCCCGTTCAGTCAGGTTTCTGCAGCTGCCAGACCTGCTCGACGGGATAGCTTTGCGCCCACTCCGCCGGAACGGCGCCGCGGATGCCCGTCGCGCCCTCGGGCGCATATATCTCGTGATAGGCCGTGACGGCGAACCCGATCTCGGCAAAGAGGCCCAGCCACCCCGCCATGGTCAGGTTGAACGACACACCGCTTGGATCGATCTCGACCGTGGTCCAATCCACACCGGTCAAATTCCGATACGGGCGATGCAGCGCCCAATCGCTCGGCGCGCCACTTTCCGGCGAACAGATCAGCATCAGGGGGTGGTTGCCCAGAAAGGCCACCCGTCCGCCGGGGCGCAACAGCCGCCACGCCTCACGCAGCCAGACCTCCGGCGGGCACCAGATCGCCGCCCCGTATTCCGAGATGACAAAATCGAACGATCCGTCCGGCAACCCGGTCTCTTCGGCATTGCCTTCGATAAAGGTAATGTCACAGCCATACGCGCCCGCGATACGCCGCGCCGTCGCCAGTTGCGCGGCCGAAACGTCGATGGCCGTCACCCGCGCCCCGCGCCGTGCCATCCAGCCCGACACATAGGCCGTCCCGCATCCCAGCTCGATCGCGTCCATCCCGGCCATGTCCGCTGGCAGCATCCGCAGGACGTCTTCGGGCTCGCCCCAATTGCCCCATTCGGGACGGTCGAGCGCCCAAAGCCGCTCGCCCGGGGCAACCCAGTTCTCGGCGTCCTTGTCCCAGACGTCTCGGTTGATCGTAACGTAATCGCGCGACATGGCGCCCCCGACGGCACTCCCTCTCAGGGACACCCTATCGCGAGGTGTCCGGCCATCCCAGCCCCTGCGCAGCCACGCCCGCGCCATACATGGGCGGGAGCGCGAGCCCAACGACGACGCGCAAAGCCTCACCAACCTACGCGATGGTCACGGAAGCTGCTTTGAGTTTGGCCAGGGTCGCCTTAGCAGGACCGCTCGCAAGCGTCCCGCCAATAGTGATCGCAACCTCGTAGCCGCGATTGCGCGCGGCCAGCGCGGTCTTCAAAACGCAGTAGTTGAGGTCCAGACCCACCAGTCGCAGATGCCCGACGTCCAGGTCGCCCAGCAACGCGTCCAGTTCCCCGGTCTCAAAGGCATCCTGAACCCGTTTGACCACAACGCGGTCGGCCAGCGTCGCAAACGGTTCCGCAAGTTCAGTGCCCGGCGTCCCCGCAATGGCCGTTCCTTGCATCGTCAGCCGCGCAACGGCCTTTGTCGATGGGTGCGACCACTCCTGCCGCAGCGCGATCACCGGAAACCCTGCGGTCTTGGCGCTCTCAATCTCAGCCAGAATGGCGGCCTGTGCGCGGGATCGGTTGTCATTACTATAATGTGCGTCACTCCAAAACACCGCCTGCAGATCGATCAGCAACAACGCCACACCGTCGCGCGCGCCGATGTTCTGGCCCCGGCTCACCGCCCCGATGCGCCATACGCCCAAGGCCAGCCAGGCAATCGTGGCCAACAGAGCCGCCGCGATCAGAGAGACAAGCGTCATGGCCCGGACCCAGCCGCCTGCTTCAGCCGCGCGATCAGCTTCTGAACGATATCAAGCGCAACGCCCACATCTACCGGATCAAGATCGGCCCCGATCTGGCGCACAAGATCCTGCTCCCGCGCGACGACGGCCTCGATAAGCGCGGCACCGCGCTCGGTCAGCGTCAGCAGGGCCGAGTTCTTGTGGCGCGGGTTCATCCGCTTGGAAATCAGGCCGGCTTCCAGCGTCTCGTTGACCATAAGCTGCACATACTGGCGCTTGATCTCGAGCTGTGCGGCCAGTTCGGGCACCGTCGCATCCCCGTGCACGTGAAGGATTTCAAGAACCGCCCGCATCCGCACGGTCAGCCCGGTGCCAGCCAAGCCCCGCTCGACCGAGGTTTCCGCCGCCTGCATAAGCGGGCGCGACAGCCAGATGAGGCGATAGAGGTCGTCGTGAGTCATAATGACATTATACATGTCATTATGACATCTAGGTTGTCAATCTAAACCGGCGAGTAGAGCCAGTTAGGCCATCCCACCCCCGACAAGGCGTCGCGCCAGCGCGGCATAGGCCTGCGCTTCGGGCCCATCGCCCGCCGCAATCGGTGTGCCTGCATCGCCCGCAAGGCGCATGTCTAGGCTGAGCGGGATCTCCCCCAGAAACGGCACACCAATCCGCTCGGCCTCGGCGCGCACGCCGCCATGGCCAAAGATATGCGCCTCATGCCCGCAGCTGGGGCAGATATACATCGACATATTCTCGATAAGCCCCAGGATCGGCGTCTTCAGCGTCTCAAACATGTTGATCGCCTTGCGCGCATCCAAAAGCGCCACATCCTGTGGGGTGGACACGACCAGCGCGCCGGTCACCTCGCTGCGCTGGCAGAGGGTCAGCTGAACATCACCGGTACCGGGCGGCAGATCCACGATCAGCACGTCCAGCTCGCCCCAGGCCACCTGCCCCAGCATCTGCTGCAAGGCCCCCATCAGCATCGGGCCCCGCCAGACCACGGCCTTTTCCTCTTCCAGCATCAGGCCGATCGACATCATCGTCACCCCATGGGCGGTGAGCGGAATGATCGTCTTGCCATCGGGCGAGGCCGGGCGTTGCGACACCCCCATCATGCGCGGCTGGCTGGGGCCATAGATATCGGCATCCAGCAAACCCACACGCCGCCCTTCCTTGGCCAGGGCAACGGCAAGGTTCGACGAAACGGTCGATTTCCCGACCCCGCCCTTGCCCGAAGCGACCGCAAGGATCCGGTCCACGCCCGACACCTTCTGCCGGCCCTGCTGCGGGGTGGGATGGCGCCCGATCTTCAGGCTGGGCGGGCCGTCCCCGGCGGGCGGGCGCGGCGGCGCCTTGGCCGCAGGCCCATGTGCGGTCAGCGCGACCGCCGCACTGCTCACTCCCGGCACAGCCGAAGCCGCGGCCTGCGCCGCGGCGCGGACAGGCTCCATCGCCTGCGCGACTTCGGGCGACTCGGCCTCAAGCACGAATCGAACCGCGCCGTCCGAGACGGAAAGCGCGCGCACCAGGTCCGCGGTCACAATATCTTTACCATTCGGCAAGGTGACGGAGCGCAGCGCGCGCAGGACGCCCTCGCGGATATCCACCATTTTTCAGCCTCCTAGCCCAAATTCACAGCACTAGATGTCTGCTTTTTTGCTGGCTGCAACCCGCCGTTTCCAGAAAGCCCGAAAAAGGAGCGCTTGGTCTAAAAAAGGGTCAGCAATACGTATGCATTTGCTGCATGGCAGCGTTGCTTTCGGGGGTATTGTGCAGGTGCAGCATTTGCCTATCATAACACTCAACGAAGCGACAATAGTCCTCCCGACTGGCGCTTCTCAGATCAGAGGGCCCCTCCTCCTCCCTGGGCTTTCTGTTTTTAGCGGTGGCACCTACCTCCTCCCTGGTGTCACCGCTTTTTTTTGCCTGACCGGTGCACAAAAGAAAACGCCGCCGGGGATCCGGCGGCGATGTTTTCGCTAACAAGGGGGGCGTCTACGGGCTGACGCGCGCCCAGAGCCCTTCCATCTTCACGCAGACCGGTTCGCCGCAATGGAACATGGTATAGGTCATGATCTCTTCCGGCTTGTGGATCACGCCCGGACGCCCGAGCAAAGTGTAGGCCCGCTGGTACTTGATGTTCGCGCCGTGCGAGCCGATGCCCACCTCTTGCTGGGGCGACACCACCACATCCGCCTTTGGCAGACCTTTCCCCAGGGCATTTGCCCGGATCATGATGGCCGTGGCATCGCTGACCTTGGCCAGAAAGGCCCGGTCCAGCATCACGCGGTCGACCCATTTGATCGCTTTCAGGTTCCCGTGATGGGTACGGATCATATCGCGCTCACGCAGCGCCTGCGCGTGCACATCCCCAAAAGAGGTCGCGATCCGGGTCATCGGGCCAAAGCCTTGCAACGTCCACTTGGCGGACGACTCCGCCGTGGGTGCCTCGGGCTCGGGCCGGGTGCGGCGCGCTTTGATCGGGGCGCCGCCGTCCATGGCATCGGCCACGCGGGACAGGATATCAGTATACGGCATGTCGTGTACTCCGATCCAACGCTATGCGACCACTTCGGGGCGCGGTGTGTCAAGATAACGGGCGACCGGGTTCGGGCCGAGCCAGATGCCCCCGGCGTTGATCGCAACGGCGTCTTCGCAGGTCACCAGGATCAGCTTCGGGGCATGCTCGCTCAGCGTGGCGGTCGTCACCCGACCGCCCAGATCCTTGGCGGCCCGCTCTGCCGTGGCGCCATGGGCACCGCCGATGATCGGCTGGTTGCGGGTCACCGGCAGATCGCGCTTGGGCGTTCCAGAGGCCAGCGTGCCGCGCCGCACGGTGATCGGACGCATCGCCTCTTGGATGGTTGAAGACCCGCCCACTTTCGACAGCGCACAGACCTTCTCGACCAGGATATGGCGGCCATCCCGGGTGCGCAGACGGTCCCCTGCGCGCAGGGTCTCTGCACGGATTTCACCGCGCACGGCGCTGACGATGCAGCCGGCAACAAAGACATGCGTGGGCATGTCGAACAATTCGGGTGTTGGGTCCATCTCACAGACCTGCGCCTTCAGCGGGCGCCGCGCGTAACTCGTAACCATGTCACTCTCCAAAAAACGGTCAGACGGGCGTTGTCGCCATCCGCCGCCAGTGGAAGAGACACTTCCAGCAACGGCGCTGACCGCTCGTACTCAAGACTGCAGGGCGGCTCTCACCACTCTGCGATACACGACCCTGTTGAACCCGGCAAAGACGGTAAATTCGCGGCACAGGTTGGACTGTTGCGGCCGGGCCGCCACGGTTTTGACCCATCGGTGTGGGCGGGCACGGATGGCGTGGGATTGTGCGGGGCCAACCATGTCCTAAGATTGGAGCTTAAGGCACTGATTTATTGATATATTTTAAGCTCCCCCAAAGGACCTTTAACCGCCGGCCCCAAAGAGCCGTTTCGCCACGCCCCGCCACCAGATATTTTGCAAAACGCAGTGTTTCCAAGACATCCACTCGGCGCCCCACGGACAATCGCGACCCCGCGCAAAGATTGTCCCCGGAAATCGCCGCCCTGACGCAGCGTGCCTAGAACGGAACGTCGTCGGCGCGGTCGGCGGCCACGATGAATTTCGCCACGACTTTCTTCGATCCCGCCTTCTCGAACTCGATATCCAGCTTATCGCCTTCGACGCCCATCACGTAGCCATATCCGAATTTCTGATGAAACACCCGGTCGCCCTGGGTAAAGGCCGACACGGCGGTGATATCGATGACGGTATTGGCGCTTTCGCGCGGCTGGCTCATCCCGCGCTGGCTGCTGTGTTCCTGCAGGCGGCGCCATCCGGGGGAGTTATAGACATTAGCCTTGGCCGCGGCATCCTCCAGCGTCGAGCCCATCGGCGACGCCGCCCCGTAGCCACCGCCATAAAGGCCGGGCGGCGTCAGGACATCGACGTGGTCCTCCGGCAACTCATCGATAAAGCGTGATGGCAGGGCCGACTGCCACTGGCCGTAGACGCGCCTGTTCGCGGCGAAGGAGATCGTGCAGATTTCCTCGGCCCGCGTGATGCCCACATAGGCCAGCCGCCGTTCCTCTTCGAGCCCCTTGAGCCCGCTTTCGTCCATCGACCGCTGCGACGGGAACAACCCGTCCTCCCAGCCCGGCAGGAACACGGCCGGAAACTCCAGCCCCTTGGCGGCGTGCAGCGTCATGATCGACACCTTCTCGGCCGCGTCCTCCGCCTCGTTATCCATGATCAGCGAGACATGTTCGAGAAACCCTTGCAGGTTCTCAAACGCCTCCA
Organism: Pseudomonadota bacterium; assembly: GCA_039193455.1. Lineage (GTDB taxonomy): Bacteria > Pseudomonadota > Alphaproteobacteria > Rhodobacterales > Rhodobacteraceae > JBCBGF01. The sequence continues at coordinate 102,070 of JBCCWO010000003.1, forward strand.
GCGCCTTCACGAGTTCCTTAAGGTTCTCCAACCGCCCCGGCGCCTCGGGCGTCTTGTCGTTTTGCCAGTGGGCGGTGTAGCCGGACTCATCCAGCAGGCGCTCAGCGATCTCGATATGGCTGTCCTTGCCGGCCCGTACCTCGGCATGCCACCGATCGATGCCGTCGACGAGAATGCCCAGTTCCTTCAGCCCCTTGCCCGACAGCATCTTGGCCTGCACGGCCAGCCGCGCCCCTTCCACAAGGCTCACGCCGTTCGACCGCGCGGCCACCTGGATCGTCTGCTGCGCCTTGTCGCCCAGCCCACGCTTCGGCGTGTTCACGATCCGCTCGAACGCCAGATCGTCGTCGGGGCTGACGGCGAGGCGGAAATAGGCCATGGCATCGCGGATTTCCATCCGCTCGTAAAACCGCGGACCACCGATCACGCGGTAGGGCAAGCCGATGGTCAGGAACCGGTCCTCGAACGCGCGCATCTGGTGGGAGGCACGGACGAGGATGGCGGATTCGTTCAGCGTCATCGGGCGCTGGCCGCGCGTGCCCGTTTGCATCGCCTCCAGCTCTTCGCCGATCCAGCGGGCCTCTTCCTCGCCATCCCAATGGCCGATGAGCCGAACCTTTTCGCCCTCACCCGCCTCGGTCCACAGCGTCTTGCCCAGCCGCCCCGCATTGGCCGAAATCACCCCCGACGCAGCCGCCAGAATATGTGGCGTCGAGCGATAGTTCTGCTCGAGCCGCACCACCTTCGCGCCGGGAAAATCCTTCTCGAACCGCAGGATGTTGCCCACCTCGGCCCCGCGCCAGCCGTAGATCGACTGATCGTCGTCGCCGACGCAGCAGATATTCTTGTGCCCGCCCGCCAGCAGCCGCAGCCAGAGGTATTGGGCGACGTTCGTATCCTGATACTCGTCCACCAGAATGTAGCGGAACCAGCGCTGGTATTGCTTCAGCACATCCTCATGCGCCTGAAAGATCGTGAGCATGTGAAGCAGCAGATCCCCGAAATCGACCGCATTCAGCTGGATCAGCCGCTCCTGATACTGCGCGTAGAGCTCCACCCCCATCTGGTTGTAGGCCCCGGCCTCGGCAGCAGGCACCTTATCGGGTGTCCAGGCGCGGTTCTTCCAACCGTCGATGATCGAGGCCAACTGCCGCGCGGGCCAGCGCTTGTCGTCGATATTGGCGGCTTGGACCAATTGCTTGAGCAGGCGCAGTTGGTCGTCGGTGTCGAGGATCGTGAAGCTCGTCTTCAGACCCGCAAGTTCGGCATGCCGGCGCAACAGTTTCACGCAAATGGCGTGGAAGGTCCCCAGCCAGGGCATCCCCTCAACCTCGGCGCCAAGCAGATTGGCCACGCGGTTCTTCATCTCGCGCGCGGCCTTGTTGGTGAAGGTCACGGCGAGGATCTCGTTCGGCCGCGCTGTGCCGGTGGCCAAAAGATGCGCAATCCGGGCGGTGAGCGCGCGGGTCTTGCCCGTGCCCGCACCGGCCAGCATCAACACCGGGCCGTCCAGTGCCTCCACCGCCTCTTTCTGCGCGGGGTTCAAGCCATCAAGATAAGGGGCGCCGCGCGCCGACATCGCCCGCTGGCTCAGCGGGACGGCGGCCTCAAAGGCGTCGCTCTCATCGAAACTGCTCATTGCGGGAAACCTAGCCCGGTTGGGACAGAAGTTAAAGAGGTGTTCCCATTCTGTTCCGCACCGCATGGCCCGCCCCAGAAAGGCCGAAATTGCAGGTTATTGCGACGCGAAGCTGAAAGGGATCCACCATGGCCGGCATTCTGCAAACCGCGGTCAGCACGCTTATCGCCGCGCTTGTCATGGGCGCGCTTGGGTGGGTCGCGATGCGCGCCGGATCGCGCAGTGTCGACCACGCCACCCGCCGGATCGTCCCGAACCCCACCGTCATCTGCGCGATCGCTGCGGGCTGCTTTGCGCTTGGCGGCGTCGCGATCTACGCCGCGCTCTTCCATAACGGCGGCATCGCCGCCTGGTGCGTGGGCCTGCCTAGCGTGTCTTTCGGCATCCTTATGCTTCTGGGCCTGTCGCCCCGCATGGCCGTCACCTGGGATCCGGTGCGGCTCGAAGGCCCGGCAAGCTATGGCATGCCGCCCTTCGGCCCCAAACGGGCATCGATGACCTATGACGCCATCGTCGAGGTCGGCATCGACCGCATGGGCTCGTTCTACGTTCTGGACGCCCAGGGCCAGAAAATCCGCTGGAGCGAGTACTATTCCGGCTTCCACGAACTGGTGGATCATATCAGCGCGCGACGCCCCGATCTGGTGGAAGAGCCCGACCACTGACTTGCGCCTCCGCGACGGCTGCGCATAGTCGCCAGTCATGGAGCTCGACTATCGTTTTCCCAGCATTGCCGACCTGAAAGCGCGCGCGCAGCAACGCGTGCCGCATTACATCTGGGAATATCTCGACAGCGCCGATGGCGATGAGGGCGCAAAAACGCGGGCCGAGGCGGCGTTGGATGCCGTAGACCTGATGCCCGACATCCTGCACGGGCCGGTCCCGGTCGATCTGACAACAGAACTCATGGGCCGTACCTATACGGCTCCGTTGGGCATTGCGCCCGTCGGCATGTCCGGCGCGTTCTGGCCCGATGCTGAGGCCCTCTTGGCCCAGACGGCGGTCGCAGAAGAGATCCCGTTCTGCCTGTCGACCGTCTCGGCCACGACGCCCGAAGACATCGCCCCGCATCTGGGCCAACAGGGTTGGTTCCAGCTCTACCCCTCTGGCGACGACGCGATCCGGCAGGACATGCTGGCGCGCGCCAGGGATGCGGGCTTTCATACGCTGGTTCTGACGGTCGATGTGCCCCAGCTCAGCTGGCGTCCCCGGGAAAAGCGCGTGCGGCTGAAAAACCCAATGTCGCTGACACCGTCCATCGTGGTGCAAAGCGCGCTGCGCCCGGTCTGGGCGCTGGGTCAACTCAGGCAGCCGGCCCTGCGCCCGCGCATCTTTGACAAATACGCAGATCCCTCGGTCGCTGGTGACGAAAAACACGTGGGGCTCGCCCTGCGCGTTGTCCCGGACTGGGACTATCTCGACACCCTGCGTGCCGAATGGGACGGGCCGCTGGTGGTGAAAGGCGTGCTGGATGCGCGCCACGCCGAGCGGTTGGTCGCGGCGGGCGCGGATGCGCTTTGGGTCTCAAACCACGGCGGACGGCAGTTTTCGGCCGCCCCGGCCCCGCTTTCGGTCTTGCCCGCGATCCGCGCGGCGGCGGGGCTGGACACCCCGCTGATCTATGACGGCAGCGTCCGGTCGGGCACCGATGTGCTGCGCGCCATCGCGCTTGGCGCCGATTTCGTGATGCTCGGGCGCGCGTTCCACTATGGCCTGGCCGCCGCCGGGGCGCCCGGCGCGGCGCATGTGGTGCGCCTTCTGACCCAGCAGATGACGCTCGACATGGGACAAATGGGGCTCGCACGGCCCACTGAGGCCCGAACCCGGACGCTGGAATGACGCGACAAAGGGCAACGGTTTACGCAGGGGCCGCTTCGCCGTAACAATGCTGCACCTGCAAAGAAAGCCACGCGACCCATGCCCGACTTCCAGAAAATCCTGATCGCCAACCGGGGCGAGATCGCCATTCGTGTGATGCGCGCCGCCAATGAACTGGGCAAGCGCACGGTCGCGGTCTACGCCGAGGAAGACAAACTCAGCCTTCACAGGTTCAAGGCGGATGAGGCCTACAAGATCGGCGACGGGCTGGGGCCCGTAGCGGCCTATCTGTCGATCGAGGATGTGATCCGCGTGGCCAAGGAAAGCGGCGCGGACGCGATCCACCCCGGTTACGGCCTGCTCTCGGAGAACCCCGATTTCGTCGACGCCTGCGCCGAGGCGGGCATCACCTTTATCGGCCCCAAGGCCGCCACCATGCGCGCGCTGGGGGACAAGGCATCGGCCCGCAAGGTTGCGATTGAGGCGGGCGTGCCGGTGATCCCCGCGACCGAGGTTCTGGGCGATGACATGGCCGCCATCGCCAAGGAGGCCGAGGAGATCGGCTATCCCCTGATGCTCAAAGCCTCGTGGGGCGGCGGCGGCCGGGGGATGCGCCCGATCACCGGACCCGATGAACTCGAGACCAAGATCCGCGAAGGCCGGCGCGAGGCCGAGGCTGCCTTTGGCAATGGCGAAGGCTATCTGGAAAAAATGATCCTGCGCGCCCGGCATGTCGAGGTTCAGATCCTCGGCGACAGCCAGGGCACGATCTATCATTTGTGGGAGCGCGACTGCTCGGTCCAGCGCCGCAACCAGAAGGTCGTCGAACGCGCCCCGGCCCCGTACTTGTCGGGCGCCCAGCGCGAAAAGCTGTGCAACCTCGGCAAAAAAATCGCCGAGGCGGTGAACTACGAATGCGCGGGCACCATCGAGTTCCTGATGGATATGGAAACCGGCGAGTTCTACTTCATCGAGGTGAACCCCCGGGTGCAGGTCGAACACACAGTGACCGAGGAGGTCACGGGGATCGACATCGTCCGCGCTCAGATCCTGATCGCCGAGGGCAAATCGATCATGTCCGCCACCGGCGTCGCCTCGCAATACGACGTCACGCTCGATGGCCACGCGATCCAGTGCCGGATCACCACCGAGGACCCGCAAAACAACTTTATCCCGGACTACGGGCGGATCACGACCTATCGGTCGGCCACGGGCATGGGCATCCGGCTGGATGGCGGCACCGCCTATTCCGGCGCCGTGGTGACACGCTATTACGACTCGCTTCTGGAAAAGGTGACGGCCTGGGCCCCCACGCCCGAGGCCGCCATCGCCCGGATGGACCGCGCCCTGCGCGAGTTTCGGATCCGCGGCGTGGCCACCAACATCGCCTTTGTCGAAAACCTGCTGAAACACCCGCTGTTTCTGTCGAACGAGTACCACACCAAGTTCATTGACGAGACACCGGGCCTCGTGCGGTTCCGCAAGCGGCGCGACCGCGCGTCTAAGGTGCTGACCTACATCGCCGATATCACCGTGAACGGGCATCCAGAAACCGCAGGCCGCCCCCGGCCGAGCGCCGAAGTGCGCGATCCGAGGCCCCCGGCGCTTGCGGTGGCCAGCCCGCCCGACGGCACCAAGCAAATCCTGGACAGCGAAGGCCCCAAGGCGCTGGCCGATTGGATGGCCGCGCAAAACCGCCTGCTCATCACCGACACGACAATGCGCGACGGGCACCAGTCGCTTTTGGCCACGCGCATGCGCTCGCTCGACATGATCCGCGTGGCGCCCAGCTATGCGGCGAACCTGCCCGCGCTCTTCAGCGTCGAATGCTGGGGCGGCGCCACCTTCGACGTGGCCTACCGCTTTCTGCAGGAATGCCCCTGGCAACGCCTGCGCGACCTGCGCGCGGCGATGCCCAACCTGCTGACCCAGATGCTGCTGCGCGCCTCAAACGGGGTGGGCTACACGAATTACCCCGACAATGTGGTCGAGTTTTTCATCAAACGCGCCGCGGCCAACGGGATCGACATCTTCCGCGTCTTCGACAGCCTGAACTGGGTCGAAAACATGCGCGTCGCCATGGATGCGGTGATCGCCGAGGAAAAGGTCTGCGAAGGCACGATCTGCTACACCGGCGATATCCTGAACCCTGATCGTGCGAAGTATGACCTGAAGTACTACGTCGCAATGGCCAAAGAGCTTGAGGCCGCCGGCGCGCATGTGCTGGGGCTGAAGGACATGGCCGGCCTGTTGAAACCCCGCGCCGCCACAGCGCTGATCGGCGCGCTGAAGGGCGAGGTGGGCCTTCCCATCCACTTCCACACCCACGACACCGCCGGGGTCGCCTGTGCAACGATCCTCGCGGCCGCCGAGGCCGGCGTGGACGCCGTGGATTGTGCGATGGACGCGCTCAGCGGCAACACCAGCCAGGCCACGCTTGGCACTGTAGTCGAGATGATGGACCAGACCGACCGCGAGACCGGCCTTGATATCGGGCGTGTGCGCGAGATCTCGAACTACTGGGAACAGGTCCGCGCGCATTACGCCGCGTTTGAAAGCGGGCTGCAAGCCCCGGCCTCCGAGGTCTACTTACACGAAATGCCCGGCGGCCAGTTCACCAACCTCAAGGCGCAGGCCCGCTCACTGGGGCTGGAAGAACGCTGGCACGAAGTCGCCCAGGCCTATGCCGACGTGAACGCGATGTTCGGCGATATCGTCAAGGTGACGCCCTCTTCCAAGGTTGTTGGCGACATGGCCTTGATGATGGTCAGCCAGAACCTGACCCGCGCGGATGTGGAAAACCCCGACCGCGACGTCTCCTTCCCCGACAGCGTGATCGACATGCTCAAAGGCAATCTGGGCCAGCCGCCGGGCGGATGGCCGAAGGCCCTGCAAAAACGTGTGCTGAAGGACGATAAACCGATCACCAAGCGCCCCGGCGCGGGCATGACACCCGTGGATCTTGATGCCACGCGGGCGGACGTGATCAAGGAGTTGGAAGGCTACCCGGTCAATGACGAGGATCTGGGCGGCTATCTGATGTATCCCAAGGTCTTTCTCGACTACATGGGCCGCCACCGTGTCTACGGCCCGGTCCGTACATTGCCGACCAAGACGTTCTTCTACGGGATGGAGCCCAACGAAGAGATCTCGGTCGAGATCGATCCCGGCGTGACGCTCGAAATCCGCTGCCAGGCAGTGTCCGAGACCAATGTCGAAGGTCAGGCGAAGGTGTTCTTTGAACTCAACGGCCAGCCCCGCGTCGTCCGCGTGGCCGACCGCAGCGCCACGGCAGCCAGCGCCGCCCGTCCCAAGGCGGATGCGGGCAATTCCGATCATATCGGGGCACCGATGCCGGGGGTGATCGCAACGGTTGCCGCGCAGGCCGGGGCCAAGGTCAAAGCCGGTGATCTGCTGCTGACAATCGAGGCGATGAAGATGGAAACCGGGCTCCACGCCGACCGCGACGCCACCGTGCGTGCAGTGCATGTCAGCCCGGGCGCCCAGATCGACGCCAAGGACCTGCTGATCGAGCTCGAATAACCCGATTTCGTGAGCACTGTTGACAGGTTGGCGGAAACCCGCCGACTGGATCCGCGCCGTTTTGGCTAACCGGCTGTTTTTGCAGGTATTCCCCTGCCCCACCCAAACAGCCTGTTTCAGGGTCGGCAAACGCTTACCTCAATAGTGTCCAAATCTCTCCACAATTCACGTTGAAACATTGGTTAACCGGCCCGCAGAACGCTTGGACCGCATCCCAACCAAAGCCGAGAGCAATGACGATCTTCGTGCGCAATTTCAAACTTCCGGTTCGTGACCACGCGTCACGGGTGCGGGGTGCTGCGCGCTTCGACTTGCTGCCCGAGCTGGAACCCGCCGATGCCGCGCCCGCCAAAAAGTCCAGCGTGCTGGGTATCGAGTTCGCAACCCATGCGATCCAGGAAGAGACCACCGATTTCCGCGAGCGCGAAGAAACCTACAGCGCCGAGGCGCGACTGACGGTCTATGCGCTGAACGCTGCGATCCTGCTCTTTGCCTTCCCGATCGGGTTCGGCCTGTTGATCTTCAACATCCTGGGCGGAGAAAACCTGCGCACCACGGCCCACGCCATGGCGCTGACCGGGATGGTGATGGCCCTGGGCATGTCCGAATACGCGCCGACCCTGCCGGGGATCTGAGCGCGCGCGTCAAAGCATACGCTTGAGCAATCTGTCTTTCTTGATCAGTTGGTGGCGCAACACCAACCCGATATGCCCGACCATCGCAGCCAACAGGACCCACCCCGCGCCGATATGCGCCCATTTGGCGACATCGCGCAGCGTGTCGTCCTTGGGTAAGGGCCGCGGCATTTCCCAAACGCCAAACAGGTTCACCCCGTAATTGCCCCACATCACGTACAGCCAGCCTGTGATCGGCATCACCAGCATTGCGAGGTAGAAGACCTGTTCCACACGGTGGACGAACGTCTGCTCGCCCTTGGACAGCGTCGGCGCCCAGGGCGGCAGTTGGCCAAGCTGGCGGTTGATGATGCGCAGAACGGCAACAAACAGCGCAACCAAGCCTAACGACTTGTGCCAGTTGTAATAGTCATTCGTGCTGATGCCCGCGAAGCTCGAATTGAAGCCGATGCTTGTCATGATGTTTCCGCCAACGAATTGCAGCGCAAACAGGATCACGATCAACCAGTGAAACAGCTTGGTGAGCGTGCCGTACCCGTGTTCAGAGTTTGTGAGTGCCATGATTTCATTTCTCAGTTCCGTCTCAGAAGTGTGGCAGGCTCGCCCGCAACAATCCACCGACGACTTGCGCCGTAAGCCCTAGGCAGATCTTTCCGGCGAAGTTTAGGGCAGTTTGGGCGCCGCTGTCGGCATTTGCCGCGCTTTGGCCAAATGCCATCCCCACGGTCCCGCCGTCTTCAAACCCGGCCCAACCGAGCCGTTGCTAGCCCCGCCGCCTGCTCTGCCGTCAACGCCTCCCGCGCCACGAGCCATGTGTGAATGCTGAACACCACAGCCCCCGTGCGCGGCAGCCGCTTCAGCACCTGCTTTTCCGATCTCAGATAGGGGGCATCCGGCCCCTTGTTGTCGCGCACCTCGCCCTCGGCCTTCGGCTGGTAGAGCGCCGGATCCCCGTAGAGCAGCGCATTTGCGCGCCAAAGCGGTCGGTCCACATGGATCGCGTCGAACAGGCGCTGCACCCGGCGGGCAAGGGTGTCATCATATTCATCCACCGGGCGGTGAATGCCGATCAGCGGGCGTCCGATCTTCTCTGCCAGCGTCCAACTCGCCGGAAAACACAGAACCGCACCGGTCAGCACATGCGCATCGCCCTGCCGCTCCATCAGACAGATATCCTGCTGAAAAAGCCGTCCCAGCGTCGCTAGCGGCTGCGCGCGGTCCAGGTGCACCGTCACGCCATCCGGCCGGGTCACCCCGTCCCCCACCCGCAAAAACCCATGCCGCCCGGCCCAGTCCAGCGCGCGCTCAAGCGCTTCTTCGGCGGCCGGGCGGGCGCTGTCCAGCATGGCCACAACCGCATCCCGGCGCGTGGCAATCAATTCCTCACGCAGCGCCATCTGCCCGGCATAGGCCGCATCGACCTGCAACCAGTCGTCAGGCTCCGCAGGCGCGATCCCGGGCAGCCGCCACATCGCGGGGTCGGTCCAGACCGCATAGGGCAGCGCGGGGTGCAGAACGTGGGACATGGCCGGACGCTAGGGGCGTTTCCGCGCGGGCGATAGGCGAAAGCGACATGAAATCATGTCGGAAACGGACAGGCGCAACGCGCAATCGGCGGGAAATCTTGGCCCAACGCGAGGGAGAGCGCGATGAACACGCATTACCGAGACCGCCGGAAAATCGATCCCCAGCAAGGCGACCGGCTGGGCGACAACACCCCCAACGATGCCGACCGGATAGAGATCGGGCCCACCGTTCTGGCCTATCGCGAATGGGAAGCGGCAGGACTCGCGCTGCCCGATCTACAGGAAATGCGCCGCTTCCGCTGGGCCCGGCTCACCCAGCATGTGGCCGACCGCGGGCTGGGCGCGCTGTTGATGACCGACCCGCTCAACATCCGCTATGCCACCGACTGCACCAATATGCAGCTCTGGAACACCCACAACCCGTTTCGCGCCTGCCTGCTCTGCGCCGATGGGTACATGGTGCTCTTTGAATACAAGAACGCCCCCTTCCTGGCCGATCACAACCCGTTGGTGCGCGAGGTCCGCTCGGGCGCGTCGATGTTCTATTTCTCGGTCGGCGACCGCGGCGCCGCAGCCGCCCGCGAGTTTGTGGGCCAGGTGGACGAGATCGTGCGCGCGCATGCCGGCGACAACCGCAGCATCGCCATCGACAAGATCATGCCCGTGGGCCTCAAGGCGTTCGAGACCGCAGGCTATGCGATCAGCGATGGCGAGGAAGTCACCGAAAAGGCCCGCTCCATCAAGGGCCCCGAAGAGATCCGCGCCATGCGCTGTGCCAGCCACGCCTGCGAGGCGGCGATGTATGTGATGGAAGAGGCCTGCCAACCCGGCCTCAGCGAGGATGAGGTCTGGGCGGTGCTGCACGCCGAGAACATCAAGCGCGGAGGCGAGTGGATCGAGACCCGGCTCTTGTCATCGGGCCCGCGCACCAATCCTTGGTTCCAGGAATCCGGTGCCCGCATCATCCAGAACAACGAAATCGTCGCCTTCGACACCGACCTGATCGGCAGCTACGGCATCTGCGTCGACATCTCGCGCACCTGGTGGGTGGGCGATGGCCGCCCCACCAACGCGATGATCTATGCCATGCGCCACGCCCACGATCACATCATGCAGAACATGGAGATGCTGAAACCCGGCGTGACGATCCACGAGCTGGTCCATAACGGCCATCAGCTGGAGGACCAGTATTGGAAGCAGAAATACTCCTGCAAGTTCCACGGCGTGGGCCTTTGTGATGAATGGCCCCATGTCGATTACCCGGACAAGTACCACGAGGGCGCGTGGGACTATGCGCTGCAGCCCGGAATGGTGCTCTGCGCCGAGGCGCTGGTCAGCCCCGAGGGTGGAGATTTCTCGATCAAGCTCGAAGATCAGGTGCTGATCACCGAGGATGGCTTTGAAAACCTGACGAAATACCCGTTCGATCCCCGGCTTATGGGCCTGGCCTGACCCGCGCAAAACGGGCCAGCAGCCCATAGTGATCCGACCCAAGTAACGGGCGGCGTTCCAGCGTCCCGCCGGTGGGCGCCAGCACGTGGTCAATCGACAGCCCGCCAAAGGGCAGGTCAGACATCGGGAGCGTCACCATCGAGGTGCCCACCGCCTCGGTCCGGGTCAGCACCATGATCCGCGACAGCGTCTCGGACCAGCGCACCATGTTGAAATCCCCACCGATCAGCGTGGCCCCGCCCTCGGACGCGAAATAGGGCATCAAGACCTCAAGCTGCGCCCCCTGCCCGCGCGGCCACGGCCAGTGCAGATGCACCGAGATCACCCGCATCGGCCCGTCCAGCGTCTCAACCGTCACCGCGGCCATACCAAAGCCGTCCAGACAGATCTCGCTGTCGGGCAAGGGCGGAAAGACCGACGCCACCGCCACGCCGCCGACCGCATTGAAGGCACACCAGTGCCGCGTCAGGTAATTCGGTGGCAACCCGTCAAGCACGGCGCGATTGTCCGCGGTTACCTCTTGCAGGGTTATGAAATCGGGATCGGTGCGGCGAATATCGGTCAGCACCTGTTCCGGGGCACGCGCCCGCAGCGACAGGTTCTTTTGATAAAGCGCGTAACTCCCCCCCGGCGGCCGCGCCGCATCCGTCGCAGCGACCCAATGCGGCAACAGCGTTGCCAAGCCACCGATCCCCAGAAGGACGGAAATCAGTCCCCGAAAGCGCGCGCGCGTCCAGATCAAAAGCACCGCCAACACCAGCGCTGTGGCCGTCAGCACCCCGCGAAACACCGCAAGGCTATCGCCCACCGGATGCACGCCGCCCAGAAACCCACCGACGAGCCCAAGGCCAACGGCGATCAGGATCACCGTCAACAACCGTCTTATCACTCGCCGCATGCCCTCGCCCTGGCGCCCCCCGCAACCCTCTGAGCCTTACTATAGGGGGAACCGCCCGCAAGGCCCATCGTCCTGTAACACAGCGTCACCATGGCGTGACGGCGCGTTTCACCCGGTTGTCAGGGCGCGGGCCCGCGCCCACTGTAGCGCCCTGACCAACCGACACAGGACGCTGCCCGCCCATGCCCACCGAACGCATCACCTTCCCCGGTCATGGCGGCCATGACCTCGCGGCCCGGCTCGATCTGCCCGAGGGGCCGCATCTGGCCACCGCGCTTTTTGCCCACTGCTTCACCTGCTCCAAGGATATCCCCGCGGCGCGCCGTATCGCGGGACGGCTGGCGGCCATGGGCATCGCGGTGCTGCGCTTTGATTTCACCGGGCTCGGCCATTCAGCGGGCGAGTTCGAGAACACGACCTTTTCATCCAATGTCGCCGATCTCGCGGCGGCGGCGCGCTATCTGGAAGCGCGCGGCATGGCGCCGGGGCTTCTGATCGGGCATTCGCTTGGCGGTGCCGCGGTCTTGCGCGCTGCGGATCAGATCGCCAGCGCGCGCGCCGTGGTCACGATCGGCGCGCCCTTCGATCCCGGACATGTCACCCATAATTTCGGCGATGCGCTCGACACCATCGTCACCGATGGCGCCGCCGAGGTCGATCTGGGCGGGCGCCCGTTCCGGATCCGGCGCGAGTTTGTCGACGATGTCTCGGCCGAGCACCTGGGCCCCGCGATCACCGCGCTCAATCGCGCGCTTCTGGTGCTGCACGCGCCCCGCGACGCGGTGGTCGGGATCGAAAACGCCACCCAGATCTTCGTGCATGCCAAACACCCCAAAAGCTTTGTGACACTGGACGATGCCGACCACCTGGTGACCGATGCCGCCCATGCCGAATACGCGGCCGAGGTGATTGCAGCCTGGGTGGGCCGCTATCTCGACCTGCGCCCCCCCGCGCCCCCCATCGGCGCGCCCGAGGGCGTGGTCCGGGTGAGCGAGGCGGATGCCGCCGGCTTTCTGCAGGACGTGAACGCCGGCCCCCATCACCACGCCATCGCCGACGAACCGCTGGCCTATGGTGGCACGAACAAGGGGATGTCGCCCTACGGCTTTCTCTCTGCGGGCCTCGGCGCCTGCACCTCGATGACTGTGCGGATGTATGCCCGCCGCAAGGGCTGGCCGCTCGACCACATCTGGGTCGATGTCACCCATGACAAGGTCCACGCCCAGGATGCTGAAAACGGCGGCACCAAGAAGGTCGACACCTTCCGGCGCGAGATCCACCTGCAAGGCGCGCTCGATGCCGAACAGCGCCAAAAGCTGCTCGAGATTGCCGACAAATGCCCGGTGCACCGCACGCTCGAACAGACCAGCACCATCGAAACCCTGCTGGCCGAACCGGTGTAAGCCTCTTCATCTTGGCACAAATACTCCCGTCGGAGGCATGAAAAAAGCGCAGCCCCGGGGGCTGCGCCTCTCAGATTTCAAACTGTGCCGAGGGCTCAGCGGCGCGCGTCGCCCACCAGCTTCCAGACCGCAGGCACCAACAGCGCGGCCAGCACCAGCTTCAGCGCATCGCCAATCAGGAACGGCGTCAGACCCCAGGCCAGGATCGGCTGATCCCACCCATAAAGCTGACCCAGCCACAGAAGGCCGGGGATATAGATCAACGCATTGCCGATCAGCATGGCCACTGCCATCCAAAGGATCGAGCGATCCCACCCCGCGCGGGCCGCCCAGCCCAGCGCCAGCGTGGCCAGCACATAGCCCACCAGATAGCCACCGGTGCCGCCCATCATATAGGTCAGGCCATAGGCCTCGGCCGAGGAACTGGCAAAGACATCAAAGCCCAAGGCGCCGATGATCATGTAGCCCAGGATCGTGGTCAGCCCCAGCCGCGGGCCATAGGCCGCCCCGATCGTCAGCACCGCAAAGGTGCCCATCGTGACCGGTACGGGCCACATCGGCACTTTGATCTTGGCAAAGATCGCAAGCGCCGCGATGCCCAGCACAACCAGTGCCGCTTGCTTCAGCCGCAGCCCCGCGCCCTCGGTGGGCCCGAACGCCTCGGTCAGGACCCTGTCGGTCATCGTCGTGCTCATACCCGGCACCTCCGTATCATTCCCTCGATTGGCGCCGTTTCTGCACCAGCCCACCTGTCGCTGCAAGCGCGATCACGCGGGCCGGGTGTAGAGCGAGACCATGGTATAGTCCTTGCGCGGCCCGCTGACCCGCCAGGTCGCAGTCCAGGCGGGCCAGTCGGCAAAGCCATAGGCCACGCGGTAGGTGTCGGGGGGACAGTCATGGTCCGCCTCCGGCGCCGGGCCCAGCGCAAAGGCATGGAACGGGCGGCCATCGTCGAAAAACAGAGCGATGCCCCCCACGCCGTCCGGGCGCCACAGATATTGCCGCTCCGCCCGCATCGGTGGCGCGGTGCCCAGCGTCAGTTCGCCGGTCTCGGAATAATGCAGCCCACCGTCATGGGGCACCAGCCGCGCCTCGCCCACAAACCGCCCCGGCAGGCTGCGCTCGGCAAAGTCGATCTCGCGATGGATCCGCCAAACCCCTTCGAAATCAGACAGATCCTGCGGCAGGTTCACTCGGAGTAATCCCCAACGGTCTCATCCCCCGCCGCCCCGGTAAACCGCACCGACCGGCCATCGGCGGACAGGGCAAGCGCAAAGCACTCCCATTCATCCGATGGCGGCCAAAGGCTGCAATAGGCGTCATCGCGCACCTCCCACCAGCCCCATCTGGGGTTGCCAAAGGTGTATTCGGTCCGGCCCGAGGCAAAGAAACGCTGCTGCACCTGGAGCTCTGGGTCGTAGATCAGCGTGCGCTCGGCCAGCGCGGCGGCGATGTCCTGGCCTGCAAGCGGACGCCAGTCCTGTGCCAGCGCAGGGGCCGCCGCACAGCAGACCATCACTGCCAGACCATGCCGCATCCCCGCTCTCCTTGCCCACGCCTGCCCGCCAGTCTATGACCGCCGCGCGCCCCGCCACAAGCCGCGAAAGTCCCTGCCGATGATCCCCCGTTACTCCCGCCCCGACATGGTCGCCATCTGGTCGCCCGAAACCAAATTCCGCATCTGGTACGAGATCGAGGCCCATGCCTGCGATGCCCAGGCCGATCTGGGGGTGATCCCGCGCGAAAACGCCGCCGCCGTCTGGAAAGCCAAGGACGTGACCTTCGACGTGGCCCGCATTGATGAGATCGAGGCGGTCACCAAGCATGACGTCATCGCCTTTCTCACCCACCTGGCCGAGATCATCGGCAATGACGAGGCCCGGTTCGTGCATCAGGGGATGACATCGTCCGACGTGCTCGACACCACATTCAATATCCAGCTGGTCCGCGCCGCCGATATCCTGATCGCGGATGTCGAGGCGCTGCTGGCGGCGCTGAAACGGCGCGCAATGGAACATAAGCTGACGATCCGGATCGGGCGCAGCCACGGCATCCATGCCGAGCCCACGACCATGGGCCTCACCTTCGCGCGCTTCTATGCCGAGATGGACCGCAACCTCAGCCGCCTGCGCGATGCCCGGGCCGAGGTGGCGACAGGCGCGATCTCGGGCGCCGTCGGAACCTTTGCCAATATCGACCCCGCGGTCGAGGCGCATGTCTGCGACGAGCTCGGCCTCGTCCCGGAACCGATCAGCACCCAGGTGATCCCACGCGACCGCCATGCCGCGTTTTTTGCGACCTTGGGCGTTGTCGCCAGCTCGGTCGAAAACATCGCAACCGAGATCCGGCATATGCAGCGCACCGAGGTGCTTGAAGCCGAAGAGTTCTTTTCAAAGGGTCAAAAGGGCTCAAGCGCGATGCCCCACAAGCGCAACCCCGTCCTGACCGAAAACCTCACGGGGCTCGCCCGGCTGGTGCGGATGGCGGTGGTGCCCGCGATGGAGAATGTGACGCTCTGGCACGAGCGCGACATCTCGCACAGCTCGGTCGAGCGCAACATCGGCCCCGACGCCACCGTGACGCTCGACTTCGCGCTGGCTCGGCTCACCGGCGTGATCGACAAGCTCGTCGTCTATCCCGACAACATGCTCGCCAATATGAACAAGTTTCGCGGGCTGGTGCATTCGCAGCGGGTGCTGCTGGCGCTCACCCAGGCCGGGGTCAGCCGTGAGGACGCCTACCGCCTTGTCCAGCGCAACGCGATGCGGGTCTGGGAAGAGGGCGCGGATTTCCGCGAAGAGCTCAAAGGCGATGCCGAGGTGACCGCGGCGCTCAGCCCCGCGGAAATCGATGAAAAATTCGACATCTCGTACCATACCAAGCATGTCGACACGATTTTTGAGCGGGTTTTCGGGCCAGAATGATCCCGCGGATTTGACGCCGCCGCCCCGGTCGCTACTCTGATAGGTGCAATCAAACGCAAGGAGAGACGGATGAAGACGACGAAACGCGCTTTGGCCACTCTTGCATTGGCCGCATCCGTTTTCGCCACGACACAGACCTATGCCATGGGATGCTCCGGCGCCTACCACGACGAGGTCACGATGTCCTGCGCTGCCGGATCGACCTGGGACGCGGACACGCGCACCTGCGTGCCGAACCCGGTCGGCTAAGCTTTACCCCTCGAGTTCCGAGTTTTTGGGGCGGCCCGCAAGGCCGCCCCTTGTCTTGTCAGGCACAGGTCTAAGTAAATGGTGTCCGACGAGAAACGAGGCCTCCATGCGCCGCACTGCCATCGCAATTGCACTGGTCACTCCGGCTTTGGCATGGGCCGTGGGAACCGAGGTGGACACGCCTCCAAAACCAACGAAAACCACGACCGAATGCGCCGGTGGCCAGGTGTGGGACGACGCGCAAAACGCCTGCGTGGCACCCCGTGAAAGCAGCCTCAGCGACGACGCGCTCTACACTGCGGCGCGCGAATTTGCCTATGCCGGCCAGTATCAGGATGCCTTCGGCGCGCTGCAGGCCATGTCGAACCCCACCGAAGATCGCGTTTTGACCTATCTGGGCTTTGCGCACCGCCAGACCGGCGATGCGGCGACCGGCATGGCCTATTACGAACAGGCGATCGCCCAGAACCCCGACAACCTGCTTGCGCGCTCTTATATGGGCCAGGCCTATGTCAAGCTTGGGGCGCTGGATCAGGCGCGCGAACAGCTGACAGAGATCCGCGCCCGTGGCGGCGCGCGCAGTTGGCCCGAGCTGGCGCTGGAACGCGCCATCGAAAGCGGGCGGGGATTTGGCTACTAACCACCACGCCGCACCACACCGATCCTTAACTGCCGCCGGTTATGCCGCCTCCAGCGCCGTAACAACCGCAGTTGAGCATGCCCTCCGACCTTCCCGAGTTGCCGCCGCTCCCGCCGCTTGACCCCCTGCCGGACCCGGTCGCCCTGCCCTCGGCGGCCCCGCCCCCCGTGGTGGCGATGAGCCGACCTGACAAGGCGGCGGTGATCGTGCAGGTGCTGCTCAAGGCCGGGATCGACGTGACGCTCGACAAGATGCCCGAGCGGTTGCAGAAAAAACTCATCGAACACATCGGCGGGCTGGCCCCCGTCGATGCCGCCACGGTCGAGATGATCGCAGAAGAGTTTGCCGAAGCTCTCACCAACAGCCCGCTTGCCGGGGGCGCGGGTCTCGCCGGGGCGCTCGATCTGGTGGACGGTCGGGTCAGCGCCGCCTTGGTGCAGCGACTGCGCGCGCAAAGCGGCGCGCTGCCCACCACCGACGCCTGGGAACGCCTGGTCGAAAAGGATCCCGAAGAGCTTGTCCCGATCTTCGAACGCGAAAGCGTCGAAGTGGCGGCGGTGGTCCTGTCCAAACTCGCGGTCAGCAAGGCAGCGGCGGTACTGGGCCTTCTGCCCGGCCCGCATGCGCGACGGATCACCTATGCCGTCTCGCAAATCGGCGCCGTGAAGCCCGAAGCGGTTGCGCGGATCGGTGCCGCGCTCGCCCGCGAGATGGACGTGGTGCCCGAGATCGCGTTTTCCGAGGATCCGGTGGAACGCGTCGGCGCCATCCTGAACTCGTCGCGCGCCGCCACGCGCAACGACGTGCTCGAAGGGCTCGAAGAAACCGATTCCGCCTTCGCCGAAGAGGTGCGCCGCGCCATCTTTACCTTCGCCAACATCCCCGGCCTGATCGACGCGCGCGATATCCCCAAGGTGGTGCGCGCGGTGGACCAGGACGCCCTGGTGCAGGCGCTCGCCGCGGCGCAAACCGATCTGGGCGACACCGTGGAGTTCGTCCTCGGCGCCATGTCCAAACGAATGGCCGACGCGCTGCGCGAAGAGGTCAAGGACGCGGGCGAGGTCGAGGAAGAGGCAGGCGAAGACACCATGGGCGCGGTGGTCGCCGCGATCCGGGCGCTCGAGGAAGAGGGCGAAATTCACCTGCTGGCCGAGGACGGCTAAGGGCGCGCTGGACGCCGGGTCCGGTTCGCGCCTATCTTGCGGCGTTCCCCGTGCCCGGAGCCGCCATGACCCCCCCGCCGGCCCAGGCCCGCACCCTGCCCCATCTCTCCAGCCCCGCCAGCCGCGGGATCGCGCTGATGATTGCGGCGATCTTTATGTTCTCGCTGATGGACGTGGCGGCCAAGGCGATCAGTGCGCGCGCCGACACGGTGATGGCGCTCTGGGCGCGCTATGCCGGGCAGATGGCGCTGGTCACCCTGATCGTCCTGCCCCGCCTGCGCAGCGTGGCACGGACGCATTATCCGGGGCTGCAATTCGCACGCTCGCTGTTCTTGCTCATGGCCTCGACCTTCATGTTCTTCGGCATCGCCCGGATCGCGCTGGCTGAGGCCACGGCCGTCATGGCGCTGAACCCGGTGCTGATCACGCTGGGTGCTGCTCTCTTTCTGGGCGAACGGCTGGGCTGGCGGCGGATCGCCGGGATCGGCGCGGCGCTCTGCGGGGCGCTGATCATCATCCGCCCGGGCACCGCCGTGTTCAGCCCCGATGCGCTGTTGCCGCTGGGCGGTGCGATCTGTTTCGCCAGCTACGCGTTGCTGACCCGCAAGGTCGGGCGCGACGAAAGCCCGTGGACCTCGCTCCTCTACACCGCCGTCGTCGGCGGCCTGGTCCTCAGCGCCGTGGTGCCCTGGTTCTGGATCCCGCCCGACCAGGTCACCATCCTGTGGATGATCTTCATCGCGCTTACCGGCGCGGCAGGGCAGCTTTTGCTCATCCGCGCGCTCAGCGTGGCCGAGGCCAGCACGGTGGCCCCGTTCTCATATTCCGGCGTGGTCTTCGCCACGCTCCTGGGATTTGCCATCTTCGCCGAGGTGCCCGACGCGCTCACCCTGCTGGGCGCGCTTGTGATCATCGCGGCCGGGCTCTATGTCTGGCGCCGCGAAACCCGGGCGGCACGCACCGCAGCTTGAACGAGCCTCCATGAGCAAATCCCGCAGCGACTGGCGCGATTTCGTACAGAACGCCGCGATCCGCGGGCTTCTGGGCGTCGCGCTGCGGATCCCATATCGCTGGCGCATCCCGCTGATGGGGTGGGTCACATCGCGGGTGATCGCGCCGCTGGCGGGCTGGACGGGCCGCGTCGACGACCACCTGAAAATGGTCTGCCCCGAGCTTAGCTTTTTCGAGCGCCAGCAGCTCATGCGGGAGGTGCCCGATAATGCCGGGCGCACGTTGATCGAGATGTATTCGGGCGCGGAGTTTGCCGAGCGGGTCGGCAAATCCCCCCTGACCGGCCCCGGCGTCGCAGCGTTCGAGGCCGCGCGCACCGAGAACCGCCCCGTCATCATGGTCACCGCACATTTCGGCAACTACATCGCGGCCCGCGCCGCTCTGCTCGCCCGGGGCTACAACCCCGCCGGGCTCTACCGCCCGATGCGCAACCCGCGCTTCAACGCCCATTACGTGCGCGCCATGCAGCTGATCGGCGGGGCGGTCTATCCCACCGACCGCCGCGGGGTCATTGGGTTGATCAAGCACCTGAAGGCGGGCGACAGCATCGGTCTCTTGGTCGATGTCTTCGCCACCAACGGCGCGCCGCTCACCTTCTTTGGCCATGCGGCGCCTACCGCCCTGTCCGCTGCCGAGTGGGCGCTCAAATACGATGCGCTTCTATTGCCGACCTATGGCATCCGGCGCGCCGACGGCCTGAGCTTTGATATCGTGATGGACGCCCCCATTGCACCGTCGACGCCCGAAGACATGACGCAGGCGCTCAATGACAGCCTTGAAGCGCATGTGCGCCAGCATATGGGTCAGTGGTTCTGGATCCACCGGCGCTGGAGCGCGAAATACGCCTGATCTGACGCCCTAGCGCGGGGGTGCGGTGCCGTATGTCTCGCGCAGTGTCCGCCGCATCACCTTGCCCGTCGCCGTCATCGGCAGGCTCTCGACAAATTCGACCCGGCGGGGCGCCACATGCGGGCTGACGCGGTCTTTCACCCGCGCCACCAGCCGATCGGCCAGCCCATCCACCGGTGCACCTGCGCGCACCACCACGAACGCCGTCACCACTTCGGTTCGCACCGGATCGGGCAGGCCCACCGCCGCCGCCATCACCACATCCGGGTCCCCAAGCAGGCAGTTTTCGATCTCGGTCGGTCCAATCCGATACCCCGCCGAGGTGATGACATCGTCGTCGCGGCTGACATAGGTAAAGTACCCATCGGCGTCCCGAACCCCCAGATCGCCGGTCCGCATCCAGTCGCCCACAAACTTCTCCGCCGTCTTCCCGGGCTGGTTCCAATAGCCCAGAAACATCACCGGATCGGGCCGCCGCACCGCAATCTCCCCCGTCTCACCATCGGCCACCGGCTGCCCCGCGCTATCGAGCACCGCCACCTCATGCCCCGGCACCGCCCGTCCCATCGTGCCCGGCCGGATCTCCATCGCGCCGTGGCAGGTCGACACGACAAGGTTGCACTCGGTCTGCCCGTAGATCTCGTTGATCGGCGCGCCCAGCGCCGCATGCCCCCAGGCCAACAGATCGGCCCCCAGGCTCTCACCCCCCGACCCGATCGACCGGACGTTGGCGCCAGACGGCACCTCTGCCTGCCGCATGAGCTTCAGCGCCGTGGGCGGCAGAAACAGCACCCGAATGCCATGGTCCGCGATCAGGCGATAGGCCGCGTCCGGTTCAAACTTGCGCATCCGATGCGCGACGAGCGGGACACCGTGGTAAAGGCACGGCATGGCCAGATCCATCAGCCCGCCAATCCAGGCCCAATCCGCCGGGGTCCAACCCACGTCGCCGGGTTGCGGCAGAAACTCATGCTGCAACTCCACCGAGGGCAAGTGCCCCAGCAGAAAACGATGCGCATGCAACGCGCCCTTGGGCGCACCCGTCGTACCCGAGGTATAGATGAGCATGGCCGGATCCTCCGCCCCCGCCACCACCGTGGGCGGCGTCTCGGACGCGGCCTCAATCTCTTCCCAGAACCCCCGAAACGGCGCGGACGCTGCGCCCGTCACATAAACCTCCGCCAGATCCGGCAATTCCCCCCACAGCGCGGCCACCCGGTCGCTGTGATCGGCATCGGTGATCACCGCCTTGGCGCCGCTATCGACCAGACGAAACGCCAATGCGTCGGACCCGAACAGCGTGAACAGGGGCAGCGAGATCGCCCCCAACTTATGCACCGCGAAATGGGTGATCATCACCTCGGCGCATTGCGGCAACAGGATCGCCACCCGGTCGCCCCGCCCCACGCCCCGCGCCGCCAAGGCATTGGCCAGCCGGTCCGAGGCGCGCTTGAGCTGACCGTAACTCCAGCGCTGAACCGTGCCGTCCGCCCCCACATCGACGATCGCCACCCGTTCGGGCTCAGCTGCGGCCCAGACATCGCAGCACGCCGTTGCAATGTTGAAATCCGGCGGGATGCGCCACCGGAACCGGGCGCACAGGTCCGCATAGCGGCCCGGGGTGTCTATGGCACGGGGGTTCATTGCTCCTCCCACAAAGAAATGAACACTTGTTCATTTAACAAGCACCCCAGGCGCGGTCAATCGCCGCTCTGACTGGTCTTGCGATGCGCCCGTCCCCGGAATAGCGTCGGACCCATGGAGGCACCCCTTATCGATCCGTTCCACCGCGCGATCAAATATCTGCGCGTGTCCGTCACCGACCGCTGCGACTTTCGCTGCGTCTATTGCATGTCCGAGAACATGACCTTTCTGCCCAAGGCGGAATTGCTGACGCTGGAAGAGCTGGATCGCATGTGCTCGACCTTCATTCGGCTGGGCGTCGAAAAGCTGCGGATCACCGGAGGGGAACCGCTGGTGCGCCGCAACATCCTGTCCTTCTTCCGCGCCATGTCGCGCCACCTCGACAGCGGCGCGTTGAAAGAGCTGACGGTCACCACCAATGGCAGCCAGCTTGCCCGTTTCGCGGACGACCTCTACGCCGCGGGCGTGCGCCGGGTGAACGTCTCGCTCGACACGCTGGATGAAGAGAAATTTGCCCGCATCACCCGCTGGGGCCGCCTGCCGCAGGTGCTCGACGGGATCGATGCCGCGCTGCGGGCCGGGCTACGGGTCAAGATCAACACCGTCGCGCTGAAGGGCTTTAACGAGGAAGAGCTCTTTACGCTGACCGAGTGGTGCGCCGCCCGCGATATGGATCTGACCTTTATCGAGGTCATGCCGATGGGCGATCTCGGCAATGAAGACCGGCTCGGGCAGTACTGGTCGCTCAAGGATCTGCGCGCGCGCCTCGCCGAAAACTACACGCTCACCGACCTGGCCGAGCGGACCGGCGGCCCCGCGCGCTACCTCCGGCTTGAGGAAAGCGGCCAGAAGGTCGGCCTGATCACCCCGCTGACCCACAACTTCTGCGAAAGCTGCAACCGCGTGCGGCTGACCTGCACCGGTGAGCTCTATATGTGCCTCGGTCAGGAAGACATGGCCGACCTGCGCGCGCCCCTGCGCGCCTGCGCCAATGACGACCCGTTGGAAGAGGCGATCCGCGCCGCGATTGCCCGCAAGCCCAAGGGTCATGACTTCGACTATTCCCGCCAGCGGCCCGACGGGCAGATGCCCCGCCATATGAGCCACACGGGCGGCTGATGCAGCCCCCGCCGCCGGGCGG
This sequence comes from Pseudomonadota bacterium, assembly GCA_039193455.1. Taxonomy (GTDB): domain Bacteria; phylum Pseudomonadota; class Alphaproteobacteria; order Rhodobacterales; family Rhodobacteraceae; genus JBCBGF01. The sequence continues at coordinate 124,605 of JBCCWO010000003.1, forward strand.
CCTCTATCACACCTACGCCATTCTGACCTCCCTCGCCGCGCCGGCGATCCGCGCCTGGGTGCGGCGGCGGATGACGGCCGCGGGGGTCGATCCAACCCGCATCGCCGAACGCTTTGGCCAGCCGACCGAGGCGCGGGGTGCCGCGCCGCTGATCTGGTTCCACGCCGTCAGCGTGGGCGAGGCGCTGTCAATCCTGGGCCTTGTCCGCGATCTGGGGCTGCGCCACCCCGAAACGCAGTTCCTGATCACCACAGTGTCGGCCACCTCGGCCAAGCTTGTTGCCGACCGGCGCCCCCCGCGCACCACCCATCAATTTGCGCCGCTCGACACGCCAGGCGCCGTCGCCGCGTTCCTCGCGCACTGGCACCCGGCCATGGCCGTCTTCGTCGAAAGCGAGCTTTGGCCCCGGCTGATCGTGGAAACCCACGCGCGCGGCATTCCGCTCGCGCTGGTGAACGCGCGCCTCTCGGACCGCTCGGCCCGCCGCTGGGGCAAGCTTGCGGGCACGGCGCGGATGCTGCTGACCCGTTTCTCGGTCCTTGTGGCCCAGACACAGCCCACCGCCGACGCCCTGATCACACTCGGCGCCCCCGCCGACCGGGTGCATGTCAGCGGCGATCTCAAGGCGGCCTCGGATCGCCTGCCGCTTGACGCCATGGAACTCGCCCGGCTCGAGGCGCTGATCCGCACCCGCCCCGTCTGGGTCGCCGCCTCCACCCACCCGGGCGAGGATGAGATCGTCGCAGATGCCCATGTCACCGGCGCCCTGATGATCCTCGTCCCCCGCCATCCCGAACGCGGCGACGCCATCGCCGAGATGCTGCGCGCCCGGGGTCGCACCATTGCCCGCCGCAGCCTGGGCGAGGCCCCGACGCCAGAGACACAGATCTACCTGGCCGACACGCTGGGCGAAATGGGGCTTTGGTACGCGCTCGCCCCGATCGTGTTCCTGGGCGGTTCGCTGATGCCGGTGGGCGGCCACAACCCGTTTGAGCCTGCGCAGTTCGGCGATGCGGTGTTGCACGGCCCGCATGTCAAGAACGCCGCAGAGACCTATGCCGCAATGACCGCCGCGGGTGCAGCGCGGGAGGTCAGCGACGCCGCCTCACTGGCGGCCGCCCTGGAAAGCTTGGCCGATCCGGATGCGCTGGCCGAAATGCGCCGGGCCGCCGAGGCGTTTTCCCAGGCGCGGATGGGGGTGCGGGCCGAGGTGGCCGAACGATTGGAGCAGGTGTTGGAAACGGGCCCCTAGGCCACCGGCAACCGCGTCTCGACCATTTCGGCAAACCACGAACTGCCCATCGGGATCACCTCATCGACAAAGTCGTATTCGGGATGGTGCAGCGGCGCGGTGTCGCCCACGCCAATGTGGATATACGCCCCGGGCCGCTTGTTCAGCAGGTACGAAAAATCCTCGCCCCACAGATAGACCGGCGCTTCCGCACAGGCGCCCGCGACCTTGCGCGCCGCCTCTTCGGCATAGCCGGTCTCGGCCTCGTGATTCACCAGTGCCGGATAGCCCCGCTCGTAATTGACCACCGCCGTCGCCCCGAATGCGGCGGCCACACCTTCGACGATTTCGGTCATCCGCCGTTCCGTGTTGTCGCGCACCTCTGCATCAAAGGTCCGCACCGTGCCGCGCAGCTTCACCTGCTCGGCGATCACGTTATGCGCGGTGGTCGAGGTCTGGAACGAGGTGACCGACACGGCCACCTGCTGCACGGGATCGGTCTCGCGCGAGACGATGTTCTGCAGGGCGATCACCGCGTGGCTTGCCACCACCGTGGTATCGACGGTCTGGTGCGGCTGGGCGGCGTGGCCCGCGCGCCCGGTGATGAAAATTTCGAACTGATCGGCGGCGGCGTAGAACGCACCCGGGCGGATCGCAAAGGTACCCGCATCCCGGCCCGGCACATTGTGCATGCCGTAAACCTCATCCACGCCGAACCGCTCCAGCACGCCCTCCTGCACCATCACATCGGCGCCGCCCCCGCCCTCTTCCGCCGGTTGAAAGAGCAGGACAGCCGTGCCGTCAAAGTTCCGCGTCTCGGCAAGGTACTGCGCCGCACCAAGCAGCATGGTGGTATGCCCGTCATGCCCGCAGGCATGCATCTTGCCCGGCACGGTCGAAGCATGTGCCGCCCCCGTCGCCTCTTCGATGGGCAGCGCGTCCATATCGGCGCGCAGGGCCACCGTGCGTCCGCGGCTGTCGGTCTTGCCCTTGATCACCGCCACCACACCGTTCTGCGCAACCCCGGTCACCACCTCGTCACAGCCCATCGCCTTCAACCGCTCGGCCACCACGCCTGCGGTGCGTTCGGTATCAAACAACAACTCGGGATGGCGGTGCAGGTCGCGTCGGAACGCGGTGAGATCGGGCAGAAGTTCGGCAAAACGGTTCTTGGCGGGCATGGGTTGTCTCCGGCTAGGATGCGGCGGGGAGGATGGCGTGTTAGGCGGCGGGGTCAAGCCCCGGCGCGGCCTGTGCGTTAAGCGGGGAAACGTGCAAAGCGCAGAAGATCAATCGCAGAGCGTTTCGATCAAGCGCGCGACAAACCGTTGACCGGCCTCGAACTGCGCAACGGTGATATACTCGTCGGCCTGATGCGCCTGGGCGATATCGCCCGGACCACAAATCACCGATGAATAGCCGCGTTCCTGAAACTGCCCCGCTTCGGTGCCGTAGCTGACGACATGGCGGGCATTGTCGCCGGTGATCCGGCGCACAAGCTCCTCGGCGCCGCCATCGACCTCCGGCCGCAACCCCGGCACATCAAAAATCGGCTCCATCGTGATCCGCGCGTCCGCATGGACCTCCCGCATCCCCGCCTCGATCCGGCCCAGCTCGGCACGCAGGGCCGCGTCCCAATCCGCCAAGGGCTCATCGGGGACGGCGCGCACCTCGATCTGCACCCGGCAGTCGCGCGCGGTGATGTTATGGGCGGTGCCGCCATGGATCTCGCCCACATGCACGGTCGACCACGGCGGATCAAAGAGCGCGGCAATGTCTGAACGAGGCTTGGCCGCGTTCGCCGCATTCTCGCGGTTGGCCCAATCGATCAGCCGACCGGCCTCCATGATCGCGCTGACCCCCTGGTGCAAGAGCGACGAGTGCACCTCGTGCCCCCGAAACTGGACCCAGTAGCCAAAGGTCCCCTTATGGCCAGTGACCGCCTGCATCATCGACGGCTCGCCAATGATCGCCGCCGCCGCGGGCGGCAGGTGGCCACGCATATCCTCGATCATCGGCGGGGCGCCAAGGCAGCCGATTTCCTCGTCGTAGGACAGCGCGATTTGCAGGGGACGTTTCAGATCGGCCTGCAACGCCGCCGGCACAGCGGCCAGCGCAATGGCGTCAAACCCCTTCATATCCACAGTACCACGGCCATAAAGCCGCCCGTCCCGCTCAACGACCGCGAAGGGGTCGGTGGACCAGTCTTGCCCGTCCACTGGCACCACATCCGTATGTCCAGACAGCACCACACCGCCCGGCACCGCGGGCCCCACATTGGCGTACAGCGCGGCCTTGGTGCGATCGGCGTTCCAGACCCGGTACGCAGTCACGCCGTGGCCCTGCAGATAATCCTCGACAAAATCGATGAGGGCGAGGTTGCTGTCGCGGCTGACCGTCGGAAACGCCACCAACCGGTCCAGCAAGGCGCGGGCCGACAGGTCTGTCCCGCTCACTCCTTCAGCACCATATGCCCCGGGGCGACCTCATCATAGATCGAGGGCTTCGGATCATATTCGGTCGGGAAGATCGGCGACGGGATCGGCTTGAAGTTCAGCTCTTTCTCCGACTTGCGCTGGCGCGGGTCGGCAATGGGCACCGCTTTCATCAGCGACCGCGTGTATTCGTGCTTCGGGTCCTCGAAAATCTGCTGCCGCGACCCGATCTCGACGATCCGGCCCAGATACATCACCCCGACATTGTGGCTGACCCGTTCGACCACCGCCATGTCGTGGCTGATAAATAGAATTGAAATGCCAAGTTCGGCCTGCAACGCCATGATAAGGTTGAGAACTTGCGCCTGAACGCTCACGTCCAGCGCGCTCACCGCTTCGTCCGCGATGATCAGCTTGGGGTTCAGCGCGAGCGCCCGGGCAATCGCGATCCGCTGTCGCTGGCCGCCCGACAGCTCGTGCGGATAGCGCCGCATAAAGCTGCGCGGCAGCTCCACCCGGTCAAACAGCTGCGCCACCCGGTCGGTCAGCTCCGAGCCGGTCGCCAACCCATAGTTCCGAATAGGTTCAGCAACTTGGTCGCTGAGCTGCATCTGGGGATTGAGCGAGGCAAAGGGATCCTGGAACACCATCTGCATGTCCCGACGCGCCTTGCGCAGCTGATCCTGGGAGAAGCTCATCACATCTTCACCGCCCAGCCAGATCTGACCCGACTGTGGCTGCACCAGCCGCAGGATCGACCGCCCCGCCGAGGATTTGCCACACCCGGACTCGCCCACAAGGCTCAGCGTCTCGCCCACCTTGATCTGGAACGACACATCCTCGACCGCGTGCACGTTGGCCACCGTGCGCCGAAAGAACCCGCCCTTGACCGGGAACCGCGTCACAAGGTGCTTGACGTCCAGCAGCACCTCGTCCTTGCGCACATCGATCGGCCCCTCGGCCTTGGTCTCTTGCCCGAGAAGCTTCATCGGCTCGGGCGCAGGTTTGCCCGTCATCTCACCAAGCTTCGGCACCGCCGCCAAAAGCGATTTTGTGTAAGGATGCTGGGGGTTTTCGAAGATCTCCTCAACCGGACCTTCTTCGACCTTGCGGCCCCGGAACATCACCACCACGCGGTCGGCCATCTGGGCCACCACCGCCATGTCATGGGTGATGAACATCACCGCCGTGCCCGTCTCGCGCTTCAGCCGGTCGATCAGCGCGAGGATTTCGGCCTGGATCGTCACGTCAAGCGCCGTGGTCGGCTCATCCGCGATCAAGAGCCGCGGTTCGCAGGCCAGCGCGATGGCAATGACGATCCGCTGCCGCATCCCACCCGACAGCTCGTGCGGGTACTGTTTCAGGCGCCGCTCCGGCTCGGGGATGCGCACCTGGCGCAACAGTTCCAGCGCCCGCGCCTCGGCCTCGGCCTTGGTCAACCCCTGATGCACGCGCAGGCCTTCGGTCAACTGTCGGCCCACGGTGAAGACAGGGTTCAGCGCCGTCATCGGCTCTTGAAAGATCATCCCGATCTCGTTGCCGCGCACGGTGCGCATCAGATCGTCGCCAGCCCTGGCCACATCGATCCGGTCGGCATCGGTGGGGTCGCCCTTGCGGTCAAACAGCAGTTGCCCCCCGGCAATGTTGCCGCCGCCAAACTCCACCAGCCGCATCAGCGATAGCGACGACACCGACTTGCCCGACCCGGATTCGCCCACAACGCACACCGTCTCGCCCGGCCCGATGTCAAAGCTCACATCCTCGACACCCACCACCGTGCCGTCCTTGGTCTCGAACTCCACCCGCAGGTTCTGGATCGAGGCGATCGGTTGATCGAGCATGGGCCCTCCACGGCAGCATTGACCCACCGACGCTACGGCCCGATTGGCCGCAGTGTCAAACCAAGGCGGCATAGTTGCCGGTTTTTTGGGCAGGTGCCGGTGTCGCAGGCAATGCGCAGGGCAGCCCCCTCAAGGCCCTGCAACACCCCATAATTCCGCCACATTGGCTGGCCAGACCGGCGCGAAGTTACTGCAGCAAGGCCTTTGAACGATCTGACAGTTTCGTCCGATTTGATTGAACGCCGTGAAAGCGGCGAAATATTTGGAAAAAAGCGAGTGTACGTCTCCATTCAGTATCTGCGCGCGATTGCGGTGCTCTCGGTCCTGGTGCTGCACACGCAGGGCGTTTTCGGCGAGCACCTGATCAAAATCCCGCTGCTGAGCGAATACGGCTGGCTCGGCGTGAGCCTGTTCTTTGCGATCAGCGGTTTCGTGATCGCTGAGACGATCGTGCGGACGCCAAACCTGCACACCCACCTCTACCGCCGCTATATCCGCGTGTTCCCGCTGTATTTCCTGGTGTGCTTCGGCGCGCTCGTCGCGGCGATGAACATCGGGCACAACCCCTTCGCGCTTAGCCAGACGGACTCCGGCGCGTCGGGGTTTGCAACATCGCTCAGCTATGTCGCGAAAAGCCTGTTTATCATCCCACAGGATCCCTGGCCGCTCTATGCCGTCGGATGGAGCCTGGAATTCGAGATCATATTCTACGTGATCTTCGGCTGCGCCTATTTCGCGCTCGGCCCAACGGCGGCGCGGCTCATCGTTTTGGGCCTGGCGATGGTGGGTTTGTCGAATGCCGTCGGCTTCAACCATTTCGCACACCCCGCCATGTTCTACTTTCTATGCGGCGTGCTTGTGCACGATCTCTATGTCCACGCGGCGCAGGCATCGCTGCGGCTGGCACATGTGCTTGTCGTGCCGACAACGGCACTCTGGCTCACCCAGATCCTGAATGAGTATCCGTTGGGCTACAGCCTCTTCGTGATCGCAAGCGCCGTCTCATTCGCCGCCATCATCCGCATTGGCCTGTCGCTTGAGGATCGGTTGAAGGGCGACGGCCTGTTCGCCCTTATCGGAAACGCGTCGTACTCGATCTATCTGATCCACTGGATCCCCGTCCGGATCGTGGACCGGCTCGACCTGGACTTTGGAAGCTTTGGAAACGAGGTCGCGCGACTGGCGTTTCTGCTCTTCTGCATGTGGATTTCGGTGATCGTCTATCGCTACGTCGAAACGCCATTGGTGCGCTTCTTCAAAGAGTTGCCCGGCCACGTACCCTTCAGAAAGACCGCCTAGTCAAAGCTGCCGCGGGGACGCGCAGCCCGCAAGCTCGCACCCGCCCTAGCCCTTTGGCAGCAAATGCGCCCCGGCGCCCAGCGCGCCCAGCTTGTCGTCGGTGTTCGCCAGCGGGCACTCGTCCACGCTCAGGCACCCGCAGCCGATACACCCCGTCAGGTCGTCGCGCAGCGCGGTCAACAGCGCGATCCTGTCCTGCAACCCGTCGCGCCAGAGCGTCGACACCCGCGCCCAGTCCTTGGCCGAGATCGCCCGGTCGGTGGGCAGCGTCGCAAAGGCGCGTGCCACTTCGGTCAGCGAGACGCCAGCTTTCTGCGCGATCTGGATGATCGTCACCCGCCGGATGATGTTGCGCGGATAGACCCGGTGGTTGGCGGCGCTGCGCTCGGACCGGATCAGGCCCTTGCGCTCATAAAAGTGCAGCGCTGAAACCGCGACGCCGGTCCGCCGCGCCACCTCTCCAACGGTCAGTTCGTGTGCCATCGCCGCCCCTCTCATTTCCCGCTTGACCTCAACTTAAGTTGAGGGTTTAGACCGGGCGCTCGTCAAGCCTTGCAGGACCCCGCCCATGTCAGATGTTGCCCCGATCCGCCTGACCCAGGGCGTCTTTTCGCGCTTTGCCGTCGCGGTCTCGGCCGCCAATGTCGGCGACGGGATTGCGGTGATCGCCTGGGCGTGGACGGCGTCGCTTCTCACCCGCGACCCGTTCCTGATCGCCCTTCTGCCCGCCGCGCTGCGCGTGCCCTGGGTGATTTTTGCGCTGCCCTCGGGTGTTCTTGCCGACCGGGTCGACCGCAAGCGGCTGATCGTGGCCTGCGATCTGGTGCGCGCGGGCGCCTACGGGCTGGCGGGGATGGCCATCCTGCTTGCCCTGCCCCTGGCCGCGCCCCTGCCAACCGGCCTTGCCCAGCCCGCGCTTTACGCCACGCTTCTGGGCCTTGGGGTCCTGATCGGCTGTGCCGAGGTTGCACGCGACAACGCCGCGCAGTCGATGTTGCCCAGCCTCGTCCCCTCGCGCGAGCTGGAGCGGGCCAATGGCTGGCTCGAAAGCATCGAGACGGTGGCCAACCGCCTGATCGGCCCGGCAATGGGATCGTTTCTGATCGCGCTGTTCCTGCCGCTGCCGTTTCTGGTGATCGCCGCGGCCTTTCTGATCGGTGCGCTCCTGACCGCGGGCCTCACGGGGCAGTTCAAGGCCCGGCGCACTCGCACCGCCGCCTGGTACACCGAGCTTGCCGATGGCTTTCGCTTTGTCGTCGCCCACCCGACCCTGCGGACGCTGGCCTGGATCACCGGTATCTGGAACTTCTTTGCCGAAATGGCGCTGATCGCGTTGGTGCTGCACATCCAGGAAAATCTGGGCGGCGGGGCGACGAGCTATGGCCTGATCCTTGCCATCGGGGCCCTGGGCGCGGTGGTTGGCGGCGTGCTGGTGGCGCCGGTGCTCACCCGCATCCACGGCGCGACTCTGGCGCAATGGCTGGGCCTGACCGGGCCGCCGCTTTTCGTCGCCATGGCACTCGCCTCGGGGCCGGCAACGGTCGCAGCCGCGATGTTTCTGTTCTTTCTCACCGGGGTGATGTGGAACACGGTATCGCTGTCCTATCGCCAGCGTGCTGTCCCGGACGAGATCCGGGGACGGGTCAACAGCGTCTACCGGATGTTTGCCTGGGGAATGATGCCGCTGGGGCTTGTCGCCTCCGGCGCGCTGGTACGTTGGGCCGAAACGGTGATCGCGCGCGACACGGCCCTGATCCTGCCGTTTCTGGTGGCGGCGGCGGGGATCATGATCCTCGCGATCTTTTCGTGGCGCCCCCTGGGTGTCGGCCTGCGGATCTAGGCCAGCGCCCAAAAAAATCGCGGCGCTCCTGCGACAAAGGCCCACACAAGCGCTGCATTCCTAATCATCTGACCGGAAATATAACAGTTTACCGGGCGGCAACGCTTGCAATCGACACGCAGTTCGGTGGACAGTTCAGGGGTTCGCGCCCGGGGGGCGCGGATCGTGCATGAACAATCAAAGAGCTGGACGCGGTGCGAACCACCCACCCTGCTGAACCAAAAAAGAACCAGAAGCTCTGCGCCCAAGCGCCAGAGCCCGAGGCACGAGCCTGTCCAACAAGGAGACACAAATGCGTACGAAAACAGCCCTTTTGGGCGCGGCTGCCGCTGTGGCCCTGGCCCCTGCCGCCTTCGCCGAACGGGCGTCGGATGGCGAGGTCAAGATCATCTACTGGCAGGCGCCGTCGATCCTGAACCCCTATTTGTCTGGGGGCACGAAGGATATCGAATCCGCGTCGATGATCGTCGAGCCGCTGGCTCGCTATGACCAGGACGGCACGCTGACACCCTGGCTGGTCGAGGAAATCCCCACGGTCGCCAATGGCGGCGTGAGCGAGGATCTCACCACGATCACCTGGAACATCACGCCCGGCATCCTGTGGTCGGATGGCACGCCGTTTACCTCGGCGGATGTGCTGTTCACCCATGAATACTGCACCCACCCCGAAGGCGGCTGCGCGCAGCTGACCAAGTTCGAGGGTGTGGCAACCGTCGAGGCGCCCGATGACCTGACCGTGGTCGTCACTTTCGAAGGCCCGACGCCCAACCCCTACGGCCCGTTTGTCGGCGGCGAAAGCCCGATCCTGCAGGCCGCACAATTCGCCGATTGCCTGGGCGCCCGCGCACCGGAATGCACCGAGGCGAACTTTAACCCCATCGGCACCGGCCCCTTCACCGTCACCGAGTTCAAGCCGAACGACGTGATCACCATGGCCGCCAACGACAGCTACCGCGATCCGGCGAAACCGGCCTTTGCAAGCGTGACCTTCAAAGGTGGCGGCGATGCGACGGCTGCGGGCCGCTCGGTGATGGAGACGGGCGAATTTGACTACGCCTGGAACCTGCAGCTGGCCCCCGATGTGATCGCCGGCATGGAAGCCGCTGGCAAAGGCACGCCGGTCGCAGGCTTTGGCCCGCTGGTTGAGCGCATCATGATCAACCAGACCAACCCCGACCCGGCCCTCGGCCCGGACGAGCGGGCGGTCGTGAAACCGCACCCGATTTTCCAGGATGTGCGCGTCGTGCAGGCGATGAGCCTTGCCATTGACCGGCCGCTGCTGGTCGAGGTGGGCTATGGCCAGGCCGGTCGCGTGACCTGCAACTGGGTGCCCGCCCCCGCGATCTACAACTCCGACGCGCTGTCATGCGACACGCAGGACATGGATGCGGCCAAGGCGCTTCTGGAAGAAGCCGGCTGGGTCGACAGCGATGGCGACGGTATCCGCGAAAAGGACGGCGTCAAGTTCTCGATCCTGTACCAGACCTCGACCAACGCCGTGCGTCAGGACTTCCAGGCCCTGATCAAGCAGTGGTGGGAAGAGATCGGCATCGAGACCGAACTGCGCAATGTCGACGCCTCGGTGTTCTTCGGCGGCGATCCGGGCAGCCCGGATACCTTCCAGAAGTTCTATGCCGACGTTGAAATGTACGCCAACACGTTCAACGGCACCGACCCGCAGGCCTATCTGGGTAACATGCTGTGCTCGAAAATCCCGAGCCCGGCCTCCCAGTGGCAGGGCGAAAACATCTCGCGCTGGTGCTCGGACGAATATGAGGCGCTCTACCAGACGCTGACCGAGACGGCGGATATCGATGAGCGGGCCCGCATCGGGCGCGAGCTCAACGACATGGCTGTGACCGGCGGCGCGATGATCCCGCTGGTGCACCGCGGGCGGATCTCGGCCCATGCCAACAGCCTGGGCGGTGTTGTCCTGAACGTCTGGGACAGCGAGCTCTGGAACGTCGCCGACTGGTACCGCATCGACGGCTAACCCTTTGATCTGGATGCGGCCCTGCCATGTGCGGGGCCGCATCGCTTTTGATCTGTCGCCGCGCGGGGAACGCATCCGATGACATCCGAGATCTATCTGGCCTATCTGGCCGTCGTGGCGGTGTTCTTCGCCACGCCGCCCGGGCCAAGCCAGCTGCTGATGCTGTCAAACAGCGCACGGCACGGCGCGCAAAGATCGCTTTGGACGGCTTTCGGCGACCTCACGGCAAACGCGTTGCAAATGACTGCCGCGGGCTTTGGTCTGGCGGTGATCATCGCGGCCTCGGACATCGCGCTCGATGTCGTGAAATGGGCCGGTGTGGCCTATCTCGTTTGGATGGGCGTGCGGACGTTCCGCAGCACGGGCAGCAGCCCGGCAACCGCCGCCGCATCGCCCAACGCACGCGCGCTGTGGCTGCAGGGCTTTGTCACCTCGGCGTCGAACCCAAAGGCCGTCGTGTTTTTTGCCGCCCTGTTCCCACAGTTCATCTCACCTGACGCGGCGATTTGGCCGCAAATCCTGATCCTCGGCGCCACCTATCTGGTGATCGATGGCGCGATCCTCTTTCTCTACGGGCTTGCCGCGGAACGGGCCTTTGCCCGGTTCACCACCACACCGCGCCGCCTGAACCGCATCTCCGGCAGCCTGATGATCGGCGCCGCGGGGCTACTGTCGCTCAAAGACCTCGACACGCAGGGGGCGCGCTGATGCTGCAATATACCACCCGACGATTGGTGCTGAGCGTTCCCACGCTCCTCTTTATTTCATTGGTTATTTTCCTGCTCCTCGAACTCGCCCCCGGCGATCCCATGGCGCAGGTCCCGCTGACCGTGCCCGACGAGGTCAAGCAGCGGATGCGCGAGGCGCTGGGTCTGGGCGAACCGATGCCGGTGCGCTTTGGCAAATGGCTCTGGCAGTTCTTTGTGGTCGAGCCGCTTTATCTGATCGACCTCGGCTTTGGCACCAGCTTTGCCGAAGGCCAGCAGCGCGTGATCAGCTGGCAGACCCGCAGCCCGGTGATGGACATCGTCGCCCAGCGCATGCCCCAGACGCTGTGGGTGGTGGGCACCGCCTATATCGTCGCGATCCTGATCGCGCTGCCCATCGGCATCTATTCGGCCTATCGCCAGTATTCGTGGTTTGATCAGGCCGGGACGTTTGTCACCATGGTCGGCTTTTCGATCCCGCCGTTTTTCTCGGGCGTCCTCGTGATCGTGATCTTCTCGGTCCAGCTGGGGTGGTTCCCGTCAATCTATGACACCACCCACCGGGTCACGGATTGGGACAGCTTCGTGGTTCAGCTTCAACAGATGATCATGCCGGTGATGGTGCTGGCGCTTCAGATCACCTCGCAGCTCAGCCGCTTCATGCGGGCCTCGATGCTCGACAACCTCAACCAGGATTACGTGCGCACCGCCCGGGCCAAGGGCCTGAGCGAACGCGTGGTGGTTCTGGTTCACGTCCTGCGCAATTCGATGATCCCGGTGGTGACCGTCATCGCGCTTGGCATCCCGTCGATCTTCGGCGGCGCGATCATCACCGAACAGGTGTTCAAGGTGAACGGGATCGGCCAGCTTCTGATCACCGCGATCCAGGCCAATGACCTGCCGATGGTGCAGACGCTGACCTTCGTCTTCGCGATCCTGATCGTGCTCTTCAACCTGATTGCCGATATCCTCTACGGCATCCTGGACCCGAGGATCCGCTATGACTGATCAGCAGGTCGAAAGCCCGGTCACCGAGACCACCGACATGCCCGGCGTTCGCGAAGCGTCCGGCGCCGATCAGGACCCGCGCAGCCAGTGGCTCGATGTCTGGGACCAGTTCAAGCACCACCGCGGCGCGTTCTGGGGCATGGTGGTGTTCTTTTCCATCGTGTTCCTCGTGCTGATCGGGCCCTTCATCTATTGGCATGACCCAACCTTTGTGCCGACGGGCCGCGCATTCCTGGAACTGCGCGACATGCGCCCGATGTACACGGTGCTGTGGGACAGCGGCGCCAAGGTCAGCTGGGCCCATCCGCTGGGCACCGACAACCTGGGCCGCGATACCATGGCCCGGCTGCTGTCGGGCGGGCGGGTGTCGATCGCGGTGGGCATGGCGGCGATGGTCCTTTCTATCGTCATCGGCACGCTGGTCGGCGTGCTGGCGGGCTATATCCGCTGGCTCGACGGCCCGCTGATGCGCCTGACCGACCTGTTCCTGGCCCTGCCGCTGCTGCCGCTGCTGCTCGTCGCCGTGCTCTTGTTCCGCGATCCCCTGTCATCGGCGCTGGGGCCCGAGGGCGGGACGTTCATCCTGATCGTGACGCTGGTGGGCATCACCTCGTGGATGCAAACCGCGCGGATCGTGCGGGGCGACGTGCTGGCCCTGAAAGAGCGTGAGTTCGTCCTGGCCGCCCGGTCCATCGGGACCTCGGACTATCACATGATCATGCGTCACATTCTGCCCAACGTGCTGTCGCCCATCATGGTCTCGGCCACATTGGGGATCGCCACGGCGATCATCACCGAATCCGCCCTGTCCTTCCTTGGATTCGGTTTCCCGCCGGACTTCCCGACCTGGGGCAAACTGTTGTTCGACAGCGTCGACCGCATGGTTCAGTACCCCGAACGGGTGATCTGGCCGGGCATGCTGATCTCGCTCACCGTGCTGAGCGTGAACTACATCGGCGATGGCCTGCGCGACGCGCTTGACCCAAGGATACGCGGGCGGTGACGCTGACCGTCCGTCCCCTGACCCCGGACCGATGGACGGATTTCGAGGCGTTGTTCGGCGGCGCAAGCGCCACCCGAAACTGCTGGTGCATGTGGTGGCGCGTGCCGGGAAACGCCTGGCGTGACACCACCAAGGACTCGCGCAAGGCCGCCTTCAAGGCCGCGGTCGACATCGCGCCACCGGGGCTTTTGGCCTATGACGATGACCAGCCCGTGGGTTGGGTCCATATCACCCCGCGCGCGGATGTGCCCCGGTTCAATAATGGCCGGATGTCCAAACCCAGCGATGATGGCGATTTCGACCGCACTTGGGCGATCACCTGTTTCTACACGGCCCCCAGCCATCGCAAACAGGGGATGATGGCCGCCATGGCCCGGGCCGCCTGTTATTACGCGCAAAAGAACGGGGCGCTCAGGGTCGAAGCCGCCCCGATGCGGCCCAAACCGACGCTGCAACGCAGCGAAGGGTATTTCGGGATCGCCCCCGCCTTGAGCCGGGCAGGGTTTGACACGGTCGAGACGCGCGGCGAAAACCGCCTGCTCATGCGCTGGATGGCGGTGGTGGGCTGACGCGTTTCGCGGTTGCTTTAAGTCACCCAGCGTCGCTTTGCGCGTTGGACCGCCGGGAAAGGCCGCACCCAAACGATCCCGCGTGAACGCGAAACGCTACTCCACCGATTTCCGGATGCGCTGCACCATCCACCAGACCACCACAATCACCAGTGGTGTCACCAGGGCGGTCAGCACCAGCTCGGACACGGCCAGCCCCTCGCCCACGGGGCCCAGCAAGTAGATCGCCAGGTTCACCGCGTAATAGCTGATCGCCACGACGCTCAGCCCCTCAACCGTGCGCTGAAGCCGCAGCTGCAGATCGGCGCGCCGGTCCATGCTTTCCAACAGCTCCTGGTTCTGGGCCGAGCGTTCCACGTCAACCCGGGTGCGCAGCAGATTGCCCGCCCGCATCGCGCGTTCGGCCATGGCCTGCATCCTGCCCTCGCCCGCCTTGACGGTGCGCATCGCCGGGTCGAACCGGCGCATCATGAACTCACCAAAGGTCTGACGCCCGCCGTACCGCTCTTCCCGCATCACCTCGATGCGCTGGTGCACCAGCGCCTCGTAGGCGCCGGTCGCGCCAAAGCGGAACGCGGTCCGCGCCAGCATATTCTCAAGCTCGGACGAGATGGCCAAAAGCCCCTTGAGCGTGTCATCGGCGCTGTCCCCGCCGCCCGACATCTCGCCCATAAGCCGCGTCAGCTCGCCATCGATCTCACCCATCCGGGGGCCAAGGTCGCGCACCCGCGCCAGGCCCAGCATCGACATCGACTTGTAGGTCTCGATCTCGCAGAGCCGCTGCACGATCCGGCCCACCCGGCGGGCCCCCGTCTCGGGCCGCACGAACACGGCAAAGCGCATGTGCCCCGCCGGGTCGATCCGGAAGTCGCCAGCCACGATCCCGCTATTGTCAAGGACATGGCTCGCCGCCAGGCTTTCGGGCACGAACCACTCGGCCAGCTTGTCGTCCACGCCATTGTCTGCGCCCAAACGCTCTACCCGTATCAGGGCCGAGGTGATGCGGCTGCCCGGCGCTTCGGCCAGCCAGTCTTCGGGGAACACACCAAAGGTCGCGCCGTCGAACGGCCGCTCGGCCACGCCGCTGTCAAACAGCGTGTAGGTCACGAACTCGGTATGGCTTTCCCATTTCAGCCGGTACTTGCCCAGCTCGCCGAACCAATGCGTGGCACCCGGCTGCGGATGGCTGGCACCGAACCGGTCCAAAAGCGCGATCAGATGCGCGCGATCCAGTTCGCGGTCGCGTGCGGCGGCATCCTTGGGCTGCTTGATCGCCAGGTACGCCGCCCGACACGGCGCCTCAAGCGGCGGAAAGGGGCGCGCATGCAGTTCGTTCGCCAGCTTGTAACGCAGCGGGTGATCTTCGATTTGGCTCATATCCGGCCTGCAATGTTTTGCGCGAACCTAGACGAAATCAGATGTCTGTAAACAAAAAAATACAACTATTATGGCAACTTAGATGTACACTGTGGTGTACCGGGATATGGACTCGTCCGCCTGCCCCGGCTCTCGCCGACTCGGGAAGAGACCGTCCATTGCAACAGGGCATGGGTCTATGTCTCAGCGTCGAATGATACTCCCCCTCCCCACCGAGGAGAGGGGAAGAGTACCGGGATCACCCCTCGATCTTCGGCAACAGGCTGTCCACGCTGACCTTCGCGTCACCATAGAACATCAGGGTGTTGTCTTTGTAGAACAGCGGGTTTTCGATGCCCGAATAGCCGGTCCCCTGCCCGCGCTTTGACACGAAGACCTGCTTGGATTTCCACA
The DNA here is from genome assembly GCA_039193455.1 of Pseudomonadota bacterium. Taxonomy (GTDB): domain Bacteria; phylum Pseudomonadota; class Alphaproteobacteria; order Rhodobacterales; family Rhodobacteraceae; genus JBCBGF01. The sequence goes on from JBCCWO010000003.1 coordinate 140,301, forward strand.
CCTCCAACACCGGCATCCCGGCAATGGGTGAGTTCGGGTCGTCCTGCGCCGCCGGGTTCACGATGTCGTTCGAGCCGATGACGATCACCACGTCGGTTTCCGGGAAATCCTCGTTGATCTCGTCCATCTCCAGCACGATGTCGTAGGGCACCTTTGCCTCGGCCAGAAGCACGTTCATGTGCCCCGGCAGACGCCCGGCCACCGGGTGGATCGCAAAGCGCACCTCTTTGCCCGCGCCCCGCAGCTTGCGCGTCAGTTCGCTGACCGATTGCTGCGCCTGGGCCACCGCCATGCCGTAGCCCGGCACGATGATGATCGAGTCCGCCTCGTTCAGCGCGCTGGCCACACCATCGGCGTCGATGGCAACCTGCTCGCCTTCGACCGCCATCTGTTCACCGCCGCCGCCGCCAAAGCCGCCGAGGATCACGCTGACAAACGACCGGTTCATGGCCTTGCACATGATGTAGCTGAGGATCGCACCAGAGGATCCCACCAGCGCGCCCACCACGATCAGCAGGTCGTTGCCAAGCGAAAAGCCAATCGCCGCCGCCGCCCAGCCCGAGTAGCTGTTCAGCATCGAGACGACCACCGGCATATCCGCCCCGCCGATCCCCATGATCAGGTGGTAACCGATAAAGAGCGCCGCGAGTGTCAGCAGAACCAGCGTCCAGCTGCCCGAGCCGCCCAGATACATGATCAGCAGCACCACAGACAGCGCCGCCGCCGCCGCGTTCAGCAGGTGCCCGCCCGGAAGCTGCTTGGCCCCGGTGTCGATCTTGAAGGGCAACAGGCTCGAGTTACCAGAAAGCTTGCCATAGGCCACGACCGATCCGGTAAAGGTCACCGCGCCGATCCAGATGCCCAGCGACAGCTCGACCCGTAGAATGGCAATCTCGACACCCGTCTTCTTGGCCACCAACTGACCAAAGGCCGAGAGCCCGTCAAAGACCTCTTTCGGCAGGCCAATCGCGGTATAGCCATCCTCGGCCACCGCGCCCAGAACCCCGCCATTGTCGGCGTAAAGGCCCGAGACGATGTTGATCATGATATCGGCGTTAAAGCCCACGAACACCGCCGCAAGGCCCACGAGCGAGTGCATGATTGCCACAAGCTCGGGCATCTGGGTCATCTCGACCTTGGTGGCAAGCTGATAGCCGACGACCGCGCCGATGGCGATCAGCACCAGCGACAAGATCCAAAGCCCCTGCCCCGGCCCGATCAGTGTGGCGACCACCGCGATGAACATGCCGACGATGCCGTACCAGACGGCGCGTTTCGCGCTTTCCTGGCCCGACAGCCCGCCGAGCGAGAGAATGAACAGAACCGCCGCGACGACGTAAGCTGCTGTAGTAAATCCGAATTCCATTGCGCCCGCCCCCGCTTACGACTTTTGGAACATGGCGAGCATGCGCCGTGTCACGAGGAAGCCCCCGAAGATATTGACCGCCGCCATCAGGATGCCGGCTGCTGCGAGGATTGTGATCAGGATCGACGCCGATCCCACCTGCATCAACGCGCCCAGGATGATGATCGACGAGATCGCGTTCGTAACGGCCATAAGCGGCGTGTGGAGCGAGTGGCTCACCCCCCAGATCACCTGGAAGCCCACAAAGACCGACAGGACGAACACGATGAAGTGCTGCATAAAGCTCGCTGGCGCCACAAGGCCCACAGCCAGGATCAGCGCACCGCCGACCCCCAGCAGCCCTACTTGCGTCATCGTCTGCTTGCGGAAGGCCGCGGCCTCGGCCGCGCGTTTTTCCTCGGGCGTCAGCTCTTTGGGCGCTTCCTTCTTGGGCTGCGCCGCAATCGCCTGCACCTTGGGCGGCGGCGGCGGGAAGGTGATCTCGCCCTGATAAGTCGCCGTTGCGCCGCGGATCACGTCATCTTCCATGTCGTGATTGACCTGACCGTCCTTCTCAGGCGTGAGGTCGGTCATCATGTGGCGGATGTTGGTGGAATAAAGCGTCGACGATTGCGCCGCCATCCGGCTGGGGAAGTCGGTGTAACCCACGATGGTCACACCATTGTCGCTGACGATCTTTTCGTCGGGCACCGTCAACTCACAGTTCCCGCCCCGCTCGGCGGCAAGGTCGACGATGACCGAGCCGGGTTTCATCGCCTCGACCATATCCTTGGTCCACAGCACCGGCGCATCCCGGCCCGGGATCAGGGCGGTGGTGATGACGATGTCCATGTCGGGCGCGAGCTCGCGGAACTTCTCAAGCTGCTTTTCCCGGAACTCAGGCGAAGACGGGGCCGCATAGCCGCCCGTTGCCGCGCCATCCTGGGCCGCTTCCTCGAACTCCAGGAACACAAACTCTGCGCCCATAGACTCGATCTGTTCGGCCACCTCGGGGCGCACGTCGAACGCATAGGTGATCGCACCAAGCGACGTGGCCGTCCCGATCGCGGCAAGACCGGCCACCCCGGCGCCCACCACCAGCACCTTGGCAGGCGGCACTTTACCGGCGGCCGTCACCTGACCGGTGAAGAACCGGCCAAAGTTATTTCCTGCTTCGATAACAGCGCGGTAGCCTGCGATGTTCGCCATCGACGACAGCGCATCCATCTTCTGCGCGCGGGAAATCCGCGGCACCATATCCATCGCGATGACATTGGCGCCCTTGGATTTGGCAAGCTCCATCAACGCTTCGTTCTGACCCGGGTAGAAGAACGAAATCAGCGTCTGGCCGTCGCGCAGCTTGTCGGCTTCCGCCTCGCTCGGGGGGCGCACCTTGGCGACGATGTCGGCCCCAGACCACAGCGCATCCGCGCCATCCACAACCTCGACCCCCGCATCGCGGTAGGTCTGATCCGAAAACCCGGCGGCCATCCCCGCCCCGGTCTCGATCACACAGTCATATCCCAGCTTCTGCAACTGTCCCGCGCTGTCGGGTGTCATCGCGACACGCGCTTCGCCCTCGAAGGTTTCCTTCGGTGCACCGATCTTCACGTCTGACTGTCCCCCGGTCGTGGTTTCTTTGGCCTGATGATGGCTCATGGCAGGCCGAAGTCTAATATCGGGCGGCAAATCATTGCACAAGGCGGCGCGGCGCCTTGCGGGCACAGGTCACACCCAGCGGCGCACCTTGTTCTCGTATCGCGCGAACTCATGCCTGAATTTGCGGCGAAGCCGATCCTCTTCGGCCAGGATGAAGCGCCGCTCGATCACCCAGACAAAGATCGGGATCAGTGGCAGCGACAAGACCGCGTCCCAGCGCAGGATGAGCCCGGCCAGGATCAGCGCGTCACCCACATAGATCGGGTTGCGCGAGCGCGAGAAGATGCCCGAGGTGATGAGGGCGCTGGCCTCTTGATGGGGGATGACCGTGGTGCGGTGCTTGCGAAACTCGGCCACGGCGAGCACCATCAGCAACACGCCCCCGCCGACCATAAGACCACCGACCAGATCGGCCCAGGCCCCGCCAAAGGTCAGCCCAAGCCCAAACCGGTCCGCCTGCACCCAGGCCGCGGCGCAGAACAGGACCAGCCAGACCGGCGGGATGTCGATCATCTTCATGGGCCCCGGTCTAAGCGCCCGAGACCCCGGCGAAAAGCGGGCAGCTTGCCACGTCTGCCCGCGCCCGCTACCCCCGCGCCATGACCGATTTCTCTGCCACCCGCGATTTCTTCCACCTGCCCGAGGGCGTGACATATCTTGATGGCAACTCGCTGGGCCCCATGCCAAAGGGCGTGCCCGAGCGCATGCAGGCCATGCTGACCGAGGAATGGGCCCAGATGCTGATCACCGGCTGGAACCGCGCGGGCTGGATGGCGGCGCCGTCCCGGATCGGCGACCGGATCGCCCGGCTGATCGGGGCCGCACCGGGGACCGTGGTGCTGGGCGACACGCTGTCGATCAAGGTCTATCAGGCGCTCGCCGCCGCGCTGGAGATGCGCCCGGACCGCCGGGTGATCCTCAGCGATTCCGGGAACTTCCCCAGCGATCTTTACATGGCCGAGGGGCTGGTTCGAACGCTTGGGCCAGACTACACGCTGCGCGTCGTCGCGCCCGAGGCCGTGCCCGACGCGCTCACCGAAGAGGTGGCGGTGCTGATGCTGACCGAGGTCGACTACCGCACCGGCCGCCGCCACGACATGGCCGCCCTGACCGCCGCCGCCCACGCCGCAGGCGCGCTGACGGTCTGGGACCTTGCCCATTCCGCCGGCGCCCTGCCCGTCGACCTCGCAGGTGTGGGCGCCGATTTCGCGGTGGGCTGCACCTACAAATACCTCAACTCCGGCCCCGGCGGCCCGGCCTTCATCTATGTCGCCCCCGACCACGCCGAAACCGCCCGCCCCGCGCTGTCGGGCTGGCTCGGCCACGACGCGCCCTTCGCGTTCGAAGAGACCTACCGCCCCGGCCCCGGCATCGAACGCATGCGCGTCGGCACCCCGCCGGTCCTGCAGGTCGCCGCGCTCGACGTGGCCCTCGACGTCTGGGACATCGCCGATATCGCGGATGTCCGCGCCCGCTCGATCACGCTGTCGGACCGCTTCATCGCTGGCGTCGAGGCGCGCTGCCCAGAGCTCACCCTCGCCTCGCCCCGCGCCGCAGAGAACCGCGGCAGCCAGGTGGGGTTCCGCCACGCGCAAGGCTACGCCGTGATGCAGGCCCTCATCGCCCGCGGCGTGATCGGCGACTTCCGCGCCCCAGACATCCTGCGCTTCGGGATCACACCGCTGTATATCGGCGAGGGGGATGTCGACCGCGCAGTGGAGGTGCTGGCAGAGGTGCTGGACGGGCGGCTGTGGGATCGCGAAGAGTACCGGGTGCGCGCGCGGGTGACGTGAGGGCGGCTGGGGGTATCGGTGGGGCGGGTGTGTCGGTTGGGAGTGGGTGTTCGGTTTGAGGCCAAATTGCTGGATGCCGCTCTGTGATCGTGTCTCCGCTCTTGGCGGGCGACCGCCAAGTGCGGCGGTCTTATCGACATCAGCTTGTTCAGAGTTGCATCTGCCCTTATTCATCACAGAAAAGCGGTTAAGCCGCGACGAGCAGTGAATTCATGGACTACGCGAAGGACATCGCAAGACGACTCTTTGCCGTGCTGACTTGCATGGCACTTGGCTTCTGGTCAGTGATGCCATCCTTCACCCATGCGCCAACCGTCTTCGAAACCATCCAAGACCATCTGGAGATGGTCGAGTCTCATGGCCATTCTCATGGGTTCGAGGAAGACTTGTATTGGGCGATGCACGGGCATAGCCACGATGCCGCGGACCATGATCACAGTCAGGCGTTCCTAACGCCCAACCGAAGCTCTGAGCCGTCTGCCAAGTTCAGTGAACCCTGGTTGCGGATAGCGTCTACAGACGGGCCATCCCGGCAGTTTCGAATAGACCGACCCCCGCGCGTGTGATCGGCGCGGCTGGCGCCGCACAGAACCGATCATTCACCACAAATGCGGAGTAATTCCATGAAGACCCTCAATGAGGGCGTTTGGCGCATATTTGTGCGTCTCGCGCTTCTCGTTCTATTGGTGCTTGCTACTTCAACAAGCGCCGCTCTTGCCCATGACGTCACCCCCGGTGACGCGGGCTACATTCAAGAGATTTGGGGGGTGCACATCGTCCCCTTCATCTACCTCGGCGCCAAACACATGATCACGGGATACGACCATATCCTGTTCCTGCTGGGCGTCGTGTTCTTCCTCTACCACATGAAAGACGTGGCGATTTACGTCAGCCTCTTTGCTATCGGGCACTCGGTCACGATGCTTCTGGGCGTCTGGTTTGGCTGGGGCATCAACGCCTATATCATCGACGCCATCATTGGCCTGTCAGTCGTTTATAAGGCGCTCGATAACCTAGGCCTGTTCCAAAAATGGCTCGGTTTCCAGCCCAACACAAAATGGGCCACGCTGATCTTCGGTCTGTTCCACGGGACGGGGCTTGCGACCAAAATCCTCGAGTATGAAATCGCGGAGGATGGTCTTCTGGCAAACCTTCTGGCGTTCAATGTTGGCGTTGAGGTCGGTCAGCTTCTCGCGCTCTTCGTCATCCTGATCGTCATGGGATACTGGCGGCGCAGCCCAAATTTCATGGCGCAAGCCACCTATGCCAACTGGATCATGGTCGTCCTCGGTACCATGCTGACCTACGTTCAGGTCGCAGGGTACATGGCCAGCACATAAGGAATAAGAACATGCACAATGCACCAAAACCCAATCTCGAAGACCTGCCGACCAAAGCACAACTAGGCCGGTCGTCCATCATTGCAGGTATCGGAGCCGTCTTCATCGGCGTGGCTGTCTACATGCCGGCGGAACTTGGCCAAGATCCGACGGGCATCGGAACCCTACTTGGCATGACCGAGATGGGTGAAATCAAGCAGGAGTTGAAAGCAGAAGCAGAGGCCGACGCACTGCTTCATGGTGAAGATCAGTCGTCTCTGATGAACGACATCTTCGGTCTGTTTATTTCCGCTGCCCACGCCCAGGAGGCCTGGCAGGACACAATCACCTTCACCCTTGAGCCCGGCGAGTTCACCGAGATCAAAGCAACCATGGAGGAAGGGGCAACGCTCTACTATTCATGGACCTCAGAAGGCGGTCGGATCAACTTCGACCTCCACGCCCATGCTGGCGGTGAGAACGTGACCTACGAAAAGGGGCGCGGGAAGACCGACGGCGAAGGTAGCTTTGAAACGCCCTTTGCTGGGGATCACGGCTGGTTCTGGCGAAATCGGGACGATGAAGCAGTCACGGTTACGCTTCAGTTGCGAGGCGACTACAGCACCATCGCCCGGGACGAATAAGCTCGTAAAGCTGGCGCACCCATTGCACTGGGTGCGCCCGCGAAAGCAGACTTTGGAGCAAGAACAGCGAACGGCCGATTCGTCCGCACACCCCCAAACCCCGTTGCCCCAAACCCAACCGCACCGCACGCCCGGCTAACGCCCCCGCAACCCCATCCCCCTAAAACCCCTCCCCGGTACCGCGCAGGGGTATGACAACGCCCCCGCAAAAGACGAGGAACCGGTCCGGGGGGCCACGCGCCCCAAGCGACCGCCGGCATTGCGAGGCAGCCCCTCGCACGCGACCAGGACCAATGCCCTCGACAAAAGGGGGCGGCGCCGTCCCATTCCCGTCCGAGACAATCGCTCCGATAAGCGACCCCGAGAAACGCCCCGGACGGCAGCGCCCCACAGCGCCTGCCGCCATCGCCGCGCGCGCGGCCTGCGACGGAAACCGGCGTGTGGACCGTTTCAACTCCAGGGGCTTATCTGGGAGACGTCACATGCACCGTATCATTCTGACAGTACTGGCCATCGCACTGGGCTTTGCGGTCGCGCCGGTCTCGGCCACACCCGGCGACCGGATCGACCGGGTCGAAGACCGCATCGACCGGCGCGAATCCATCCGCGACGAACGCGTGGATCGGGGCCGCTGGGACGTGATCGAAGACCGGCTGGACCGCTGAGAATCCGCGCGGGACCGCGCGGGCCTTGATGCGCCCCGCCCCATCGACCGGGCGGAACGGCGCAAGATCCGGTGGTGGTGGCAGGCGCGGGAGTAAGCGTGGTTTGGGGCGGCAGATGAGTGTCGCCGCCCCTTTCTCAAAGACCGAACGACCGGGCGTCTAGCTCAACCACCGATCATAATCGCTCACCAGCAAATGCGTCGGCGCGACATCTTCCTCGATCTCGGCAAACCGCCCGATGGGCTCGCGAAAGATATTGTCGGTGAGGTCGTCATTCACGGTCGACACCTCGCCGATCAGAACATCGCCCCCCTCGCCCCAAAACGCGTGCCAATCGCCGGGCATCAGCGTCACGCTTTCGCCCGGTGCGAATTTCAGAATCTCGCCGGGCCCAAAAGGCCGCTCGATCCCGTCACAGATCACCACGCCGCCGCGATCCTCGGCCCAGTTCCCCTGATCGTCTGAGCCGAAGAGTTCAATCGCCATCGTCGCCCCGCCGCGATTGATGATGTCTTCGGATTTGATGACATGGGTGTGCATCGGGCTGATCTGTTCCTGGCGCGAGATCAACAGCTTCTCGGCATAGACCATCCCCCCGCCCCGCTGCAGATCGGCCAGTGAGCCATTGCGCAGGGTGAAGAGAAACAGCCCCAGCGCGTCGAAATTCCCCTGGCCGTAATCGGTGATGTCCCAGCCCATGCGCGCCTCGACAATCCGGCGCGCATCGGTGCGGGCCTTGAATTCGTCGGGCGTCCAGTAGGCAAAGGGCGGCAGGGTAAAGCCGTGATGGCGAATAAGATCATCGGCAGCGGCCATGATCTCGTTAATCGTAGAGCGTTTCATATGGGTTCCGATGGCAGACAGACGGGCCAGAGCAGTAGAATAGGCGTGCCCGCGCGTGATAGGCAAGTTGCAGACTTCGGAAAACGGGGCGCGTCATGGGCAGTAACGCAGGTCTTCCAGACAGCAAACAGGCCGCCCCCCCGGCAGGTCTTGGCCGGGCGGCGTTTCTTCTGTCGCTCGCGGCGCTCGTCATCGGGTTTCTCGGCCTGCGCGCCTATGATGCCGGGCTGCGTCAGCTTCTGATCCATGACGAATGGATCACCATCCTTTTGGCGTCGGCCAACCTGTCCAATTATTGGGAGATCCTGGGCCGCCTGCCGCAGGGCGCCTGGATCCCGATCGAGGCCTTTGACGATCTGCGCAGCCCGGCGGATCAGCACGCCTATGGCCAGATCTACCGCGACCTCGTGCACCAAGACATCCATCCGCCGCTCTACTTTTTCACGTTGCACGGCTGGCGGGCGGCGTTCGGCGACAGCCTGGCCGCACAATACGCGCTGAACGCGGTGTTCAGCGCGGCGACAATTCTTGCGGTGGCTTGGCTGGCGCTTCGCATCACGGCGAACCGCACGGCCGCGCTGGCGGCTGCGGCCCTGTTCGCCCTCAGCCCGCTGATGAGCGCGCCCTATCAGTCGATCCTTCGGCAATACGAGTTGTTGCAGCTCTGCGTGATACTGTCCGCCCTGGGCTGGACCGCCCTGGCCCGTGACCCGCGGCGGCGTTGGGCGATTGCCTTCGTGGCCGCGGTCGCCGCGCAGACGGCGGGGCTTTTGACCCATATCCAGTTCGTCCTTGTCATGGCCGCCGCCGTCGGCGCCGCGTTTCTGTATCCTGCGCTGCGGTGGAGAGGTGCGGTTCTGATTGCGGCAAGCGCGGCGGGTGCCACCGCTGTGTTCCTGCTCTTGCATCCCGAGCTTTTCGCCCAGGTCAGCCGCCAACAATCGCTCATCTCCGACCCCGCAGCGTCGGGCGCGCTGTCGCGCATGGTCTTCTATGTCACGGGCTTTGCCGAGGCCTTTGGGCTGCGCGGGCTGATCACCGGGCAGGTGTCCTTTTTTGTCGCCCTCGCCGCGCTGGTGGCCGGGTTTGCGGCCCTCTGGATCTTGGCGCGCCGCGCCGCAGCGCAGGGCCGCCTTTCGACCGGAGCAGGCTTTGTCGCGCTCCTGACACTCTTCACGATCCTGGCCTATTCGGCACAGTACCTCGGCCACCGCGCGCCGGAACACTCGGCGGGCGGACGTTACTTCCTGCTGTTTTGGGGCCTTGGGGCTGTGACCATTGCCGCGCTGATCTCAACGACCTCGCGCCGCTCCTTTGTCGGGATCACCGCCGTACTGGTGGCGCTCTGCATCGCCGACACCACCCTGCGCCTGATCCAGGCCCCCCAGCGTTACGCGGCCGAGGCCGCGCACCTCGCCGCGATTGCGCAAAGCCCGTTGGTCTATACCGACACCGCGCGGCGGGGGCATTCCATGCCGATCCTTGCCAATATGTCCGAGGGGGCGCAGATCTATCTCGGGGCTGGCGACACGTTGGAAGATTTTCAGCGGCTGCTCGAGGGCCCAAACCTACCCCAGCTTTTCGTCACCACCGATCTCTATGTGGATGACCCGGACCGCATCGCCCGGAAACGCGCACTGGTCGAGGATCGTTTCGGCGACCGCCTGATCACCTTTGGCAACGCCCGCATCCTCTATCAGCGGGTGCGGCCCGAATAGGCTCAGGCGCTTTTCAAGCGTCCCGGACGGGCCCCGCCGGCCCAGGCGCGCAGGGCGTCGCCAAACGCCTCAAAAAGCTTGCGCGAAACCGGGTCGCCGGCGGCGTTGTACTCGGCATGCCACTGCACGCCCAGCGCAAAACCCGGCGCGCCGTCGATATAGATCGCCTCGGGCGTCGTATCCTCGGCCCGGCCATCGATGATGATGCGCTCGCCCGCTTCTTCGATCCCCTGGCCATGCAGCGTGTTGGTGCGCACCACATCCGATCCCATCAGGCGGGCGAACACGCCGCCGGGCGTGAAATGCACATCGTGGCGCAGTTCGAACTTTTCCTCGATCGTGCCATCGGGGGGCATGCGGTGGTTCATCCGCCCCGGCAGATCGCGGATCTCGGGGTGGAGCGTGCCGCCCATCGCCACGTTCATTTCCTGAAAGCCCCGGCAGACGGCGAGGATCGGCTGGCCGCTGTCGATACAGGCCTTGACCAGACCCAGCGCGATCGCATCACGCTTGCGGTCAAAGGTGCCGTGCGCCTCGGTCGGTGCGTGGCCGTATTCCTCGGGGTGGACGTTGGGCCGCCCCCCGGTCAGCAAAAACCCGTCGCAGGCAGCCATCAGGTCGTCGAGATCGACGAGATCCGGACAGGTGGGCACGATCAGCGGCACGGCCTGTGTCACGTCCGAGATCGCCTGCGAACACATCGCCGAGCCCCCGTGCACCAGATACTGATCGTTGATCAGATGTGCATTGCCGACAATGCCGACGACCGGCCTGGCCATGGCGTACCTCTTCGCATTTGTGTCCCTGAGCATCAGAGATAGCGGGCGCGCCTGTCCAAGGAAAGCGCGCGCACGCACAGGGGGATGTGCACAACGCTTAGATTTCAGGCGTGTATCCGGCGGCAGTGATCCCCGCGGCGGCAGCCTCGGCATCGTTGTCTGACGTATCGCCGGTCACCCCCACCGCGCCAAGAACGCCGCCGCGCCCATCGCGCACCAGCACACCGCCCGGCACCGGGATAACCTGGCCGCCATAGACGCCGTTGACCGCGTTCATGAAATAGGCCTGCTGCTCTGCCCGGGCCATCTGGGCACTGCCGGACATGCCCAGCATCACCGCGCCATAGGCCTTGCCATGGGCAATCGCGAACCGGCCGGGCGATGCGCCATCCTCACGTTCAAAGGCGCGCACGTGACCGCCTGCGTCAAGCACGATGACGCTGAGCGGTTTCAAATCCATCTCGCGGCCCTTGGCCAGTGCCTGGCGCACAATACGGCGCGCGCGCGCCAGTGTGATCTCTGCCATCTTCTCCGTCCCTGTTCACTTCTTGGTTTTAAAAAATTCCCTGCCGGAGGCGTCCGACCAAACAGGCGTCAGCCCTCCGCCTTCCGCTCCAGCCGCCGGGCGTGCAGCACCGGCTCGGTATAGCCCGCCGGTTGCACCCGGCCCTCGAACACCAGATCGCAGGCCGCGCGATAGGCGATCCCGTCAAAGCCCGGTGCCATCGGCTGATAGGCCGGGTCTCCCGCATTCTGCCGGTCGACCACCGCGGCCATCTTTTGAAAGATCGCCTCAACCTCACCCGTGCTGACCACGCCGTGGTGCAGCCAGTTCGCGATATGCTGGGCCGAGATGCGGCAGGTCGCGCGGTCTTCCATCAAGCCGACATCGTTGAGATCGGGCACCTTGGAACAGCCCACGCCCTGATCGATCCAACGCACGACATAGCCGAGGATCCCCTGGGCGTTGTTTTCCACCTCGCGCGTGATCTGATCCTTGGACCATTTGCGATAGGTGGCCTGCGGGATATCGAGGATCCCGTCCACATGTGCGCGCCGCCCGCCCTTGCGCAGGCCCGCCTGCACCGCAAAGACATCCACCTTGTGATAATGCAGCGCATGCAGCGTCGCCGCTGTGGGCGATGGCACCCAGGCGCAGTTCGCGCCGGCCTTGGGGTGTTCGATCTTGGTCTCGACCATGGCGGCCATCTTGTCGGGCATGGCCCACATGCCCTTGCCGATCTGCGCCTTGCCCGACAGCCCGCATTCAAGGCCCACGTCGACGTTGAGGTTTTCATAGGCCGAGATCCAGGCCTTGCGCTTGATGAAGTTCTTGCGGCTGAAGGGCCCCGCCTCCATCGAGGTGTGGATCTCGTCCCCGGTGCGGTCGAGGAAGCCGGTGTTGATGAAGGCCACGCGGTGGCGCGCGGCGCGGATGCATTCCTTGAGGTTCACACTGGTGCGGCGTTCCTCATCCATGATGCCCAGCTTCACGGTGTACTGCGGCAGGCCCAGCACCTCTTCCACGCGGGTGAAGATCGCGTCCGCAAAGGCCACCTCTTCGGGGCCGTGCATCTTAGGCTTCACCACGTAGACCGACCCTTGGGTCGAATTGCGCGCGCCGTCGGTTTTCTGCAGATCATGCATCGCGATAAGCGTGGTCACCATCGCGTCCATCAGCCCCTCGAAACACTCGCCCGCCGCATCGCTGATCGCCGGGTTGGTCATAAGGTGGCCGACATTGCGCACCAGCATCAGCGCGCGGCCCTTGACCGAGATGCTGTCTGCACCGTCCGGCCGCAGATAGGTGCGGTCGGGATTGAGACTGCGGGTCACGGTCTGGCCGCCCTTTTCAAACGTGTCTTCCAGATCGCCCTTCATCAGGCCCAGCCAGTTGCGATAGGCCACGATTTTGTCTTCGGCATCGACGCAAGCCACGCTGTCTTCGCAATCCATGATCGCCGAGACCGCCGCCTCGAGCCGCACATCCGCCAGCCCGGCCTGATCGCGGGCGCCAATGGCGTGGGTGCGGTCAAAGACCAGCTCCACATGCAGCGCGTTGTTGCGCAAAAGCACGGCTTCGGGCGCGCGGGGGTGGCCGCGATAGCCCACGAACTTCGCAGGGTCCATCAGAGGCAGGTCGTCGATCAGAAGCGCGCCGTCTTTGATGTGATAGCGCCGGGCGTCGGCGTGGCTGGTCCCGTCAATTGGGAACGCCTCGTCCAGAAACACCCGCGCCCGTGCCACCACGCGCGCGCCCCGGCCCTTGTTGTAGCCCCCCGGCGGGGGCAGATCGCCCATCGCGTCGGTGCCGTAGAAGGCATCATAGAGGCTGCCCCACCGCGCGTTGGCCGCGTTCAGCGCGTAGCGCGCATTGGTGATCGGCACCACCAGCTGCGGGCCCGGAACGCTGGCAATCTCGGGGTCGGTGTTCTGGGTGTCGATCTCGAAGTCGTCGCCTTCGGGCAAGAGATAGCCGATCTCTTGGAGGAACGCCTTGTAGGCATCGTGGTCATGCGGCTGATTGCGGTGGCGCAGGTGCCAATCGTCGATCTGGGTCTGGATCGCGTCGCGTTTTTCCAGAAGCGCGCGGTTCTTTGGCCCGAGATCGGCCATCAACGCCCCAAGCCCGGCCCAGAAACTCTCGGGCGTGACACCGGTGCCGGGCAGTGCTTCGTCTTCGATGAACGCGACAAGTTCAGGCGCGACGCGAAGTCCCGCGATCTCCGTAGGTGACGTCATGGTCGGCTTCCCTGTTTTATTGGTATGCGGCCGCATACAGGGGCACGTTTTAGGAGCGGTCTGCGGGGCAATCAAGTAGGCGGTCAGGTTTTCGGACCAATTTCCGGGTTTACGGCTGTTCATACGCCCGGCTGCGTCGAAAGGGATCGGTTGGGGCACCCACCATTTACCGGCGCCCGCGCCCGCCTACCTCCCTGCCTATGACCACGCTTCTCTGGTTCAAACGCGATCTGCGCATCGCCGATCACCCCGCGCTGGCCCACGCGATCGCGCGCGGCGAGCCGGTGATCCCGCTCTATATCGCCGAGCCAGAGCTTTGGGCGCAGCCCGATGCATCGCACCGCCAGTGGACGTTCATCGCCGAAAGCCTTGCCGCTTTGCGGGAGGCGCTGGCGGCCTGCGGTGCGCCGCTGATCGTCCGGCGGGGCGACGCGGTGACGGTTCTGGACGACCTTGCCCGCGCGCATAACGTCACCGCGCTGGTCAGCCATGAGGAAACCGGCAATTTCTGGACATTTGCCCGGGACAAGGCCGTTGCGCACTGGGCGCGCGGGCGGGGGTTGACGTGGCATGAGGTGCCGCAAAACGGCGTGGTGCGCCGCCTGACGTCACGCGACGGCTGGGCACGCCAGCGCGACGCGTTCATGCGACAGCCGCAGGTACCCGCGCCCGAGCATGTTCCCGGCGTCGGCGGGATTGACCCCGGCGCCATCCCCGCGGCACGGGACCTGGGCCTTGTCCCCGACGGGCTGATCGAGGGGCAACCCGGCGGGCGGCCCCACGGGCTGTCGCTGCTGGGCTCGTTTCTGACAGACCGCGGCCTGACCTATCGCAGCGCCATGTCGACACCGCTGGAGGGGGCCACCGCCTGTTCGCGCCTGAGCCCACATTTTGCGTTTGGCATCATGACAGTGCGCGAGGTTGTTCAGGCAACCGCCGCCCGGCAGCGCGAGGTGAAGGGCACGCGCGCGGGCTGGGGTGGCAGCCTGAAAAGCTTTCAGTCCCGGCTCGCCTGGCGGGACCATTTCACCCAGAAGCTTGAGGATCAGCCCGAGATCGAGACGCGGTGCCTGCACACGGCCTATGAGGGGTTGCGCGGCGACGATCCCGGCCGCCGGGCGGCGTGGGAACGGGGCGAGACCGGCATTCCCTTTGTCGATGCCTGCATGCGCTCGCTCATCGCCACCGGGTGGCTGAACTTTCGGATGCGGTCGATGCTGATGGCTGTGGCGAGTTATCACCTGTGGCTCGACTGGCGCGCCACAGGCCCGCATCTGGCGCGCATGTTCACGGATTACGAGCCGGGCATTCACTGGCCTCAGATGCAGATGCAATCTGGCACGACGGGAATGAATACGGTGCGGATCTACAACCCTGTGAAACAAGGGAAGGATCAGGATCCGCAGGGGGTCTTCACCCGGCGCTGGTGCCCCGAATTGGCGGCGGTGCCGGACCGCCACCTGCAAGAGCCCTGGCACTGGGAGGGGGCCGGAACGCTGGCCTACCCGCCCCCGATCGTGGACGTGGCACAGGCCGCGCGCGATGCACGGGACCGGATCTGGGCCGTCCGCCGCGGGGCCGCCTTCCGGGCCGAGGCCGCGCAGGTCATCGAAAAACACGCAAGCCGCAAGGACGGCACCGGGCGGTTCGTCAATGACCGCGCACCCAAGCGGCGGCGCAAACCCGCGTCAAATCAATTGAGTCTCGATCTCTAACATGCCGAAGATGCGCAAGAAATCCGATCTGCCAACGAAGGTCTGCGCGACCTGCGGCCTGCCGTTCACCTGGCGCCGGAAATGGGCCAAGGTCTGGGACGAGGTGCGCTATTGCTCCGACCGGTGCCGCCGGGCTCAGCGCGCGAGGTAGCCGTCGAGATTGGTCAGCGCCCCTTCCCAGCCATCGCGCACCTCGGCCAGCATATCGTCCGTGCCCAGCGACACGGATTGCAGCGTGACCGCAAGCGCGGTGCCCTCGCCCGCGGGCGCAAGCGCAACGGTCACCAGCGAGGCCGCGCCCGGAGCCGCAGGCATTCCGATCACCTCGGTCGAAACCATGCGCGTCTCTGGATCGATCGCGTGATACACCGTCTCGACCGTGACCCCTTCGGCCGGGCCGGGCCCGCAGACGCACAGATCGCGCCCGCCCACCCGAAAGTCGGCCTCGGCGAACCGCATGTTCAGATCGGGGCTCGGGATGCTCCAGGCCGCGCGGGCCTCGGGGTCGGCAAAGGCCGCCCAGACGCGCGCGGGCGCCGCCTTGAGGGTGCGGTTCAGGGTGACGGTGCCGTGGCGTGTGGTCATGTCGTTTTCTCCAAGAGCTCAATCATCTGATCCAGCGCCGTGCCCCAGCCGGCGTGGAACCCCATGTCTTCATGGCGTTTTCTCGTGTCGGGGTCGGCGTGCAGGGCAGTTGCGGTGTAGCGGGTGCCGGTCGGGGTTGGCGCGAAGGTTATGATCGCGGTCATGAACGGCGTGCCAGTGGGGCGCCATCCTTCGCTCAGCGCATCGGTAAAGCCGAGGCGGCTGTACTCCACGACTTCGGTATAGCAGCCCACACTCTCGATGCGTTCACCGCCGGGGCCTTCCATCACCGAATTGAAGCGCCCGCCGGGCCGGACATCGAGATCGGCCGCGGTCAAGACCCAGGGCTTGGGGCAGAACCACTGCACCAACAGGTCGGGCGTGGTCCAGGCCCGCCAAAGCGCCTCGGGCGGATGCGCCACATCGCGGGTCAGGGTCAGGTCGCGGTCGTGCGTCATGTCTTGGGGTCCTTGCCATCAAGGAAGGCTTCCAGGCGGTCGAGCCGCGCCTCCCACATGGCGCGCTGATCGGCGAGCCAGTCGGCGGCCTGGGCGAGCGCGGCGGGGTTGGCGGTGCAGACCCGGGTGCGGCCCTCTTTGCGGGTGGAGATCAGGCCCCCCGCTTCGAGTTTCGTGAGATGTTGCAGGATCGTGGGCAGGGCCATGTCAAAGGGCTGGGCCAGATCGCTGACCGAGGCGGGGCCCTGCATCAGACGGTTCAGCATGGCCCGCCGCGTCGGGTCCGAGAGCGCGGCAAAGAGCGTGTCGAGGGTGGGGTCATGCTTAGCCATGTGACTAAGTAATCGCGATCCGGGCGGGATGGCAACGGAAAGTTAGTCGATCGGCAAAGTGTCGCAGTGGGATGCGCTGCTACACAGCGCGCCCGTCCTCCTCCCACCGGCGGCGGACCTCGTCCCAATCGGGCAAGGCATCGGCCTCGAACCCCAGCACCTTGCCAGTGCCGATCCGGGGAAAGACCCGCATGGCGTCGCGATGCGCCCCGCTGCGCAGGTAGTCCATCATGTGCTGGCGGCTCTCCCAAAGGCTGCGCGTGTGATGGACACCCTGGATGGTATGCGCGTCGGCCCGCAGACATCCCGGCGCGGCCTTGGCCTGTATCATCGATCGCGTGGCGTGCCGCCAGAACTGCGGCGCATGCCAGAAGCGTTTCAGGCGGAGGCCGGTGATGGAGACGTAGGGCATGGGCGCGCCTTTCCGGAGGACCCGCTCACCTTCCTGCAGCGAAGCGATAGCGTCGGCACCGGAGAGGTAGCCTCTCGCCCAGGCGGGACAAGCGCTGTCTACTCCGCCGCCACCCGTTTTGGTGACAACATCTCTTTCAGGTACCGCCCGGTATGGCTGCGCTCGACCTCGGCCACCTCTTCCGGGGTGCCCACGGCGACGATCTCGCCCCCGCCGTCACCGCCTTCGGGGCCGATATCGATGATCCAGTCGGCGGTTTTGACCACGTCGAGATTGTGTTCGATCACCACGACCGTATTCCCGGCCTCGACCAGTTCATGCAGCACTTCCAAGAGCTTGCGCACGTCTTCGAAATGCAGGCCGGTGGTGGGCTCATCGAGGATATACAGCGTCCGGCCCGTCGACCGCTTCGCCAGTTCCTTCGACAGCTTCACCCGCTGCGCCTCGCCGCCCGAGAGCGTCGTCGCCTGCTGGCCGACCTTTATATAACCCAGGCCCACGCGCACCAGCGCGTCCATCTTTTCGCGGATGGACGGCACCGCCTTGAAGAATTCCTGTGCGTCTTCCACAGTCATATCAAGCACATCGGCGATGCTCTTGCCCTTGAACTTGATCTCCAGCGTCTCGCGGTTATAGCGCGCGCCGCCGCAGGTTTCGCAGGTCACGTAGACATCGGGCAAAAAGTGCATCTCGATCTTGATGACGCCATCGCCCTGACAGGCTTCGCACCGCCCGCCCTTGACGTTGAAGCTGAACCGCCCGGGCTTGTAGCCGCGCGCCTTGGCCTCGGGCAGCCCGGCGAACCAATCGCGGATCGGGGTGAAGGCGCCGGTATAGGTGGCGGGGTTCGAGCGCGGGGTGCGCCCGATGGGCCGCTGGTCGATATCGATCACCTTGTCGAGATGTTCGAGCCCCTTGATCGTCTCACAAGGCGCCGGGGTCTGGCGCGCACCGTTCAGGCGCATGGAGGCGGTCTTGAACAGCGTCTCGATTGTCAGCGTTGACTTGCCGCCGCCGGAGACACCGGTCACGCAGACGAACTTGCCCAGCGGAAACTCAGCCGTGACGTCTTTGAGGTTGTTGCCCGTGGCCTTGACCACCTTCACCGATTTGCCATTGCCGTGGCGCCGCCGCGTCGGCACCGCGATCTCGCGCGTGCCGGTCAGGTATTGCCCGGTGATCGAGGTCGCGTCGCCCGCAATTTCGGCGGGCGTTCCCTTGGCCACGATCTGCCCGCCATGGACGCCCGCGCCGGGGCCGATGTCAAAGACGTAATCCGCCTCGCGGATCGCCTCTTCGTCATGTTCGACCACGATAACCGTATTGCCCTGATCGCGCAGGTTTTTCAGCGTTTGCAGAAGCCGCCCGTTATCGCGCTGATGCAGGCCGATGGAGGGTTCGTCGAGGACGTAGAGCACACCGGTGAGCCCTGATCCGATCTGGCTGGCCAAACGGATGCGCTGGCTTTCCCCGCCCGAAAGCGTGCCGGCGTTCCGGCTGAGCGTCAGGTATTCGAGCCCCACATTGTTGAGAAAGCCCAACCGTTCGCGGATTTCCTTGAGGATCGCGCGGGCGATTTCATTACGCTGGGGCGTCAGCGCGGCGGGCACGCTCTCGCACCAGTCATAGGCCTCGCGGATCGACATCTGGACGACCTGGCCGATGTGCAGCCGGTCGTCCGGCGTGCCCTGCGCAGGGCCGATCTTGACCGCCAGCGCCTCTTGCCGGAGGCGATAGCCGTCGCAGGTGCCGCAGGGGCGGTTGTTCTGGTAGCGCTCAAACTCCTCGCGGATCCAGGATGAATCCGTCTCGCGATAGCGCCGTTCCATGTTCGGGATCACGCCTTCGAAGGGCCGCTTCACCTGATAGACGCGGCCGCCTTCATCATAGCGAAAGTTGATCTCTTCCTCGCCCGAGCCATAGAGGAACACCTGTTTGACGTGGGCGGGCAGATCCTTCCACTTGGTGTTCTTGTCGAACTCGTAATGCTTGGCGATCGCCTCGATCGTCTGCAGGAAGTAGGGCGACTTGCCCTTGCGCCAGGGCGCCAGCGCGCCGTCATAGATTTTCAGGTTCTGGTCCGGCACCACGAGGCGTTCGTCAAAGAACAGCTCTACCCCCAGCCCGTCGCAATCCGGGCAGGCGCCGAAGGGCGCGTTGAAGGAAAACAGGCGCGGCTCGATCTCGGGGATGGTGAAGCCGCTTTCGGGACAGGCGAAGTTTTCGGAGAACGTGATGCGCTCGGGCTCTTCATCCTTGGGCGCGGTCTCAAGGATTGCGATGCCATCGGCCAGGTCGAGCGCGGTGCGGAAGCTGTCGGCCAGCCGGGTTTCAATCCCCTCTTTCACGATGATCCGGTCGACCACCACGTCGATGTCATGGCGGAACTTCTTGTCGAGCGTGGGTGGTTCGTCCAGCTCGTAGAGCGCCCCGTCCACCTTGACCCGCTGGAACCCCTGTTTGCGCAGTTCAAGGAATTCCTTGCGATACTCGCCCTTCCGATCCCGCACGATGGGGGCCAGCAGATAGGCGCGCACCCCCTCGTCCATCGTCATCACCCGGTCGACCATGTCCTGCACCTGCTGCGCCTCGATCGGCAGGCCGGTGGCGGGGCTGTAGGGCGTGCCGACGCGGGCGAAGAGCAGACGCATATAGTCATAGATCTCGGTCACCGTGCCGACGGTCGAGCGCGGGTTCTTGGACGTCGTCTTTTGCTCAATCGAAATCGCGGGGCTGAGGCCGGTGATATGATCGACATCCGGCTTTTCCATCATGTCGAGGAACTGCCGCGCATAGGCCGAGAGCGACTCGACATAGCGCCGCTGCCCCTCGGCATAGATCGTATCAAACGCCAGCGAGGATTTGCCCGATCCCGACAGCCCGGTGATCACCACAAGCTCATCGCGCGGGATGTCCACATCCACGCTTTTGAGGTTGTGCTCACGCGCGCCGCGCACTTCGATTTTCTTGAGCTCGGGCATCGGGGGTCCTTCGGAAGCAGCCAGCCCTGAGACATAGAGGGGCGGCGGGCAGACTCAATGGCGTTAACGGAACATTAAGCGAACATTTCGCATTCGTCACCCCGGTCGCGTAATCTTTGTTGTGGATAAGCGCGGGGCCGCCCGTCAGGCCGCCCGCCGCCTCGCCAGCCAGGCCTGTCCCACATAGCCCAGCGCCAGAATCGCCGCCGCGCTGAGCAGGAAGGCCGGATAGCCGCCGATCCCGATCACGATCAGCAAGAGCGGCGTCCCCAGCGTGTTGCCGACATTGCCCGCCTGCGCCAGCGCGCCATTGGCTTGGGCGCGCAGTTCGGTCGTCTCATTGAGCTGCGGCACGGAAGCAAAGCCCGCCCCCTGCACCAGCCCCAGCGCCCCCGCAAGGATCAGCGCCACGGCCGGATTGCCGGGAAGGATCGCCAGGCCCACCGCGCAGACCGCCGAGGCGACAAAGCCCACCTGCATCACCGCAACCGCCGTCATCCGCTTCAGCATCCACACCCCGAGTATCAGCGAGGATGCAATCGACACCAGCGGCATGGCCCCGATCACGAAGGTGCGGATGCTGTCGTCCAGAAACGGCGGCAAGAGCGTGAGGATGCTGACGAAGCTCAGCGTGTAGAACAGCCAACCAAAGGCGGGCGCACTGACATAGGGCGAGCGGTAGATCTCGCCATGGCGCCGCAGGATGGCGGCGGGGCTGAGCGACGTGTTTTCCACCGGGGCTTCGATCCGGGGCAGGATGCGGGCCAGGATCAGCGCGAAGGCCAGCATATAGGCCGAATGCGCCAGAAAGAGCGCGGGAAGCCCAAGCCAATCCACAATGGGCAGGCCCAGCCAGACCAGCGCCGTGAAGGCCACCCCGAAGAACGTGCCCCAGAGCGTCAGCGCCAGTCCGCGATCCTCGGGCGCGGTCACCGCGGCGATCATCGTCGGCGCGGCCACCACGATGGCCAGATGCGACATGCCTTCAAGCACTCGGCTGGCCAACATCCAGGGCAGCGCGGGCAAGCTGGCCTGATAGGCCGAGATCACCGCCCCCGCCACCAGCGCCCAGATGAGCGTGCGCCGATACCGGAGCCGCGCCACCAAGAGCGCCGCGACCACGCCAAGGACGATGCCCACGAACCCCACCAGCGACACCACCAGCCCCAGGGCCACGCCGGCATCGGGGTAGACCGCGCCCAGCCGGTCGAAGATCACGCTGATCTTGCCGTATTGCGCCGCCGCGCCGAGCCCGGCGAGCCAGAGCGTCAGGATCTGCGTCCATTTTGTCTGCATGTCCGCCTCTTGCGCCTCTGCGTGCGGGGTGTCAATCGCCCCTGCCCCGCGCTATCTGCGCCCCATGCGCTGGTTCCTGATCGCCCTGCTGCTGCCCGCCCCGGCACTGGCTTTTTCGCCCGAACAGATGCGGTCGCAAGGAACGTTCGGGGCCTGGACCGTGGTGTGCGACAGCGTCGACGACATGAGTGGGACGATCTTTTTCGACTGCGCGGCGGGCGGCGCGCCGGGTGTCTATGCGCGGGCGATCGACGGACAGGCCGTGCTGGTCGCGCGCCCCGGCACAACGGTCACGGGCCTGCCCATGGCGCCCTGCCCGGCGGGAGACTGTTCGCCGCCGCTGGATCTTGCGTCGATGGTTACGCTTCTGGGCGATGTGCAGGCGGACGGGGCCCCGCTCAACCCCGATGGCTTTGCCGCGGCGTTCGCGGCGATCAACCGGTTGCTCAAGCGCTAGTCGATCTTTCGGCGAAAGATCGTTCCGAATTTTCTGCGAAAATTCAGGTTCCTAGATGTGGATCACCCGATCATACGCATCCAGCACCGCCTCGTGCATCGCCTCGGAGATCGTCGGGTGCGGGAAGACCGTGTTCATCAGATCTTCTTCCGTGGTCTCCATCGTGCGGCCGACGACATAGCCCTGGATCATCTCGGTCACTTCCGCGCCGATCATGTGCGCGCCGAGCAATTCGCCCGTCTTGGCGTCGAACACGGTCTTGATCATGCCTTCGCTTTCGCCCAGCGCGATGGCCTTGCCGTTGCCGATGAACGGGAAGCGGCCGACGCGGATATCATAGCCCAGCTCTTTGGCCTTTTCCTCGGAATAGCCGACGCTGGCCACTTGCGGATGGCAATAGGTGCAGCCCGCGATGGCCTCGGGCTTGACCGGGTGGACGTTGTTTTTGCCCGCGATCAGCTCGGCCACCATCACGCCCTCGTGGCTGGCCTTGTGCGCGAGCCAGGGGCCGTTCGTGGCGTCGCCGATCACGTAGAGCCCGTCGACACCGGTGCGGCAGTACTCATCGGTGACCACGAAGCTGCGGTCGATCTTGGCGCCCAGCGCCTCGAGCCCCAGCCCTTCGGTGTTGGCGACGATGCCGACGGCAGAGATCACGGTATCGAAGTCCTGCTTTTCGATCTTGCCGCCCACCTCGATATGCGCGGTCACCTTGTCGGCGGCGCGGTCGAGCTGTTTCACCATGGCCTTGGGCTTGATCGTCATGCCCTGCTTTTCGAACGACTTCTTGGCAAAGGCGCTGATTTCGGCGTCTTCGACCGGCAGGATACGGTCCATCACCTCAACCACGGTCGTGTCGGCGCCGAGCGTGTTGTAGAAGCTGGCAAATTCGATGCCGATGGCGCCCGAGCCGATGACCAGAAGCTTTTTGGGCATATGCGGCGGGGTGAGCGCGTGCTTATAGGTCCAGACCCGCTTGCCGTCGGCCTCAAGCCCCGGCAGTTCGCGCGCGCGGGCGCCGGTGGCCAGGATGATGTTCTTGGCACTCAGTTCCTCGGTGCCCTTGTCGGTCTTGACGCTGACGCGGCCCTTGGCGGGCAAGGTTGCCTCGCCCATTACCACGGTGATCTTGTTCTTCTTCATCAGATGGCCGACGCCCGAATTGAGCTGTTTGGCCACCCCGCGCGATCGTTTGACCACCGCGTCGAGATCATAGTCGATGCCCTCGGCCTTCAGCCCGAACTCTTTCGCGCGGTGCATCAGGTGGAAAACCTCGGAAGAGCGCAGCATCGCCTTGGTCGGGATGCAGCCCCAGTTGAGGCAAATGCCCCCCATATGCTCACGCTCGACAATCGCGGTTTTCAGGCCCAGCTGGCTGGCGCGGATCGCGGCGACATACCCGCCGGGTCCGGCACCGATAACAACGAGATCGAACTGTTGAGCGGCCATGGGGCCCTCCTCTGCGACAAGTAGTTTGACGTTAAACTATCTGCCACAGAGCCCCGCGAGTGTCACCCGTGCGGCGTTGCCGCAGGGGTATTGCCGCTGCCCGCGGGGTGCATGGCACCTGTCAGTTGTTCGCGGTCAGCGGGTCGATGATCTGCTGCACTTCGGTGATCGTCGACACCGGGATCCCGCTGAGTTCCGCGTGCTTGCGGATCGCCGCCTCGTCATCGGCGAGATAGACGCAGAACGTCTTGTCGCCCGCCACATAGGTATGTTGCCACTGGATGTTGGTGCCGATCTGGTCGAGCGCCTGGTTCGACGCACGCGCCGCGCCGCACAGCTCGGTCAGGGACATCTCACCGATGCCGGGGATGTCGCGTTCGATCATGTAGCGCTTCAGACGGGTCATGGGTTCTACCTCTGCGGATGGTTGGATCTGAACCGATCTTGGGCGATGGGCGGGCCGATCCAAAACGCAAATTTCTTTGGTGCGCGAAAGCTGAGCTTTTGCTACGCTAAGAAATCTCATCGCGACAAAACAAAAGCTTTAGCATCATGGCCACAACAACCCATCTACGCTCGCTTCAGGCCGTCGAGATGGCGCTGCGCTGCGGGTCCCTGCAAAAGGCGGCGGACGCGCTTGGGATCACCCCTGCGGCCGTGGGCCAGCGGGTGCGGGCGTTGGAGGATTTTCTGGGCATCGAGCTGCTTTTGCGGAGCCGGTCCGGCCTGCGCCCCACGCGCGAGCTGGACGCCGCGCTGGGGGATCTGCGCGAGGCGTTTGCAGCGCTTGAGCGGGTGAGCGACAAGCTCGACTTCCAGCGCACCACCGAAATCCATCTGGTCGCCGATCCCGACTGGGCCGAGCTTTGGCTGATGCCGCGTTTGCCCGCGTTTCGGTCGGCGCACCCACAGATCCTGTTCTGCATCAACGGCGAAGGCGACGTTCCGCTGCGCCTTGGGGCCGCCGATCTGCACATTGATGCGCCGCGCGGATCGGACACGGCTGCGGGTGTACCGCTGTACCGCGACCTGTTGTTGCCCATCGGAACCGCGGACACCGCCTATCGGATGGAGGGGCGGCGGGTGGAAGACTGTCTTGAGGGCTTTCCGCTATTGCACCTCGCGCTCCGCGAGGGTCAGGCGATGGATGCGGGATGGGCGGACTGGATCGCGGTTTGGGGGCACCGGCAAACCGCGATTGATCGCGGCGTGAAGTTCCAGAGCGGACAGTTGGCGCTGGATGGCGTCCGCTCAAACGTGGGCTTCTTTCTGGGGCGCTTGTCCTTTGTGCTGGACGAGCTTGCGCGCGATGCGTTCATCCTGCCCTTCCCGCCGACCGAGAACCTGCCCGCGGCGGCGCCCTATATGCTGCGCGTCCGGCCCGAGGCGGCGCGGCGCCCGCAGGTGCAGCGGTTCACCGATTGGCTGATGGGCGAAGTCGACCGTACGAAGGCCGAGATGGAGGCGGTGGTGGCGCAGGCGCCGCGGATCACGCTGATCCGGGACGGGTAAAGTGGCACGTGCGCCGCGTCAGCGCCCGAGGATCGCGCGCACGTAGCCCTGGGTTTCGCGATAAGGCGGCACGCCGCCGTGTTCCTGCACCGCACCGGGCCCTGCGTTGTAGGCGGCAAGCGCCAGCCGCCACGAGCCGAAGCGGTCGTATTGATCGCGCAGATAGCGCGCGCCGCCTTCGAGGTTTTGCGCCGGGTCCCAGGCGTTGACGCGCAAAAGCTGCGCCGTGCCGGGCATGAGCTGTGCCAGCCCCATCGCGCCCTTGTGCGACTTGGCGCGCGGGTTCCAGTTCGATTCCTGCGTGACCAGCCGCAGGAACAGATCCTCGGGCACGCCATGGCGCCGGGCTGCGGCGCGGGCGGCAGGTTCATAGGGGCTGTTGCGCCCGGTAAAGGCCGGGCCATCGTAGCGCGGGTTCAGCGAAAACGGCTCGGGCTGGAGCCGGACCGAGTGGTTGTATTGCTGGCGGGCACGGGTATCGAGGACGCGGGTCTGGTTCTCAAACAGCTTGATGCGGTTTTTGGACGAAACGGTGGGCGTCTCGGCCAGCGCCACCCCGGCGCAGACCATCCCCGCCACAAGCCCAAACACGGCCACTCGTTGTCGCATGCCACCATCCCTGTACGCGTCCCACCCCCGGTTTTATCCGAGCTTGCCGGGGCCGCCAACCCCGGCGCCGTTCACGGCTGGTTAACCATGTCTCGGTGACAGTCGCGCGGGGAACAGACGGCCCGTGTAACTCCGGTTGGGCGGGTGTATTGTTGCCGTCAACCAAACGAGAATCGGCGGGAGTGGAGATTATGGCAGGCTCGGTCAACAAGGTGATCCTGGTGGGCAATCTGGGGCGCGACCCCGAGGTGCGCACGTTCCAGAACGGGGGCAAGGTGTGCAACCTGCGCATTGCCACGTCCGAGACCTGGAAGGATCGCAACACGGGCGAACGGCGCGAGCGTACCGAATGGCATTCGGTGGCGATCTTTTCCGAACCCTTGGCGCGGACGGCAGAGCAGTACTTGCGCAAGGGGTCGAAGGTTTACCTGGAAGGTCAGCTTGAGACCCGCAAATGGCAGGACCAGTCCGGCCAGGACCGCTATTCGACCGAGGTGGTGCTGCGGCCCTATACCTCGACCATGGTGATGCTCGACGGCCGCTCGGGCGGCGGCGGCGGTGACTATGGCGGCGGCGGTGGCGGCTATGTCGAGGATCAGTCGCGCGGTGGCGGCGGCGGATATTCGAGCCCGGCGCCTGCGGCAGACCTGGACGACGAGATCCCGTTCTAGGGCGGGGCGCCGTCTGGCGTTCGCCCTACCCCCTCCCCAAGGGAGCTGGGGTGCGGGCAAACAACCCACGGGCGCGGCGGCCACACCTCTCAAGTCTTTGACAAAAAACACATGACAGCCCGCGGGTAGCGGGCCAATGTGCCGCCATGTTCGGGCGGGGGCCCAAACAGGGTCACGCCCGTGAGCGCAACGGCTGAGTTCATCGACACCACCGCGGAGGACGCCCCGCGCCTGGACAGGCTGCGGGTGCTGACGCTGCTCGCCTCGATCTATTTCGCGATCTATTGGGGCAACATGTCCCCCGACCTGCCGGTCTCGACCGGGATTGCGATGGTCGCGCTGAGCCTTGCCGGCGTTCTGATGCCGGGGCGCACGGTGCTTTTGGCGCTGAATGCGGCGGCGTTTGTGGCGATGTACCTTGTGCTGTCGCCCCAGCCGTCGAACAACCAGCTTACCGGGTTTTTCTTCAGCCTGATCTTCTTGACCGCCTATGCGCAAAAGGGCGGTCTGCTGGGCCAGCCCGCGGCGCGTGATGCGCTGTTTGACGCGGTGGCAGGGCCCGGGCGCTGGATCCTGGCGATCATGTATTTCTACGGGATCTACCACAAGATCAACGCAGACTTCCTGGACCCGCAGGTGAGTTGCGCGGTTGAGCTGTATCAGCTTTTGGCCTGGCGTGTGGGCCTCGCCGACTGGGGTGTCGGGCATTACGCGGCGATCTATGCGACCTTCGTCTTCGAAGGCATCGCGATGCTGGCGCTGTTCATGCACCGGATCAAATGGATTGGCTTTGCCATCGGCATTCCGTTCCACGTGATCATCGGGTTCACTGGCTACCAGTTCTACATGGATTTCTCGACCATCGTGCTGGTGCTCTATTGCCTGTTCCTGCCGCGCCAGGGGGCGGAGGATCTGGTGGCCCGGCTGACCGAGCGGCTGGGCGGCCCGGCGCGGGCGGCGCTGATGGGGCGGGCAGTGCTGGTCTTTGCGGTGGGGGCCTATGCGACGGATCTGGCGCTGGCCCGCACCGTTGAGCCGAGCCTGTGGAGCTTTCAGCCCTTCTTTGCCGTCTATGCGGCGGCGTTCTATGCCTTTTGCCTCTGCGCGGTACCCTGGGGCGGTCAGGCGCGGCAGAGCTATTCCTGGAGCTGGGCGATGGTTTTGCCAGTGCTCTATCTGATCAACGGGTTCAGCCCGTATCTGGGGCTAAGGACCGAGAACGCGATTGCGATGTACAGCAATCTGCATGTCGAGGCGGGGCAGACCAACCACCTGATCCACGGGGTTTTACCTGGCACCGCGACCTATACGGATGAAGTGTTGCGGATCGTCGCGGTGGAGCGGGCGAGCGCCGAGGCGACGCGGGCGATTTTGCCGGGGCGCGATCTTGTGCGCTACGAGGTGGACCGGATGCTCGCGCAGGACCCCAACCTTGTGCTTGTGGTCGACGGGCCCGCGGGGCGGATGCGGACCGATGCGGGCTGGCAGAACACCTATGCCGAAACCCCCTGGATCCTGCGCAAGTACCTGTTGTTCAAGCCGGTCGATTTCGAGCGTCCGAAGGTCTGCACCCACTAAAGCTCAAGCGGTCTGCGCCCCAGCGCCCGCAACGTCAGGTTCCGCCCGGTCCGCAAGATCGGATAAAGGCCGCGCGACAGGCGTTCGGACCGGAAAATCGCAGCGTTGAGCTTGTTGAACACCCCCGAGGATGTGGACAGCAGGGCCAGGCGGTGGATGCAGTCTTCGCCGAAATAGATGTCTTCGCCCGCGATCAGGGCCATGCCGTCATTCAGGTCATAGCCCCGTTCGGTCAATTCCCGCGCCAGCGGATGGCCGCTGCGCGCGTCGATCAACTCGACCGGGCCCACCGCCGCTTGCAGGCGCACCATGGCGACATAGCGCGCGCAGAACGGGCAGTCGCCGTCGTAGATGATTTTCAGGCCGTCGGACATCGCGGGCATTGGCCCCTTGGGTAATCTTGCATGAGATATAGGGTGCAAGGCGCGGAATTGCTCGCTTTTTTGCGCATCCAGCGGCGCAGGCTAGCCGCGCGCGCGCAAAGCCTCGCCCAGGACGGTGCGCACCACGTCGCGGTCCACATCGTCGGCGACAAAGGCCTGCCCGATCCCGCGGGCGAGGATGAAGCGCAGGCGCCCGTCGATCACCTTCTTGTCCTGGCCCATCAAATCCAAAAGACCGTCCGC
This sequence comes from Pseudomonadota bacterium, assembly GCA_039193455.1. Classification (GTDB taxonomy): domain Bacteria; phylum Pseudomonadota; class Alphaproteobacteria; order Rhodobacterales; family Rhodobacteraceae; genus JBCBGF01. The sequence goes on from JBCCWO010000003.1 coordinate 168,489, forward strand.
ATCGGGCAGATCGCCGGGGATGTCGGCGAGATCGGTCTTCATCCCCATGGCGGCCAGATGGGCGCGCACGCGGCTCGGCTCTTCCTGCGCGCACAGCCCAAGCCGGGCGGATGTTTCAAACGCCAGCGCGCAGCCGACGGCGACACCTTCCCCGTGCAGCAGACGGTCCGAGTACCCGGTTGCGGCCTCAAGCGCGTGGCAGAACGTGTGGCCAAGGTTCAAGAGCGCGCGGTCGCCCTCTTCCGTCTCGTCGCGGGCGACGATGTCGGCCTTCATTTCGACCGATCGGCGCACGGCGTAAATGCGCGCGTCGGTGTCGCCCGCCGCGATGGCGGGGCCGTTGGTTTCAAGCCAGGCAAAGAAGGCGGCATCGCCCAGAAGACCGTATTTCACCACCTCGCCATAACCCGCGCGAAGATCGCGGGGCGTCAGGCTGTCGAGCACACCGATATCGGCCAGAACCAGCGCGGGCTGGTGGAACGCGCCGATGAGGTTCTTGCCCTGCGGGGCGTTGATGCCGGTCTTGCCGCCCACCGAGCTGTCGACCTGGGCCAGAAGCGAGGTGGGGATCTGCACAAAACGCACCCCGCGGCGCAGGACGGCGGCGGCAAAACCCGCGAGATCGCCAATCACCCCGCCGCCAAGCGCGATCACAACGTCGCGGCGTTCGATCCGTTCGGACAAGAGCCATTCGACCGCGCGCGAGAACTGCGGCCAGCCCTTGGTTGCCTCGCCGGGTGGGAGCGCAAGCGCCGAATGCGTGATCCCGGCGGCTTCAAGAGCGGCCTGCAAGGCGGGCAGATGGTGCGCGGCGACGGTTTCGTCGGTGAGGATCGCGACGCGGGGGCGGGCCAGCAGCGGTGCAATGGCGGTGCCCGCCGTGGCGATGAGCCCCGTGCCCACATTTACATCATAGGATCGCGCCCCAAGCGCGACGCGCACCGTATCTGTCATATCTCCTCCAACGCGAGCACGTCGGGCCGCGCGCGCAAGGCCGCGATCACGCGGTCGGTCATTTCCGAAATCGACAGCCCGGCCTTCGCCTCGACCGCGATATCGGCCTGCGCATAAAGCGGGGTGCGCACGCGGAAAATCTCGGCCAGTGTCGCGCGCGGATCCGTGGTGCGCAGCAGCGGGCGTGTGTCCTTGTGCCGGACCCGTGTCCACAACAATTCGAGATCGGCCTTGAGCCAGAGCGAAATGCCCATTTTCGAGATCATCTGGCGGTTCTCGGCGCTCAGAAACGCGCCGCCGCCGGTGGACAGAACACCCGGCGGGCCGCCCAAGAGCCGGGCGATCACCTGTGTTTCCTTCGCGCGAAAGAACGCCTCGCCATCGCGGTCGAAAATCTCGGCGATCGAGGCATTGGCCGCCTCGACGATGGCGGCGTCGCTGTCCAGAAACGGCACGTCCAGCCGCCGCGCCAGCGCCTGACCGATCGCGGTCTTGCCCGCGCCCATCATGCCGACCATCACAACCGTCTTGTTCAGCCGAAAAGCCACGCGCGCCCGTACCTCAAATGCGGATTTCCGCCTGAATGGCGTGATATTGCCGGAAAGACCATATATAATCGCGGCAAATCACCGCCGACAGATGCGGACCGCCCGGGTGACCGGGCAGGATAGGACCCGAGGCAGAAAAGGCGCGCGCGAAATGGGGCGTTTCACTAAATTCCTGTTATTCCTTATCGTTTTGGCGATCCTGGCCTTTATCGGCTATGCGTATTTTGGCGATCTGAGCCCCGAGCAAGAGGATATCTCGACCCCGGTGGAGCTTGATGCGGGCTAGGCTGCTCCCTCTGGTTCTGGCGGCGGCCTGGGCCGCGCCCGCCCTGGCGGAGGCGCCGCTGTCGGCAATCGACTGGTTGTCGGACAGCATTGCGGCCCCGCCCGAGGGCCCGTTTGCCCCCGGCGACGACACGGCGACCAACGCGGCAGTAGGCCGGATCGACGTGCAACCGCTGGGCAAGCCGGTGGGGGACGCGGTGGGGCTGTTGCCGCCGTCGGCGACCGGGTTGCCGCGCGATCTGTGGCGCGCCTCGACCACGGACGAGATCATGGCGCGGCTGAATGCCGTGCCGCCCGATCCCTTGCCCAGCCTCAGGCGGCTCTTCACGGCGTTGCTCTTGGCCGAGGCGAACCCGCCGATCGACAGCGGCGATGACGACCGGCTGCTTTTGGCGCGGGTTGACCGGCTGTTGCGGATGGGCGCGCTGGAGCGGGCGGAGGCCTTGCTGGACCGCGCCGGGCCCGAGACGCCCGAACGCTTTCGGCGCTATTTCGACGTCGCGCTGCTGCGCGGGGGCGAGACGCAGGCCTGCGCGCGGATGCGGGCACGGCCCGAGATTTCGCCCACCTACCCTGCGCGGATCTTTTGCCTGGCGCGCGGCGGCGATTGGGCCGCTGCCGCCGTGACGCTTGAGACGGCGGAGGCGCTGGGCATCCTGACCCCGGCGGAAGACCGGCTGCTGGTGCGTTTTCTGGAGCCTTAACTGGCCGATGAGGTCGCCGCCGACACCTGGCGCGCGCCTTCGCCCCTGATTTTCCGGATGCTCGAGGCAGTGGGCGAACCCGTGCCCACGGGCCCCCTGCCCCTCGCCTATGCCTGGGCCGATCTGCGCCCGAACCTGGGATGGAAGGCGCAGCTCGCCGCGGGGGAGCGGTTGGCCCGCCACGGCGCGTTGCCCGCGAACCGGCTGGCCGGGCTGTACCTGCGGCAGCGCCCTTCGGCCTCGGGCGGGGTCTGGGAACGCGTCGCGGCGGTGCAGACGTTGCAGCGCGATCTCGTGGCCAACGATGTCGACGCGGTGTCGCAAGACCTGCCCGCCGTCTGGGCGGCGATGAAGGCGGCCGGGCTTGGCCCCGCCTTTGCCGAGCAATACGGGGCCGAACTTGCGCGGCTGCCGCTGACCGGCGATGCCGCGCGGCTCGCCTTTGAGATCGGGCTTCTGTCGCCCTCGTTCCAGACCGTGGCGGCGTTTTCGTCACCCGACGACCCCCGCGGGCGGTTTCTGTCGGCGGTGGCGCGTGGCGTGCCCGATCAGGCGACGGCGCTGACCCCGCTGGGCGCGGCGGTGCGTGCCGGTTTTCTGGCCGAGGCGCCGCCCCCGCACCTGCAACGCCTGATCCGCGACAGCGGCGCAGGCATCGCGGTGCTGCGCGCGATCACGCTGTTTTCCGAGGGCGCCGATGGCGACCCCGACGGGGTGAGCGATGCAATTGCCGTTCTGCGCGCGCTGGGCCTTGACCGTGTGGCCCGGCAGGCGGCGCTTGAGCTGTTGATCGGGGCGCACCAGACGTGACGCCCGCGCGCGCGATTGCCACCTTTCTTGAGGCGCAGGCCGCCGAACGCGATGCGGCGGCAAACACGCAGGCGGCCTATGCGCGCGATCTGAAGGACTATGCCGATTGGCTGGGGCGCGATCTTTTGGCCGCGGCGCGCAGCGATATCGAGGGCTATCTGGCGGATTGTGATGCGCGGGGGCTGGCGACATCAACCCGGGCGCGGCGGCTGTCGTCAATCCGGCAGTTCTACCGGTTTGCGGTGGAAGAAGGCTGGCGCAGCGACGACCCGGCGGTGCAGTTGACCGGACCGGGGCAGACCAAGCGCCTGCCGAAGACGCTGAGTACCGAAGAGGTGGAGGCGTTGCTCACCGCTGCGCGCACCCATGGGCGCGCAGGCGACCGGTTGCGCAACACCTGCCTGATGGAGCTGCTTTACGCCACGGGCATGCGGGTGAGTGAGCTTGTGGGCCTGCCGGTTGCGGCGGCGCGGGGCGATCCGCGCATGCTCTTGGTGCGCGGCAAGGGCGGGAAAGAGCGGTTGGTGCCCCTGTCCCCGCCCGCGCGCGAAGCCCTGGCCGCCTGGCTGGCCGAGCGGGATGCGCGGGCCGAGGGCAAACCCGCCTCGGCCTTCCTGTTCCCGTCGCATGGCAAGGCGGGGCACATGACGCGGCACAGGTTCTACCTGCTGATCAAGGAGTTGGCGGTGGCCGCGGGGGTCAGCCCCGCCAAGGTCACGCCCCACACCCTGCGCCATGCGTTCGCCACGCATCTCTTGGCAGGCGGCGCGGATCTGCGCGCGATCCAGGTGATGCTGGGGCATGCGGATGTGGCCACGACCGAGATCTACACGCATGTGCTGGAAGACCGCCTGCGGGAGCTGGTGCTGGAGCATCATCCGCTGGCGAAGGGGTAGCGCGGCTCAAATCCCGCCGCACACTTCCATCCGGCGGTAGAACGTCGCCAGCGACTTGTCGCGCTCGGGCGGAAAGCGCGTGCCTTCGCGGATTGCCTCGATCCGGTCGACGCGGAACATGCGGAAATCGGTCCGCAGCTCGCACCACGTGACCAGCGTCCAGACCTTGCCCCAGAACCACAGGCCCAAGGGGCGCACGGTGCGGGTGGTCGCGGCCGCATCCTTATCGCGATAGTCGATCTCAAGCCGCATGCGGGCCTCGGCCGCGGCTTCAAGCCGGTCAAGACGGGCGCGCAGGTCATCCGACATGTCCCACCCCATGGCATAGATCGGCACGGCGCGGGCCCGGTCGCGCGCGTCGTCGGGCAGGACTGCCTCGATCTTGACCAGGGCCTCTTCGGCGCCCTGCGCCATCGCGGCCCCGCCCCAGGCCTTCAGCATCCGTGCCCCGGCGACAAGCGCCACGATCTCATCCCGGGTGAACATCAGAGGCGGCACGTCATAGCCTTCGTCCATCACATAGCCCACACCCGCCTCGCCATCGATGGGCACGCCGGTGGCTTGCAGCGTGGCGATGTCGCGGTAGATCGTGCGCTCGGACACTTCGAGCCGGTCGGCCAGCACATGGGCCGTGGTGAGCCGACCGCCGCGGAGATACTGGACGATCTGCAACAGGCGGTCGGCGCGGCGCATCAGGGCGCGCCTTCGAAAAAGCCGATGGAGTTGCCGAACGGGTCCTTGCAGTAGACGAAGCGGCCCGCCGGGATCGCGACGGGCTCGCTCAACACCTGACCGCCCGCATCCCAGACCCGTGCCACGACCTCTTCCAACGTGCCCTCAGCGGCGAGGTGGATCGTCGGCCCTTCGCCATCCTTGGCAGGAGTGCCCGGATAGATATGACCCGCGACGCCGGTGTCGGGATCGGCGGGCTTGAACACGGCCATGGGGGTCGGGCCGGAGGTGTCGATGGTCAGCGAAGCCCCTGTCACACGGGCATAAAACGCAATCGCACGATCCATGTCGGTCACCGGGATCTCGGCCCAGACGGTAAAGTTTTGGGGTTGGTAGGTCATGGCATTGTCCTTGGCAGAATACGGGTTAAGGACGGTATTGCACAGGGCTCCTGACAGCGTTCTGTCAGGAGGTTGCTGGGGCTATGCCTGCCCTTGCGCGTTTCAGCGTCGCGGACGCAAGTTGATCTGCAACATGGGGCGCGAGGTGAAGGTGCAGGTCGGGATCGCAAAGTTCGACTTCGGTACAGATAAACCTGTCACCGCGCATCACACCGTCGACCCGACCACACAGCGGTGACCCCACAAACGCCATGATGCGTTCGGCGGCATCCCTCGCGGCTTGCGGCGGCTCTAGCACATCAATGGTCGGCCAAAAGCGCCCATTTATGCGGAACTCGCCTTCGCGCGGCGTGGCGCGAATGGCAAGTGCCACGGTGCCTTCGATACATGTCACTTTCCACTCGCCATCCGCGATCTCGGGTAGAAACTCCTGCGTCATCAAAGGGCGGCCGGGGATGGTGACGTCGAGCTGCTTCAATGTGTCCGGGAACCCGGCTTTGCTCGTGACCGCGACGCCCACGCCGTCGCCTCCAAAAGCGGGCTTAAGAACGATCTGATCGCCTGCAAATTCGGCCAAGGCGGCACGCCATCTGTCACGGTTCAAACGCACGGTCTGCGGTGTGTCGACGCCGGCAGCCTCAAACTCCACAAGCGTGCGCTTGTCATTGTTCCAGATCGGCAGCCATGGGGCCGGCTCGACGTTCGCCCCGAGCGCTGCGATCCGCATGAGCCAAGCCGCGAAGCCGCCGGGATCGGCCTGATAGTCCCACGTCTGGCGCAGAACGATGAGGTCTTGGGCAAGAAACTCATCGAAGGGGCTATTGTTCCATCGCAGAACCGAAACGTCTGCCCCTTGCGCGGCAAGACTGTCGCGGTAGCAGGTGTTCGAGGGCGAGAGGTCTGGCTGGGCCGCGCAGGCAGCGATGGCGATCTTCATGCCGCTTTGTCACAGGTTCCGGACTGCTGCGCGAGCAGTTTCGAGGTGGTGTGGTCGGGTAACGTGCGCTGCGCCCCCTCCCTCGCTCGCTGTCCAAGGGCACCGCGAAAAGGGGACCACTTGCACCCCAGCGCCCTTGGGCTACACCTTGGCCGGTCAACCACACCGGAGCCCCCGCATGCGCGACGCTGCCCCGCAAGCTGTCTATCTCGCCGACTATACCCCGCCCGCCTATCTGGTGGAGTCAGTGCATCTGACCTTTCGCCTTGCGCCCGAGAAGACGCGGGTGCTGAGCCGGATCGCGTTTCGGCCGAACCCCGAGGCGGAGACCACGGCGTTCGAGCTGCACGGCGAGAACCTGACGCTGCTTAGCGCCAAGATCGATGGCAGCGCGATCACCCCGGTGATCGAAGACGGGATGCTGACGGCGGAGGTTCCGGACGCGCCGTTCACATTTGAGGCGGAGGTCGAGATTGATCCCGCGTCGAACACGGCGCTTGAGGGGCTTTACATGTCGAACGGCATGTACTGCACCCAGTGCGAGGCAGAGGGCTTTCGCAAGATCACCTTCTATCCTGACCGCCCCGATGTGATGGCGCCCTTCACCGTGCGGATCGAGGGCGATCTGCCTGTGCTTTTGTCGAACGGGAACCCGACCGCCCAAGGCGATGGCTGGGCGGAGTGGCACGATCCCTGGCCGAAGCCCGCCTATCTCTTTGCGCTGGTCGCAGGCGAGCTGGTGGCGCATTCGGACAGCTTTACCACGGTGTCAGGCCGCGCTGTGGAACTTAACGTCTGGGTCCGGCCCGGGGATGAGGGGAAATGCGCCTATGCGATGGATGCGCTGAAGCGGTCCATGCGCTGGGATGAAGAGGTCTATGGCCGCGAGTACGATCTCAACGTCTTCAACATCGTCGCCGTGGACGATTTCAACATGGGCGCGATGGAGAACAAGGGGTTGAACATCTTCAACTCCAAATACGTGCTCGCCTCGCCCGAGACCGCGACGGACCGGGACTATGAGTTCATCGAGTCGATTGTCGCGCATGAGTATTTTCATAACTGGACCGGCAACCGCATCACCTGCCGCGACTGGTTCCAGCTGTGCCTGAAAGAGGGGCTGACCGTGTTCCGGGATCAGCAGTTCTCGGGCGATCAGCGATCTCATGCGGTCAAGCGGATCGACGATGTGCTGGGCCTGCGCGGGCGGCAGTTTCGCGAGGATACCGGGCCCTTGGCCCATCCAGTGCGGCCCGCGAGCTTTGTCGAGATCAACAACTTTTATACCGCAACGGTCTATGAAAAGGGCGCCGAGGTGATCGGCATGCTCAAGACGCTGGTCGGCGATGACGGGTATGCCAAAGCGCTCGATCTCTATTTTGATCGGCATGATGGCGACGCGGCGACCATCGAGGATTGGCTGACCGTGTTTGAAGACGCCACGGGCCGCGATCTGTCGCAATTTGCGCGGTGGTACAGCCAGGCCGGGACACCGCGGCTGTCGGTTGCCGAAGACTTTGACGCGGGCACCTATACCCTGACCTTCCGCCAAGAGACCGCCCCCACGCCCGGCCAGCCCGAGAAGCTGCCGCAGGTGCTGCCCATTGCCGTCGGGCTCTTGAACCCCAACGGGGATGAGGTGGTGCCGAGCACGGTGCTGGAGATGACCGAGGCGACCCAGTCCTTCACCTTCGAGGGGCTCGCCGCCAAACCCATCCCGTCGATCCTGCGCAGCTTTTCGGCCCCGGTGATCCTGGACCGCAAGAGCACGGCCGAGGAACGGGCGTTCCTTTTGGCCCATGACACCGACCCGTTCAACAAATGGGAGGCCGGGCGGCAGCTCGCCAAGGACGTGTTGGTAGCCATGGTCCGGGATGGCGCGGCCCCCGGCCCGGCCTATTTGAACGCGTTGGAGATGGTTGCGCGCGACGACACGCTCGACCCCGCCTTCCGGGCCCTGGCGCTGCAGTTGCCGTCCGAAGAGGACATGGCGCAGACGCTTTACGATGCGGGCGCCACGCCCGATCCCACGGCGATCCACGAGGCGCGCGAAAAGGTGGCCGATGCGCTGGCCCAGCATCTGAGCGGTGTTTTGCCCGAGATCTACGAGGCGATGAACCTGCCCGGCCCCTACACGCCCGATCCCAAGGCCGCCGGGTGCCGCGCGCTGCGGGCCACGGCGCTGGGCCTTTTGACCCGGCTCGACAACGGCAAGCGGGCCGAGGCGCAGTTTCGCGATGCCGATAACATGACCGAAGAATTGGGCGCGTTGGCATGCCTTCTCTCCGCCGGCAAAGGGGCCGAGGCGGTGGCGAGCTTCTATCGCCGCTGGTCCAAGGACCGGTTGGTGATGGACAAGTGGTTCTCGCTGCAGGTCGCCCGCGCACGCCCCGACGCAGCCGCCGAGACGGCGCAGCGGCTGACCGATCACCCCGATTTCGACTGGAAGAACCCCAATCGCTTCCGCTCGGTCCTCGGCGCGCTTGCGATGAACACCGCGGGCTTCCACCACCCCAGCGGGGCAGCCTATGCGCTGGTGGCCGATTGGCTGATCAAGCTTGACCCGGTGAACCCGCAGACCACCGCGCGGATGACCACGATGTTTGAGACATGGCGGCGCTATGACGGCGACCGGCAGGGGATGATCCGCGACGCTCTGGGCCGGATCGCCGCGACCGAGGGGCTGAGCCGCGACACGACAGAGATGGTGGGCCGCATTCTTGGCGACTGACCGGCTGGAGTTTGCGCGCCCGTCCCGGCGTCCGGTGGCGCTGGCGATGGTGGGCGGGGCACTGGCGATCCTGTTGGTCCTGATCTTTGCAGTGAATGCCCATCCGCTGATCGTCACGGTCTTTGCGCTGCTGATCGCGCCCGCGATCTGGGATGTCTGGCGCGGCGCAGAGGCGACGCTGCGGGTGGATGACGACGGGATTCACTGGACAACCGGGGCGCGGCAGGCCGAAGCGCCGTGGGAGGCGATTGACGAGGTGGTGCTCGCCACGACGCTCGATTTCTCGCAACGCGCGTCGCTCCGGCTCAGCGATGGCGGGCGCATGCGTATCCCGCCCGAGTGCCTGCCGGGCGGGCGCGTGCTTGATCAGGTGCTGGAGGCGCGCGGCATCCGCCATCGCCGGTCGCTGTTTTCTTTCTAGATCATAGACTTAGCGAGTGGGACAGCTTGTGACCGCGCCAGGCCTGCCAGGCCGCGCCACCAGCGATCCCTGTGCGCAAGGCCCCTTGGGGGCCCACCACCTGCCCTTGCGTCAGCGCCGGTTTGCTTGACGCAACGTGCCAATCGGCAAAGCCTTGCGCTGCCGCGGGCCCTGCATAGATGCCGCTCAGGGAGGCCCGGTTCGCATGTTACCGTGTCACATATCTGTTGCGACAGCCGGATAGGCCGCGCTTATGCAAGATCGTCTTGATCCGCTGATAGCTGAACGTGCGCCGTGGTTGTTCGGTCGAACCCCATGGGCCGGGCCATCGCGCGCGGCGTTGACGCGCCTTCTGGGCTATGATCGCACCGTGGCGCTGGCCGAATACCTGCGCGACCGCCCCGCAGACGAGATCATGGCGACGATGGGCGCCCTGCTCGCCCGGGACGTCACCGTGCGCGGTCTGGGCCATGTCCCGCGCCACGGGCCCGCGCTGGTGGTGGCCAACCATCCCACCGGCATCGCCGACGGGATCATCCTGAGCCACGTGCTGGGCCAGTTGCGCGATGATGCGTTCTTCTACGCCAATTCCGATATCCTGCGCGTTCTGCCGCAGATGGCCGATGTGATTGCCCCGGTGGAATGGCGGATTGAAAAGCGCAGCCATGCCCGCACGCGCGAGACGATGGCCTATACGCGCAGCGCGCTTGAGGCCGGGCGGCTGGGCGTGATCTTCCCTTCGGGACGGCTTGCCAAGCGGCGGGGGCTGAACCTTTATGAACGGCCCTGGATGGCCTCGGCCGCGATGATCGCGCGCAAATTCGATGTGCCGGTGATCCCGGTGAACATCCGCGCGCGCAATTCGGCGTTGTTCTACCTGTTCGACCTGATCCACCCGACCCTGCGCGACATTACCTTGTTCTATGAGACGCTGAACAAGGCGCACCAACCCTTCCGGATCACCGTGGGTGAGCCGATCTCGGCCGCCGCACTGCCCGCCAAGTCGGAACACGGGATCGACATGCTGCGCCGCGCGACGCTGGCGCTGGGCGGGCGGCACGCGCCCACCGTCTCGCTCTTGTCGAGCACGCGCTGGCCCGTCTGGGCGCGGCTTTTACCGTAACTCTTTGGTCGTCAAATATCCCGGGGGGCGCCGCAGGCGCGGGGGCAGAGCCCCCTGCCCGGCCTCACCCCCGGCAATAGGGCTGCGCCCGGGTAAAGGCCCGCATCTCCTCACGTTTGGCCTCTTGCACAAACGGCCCCCAATCGGCGGCAACGCCGCCCCCACCCGCGCTGATCACCCCGTCGCGGGGCACGGTGACGCCCATGATCCGGACCGCACAGCTGAGATTGGCAGGGCCGTCTTTGAGCGCCTCGGCGCTGGTGGCTGCGCAACCGTAGCCGCGCGCCGTGGCGGGTGAGATCTGCAAGAGCCCGTGCCAGCGCCCCTCTCCGCCTGAGACATCCTCGCGCCAGGTGCTTTCATGCTTGGCCAGCGACGACAGAAGGCCCACCCAGAACGCCTTGCGCTGGGTGCGGCTGGCCTCGGGGAAGGCGGGGCACCATTCTGTGGCATCGGCGGGCACCGTATCGACAAGCGGCGCGCCCGGCCCGTCAAGCGCCGTCAGGGTGGCGCGGGTCCAGGCATCGCCGGCATCCTTATGATCCCAGCGCGCGGGCGGCAGCGCGGTTTCGGCGACGAAGTTCAGCGTCTCGGGCGCAGGTGGCGCGACGGGTGCGGGTGTGGAACAGGCGGCAACGCCCAGCACAAGGGCAGCGGCGGCAGAACGCGGGAGGATGGCGGGCACGGCAAGGGATCCCCTGATCGACGCCCCCGCAGCAGTGCTGCCAAGAAAGCCGCCGCAAATCAAGCCCACACGGCCTTGTGGGCGACCAAGTGCTGCCCTAAAACCCGGGCGTCTGATGCGAGGATACGCGATGCTGGACCTGACCTTTGAACCCCCGAAACCCAAAGTAATTCAAGGCGCTGCCCAGGATTGGGAGCTGGTGATCGGGCTTGAGGTTCATGCGCAAGTTTCGTCAAATGCAAAGCTTTTTTCCGGCGCATCCACGGCGTTCGGGGCCGAGCCCAATGCAAATGTGGCCTTCGTCGATGCCGCGATGCCCGGCATGTTGCCGGTGATCAATGAGTTCTGCGTGGCCCAGGCGGTGCGGACCGGGCTGGGCCTGAAGGCGGAGATCAACCTGACCTCGGCCTTTGATCGCAAGAACTATTTCTACCCCGATCTGCCGCAGGGCTATCAGATCAGCCAGCTGTATCATCCCATCGTGGGCGAAGGCGAGGTGCTGGTCGAGATGGCGCCGGGCGTGGCGCGGCTGGTGCGGATCGAGCGTATTCACCTCGAACAGGATGCGGGCAAGTCGATCCATGACATGGACCCGCATATGTCTTTCGTCGATCTCAACCGCACCGGCGTCGCCCTGATGGAGATTGTCAGCCGCCCCGACATTCGCGGCCCCGAGGAAGCGGCGGCCTATGTCGGCAAACTGCGCCAGATCCTGCGCTATCTCGGCACCTGCGATGGCAATATGCAGAACGGCAACCTGCGCGCGGATGTGAACGTCTCGATCTGCAAGCCAGGGGATTACGAGAAATATCAGGAAACGCAGGATTTCTCGCATCTGGGCACGCGGTGCGAGATTAAGAATATGAACTCCATGCGCTTCATCCAGGCCGCGATCGAATATGAGGCCCGCCGCCAGATCAAGATCGTCGAGGGCGGCGGCACGGTGGATCAGGAAACCCGGCTGTATGATCCCGACAAGGGGGAGACGCGCAGCATGCGGTCCAAGGAAGAGGCGCATGATTATCGCTACTTCCCCTGCCCCGACCTGCTGCCGCTCGAGATCGAGCAGGGCTGGGTCGATGACATCGCGGCCTCGCTGCCTGAACTGCCCGACGCCAAGAAGGCGCGCTTCATCGCCGATTTCGGGATCACCGACTATGATGCGAGCGTTCTGACGGCAGAGGCCGAGAATGCCGCGTTCTTTGAAGAGGTCGCCGCAGGGCGCGACGGGAAACTGGCCGCGAACTGGGTGATCAATGAGCTGTTCGGCCGGCTGAAGAAGGAAGACCACGACATCACCGAGAGCCCGGTAAGCGCGGCGCAACTGGGCGGCATCCTCGACCTGATCGCCAAGGGCGATATCTCGGGCAAGATCGCCAAGGATCTGTTCGAGATCGTCTATACCGACGGCGGCGACCCGGCCGAGATCGTCGAGACCCGCGGCATGAAGCAGGTCACCGACACCGGCGCGATTGAGGCCGCGGTGGACCAGATCATCGCCGACAACCCCGCGCAGGTGGAAAAGGCCAAGGTGAACCCGAAGCTCGCGGGCTGGTTCGTGGGCCAGGTGATGAAGGCCACGGGTGGGAAGGCGAACCCCAAGGCGGTGAACGAGATTGTGGGGCAGAAGCTGGGGTTGTGAGGGGCGGCGCCCGGAGCACACTTTAGGGTTGAATGGCCGGCGTGTTCGCCCCACCTTTGCGGTGAGGTGGGGAGCGCTTTATGAGTGCCGCAAAAGACTTTGCAAAAGAGACAGGAGCGTTGTGTGTCGGCGCGACGGCGTTTGCACTTGGCGATCCAAGTGGGGGGACGCTTCTTGCGATGCCCCTTACGGCGCTTGCCGCCCTTGGACTCACGCTTCAGTCAGGATGTGCTGAAAAGGCGTCAGAAAAGGCGCAGAGGCAGATCCTCAAAGCCCTTGCCGCCAATCCCGAATTTGCTGACGCAGAGATTGAACGCGCGCGCATTATCCTGAAAGACGCGCCGGCAGTCGCTTCGCTTGACCCAAAGGCTCTTGCCAAGACTGTGCACGGGCAGGACCTGGAGAAAGCGCTGTCCGAGATGATCATTGGCACGCTCGGCATTGGAGCAGATGATGGAAACGTGCGCGACATCGTTTTGACCGCGTTGGTCGCGGGCATAGCTGTTTGTAAGGCGGATCAAGATTTTAGAGATGCACTGACTTTGGAGTTAGTGATCGAGTCAGCCCGCAAACAGGCGTACGAGATCGCGCTGGCCGAGGATATGAACCAGACGGTCAAGCGTGTGTTGGAGCATGTTGAGACGTCGTCGCTGGAAGACCTTCGCATTTGCGCCGACTTCTTTGAGGATTCACCAGACGGCGGCGCATCCAAGTTCGACCTTATGGCTTTTCTGAAGAGCAAAGCGGAGGACATCAAGCGGCTGGTGGCGGAGCGCGAGGCGTTACCATCGACGTTGCCGCGCCTTGAGAATGTGCGCGCGGCAGTCACGGCGGCCATCGAGAACTTCAATTTGGATGAGGCCGAGGCGTTGCTGGACGGCGCGCGGGACGTCCACAAGACCGAGATGCTGCGGCCAGCATTGGAGGCAAACGCCGCGCTCGATGAGCAAAAGGCAGAGATCCTTCTCCTGCGCGGGCGGGTGAATGAGGCGTATCGCATCCTGTCGGCGACCGCGGATAGTTTTGCCGGCTTTGATGCCCTGGAACCGGCGCGGCGGCGGATTTTGACGTATTGGCCCACCCTACGAAACCACGGCCTTCGGTATGGCGGCGACGGCTTGCCACGCAGTCGAGAACTGCTCGAACCGATTTTGACGAGCGAGCTTAAGGGCCAAGACAGTCGGCTTTGGGCTGCAGGACAAAACGCGCTTGCGGTTTCATTGCAAGAGCAAGGCACCCGCACCGCGGGCGAAGTCGGCGCATCGCTCCTGTCCCAGGCCGTCGACGCCTATCGCGCCGCGCTGCGTGTCTACACAGAGGACGCGCAGCCGGTGGACTGGGCGATGACGCAAAACAACCTCGGCAACGCGCTCCGCAACCAGGGCATCCGCACCGCGGGCGAGGACGGCGCCGCGCTCTTGGCGCAGGCCATCGACGCCTATCGCGCCGCGCTGCGCGTTCGCACCGAGAACGCGCATCCGGTGGACTGGGCGATGACGCAAAACAACCTCGGCAACGCGCTCCGCAACCAGGGCACCCGCACCGCTGGCGAAGACGGCGCGGCGCTGCTGGCCCAGGCCGTCGACGCCTATCGCGCCGCGCTGCGCGTTTACACCGAGGACGCGCATCCGGTGGACTGGGCGACGACGCAAAACAACCTCGGCACCGCGCTCGACGACCAGGGCACCCGCACCGCTGGTGAAGACGGCGCCGCGTTGCTGGCCCAGGCCGTCGACGCCTATCGCGCCGCGCTGCGCGTTCGCACCGAGGTGGCGCAACCGGTGCAATGGGCGATGACGCAAAACAACCTCGGCAATGCGCTCCGCGACCAAAGCACCGGCACCGGGCGAAGACGGCGCCGCACTCTTGGCCCAGTCCGTCGACGCCTATCGTGCCGCGCTGCGTGTTCGCACTGAGGACGCGCATCCGGTGCAGTGGGCGATGACGCAAAACAACCTCGGCAACGCGCTCAGCAACCAGGGCACCCGCACCGCAGGCGAAGACGGCGCAGCGCTGCTCGCCAAGGCCGTCGACGCTTATCGTGCCGCGCTGCGCGTTCGCACCGAGGACGCGCATCCAGTGCAATGGGCGCGGACGCAGGAAAACCTCGCCCTCGCGCATGAGGCCATCGCCGACCATCCCACCACCACCGATCCGCGCCCGGCGCTCGAAACCGCCCTCTCCCATGTCGAAGCCGCGCTCACCGTCTTCGACCCCGACCACATGAGCTACAATCACGTCAAAGCCACCGCCCTTCGTGACCACCTCCGCGCCCGCCTCGCCGCCCTCTAACCCGCCCCGTTGTTCCCAATTCCGCAACAACGCTGCCCCCGCACCCCCCTGATTTTACCAAACCCAACCTAATCGGCCCCAATCCAGCCCGGATTTGCGCCTTTTCTTGCCTGAATCGGACATCGCGCTCTATCTCAGCCCGGGTAGTGAGTAAGTGTGGTGGGAGTAACGAGTGATGCCCAAGTACGAGTACAAGGTCGTGCCCGCGCCGAAGGAGTGTTTGTCCCGGCGCAATATCGGGGATGCCGACGATCCGATCGTGGCAACCATCGAGACGGTGATGAACGACCTCGGCGTGGCCGGGTGGGAATATGTGCGCAGCGATACCGTATCGATGCGCCCCGCCGGGATTTTGGGGCGGGGGCGTGCGGTGTCGCAGGACATCTTCGTCTTCCGCCGGTCGCGGGAGCCTCTGGGGGCTGGGCTGCCGACGATCGAAGAAGATATCGCCAAAACCAAGCGGCGCAAGTCGACGCGGCCCGAGCTGATCGCGCTGGCCAAGGAAGGGCGCCGCAAGGTGATCCCGATCCTCGACGACATGCCAGACGCGCCGAAACCGGCGCCCAAGCGGCCGTCGACCCTGGCGGATGAGGCGATCGTGACGCCGTCGCCCAAGGCAACGGCGGCGGAATAGCCGCCTAACCGCCGATCTGCAGCGCGAGGGCGTGAATCCGCCCGACGATCCCGGGGCCGAGCGCCGCGTGCACCGCGCGGTGCCGCTCGATCCGGGACATCTGCGCAAAGGCGGGCGCGTTTATCGTGATCCGCCAATGGCTTTCGCCGCCTTCCTGATAGCCGGAATGGCCGCGATGCTGCTCGCTTTCATCCTCGATGGTCAGGACCGTCGGGGCAAAAGCCGCGTCCAGTCGTTCCCGCATTTCCTCTGCTAGTGCCACTTTTCGCCATCTGCCCCCTTCAATCCTGCGGGAGAGACATTAGACTTACGCCTCCGAGTCGAAAAGGTGCAGGCCATGAGCAAAGACGATCCGTTTGGGTTCGATATCCGCGTCTCTTCCGACAAGAAGAAGCGCCAGCGCACCAAGCGCGGGATGTCGGGCGCGTTCGAGACGTCGCAGCGGGGGTGCGATCACCCCGGATGCACCGAGCCGGGCCAGTACCGCGCGCCGAAATCGCCGGATTCGCTGGATGAGTATTACTGGTTCTGCAAAGAGCATGTGCGCGAGTACAATCTGAAGTGGAACTTCTTCAACGGCTCGACCGAGGAAGAGTTCGAGGCACAGATCGAAAAGGACCGGGTGTGGGACCGGCCGACCAAACCCTTTGGCAAGCAGGGGGAAGAGGCGCGCGCCTGGTCGCGGCTGGGCGTCGATGACCCGCACCAGATCCTTGGCAGCAATGCCACGCGCAACCCCGGCAAGAGCGTCACCGGCACCCGCCGCCTGCCGCCCACCGAACGCCGCGCGATCGATATTCTTGAGGCCAAGGATCACTGGACCAAGGCCGAGATTCGCAAGCAATACAAAAGCTTGGTTAAGGATTTGCATCCGGACATGAACGGCGGCGCGCGCGAAGACGAAGACCGCCTGCAAGAGGTTGTCTGGGCCTGGGACCAGATCAAGGACAGCCGCAACTTCTAGGGCCGCCCCGCGCCTGACATCTGCCATTAACGCGGCGCAAACACCTGTGCGCTACGTCCACGGTTGCGACAACAGTGGAGTGTGTCGATGGTGGCCGACTGGACCCTTAGCCGGCGGATGAACTTTATTGCCATCTGCCTGATCGGGGCGCTGGCGCTGACCGGGATTGTCAGCGTGCTGTCGATTCTGCGCATCGACGCGATGTTCGACAACTATCAGGCCAGCGGTGCGCAGGTTGAGATTGCCGCAGAGATCGAACAAGACGCCTTCGAGGCCGACCGCGCGCGCGGCGTCTATTTCCTGGAGCCAACGCCTGACCACGCCCGCGAAGTGCGCGACAACCTCGAAAACATCCGGGTGGCCGAAGACAGGCTGGACGAGAACTTTGGCGCCTACCCCGAGCTTTTGGAAATCTCGGATCGCGTGCAGACCAATCTCGAGGATTACGACCAAAGTTTTGGCGAGATCGAGACGCTGTTTGCCGAACGCCGGGGCATTGAAACCACCCTGATGGAGCTGATCCCGCGGATTCGCAGCAAGGCGCGCGAGTTGCAGAACCTGATCGTGTTCGACGGCAACGAACGGGCAGTGCGCGCGTTGGATAACTTCTACGTCGATATCCTGACCCTGCGCGTCTATGCCGAGCGTTACGTGCTGACCGCTGACGATGCCGACTTCGCCAATTCCAGAGAGGCGCTGGCCAATGCCACGCGCGCGATTGACGCGGCGATCGTGGCCCTTAACGGCAGCGACCGCACCGCCGCGGCCCGGGACATCGCGGGCAGCCTTGCCGCCTATGAAACCGCGCTGAACGAGATTTTTGCGAATGTTGAGGGGATCGAAGCGCTGCAGCGCCGGATGGATGCCGAGGGGGCCGCGATCCTTGCGGATATCAACCAGATTTCCGTGCAGATCGATGACATTCAGGGCGCCACCGATGTTGCGGCCGAGCGCACGATCTTTGTG
The DNA here is from genome assembly GCA_039193455.1 of Pseudomonadota bacterium. Classification (GTDB taxonomy): domain Bacteria; phylum Pseudomonadota; class Alphaproteobacteria; order Rhodobacterales; family Rhodobacteraceae; genus JBCBGF01. Next base: position 186,154 of record JBCCWO010000003.1, read on the forward strand.
ATCCTGATCACGCTTGCGGTGATTGTCACTGCCTCGATCGCGGGCAGCACGGTGCTGGCGCGCCGCATGGCGCGGCAGGTTGTCGGTGAGATCGAAAACTCGATCAGTGAGATGCAGCAACTGACCGAAGGCGCGCTGGATATCGACATCACCGGCACCGAGCGCGAGACCGAGCTGGGCCAGATCGCCCGCGCGTTGGAGGTGTTTCGCGATACCGCGCGCGAAACCAAGCGCCTGGAAGAGGCAAGCCGCGCGGAAGAGCACAAGCGCGCCGCGCTTGAAAAAGAACAGGCGCGCCAGGCCGCACAGGCCGAGGAAGACCGCCAGGCCAAGGTTGAAGAGGCCCGCCAGCGGATGATTGCGGATCTCGGCGCGTCGGTCGGGGCGGCGGTCGGCGCAGGAGCCCAGGGCGATTTTTCCCAGCGTGTGACCACCGCTTTTGACGAGCCGGAGCAGCAGGCGCTGGCCCAGTCGATCAACGGGATGCTCGACAATGTCGAAAACGGCGTCGCCGCGGTGGGACGCGTGATGGCCCGGATGGCGACAGGCGATCTGACCGAACGGATGCAGGGCGCCTTTCGCAGCGCGTTCGATGACCTGCAAGGCAATATCAACGACTCGCTCGACAATCTGGGCCGCCGGGCGGAACAACAGGCCGCCTCGCTTGAAGAAACCTCTGCCGCGATGGAAGAGATTTCGGCCTCGGCGAAATCAAGCGCGGATGGCGCAACCGATGCGGCAAGCTTTGCCAATCAGGCCTCGGAACAGGTGGATGAGGCGGGCAAGGTCGTCTCGTCCGCGGTCGACGCGATGGCCGATATTCGCGATGCCTCGAACCGGATCGGGGAAATCGTCTCGGTCATCGACGGGATCGCGTTTCAGACCAATCTTCTGGCGCTCAACGCCTCGGTCGAGGCGGCGCGGGCGGGCAGCGCCGGGAAGGGCTTTGCCGTTGTCGCGACCGAGGTTCGGGCGCTGGCCCAACGCTCGAGCGAGGCCAGCCAGGACATCAAGACGCTGATCGAGGAAAGCTCGACCCAGGTCCGGCGCGGTGTCGATCTGGTCGAAGAGACGGGCCGCACACTGGATGAGATCATGGGCGGCGTGCGCAAGATGGCGGGCACGATGCAAGAGCTGACCACCACCGCCCGCGAACAGGCCACCGGTGTGGGCGAGGTGACAAGCGCGATCACGCAATTGGACGTCATCACCCAGAAAAACGCCGCGCTGTCAGAGCAAAGCCGGGAAAATGCGAGCCGCCTGATGCAACAGGCCGAGCATATGCGCGACCTGCTACGGACGTTCCAGACGGCGCCGGGCGGCGCAACCAACGCGGCCTTCGCGGCCGAATAGCCGCCCGCGCGCGCCCGCGTCAGGCGGCGCGGAAGACCAGCGAGACGCCGTTCAGGCAATGGCGCTTGCCCGTGGGCGCGGGGCCATCGTCAAAGATATGGCCCAGATGCGAGCCGCAGCGGCGGCAATGCACCTCGGTACGGACCCGCAAAAGCTTGCGGTCAGGCTTCGTGCCCACCGCCTCCGGCAACGATTGCCAGAACGACGGCCAGCCGGTGCCGCTGTCGTATTTATGGGCCGAGCTGTAGAGCGGCAGATCGCAGCCCCGGCAATGATAGGTGCCGTCCGCATAGACCTTGTCGAGCGGGCTGGAAAACGGGCGTTCCGTCCCCTCGCGCCGCATCACCTTGTATTCCAGGTTCGACAGCATCGCCCGCCATTCGGCATCGGTGTGCGTCACCTCGAACGCTGCCGCATCGCGCGCAACAAGCGCCCGCGGCGCCGTGCTGGCCGCCAGAACCGCCGCACTTGCACCCGCAAGAAAGGTCCGTCTGTTCATCGCTTCCTCCGTTCTTCCCCGCCCCTACCTAACCAGTCGGTCCGCATCCCCCAAATCACCCCTGCGCAACGCCGCGTGAAAAGCGTTACAAAACGCGCGTCCCGGCGGCCGCGCACCGCACCGCTTCCCCTTGCCCTCGGGCGCGATATGTTGCACGACAACCTCTGCCCCGCGGCCCGACAATTGACCGGCCCGGGCGCCCAGCGCGACAAGGACAGATCATGGCGGACGGCAGCATGGACACGATCACCAAACCCACCGAAGAGATTTCGGTGCGCGAGACCTTTGGGATCGATTCCGATATGACGATCAAGGGCTTCGCCGAGGCGTCCGATCGCGTGCCCGAGGTGGATCCCACCTACAAGTTCGACCCCGACACCACCCTGGCGATAATTGCGGGCTTTTCCCACAACCGCCGCGTGATGATTCAGGGCTATCACGGCACCGGCAAATCGACCCATATCGAACAGGTCGCAGCGCGGCTGAACTGGCCCTGCGTGCGGGTGAACCTCGACAGCCATATCAGCCGGATCGACCTGATCGGGAAAGACGCGATCAAACTGCGCGACGGCAAGCAGGTGACCGAGTTCCAGGAAGGCATCCTGCCCTGGGCGCTGCGCAATGCCACCGCGATTGTGTTCGATGAATACGATGCGGGCCGCGCCGATGTGATGTTTGTGATCCAGCGGGTTCTGGAAACCGACGGCAAGCTGACGCTTCTGGACCAGAACGAGGTGATCACGCCGCACCCCTATTTCCGGCTGTTCGCGACGGCCAACACCGTCGGCTTGGGCGACACGACCGGCCTCTACCACGGCACGCAACAGATCAACCAGGGCCAGATGGACCGGTGGAGCCTGGTCGCAACGCTGAACTACCTCAGCCACGATGCCGAGACGGCGATTGTGCTGTCGAAATGCCCGCATATGAACACCGCGACGGGCCGCAAGACGGTGAGCCAGATGGTGACCGTGGCGGATCTGAGCCGCACCGCGTTTATGAACGGCGATCTCAGCACGGTGATGAGCCCCCGAACGGTGATCGCCTGGGCCCAGAACGCCCAGATCTTCCGCGATATCGGCTATGCCTTCCGGCTGACCTTCCTCAACAAATGCGATGAGCTGGAGCGGCAGACCGTGGCCGAGTTCTATCAGCGGTGCTTTGACGAGGAACTGCCCGAGAGCGCGGCGTCGATGAGCTTGGGATGACAGGTGGGAAGGCTGATGGATCGACGAATTATCCTCAAGTCTTTGCTCTGGGGTCCGATCCTTGGCCAACTCGCGTCGCACGCCGCCATCGCCGGTTCGCATGACATGACGGTTGCGCCGATGGAAGACGATCGGTTTTGGAGCCTGATCGAGCTTATCCAAGGAGATGGCTGGAATGATGAACGGACGGATTTGCAGCCGCTGACGGACGCACTTGCGACCTATCCGCCCCGTGACATCGAGGCCTTTTACGAAACGCTGGCACGGAAACTATACGCGCTCGACACGCGGGCGCATTATCGCCGCTTCGCCTCATCGCCGGGACTGTCCGATACGTTCCTTTACACTCGGCTCGCCGTCGTCGCGCAGGGGAAAGCCCATTACGACAAGGTCATCAACGACCCCAGCGCCTTTCCAAAACGGTCGGCGGATTGGCTGGAGGGCTTGCTCTATGCCGCGCCCGATGCCTACGCGACGGCAACTGGGACGGAGTTGGAATATTTGACTTCGGTGGACTTTGAGTCCTTCTCGAACAGCGCGGGCTGGGCACAGTGACCACCCCGCCCGACAACCCCGCCGATCCGTTCAAAAAGGCGCTCGCCGAGGCGACGCGCGTGATGGCGGACGACCCCGATGTCGGTGTCACCTATTCGGTCGATCCGCCGGGGATGACGCCCGATCAGATCCGCCTGCCCCAGGTCAGCCGCCGGATGACGCGGGACGAGGTTTTGCTCGCGCGCGGGACAGCGGATGCCTATGCGCTGCGCCGCAAGTTCCATGACGAGGGCACGTTCAACCGCTATGCCCCCGCCGGCCAGATGGCGCGCGATCTTTACGAGTCGATGGAAACCGCGCGGTGCGAGGCGGTGGGCGCCAAGTCGATGCCGGGCACCGCGGGCAATATCGACGCCAAGATCGCGACCGAGGCCGAGCGGCGCGGCTATGCCCAGATCCGCGAGCCGTCCGAGGCGCCGCTGGCGGCGGCGGCGGGCTATCTGATCCGGCATCTGGCGACGGGCCGCGCCATGCCCAAGGGCGCCGACAACGTCATGGAGCTGTGGCGCGGGTTCATCGAAGAACAGGCGGGGGGTACGCTCGAAAACCTCGAAGAAACGCTTGAGGATCAATCGGCGTTCGCGCGGTTTGCCCGCCAGATCATCTCGGACCTGGGCTATGGCGATCAACTGGGCGACGATCCGGACGCGCCCGATGAGGATACCGAAGACCAGGCAGAGGCCGAGGGCGAAGAGGACGACAACCCCGACGCCCAGGGCGACAGCGAGGACGACACCGAAGACGCCGAGGCCGCGCCAGAGCAAAGCCAGGAAGATACGCAGGACGCCAGCCAGGCACAGGTATCGGCGGACGACATGGCCGATGTTGAGCTGGGCGAAGAGGTCGACCTGCCCGATGGCGAGGCCCCGCTCGAGCCCCCGCCCCCCGCCGCATTCAGCGAGGCGGACCCCGATTACGAGGTCTGGTCCGCCGATCAGGATGAGGAGATCCGGGCCGAGGATCTGGCGGAACCGGCCGAGCTGGAGCGGCTGCGGGCCTATCTCGACCAGCAGCTCGAGCCCCTGAAGGGCGCGGTGTCGCGGCTGGCCAACAAGTTGCAGCGCCGGTTGCAGGCCCAGCAGAACCGCAGTTGGGAGTTCGACCGCGAGGAAGGGATCCTCGATGCGGGCCGTTTGGCGCGGGTGGTGGCGAACCCGACCACGCCGCTGAGCTTCAAGGTCGAGAAAGACACCGAATTTCGCGACACTGTCGTGACGCTCTTGCTCGACAATTCAGGAAGCATGCGCGGGCGCCCGATCTCGATCGCGGCGATCTGTGCCGATGTTCTGGCCCGCACGTTGGAACGGTGCCAGGTGAAGGTCGAGATCCTGGGCTTTACCACGCGCGCGTGGAAGGGCGGTCAAGCGCGCGAGAACTGGCTGGCCTCGGGCCGGCCGCAACAGCCCGGGCGGCTGAACGACCTGCGCCACATCATCTACAAGCCTGCGGATGCGCCCTGGCGGCGGACGCGGGAAAACCTTGGGCTGATGATGAAAGAGGGCCTCTTGAAGGAAAACATCGACGGCGAGGCGCTGGAATGGGCGCATCGGCGGATGGCGGGACGGGCCGAGGCGCGCAAGATCATGATGGTGATCTCCGATGGCGCGCCGGTGGATGACTCGACCCTGTCGGTCAATCCGGCGAACTACCTTGAAAAGCACCTGCGCGACGTCATCGCGATGGTCGAGCGCAAGAAACTGGTCGAACTGATCGCCATCGGCATCGGTCATGACGTGACGCGCTACTACGACCGGGCGGTGACGATCACGGATGTCGAACAGCTGGCCGGGGCGATGACCGAGCAGTTGGCGAGCCTTTTTGACAGCGATCCCCGGGCCCGGGCGCGGATGGTCGGGATGAAGAAGGCCAGCTGATGTTTCAAAGCTTTGACGCCACCACGTCGCCCGATCAGGGCCCCGCGCGCCTGACCAAATTGCGCGGTGAAATGGGCCGGCTGGGCATCGCGGCCTTTGTCGTCCCGCGCGCCGACATCCACCAGGGCGAATACGTCGCGCCGCGCGATGAGAGGTTGGCCTGGCTGACCGGGTTCACCGGATCGGCGGGGTTTGCCGTGGCCCTGGCCGAAAGCGCGGCCGTGTTCATCGACGGGCGGTATACCGTCCAGGTGCGGGCGCAGGTGGACACCGATCACTTCACGCCCGTGGATTGGCCGAAGACCAAGCTTGGGCCCTGGCTGGCAGAGCGGCTGGGCGAGACGGACGTGGTTGGGATCGACCCCTGGCTGCACACCCGGGCCGAGGTTGAGGCCTTGGAAAAGGCCGGGCTGACGGTGCGCTGCGTTGCCAATGCGCTCGATGCGATCTGGGACGATCGGCCAGAGGCGCCAAAGGGCGCGATGACCCCCTACCCCATTGAATTTGCCGGGACATCGAGCGATGAGAAGCGGGCCCAGATCGCGGCAACTCTGTCCGAGGCCGACCAGAAGGCGGCGGTTCTGACGTTGCCGGATTCGATCTGCTGGCTGCTGAATGTCCGGGGCTCGGATATCGAGCGGAACCCCTTGGCGCAGTGCCTGGGGATCCTGCACGACACCGGCACCTTCACGCTTTTTGCGGCGGCGGAAAAAACCGCCGGGGTGATGGATCACCTGGGCCCCGACGTGACCATCCGCCCGATGGAGGCGTTCGAACCCGCGCTGCGCACGCTGACCGGGCCGGTGCGGGTGGACAAGACCACCGCGCCCCATGGGGTCGGGCTGGCGTTGGAAGAGGCCGGGATCGACGTGGCGTGGGACCGTGACCCTTGCGTCCTGCCCAAAGCGCGCAAAACGCAGGCGGAGCTTGCCGCCACCACCGAGGCGCATTTGCGCGACGGGGCGGCGATGGTGGAGTTTCTGGCCTGGCTTGCGGCCGAGGCACTGAAGGGCGGGTTGACCGAGATCGATGTGGTCAAGAAGCTTGAGGGTTTTCGCCGTGCCACGAACGCGTTGCGCGATATCAGCTTTGACACGATCTGCGGTGCGGGGCCGAACGGCGCGATCGTGCATTACCGCGTGACCGAAGGCACGAACCGGGCGGTGAAACCGGGCGAGCTGTTGTTGGTGGATTCGGGCGGTCAGTACATTGACGGCACCACGGACATCACCCGGACCATCGCGATCGGCGATGTGGGTGACGAGGAACGCCGCTGTTTCACCCGCGTGCTGCAGGGCGTCATCGCGATCAGCCGCGTGCGCTGGCCCCGCGGGCTGGCGGGGCGCGATTTGGATGCCCTGGCGCGCGCACCGTTGTGGATGGCGGGCATGGATTACGATCACGGCACCGGGCACGGCGTGGGCGTCTACCTGAACGTCCACGAGGGCCCGCAACGGCTGGCCCGGATCAGCGAGGTCGCGCTCGAGCCGGGCATGATCCTGTCGAATGAGCCGGGCTATTACCGCGAGGGGGCGTTCGGCATCCGCATCGAAAACCTGATCGTGGTCCGCGAGGCGGCGGCCTTGGGGGACGACCGCGATCAGCTGAGTTTCGAGACGCTGACCTTTGCGCCCATTGACCTGTCGCTGGTGGACACAGCCGTCCTGTCCGCGGACGAACGGAACTGGCTCAACGCCTATCATGCGGAAACGCTTGCAAAAATCGGCCCCCGTGTTAGCGATAACGCACTGGAGTGGCTCACGCACGCGACGCGCGCGGTCTGACACGCATCCGTTACAGAACACACTTAAGGCTCCCGCGACGGTGGGAGGGGGAGGTTTCGTATGGCCGATCACATCAAGATCAGAAAAGCCGATGGCAACTGGGTTATCCGCGCAGGCGGGGCCATCCTAGGCGAAAGCTCTGACGCGCTGGAACTGGCCGAGGGCAGCTATCCACCGGTCATCTACTTCCCGCGCGGCGATATCGCGATGGCCTTCCTTGAGAAAAGCGACAAGACCAGCACCTGCCCGCACAAAGGGGCGGCGACCTACTATTCGATCGTGACCAAAAGCACGGTTCTGAAAGATGCGGTCTGGTCCTATGAGGATCCAAAGGACGGCGTCGCCGCGATCAAGGATCACCTCGCGTTCTATGAAAGCGACACGGTGACGGTCGAACAGATCTAGGAATGCTCTTCGGCCGCGGTCGCGGCCAGCGCACGATTATAGGCCTTGAGCGCATCGACCTGGAAGAGCGCGCCCAGAATCTCGGGTGGCTCGCCCTCCCCTCCAAATCGGACGACGGCGAGGAACCGGCTGTTGGTGCGTTCAAAGACGGGCATGGCGGCCTCGAGCGTTCCGTTGCCGTCGATGTAATGGCCTTCGGCAATCGCCTCCCAGATATCGTCGGCGGGAACGCAGGTGGGGTCGTCCGGGCGCCGCATCACGTTGGACACGCGGAACATCGACAGCAGATAGGCCTGTGGCCCGGCAGCCAGGTGGATGTTCTTACGCTCAAGCTGGGTCAGAAAGAACGACCGGTCCACCAGGCGCGAGGCCAGCGCGGTCGAGGTTGAGACCGCGACCATCACGGCAAGCCCGGTCTGCCAGTCGCCGGTCAGCTCAAACACAATCAGCGTGGTCGAAATCGGCGCACCGAGAACGGCGGCCGAGACCGCGCCCATGCCCGCCAGGGCATAGAGCGTCTCGGACCCCGACACCTCGGGGAAAAACCCCGTGGCGATCAGCCCGAAGGCGAGCCCTGTCAGCGCCCCGAGCATCAGCGAGGGTGAGAAGACCCCGCCCCCCATCCGGCCCGCCATGGTGATGGCGACCGCGGCGGATTTGATCACGGCAAACACGATGGCTTCGTGCAGCAACAGGTTGCCGGTCAACGCGGCAGAGGTCGTCTCGTACCCCACACCGATGATATGCGGAAAGAAGATGGCAATGCCGCCCAGCAACGCCCCGGCGACGGCGGGCCTGAGGAACCGGGGCAAACCGACACGGCGTTGCAGCACCGTCCCCATATCGTCGGTCCAGAAGATCGCGCGCATGAACAGGACCGCCACGATCCCGCAAATCAGCCCCAGGATCAAAAAGGCCGGCAGTTCGACATAGAAGACCAGCTCATTTTCGCGGGGCAGAACGAATTCGGTCACGTCGCCAAATTCAAGCCGGTTGATCACGGTGCCCGCCGCGCTGGCGATGACGATGGGGGCGAAGGCATGCATGGCGAAGTGGCGCAGCACCACCTCCATCGCAAACAGCGCCCCGGCAATGGGCGCGTTGAACGAGGCCGACACAGCGGCAGCGACCGCACAGCCTAGAAGATCGCGCGCGGTTATCCCGCTCGCGTCGATCCGGTTCGACACCCAGGTGGCGATGACGCCGGCCATATGCACCACCGGCCCCTCGCGCCCGGTTGAGCCCCCCGACGACAGCGTGATGAGCGACGCCGCAGCCGAGGCCACCCCGGCCTTGGTTTCCACTCGCCCGTCGCCCAGGGCCGCCCCCTCGATCACGTCAGCGACCGAGCGGACGCGCCCGTCATCGGTGAAGCGGTTGAGGATCAGCCCGACGATGACCCCGCCAACGATGGGAATGATCAGCACATAGTACCACTCCAGCGTCTCGGCGAAGGAGTGGATCATCTTGATGTCTTCGGCGCCGTAGAGCGTGCTTTGCAGCCACTCGATCCCCTTGCGGAAGAACAGCGCCGCGAACCCGGCAGCGATCCCGATGAGAAGCGCAAGGAACCAGAACTGCAACTGGCCCGGCCCCTCGTCGCGCAGCGTTTCCCAGCCATTGCGGCACATGCCCGCAATCTCGGTCAGCTGCCCTTTGATCAAGCCTCCCCTTGATCCGTCGTCCATCCGCGCCTTGCCCTTGCCGTCCCCGGCCGCTTGGTTGCCTCCTTCCCCAAGCCGGTCCCATGGCTTAGGGTCGCGCCCGCACCGCAGCCGGGGAGGAAATCGTGACCGTCCAGACCGCAATCGCTGAGTTATCCACAGTGTTAGGCGATGGGCTCAGCCTGTCCAAGGCCGATCTGGTCGCACATGGCGCGTCCGAGGCGTATTTTGCCGCCACGCCGCCCGATGCCGTCGCCTATCCGCGCACGACCGATGAGGTCGCGGCCATCGTTCGGATCTGCGCGGCCCACGGCGCCCCTGTGATTCCCTGGGGCACCGGCACCTCGCTTGAGGGGCATGCGCTGGCGCTCTCGGGCGGTGTGACGGTGGATTTCAGCCGTATGAACAAGGTCTTAAAAATCAATGCCGAGGACATGGATGTCGTCGTCCAGCCCGGCGTCACGCGCGAGGCGCTGAATGAAGAGTTGCGGGCGACGGGGTTGTTCTTTCCGATCGATCCCGGCGCCAACGCCGCGCTGGGCGGGATGGTAGCCACGCGGGCAAGCGGGACGACGGCGGTGCGCTATGGCACCATGCGCGACAATGTGATGGGGCTTGAGGTTGTGCTGGCCGATTGCCGGGTGATCCGGACGGGGACCCGCGCGCGCAAGTCGTCGGCAGGCTACGATCTGACGGCGCTCTTTGTCGGGTCCGAGGGGACGCTGGGCTTGATGACCGAGCTTACGCTCAAGCTGCATGGCCAGCCCGAAGCGATCTCGGCCGCCGTCTGCGCCTTCGACAGCGTGATCGATGCCGTGAACACCGTGATCGCCACGATCCAGATGGGAATCGGGGTGGCGCGGATCGAACTGCTTGATGCGGCGACGGCGCAAAGCTTCAACGCCTATGCCGGGGCGACGTTTCCGGCGAAACCGCATCTGATGCTGGAGTTTCATGGCTCCGAGACGGCGGTGTCCGAGGACGCCCAGCGGTTTGGCGAGCTGGCCGAGGAGTATGGGGCAAGCGGGTTTCAACGCGCGGAACGGCCCGAGGACCGCAACCGCCTGTGGACCATGCGCCACCAGGCGACCTATGCGATCAAGGCGCTGCGGCCCGGGGCGGACATTTTGGTCACCGATATCTGCGTGCCAATCTCGGAGCTGGCGCAGGCCGTCGATGATACCGCGGCGGATATCGCGGCCTCGGCGCTGCAGGGGCCGATCCTGGGGCATGTGGGGGACGGAAACTTCCACGCACTCCTGCTAGTGGATCCGAAAGCGCCCGAGGAACTGGACGAGGCCAAGCGCATCTCGGACCGGATGGTCGAACGCTCTCTGCGGCTTGGTGGGACGGCCACGGGCGAACATGGCGTGGGGATCGGCAAGCTGGGCTTTATGGAGCGCGAGCATGGCGACGGGTGGGCGATCATGGGCGATGTAAAAAAGGCGCTGGACCCGCAGAACATCCTCAATCCGGGCAAGGTCGTGCGGGTGAACTGAGCGGCTGCCGCGCCGCAGACCGCCCAAGGAGATCTAAAAACCAAAGACCTGCATCTTTGGTCAAGAAATATCCCGGGGGTGAGGGCGCCAGCCCGAGGGGGCAGCGCCCCCTGCCCCGCCCGATCCGGGGGTGACGGCCTCGGCCCCCTGCGCTAAGACCTGCGGACTTGTCACAGCAGGGCGCAGGTATGGCACGCATCCTCATCACCTCGGCGATCCCGTATATCAACGGGATCAAGCATTTGGGCAATCTTGTGGGGTCTCAGCTTCCGGCTGATCTCTATGCCCGCTACATGCGCGCCCGCGGCCATGAGGTGCTGTTTCTCTGCGCGACGGACGAGCATGGGACGCCCGCCGAACTGGCCGCCGCCAAGGCGGGCAAGCCGGTGGCCGCGTACTGTGCCGAGATGTGGCAGGTGCAAAAGGACCTCTCCGACGGGTTCGGGCTGTCGTTTGACAAGTTCGGGCGCTCGTCGAGCCCGCAGAACCACGCGCTGACCCAGCATTTTGCCGGGCGGCTGGCCGAGGCCGGGCTGATCGAAGAGGTCAGCGAACGGCAGGTCTATTCCAACGCCGACGGCCGGTTCCTGCCCGACCGCTATATCGAGGGGACCTGCCCCAATTGCGGGTATGAACGCGCGCGGGGGGATCAGTGTGAGAACTGCACCAAGCAGTTGGACCCCACCGATCTGATCAATCCGCGCTCGGCGATTTCGGGATCGACCGACCTTGAGGTGCGCGAGACAACGCATCTCTATCTCAAGCAGCGGTCCCTGCGCGGCGAATTGTCGGACTGGATCGACAGCAAGACCGACTGGCCGGTGCTCACCACCTCGATCGCCAAGAAATGGCTGAACGATGGCGACGGGTTGCAAGACCGCGGGATCACGCGGGATCTCGACTGGGGCGTGCCGGTCAAGAAAGGCACCGAGCCGTGGCCGGGGATGGAAGACAAGGTCTTTTACGTCTGGTTCGACGCACCGATTGAATACATCGCCTGCGCCAAGGAATGGACCGATGCGACGGGCCGCCCGGATGCGGACTGGGAACGCTGGTGGCGCACGGACAAGGGCGCCGAGGATGTGCGCTACGTTCAGTTCATGGGCAAGGACAACGTGCCCTTCCACACGCTCAGCTTCCCCGCGACCATCATCGGCTCGGGCGAGCCCTGGAAGCTTGTCGATTACATCAAGTCGTTCAACTACCTGAACTATGATGGCGGGCAGTTCTCGACCAGCCAGGGCCGTGGCGTGTTCATGGATCAGGCACTGGAGATCCTGCCCGCCGATTACTGGCGCTGGTGGCTGCTCAGCCATGCGCCGGAAAACTCCGACAGCGAGTTCACGTGGGAAAACTTCCAGGCCTCTGTGAACAAGGATCTGGCCGATGTGCTGGGCAACTTTGTGAGCCGGGTGACCAAGTTCTGCCGGTCAAAGTTTGGCGAAGCGGTGCCCGAGGGCGGCACCTTCGGGCCGCAGGAAGAGGCGCTGATCGCCGCGCTTGAGACACGGGTGCGCCAGTACGAGGCGCATATGGAAGCGATTGAGGTACGCAAGGCAGCGGGGGAGCTTCGGGCGATCTGGGTTCTCGGCAACGAGTACCTGCAAGAGGCCGCGCCCTGGGCCGCGTTCAAGGAAGATCCCGATCGCGCCGCGGCGGTGGTGCGGCTGTCACTGAACCTGATCCGGATCTATGCGGTGCTGTCGGCCCCGTTCATCCCCGATGCTGCGGCGCGGATGCTGGCGGCGATGAACACGCTGGACACAGCGTGGCCGGAGGATGTGACCGCGGCGCTAGAGGCCCTGCCTGCGGGGCATGGGTTCACGGTGCCGGATGTGCTGTTTGCCAAGATCGCGGATGAAGAGCGTGAAGGCTGGGCCGAACGCTTCGCCGGTGGGCGGGCGGCCTAGCCGCGCTGCTGTTTGAACCGATCGGTGCTGAGCGCTTCGGTCGTCAGTTCGATCTTCTGCGGGATCTTGTAGGGCTCAAGCACCCCAGTGAGCCCCTGCCGCAGCGCCACGCGCACCTGCGCGGGCGTCGCGTCCGGATCGAGCATCCTAATCTTGGCACAGACCGTCGCGCCCAGCATCGGGTGCGGCTTGCCGAAGACAGCCACGTCCTCGACCCCGTCGAGGGCGCGGATGGCGTTTTCAACCTCCGCCGGGAAGACCTTTTGCCCGCCCACGTTGATGACATCGCTGTCGCGCCCCTGGAACTGGACAAGGTTGCCGCGCACCTCGACCTGATCCCCGGTCTTGTACCAACCGTCTTCGGTGAAGGGCGACGGGGCATTGAGGTAGCCCAGCATCGCCGCCTTGGTTTTCACTTCGAGCAAGCCATCGCGAATGCGCCAGGTCTCCCCCTCGGGCCCAAGATCGATCCAGCGCGAGGCGTTGTTTTCCGACCGTGATTTCAGCGCGCCGATCTCGGACGTGCCGTATTTCTGGATCAGCCGCACCGTGTCGGGCAGCGCGGCCCCGATCCGTTCTAGCAGGCTTTGCGGCATCATTTCCGCGCCATAAGTGACGATCCTGAGGCTAGACAGATCGTGCCGGGCCACTGCCCCGGTCAGCAGCATCATGTTCAGAAAGGACGGCGCCGTGGGCAGCACCTCGACCCTATGCGCCTCGATCAACTCGGCGACGGCGGCGGGGCTGCGGTCGGTCGTGCAGACGATGGTCGAGGCGTTCGACAGGCAATAGAGCAGCGTATCGATCCCAGCGATGTGATCGAAGAGCAGGAAGGCGAGCGTTCGCAGATCTTTACCGGGCGCGTGGAACTTGGTCAGCAGGCGATTGACGTCATGGAGCGCGCCTTTGGACGTGCCGGTGGTGCCGGATGAGAAGATTATCAGACCCGCGTGATCGTCGGCGCGCAAGCGGGCGTAAAGCTCGCACTCCGAGGCGCCGCCCAACGCCGTGATGGTGTCCTCTTCGACGACGAACGCGACCTGGGCCACGTCGGCGAATTCGTCGGCCTTTTCAAAGCTGGTCGGCGCGACCGGCGTCACGATGGCATGGCGGGCCCAGAGCGCGATCAACCAGGCCGCAGAGGCCAGCCCGAAATCCCCGCGCAACTGGACCGACGCGTGGCGCGGCACGCCTGCATCGGCCAGCGCGGCATCGCAAGTGGCGATCCGGTCCAAAAGGTCGGCGTAGGTCGCGGAGGCATCGCCTTCGATAAAGGCAATCTTATCCCCCGCCGCCTTGAACCGTTCGATCAGGAAATCGACGGCATCGGGCATGGGTCACACCCCGCCGAGGTAAATCGTCTGGCCGGTGACGAAATCCGAACGTTCCGACAGGAAGAAATCGCAGACGTTCAGCACATCTTCCATTGTGCCATAGCGATTGATCGCCTGCCGCGCGATCAGCGCAGTCATCTTTTCTTCCGGCACGGCCCCGACCAGATCGGTGGGCACGGGCGTCGGCCCGACGGCATTGACGGTGATCCCCATCTCGGCCACCTCGCGCGCTAGAACCTCGGTCAGCGACACGACCGCGGCCTTGGACGCGGCATAGACCGCCTCACCCTCCAGCTTCAGCGGCGTGGCGACGGTGGCAAAGTTCACGATGCGGCCGAACTTCTTGCGACCCATAAGCTTGGCGGCCTCTCGGCAGAACAGGAACGTACCGAAGACATTGGTCTGAAACACCCGCTCCATCGTGGCACCGGGGGTCAGCAGCGCGTGGTTCATCGAGGCGATGCCCGCGTTGTTCAGCAGTGCGTCCAGCCCGCCATGCGTGCGCCGCACGGACTGCATCATCTTCACGACGGCGCGTTCGTCCGAGACGTCGAGCTCGAAATGGCTGTAGTTCGGGTGGTCCAGATCACTGGCCCCGCGGGAACAGCCGACGACCGTCCAGCCGCGTTCCAGAAAGGTTTCGGCGAGGAACAGGCCGATGCCCTTGCGGGTACCGGTGATTGCGATGGTCTTGGCGTCGGTCATGCGGCGGCGTCGCTTTCGCCCGAGATTTCCACGGCGTATTCGGCCAGCGCGCGGAGCGAGCGGTAGGGGCTGCGCTTGCGCGACATCGCCGCTTCGGAGGCCAGCACCATGTCTTCGCCGGTCTCGTCGGCGACATGCGCCTCGACCGCCATCACAACATTCACCAGCCCGATCGAGTCCAACGTGCTGCCATCACCAAAGAGCACCGCATCCAGATCGTCCGAGATCTGTTTGTCGGCCTCGAGGCTCATGTTCATTTCGGCCACTGCGTTTTTCACAGCGGTCAGGGCCTGTTCGAGTTCAATAGCCATCTTCGAAGTCTCTCTTGCGATCCGTATCGGTTTCTACAGCGCCTAACCTGCGGCGGGCGGCTGATCAGTTTGTTTGGGCAAGACGCGCGGCGGTGGGGTAAAGACCGTGCGGTCCGACGGGATATCGGTCATTACCACGCAATTCGGCCCGATGGAGACATTGTCACCAATTTTAACGTTGCCGACGATCACGCAGCCCACTCCGAACGACACACCATTGCCGACAACCGGGCCCTCCTTATGCGTCCACTCCACTCCGGATCCCAGGGTGACGCCCTGGCGGAAGATGCAGTCATCGCCGATGCGCGCCCATTTGTGAATCACAATACCGTGCTGGTGCCCGATGAGTACCCGGCGGCCCAGTTGCACAGTGCGCTCAAGCTCGACCCCGTAGACGTTCCTACAAAACAGGTGGCCAAGCGTGTAAAGGATCGACAGTAGAACGCGAATAGGCCGTCGCTGGGTCAGCGCATAAACGCCTATACGGTGCACCCACAGGGCCTGTAGGCCGGCATATGTCCAATGGCGTTCATGGGTTCGGAAGTCTTCCTTGAGAACCTTCCAAAGGCCCTCTTCGCGCAGAAGATCCCCTTCCGTCCGCTGCCCCGCCGCAATGCCGCTAAAATCGGCCATACTGATACTGTTCAAACGCAACTCCGCAAATACAGATGCGGCCCCCTCCGGATTTGGATGTCTGCTCTTGCCCGAGGTCTTGACTATACGGACGCGCGCAAGTCCAGCAGGAATTCGCCGATGCGGCAAGGGGCGTTGTCGCTTAGTGACAGGGACACCGGACGTTTTGTGATGCCTGCGCGGACGCGGCGGCCTGTCGTCCGCCCCCAAAAAACCGGGCAGGCACGCGCGTCAGACGGGGGGCGTTGCGGCGCGCCCTTGGCACGGATCACAGCGGATGAAATCTGCGGGAGGCGCGGTGGCGTTCACAGGGCGTTGAAATGGCGCGACTAATGAGAGAGCGGGTCGCACGCACCGAGCGTCCGGCACGGGTGCGGTCCGTATCAGGTGAGCGTCCTGCGACGGTGATGACGGGCATCCGCCAGTGCCGCCCGCGCCCGGACACCGGACATGTGCATCAACCGGGCGATCGGTTCCGAGGCTGGGTTCGCCGCCACCGGATTTTTGCGACAACCCGACCGGTTCGGCGCGCACTGTTTCCGTCCGGGGGCACGTCGCCGCCGCGCTAGTGCGAGGGGTGATTCACCCGCATTGGATGAGTCGACCTGTGGATAATTCCGGGGACCGCTTCACAAGAAGCCGATAAGGTATTGACCTAAATAAAAAATAGAAAGCGCCGGTGACGAACACGTCACCGGCGCCCCGGGCTAATCTTAAACAAGCGAACTCGTACCCCCATTACCCGAGGTAAACATATCTCGATTTCTGCACCAATTACCACCGGGTAAACGACATCCACAGGACATTTTCGGCAAATTTTTTGTCACATGCCGAATTACGGAGCAATTGGAACTTGGAAAACTCGGCTAAATGGCGAGATCTTCCGCTTTCGTTCCCGCAGTGATTGCATCGCGATACCAACCGGGCTGACGACCCTTGCCGGACCAGGTGATCTCGGGGTTTTCAGGGTGGCGATACTTGGGTGGAAGCTTCTTCGAGGCGGGCTTGCCACCAGACGCAGGCTTGAGCACTTCGTTCAGCGTGAGCCCGTATTTCTTGGCTGCAGCTTCTGCCGCAGCGCGCGCTTCCTTGAGGTTTTCGACAGATTTCTTCTGGATCGCCTTTTCGATTTCCTTGGACAAGCCGGTCAGTTCCTCAATACTCATCGTACTCAGGTCTACTTTCTTTTTCATCTAGGATCCCCCTTTTCGTCGTTCGCGGCTAAGTGGTTACCGATGCGACTTTCTTGCATTGTTTCGCCCATACGCCTCATAAACGCAAAGGTCAAATCGAAACCCTGAGTGAACATAATATACGTGCAATTAGGCGATGGCAAAAAAGACGGATACACCGGCATATCCGGAAACGAAAACATATGAATATGTCATGTATTTCAGATCGGCGAGTATCTATTAGAGTGGCCGCTTTGGAACGCGCCTACTTTTGTGAATTGCCGCGCCTATTCGTTAATTTCGCTGTGGCGCAAACCGGGCATAGGACATCTATCCATTACACGCGCGTGAAACGCATTAAGCGGTTGGCCAAAACTTTGCGATAAAAATCCGGTTGGTCAGAGGCATGGGCTAGAGCACCGGGCCGTGCGCGGGGCACCGCCCGGTGCCTACTCGCCCACTCGTAAACGGTACCCGTCCACTCAGAACACAGAGCCCCCATACACGTGCTCCGCGACGGTGCCGTCGTCACAGACACCGTGGGCCCTATGTTGGCAGCCTCCTGACGAACCGCGACCATTTTGTGCCAACGCGGCTGCTGTTGGGTGGGGGTGAGACCGTGTGATTGTTTCGGTTTGCTCCACAATGCGTTCATTGCTCTGGCTAGTCTTCAGCAAAGCAGGGGATTGGGCGATTTGATTGTTCCCAGATCATGAACGCTGCCCGCGCGCCCTGCGGCAGGACACCGCACCGCCGCCATGCCACAATTCACCTGTTTCCGGGGGCGGAACGCTGTGTTGCGGAATCAGTTGGGCCCGCCTGCGCACAACCCCAGATTGGTCTTCGGCGGCCTTTGGGCCGCGCGATGATTCGGTGACGCGGAGTGCCCGCGCGGTGCCAAACCGCGATCCCGGCGCTCACCGATGCGCCAGCGCGAACAATCGAGAAGAGGCGGTGCGGCGGGGCCAGACATCTGCCGCAAGCGCAGGCAGTGGCGGTGACCAAAGCCCAGCGGGCGGCGCATTCCCAAGCATTCACCGCCGAGCAAACCGCCCTACTGCAAGGGCACGACGCGGCATCACTCCTTGGCCGAGCATCCGAGTCATACCGGACCAACCCACTGATAGTTATAAAGAATTCCCTCTGGTACCCGCGGCCGGACTCGAACCGGCACGGCCTTTCGGCCTGGGGATTTTAAGTCCCCTGTGTCTACCATTCCACCACGCGGGCCCGGGGCGTGGCGGTGGCTCTGCGCCGTGTTCCGCCCGCCCCGCCCCGCCCTAGCAACTCTGCGCGCGGTTTCACAAGGGCGATCATTGGCGCCCTGGGCTCAGGCTTTGCTTGGCAAAGCGGGACACCCTTGCTGGAATACGGCCGTATGAGTGAAAACCGCTGCCGGGACTGCTGCCGATGACTGCGACTATGAACACCGCCGCCTTGCTTGCCGCTGAACAGGAACGCGTGGACAACTTATTCTACCGCATGCTCTGGCGCGCGCGGGTCATGAAAAAGCACCTCAAGACCGCCAAGGCACCCGTGCTTGAGGGGCGGTTCTGGGGCGATGCGCCGGACTCTCCCTATGCCAAGGGGCTGGCCACGATCGGCCAGGCGGTCACGCCGAATTCAAGCGTGACCCTGCTTCAGCACAGCATCCCCGAAAAAGATTACACCGATCAGGTGCCGACCAAGACGTTCCACGACAACGTCTTTTATTCGAAAAACGGGTTCGCCTGGACGGGCGGGCAGCTTGACCAATCGCTGTCGATCATGCTGCCGCGCACGATTGGCCGCGTCTGGCGCGAGCGCCCGACAAAGGCGGCGCGCGTGATCGAGACGGGGACGATCATCGCCTGCGAACACCCCTACACCTATGGCGACTGGATCTTTGAGCATCTGATGTGCATTGCCCATGCGGGTGAGTTTCCGCAGCCGCTGGTCCTGCCCGGCTGGATCGGGGACCGGGGCTATGTAAAGCGCGATCTCGACCGCCTGGGGATCGACTATATCTCGACCGACGGGCCGGTGCGGATCAAGAAGGCCTGCGTCTTGCACAAGCAGAACCCCGGCGCGCTGCTCAAGGCCGCCGACGCGGTCGCCTTCCGCAAGCTCTTTGGCGTTGAAACGCGGGCGCCGGACCGCGGAAGCATCCTTTATCTCTCACGCGACGGGATCGCGAGCGATCAGGTCAAGAAAGACCGCGACTACAACAGCGCCGCGATTGCCAAGGTTGTGGAAGAGCTGGGCGGCCAGACGATCTGGACGGGCGATAAGGGGCTGGATGATTATGTCGCGCTCGCTGCGCAGGCCGATATCGTGATCGCCGATCACGGGGCGGCGTTGCTGAACATGATGTGCTGGCATCCGCGTGTGGTGATCGAGGTGTTCGACGATGCGTGGTGGAGCCGGTGCTTTGTGTTCCTCAGCCAGGCCTGCGGGGTGGAGTATCACGGCGCCCTGCGCACGAAAGGCCGGAGCGAGGATGACATCCGCCAACTGATCCAGGCCCATCTGGCGAAAGCTAAAGCTCTTTCCCCGGCGGCTCTTTGAGCAATCCGCGCTCGGGGATCCACGGGTTGAGCGCAAGCGCATCGCGCAGATAGGCCTGCGCCTCGTCTTCGCGGCCAAGCTGGATCAGCGTCAGCGCAAGACCGGACAGCGCCCCCACATGATCCGGGGTGATCGCGATCGTACGCTCCAGATCGGGCAGCGCTTTGGCGGGATCGCCGCTTAGGAAATAGATGAACGCCCGCTGATTATAGCCCTCGGCATAGTCCGGGCAGTAGGTGGTGAGCGCATCAAAGGCGCGGATCGCCGCCAGAAAATCGCCATAGCGACGCGCCGTCATCCCCTGGGCCAACAGCTCTTGCGCGGCGGCGTCGGGCGCGGTGGTCCAGATCGCCCACATCTTGTCAGATGCGGCCCGGCCCAGCATTTCGTTCGGCGCGGCGCGGGCCTCATCAAACAGCGCAGCGAACTCGGCCGACCGGTCGGGCAGTGCGGGACAGGCCAAGGCGGCGGGGGCAAAGAGCGCGAGGGCGGCGGCAAGGCGAAAACTGTGCATGCGCTATGACAAAGCGCGCGGGCCAGGCCTGTCAAGCACACCCCTGCGTGATCGTCGCTTGACCTTGCCGCCCGGGACCCCCAGCCTCAGGCCATGTTACCGATCCGCGATCACAACCCGTCCGAACGGGTGCCGTATGTCACCTATGCGCTGATCGCGATCAACGTGCTGGTGTTTCTGAGCTATTGGCCGCTCTTTGATAACCCCCGCGCGCTGGCGGCCTTCTTTGACACCTACGGTCTGGTCCCGCGCGACGCGGGCGAGGAAGAGCTGACCTATGTCACCTCAATGTTTCTGCATGGCGGGCTCATGCATATCGGGGGCAACATGCTGTTTTTGTTCATCTTCGGGGACAACCTGGAAGATGAGATGGGGCATTTCGGGTTTCTGGGCTTTTACCTGGCCGGCGGGATCGGGGCGGCGTTGTTTCAGGTTTACACAGATCCCACCAGCCCGGTGCCGATGGTCGGTGCCTCGGGCGCGATTGCGGCGGTGATGGGGGGGTATCTCTTGCTTTTCCCGAAAGCGCGGGTGGATATCCTGCTGATCCTCATCATCATTTTCCGCATCTTCCCGGTGCCCGCCTGGGTGATGCTGGGGCTGTGGTTCGGGCTGCAACTGTTCAATGGCCTGGGCAGCGCGCCCGGCACCGGGGGCGTCGCCTATTGGGCCCATGCGGGCGGGTTCCTCGTTGGGTTCGTTCTGACGATCCCGATCTGGCTGAAACGCGGGGGGCCGTCTTTCTGGCAAAAGACCGAAGGCCATCCACCCCACCCCGAGGCACGCTACCGCGTTGTGCGCACCTCGGTTCCGTCGACGCGGCGCCGATGACGGTGCTCAAGGCCACATGCCATTGCGGCGCTGTCGAGCTTGCCGTGGAACTCAGCGACGGGCTGCGCACCGCGCGGCGCTGCGATTGTTCGTTCTGCGCCCGTCGGGGGGCGATTGCCGTCTCTGCCCCGCTGGACGGGGTGCGGGTGGTGAAGGGGGACGCGGCGCTGACGCTCTACCAATGGGGAACGAACACGGCGAAGCATTACTTCTGCAAACACTGCGGGATCTACACGCATCATCAACGCCGTTCGAACCCCAATGAGTACGGTGTGAACGTCGCCACGATCGAAGGCATCAATCCCCGCGATCTGGGCGCCGTCGCCTGGACCGACGGGATCAATCATCCGTCAGACCGGTGACCGCCTCCGGCGGGAGTTTTTTGGCCAAGATGAAGGGCCAAAGCGCCTGGGGGCCGATCAGGTGCGGATCACGCTTGCGAAGCTGTCGAAGATGTCGGCATTGGCGACGATCAGCGCACCAGTGTCGATAACGGATGTGCCTGGTTCCAGCGCCTCGACAAAACCGCCCGCCTCGCGCACCAAAAGGACGCCCGCGGCGATGTCCCAGGCGTTGAGCCCGCGTTCCCAAAAGCCGTCGTAGCGCCCCGCCGCCACATAGGCGAGATCAAGCGCCGCGGCGCCCCAGCGGCGCACCCCGGCGGTGGCCGGCAGCAGGCGCGCAAGCTCTTGCAGGGTTTGGGGCAACTCGCCGCGACCGCCGAACGGCAGGCCGGTGGCAAAGATGCATTCGATCATGCGGGCGCGGTCCGAGACGCGCAGGCGCTGGTTGTTCATCCAGGCGCCCTGCCCCTTCTCGGCCATGAAAAGCTCGTCCTTGACGGGGTCGAAGACCACTGCTGAGACGATCTCTCCCTTATGCTCCAGCGCGATGGAGACGCCCCAATGCGGCAGGCCGTGCAGGAAATTCGTGGTCCCGTCCAGCGGATCTACGATCCAGCGGCGGGTGGGATCGGCGCCCTCTTCTGCCGCGCTCTCCTCGGCCACCCAGCCGTAGTTCGGGCGCGCGCCCATCAGTTCGTCGCGAACGATCTTTTCGGCGGCGATATCGGCGCGGCTGACGAAATCGCCCGCGCCCTTGGACGAGACCTGCAGGTTTTCGACCTCGCCGAAATCCTTCACAAGCGAGCGCCCCGCCTTGCGCGCCGCCTTGATCATGATGTTGAGATTGGCCGAGCCCTGCATCGCGCGTCCCCGTGAAATCAGGCCGCGCGTATACGGGGCTTTCGCGGGATTGCCAAGCCGGTGTCAGGCGGTCTCGGCCGGGCGCTGCAACTTGATCGGCTCGGTGCGCGCAAGGCGGATCAGGTGGGACATGAACGGCTTGGTCGTCTCGTCACTGCGGGTCGCGGCAAAGAGCCTGCGGGTGAGCCCGCCTTGGGTGATCGGGCGGGTGACGTAATCAGAGTTATAGCGCACCTCGCGCACCACCCAGTCGGGCAGGACCGACACCCCGCGATTGGAGGCCACAAGCAGCAGGATCACGGCGGTAAGCTCCACCTGGCGCACGGCGGCGGGCTCGACCTTCGCCGGGGTCAGCAGCTGGCTGAAGACATCAAGCCGCGCGCGGTCCACCGGATAGGTGATCAGCGTCTGCCCGCGAAAATCGGCGGCCTCGACAAAGGGCTTGGAGGCCAGCGGGTGCTGGGCGGCGGCGACGAAGACGGGTTCATAGTCAAAAAGCGGCGTGAAATCGATGCCTGGCAGGTTTTCGGGATCCGAGGACACCACGAGATCGACCTCTTCCCGGCCAAGCGCGGGCAAGGCGTCAAAGGCAAGGCCCGGGCGGATATCGACATCGACCTCGGGCCAGGCCTTGCGGAACGCCTCAAGCACCGGAAACAACCACTCAAAACAGGCGTGGCATTCGATGGCGATGTGCAACCGCCCCGCCTTGCCCGACTGCAGCCCCGAAAACTCAGCCTCAAGCGCATCGATCTCGGGCAGGATGCGCTCGGCGGCGGCCAAAAGGCGCAAGCCCGCAGCCGACAGCTTGAGCGGTTTTGAGCGCCGCACGAACAGCTCGACCCCGGCTTGCGCCTCGATCCCTTTGACCTGATGGCTCAGCGCCGATTGCGTCAGGTTCAAAAGATCGGCCGCCCGGGCAAGGCCCCCGGCCTGGTGAATGGCGCGGATCGTGCGAAGGTGGCGGAACTCGATATGCACGCAGACCTCATAATCGTGTTGAAGATTATGAATTTGTCTCACATGGACGCGCGTGGGACAAGCCGGTAGCCCATGAAAGGTCTGCCCATGTCCGCCCCACGCATTTCGTTCGAATTCTTCCCCCCACAATCGCTCGACGCGTCGTTCCGCCTTTGGGACACCGTGCGCACACTGGCACCGCTCAATCCGGCGTTTGTGTCAGTGACCTATGGCGCGGGCGGGACCACGCGGGATCTGACCCACGAGGCGGTCGAAACGATCGGCGCGCAATTCGGGCTGAACGTGGCCGCGCATCTGACCTGCGTGGCCGCGACCAAGGCCGAGACGCTGGCGATTGCCGATGCCTATGCCGCCACCGGCGTGCGCGAGATTGTGGCCCTGCGCGGGGATGCGCCCAAGGGCACCGGCGCGTTCCGGCCGCATCCGGGCGGGTTCACGGATGCCTGCGATCTGATCGAGGCGCTGGCCGCGCGGGATCAATTCCACATTCGCGTCGGCGCCTACCCCGAGCCGCACCCCGAAGCCACGGACGCCGCGGCGGATGTGGCCTGGCTCAAGCGTAAGGTTGCCGCCGGTGCGCAATCGGCGATCACCCAGTTTTTCTTTGAGGCCGAAACCTTCTTTCGCTTTCGCGACGCCTGCGCGGCGGCGGGCATCGATGCCCCGATCATTCCCGGCATCCTGCCGATTGAGAATTGGCGCGGGGTGCTGAAGTTTGCGCGGCGCTGCGGGGCGCAGGTGCCGGGCTGGCTGGCCGACGCGTTCGAGACGGCAGAACGGGACGGGCGCAGCGATCTCTTGGCGACCGCAGTTTGTGCCGAACTCTGCTCTGACCTTGTCGAGGGCGGGGTCGAGGACCTGCACTTCTATACTCTCAACAAACCCGCGCTGACCCGTGACGTGGTGCACGCGCTGGGCATTGCCCCCGAGGTGACGTTGGAGAAGGTGGCCTGATCTGCCATTGCGGCGCTGAAATCCCGCCCCTAGGCTCGCGCCATGATGGACCCGCGCGAGATGTCGGGGCTGGAGTTTCTGACGGCCCTCAAAAACGGTGACGTAGAGCCACCAAGCATGGCGGTCACGCTGGGCTTTCGGGCCGTCGCCATGGAACACGGAACGATCACGTTTCACGCAACCCCGACCAAGGCGGTGCTGAACCCGATGGGGGTGGTGCACGGCGGATGGTACGGCGCGTTGCTGGACACGGTTCTGGGCTGCGCCGTGCAAACCACGCTGCCCAGGGGGCGGATCTATACGACGCTGGAATACAAGGTGAACCTTACGCGGGCCCTGCCACCGGGGACAGAGGTCGCGGCGACGGGCACGGTGCAGCATGCGGGCCGGACCACCGCGGTGGCGAATGCCGAAATCCGCGGGGTCGGCGACGGCAAGCTTTACGCCACCGGTTCTACCACCTGTCTGTTGATGGACCTGCCCGGGTAAGCGCGACCTCTTTAGACGTCCCGGGACAGCACGGGACCAGGCTCGCCCGCGGCACCGCCGCCAGGGATTGATCCCGCCGCCTGCCCGGCCCACCACCGCGCGATGGGCCCTTTGCCCCGCAGCATCGCGGTGGGGTGGATCGCCTCGGACGGGTCCTGACCAACGCGGCGGCGGCTGCGCAACAGAAAGATCTTCCCCCAGCTGCGCCAGGTGCCCGAGGACGGGGCATCGGGATCGGTGGGATAGCGCTCGCGCCAGTCCGGCGGCAATGTCAGCCCACAGCGTTCGGCCTTTTCCAGCATCCAACAGAGCGGGATGTTGGCCATGGGCCGGGCATCCAGGAACCCCGCAAGCTGGCCGCCGACATCGCCATGACTGCCGCGGAACCAGACCTGTTCCACATGCCCGGGCCAATCGGGCTGGTGTTCCCATAGAACCGGTGTGAACGCTTCGCGCGTCTCGTTCAGCGCAAGCGCGTGGTAGCCGTGGCGGATCGACTGGCCAAGCGCGTGGTTGTGGAAGGCATGGGCCTTTTCCGCCCAGCGCCAGACCACCGGGGCGCGAAAGCCCAGCGCCTTCACGGTGTCCCAGACCCCCACCATCTCGATCGGGGCGTCGCGGTGGCAGCGGGCGGCGCGAAAGATGCGGGCGGCGTTGCTTTCGACGCCACGCTCGTAATAGCGGTAGGCTAGGCGGATGTTGCGTTCGGTCGCGTAATCGGCCCGCAGCAGTCCGACGCGGTCGATCACACCGGCAAGCGAGCGTACGGCATAGGCCCCGCGCGAATAACCAAACAGGAAGATCCGATCGCCTGACCGATAGCGCGAGGCGAGAATGCCATAGACCCGGCGGATCTGGCGATTGATGCCGCGCCCTTCGATCACATCAAGTGTGCGGCGCCAGTGTTGCCATTGCACGCCCGCCTCGTAGCGCAGCGAAACGGTGGCGGGGTCCGAAGCTTCGCGGATCAGCTTATAGGTGATGCCCGCATTGGTTTCGTGGCCCGGGCGCAGTGACGACATCGTGCCGTCGATGATGATCACATGGTCCCGGCGCCCGCGGCTTGGCAGCGTCACGGTCTGCTCGGCGCGGCCGAAGCGGCGCATCAGATGGCGCAGGGAACGGGTCAGCGCCATGGCAGCGTTATGCGATAAGCCCCAGACATGCTTTCATTATTCGGCATCGCCCTGCTCACTGTCGAGCCACGTTTGGGTGACGGACTGTTTCAGATCAGTGACTGCACTGTTGCCGGAACAATCCGCCCATAACCGTTGAACCGTGTCGCGGTGACGCCGCCATAGGCGCCCATGCCGTGGAACAAGACGTAATCGCCCGCACCAATATCGCCGGGCAGATCCAGCGTGCCGGGCAGCTGGTCAAGGCTGTCGCAGGTGGGGCCAAAGACGGTGCGTGCAACAGGCGCCGCGCGGCGCGGTGTGCCGTCGGGCGCCAGCACGGTGATGCGGTCGACCGTGCCCATCACCGGCGCCTCGCCAAGCCCGCCATAGATCCCGTCGTTGAGAAAGACGGCCCCGGTGTCGCGCAGCGCCTTGACGCGAGTGGCCAGGACCCCCGCCTCGGCCACCATGGCGCGGCCCGGCTCGCACAGCAGGGCGGGCGGCGTTGGTCCAAACGCGGCCCGCGTCGCGGCAGAGATGGCGGTAAAAACGGCCTCAAGGTCCGGGGCGTCCGGGCCGCGCTGTGCCGGAAAGCCGCCGCCGACATTCAGGCGCGCAAGCGTGACGTTTGCGGCCCGGGCCACATCGGCGCAGGCGTGGATATAGGCACCCCAGGCGGCGGGGTCGGTGCATTGGGTGCCGGGGTGAAATGTCATCGCCGGGCGGAACCCATGCGCCTCGGCCTGCTGCAACAGCGTCACGCACCGCTCCGGCGGGACGCCGAACTTTGCGCCGAAGTCATAGGCGGCGCCCGCCACCGGCAGCTTCAGCCGGATCGACACCTCGACACCATCGCTTGGCACATGGGCGGCGAGTTTTGCCAGCTCACCCCCATCATCGATGGCGTATGAGGCGACGCCCTGCGCGCGCGCCTGGGCCAGTTCGGCGAGAGAGCGGACCGGGTTGTTGTAGTGCAAGACCGCGTCGCGGCGGGCCGCGCGGATGCGGGTCATTTCTTCGGGCGAGGCGACATCGAAGGCGCGCAGGCCCGACGCGACCAGCGTATCAAGGACATCGGGCGCGTCGTTTGCCTTGACCGCATAGGTCACCAGACCCGGAAACCCGGCCTGAAACCGCGCCGCGGTCTGGGCGAGGACCGAGGGCGCAAAGAACGCGACGGGGGCGTCGGGCGCGCAGGCGCGCAACATGTGCTGTGGGGTTGGCCAGACGGCGGGATGACGGCTCATGTACGGGCCCTTTTGACTGCTCTCAAGAAACAGCGTGCCAGAGGATTCGGTCGAATTCGCTTGGCAGAGTGCACAAACTGCCTGTATTTTTCGTCAATCTGATAAGTGTGGCGAACGTTATGGATGATCTGGACGAAAAACTGCTTGGTCTGCTGGGCGAAAACGCGCGTCTGCCGGTGGCCACGCTGGCGCACCGGCTGGGCGTCGCACGCTCGACCGTGCAGACCCGGCTCGACCGGATGGAGGCGTCGGGCACGATTGCGGGCTATACCGTGCGCCGCGGAAGCGCGGCGAGGGCGCGCAAGATCCGGGCAACCGCGCTCATCACGCTTGAACCCCGCAGCCTGCCGACCGTGATCCAGCGGCTGAAGACATTGCGCCCGGTGATCCGGGCGCACACGACATCGGGGCGCTTTGACCTGATCCTGGGCCTTGTGGCGGAGACCACCGAAGAGCTGGATCGCACGCTGGATGAGATCGGCGCCCTGCCCGGGGTGCGGGGATCCGAAAGCCTGATCCACCTCAGCACCCGGATCGACAAGCCGGTCTGATCTAGCCCGCGCCCCAGGCGTCTTCGGCGCGCGGGCCCACGTCGCCCTCCCACCACATCTCGTGACCGCGGCGAAAGACGGTGATGGTGTCGCCGGGGCTGTAGGCCGTCAGTTTGCTGGCATCGCGCATCAGGCTTTTGCCCTCGGCCCCATCGGGCAGGCGCCAGTGCAACCGCGCCTGCGGGCGGTCGTTCACCTCGATCTTGAGCCTTTGCATCTGCGTGATCTCGGCGACCACGGCCTCCCCGTCCCGGCGGGCCAGGATCGCGCGGTTGGTCTTCATCCCGACATACCAGAGGGTTCCCAGCCCCACCGCCCCCACGATCCAGCCGATCAGGCGCGCGGTCCGGCCATTGGCGGCATTGGCGCCAATCGTATGTTCGAACCGTTCGGGGGCGTAGGGCAGATAGCGGATGTCGCGGGGTTCGCCAACGATCGTCTCATCATAGACGCCGCGGGGCACGCTGCGGTCGCGGTTCACGGTTTGGCCGGTCGGCGTATCGAACAGGAAGCGGACATAGTAGCTGCGCTGTTCATCGCCGTCGCTGTCACGCGACACCTCGACCCGGCGATGCAGGATCTCGGCCTGGGTGACCACTCCGTCGCGATCAAACAGCATGGCCGAGCGCGCATAGCCCAGCGCCAGCCCACCGACCAAGATCATCACGGCGGCTGCGATCAGCGACACCCAGCCGCCAAGACGGATAAACAAACTGAACCAACTGCGCGGTGTCTCGCGGTCGTGTTTGCGGACTACCTTCATTTTCGGCCCTTTCCGGCCCTTGCCCTGCACGTTACATAGCCCCGGAAATCTGGCACAGGCATGGCGACAATGGCGATGGACAAGACTTTTGATGCGGCCGAAGCCGAGGCGCGGCTCTATGCGGCCTGGGTTGAGGCGGGCGCGTTCAAAGCGGGCGCGAATGCCTCGCGCGCCGAGACGTTTAGCGTTCTGATCCCGCCGCCCAATGTGACCGGTGCCCTGCACATGGGGCATGCGTTCAACAACACGCTGCAAGACATCCTCACCCGCTGGCACCGCATGCGCGGCTTCGACACGCTGTGGCAGCCGGGGACGGACCACGCGGGGATCGCGACCCAGATGGTGGTGGAGCGGGAACTGGCCAAGACGAACCGGCGGCGGACGGACTTTTCCCGCGACGAGTTTCTGGAGCTTGTGTGGGAGCAGAAGAAGCGGTCCCGCGGTAACATCCGGGGACAGTTAGAGCGGCTGGGCGCGTCCTGCGACTGGGACCGCGAGGCGTTCACCATGGCGGGCGCGCCGGGCGATCCGGGCGACACGCCGGGCGGCCAGAATTTCCACGATGCCGTGATCCGGGTTTTCGTCGATATGTACGAAAAGGGCCTGATCTATCGCGGCAAGCGGCTGGTGAACTGGGACCCGCATTTCGAGACGGCGATCTCAGACCTTGAGGTCGAGAACGCGGAAGTCGACGGGCATATGTGGCACTTCAAATACCCGCTCGCGGGGGGCGCCACCTATACCTATGTCGAGAAGGACGCGGACGGAAACGTCACGCTTGAGGAAGAGCGCGACTATATCTCCATCGCCACCACACGGCCCGAGACGATGCTGGGCGATGGGGCGGTGGCGGTGCAACCATCCGATGAGCGCTATGCGCCAATTGTCGGACAACTCTGCGAAATTCCGGTGGGTCCGAAAGAACACCGCCGCCTGATCCCGATCATCACAGACCCCTATCCCGATCCCGAGTTCGGCTCGGGCGCGGTGAAGATCACCGGGGCGCATGACTTCAACGACTACGAGGTCGCCAAGCGCGGCGGCATCCCGATGTACCGGCTGATGGATACCAAGGGCGCGATGCGCGACGACGGCGCGCCCTATGCCGAGGCCGCTGAGATCGCGCTGGCGGTTGCGCGGGGAGAGCGGGAACTGGGCGAGGCGGAATGCGATACCGTGAACCTTGTCCCCGACGACCTGCGCGGGCTGGATCGGTTCGAGGCGCGGAAGCGGGTTGTGGAGCAGATCACCGGTGAGGGGCTGGCGGTGATGACCACGGCGGATGATCCGCGGCTGGGCGGGAAGCCCGGCGATGCGGATCAGACCGTGCCGCTGGTCGAGGCGAAGAAGATCATGCAACCCTTTGGGGATCGGTCGAAAGTTGTGATCGAGCCCATGCTGACCGACCAGTGGTTCGTCGATGCCGAAAAGATCGTCGGCCCGGCGATTGAGGGGGTCGAGAATGGCTCGACCCGGATCCTGCCGGAGCAGGACAAGAAGGTCTATTTCAACTGGCTGCGCGAGATCGAGCCGTGGTGCATCTCACGGCAGTTGTGGTGGGGGCATCAGATACCGGTTTGGTATGGGCCTGAATCCTACTCCAAGGAGCTGATGCGGAAGGGTTTGTCCTCGGATGACCTCACAGTTCCTTTCTGCGCCCCAACCTTTGAGCAGGCGGCCGAGCTTGCGCGAAAGCACTATGGAGTAAGTGAAGTAGTCGAGTACTTTGAGAACGGCGCCGCCTTCTGGAACTCGGACGACGAGTACCATTCGCGCCTTACACGTTCTGACGTCCCGGACGATAGAAGCGACGACTTCGTGATGCTTGCCCGAGACCCCGACGTCCTAGACACCTGGTTCTCCTCCGGCCTCTGGCCCATCGGCACCCTCGGCTGGCCCGAGGACACCGAGGCCATGCAGAAATACTTCCCCACCTCCGTTCTGATCACCGGGTTCGACATCATCTTCTTCTGGGTCGCCCGGATGATGATGATGCAATACGCCGTGGTCGGCCAAAAGCCGTTCGACACCGTCTATGTCCATGCCCTCGTCCGCGACGAGAAAGGCAAGAAAATGTCGAAGTCTCTGGGCAACGTGCTCGACCCGCTCGACCTCGTCGATGAGTTCGGGGCCGACGCGGTGCGCTTTACGTTGACCTCGATGGCGGCGATGGGGCGGGACTTGAAGCTCTCGACGCAACGCATTGCGGGGTATCGAAACTTCGGGACGAAGCTCTGGAACGCGTTCCGGTTTGCCGAGATGAATGGCGTTTTTGCGGACCGGCGGTGTACGGGGAGTGTACAGGTTGTGTACGCAGATCACACCGTCAACAAGTGGATCATCGGCGAGACCGCGCGGGTGCGTGAAGAGGTCGATACCGCGCTTGGCGCCTACCGGTTCAACGACGCGGCGAACGCGCTTTATGCCTTCGTCTGGGGCAAGGTCTGCGACTGGTATCTGGAGTTCTCGAAACCGCTTTTTGCCAGCGGGGACAAGGCGGTAGCCGACGAAACGCGGGCGACGATGGCCTGGGTTCTGGATCAATGCCTGGTGCTGTTGCACCCGATCATGCCGTTCATCACCGAAGAGCTGTGGGGCGCATCCGCCGAGCGCGCAAAGATGCTGATCCACGCCGACTGGCCCGACTACCAAGCCGCTGATCTTGTTGACGAATCCGCCGAATCTGAGATGCGCTGGGTCATCGCGATGATCGAGGCGGTGCGGTCGGTCCGCGGTGAGATGAACGTGCCCGCAGCACTGAAGGTCGATCTGTTGCAGGTGGAACTGGACGCGGCGGGCGAAGCCGCCTGGAGCCGGAATTCCGCCCTAATTCAAAGGCTTGCACGGATCGAGAGCGTCACGGTGACCGACGCCGCACCCAAGGGGGCCGCGACCATCACCGTGCCGGGCGGAACCTACGCCTTGCCCTTGGCCGATATCATCGACGTGACCGCCGAAAAAGCGCGGCTTGAGAAGTCTTTGCAGAAGCTTTCCAAAGAGTTAGGCGGTCTGCGCGGGCGGCTGGGCAACCCGAAATTCATCGACAGCGCCCCCGAAGATGTGGTCGAGGAAACCCGCACCCTGGCGGCGGAGAAAGAGGCCGAAGAGGTCCGTCTGAAAACGGCGCTCGCGCGGTTGGCAGAGGTGGCGTAGTTTGTCGGCATGTCCCGATCCCTTCGCCAACTCACCGAAGCGCAGATCCGCAAAGCGGAAGCGGAGGGCAAACTGCGCGGGCTTGAGGGCGAAGGCAAACCTCTGCCCGCCCATCCCGAAGAGGCGTTGATCGACACAGGCGATGCGGTCGGCCACCGGATCATGGCCGAAGCTGGGGCACTGCCCGAAGAGATCCTGATCAAACGCAAGCTGGCCGAAGCGAAGACCGCCTACGCGGCGGCAAAGGGCGGGCCGGACGAGGAGACGGCGATGGCCCGGGTTGCGGATTTGGAGATGCGGCTCGCGATCGCGCAAGACGCGCGTCGCAAGTTCCTGAAGGGCTGACGGATTGCGCCCCGCGCGGGATGCGTGTTTCTTCGCCCCATGACCGGACCGCGCTTTACCGACCTCGCCCAATCCTTGCCCGCCACCGTCCCCTTCGTGGGCCCCGAAGCGCAAGAACGGGCGCAGGGTGCACCCTTTGCGGCGCGGCTGGGCGCGAATGAGAGCGTTTTTGGCCCCTCGCCCCGCGCGATTGCGGCGATGGCGGACGCGGCGGCGGATGTCTGGAAATACGCGGATCCCGAAAGCCACGACCTGCGGCATGTCCTGGCCGCGCATCACGGCGTCGCGGCAGATGAGATCGTGGTGGGCGAAGGGATTGACGGGCTCTTGGGCTATGCCGTGCGGCTGACCGTTGGGCCGGGGGATGTCGCGGTCACATCCGACGGGGCCTATCCCACGTTCAACTACCATGTCGCGGGCTATGGCGGGCAGCTCGCGAAAGTGCCCTATCGCGACGATCACGAGGACCCTGGTGCGTTGCTGGCACGGGCGGCGGAAACCGGCGCAAAGCTGATCTACTTTGCCAATCCCGACAATCCGATGGGGTCGTGGCATGGGGCGGCGGCGGTTCAGGCGATGATCGAAGGCGTTCCGGACGGCACGCTGTTGATCCTGGACGAGGCCTATGTGGAGTGCGCGCCAGCGGGCACCGCGCCGCCGATAGACACAAACGACCGGCGGGTGATCCGGATGCGGACGTTCTCCAAAGCCTATGGCATGGCGGGTGCGCGCGTGGGCTATGCCATCGGCCACCGCGACACGATCCGGGCGTTCGAGAAGATCCGCAACCACTTTGGCATGAACCGGATCGCGCAGGCGGGCGCCCTGGCGGCGTTGGCGGACACGGCGTGGTTGGCCGAAGTGCAGGGCCGGATCGGGGCGTCCCGCGAACGGCTGGCGCAGATTGCCGAGGAGAATGGGTTGCGGCCCCTGCCCTCGGCCACGAACTTCGTGACGATGGATTGCGGGCGGGACGGCGCCTATGCCCGGGCGGTGCTCGACGCGCTTATTGCCGAAAAGCTGTTCGTGCGGATGCCGTTCGTGGCGCCCGGCAATCGCTGCATCCGGGTCAGCTGTGGCACAGAGGCCGATATGGAACTTTTTTCAGAAAGACTGCCTGCCGCCCTTGCCGCGACATAATGGCACACTACGCTCCTGCCTACAGGAAAGTCTCTGTGGTTGGAGAACACCCATGTCGGAACGTGAAATCCTGATCAGAATGGCCACTGTTGGAAGTGTCCTGGCTGCGATCTGCACCGTCTATGCGGCGGGCGGGCTGGCCACGGTGCTTGTCGGTGCGGCGGTTGCAGACATCGTTTTGCGCAATATTGAGGCAGCGCGGGTCCGCAATCGTGTCGCTCTGGGCGGCCAGGGCGACAGTTAACTCCAAGGTGACTGGCAGCGCCTAAGCAACCTGCTAGGGTTCTGGCGATCGCCAGGGTTGGAGTTTGTGTCGATGGTCGAAAATTACACCAATGCGTTTCTGGTGAGCGCGCTTTTCTTGTCGTTTACCATCCTGATGACGATCTGGGCGGTCTGGGGCTTTGCCGCAGCCGTGTTCATCGGCATCGTGACCGACCGCGTGATTGTGTTCGAGGCACGCCGCGCAGGGCGGCTTTAACCCGCCGCCATCACTTGCGCCGCGGCGCTGAGCCCGCCGTCGGCATGCGGAATACCCAGCGCCTTTAGCCCCACCTCGATCGTGCCGAGCGCCCCCATCACCATCTGCGCGTTGACATGCCCCATGTGGCCGATGCGGAAGTAACCGTCAGAGTTCGGGTCGCCCGGGGCGTTCATGCCCAGCCCGATGCCAAGCGTCAGGCCTGCGTTCGTTTCCACCCAGTTGCGCAGTTCCGCGCCAAGCGGCGCGCCGATGGCCAGCGTCGTCACCGCGTTGCTGCGATAGGCGGGGTCGGCGATATTGAGGCGCAGCGGCCCGTCCTGTGACCACGCCTCAAATGCCGCCCAGACCGCGCGGGCGAGCGTGGCGTGTCGGGCCCAGACCCCCTCGATCCCCTCCTCGCCAATCATGTCGAGCGCTTCGCGCAGCCCGTAGAGGTGATGGGTGGGCGCGGTGCCGTCGAAGTATTCCATGAACCGCGCGGGCGACGTGCGCGGGCGCCAGTCCCAATAGTGGGTGACGCAGGTCGCGGTTTCGCGGGCGGCATCCGCGCGGTCGTTGAAATAGACAAAGCCAAGTCCCGGGGGGGTCATCAGCCCCTTCTGGCACCCCGCCACCATGACATCGACACCCCAAGCGTCCATCTCGAACCGGTCGCAGGCCAGACAGGCGATGCAATCAACCATCAAGAGCGCCGGATGCCCGGCGGCGTCGATCGCGGCGCGGAGGGCGGCAATGTCGTTCAGAACGCTTGACGATGTGTCGACCTGCACCGCCATCACAGCTTTGATCTCGTGCGCCGTGTCGGCGCGCAACATCTCTTCCACGCGGGTGGGATCGATGGGGTCGGCGCGGCCGAAATCCTCGATAACCGTTTCAACCCCCATCTTTGCCGCCATCTCGGCCCAGCCATAGGCGAAGCGCCCTGTGGCGAGCACCAGCGCCCGATTGCCACGGGAAAAGACATTGGACACCGCCGCCTCCCAGGCCGCATGGCCATTGCCGATGTAGATGGCGCAGTGATGCGCGGTGCGCGCGACCGCTTTGAGATCGGCAATCATCGCGGGCATCATGTCGATGAGCGGGCCGTCATAGATGTTGGGCGCGGCGCGGTGCATCGCCCGCAACACCCGGTCCGGCACGACCGAAGGCCCTGGAATGGCAAGGTATTCCCGACCGTTGGCGAGGTTTGTCATGGTGTGATGTCCTGCGTTGAAATGCTCGCCTAGACGCTTCTGCAGATGGGGTCAATCGCGCCACTTCTTGTCACGGTGCAGCGGGCGGGATAAGCCCGTAGCCTGCGAATAAAACAGCCTAAAGCGAGCGCCCGGTGTCCGCCGATATCCCTGAATCGCAAACGCCCGCCTTCCAGTTGGTGGCCCGCCTGTGGCGCGACTACCTGAAGGTGCAATGGCCCTGGCTGCTTTTGGCCTCGTTGCTGATGCTGGTCGAGGGATCGACTCTTGGCATCCTGAGCTACTCGCTCCAGCCGATGTTCGACGATGTGCTGATCGGAAAGAACGCGGATGCGATCTGGCTGATGGGCTTTGGGATCATGGCGTTGTTTGTCGTGAGGGGCATCGCCGGGGTCAGTCAGCGGATCATCATGACGCGGGTGGGTCAACTGACCACGACCCGGATGCAGGCCGATCTTGTGCGGCACATGATGCGGCTCGACAGCCTGTTTTTTCATGACAATTCGCCTGGCGCGCTGATGGAGCGGGTGCAGGGCGATACCAGCGCGGTGCAGACTGTCTGGCAGATCATCATCCGCGGCGCGGCGCGGGATGCCTTTGCCCTTGTCTCGCTTGGCACCGTGGCGATCCTGATCGACCCGTTGTGGACCCTTGCGGCACTGGTGGGCGTGCCGATCCTGGTGCTGCCCGCCACCGCATTGCAGCGCTACATCCGCCGCAAGACAGCGCAGATGCGGACAATCTCGGGCGAACGGGCAACAAGGCTGAGCGAGATTTTCAACGGGATCGACCCGGTCAAGCTAAACCGGTTGGAAGACTATCAGGCCGGCCGGTTCGAAGAGACGGTGAACCGGATCGTTTCCGCGCAGATCAAGACCAGCGGCAGCGCGGCGCTGCTGCCCGGTCTGTTGGACGTGATGACGGGCGTGGGATTCTTTGCAGTGCTGGTCCTTGGGGGGCAGCAGATTTTATCGGGCGAAAAATCGGTGGGCGAATTCATGTCGTTCTTCACCGCGATGGCGCTGGCCTTCCAGCCGATGCGCCGCCTCGCCAATGTCGCGGGAACGCTACAGACCACGGCGGCAAGCCTTGACCGGATCTATACGCTCTTTGATCTGCAACCCTCGATCAAGGCCCCCGCCAATCCGCGCCCGGCGCCCGAGACGACCGATATCGTGTTCGACGATGTGGCCTTTGCCTATGGCAGCCATCCGGTTCTGAACGGTGCCAGTTTCCAGGCGAAGGCCGGTCAGACAACCGCGCTTGTCGGGGCGTCGGGGGCCGGTAAGAGCACCGTGTTCAACTTGCTGACGCGGTTGATCGACCGGAACCGGGGCATCATCACCATCGGCGGCGTGCCGGTCGATGAGATGGAGGTGGGCACCCTGCGCAGCCTGTTCTCGGTCGTGACGCAAGAGGCGCTGCTGTTTGATGAAACCTTACGGCAGAACGTCGTTCTGGGCCGCGAGGACGTGACCACCGAGGCGCTGCAATCGGCGATCCATGCCGCGCATCTGGCGCAGTTCGTGGCCGAACAGCCGCTGGGGCTTGAGACCAAGGCCGGTCCACGCGGTTCCAGCTTGTCGGGCGGGCAACGTCAGCGTGTGGCGATTGCGCGCGCCGTGGTGCGGGATGCGCCGATCCTGCTGCTGGATGAGGCGACCTCGGCGCTCGACGCCGAAAGCGAGGCCGCGGTGCAGGCCGCGCTCGAGGATCTGTCGCGGGACCGGACGACATTGGTGATCGCGCACAGGTTGTCGACGGTCCGCTCGGCCGACAAGATCGTGGTCATGGACCGGGGGCGCGTGGTCGATCAGGGCACGCATGAAGAGCTGTTGCAGCGCGAAGGCATCTACGCCGGGCTCTATCAGTTGCAGTTCGCCGAGACCTAGCGTTTCCGGTTGTAGCGGGCGGCGAGTGTCGCGGGGTCTGCCCCGGCGAGATAGCGGATCAGCGTGATGAGGTTACGGGAGCCCCGTGTCAGCCAGCCTTCGGTTTCGTACCGTCGAGCAGATGTGCGTGCCTCTGCCGCAAGCGGGATCAGCTTGCCGCGTAACGCACGCGCCAGGGCCACGTCCTCCATCAGGGGAATGTCCGGGATGCCGCCGACCGCGCTGAGCTTATCCAGATGGATGAGCAGGCCCTGGTCCCCGTAGGGCAGCCCAAAAAGGCGTGACCGCAGGTTGGCCCAGCCGGCGGTGAGGCGCGCGGCGGTGGCAGAAGACCGAAAGGCCAGGCGAAAGTAGCCAGCCCGGTCCGGGTGGTTCGCGATGTGGTTTGACACCGCCTGGACCCAGCCCGGCGCCAGATGCGTGTCGGCATGCAGGATCAACAACCAGGACCCACTGGCTTGGGCAGCACCCGCCCGCAACTGCCCCCCGCGCCCGCCGGATGCGGGCACCCAGACCGCCCCTGCGGCTTCGGCAATGGCCAGCGTGTCGTCATCCGAGCCGCCATCGGCAAGGATGAGTTCCCGGATCACCCCGTCCTGCACCCCGTCGACCAGATGTGCGAGCGTCTCCCCCAGCTCGGCGGCGGCGTTCAGTGTGGGGATCAGAACCGAAACGGGCGCGGGCATGGGCGTGGCGTTCCTTTCACGCGCCCCCTATATATCCCGGGTTGGCAGGGTAAAGAGGCAGGGCCATGGCTGAAGCACGCACGGTGTTTGCAATCTCGGGATCAGACGCACGAACCTTCTTGCAGGGGTTGGTGACCAATGATGTCGAACGGGCGCGCGACGGGCTGATCTATGCCGCGCTGCTGACCCCGCAGGGAAAATACCTTGCCGATTTCTTTCTGTGGGATCGCGGTGATGCCGTTCTGCTGGACGCGGCGGCCGATCAGGCCGCGTCCTTGGCACAGCGGCTGACGATGTACCGTCTGCGCTCTGACGTCACGATCGACCAGACGGAGCTGCGCGTTGGGCGGGGCGTTGGCCCTGCACCGGACGGCGCATTGGCGGACCCGCGCCATCCGGATCTGGGCTGGCGGCACTATGCCGAAGAGCCGGTGGACGAGGCGGTCGACTGGGATGCGGTGCGGGTGGCGCACTGTGTGCCGCAGGCGGGGGTCGAGTTGATCCCGAACGATACGTTCCTGCTAGAGGCCGGTTTCGAGCGCTTGCACGGCGTCGATTTC
Source organism: Pseudomonadota bacterium (assembly GCA_039193455.1). Classification (GTDB taxonomy): domain Bacteria; phylum Pseudomonadota; class Alphaproteobacteria; order Rhodobacterales; family Rhodobacteraceae; genus JBCBGF01. Next base: position 223,713 of record JBCCWO010000003.1, read on the forward strand.
AAAAAGGGCTGCTATGTCGGCCAAGAGGTGACGGCCCGCATGAAGCACAAAACGGAGCTGCGCAAAGGATTTGCAACCGTCCGCGTTGACGGCGCGGCGCCCGTTGGCACCGAGATCACCGCCAACGGCAAACCCGCGGGTGCTCTCTACACGCAGGCGGACGGTCGCGGGATTGCCTATCTGCGGTTTGATCGGGCAGCGGGTGAGATGATGGCGGGCGATGCGCAGGTGGTTTGGAACTAGCCATCTTCGTCGGATACGCCGACCTCTTTGCAAGGGAAACTCAGCACGATCGGATCGCCCTCTGCTGCGGGCAGGGATACTGTACAGTCTTCGCCAGGATCCTCAGTTTTTTCCCAAACCATGTAGCGGCCATAAAAGTAAAGCGTGACGACGAGTACGAACAGCAGCGACCATAGATGGACCGATCCCCAGAGACCTAACCACCGATCTCCTGCGGGAATTTCTTCGTTTACGATAATAGTGGTGGCTCGTGTGTAAAAAAGTAATCCGGTTGCGATCGAGATACCGAGCAAACCGACAGAAACGACTAAGATTCCTGTTTCCAGGTCGCTCGATGCAGGCAAAAAGTTTGCAGGAAGATAAACTGACAGGCCCAGTGCCATGGCCACGGTGTATTTAAAGTAGTCGACCATTTTATCCATGGGCTACGGGCACGGGCAGTGGTCGTCGATGAAACCTCGGCCAAACTGCGACAATGACGACTGCGGACTTAGCAATTCGGCGCGCATGGACCGTAGTGCAGCCGCTACGGCCGCATTGTCCGGTACTGACTGCACGCCAACCTCGCCCGCGCTTTCCGTGGTTCGCCTGCGCAAATGCTCGATGAAAGCCTGCCTTATCAACTCCTCATCTCGTGACGGCAACGCTTCAACATCCAGCTCAAGAAACTGCTGCAACGGCGTCTCGCGCATCAAACCGCGGGGAAGCGCCATTTCCTGTTCGATGTCATCAATAATCTCGCGACCAAAGACTGCCACGGTCCCTCCAATGGCCTTGCTGCAATGACAATTAGGAGAAGCAGATTGGTCGCGCCTGTCAACAGAGAGATGGAAACGCACGCCTCTAGGCGCGCTCAGAATATTCCATCGTCTCGGTGTTCACCACGATCGCCTCGCCCTCGCCCACAAAGGGTGGGATCATGATGCGGACGCCGTTGTCGAGTATCGCGGGTTTGAACGAGTTTGCAGCCGTCTGGCCTTTGACCACCGGTTCGGTTTCGCTGATCGTGCAGGTGACCTTTTGCGGCAGCGTCGCGTTCAGCGCCTCGTTCTCATAGAATTCGACGACAATGGTCATGCCGTCTTGCAGGAACGGACGGCGGTCGCCCAAAAGCTCGGCCGGAAGCTCGATCTGTTCGAAGGTCTCGCTGTCCATGAAGACAAGCATGCCGTCGGATTCATAGAGGAACTGCTGGTCCTTTTGTTCCAGACGCACCCGCTCGACCTTGTCGGCAGACCGGAACCGTTCGTTGAGCTTGGAGCCGTTGCGCAGATTGCGCATTTCGACCTGCGCGAAGGCCCCGCCCTTGCCGGGTTTGACATGGTCAACCTTCACGGCCGCCCAAAGCCCATCTGCATGTTCTAGAACATTGCCTGGACGGATCTCGTTACCGTTGATTTTGGGCATGTGTCAAATCCATGACAAAATGTTGTAATGACAGTGGCAGGACCTATATCTGTGCATCGGTAGGGTGGCAAGACAACTATATGCTGCTTCCGATGACCTTAGGTCATGCACTCAGCGCATAGCTGGTATTCCGAAACAGGGAAACAGAATCATTGGCAAACCCGGCATAAGGGACGCCACGCGAGATTTGCAAGAGCAATAACAAAGGACGCGACATGGTCGACTTCGTGGACGGCACGGCATTCAACAACGAACAAGGCAACCGCGCCCGCAAACTGTTTGCGGCGGTGGTTCTGGCTGCGTTGGATGATGCTATTGCCGACGACAAAAAATATGGCAACGGGCCCGAGCAGATTGCCCGTTGGGCACGGTCGCGCGATGGGCGCGAGGTGCTGACTTGCGCCGGTATCGACCCGAATGAACGGGTGGTGTCGGGGCTGATGGAATTTGTCTCGAAAGGTGTGCGGACATCTGTGGCGCTGTCGCGGGAGGAGAGCGAACGCCGCCAAGCTGCGGAGCAGGCGCAGGCTGCCTAAGCCGGTCGGACTGCACCGAAAAGTCGAAGCGCGCCCCGCACGGCGCGCTTTTTTCATGCCTCGAACACGAACACCCAGATAAACACCGGTGCGATTTGCAGGGCACCGGTAAGGGCGATGATGGCGCGCGCAGGCACCCCCTGAAACCGCCGCCACAGCATCACGCACAGCGCAACGCACATCAGCCCTTCGAGCGGGCCGACAATATCGGCGTAGTGGTCCCGATCCCAATAGCTGATCGGGCTTTCGAAGACCCAGTTGCTGAGCGGCCAGAAATGCGGGCGCGCGTCGTCGTGGTGCAGCGGAAAGTCGAGCGCAATGTGGAGGAGCGCGGCCCCTGCAAAGGCAATGAGCACGGGGCGCCGGGCCCAGAGGGCAAGCGCAAAGGCTGCGCCCCAGATAATGAACGAGTTGTCGATGGCGAAAACCGCCTGCCAGGCGGGGGAGAAATAGTATTCGTCAAAGACGATGTTGGGCGGCACATCCATCAGGAAGAGCGCGGTGCCCGCCATGAAGTAGAGCGACAGATCGGGGGCGGCGGCGCCGATCACGGCGGCCAGCGTTACCCATGGCGCGCCGGGCCGCGCAAAGGCGGCAGCGCCGACGATCAGGTGGGCCGGGGTATTCAGGCCCCTGCCCTGTGCATTTTAGGAAAAATCCCGGGTCATGATCGCCCGGTGAATTTCGCGCCGGACCAGTTTGCGGACGTTGCGCGTGATCCGCTCACCCAGTTCCCCCTGAAGCTCGCTACGCACAATTTCTGAGACGATGTCGCGCAGCATGTGCTCGTCGATCTCGATGTCGTCCCCCAGATCGACTTGAGCGGGAGGGGTGTCGTCCGTCCGCGCACTGGGTTCAGGCGCCGGACCGGGATCGAAGGCGTTCACTTCCGACAGATCGGGGCGCAGCGGGATGGGTTCGGGTTCTTCCTCGGGCGGTTCAACCGGGTCGAGGGTGACCGCGATCGGCTCCGGCTTAGGCGCGATGGTTTCAGGTACGCTTGGCTCGCGCGCGGTCGTTGGTTCGGCAATGGCCTCAGGCGGCTCCGCCGCGGTCGCGGCCTCAACGGGATCAGGCTCTTCGATCTCTGGTTCGGTCACGGGCTTTGCGCGCGCGCTCGGGGGCAGCATCACGGGCGCCGGATCCTGATCGATGGGCGTGTGCTGAAAAACGAACCTGCGCGGCGTCTCGTTGTCGACCAGTTCGCTGCCATCGGGTTCAAACTCGGTATCCTGACCACTGACCGCAGCTTCCAGTTCGGCAATACGGTCTTCGAGCGAGTGCCCCTCATCCACGAGCGCCTGATCTTCATCCACGGTCGCCACTGGATCGGGCTCTGCCTGATCACCGACGCGCAGAGAGGGTGTGAGCAACAGACGCTCATCCACCTCGGCTTGCTTTGGGGTCGTCTGGCCGTTTGGCGTGGGCGTTTTTCGGGCAGGCGCGCTCGGCGCAGAGATGAGGCGCTTGACTGCGTCAAGCACCTGATTCGCTTCCGATTTCGGGTTCTGCTCGGACATACCAGACTCACTCTCGCCCCGCCGCAAGGGTAGCCCGCGGCGCAGCCTCACACAACCGATAGTGGGTCTAGTTGCGGTTAAGTCCCCGCAAAACCCGGTCGAGCTTTTCGCCTTGGGGACTAACGAACGTCGTCGGCGCGTTTTCGACCGCGTTGAAATAGGCCGCGGGGTCGTATGTCGCGATCCCAAGCTCCAGATGTTCGACGCTGAGCAGGCCCATGGACGACAAGAGATCGTAGACCGCAATGTTACGATCGATATCCGCGGTGATCAGGTTTGTCTCTGCATCCAGCAGATCCTGTTCCAGGTCCAGCACGTCGAGCGTGGTCCGCGCGCCGACGGCAAATTCCTCGCGCGCACCCCGTAGGGCGAGGTCTGCCGCCCGCACTTCTTCTTCCGAGGCGCGGCGGCTGGCGACGGCCACGTTGAGGTTCGCCCAGGCGTCGCCCACTTCCTGATCGATATTGCGCTGGGTCGTGATCAGCGCGGCGCGGGACGCATCGCGATTGGCCTGCGCTTCGCGCGTGAGCGAGGCAATCTGGCCGCCGCGGTAAATCGGGCCAGTGACGCGCACGCCCACCGACGAAATCTCGTTGCCATCGTCGTTCACATCGAACCCGGCCGAGCCGGTCACCCGCGGGCGCAGCGCCCCGGCGGCGATGAGGATGCCCAGTTCGGACGCGGCCACATCACGTTGCGCGCCCAGGATATCGGGATGGCGTTGTGCCGCGATCGACTTGGCCTCGGCCAGCGAGCCCGCGGTCGCGGGCGCGGATGGCGGATTTTGCAGCGCCGTGGGGGTCGTGCCGGTCGCGGCGCGATATTCCTCAACCGCGCGTGCGGCGGCACCCTGGGCGGCCACCAGACCGGATTGGGCAGAGGCAAGCCGCGCCTCGGCGATGGAGACGTCTGTGCGGGTGACCTCGCCCACTTCGAACCGGTCCCGGGACGCCTGCAGCTGTTCCGAGATCAGGCGGACGTTGTTTTCACGCAGCTCGACGGTCGCGTTTTCGCGACGCAGGTTAAAGAACGCCGCGACGCCGCGCAGCAACACATCCTGTTCGACTGCTTTCAGCGTCTCGCGCACCGACAGCACGGATTCCTTGGCCGCGTCGATGGCGAGCTGTGACCGCCCGAAATCAAAGAGCAGGAGCGAGGCCGAGATACCGACAGAGCTTGACACAAACTCACCCGCCGTCGCCGGATCGCGATAGTCGAGCGAGGCGGCCCAATCGATAACCGGGCGCAGGTCTGCCACGGCCTGGGCGACGTCTTCGTCTGCTGCCCGCAGGACCGCGCGGTTTTGCTCAAGCAGGCCGCTGTTGCGATAGGCCGCGATCAGCGTGTCCGTCAGGCTTTGCGACCATGCCGCCGGCGCCATGAGCATCGACACCGCCGCCGCAGCCACCGTTGTCTTCAGGAAACCAGTTTTCAGCATATCCAACCCCGACGCTCAAAAAACAAAGTCAGAGGCACTTGCATACCCCTGTAAAACAGGCGCCCCCGCGTTAAAGGCAAACCGCCAAGACACCGTTCCGTCAACCATATATCCGATCCGGCATACGCCCAAGGCGCCTTCCATGAACACTGCGGCAATCCTGCCACCCTCTTTCAACTGATCAAGAACGGCCGGCGGAATGGTTTCCACGCCGCCCTGTACGACAATCGCATCGTAAGGGCCGTGCTTCGGCGCCCCCTCGGTCAGCGGCGCATGCACCAAGATGACGTTGTCGGCGCCAAACTCGGACAACGCAGTCTCAGCCTCGGCGGCAAAGGTGTCATCTTCCTCCACGGCCACCACCACCTCGCCCAACCGCGACAGAACTGCGGCGGAATATCCAAGGCCCGTGCCGATATCGAGCACAAGTTCATGCGGTTGCACGTCGAGTGCATCAAGGATCTTGGCCAGGGTGCGCGGCTCAAGCACCACGCGGCCCGGGGCAATTGCGATGTTTTCGCCCATATAGGCCGCCTCACGCTGGGCCGCGGGCACGAATTGTTCGCGCGGGACGCTGAGAAACGTGTCGATGATCGGGAATTTCGTGACGTCGGATGGGCGGATCTGCGTGTCTACCATCATCGTGCGGCGCGCGGCGTAATCGGGCATAGGGACAGGCTTTTTTGCTGGCAGATGTCGGCGTTCGTCATCGCATACTGGCGGTGGTCCGACAAGCATTGCAATCAGGGGCAAAGGCGCGCGGGTGTTGCACAGCGCGGGTAGTTTCGCCTAGCTCACGTCAGGCAGCGCGGGGCACAGGCGATATGGCGATTGGCGGGGAACGCGTGATGTTGGTGGCCGTCATGCGCAATGAAGGGCCCTACATCCTTGAATGGCTGGCCCATCACTTTGCGCTCGGGATCGATGAGCTGCTGGTGTTTACCAACCACTGCACCGACAACACCGACCTGATCCTTGACCGGCTGGAACAGATGATGCCGCACCGGGTCAAACACCAACCGAACCCGAAAGTGATGGTGCCGGACCGAGGGGCCTGGCACATCATGGCGCTGCGCTATGCAGGCCATTTTGGCCGCTATCGTACGGCGGACTGGATCTATGCCACAGATGCCGATGAGCTGCTGATCCTGAAGGATGATCTTGAGACCTTAGATGACCTTTACGCGGCAACCAGCGGATTTGACGCGATTTCATTTACATCTGTTGCCTTTAACAGCGGCGGCCTGCGCGCGCCGGACCCGGCGCCAATGCGCACGCGTTTCACGTCAACGACGCTCGGGGCGACGGACAGTGACGGGCAGACCAGCGGCATCAAGACGTTGTTTCGCAACGCGGTTGCGGGTGCGCGGCGGCCCCATCGACCGGTGACACCCGCGTTTTCGGAAACCGGCATGAAGTGGATCAACGGATCGGGCACAGTGATGCCCCGGGCCTTCACCGATGGGGCCGAGAAACGCATGCCGACACAGGGCACCCGCGCGTTCGCGCAATACAATCACTACATCATCAAGAGCGCGGGTGAGTTCCTGTTGAAGGTCGATCGCGGCGATGCGGTGGTCGCGGATCGGTTGGGCGATTCGGTGACCTACTGGACCCATGCGAACCGGGTGGGAGCCGTAGATACATGCGGTGTCGAGATGACGGCAGCGGCGCGCGACCTCTATGACAGCTTTCTTGCCGACAAGGTTTTGTCCGAGCTGCACGCGCAGTCATTTGCCAAGCGCCAGAAGCGGTTGGCCGAGATTGTTGAGACAGAGCAGGGTGCGGCTTTGGCACGGGCCATCGGCTACTTCGAGGCGGCGGGCTAGCCGGGGCCCCGACGGTTGTGCGTTGAGCACCGACAGGGGTATGCTCGACCAACACCGCAGCACACCTGCGGCACCAAAGACGAGCAGTCGCCAAAAAAGATTTGATGTCAGCGGACGCGTTCATCGAGCGGGAGATCCGGCACCGATTGGGGACATTCGGCGCGCAGGAACCGGTGTTCGATGGTGCGGCGCTGTCGAATGCCCTCGATGTATCAAGCGGGATGACCCTGGCCTGGTCGGCCAGCGACCATGCACCTTATGCGCTGAACGGGTGGCGGGATTCGGGCAACGGCAAAATCGACACCACGGTTCAGGGCAATCCGCACAAGACCCAAGGGGCGCTGGATGCCCTGCTCGCAGCAGGCGCAGACTTCGACTTTCTGCTCGACATGCAGGACCACCGCGCACGGCGGATCGGCACCGAAGGTGGTGGGGCGCCGCCCTTGTTCACGTTCAATCGTCGCGCGGATGCACGCGACGGGCGCATTCTCTGGCCGCTGCCCACGTTTCACGACATCGGCTCACCCGAGTTTCTGGGTGGCCTTGACCCCGAGACCGTGCCCTGGGCCGAGAAGGCGGACCGGATCGTCTGGCGCGGCGGCGCGGGCAACCGCGGGCGCCTGGGAAAATATGGGCGCGGCGCGTTTATTCGGATGCTGCCGCTCTTGCGACGCCACGCCGATGGCGATCTTTCGGGCGAGGATACGTTGCGCGCCTTGCGGACGATGCCGCGTTACAAGCTGTTGGAGCGGTACTTCGACGACCCGCGGTTCGACGTCGGGTACACGGAAACCAGCGAAATTCCCGTGGCCGGGACCGCGCTGTTGCAGCGGTTTGCGAAGGCGCCCCTGCCCCGGACCGCGTTTCAGCACTACAAATACATCCTCGTCCTGCCCGGCTCGGACGTCGGATCGAGCCTGTATTGGACCCTGAACTCGGGCTCGATCGCGCTGGTGATGGAGTGCGATTTCGAGACGTTCGGGACCTGCCATTTCCGGCCCTGGGAGCACTATGTCCCGATCCAGGCGTCGCTGCGCGGGATCGAGAAAGCGCTGGCCTGGTGCACGGACCATCCCGAGGCGTGCCAAGCGATGGCTGCGCGTGCGGGCGAGGTGTGTCGCCAGCTTGGGGATCCGGAACTGCGCAGGCGCACCAATGCGGGCGTGGTGGCCGGGGTCGCAGCGGCACTGGGCAAAACTCGGTCCTTCCCGGCGGGCGCGTTTCCGCCCCCGGCACGGGCGCGGCCGCCCGAGGCAAACGCCAAGACACCTGAGTTGACGATCTTTTTCATCGCCCAGCCGCCCGCCTACCAGAACATGGGTGTCTATTTGGCCGCGTCAGTACGGGCGATGTATTCCGAGCCCGTGGATCTGGTAGGCTATGTGCCAGAAAGCGCGGCAGCCGCGCTCGACCCCAAGGCGCTGGCGCTTTACCGCAAGCTGGACGTGGATATCCGGGTGTTTGACGACGCGGATCGGTTTGCGCCCGCCTATCCGCACGGCAACAAGATCCTGGCGGCCCTGGAACCTCGTCGCACGCCATATTCGGCGTTTCTCGATTCAGATATGCTGATGATCCGGCCCAACCGGATTGCGAACCTGATCCGACCCGGCCACGTGTCGGTCGCCCCGGCCACATCGATGTACTGGACCGGCCAGAAGATCTGGGACGAGGTGTATGAAGCCTGCGGTATGGCGGTGCCAGAGGCGCGCATCTGGCTGTCGCGACAAAGGCGTCGGCAGCTATTGCCATATTTCAACGCAGGGCTCGTTGCGTTCCCGGAAGGCCCGGTGGCGCCCGATGGCCGGTCCTTTGCCGAGATCTGGCACGATCTGGCGCAGGCGATCGATCGGCGCGACATCCCGAAAAAGCGCCCCTATCTGGACCAGTTGAGCCTGCCGCCCGCGATTTTGTCGGCAGGGCTGAACTGGAACATCCTGCCCGAAGAACAGCACTATATCCTAGGCGGTGCGCTGCGCGGGGCCGCCCTGCCCGCCGACCGCGAGATTGTTCTGTTGCACTATCGCAATTTCCGGAACCTGCGCGATGTCGGGCACCTGAAGACCGCCAAGTCGCTATTGCAGCGCGCCACGGGCGTCCGCCGGATCGGGCAGGTGGCGGCAGAGGGTGCCCTGACGGATGGCTGAGGCTTTGGCCGCACCGCGCCGCGCGCCGTTGGCGGGTGATGGGCTGACGCTGTTTGAGAGCCGAGATTTGCGGATGGTCTTCTTCGGGCCGCGCCCGGTGGGCGCGCGCCGTGTCGTTGTGGCGTTCGCACCGTTCGATGCGCCTTTTGTTCCGGCGGATGGCGGCTGGGGCCATGCGGCGCTTGCCAAGCGCGGGATAGCGCATGTCTGCGTCCTGCACCGCGACCCCGATTGGTACCAGAACGCAACCTTTTTCAGGGCCATGGCCGCCTGCCGTGAGGCGTTGGGCCCGGCCTGCGCGATCACGGCCTATGGGTTCAGCATGGGCGGCTACGGCGCGCTTCTTGGCGCGGCGACCCTGGGGGCAGACCGTGCAGTGGCGATCTCGCCGCAAGTGACCATCGATCCCAGTGTGCCCCCCCACGAGACACGCTTTCGGGCGCAATGGCAGGCGATGGGCCCCTGGCAGCATGATTTGGCCGCGGCGATGGATGACGCACGAACCTACGTGGTTCTCTACGATCCGCTCCATCGGCGCGACCGCCGGCACGAGGCGCTGATCGCCCGGCGGGCGGGCTACACGCGCTGTCTGATCCACGGGGCCGGGCATGCCGGGATCCAGGCGCTGGTCCAGATGGACGCGATTGAACCGTTGTTCGACTTGCTTGCCGGTACTGCACGCCCCGCCGATCTGCGCCAGGCCTATCGGGCCGCGCGGCCACGGGGGTTTCGCTATCTGCGCAAGGTTGGGACGCTGCTGCATGCGCGCGACCACCCGATGGCCGCCACGTACCGGTCCCATGCGCAGGCCCAGGGGTTCCACCGGTTGCTCAAACGGTGGGATGCGCCGCGCCCGTAAAAGCCGGTCGGTTCGAAGGGCGTTCTGCCGCGCCGCCGCATCACAGTGTCGCCGCACCCCCGCCGCATTTTCGCCGCAGAGACGCGGTTTCTATGGCGGGTGCGCCCGTGCTGCTGCGGGCCGCGAAGAGTTCCGGAATTCCAAGTAAAAACAGAAATTTGCGACAGGAAATGCGCGTCGTTTTGCGGATGCGCCGGTAGGTTTGTGAGAGCGTTGGGACGCATTTTGACACACTCTGCACTGCGGCACGGGGCCCCATGAGCCGCGTGCGCGCAGCCGACGAGATCGTTGAAACGAACGCGCCGGACAGCTTTTCCGGCGTCGTCCTGCGTGGCAGCCTGCATATCGGGCTGAGCCAGGCGGTGGGCGTGGGCTGCATGATCGGTTCGGTCATCGTCCTGTCGCGGTTTCTGACGGCCTATGATTTCGGCCTGATCGCGATGGTGGGCCCGGTGCTGGCGTTTCTGGCGATGTTTCGAGACCTTGGCCTGCTGCAAGCAGTGATCCAGAAGAAGGATCTGACCTACGGCCAGCTCAATACGCTGTTCTGGATCAACATGGCGATCAGCGCGGGATTGACGCTGATCCTTGTTCTCGCAGCGCCGTGGATTGCCGCATTCTACCGGGCGCCAGATCTGGTGCCGCTGATCCAGGTGATGGCGCTTGGCATGGTAATCACCGGGCTCGGGGCGCAGCATTTTGCGCTGATGAACCGGCAGATGATGTTCGGGCGGATGGCAATTAACGCAAGCCTGATCGCAGTGGCGGGTTTGGCAACCTCGATCCTTTGGGCCCTCGTTGCACCCTCGGCCTGGGCCTTGGTGGCCGGATCGATCCTGGGGATGGTGCTGGGTGCGGTGCTGGTCTGGCTCTGGGTGCCGTGGCGACCAACATGGCCCGCATGGGCGCCGGGCACCGGCACGCTTTTTGGCTTTGGCGCGGGGGTGACCGGGTTCAAGCTGGCGAATTTCTTTTCCCGCAACCTCGACAATATCCTGATCGGGCGTGCCTGGGGCGGTGAGACGCTGGGTCTGTATGACCGGGCCTATAAGCTGCTTCTCTTCCCGCTGAACCGCGTGGCCCAGCCGCTGTCGCAGGTGATGGTGCCGGTTTTGTCGCGGATGCAGGATGAGCCTGCGCGCTACAACCACGCGTTCTTTCGGGTATTTGGCCTGATGCAGCTGGCGGTGTTGCCGGGGGTGGCCGCGGCAACGGCCATGGCCGAGACAGCGGTGCCGTTCCTTTTGGGCGCGCAATGGGCCGCCGCGGCGCCGATCTTTGCCGCCCTGGGCATCGCAGGCATGGTTCAGCCGCTGGGCAGCCCCACCGGCTGGATCTTCATCAGCCAGGGGCGCACGACCGAGATGGCGTGGTGGGGCTTTGCATCCGCGCTGATCACCTGCGGGGCGTTCCTTTGGGGCGTGCAACACGGGGTGGTCGAGTTGGCCCTGGCCTATGCCGGCGCGTCCGTTCTGAAGCTTGGCCCGCTTTGGTGGATCATCTGCCGCAAGGGGGCGATTGCGCCGGCCCGGCTGAGCGACCGGATTCTGCCGGTGCTTGCGGCGGGCTTTGTCACGCTGGGCGCGCTGACGCTGGTGCAGGACACGCTGCCTGGGCCTGCGGTTGTCCGCCTGATCACCGGGACGCTTCTGTCGTACGCGATGTTCACGGCGCTGATCGCGATGACGCCATACGGCCGCCTGATCCTGGCCGAGGCGCGCGGGCTGGCGTTCAAAAGGCTCGCCCGGCTGCCGCGCCCTGCCATGAAGGGGACGGCATGAAGATCATCGTCGAAAACTGCGTCTTCATGAATGGCGGTGACAGCGCCATCGGCTTTGCCTTGAAGCAGATCGTCGAGGACGCTTTGCCCGAGGCAGAGATCACCTTCGCAGATTCCGGGCTGCCCGCCATCGCCCGGTATTACCCAGAGATCGACTTTACCCCGTTGCCGTCCTTTGTGATGGAAGACGCGCCGCTCTTGCAGTTTCTGAAGAAACGGCTTGGCGCGTATCGCAAGTACTTCGTTGTGCGGCGGGTCTATCTGGCCTGTGCGGTGGCATTCACGCGCCTTTTGCGGCGCATTGGCCTGCCTGTAACGGGGCGTGTTGGCCAAGCGATTGCCCCGTACCTGGATGCCGATCTGGTGATCACGACCGGCGGCACGTACCTCTTAAGCAAGTATGACTGTACGCGTCGGATCCTTGAGTTTCAGAAGGACCTGCAGCTTGGCAAACCTCTGATCGCGTTCACCCAATCCTTTGAGCCCTTCGCAGACGACTACCGCGCGCGGGCGCTGGCGCGTCAGTTGCACCGGATGCGGGCGATCCTTGTGCGGCATGAGACATCGCGCGGGCATGTCGAGGATCTGATCGGTCGGTCGGACCATGTGGTGACCGCCGCGGATTGCGTTTTCGCGCTGTGGCGTCCGGGGCCCGTGACTGTTGCCGAGCGGCGCATTCGGTCGGGCCGGGATGCGGACGATCGCCTGCGGATCGGGGTGTCGGTGCGGCAGCTCAAATCCTTTGGCGTGCGCGACCGGGAGTTGGGCATTTCGCTTTATCGCCAATCGATCCTGGCGGCGGTGACGGCACTTGTGCGCGATCATGGGGCCGAGGTGACGTTCCTGTCGACCTGTCAGGGGATCGACGAATACTGGACCGACGACTCGGCGGTGGCGGCGGAGTTCGCCGCGGGCCTGCCAGCGGATGTGGCCGCGTCCGTGCAGGTAGACCGTGATTTTCACACACCATTGGATTTGATCGAACGGCTTAAGGCGTTTGACGGGGTGATCCCCTGCCGGTTGCACATGGCAATCCTGTCGGTCTGCGCCAACACACCTGCCCTGCCGGTGTCCTATGAGCCGAAGTTCCAAGAAACCTTCGCCGAGCTTGGCCTGCCCGATCTGGTCACCGATGTTGCCGAGATTGAGCCAGAGGCGTTCGCCCAGGCCGTGCGCGCTTGGGCCGCCGATCTCGACGGCGTGAACGCAGCTATCGCGCGGGGCGCGCCTGCCATGAAGGCGTCCGCGCAAAGCGCCGGCACGGTGGTCGCGCAGGCCTATGCCGCGTGGCAGCGGGACCGGCGTGCCGAGGGCCCCCCCGCGGCCAAGAGCGCACGCCGCCCTGCCCCGCGCCGCCAAACCGATACAGGAGACTGACGATGCGCATTCTTTTTGCCGGGGGGAACAGTTGGCTGCCCGAAGCGAGTGGCGGCACCCAGAACAGCACCGACCATCTGATCCGCCAGAGCATCGCCCAAGGGCATGACTGCGCTGTCTATTGCGGCACATCCGGGCGCGGTGCGTTTGGCTGGCGGATGCGGGCACAGCGCAAGCTGACAGGACGCGCCTTCAGCGTGGACCGCAGCCAGGGCTATGAGGTGATGCGCACGTGGGAGCCGATGGATCCTGCCCGCGTGCGTGCGGCCACCGCGCGGTTCCGTCCGGATGTCGTTGTGGTGCAGACGCGCGGGTCCGCCGCGCTGGGCCAGGAGTATGCAAGGCTCGGGGTGCCCACTGTGCTTTACCTGCGCAACATCGAGTTTGAGGAAAACGGCGGGGATGTGAGCGCGATCCCCGGCGCGCGGTTCGTTGCGAATTCAAGCTTTACGGCGGGCGCCTATCGCGAGGCCTATGGGATCGACTGCACGGTGATCCCGCCCACCATCGATTTTGAGAAGTATCGCTGCGAGACGACGCGCGACTGTGTAACGCTCGTCAATATCCATCCCAAGAAAGGCTATGCGATCGCCCGCGATATGGCGCTGGCCTGCCCGGACATACCGTTCCTGTTTGTAGAGGCCTGGACCCTGTGGGACGGCCTGTTCGATGAGATCATGGCCGAGATTGCGGCCCTGCCGAACGTGACGTTTCAGCGGCGCACGTCGGACATGTCGACCGTCTATGGCCGCACCAAGATCCTGCTCGCCCCAAGCCAGTGGGAAGAGGCCTGGGGCCGCGTCGCGTCCGAGGCCCATTGCAGCGGCATCCCGGTGATCGGCTCGGATCGCGGGGGCCTGCCACAGGCGATCGGCCCCGGCGGCATTGTGGTGGCCCATGATGCCCCGACCGAGGTCTGGGTCGCGGCCCTGAGACGCCTTTGGGAGGACGCGGGCGCCTACAAAGAGGTCTCGGACGCCGCAGCAACCTACGCCCGGCGCCCGGAATTGGCGTTTGAGGCGCAGCACGCGACCTTTATGGACGTCCTGGCCGACGCCGTTGCCGCAAAGGGCGGTGACCAGCGGGCCAGCGCCTGATGCGGAGCGCGCCATGAAGATCTGCTTCAGCGTTTCGACGTTTCTATCGCGCTCACAGACCTTTGTGACGACGCAAGTCCTCCATGCCGTCCGCGCGGGCCATGACGTGAGCGTTGCCTGCCGCGAGGTGGCGAGCGACACGGTGCTGGATGCAAACGCGCGCGCCACGCTCGATCAGGTGCGCCTCATCCGCTGGCCCCCAGCCCCGCCACCGCTGTTGCGCCACGCGCCCCCCCGCGTTGCCGACCGCATCATCGCGCGCCGCACCCGCGCCGCCTGGCGGCGGCAGGTCGATGCGGATGTCGTCGTGGCGCATTTCGGCTATCAGGGCGCCCGGATCGCGCGCGCCCAAGCCGGCTGGGCCGACGCCCCGCCGCTGGTGACGATCTATCATGGCCGCGATGTCAGCGTGGAGTATGCGCGCAATGGCATGGCCAAATACCGCCAGCTTTTTGCGCAGGGCGCTCTGCACCTGCCGGTCAACCGGAGCTTTGCCAAGATGCTCGTGGCGGCCGGCGCCCCCGCCGACCGGGTGGAGGCCCTGCATCTGGGCGTACCCGTCGACCGCTACCCCTTTGCACCAAAGCCCCTGGGCACGCCGCTGCGTCTGCTGAGCGTGTGCCGTTTGGTGGAAAAGAAGGGGATCGATGTGGCGATCAAGGCCCTGGCGATGTTGCGCGAGCGGCATCCGGAGATCGGCTGGACCTACGCGATCGGCGGCGATGGGCCGATGGACGCAACGTTGCGGGGCTTGGTCAATGCACATGGGCTGGAAGCGCATGTCCGGTTCCTGGGCCCTTTGTCCCACGACGAGACGCTCAGACGGATCGCCGAGGCAGACGCACTGCTGGCCCCCAGCGTGACGGCGGCGGATGGCGACCAGGAGGGGATCCCTGTGACCCTGATGGAGGCGATGGCGCTGGGGACGGTTGTGATCAGCTCGCGGCATTCGGGGATACCGGAGTTGGTACAGGATGGCGTGAGCGGATTGTTGGCGAAAGAGCGGGACGAGGCCGGGCTGTGCGCGAACTTGTGCGGGTTTGCAAACGGCGCGTGGGACGCGTCGGCTCTGGCCTACGCGGCACGGAGGGCGGTTGAGGCGGGGTTTGCGGAAGGCGAGCAGACGGCGACGCTGATAGAGCGGTGTGCGGCGATGGTAGGCGCGCGGCATGGTGGGCCGGTGCGGTGGCGGGTTTAGGATGTGGGCCCTAGGGGTCAACTAGTGGGTCGTGGCGGATTGCTAGTCCGATGAAATCTCTCACACTACCAGTGACATAGGGGCAAACGAACCATACCACTCCGATAACTGACACCAAAGAGAATCTGCGTGGCTTTTTTTGTTGATGTCTACGCATCGCTCGGCGTCTGCTACTCCTAAACTAAGCGAAGACTGTCTGCCGCCTCGCCGCCGGCCTCACCCCAGGACGAGGCCGACGCTACTCATCAAGCGAGAAATACACTGATTACTGCACTGCAGCATAGAGGCGCCGCTCATCTCCGATTAGCGCATTTTTGGAAACACAGTAGTTCTCTATTGGCGACAATTTGAAAATGGCTTCGTTTCGGCTTTTCAGTCCGTGTCCGTAGCGAGATAAGCCCGCAGTGCCTTGTGTCGGGCCACCTCGGCGGCGCGGCGGTAGCGATGCAGGAGCCGCAAGCGCTGCGACACAGACTCGTGTGTCACCCTTTCGGTTTCGGTCCGCGCGTATGCTTCTTTCCGCGCGCGCCGGAGCAATTGTGCCTCAACCTCCAGGCTGACCCCGGGCACAAATGCCCGTTTCTCCACAATCGTCTTTCTAGCTTCGGTGAGATGGTCCGTGAGATCCGCCTCCGCCACCACGTCGGACATAAATGTGGCCTCCACAGCCTTGACCCGATCAAGCTTGGCCTCCGCCGCAGCAAGGGCGCGTGCTGCAGCGTGTCGCCTTCCGTGGGCAGTAGGCGGCAGCTCAGCAAACGCGTCGCCCACCACAGCACGGTAGAGTTCGTCGATGGCGTCTTCCGTTGGCCGCGCATTCAGCCCGTGCTTGGTAGCGTTGCGCCCCGACCGCGTTTTTCCCGATCGGGTGCGCGGTCCTGTACTGGCCAACGCATTCGTGCGGTTGGCGGCGATCTGGCGCGTGCTGGTCATCAGGCCGCTGTCACGATTTCGGCGTCGGCGATCTCGGGCCTGCCTGCACTTTGAAGACGATCATATTCGGGGCGCAAGAGACGCCGGCGGCGCTCGAGATCGCGGATCCGTTCGTCGTGAGCGCGTGCGGTGTCAGACCGCCATGCGCGTGCAACCAAGTCATCTATGCTCTGGTCCGTCAGATCCACGAACGCGGTTTCCGCGGCGCGGCGCTCCTTCGGCCTTGTGCTGATCAGGTCAAATGACAACTGCAGAGCCCATTCCTCCCGCGCCTCTTTCCCCGCTGGGATCATCTCGCGCCGGTTCGGATCCGATGCCGCTTTCAGAACGCCCACCGTTAGCTCCCGATGGCAAAGCCGCCGATACGCCTCGATCACCGCCGCATCCCGCAACCGCCTGTGGCGATCGACTTCCCACTCATAGGTCACGAGGTCCCGGGCAAGCCGTTTGGCATAGGCTGTCTTCGGCGCAAGCTCTGCCACAAGCGCTGCCGTCAATGCGGCGCACTCAGACGCAACTTCCCCAGGATACACCTCCGGCACAGGGATAGGGAGGTCCAAGACCTCTCCGGACTTGAGTGGCACCATGGGTGCCGGTTTACTCTGGGACATGTATGCCTCCTCTCTCTGTATGCCTCTCACCCGACGGGAAATCCTAACACATTCAAGTCTCGAAATGCAACTTTACCGAGAGATGGCCAAGGCAACGAGAGCCGCTCAGCTGGCCCACCGGGGCAACTCACTGCTCTTAAACTAAAATATTACTCTAGTACCACATGTAGTACTAACTATGTCCATTTTGGAAACAGAACGGTAAATCTTGAGATGGCGAATTACCCTTTCTTAGCGTGTCCGCAATTCGTGACACGAGCCGCAAACTCTACCATGGGTGGTAGTTAACTGGTGTCGTGCCTGGACGTTGACCACAGGAGCCCAACACGGTGCGCATCATGGCGGCAAGTAACTGAACGGGCACCACGGACACGGCACGGTCCCAACAGCAACGACACGCACTTAAGTCCAAGCGCGCGTCAAATCCGGAGCGACAGCACAGGTACTTACAACAGGGCCGATAAGACCCAAGTGAGAAACACTGTGTTTGGTGACGGTGACACCCTTGTTCCCCGGCCCGGAAGGTCCCATGTCAGTCATGCATCGAGAGACAGGCCAATGCCTGCGCCAACCTGCAGTCCCGGCAAGGTGGCCTCCAGACCGGAGATGCGGCCTCATCAGGCAACGAAAGGGAATTCTCATGAAACAAGCAACGACAAATTTCATCTCAGCCGACCAGCTGGGAGGACGCTGACATGAACGGCGTCTTCGGCGAGCGTTACCAGCCCAAAACCGACTTTCTAAAGGCAACCCACGCACGAGCACGGGTGACCCAGGCCTATCGGCGCCTCGCACATCTCGAAAACATGGAGCGCCTTCTCTACAAGGCTGAGAACGGTCTGGGGCTCGGCCCATCAGGGCACTTGCTCAATGGCTACGCGGACGCCTTTCCAGTGAGCTACCGCACCATTCAATTGGGTCTGCGGTATGAGGGCACACCGTCCCTCATTGACGTCTCCGAAGCCGTCGAACTGAGACTCGGCACCGGGGTTCCGCGACATCGGACCTTCGGGCGGAAGACAGCTACGTAAGGGGTTTTGGGCATTAGCGACGGCGGGATATGATTGAGAGTGCAAAGCCCACAAGACTGCCGCCAGCCGCCCCAACGGTGTTCGCAACGATGTCAGGCCACTCCGGAGCCCGGTCAAAGACGGTCTGGAGGCCTTCTATGACTCCGCCGAAAACAGTCGCAATGAGAACGATCATGAGCCACTGTCGTGGCCACGCACATGCCAACGGCAAAACGAGAAGCCCGAAGGCAGCGGCGTGGAGATACGGGCCGTCTAGACGGAGGCTGCTTGGATTGGAACCTCTCGGGATCAATCCTCCGACAACAATGGCGACCCCAATAAGAAGCGAGACTGATACGGCAATCATTGCGGCGCGGTTCATGATTTCTGCTCTTGGCGTGATGGCGTCCAAAGTCGAGGGGCACCTGGTCCGTCATGATGGAACGAGCGTTTTGCCCGATCGCAAGACGTCACGAATGCCATTTTGGTTGCCAGTATACCTGTAATGCGGATCGCCCTATGAATCGCAACAGCATCGTGCCGAAACGTGCTGTCCAGCTACCCGACTCATCGCTCTGGTAGGAACTGACCGACTTTGCGCAAGTTCTTGGCCACTAGCGCGGAGATCCCGCCAACTCGGTTCTTGCGCAGCGCCCGATAGTCCTCCCTACTCTTGACAAAGACCCGCTCCAACGAGCGGTTGCTTTCTCCGCCCACGCGCATTTTTACGAAGACCTCTGGTACATAAACGGCCCGAAACCCGGGCTGACTAAAGTAGCGTAGAATGGCATCGTAGTCTGCCGCGATGCGGAAGCTCAAATCATATAGCCCGTACTGCTCGATGACGCGCCGCCGCAGAAAAAGCGCAGGATGTGGCGGCATCCACCCCCAACGGAGAGCCTCCGGACTAAACTCCCCTGAGCGCCAGTTGCGGATTACTCGATGAGGGTCATCCCTGCCAACATAGTAAAGATCGCCATAGACAGCGTCGACGCTGGGATCCTGGAATGCTTGCACCACTGTTTCAAGAACGCTCGGAGCGGCGAAACAATCATCTGAGTGTAATACGCCGACGACCTCGCCAGTAGCCGCCGCCTTGCCTTTGTTTAACGCGTCATAGATCCCTTGATCGAGACCGCTACGAAGAATCGTACGTGCATCCGCAAGATCCTCGATGATGCTGATTGTGCCATCGTTCGAACCTGCGTCCATGACCAGGTGCTCATATTGAGAATGTGTCTGCGCTTGGAGGCTCTTAATGGCAGCAGAGACTGTGTCCGCACGGTTCCAAACTGCTGTGATAACTGAGAGCTTCAAAAAAGCGTCCTTTCCGTGTGCGGATGTGTTCACGGCCGAAGGGTTAGCTTCTCTCACGACATAATCAATGCACGAAGCGCCGGCGCGGAGCTTGGGAACAGCTACCTCGGCACTTCATCACGCATCGGAGTCGGCGGATCTCAGGCTTTATTGTCGCTGTGGTAGCTGGTGACCGGTACGTAGCCAACACTGGCCTCACCGCCCAAAAGGACTAGGCGCCCCACCTTCAGCCAAGCATGCGCAGCGATGGGCGCATCACCCGCCTTAGTATGGTCGCGTTTGAGCTTGGCTCCGAGAACCAGCGTGTTTTCCACGCCGCGGCGGTTCAGAATAACTTTACCGGCCATAGCCTGCATGAGGCAAGTGAAGCGCCCTCCAACCGTCCGGTTGATCGCATCGATTGCCCATCGAATGTCGCGCAGAAGCCGTGCGTCGTCATGGGTGAACTCAGTTACAAGATCGGCCGGGTGCGCCTCCCCGAGTTCGCCAGCATAGATGCGAAATTCCCGGAACTGAACCAACCACCAGGCGCGCAGAAGCTCGCGGCATGCTTCAATCACCAGCTGTCGCCGGGCATGGGATTGCCTAAGGAAGGTCAAAGCACGCATAACGCTAGGGGCCTTTGTTGGTTCTCACGTGTTATAGCGCCTGGTCGGGCGACGGGGAAGTGGGCCCGAAATCGGTCGCGAGAACAACGTGTTTCGGTAGGAGCATGGCGCCTTTAACGCCGCGGCCGCCCTGTTGGATCGCAGAGGTGCACGGACTGGACACCTCCCCTGCCCGCCTCTTCTTGCGGGTGATATCGCGCAGAAACCAAGTTACACTGCTTTTCTCCGCCTGCGCTGGCGCTTTGATCCTTATCGGGCGGCTGACCCCCTCAAGCCTTGGCCAGAGCCCGGTGCGCAACGCCAAGCGTATCGGCACGGTTGTGAACCACTGTACTGATGGGGATTTACAAGGCCGCTAAAGACTGTGTTCAAAGGTTCTTGCCTTGATTTCCGCAGCACAGAACTCACGTCAAGGAACGGATGCGACCGCAGCAGGGATCTGTTTTGTAGTCTCGGCCGGAACCCGTTTTCATGCCTGTTTCTTGACCGCGAAGACATAGAGCGGAACTTCATTCTCGCGACTTCTTCCGCCTTGACGGGTCGCCCTGCACTGGCTAGCTCGCTAGAGGCTGGCTCCCGTGAGCCTTGTACAACTGCGTCGCCGTCATCTCGACATAGTCACCGTTTAGAGTGCGGCTGCTAACACACCTAGGGTAAGACATGCATGTTTCATTAAACGATTGCCTTACAGCGCGGGAAGACGTTTTCTCCACGCTGGTTGACGATGAACTCGTACTTTTCGACCCCCGGAAAGGCTCGTATTTCGGCGCTGGCTTGGTTGGGGCCGCGATTTGGCGAAAGCTAACCGCCGACAAATCAGTCGAAGAAATTTGCGTTGAATTGACTGAAGTTTTTTCGGTGGATGAAGCAACGTGCAAACATGATGTTCTGGCGTTCCTCAATGAAGCTTATAAGCGTGGGCTAGTAGTCTTTTGCAGATGAGCCTCAACACCAAGATGACGACATTCACTAACCAAAAATAGTAGTTTTCTTCGGCTCATTGGACGAACAGAATGGTGGTTTTCATAGGTGCGGTAAGCTTCGACGGGAGTCCTCTGAACACTTCGAAACACCATGAAACGATTGATGCGCTGCGTGTTGATGACGGCTTTGCAAAAAGGTCGATTGGAGATGGCCGCTGTTCCATTGTGGGACGCCTGCGACATCGCCTCGATGAACCGCGATGTGTGTTCGAGAAGTATGGCCCCTTTGTGATTGCTGGATCGGTACGACTGAACAATCGTGTAGATCTGTTTTCTTCGCTTGGGGAGGTTGCCAGTGACGAAACGTCGGACGGCCCACTCGTGGCACGTGCGTTTGCAAAGTGGGGGCCTGATTGTGCAAGGCGGCTTTATGGCGAATATGGATTTGTAGTATGGGACAGCGTAAACCGAAAACTATTCCTTGTTTCCGACCATATCCGGTCCGTACGTCTCTTCGCTCTAAGAGAACGGGATCGAGTACTATTTTCCAACAACCTAGAGGGTCTGACGCACGCTGCCAGCGTAGTCCCCAAGGTTTCATTGGAAGTTGTCGCCGACTTCCTCGCACGGCCGACACTGCCAGCGCGGCATACCTATTTTGCCGACATCGTTTCGGCGCAACCCGGCGGGTATACGGAGATTTCGGCACGGGCCGAACGGGAAAGTGTCTGGTGGCATCCACTTGACATTTTAGGAGCTGCCGGCACGGTCGCCAAGGAATGCGAGGCCGCCTTTTCGCATCACGCGATGACAGCCGTTGCGAATTGTACAGGGGACGATGCGGTCTACGGCTCGCACCTCACCGGCGGAATAGACTCCGGCGCGGTGTCGCTGCTGGCGAGTGAGCTTCTTGAAGAAAGAGGTCGCAAGTTAGAGGCTTTGTTCTCGTGGACACCACCGGTTTCAGACGAGAATCCGCATCTGGGGCGGGCGGATGAGCGAAACTTCCTCGAGGCATTTTCAACTGAACACGACTGCAAGCTCGTGCTTGGCAACACAAGCGTGGACGACTACCAGGCTTTTTTGAGGCTGCCATTTGAGCTGCTGGGCACGGCAGATGTTGTGGACGAGTTGGCCACGATCCGCCAAGCAAAGCGCGAGGGTGTCGAGGTGATACTTTCGGGTTGGGGTGGCGACGAAGCTTTCTCGGCACACGGTTTCGGTTATCTGCCGTGGGTGCTAGGTCAAGGTCGCCTGTTGGACGTTGCGCGCGCAACACGCCAATTCCACCGAACAAGGCATCCTGCCGCGTTGCTGGGTCAAATATGGAAAAGCAGCGTTGTCCAATACATGCCCGACGGCCTTTATCGACGACTTTCAGGCATGAAAGATGCGTTCGCGAACAATTGCTATCGTTCGAATTGGCTCGACGGATACGCAAAGTGCGATAAACAGTTGAAACTGGCCACGCGTGTTGATCCGCATCCGCATAAGTATTCGCTTAGGCTCTTTTCTACAGCGTATCCCGCTGATCGCGTGGAAACATGGCGAAATTGGTCGGCAGACTACGGCCTGCAATACCGGTACCCGTTGCTAGATCGCGCACTTCTGGAGTTCATGTTCTCGGTGCCGCCTGACATCGCCTTCGGTCGGGGCGCGCGAAATCTGGCAGGACGGCACTTCGTGCCAAAACTGCCACAGGGAATTGGAAAACGGGACGCCGCGAACGAAGCGAGACGAGCTCGAACTCGCGAACAATGCTGGGAGCGTCTACGAGGCGATGTGCAATCAGGCCTATTCGACGCGCCCTGTGACTACGTGGATACAAGTCGGCTCAAGCAAGCCATCATGCAGTGCCCAAAGCAACACGACGTCTCGGCTGCGGTACACTTTGCGGAGTTGACCGGTGCTGTTAGGGGTTTCTTTCTGTACCAGCGGTCGAAGGGGTACGATACTTCGGATTAGCCGAATCCGAGGACAATTTGTTTCACATTTGGAAACTTGACCCACGTATGGAGGTGGTTTAAATGATCGT
The DNA here is from genome assembly GCA_039193455.1 of Pseudomonadota bacterium. Taxonomy (GTDB): domain Bacteria; phylum Pseudomonadota; class Alphaproteobacteria; order Rhodobacterales; family Rhodobacteraceae; genus JBCBGF01. Next base: position 246,581 of record JBCCWO010000003.1, read on the forward strand.
TGAAGGTTTGTGTGGAGAACATTATGCATAATGCTGAATGTAAAGCTGTTTGGGAAAAACCAGAGCTTGTTGCCATTGACGTGACAGAGACGCGCGAGGGCATCCCATTTGATGCGCCAGAAGGTACTGTTTTTTCGAACCCAAACTTTGGCGACCTTGTGACGGGGTCGTGAGCGAGCGGGCTTGCTCCGCAAGGCAAAAATGGGGTCTTCTCTGAAGGCCCTTTTTTCATTTTTGGATGATGTTGCTCACCAGCTCGACGGCTGAAGGTGATGACCAAGTTCGTTCAAAACGAAAGACTTTGATTGTTCTTGAAATTACCGCTGCCAAACTAGCAGCCTCTGCTCTACTGCCGAATAAATCAAAAAGTTGCGGACGATAGAACGCACTATGAACTAGGCTGAAGGCAATTGCTCCCGTGAGCGGCACCAGAGCTGCATCAACACTTACGGACAATCCGAACAGCGCGTGAAGACGGCGCGATCCTGTTGATTCCTCAACTTTGAGGGGCAACTTGTACTTGTCGCGGCCCGTATGATCCTTGACGAGTCCTTCCTCCGAGAAGCCAAATCTGTGCAGCGCATCGCTGCAGAGCTTAATACGTGCGGCGCCCGGCTCCAGATGCGGAACACCGTCCACCATCGACACTGCAGCAACATCATCACAAAAAATCGGACAGCCCGTCTGTTGGTGGAGTTCCGAAACTATAGTGGATTTGCCTGCTCCTGTTGGACCACAAAAAGCCACCAATCCTTGGCGTGTTTCAACTGCTCCGACATGTAGCGAAAACACACCACGTTGTTGCAATAGTATCCCGAAGACAGAGCCGAAAAGATAGGTTTCGAGCGTATCCGGTAGGCAGCCAGAGCATCTTGAAATAACGATACTCTTGCCATTGGAAATCAGGAAATCAGCGACGGCCTTGACCCGAAGCAGCACGTGCTCTGCGTTCTTTTCAAAAACCTCACCGAAAATGGTTGCATCAGCCAAACTATCGGGCACGGTCCCATCTTTTATAGTAACATCGTACGGGGTGTCTGAGGCGGAAGTGTACAACCGCGAGACATCACGCAGCTCGAATTCACATTGAACCGTCAATCCAAAAGCTGTGTAGATCACCAATCGGTCTCCGTAGATTGTTGGTTGTCTTCAATTCTAGCCACTAGATCGGAGGGCGGCCATGTCCCACCAATGGCACCGCTCCAGTTCGCACGGGTCTCAGTTCCCAAATCCCACACAACCAGTCCGTCTTGAATGCCGATCTCGTTATTCAGCCATTTCTGGTCCACAAACTAGACCGAGATGGCCGGGTTGCTATCCGCTTCGTGCATATGCGCTTGAGCTGGCCTTACTCGACGCACACCAGGGAAGGGAACAGTCCAGCAATCGTATGGTCAAAGGCCCTTTCGCTCTCTCCACAAGTCCTGACCCAGAACCTTTTTATCTATACCCAGTAGCATAGGAGATTACCGGAAATAGGACGCTTGGCGTCCGAAAAGCTCGGAATACTGTCCGCCTTGTTCAACCAAATCATCATGCGTCCCGTGCTCTACGATCCGCCCCTTCTCCAGGACGTAAGTGTAGTCGACGTGTCGAATGGTCGAGACGCGGTGGCTAATGATAAGCGCACCGCGATTACTGATCCTGTCACGCAGCGTGTCAAAGAGTTCCATTTCAGCGACTGGGTCCACTGAGCTCGTCGGTTCGTCCATGACTATGAAGCGCGAACTTGGTAGAAACGCGCGCGACAGTGCCACGCGCTGCCATTGTCCGATCGATAATTCGCGGCCTTCGTCGAACACTCGCGACAATGGAGTATCATAGCCCATAGGAAGATCGGTCAGGAACGGCGCTGCCCCCGCTCTTTCAGCAGCATCCGCAATTTGGGCAGGATCGAGCGGGCGCTCGGCATCTCCGTACCAGATGTTTTCAGACACGGTCGCAGCATACTTGGCGAAATCCTGAAAAATCACACTGAAAAGTCGCCTATAGGCAATGGGATCGAACTCGCGTACATCAATCCCGTCAAGGCAAACCCGGCCACTATCAGGATCGTAAAGGCGAGTTAGGAGCTTAATCAGCGTCGTCTTGCTAGACCCGTTCTCGCCGACCAGTGCGACCAACTTGCCGGCAGGCATGGTGAAGTCGACGCCCTCCAGAGCGTTTTCTTCAGTGTCCGGATAGCGGAAAGACACATTCTCGAATTGCAAACCCCGCGCCAAGGTCTCGGGGATTTCCCTAGGAGCCGCAGGCGGCCGGATCGTCTGCTCCACCTCAAGAAAGGAAAAGAGCTGACCAAGGTAGAGTTGGTCCTCATAAAGACGCGACAGCGACGCGACCACTTCTCGGCCGCTCTGCTCGGCCCGCCTAAAGAGCAGCACAAAAAGGACTAAGTCACCCAGTGTAAATGCGCTCGCTATCGCCTGAAAGAGCAGGAAGGCTATCGATCCGACGAAAACAGCAACGCCAGCAATGGCGACCCCGATCTCGGCAACTGCGCGCGAGCGCTCGATACGCAAGACTTCGTCGCGGATTTTCCGACGAAGGTCGGAATACCTTTCTAAGAAATGCGTGCCAAGATCGTGAAGCCGGAGTTCTTTTGCATGTTGGTCAGAGGTTAAAAGCCAGTCGAAATATGCAGCGCGTCGTTCGAGTTGAACACGCCTGCGCTGCCAGTCATAGCTCTGCCGAGTGAAGAACATGCGCACGGCGAGCGCTGCCAAGACCGCGATGAGTAGCAGCGGCAGCAATCGCCACTCGATGCCTAGGAGCATCCCGGAGATCGCTAGCAGGAACGCGAAGCCCTTGCCAAGCATAAGCAGCCCAGAGACCATTTGAGCAGGCCGCTGGGCCCCTGCCTGCCGCGCTCTCTGAAGCGAGTCGAAGTAAGCTGGGCTCTCATAAAATCCGAGATCGACCTGAATAGCCCGGTCGTGAATCTCTCGGTCAATATAGTCGGCAACGAGCATGCCCTGGCGAGTACGGAGAAAAGTCCCATAGGCCTGCAAAACGAATGCTGCCAGAGTGGAGAGCCCGGCAAGCCCAAGGATTAGGAATACTTCGCCGGTCGCGTCCGAAACGTTTGCCCTGGAGGAAAGCGTATCGATCAGCACCTTGATGAGCCAAAGGCCGAGAATGGAGAACACTACTTCGGCGATCGTAATCGCGCCGACAATTAGGCTAAGTCTGCCGCTCGAATAATGCAGCAGCCGGAGCACCTGCCTCCAGAGCCCGAGCATCCCTCTTTCCGTGAATAACCTACCTCCTTTTCCGATGGCGGTCGGCATTATGTCACCCAATCTCCCCAAGATTCAGTAGTTTCCTTCGTTTCGACAACCTGACCGCCTCCTGTTGCACCCACTCAGTGATGCTACGTGCGACCGGCACCAGGGTGGCAAGACACGAAGACGCAAGGGGCCACCAAGTGGTCTGCGAGATGGCGCGCTACGGTTTCAGGCATTCGAGAAGAGCACAAATTACAAAAAAAAAGAGCTTGCTGCCAAGGTCCGGTCAGAAATGAAAACCTCTTCAATGAGGCCATGCGAAGGGCCCGTACCTGGCAGATGCCGCCCTATTGACGCAGTCGAAGGGTTGCGCGCAGCTTTTTCGAGACAGGTCCATTCGCAAAACTCTCATCCCTCAAACGCATGGACCGGTCCAGCTCCGCGCGGTACTCACCAGGGGCTCCGACACAGGCTCTTGCTGGCACTCCGTGTGGACTGTTCACGAAGGCTGCATCCCCAAAAGTACCGATCCCGCTAGTCTCGAGACCTGTTAATAGCACCGTCAAAGAGCCTCGGAAGAACATAGAGAAACTGAAGAACACGCGGCAGCGGGCGCCGGATGTAGAATCTGAGAAGCATGTAACGCTCTTCGCGACGAGAAAACGGCCGCCCAAGCAGCCGCCGCACGATTGCCGCCGGCCAATTGTCTGGCCTCTCCCAAGAGAAATGAGCTTGCTTACGGTGGCGAGCGCGCGATAGCCGCCGTTCTTCAGACGGAGGTCTACCAAAGACGTCAATGCAGTATTGCAGGAGATCGCCTGCGTCACCTAGAGGGGCGTCATCTACCCACCGCCACGGTTGCCCACAGCAATCGGCGAATTCGAGACAGCAGGCGACAAGTTGACCTAGGCCGTGCGCCTCGGCGAACTGCAGTGCCTCATTTCGGTCAAAACCCCTGTCTGCCGAAATCGTGATCAAATCAGCCACCCAATTAGCCCTAGAGAAATAGTGCCGCGTATGGTGCACGCAAAGATAGTTAAAAAGGCATGACGTTGCCGGAATGGCAAATTCACTAGACCCTAAATTCACTGTCTGGCGGTTGCTTAGAAAAGTGTCAGGGGCAATGCTATCTTTGGAGTCTACCGCGATATGAATTTCAACCATCATTCCGCCGGGCGATTTCAGGGCAATGTGATTTATTGAGTAATCCAATAGCGCGCGAAAGTCCCGTTCACCTGCCACTTCTATTCCACTTTCAGGCTCAAGTAGAGGCGTGAAGCCTGCGCTCCAAGCATGTCGCAGAAGTGCCTCGTGGTCATCTTTGTGTACAAGAATGTCTATGTCGCGCGAGACGCGAACACCGATGTTGCCATAATACGCAGCGGCAGTGGCAGGACCCTTGAGGTATACGTAACGTTCTGTGATGGGCATAACACACTTGCGATGAAACGAGGCCTGTTCTGACGCGAGAAAGAGATTGTGCTTGGCGAAGGAAAGCGCGGTATCGGCGAGACGCTGGCCAGCATTTTTTTCGATCTCGTCCAATCCAATGTGTTGAGAGTGGCGAACTACGAAAGGCGCCGCGAATGACTGGCTGCAAATATCGATGAAACGGGCCATGTCGATTTTTTCAGCCAGAACCTTCCGTGCCCATCGCGCCTGTTCGTCGGACAGCGACAGTCGCGATAGCAGCAGCAGGAGAGCCACCTCCAACCGACGCTGGGTCTTTTCGGAGTCATCATGACTTTCGTTCGTCATTCTTTTTACTTCAACCCGACCGGAAATGCTCTCTACAGTTCTTGCCGGCCGGTCAACCGTTTTGGGATGAAAGAAGAGCTTACTGGGTGTCGCGAGGCTTCGGCAGCTTTCTGCCGCTTGGATAGTCAACCGAAACGGAAAGGTAGCATGAATTCATCCAGTAAAGACATTGGGTATTTCGTTCGCTCCAGCAGTCGCGTCTTTGTCGGCAAACGAAGTGTCGATCGCGACCGAAATTGCAAGAACCTGCGCGATGGCCTCAGGCGCGTCTACACCGTTTCGCCTCATGTATTCTTGTACTTCGTGAAGCTTCATATCGACCAAGTATCGATACCAGAGGCCCTGAAGTACATGGAACGCGGCACCCTCCTTCCCGTCTAAGAACCCTAAGCGTATGAAATAGCGGTAAATAAAGTAGAAAAACGCCCTGGCACCAAGCGGTAGGCGAGCGTAGACAGTCTCCTTGATCCACCGTTTTAGGCCAGCCTGGCCACCACCTTTTAGATCCGCCACTGTCTCAAATGGCAGAAAGCCGTGCTCAAGGTTCAGGAGATCGACAACTTCGCGGCTGGCATAGGCATTGTGTTTCTGCGTCCACCAAGTCAGCGAATTTAGGTTGTCGTCGATGATCTCGCCGTGCAATTCCGTCGTCAGTCCATCAGCGACAATATGTTCGTCCATCCAACGCCGTTCGCAACGTGCTTCCCCGTGGCGGAACAGGCGGAGCACACGGACGGGAAAAACCCCGCCATAGCGAATTGGACGCCCCATGAAAGTCATCCGGCGCGAGACATAGGCCCCAACAATCTCGGCGCCGAGCGTGGGCAAATTCGCCGCAATCTCACCAGATAGTTCCGACGTTACAACTTCGTCGGCATCAAGGCGCAGCACCCATTCGGTGTCGGCGGGAAGCTGGTCGAGACCCCAATTAAACTGTGTAGAATGGTTGACCCACGGATGATGGAGCACTTCCGCCCCAAGTGCTCTGGCCAGATCACGGGTTCCATCGGTAGAGCCGGAATCTACTACCACAATCCGCGCTGCAATACCGTTGATCGACTGGATGGCCCGCTCTATATGCAGCGCTTCGTCATGCGCAAGGATAAGGGCAGTCAACATCAAATCGGCTTTCGCGCAACGGCAATCATTGATTTCGCCAGAGGCGGTATCCGCCCTACACGCAGAAAACGAATATCTACCAATCCAGCCTCGTTCAGCAATTCTGAAAGCGTGCTGAACGACCAAAACTTAATGTGCCCATGATCCCAAAGGGCCGTGAAATGCTCATCCATTTTCCCACTCACTGCCAGGGCAACATTCTTAAGGTAACCATGGTAGGGTGTAGAAATCAGCGCCGTACCGCCAGGCTCAAGCAAAGAAGAAATTGTACTTGCATAGTCACGCGGCGCGTAGACATGCTCAACAACCTCCAGACTGATCACGATCGGAAAACTACCGAATCGCTGTGCCAGATTGTCATAGCAAGAACCAAGCTCAAGCTGCAGGTGTGGATACCTAACCCGCGCCAGAGCTATCCCATCTGCCGATGGATCAACGCCTGATATCTTCCAACCATCGCGACTTAGTGCCGCACAGACACTCCCGTTCCCGCAACCCAAGTCAAAGAGCCTTTTGTCTCGCCGTCTATCAAGCCTCCCAAGTTCTTTTTTAATTGCTGGCAAGAGATAACCATGGGAAGCATTCAAATCGGCGCTTTCATATTGGTATCCAGAAATATCAATGGAACTCTTCATAAACTCTTTCCAATCTAGATACCGCCGGCAAATTCTCGAAAAAGCTAACAACCAAAGAACACTCACCTATGAAGCAAAATGCTTCGTTCCCGAGAAAAAGCCACCACAATCGCAATTCACCAAAGAACAATACTTCGACAAACGCACCCATGTTCATTCCGCCGCCAACATCAAATTTACATCCCACCCGCCAATCACTACCAACAGAGAAGACAAGATACCGAAGACTACAATGAAAACGACCGAAATGCTACATAGAACAATTCATATTGAGGGAATTCGATATACGGACAAATAACTCATTCCGTTATTAAGAAATCTCAGCATTCCCTTTAATCGCGCACCGACCCAAGGCAATCGCCCAGAAAATTCCAATAACAACGCTAAAACCCGCAAATAACGGTACGCGAATTTTCTGTCAAACAAATCACGATAGAGAAACGCCAGTTCCAGGACTCGCGCCTCAGGGACATTTAGCGACAGGTTGGATCCATGCAAACGGTACCCCGAAATTAACGGGGTAGAATCCACAAGAAATTGCAGATCACTTAAATGAGCCCGGAGAAAAAAATCACCGTCAAAAGTGTATTTGAGATCCTCCCTTATCCCCAGCGACTTCCACGCTTTAGCCCGCCAAAAGGTGGACGGTTGGATATAGCCGCCGCCTCTCCTAAGTACATCGCCACGAACTAGTGGGTGATAATCATAAACAATACGCATCAAATATTTCCCCATTTGATCAACAAACACACCACCCAGTGACACAAAATCCAAAAACTCGATCTTCTCGAAAAGTTCGGCTGCGTGAAACAAAGAGTCTCTTCTGAGGTAAATATCGTCGGAATTCAACCAACAGAAAATCACTTCGTCGTCGCATTCCTTGAGAAATTCGCAAAAGCCGAAGTTGATCGCAGCTGCTTGACCTAAATCCTCACGAACGATTAGGCGCCAGTCATATTCCTCACAAAATGCTTTTGCCGTATCGATACTTCCATCTGTTGAGCCACCATCAACCACAATAACATCCACATCGACGCCTTCTTGTATTGAGATCGAGTGAAGGCACGCCGGAATAAATTGATTGTAATTCAAGTTTGGAACTACAATCCGAAATTTGGCATCATTCATGGAATCAACCGTAAATCAGAAAAAGGCAACATGAGCGTTTGTTATGAACGCCACCTTTTTTTGAATTTTTCAATTTCACTATCGGAGTAAAAATACTTCACCCAGTCTTCATCGTAGATCTCATCCAGCGTATCATCAGACACCCGCAGTTCTTCCAGTACCTTCGCGTACATTGTGTTCCTCAAACCTCTTTCATTTGAAGCCCTTTCCCGCAGCTTAACCCTTACACCCAAAAGGTCTTGTGAGAAGTTTTCAAAAACTGAATTCATTTTTTCCAGCTTTATGACCCCCACACGTATGTCCTCGCTTTGATACACCTCCCAACCACGGTCTTTCGAAAAAGCAACGTTGCGCATATTCACGCCCAAATTTTCGACGACTTCGACCCGAAACCATTGATTCCAATATCTCATGGAAGCCGACTGTGGATACAGAACCTTCGATGCTAAAAACGACAAAATATCTGAAGTCGTATCGAGCGAAGATTGCATTTCGTTCCTGAAGAAATAAGGATTCTGAAAAAAATTTGAAACTGAAAATGCCACTGGATCACGAACTGGGCATATGAACCTAACACGCTCGTTGTCAATGTGCGGCAATACCTTAGAGATCTGCTTTGACGCATAGATATGTGCGGGCAGGATCTTGAATCCCGCTTCCCTATGCTCATCAATAACATCATTCAATTGAAACTTGTTTAAAAAGTGAACGTGTTGGACGGCATTGCGATAGGACGTCATTTCCAACGCCCTGAGAATTGAAGTAGAGCCAACCTTGCCCATACTCAAACAGATCGCAACTGGACGCCTTGAAATCAACGCGTTCACCAGAAAAACGTTCCGTTTAAACAAATAGTATAGGTCCCGGCAAAAATTCATGACCGTATACTTGTGTCTAATTTCCAAATCCATGCTTTACGCTAATTTGCTCCATTTATACGGCAGGCTATTTCCAATATGTTGCAAGAAAGGGAATCATTAAGAAGAACAAGGTGAGGTTAATCCAAAATATCGAGTCAGAGGGGAAGTAAAAGGCACACATGTAAAACACCGAAAAAACCCACGCGGCCTGACAGAAGTGAAATAATGACCCTGAGGCACGGGCCAAACGAAACGTACGCCCCATGACAAATGCCAAAATATAAGTAAATGGAAAAAGCCCAAGCCAACCATACCAGATCAACACGTTGCCAAAACCTGTTCTCCAACCCGAAAGTTGACCCCCGTTGTTAATGTAGTTCCGAAGCGTCTCGGCCCGATCCGGATGCAACGTAAAGGCCTGCCCAGGCAGAAACCGACCAATGACATTCTCTAGTGGCCCGTAAGACAGGCGCAATACACCCACATCAGACTGAAAAAGAATATTTAAATTGTTCCACGGACCGGCTAGGTAATGCAGGGTTACGGTAACAAAGTATGCTGAGCTTTCTTGCGCATGTAAGAAAAAGCTCTCAAAATATCGGTACTCGGTGCCATTTAGTGTATTCTGGATCTCGATAATGTTAACGCGCTGTGTCCCGATTATGAAGATAGCCGCGCCGCCGAGCAAAATCACCATAAGACAACCAAGTCTTACATAAGCGTCCCTAAACATATCCCTTCGATCGGAACGAGATAGGCACACGAAACAGGCAAACGCTAATATCCCACTCACAATGAAAAAAGTGCGCCCGGCCTGTAACAACACCGCATAGGCCATCAAACCGATCGACGCCAACATAAGCAAGTTCGTAACCTTGGAAAACTTTTGTCGGTGTTTTGTAATCAATATTGGAATAAATCCGTAAGCTTGATAGGCGAACAATGCCAATACTTTTTTGATTGGATCTGATCCTCTTGTTACCGATCGAACATCGGCAGTGTTAGTGAGGACAAACTCCAAACTCGTTCCGCGCAACTTTAACCAGGTGACGAACCCTAACGCACTAACGAAGATGATTGGCGCAAGATACGAGAACCACAGTATCAACCACCTATCACATTCCCTCGATTTGCTTCTATGCTCCGTACAATGTTGGTACCCAATGTTGAACGCCAAAACAAACACGAAAAGGCACAAAATAAGAGACAGCAACATCATCGGGTGGACAATTGAAAACCGTACCGGTCCCAAAAAATAGAGCACAAAGATCAACACAAAGGGATAAGCCAAATACCTAGGAAGCACTAACATTTTTTTCTCTTGCTATTGAGCCCGCATCCCCTTTGAACCGCATACCACCTTTGCAACGTAAGCGCAAATTTGGAACCATTACTGTTTTCGCAACTCAAGGACTCTTAATGCTCAAATCGTTTGGTGCCAAGAACATATTTTCGTGTGGAATTCGAAAATATTAACGTACTTAGGAAAACAATAGACGAAACAACTGCTAGCTGTCCAACACTTGCCCAGCGTTCATCGCGTGTTGGGTCGTTGTCAAGCATCCCTGTTGTTTGCAAGAGCAAAACTGCGAGCATTGCGCCCACTACCGGCCACAAGATAAGCGCCAACCCAATTCGTATCCCCGGTAGTATTGAGAACGAACCGTATATTAATACTAGATATATCAAGAAGTGGCCCAATCTAACAATTGCAAGACCAATTAACATCACTTCTACACCGAATTGATCCAATAAAAAATACGATAGTGGTACCTGGACCAAAAAAGCGATCGATTGATTGATCACGTGTAGACGCATTTCACCACAAGCCAACAGGAAGTTGTAGATCAAGTTTGTCAACAAAAAAGACACCGCAGAAAGTGACATCCAAGCCAATAGGTCGCTACCATATACCGCTAATTCTTCACTTCCCGTGACAACGAACAGCACTTCAAATGGCACAATCAACAATACTGTTGCGGAAGCAATTCCGACCATTATGACAAGCTCGCAATTTGTGGCATAGGTCTTTCTAAAAACGCGCCCATCGCGCTTCGAATAGGCGGCTATTATTCGCGGGAGAAATGCCTGATTAATTGGTTGCGTCAGCCTCAAAATGAAATTTGCAAGTATTGCGGCGAATGCAAAATAACCATATTCAACCATTGTTAGGGCGCCAGAAGTTATTGTTTTCTCAAAATTCAGTATCCATGCCCAAAGAAACGACGAGTACATCAATCCAGCCGCAAATGGCCCTAACTCACGAACCTCTGATTTATATATCACGAACTCACCTATTTGAAATTTGATCTGCATTTTCGACTCACGGTAGAAAACGTATGTGAGGCACACTAGTTCGACTATTCCTACCACCGCTTGTGTAATGAAAAAGTGATACAAAGATACTTCGAAAAGTAGCGAAACTGCGAGCAGAGAAAACCAGCGCAACGAGATGACCACAGAATTAAAACCATTCAACCATACCTGCTTTTCTAAACCGACTAGGCCAGAGAAGAACAACGATGCTCCCCAACGGCATGCAAGCGCGACCGCCATAACGGCCATCATCTCCGGCAATCGTTCTACGGAGTCTGTATTCAACCATTCCTCACTCACCCATTGTCGCAGTCCAAATACGGCTCCAAACGTCACTATCGTTAAAACGGCAAAGATCACCTCCAAACTTCGTTGCACTTGAAAATGTTTTGTGGATCCGAGATTTCTGGCTGCTTTGAAAATGGCAATTTGTCTTGAGAGTATTGGAGATAGTCCGGACGAAAGTATAAATATCCATCCATTGAGAATGACGTAAAAGGTGATAACTCCTAGGGCTTCCGCTCCCCAGATACTTCCATATAGTGGAAGTGCGACCAGAATTGACACCGCCGCATAAGCTTGCCCCAAGTAATTGGCAATAATGTTTGCTCTTAGCATTGTTGTGCTTCGGTGACTTTCAATACTTGGCTCATTGACTTTGTGACATCGCACTTTGAAGGGCTTACCATCTCCGTGTTCAAATCGGTGGCTAGTTTTTTACAAGGGCTGTTGAGGTTCTATCAGTGTTCATTCTACTTATGTTCCTGGCTTTGACCCAAAGTGGCGGATCTGTGCGGTCCGCTACACAGCATCAGATTTGCCTCAATTTTCGAGTAGAAATTGCATTAATACATCTCTTGGCAGCCTTACATCACACGTAATCGGTTCTTATTCCCAACGAGGAAAAAATACTCATTCGGGTTTCTGTCTTTTCATGCTTGAGAACTATCCTAGGTCATATCGCGTGCGGTGATACGCGCTACCGGTTCATATGGTCAGGACAAAATCCAGCAGTGTCAGTACAAGCGATAGTCTATTATAGACTCTTTTTTGGCCAAAGAGATCTTGAGCCTGGCTGTCGACCACGGTAAGGGAAGGATTGACAGAAATAACGTAAATCGTACTAAGTTCAATGATGGAACGATCGTTGTCAGCACAAGGAATTAAGTCTGGAGCGGTAATTCCTTGACTTAAAACTTCTTTCGAGCGCTATGCCACTAGCCTAACTCTAAAGTCGCAATCCCTGTCTTTTGTCCTTTCTTCAACGTCCGGTGAACCAGTTTCGATACCAGCGCAATTACGTTCAAGAACGGTGTTTCTATGAGCCACAAAGTGTTTCGAAATTGACGCGACTGGGATAGTGGTCCAGGGAAAAGGCATTTTTTGATGGGATGCATGAAACGTTTAGAATAGGGTTAGTATTTTTGGGTCCTGCACGGTGATCGCATCCGAATTTGCTGCATTTCGTTTTGTGCTTTCTCTGGGAATGCGATCGTATTATTCATAGCGCGTCTGACAAGAAGAAATCTATTCATCTTCATTTGCTCCAACGGGCAGGCCATTCTATGCACCAACCGTGCCTTTGACGTCATCGATTGTACACTCTCTGAAGAACGCCGTATTTACAGTTTTCGCGCAAATCTCGTACCCAACGCTTAGGAGAAATTGACCAGCTTCACTCTCAAGCGTTTCTGCGAACGACTTTCCATAGATTTCCACTAATACGTATTTTGGTCGGTGTTCGTTCCAATTGTTTGACTTCAGGACTTGAAAATCATATCCTTCGACGTCAACACTTAGAAAATCAATCTTTCGATTGCCTGCATGCGTCTCCAGTAGCGCGTGGAGTGGCTGCACCTCTACATTCGTTTTTTCAATCGGTCTAATTCTGTCATCAGACGGCGAGTCTTCAATCACGGTGTCAGGAGAAAAACTATTCAGAGCCGGTTCACTATATAAATAGAAGGTAAGTGTACCGCTATTCGCTCCAACTCCACACTCAATATTTACATCGCGTGGCCGAATTTTCTTGAACAGATCCATGCTTCCGGGAGCTGCATCGACGTTAATGCCGGTCCAACCCTTTCGGTAAAAGTGATAAGTATTCGAGAGACGCTTCGGATGGTGCGCCCCAATGTCTACAAAATATCCAGACTTTTGCCCTTCAAATAGTCGTGCAAGTATCAAGTCCTCGCCTTCTTGCGACCAACTTTTGTTCTGCCATGGATCCCAATAGGCAATATCTAGAAGAAATCGGCCAATTTTTCGAAGTCGTCTATTCGTTCTTCGAACGAAGGATTTATACAAAAAGGGACGCATGTTCTTCAAGCGTTCTGCTTAATCGAGGTGCCGCTTGTAGATTTTGAGTACTGGAAACATTTTCGTTTCGTGTTCCGCTTCTTCCAAGTCGCCTTCGTACGGTTTGACAGGTCTTGATATTACACGATGCGAAATCGTCCGCCTAATCGGAGTGGGGAACAGGTTTCGGATTCTTATAGTTGTGTTTTTTGTAGCCGCGTCGAGCTCACAACGGCGTGCCGCTAGATGGCCAGTTTAGCTATCAAGGATTATATCGGCTGTTGGAGCTGGGCGCTAACAACTAGGGTCAGGACGGTCTCCGCGCCAATTTCGTGGGGTTTGCGCTTTCTCAGCGCTGGTGGCTGTCAGCGTTAAGCGTTCAAGTGTATTGTTGCCAATTTGATAGTTATTTTCTTTTGTTACGGGTAAGAGCTTCGCGATTTGCTTCCTTCATCGCAGACGGCTATTCGGTACATTCCGCCACCAGTTTTCCCGATGGCAACATCATTTCGCATCAAATGAATATTCATGACCGGCGCGAAGAAGTCCTGCGTGAACCCTTCCCCTCTCAGCAACTGCTGTCAAGTTTGAAGTTTAATATCGCCGACACCAATGCTGTCGCCATGTGGTTCAATTTCGACGAAGCAGCATTCTACTCCGCCGCCCCAAGTCAAGGGATCACTAACGGATTGCTTAGGGCACGTGTTTCTTGAAACGCGTGGACCACTAGTTCGACTTGAGCGGTATGAGCCGACCTTACCTATAACTCTTTTTTCGGATGGTGCTGCATGCCACACCCCAGCAATAAACCACTTCAGCAAACCATCTATCTCCATCGGAAACCGCTACCCTCCAGCCACAATCTTCATCACTATGTACTCCATACTGGGTGTATTGGCTTCGTTCGCCGTCTGTGAACCGCGTGAACCGCGTGAACCGCTTCCCAGCATGAGATCAGATCACGCGTGAGCGGCGAGGTTCACTACGGTTGTATTACCTTGCCGGAATACAGGCGACAAGGTAATGGCGATGATTTACGATTTGTGGCACCTATGCACAAACAACACAGCGAAACTCTATCACAGACATGTTGCTCACGTGATTGATTTTGAATTACCAATCAACGCCTAATTGCTTGCTTCAACGCAACCACCCAATTCTCAACTACTGGAGACATTAACAGAAGTGATTTTGCTGCATTCGGCAGCGTTTCCTTGAACCAATAACGACCAGTGTACCGATCTGCTTTTTTGTGTGAGGAAATAGCTACCGGACTTCCAATCTGCTGTGGAAGCTCTCGCAGTGGAAGCTCGCTCAGCATTGGATCCATTTCAGTAGTGTGGGTAGCATCGGCAGAAAAGCCTATGTTGCTCACCAGGTTTTGCGATGGGGCAACCGTAAGGCCACCCTCTTTCCAACAACTATAAATCCATTGAAAATCCCAAGTGTCAACATAGCCTCGATAAGTGGTCTCAAATATTCTGCGCCATACAATTCTGGCGGCAACATTCGACGGATGTATTGCTTTGAGTAGGTTTCTCTTGTCTGTCTTCGGCCAGCTCAGGAGTTCGCGATCGTACATTTTCCATGAGCGCGCCCAGGTCGCCCAACCCCACATCAACGGATATATTGAAAAATATGAATCCTCCTCGAAAGTGACGTCTTTTGTAATGTTACTTCCGGTTACCGACATTATTCTAGAGTTAGTTTCGTATCTGGCTAAAATTTCCTCGCAGAAGCGAAAGAAACTCTGATTTGGCAAACAATCATCTTCCAAAATAATGCCGGATGGTTCTTTTCCAAAAAACCAGTCGATGGCAGAACTTACTGCGTATTTGCAACCAAGGTTTTCTTTTCGGAATAGCGTATGGAGTTCGCATGGCCAATCAACCGCCGTAGCAATTTCTTGCACCTGAGCAACTATGGCTGCCTCTCCATTCTTCTCCGCCCGAGGCCCGTCACAAGCAACATACAACCGAGCTGGCTTTGCCACTCTTATGGCTTCGAATACGCGGGCCGTTGTCTCAGGGCGATTGAATACAAGAAATAGGACTGGTGAATTTAGTGATAGGGGCACCTTTAAAAGACTATCCATCGGCTTGCACTACGCCTTCTTCTTTCGCGTGTAAAAAAAATATATCTGAGTTATTCATCAGGGTGGGCAGCGATAGTTTTCAAAAGAAGTGACACGTCATACCTTTCAAGATCACCTATATTGAAACGCTGTTACCGCCTGCACCGAGTGATTTATTATCCAACGCACTCTTATGCGGATCGGTGAGGATCTATAGCGTTGTTTAGCAATGCCAAATTCTCAACTGATTGGTGTGGCAAAACTTGTGGCATGCAAAACTCCTTTTTAGGGACACGGACATCTGCTTTGATCCACACTTGCGTGGCAGAGAAATTGGAGAACTCACATAAACGCACCAGAGCACTGCTCCCTAGAGGCGACTACATCGCAATATTGTTCATTCTGATATCGATTTTCAGACCATTAGTTAAATGGTCTGGCGACGATGCAGCCGAATCTCTCTCCGAAACGCCCAATAACGCAAGCTCCAGGACGCGATGTTGGCCAAAACGAGTGGTGATGTTGAATCTCTTAAGGTTCCCAATGGCCTTTGTCCTATTGCCGAAGCTCGCTCTGAATACTTTCGATCTCTGCCTTGAGGGCCTCGTACTCCACCACCTTTCGCGCAAGGAACCCGCGGGTGAGCCGTGTTTTTTCTCCAAGTCCACCTGGCGTCAAGACATAGGCGTAGGAGAGCTTCCTATCCGAGACTCGAAAGCACTCCATCTTGACGAGGCCTTTCTCAATCAGAGCGTTGAGACAGTAGTTCACGCGGCCGAGACTGACGCCAAGCCGTCGAGAGAGCTCTCTCTGGCTGATATCGGGGTTCGCCGCAATGAGGCGCAGCAAACGGAAGCGGGCATCTTCGTCGAGGCGCACCGGCACCTAACGACCCCTCTGTCGAAAACTGCCGCAGCCCAGCCCACCATGGCTACCGCAGCGACGCTCGCCTTCGGCGGGTCGTTGTGTCAAAAGAACGCACTGTCGGCTCACGAAACACATCGCCGTTCAAATATGAACACACTCCGCTTTTTCCGTGATAAGTCAACAGAATTGACAGTAGTCCGCAAAACTCAGGGGGCTGGCTTGTCGCTTGGCTTGATCGAAGCAAAGACGCGCACTCAAGCCCGCTCGAGGTCCCCAGGTTGCAGGGTCGCGCGTACATCGCGCCCCATCATGTCGAGCAGAACGAACACCCGATCCCGCTCGGGAGCCGCTTCGACGCACGCGAGCACATTGGCGAATGGCCCGGCCACAACGCGGACGGAGTCTCCGGGGAGAAATGGATCGGGGTCACCCATATACTCTCCATCCTTTGAACTCGCCGCCCTAAGAGCAGCAATTATCGTATCTGGGATACGTACTGGTCGCCCTGGCTCGAGACAGACCGCCTGGGCAACCCCATAGGTTGCGTTGAGCGACCTCCATGCTGGTGCATTTTGCCCAACCTCAATGAAGAGGTACCCAGGAAACAGGGGACGTGAGCCATCGACGAGGCGCCCTCCCCGTCGCGCCGTACACCTGCGTCGGGGCATAAAGCTCTGAACGCCCTGACGCGCAAGATTTGTTCGGGCTCGGTCAAGCCCGCCGGGTTTTAGTTGAAGAACGTACCAAGCAGAAAACACCGATATCCTGCCGTCGGCGCACTCATCAGTGTGTTTGACAGATTCAAAATTCACCGCCTACCGCGCCCCAAACCCGGTCACCATAACCACAAGCGTCGCAGCAATTACGGAGAGATCCATCCGGCCGCATGAGCGCCTAACATACAAGCTATCATAACGCGCTTTCTTACGCACTTCCGCTTCATTGGCAGCATAGCCCATACGGACCTGTGCCAGCCCTGTTATGCCAGGTTTAACCCTAGTTCGCTCGCTGTAGTAAGGGATGCTCTCTGTGTACTTTTTCGCATGGGCGATGTCGTCAGGGCGAGGGCCAACAACGCTCATCTCGCCCTTGAGAACATTAAGAAAGTTTGGGAGCTCATCGATTCGCAACGTGCGCATAAGGCGCCCAAGAGGCGTAATGCGATCTTCTTCGACAGGATCGTGGTAGCCCCGAATAGCCGAGTGGCAATCCGTCATCGTACGATATTTCCAGATCCAAAAGCTCTTCCCGCCAAGCCCCATACGTTCTTGGCGAAAGAACAGTCTTCCAGGGTTTAGCAGCGGGTTCAACGCGAGAAGTACGATACTCATCGCGCCCAACAACGGCAATGCCAAGCAAGCAAAGAAGACATCACATCCCCGCTTGAACACGCGAAATTTCCATGACCATCGGGACAAAGGATAACCCAACACAGTTGATGGCTTGCTTTCGGATTGTTCAAAGGTTTCAGTTGGATCAAATGACATGGTTACCATACTCTAGCAGCTAAAGGCCATCTAACGGTACTCTTACCGGCTCACTGCAATAGATCAACAAGTGGTCGCGCTGCTTTCGGTCAAATTTTGCCCAACCAAAGAACAGTCGCGCGGCCGCAATGCCATTGTACACTTTGCCCAATTTCAATTCACTATTGTCATGAGCCCAAGCACTTTAAAGGCACCCTCCAACTTGAGGCCAAAAACAGTAGATGAGTCGAACCGCTCACGGCCCCGTTATCCGCAGGTCAGACTCGGTAGCGCGTAACAACGAAATCCCCTCTCCAATCCAGAGGAGTTTATCTCTAACGACACGTTACGGTGACAGTGACACTCCATCTGGTCAGGACGGTTGGATTTTCCCAGAGAACCGGATACGCCGTTAAGGCTATGTGGAATGCTCGGAAGCGAAAAGCTCACACAGTACGGAAAAGCCGTCCGTCGATCGGCGAAGCCGTGCGGGTTTATGCCGTGGGAGACATCCACGGTCGCTTCGACCTGATGATCGAGCTGCTTGGAATCATTTGCGTTGACGCCGACAGCAAAGCAGACAATCGCTCCACCCAAATCGTTTTTCTCGGAGATTACGTCGACCGCGGCGACGAAACTGCACAAGTCCTCACCGCGTTGCAGTCGCTTGACAAACCCGCAGTGGGAGGCATTACGTTCCTGCGCGGCAATCACGAAGACGCCTTGTTGACGTTTTTGGCAGACCCAGTCTCTGGGCGACGTTGGCTCGACTTCGGCGCTGACCAGACGCTTGCAAGCTACGGCGTGGATCTGCCACCGCGAAACCCGACCAACAACGACTTGCGACAGACCCGAGACAAGCTGCGCGCTGCCATGCATGACCATGTCGCGTTCTTGGGCGCGATGCCTTTTAATAAATGGTACGGGAATGTCCTTTTCACGCATGCAGGGTGCAATGCATCCGCAAAGGACGTTGAACTAGACGTCAAGGCGATGATGTGGGGGCATCCATCTGCACTCATCGACGAACCTGTTCCTGGAGCCCTTGTTGTGCACGGGCACTATGACAGCGTTGAACCCGTCAATTGTCGCGGCCGAATTTGCGTCGACACTGGCGCTTACTACTCAGGTCGGCTCACCGCCGTTCGACTGGATCAAGACGTGACTTTCCTATCGACTGGGATGCGTCCTAGCCGGAGTGTCGAATGAAACGTCTCGCGATGCTATCGCTTGGTCTTGCTTACGCTGTCGTCTCGACCGTTTCGTTCTTGAGCGTAGCGCGCGACGCTCCTGCCCTCTCGGCTGAACTGCGATCTCAAAATGTCTACGGCGACTGGCGCGTGCCGATCACGAGCACTCTTTTTCATCGTGGAGAATACGACTTCCAGATTGGGTTCAGCCTTCTGCAAACAGACGCGGCGCTAATGCTTCTCGACGTCGAGAACCCGCCATCGGTCGACGTCTTCGCGCGAAACATGGAACGGGCCAAAACACTGTTCCAACACAGCCTCGCTAAGCAACCCGGCCACGCGGCGACTTGGTCGGCGCTCTTTTGGGTACATGCCTCGGCTGGTCGTACGGACGAAGCAAGATACGCCCTTGAGATGTCATCAAAGCTTGCACCATTCAATCGGGCGCTAGCTCCAGATCGCCTTGCCGCCGTCGAGAGCCTCGATGAGATCGTAGGCAAAAGTTGGATTCAAAGCGATTTCGGCCAATCGAACATAGCTCGCGATTTGAGCACGCTTCAGCGATTTGACGCGGAATACTATCGGTTGTTAGTTGAGGAGAACAGATCACTAAGAAACATCGCGGAACAGGCTCGCCTCCTAGCTGTCGACGCGCTCAATCCCGACTAGCGTACCTACGATGGCGCCAACGCTCGTCCTGCCAACCATTTGCATGGGACGCGCGACTGTTGTTCGGTGGCCCATGGTACACGATGTGAAGACAGCGCTTGATCTTCAAAAGCAGCGCACGTCGGTGCTTCTGCATGAGCGCGAAGCGTGCGCGGTGGACGTCTGCGTGATCGTCATCTGCAAGGCGTACCTGATGGGCGGCAATGACGTTCTCTATTCGCTCAAGATACCGTTTGCAGTGTTCTACGCTGTACTTGCCCGTTGCCTGCGCAGGCGACGTAGCAGCGAACACGCAGACAATCATAACCACACCAAGAGCTTTCAGCACAAACGAGAGCCTTTACCGCCATTGTTTCTGGCATCGGAGTAGATTACTCGCGGAAGCATCGCAATCACAGATTTTTTCGATTTGCCGGTATGATGCTATTTCATCGCGCTTCGCCTGAAGGCTTAGCACGGAGCCGGAGTCGCCAACGCGCTTAGCGTTGATAGTGCGGCAGCAGTTTGTGCTAAGATTCCAAAGAGTGCTATGTGTCATGTGAACATCGGGCATGGGATCCGCAGCAACGGCAAAGACAATATGACAGAGAACAGACGACTGACCAACTTCCAGGTCAAGCCGGTGCCCTCGCCCGAGCGCTTTGCTGAGGATGACGACACTCTGGAGATAGATCTGCGGGCGATCCTTGCAAAACTCTGGCACGGGAAATGGATCATCGTGATCTGCACTCTTTTTGCAGGTACCTTTGGTCTTCTCACGTCATCCCAAATCGACCCTGTCTACCGTGCCAGCGCCAAGGTTATGTTCGATCTCGATGAAAGCTCAATTGTGGATGTCGGGCAACTTGTTGGAACGACCGCGGGCAATGATGCCCTTCAGAATCAGATCGAGGTCCTGCGGTCCAATACGCTTGTGGAAAAAGTCGTTGTTGAACTCGGGTTGCAGAACAACCCCGAGTTCAATCCACGTCTTGTAGAACGTGAGGTAACACTGGGCGAACGGATCCGCCAGGTTTTCAAAATTCCGCCAGCAGCAAGGGAATTCGCCCAAAACGTCGGGTTGATCGATCCGCCACTACCACCGAATCCACCGCCCAGCCCCGAAGAGATCGAAGCGTTGGAGCGGCGGATTGTTGCTCAAAACGTCTTGGCACGGCTGAGTCTTCAGCCAGTTCCGTCGTCGCAAGTAATTGAAATCAGTTTTCTTTCAGAGAGTCCTCGTACCGCATCAAATGTAGCCAATGCCTTTGCCGACCAGTACATTGTCGATCAGCTTGACTCTCGACTTGAAGCTACGCGCGCAGCAACTGATTGGCTGGCAGGGCGCGTCGAAGAGTTGCGAATAAGGCTCCAAACAGCGGAAGAGGCTGTCGAAAGCGCCAGGGCCACACAGTCATTGGAGGCAGGGCAGAGTATCGAGATTACTCAACAACAGCTTCAAGCGCTCAACGCAACATTGTCGGTCGTCCGAAATGAGGCGCGGACTGCACAAGCAACGTTTGAGCGCCTCAAGTCAGCGGTCGAAACGGGGAGCGACTTCGGCTCGGTGCCAGAGTTCCGTAATTCTCCTCTGATTAACCAGTATCGTCAGGAAGAGATTGAGATCCGCACTCGGCGGGCAGCACGCATCGAGCTTCGCGGTGAGGATCATCCATCCGTTACGCCGATCGAATTGGAACTCACGCTGCTCTTGGACAATATGTCGAAAGAAGCGCAACGGATTGTCGAAGCAGCTCAGGAAGAATGGCTTTCGCTCCAGGCCGAGCGACAACAAATCGAACAGGATGTTCGCGAACTTGAAACCAAGGCCCTTGAGCAGTCGCGTGATCTCGTGACCGTGCGCCAGCTTGAACGCGAAGCTGAAGCGAGCCGCATTCTCTACGAGAATTTCTTGGCGCGATTGAATGAAACTTCCGAGCAAGAGCGTCTTACAAGTGCTGATGCCCGCGTCCTGACTCCCGCACAACCGCCCCTTTTTGCGCAAACCGAGGCACAGAACCGTACAGTTCTGTTGTCCCTTTTTGCAGGGATCCTCGCCGGGGTTGGACTGATCTTCCTTCTGGAAAAACTGAACAATACATTTCGGACCTCACAACAACTAGAGCAAATGACCGGCAAAACACTGCTGGGATCGATCCCCTCGGTCGGCAGTCGGATTAGACGGACAACAGTCGTCAGGCGTTTCAAAGAAAAACCAAAATCAGGATTGTCAGAGGCGATACGAAATCTGAGGACCAGTATACTGTTTTCAAACGTCGACAAGCCGCCACGGGTCGTCATGTTCACATCATCGGTGCCGCGTGAAGGGAAATCGACGACCGCAACACTTGTGGCCATGACCAGCCGCCAAATGGGCAAATCGGCCATCATTGTGGACTGCGACCTGCGGCTCCCTGCCCTCGCGGACCTACTGACAGGAGATGATGGCAAGCCGGGGTTGCTATCGGCAATAAACGGCACTGCAGCGCTTGATGACTGCATCTTTCGAGATGACGACACGGGGCTGCATGTCTTAATGACAAAGCCCGCCGAACCCCGATCCAACGTGAACGCCGCAGATCTTTTATCGTCACGCCGGTTTGACGAGATGATTGACTTACTCAAGTCGCACTACGATCTGGTTATTCTAGATACGCCGCCCACGTTGGTCGTCGCTGACGCTAAGATCCTGTCGTCTCATGCTGATGCGGTGGTCTACGCGGTTCGTTGGGACCACACGCCGCGTGGCGCGGTGCTCGAAGGCTTGAAAGAGCTTCGCACAATCAAGGCGCCAGTAGCCGGTGTTGTCCTGACCATGGTCAACGAGGCCAAGGCATCGCGTTACTCCAACAGCGGCTATGGGTACTACCGCGCACGGTACAAAAACTACTACGTATCGTGAGATCCGGCCCAGCTTCAGGTTCACCGCCCGACACCTCAGCACGATCCTCTTGGCTCTCGCTGGTTCAAGGCTTCCTCGGGTGGTCAACCTTCGCTCTCGTCGCTTTCAGCGCTCTGTTGTTTGGCGCCAACGAGCCGGTCTACTGGTCACTTTTAGCGTTCTCCGTTCTGCCTCTCTTCATCGCACAGTTGGTCCTGGGCGCTATGCGGGGGATGCCGCACTCTGGCTACGCGTTAGTTATTCCCGCCCTGCTCTATCTCGCGGTGCTCGGATGGGGTCAGCTCCAGACCCTGCCTGCTCCAATTCAGGGATGGGCACATCCATATTGGCTCTTGGTGCCTGAGGCGATACCTTCGATCTCGGCCAACCCAATTTCAGGCCAACATATCGTCATGCGGCTTACCATGTATGGCATGATCTTCTGGATTGCGATCAATGCGACGGCAAACCGAAACCGCGCCTTGTGGCTTCTTAGAAGCTTTGCAGTATTTTCGGCTGGGCTAGCAGTTTTCGGACTCTTGACAGTCATTGCTGGGTTCAATCCCGTCTTACAGGGCTTTGCCACATCCAACGTGTCTGCCACGTTCATCAATCGTAATAGCTACGCGACCTACGCTGTATTTGGCCTGGTCACCAACCTTGCGCTTTACCTGCAAATGGTCAGAATGGACCAAGAAAGTGCCGGCTCGGGAGGTAAACACATTCGTGTCTTCATCGAGGCGTTCTTCTCCGGGGCCTGGCTTTTTGGGTTCGGTGCGATGCTCTGCCTGTCAGCGGTGCTCCTCAGTGGCAGCCGCGCGGGCACAGCGGCCGCCATCGTCGCCGTTTTGGCAATTTTTGCCTGTCTGAGAGAAAGACAGCGGCAAAACGCAGCGCTCTGGGTCTCTTTGGCAATTGTGCTCGGCGCCGTCGCGACGACGCTGTCTGAAACCGTTGTAACCCGCGTTCTACAGACACAAGGTGACGGACGCTTTATCATCTATCCGCATGTTGTAGACGGGATCTTGGATCGTCCGCTTCTCGGCCATGGCCTCGGGGCTTTTCACGATACGTTCCGGGCGCGCGTGCCGCTTGAGGCAGCCGGCGCAGAATGGGAGCGCGCTCACAGCAGCTATCTCGAGAATGCCTACGAACTTGGCTTGCCAGCAGCCGCGGTCCTATACATGTCGTTGTCTTGGATCGGGATCGTGCTTTTGCGGGGCGCGCATATCCGTCGGCGCGACCGTGTTTTTCCATCCGTTGCTTTGGCGTGCTTTCTGGCTGGCGCACTGCACTCGATGGTAGACTTTAGCCTACAGATGCCAGCCATTGCAGCTATGTTTGCCTTTCTGACCGGGATCGGATGGGCACAGTCTTGGCCGAGTGCGGTTCCGCGATCTGAACCACAGTCCCATTCCTCGCCGGAGGCCGGGAAGGGTCGCTAACCCTAGGGTTAACTCAAAGTACAAGCTCTGATGACTGAAAAGGGCACCGTTGGACTGTGCCATTTGCGCCTCTTCTTCGCTTAAGTGTTCTTTTGCTCTGATTACTCTCGCAGTCGCACACCAGCTCCACCACCATTCCCATCCATAAAATCGACTCCCGCTTTCTGGAACGCACCCAAGAGTTTTTCTGAAGTCTTGACGGACACATTCCGTCGCTCGCGTTCAAAGTCGACAACTGTCGATAGATTCACACCGGCCGCTTCTGCCAAAGCAGTCTGGGTCATTCCGAGAAGTGCTCGGGCTGCACGACACTGAGCTGGTGACATTTTCCCTAATTATTGTGGAAACCTAAACGAGAACGTGCCAGTGTCTTTTCTGTAGAGCTGCCGAATTAGTAGCGCAAGTATTGGAGTAGCCAGTGAAAAACTCTCAATCACATCTGATTGGCCAACGCGATTTTCACTCACTCTTTGTGAGCGAAAGCGCAGCGGCCCAATTGTTCGACCTTTCCATTGAGGACTTCGGTACGCTCGTCCGCCACGGTCACCTCCCCTACCCCGTGAAGATCGCAGGCTTTGACCGTTGGAATGTCTGTGAGCTCCGGACGATTACCTTTGATCACGGAGGTGCTGGGCTGGGAAACGTCAAATGGCAGTAACGAAGAAGCACCTTTGGCGACATCCCCTCGGTTATTGGAATGTTCGTCTTGGAACCAGATACCACCGTATCATGGCCGACGCCAATACGTCCGAATTCGATCGCCAGTATTGGGCGATCCTGGCCAATAGCCGCCTCCAGCGGCGCACATTCTCCGCACTAATTGAAAGCTATCGGTGCTCTGATCGGTGGACACACCTTAAGTCTCGCACACGCACGGATTACGATCGCATCCTGCGATACTTGATGGAGAAGATCGGTACCCGCGAAATCGACCAAATGCGGCGCCAAGATGTGCTTGCTGCGCTGCAAGCAAACCGAGACCGTGTTCGCTTCGCCAATTACATTCAGCAAGTTCTGAGCATTCTCTTTGAGCATGCGATCGATATTGGATGGACGGATACCAATCCTGCAAAAGGCGTTCGCAAACTCAAGGTCCCCCCATCGAGACGGAAGGACCACATCCCGTGGCCAGATTGGGCTGTGGACCGTTTTCGATCAGAGGCAAGACAATTGCCGCTCCTTATCTTTGAGCTCGGTGTCGGCAGCGTCCAAAGGCCTGGTGACTGGCCAACCTTTCGCTGGCAGGACTACGACGGAGAGAGCCTTCGCATCACACAAGGCAAAACTGGGCGGCAGCTCATTTTGCCGTGCACGAAGTTCTTGAGGAGAGCGCTCATAGGAGCCTCTCGCCGGGGACTGAATATCCTGACACTGCAGGATGGGCGTCCCATGACCTACCGCCGCATGTCGCAGATTATGCGAGATGAACGCGTCAGGCTCGGACTGGTGGAATACGACCTGCACGCCCTCCGCTATCGAGGAGTCATGGAACTGGCCTGTGCCAACTGTACGGATGACGAGATCGCCGCCTTGAGCGGGCATTCGTCACGCGATATGATCCGGAAGTATGCAGGCGAAGCCCGCCAAATCATCAGAGCGCGGTCAGCCTCCCAAAAAACGCGCGTCCACTGGGTGACATCCAAGTTTCAGTGTGACCAAACGTGTGATGCCTTTTGGGGCCAGTAGGCAATTCCTCTGCCAGAACCGCACTAGCTTCCTGTCCGGCGCTGTGCAATCGCACGGTTCGGCAAACCCGATCAGCAATCTTGTTCACGCCCCTGACTAGGACGTGTCCTTGAGAACAAATTGAGAACGCAAGACTAATAAAAAACTGATAACAGCTTGACGCCCTTCCCCCGAAAACCTAATCCGTGCAGGTGGATGGCGAGTTGGCGGAGTGGTTACGCAGCGGATTGCAAATCCGTGTACACCGGTTCGATTCCGGTACTCGCCTCCATGTATTTTCAATGACTTAACTGATATTTCGACCTACACCTCAGGGCTAAGCTCCCTGGTGGGGGACACATGGGGGACATAGCTGGGTCGGAAGTGCATCTTTGACCATCGAAGTAGACGTCAGAGGGAGAGTTGACCGCGAAGGGCTTTCTTCATCTCATGGCTCAATGCATTTTTTATACATTGATGACTCAACTGACCGACCACTGAACGTCTTTAGCGCCTTATGCGTACCCTGCGTACAGTGGAATGATGCGTTTGAAGGTCTGAAACGCTGGCGATGTCACCTACGTGATGTTCACGGCATTTCTCTGCGATATGAACTGCACGCTCAGCAGTTCCTTTCTGGACGTGGTTCAGCTTCGGCGTCTTTCGTTCTAAGCCGCCATCAACGCTCACAGATTTTCCACAAATCCTTCTCTGTGACTGAATGGCTCGGTCGGACCGCTGGGGTTACTGCCTTCAACGTTTGCAACGCTGACGACGACCAATACCGTGCGTTCGAGCGAATGCTCAATCGGATCAACCGCACAATGCAAGCACGAAATTCGTACGCCCACCTGATCTGCGACGAGGGCAAAGAAAGGCAGTACACTGCGCTGGTACGGAAGATGCGCGTCCACAATCACATTCCAAGCCAGTACGGCACGTGGGCCAATGGCTCAGCCACAAAAAACATCCCTTTGGACCGGATCATTGAGGATCCACAGTTCAAAGAGTCGCATCGTAGCTATTTCATTCAGCACGCTGACTTCATGGCATTTGGTCACCTCGGATGTCAGTCTTTCAACTTCTGCCTGCAACTCCGCGACGTCTGCGTCATGCTGAGCACAGGCTTCCGGTGCGACGGCAACAGCGCCTTTTTCTTCCCGCAGACGAGCGGCGAGGCCTTTCGCGGCGATAAGCGCATTGCGCTCTTTCACGGCCTTCGTCGCGCTCGCGACGTATCTTGCTGTTACTGATGTCATTGCTCTAGCGTCCTCGTGTGGTATTGATCCCATAAGATCAATAGAGGATTGATCCGAAGGGATCAAAAAGAAAATGAGCGGCAAGCAGATTCAGGCAGGAAGAGTGTTGTTAGGTTGGACGCAGAGCCAGCTCGCAGAAGCGGCAAAAGTATCAGTTCCCACTGTAAAGCGGGCAGAGGGCTCCGGTCGGTTGAGTGCGTCCTCGTCAGCAGAAGCGGCCTTGCGGCAAGCTCTTCGGGACAACGGCATCCAGTTCCTCGACACTGGCGGCGTTGCCAAAGGGTCAGGCGTAGCGCTCAAGGACGATGGCTGAGCGAAGGTGAAAGTCCGGTTTGCGTTACAAAGTTGCCGTTCTGCGTTGACGTGATCCGGTTGCTCAATTGAGAAAGTCGAGGCAAACTGAGGTGGAAATTCTGTGAGTTGCTGAGGCCCATTTTAGCGCGAGGCCATTGGTCATGAAGAAAAACCAGCCCCGCTTTCGAAATCACTTCAGTCAGTCACGGAGGCGGCTGTGTGTAGTCGTGGTAGTGTCAGTTGCAGTCATGGCCGCACATACTCTCACCACAAGCAAAGCGCACGCGCAGAGGTGTGTTGCGACGAAAGACTTGCTGGAGTCCTTGTCTGAGGACCTAAAGTTGCGCGGACGGCCCTGCGATGCCATAGGGTGGGCCTTTTCGCTGGGATTGAGTGGCCAAGGCAGACTTGTAATTGCCAGGCACCCAGACCTGAGTGATGAGCATCTCTACTACGTATATGTTCGGTTCTACCTAGCGGATGAAGTTGAGGATGGTGGCGCCGCTTGGGACCGTCAGTTGTTCTTAAAGAGTTACCCATTTTTGGTAGCTGCACGAGAAATGCTACCAAATTTTGACGATGCGTCGCTGCGAAAGATAGCTTATGAGGTTTTTCCGGCGTTTGCCTTTGGCCAATATGGCTCCGTTGACGGCACCTCGCAATCCCTCCTAATCGGGGTTGTTTTGGACGCGTTCCAAGACACCGAGCTAGACTCGGGAAGAAAGCTCCACTGTTTCATCAGACTGGACATCCCAACGATTGACGAAAGAAAGATCATCCAATCCAAGGCATATCAAGACTGCATAATTGACAAGTAGAGACCTGTTAAAAATAGATTCCGTCTTTGATGCGGAAGAAACAGATTGACTAAGTTACGAGCTTGCCTAGCTCATCCGAGGTCGGCTTTGCGAACAAAGCGATCCTTCGTTTCTACCGGGCCAGTGCTGCTTCTGCCTTGTGACAGGCAACTATGGACGTTCGTTCGTCATCAGGTCTTCAGCCTTAACCTCCGGTGCATCCGATTAGCCGCAGATAAGAAAACGACGAAAACTTTTGGTGGGTGTCCTTTGGCCGTGTCATCCTTCGTCATGTCATTGAAAGCACCAACGCTTTTGATAACTGGAGAAGATACATGCGCTATACGTTTCTGACCTACTCGCGTCCCGAAGACTTTGCCAATGTTCCACCGGAAGAGCTTGGCCAGCTCAAAGGTCTTTTTGGAGCTTACATCGGTTCTCTCAAAGAAGCGGGCATCCTCGTTGGTGTCGACTGGCTGCAGCCGGTTAGCAATGCTACGACCGTTTCTGACGGTGGGGATCGCATCCAGGACGGACCGTTCGCGGAGACAAAAGAGACCCTCGGCGGCTATATGACAATTGAAGTCCCTGACTTGGATACAGCGATTGCTTGGGCCAAGAAGTGCCCGATGGCAAAGTATGGCGCCGTGGAAATCCGCCCCACTGCCATGGACGCCTAATGGCACCACAAGAGCGTATGGCAGAAGTCATGCGCTCTTCCTATGGGCGTCTCCTGGCGATCCTTGCAAGTAGAACTGGTGATATTCTGATCGCAGAAGATGCGCTGTCTGACGCATTTGCAAAGGCGCTGATCCATTGGCCGGACGACATGCCAAAAAACCCAGAGGCGTGGTTGCTGACGGTCGCGCGCAACCGGTTGATCGATGGTCAGCGCCGCGATGCCCGTATCGACTTCCGCGACGAGCTCCCGGAACCGCAAGAGCCTGAAGCTCACAGTACGGAAATCCCTGACGACCGCCTGAAGCTGATGTTTGTTTGCGCCCATCCAGCAATCGACCCTCGCATGCACACCCCCTTGATGCTGCAAACCGTTCTGGGACTGGATGCGGAGGAGATTGCGCGTGCATTTCTGCTGCCGCATACGACCATGGCAAAGCGGCTGGTCAGGGCGAAGCGTAAAATCCGGGATACCGCAGTCGCCTTTCAGGTCCCCGAGGTCGAAGACTTACCAAGCCGGCTGAGCGCTGTTCTCGAAGCCGTTTATGGTGCGTTCTCACAAGATTGGATGGGCGAGGGGCCTCTTGCAGAAGAGGCTCTGTTTCTAGCAACTCTCATGGTCGACCTCATGCCAGATGATGCGGAGGTTCTCGGCCTTGCCGCTTTGATTGCTTTTAGTCTGTCCCGTGAACAAGCGCGCATAACGGACGGTCAGTTTGTCCCGCTAGAAGAGCAAGACCCGACAAGATGGAATGCCGCCCTGATCCAGAAAGCGGTGTCATATCTCACCCGGGCGCAAGCTATCGGTCAGCTTGGCCGCTTTCAACTGGAAGCCGCGATCCAGTCAGTCCATGCCGACCGACTGCACACTGGCATCACGAATTGGGCGGCTCTGGTGCAGCTTCATCTCGGGCTGTCGCATATCGCACCGACCATCGGCGCGACGGTCAGCTACGCTGCCGCACTCGGCAAGGGTGGAAAACCTAAAGACGGGCTGAAGGCCCTGCTCGAGATAGATGAAAAGGTCCGCGCTGGATTTGCTCCCGCGCAGGCAACCCAAGCCTATCTACTATCGCAGTTAGGCCATGTACAGGAAGCAGCCACGGCATATAAGAGAGCCATCGCCCTAACGCCAGAGCCCGCCCTGCTTCGGCACCTGGAAAGCAAACGCAAAAGGCTGGTCCTAAAGCCCTAAAGCATCTGCCTAACCAGATGGAAACTGCGCAGATGCGTCAGCGCTAAGGTCCCCAAAACTAGACCTTTCCCATCCTGCTACAGTTCATGTGGTATGGGCTCGTTGCTTACCTTGATCACTGTACGTCCAGGTCTCCGAGCCTCGCGAACAACGCGTCTACCGAGAGCGCAAATTGCTGACTAAGCTCGTCAACGTCTAGCCCGGCATCGGCCATAGCTAACCTGAACTCGTCATCACTCATGGACAGCAAACGTTCCGGATCACGTTCGGCCAGGTCGAAAATCCAATGTTGATCCAAAAACCGCCCTGCTACTGCTGTAGTCGTTAGTTAGGGCGCGCGGGTAGCAGTCCAACCTAAGGGTTCCGGCGTAGCGCTCAAAGATGAGGACTGAGCGGCGGTGGACGTCGAGGTTGCGGACCAAGCCAAACTCAACATAAAGGGACCAAAGGTCAGCTTGCAAAGCTATCGTCGTTGTTCGTCCAAAACGAGCCGGGCAGCCAAGCCCGTGAAAACGAGACCAAGAAAGTAGCCCGAGAATTTCTTGAGATTCCAGCGACCGCTCTGCAGGGCCGTTAGGGTTCCGGCCATCCAGATCACCGCCAAGTGGACAGCGAAATCAATCACAACAAAAAGACCGGCAAGAACCATCACTTGAAGGCCTACGAGCCCTTGTTCAGGGTCAAGAAACTGCGGAAACAGCGCGAGAAAGAACAGGGCAACCTTTGGGTTCAAAAGGTTGGTCAACAGACCTTGTCGAAAAACAACCAGCAGCGGAAGGTCGTTGTTTGAAGACGACTTGGCTGCTGTCTTGCTGGATGTCTTGATCGCTTGCCAAGCAAGGAAGAGCAGGTAGGCCGCTCCAAGGTACCGAACGGCATCATAAGCGTAGGGCACGGCGAGGAACAACTGCGACAATCCGAGTGCCAGAACCAGAGCGTGAAACAGTGTTCCGGCGGATATTCCTACCTGTGTCATCAACCCCGCCATCCGGCCTTGTGCGGCGCTACGGGCTGCTACAAGCAACATGTCCGGTCCAGGTGTGACAGCCAACGCAAAGCTAGCAGCAGCGAATATCCACATTGTTGGCCAATCGGGCATTAAAGGCACCTCAAGGAATACACCAGCGCCAGGCTAACGCCTCAGGCTAAATACATGCAACGCGCAGCACCGTTCACTTTGGGCTCTAAGCAGACTTCTCTGAATAGAAACTCGATCGCCGAACCATGAGACGAAGCCGCCTTAGTGTGCTTGGCCGAAGTAAAAGAAAAGTGGGATAGGGGCCACGGCGCAAAGTACGACAGGCACATACAGCCAGAACGGGAAAAGCCGGGAAGCGCCCGCGATGTAGGCTAGACCGCCTCCTCCACCCAGAAGTGAGTTTCCCGGCGTGTTGAGCGCAAGGGCAAGCAAAAGGTACCGATACGAGAGGAGGCTTCGGCCCAGTTTGGATGGCATGATCGCGGAGATTTCCTGCAGGCGAAGTTCCGGCTCTGCTTCATACAGTCTCGTGACGAAGTCTGCGGCCTTTCTCAGACCGAGCCAGTTCAGGAGCCTTGTCAGTACGCCGTTGGGGACAAGCCTGGCGATGAGAAAAGACAGGATGAGCGCTCCAACCATTCCGAGGTATACAAGTGGTGCAACCTGCGCACCAAAGAGCAGAAGCAAAGCAAGGCCAATCTCCGCCCCCGGAACAAAAGGGATGGCAGCAAAAACTACGAAAGCTACGAATGCTGTCATCACAAGCCGATGGATCATCGGTTCGTTCATGGGACGCATCTCAGGGACCGTCAGGTCTTTCAGCGCATCGCCCAATAACCAGCCGCCCAAGAGGAGGAGGCCGTACAGGGTAACTGCTCGTCGTCGTTCAAAGAGGCGTTTCAAAACCGGTCGCACATCGGGTTGCCGTTGGGATCCATCAGCTTCATCTCCCGCCGAATGCCAGCAAGCGAACCTGCCTCGGTGCCCGGCAAACTCTCACCACGAAACGCAATCTCACGCCTGGAGGTCCAGTACCATCGGCGACGCTCCCATGTGATCGAGACACGGATCGACCCGTCGTTCGCAACCAAACCATCGTAGTCGAAGCGACCGCGGCTTTCGCTTTCAAGAGTCCCCGTGAAACGGACCCCATCCGCGGTCTCTTCTGTGTCGTAGACACCCGGCGCGAAGCCACAACGCGTGCAGATATCAGACCAAAAATGGCCATCGTCGAAAAACAGGCTGTCCGCCAGGTCGGTATTATCGGTTGGCCCGATCATTCCCGAGAACGAGCGGCCATCCAGAGCCCCTTCCGCCTTTGCACCGTGCAACCCTGCAGAAGCGATGAGCATTCCCGCGATGACGCTGACTACAAATCGCCCGAACACGTCTCTTACCCCTTTCAGCAGGCAGGCTAAGCGGCAACGCTTCTGCATGCAATTCGATGCCGCGCGGCAGATGAAATCGCCCCATTGTTTCCGCAAGGGCAACGAGTAGGCCACATTTTGAACGCATCACGGTAGGCAGGGGCGGTGTGTGTTAGGGCCGACGCGTAGCCAACGGTATGTGCGGTGCTGCTGGTTGCGCGTAACGAGTGGTGGACCCATGACCGTGCAATAACCTCAGCGATGGGTCCATCGACACTTGGAGGGAAGTGTCTGATGTGGATCGCGAAAGACTTTCTGCTGTGTTGTCTTTTGATTTTCGCTTTAGCCGGGCTGGCTGCGATGCTGGTTTTGCTTCTGTAGCGTAGGCGCGCGCGGGCGGAGTTTTCGCCCATGTAACGGGCCGAACATCTTGCGAAGCGAAAAGAACTTTGGGGGTTCGGAATACTGGGCCAACTTGTCCCACTATTCGCGGGCGCGGCCAGCCTAAGCAATTCGCTCAAGAAACTGCCGAAGCGACAGGTGTCGATAAGCGCAACGTCAACAAGGCCGCGTCATCTTGTCCGATTCCTCAGAATCCAGAGGTGTCAAGATTGATGCCTCAATCGTTGCACCTAACCTTCGGGGGCGCCGGTCGGATTGAGCATCCAATCCTTGCTGTATGCGCAGGGAGACATGCGATGCCGGACAAGGCCGAAGACCGTCCCATTTGGGATGCCGAAGCCTATAACAGGTCGCGATCCCAGCTGCTGAAGTTGAAATCGGGGCTACCTCGCTCAGGCTTTGAAAGTCTTGCAAAAGAGGTGATCAAACGCGTAGCCGAGCGCGAAGTAGCCAATCCGATTGAAATTCCAAGCCGTGACCAGGTGGAGCACCTGTGTCACTCTTTGCTGTGCGATGAAGAGAAAGCGGGAGCGCGTTTTTTAGAGGATGCGCAACTGGCTGGTGCATCGTTCGAATCCTTGCACCTGAATTACCTGGCAGAAGCAGCACGTTTGCTCGGCGAGTGGTGGGACGACGACCTTGTTTCCTTTGCCGAAGTAACACTTGGAACAAGCCGCATGTATGGGATCATGCGCGCGGTGCGACCGTCTCCAGCTGTGCGTCACAAATCTGAAGTTAGCACATACACTGAGGAACAACCGTCGGCCTGTTTTGCGTCCGTTCCAGGAGAAACCCACACGCTTGGGCTACGTATGGCCGCCGAGCTGTTTGAGGATGATGGTTGGAACATCGACCTAAAAATCGGATCAACACACAATGAGCTTGTTGATGAGATCCGACGCTCTGGGCGACGATTGGTCGGTTTGTCTGTGGCAGGGCTTCACTCAATTAGCGCATTATCGCAGTTGGTCCTGGCGCTGCGGATTGAGAAACCGGAACTTAGGATTTTCGTTGGCGGGAATGGGATCGAGTGCGACCGTGAGTCAATCGCTCTACTGGGCGTGGATGCCATGGCCAGTGACATTAGATCAGCCAAGCACTTCATGCGGAAACTATGGGCTAGCCTCTGAGCGGAAGCAGAGCCGAGAAGAGTATGAACGCGGCGGAACCGAACAGCTTGGCCGCCCCGAGGTATTCCAAGGAGCGGCCTGTTCCCTTCGCCATCGGCTTTTGGCTTTTAAGATGCCGTCCAGTTTCCTGGCGCCATGTTGCTCAGGTAGCCTCGGGTGAGATAGCGGCCAGGGGGCGTGTCGATACTATACTGCCGAAAGTTCAATCTCATGCGCCGACCAATCAGCGCAGGTTACCCTCTTTTTTGGGCCGCTGGAGCTACCTCGAGCCAATTTGACCAAAATCCGAGGCCGTGCGACAATCATGGTGCGCAAAGTGTGCTGTGGGGGGACAACTTGCATCGCGTATCTCACGTCGTGTGTTTTGTCGTAGCTTTGGTCGGCACGGCGGTAAGCGCCAATGCGCAAAATCTGGGCGGGCTGTTGGAGGGTATCGTTCGTAGCGAAGTCGGTCGGCAGTTGACGCCGCAGGATAACCAACCCGCGCAGTTATCCCGCGCGTCTCGAATCCGGGTCCAACAACAACTTCAGGTACTCGGCTATCCAGTCGGCCCTGCCGATGGCATCTTCGGGCCCTCGACGCGTCGGGAAATTGCAAAATGGCAGCGCGACAACAACCAGCAAGCAACTGGAAACCTCACTGCAAGCCAATTCAATCAACTGGCGGGATCGTCGACCACCGGTTCAGCCACTGGGAGTGCGGTCGCGCGTGAAGTGGGATCAAACTAACTCCTTAGTGATCGTAATAGAGGATAACGGAATGCGAGCGTTGATCTTGACCTCGGTACTTGTGGTCTCTGCGCTCGCAAGCCTTGCCGAGCCCTTGGATGACGTTGGGCTGGAGTGCAAAAGACAGCTGGGCCTCAGTGATGACGGTTGCAATTGCATCGTGGAGATGGCCGCTGAAGAATTATCTGAAAAACAGATACTCTTCCTACTCGCCAAAGTAAGGCGCGATCAGCAGGCAGAGCGAGACCTCGGTATGGTCGGAGGAGAGGCGATGCAGGTGGTTACATTTATTAACACGGCTCCGCAGCTCTGTCTGGGATAAGGCCAATTGCCCAAACCTAACTGGCAGATTGAATCCCATATGAGCAATGACGTGAGAGCGGAATCGTGATAGTCTCACTTTGAGACTACCAGCTCGTCCGAGGGTCATCGGTGATCGAATTGATTGGCATTTTTGCGGGCCTGTTTGTTGTACTCGCGTTCTACACGACGGACCATGTTCGCCTTCGACAGCATGCCATCGTTTCGAACGTACTCTTCATCTGGTACGCGTTGTACTTGAAGTTATGGCCGATCATCGTACTTCATGCAGTCTTGCTCCTGCTGAATTGGAAGCGGTTGAGCGAACTGCGCAGCATCTGGGAGCGTAGCGATAGCAGCCTGCACATGAGCGACAAAGAACGTGCGGTCTTTGTTCAAGGCCTGAAATCGAACGCTCACAGCTGGGCGATGTATGGATGCCAGAGGGTCGATTGAGCGGTTATGTCAATGGTCCCTGTCTAGACCTTATTCCGGCGGAACTTTCGCCCACACAACAGGCTGAGCATTTAGCCAAGCGGAAAGAGCTTTGGGGTGCTCGGAATACTGGAACAGATTGTTCCACTAGAGGCCGACCGAAAGAATTTGCGTCAGAGTCGGCTCGGGCATCCATCCGCAAAGCGTTAGAGGCGGAAGGGATCCAGTTCCTCGACACTGGCAGCGTTGCAAAGGGGCCAGGTGTAGTAGCGTTGAAGGATGACGGCTGAGCGGAGGTGAACGCCCGCAATGCGGTCAATACTGCCGTTCGATTTCAAATAGCGAAGGTCCGCATCTAAAGCTCCGCTGCGGCGGCGGCCCAAGCGGCCATCTCGTCATCTGCGATTGTGAGCGACACACGCCATTGGCCGTCCGTCTTGCGCAGAATGTAGACGTGCTCCCAGTTGGCCACAGGTGTGCCATCAGAGCCAAGCATTGCGTATGCCATGCGTGCCTGGGTAACGCCCGGGAACAATTCCTCTGCTGAAAGCAGCTCACCAGTGGGTTTAGCGACACCCTGTTTCCGATAGAAGTCCAGCAGCGCCACGCAGTGATTGCGAAAAGCCTCGCGATCCATCGTGAAGTTCCCGGTCGGAGACGGGAACAAGCCGACCTCGTCCCACAACTCACTGATCGCTGAGGCATCTTGGCGATGAAAAGCGCTTAGATACGCGGAGAAGAACGCCCTAATCTCGTTCTCAAAGGTCGAGTTTTCGTCGGTCGCTTTGTTAGCCATTTAAGCGACTTCCGCGCCGGTTTCGGTGGCAACCGTCTGAAGCTGCATCTTCACAATATCGGTGAACGTGAGAGCCGGATTGGCCTCCGCCAGCATGCCGATTTTCATCCAGAACTCAGCTTGAGCATTGATTGATCGACACATAATTGCACTCGCACGCCTCACGTTCTCATGTAGGTTGTCGTCGATTTTCACCAATCCCATGGGCTTACCTCGCTGAAAAAAATACGAATCGTATATGTTTCATATATACAGTAGTCAACGTTGGTGATGGCTCACGCGCGCAAGGGTTTTTACCGGGCACTCAAAGCCGACATTCGCCCAGTGCGCAGCATTCGCTATTCTGGGCGCAAAGCGGACATCTAACTACTTTCGTCAGGCGCTCACCCGCTTTCCAAGTTTTGAATGAGTGCTCAGCGGGACGGAGCCGTCATGTCCCTTCCCCATCTGGAAGACCGCTCGCCATGCGTCGCAACAAGCGACGCAGACCCGCGGGAAAAGCCACAAATGCGCCAAAATTCGCGAGCAACGTGCGAAGGGACAACGCAGAGGAGGAACGGGTGGGAGTATGGAGTACGGGCAGTTTCGGCAACGACGACGCCCTAGATTTTGTTAACGGCCTGCCGGGTTTCGACGCAGTGATTGAAACAGTGGCAGCCTTCGGGGCCCAGCCAGTGGAGTTGGACGCCGGAGAGGCATGCGTGGCGCTCGCGGCTTGTGACTTGCTGGCGGCGGGGTTGGGGCGACCCCCTGCGGACCTGCCGGAACTGCCGGAAATTGAATTGCATGCTGTTTCTGAAGACACGTTGGGCCATGCCAAGGCCTTGGTAGAGCATGTGCGCACCAATTCCGAGTTGGCAGAGTTATGGGAGGATGAAGCGCAGGAGTGGAACGATGAACTCGACGCTCTTTTGATCCGCCTGACTCCCTCGGCTCCCTATACCCCGCCCAATCTGAAGCGGGACTTGCCAAGCGACTTCATTGGGCATTGCTATGTCTGCTACGGGGCAGTGACAGAACGCGATGGCCTGGATTTTCAGTACAACGACAGCGGTGGTGGTACGTTGGGTTCGACCCCGCACCGGGCCTGTATTGACGCTAAGCTGGACGGCCCTGGCCCTCACTGGGCGCCCGACGGCGCGCCTCTACCGGCGGCGCGGCGCCAGCTGGTGGTAGACATGGGTTATGACCCCGAAGACCTGATGCCGAATGGAGATATCCTGCCAGCGTCGCGGCGTCGCATGATGCTTGAGGTGGGTTACAAGGAAGATGACCTCACCGAAGACGGGCGCCTTAAATCAAATGAACCTTAGGACGCTACAACATGGGGCGTCGAGATGGGTGCGAAGGCTCGGAGAATTCCAGGTTCGGCGCTTCGCTTTAATTCTTGCCAGGTGCAGAATGAAGCAGTTTGGGCTCGAAGCGGTCATTGATTGTAGGGCAAGACGTCAACAGGCGAGACATCGGCCAACATGCCAACGACGATGGGGTAGCGCTTAAGGATGAGGACAGACAGCGACCCAGATAGCATCACAAGGCCTTAAATGAACGAGAAACCCGATCCAGCCATCTACGCTCTAGCACTGATGGCACAGCAATACTTAGAAACTGACGGCGGCGAACTTGACCACCTCTGCATGTCTGCGGGAGAGCACGCTGTTGACGTTCTGGCGGATCATGGACTCGTTACTCCTCACAGTCGCGGAGGTTCTTGGACCGAGCGTGGTCGCAACCTTCTGAAACTTGCCTGAAACCAGGACACGAGTGTGCGGGTGTTGCCTTTGGTGCCGGAACCGCAGCGATACGTCGACTCATCATGTCATGCCCGACGGTGACGCCACCAGAGCCCCGCCATTTTTGCAAGCATGCCTGGCATCGTGAAGGCAACGCCGGGGTTTTCGAGGCTCCAAGGACCATTCGGCGTGTCGAGCGTAACTTTGATGCGGGACGGCCCTGTGAAGACATGCACATCTATCCCGAGCTTTTCGAAACTGGCATTGATCTGTGTGGCATCGGGATGGGCCAATTCAAAACCGGTGAGGCGACACTGCGGTGCCGGATCGCCCTCCAGCTGCACATGCCTAACCCACTCGATGACATTGGGGCGCTCGGTGATGAAACCGGGCCCCAAATGACCGCGGCGATAAGCTGAGCGTCCGGGGTTGGCGTTGTCAAGATTTGCATCCTCGTCCTTGCGCATCGGCAGGTTGTAAGACTTGGCAAGCGCAGTGAAGGCATCGAGACTGTCGACCGAGACATACCAGAACATGAGAGTTGGGCCCGTAAGCTCGCTCAAAAACGCGCGTAGCGGGTGGAACTTGGGCCAATTCGGATTCGGTCCTATGACCTCGAGAAACGACTGACCCCCGATGGGCAGGACACCGCTCCAGAACCAGTTGCTTGGCAGAGCTTCTTTGAGGTGCACCCTGGCATCGGTCTCGGCAGCCATCCACTCAACGCCCTGGCGTGTATCAGGGACTGCCAGGCCGATGTGATCGACCTGAAAGCCATGGTCCTTTCGGAAGACCTGCACCACCGCCGCGCGTTCCGGCTCACATCCCGCCGGATTTCGCCTCGGCGATCAGGTCGACGACCCGCTTTCGGAGGCTGCTTGGAATGGATTCGTTTTCGAGTGATAGAAAGCCTTGCACAATAAGGTTGCGCGCGGAGTCTTCATTCATGCCACTGGACATCAGATAGTTGAGCTTATCGCCGTCGATCATGCCGACGCTTGCCTCATGGCTGAGCATCGCGCCCTCGACCCGGGCTTGCAGCGCAGGGACGGCTGTGATCTCTCCGCGATCCGTCAGCTTCAAACCGTCACAGCCGAGGAACCCGTTTGTGCCCGCAGCATCGCCCACCAAACGCGCATTGTTGATGATCGTACCGCCAGAAGACACCATGCGGGCGACGTCTTCGGATTTCGCGCCAGAACCGGTCAGTTGCGTCTCTGTCTCGATCACCCGCTCGGTACCATCGGCGGCAAAGATGATCGCCTGGCTGACGGCATTGGCGTCCGCACCGAGGGTTGAGTTGGATCGGCTCAGCTGAAGCCTGATCGGCGACATCATGATTGAGGTCGACTGACTGCGTGCGCCGTCGTCCAAGCGGGAATAGCCGTAGGAATAGACCTCCATACCTGCGCCCCAATGCTCGATGGTCACTGAAGAACAAGAAGATCCCTTCCGCATGTAGCATTCGCCGATGGAAATGTGCCGGCCCTTGTGAACGTTCGAGGGCACGGCTGAGCCCGATATCATTTCCACCTCCGCAGTTTCGTCGCTCAGCGTTATGTCATGGGTAAACTGGCGCCCCTGAGGCGTTTCAAGCAGCGTGAAGCTTTGCACCGGCAGTTTCACCTTTGCGCCCGGTTTGACCCAAATGAAATGACCAAGCGGATCCTGCATATGCTCCGCAACCATGGAAATATGATCGTTCTCGTCGGGCGAAACGAGGCCGAACATCAAGTCCTGTACGAAGTCATAGGTGCGGAGCGCCTCGTTCAGCGGCATGATCTCGACGCCCGCATCGTTTGACTGCGCGAGCCGCATGTAATCATCGGTCAGAATGCCGGTTGCGGCGCGGTCAGAGAAATCCTCGAACCCGACTTCGTGAAGGATGTCGCGTTCTTGGTTTGTCAGTTCGCCTCGAGGGTTTTGGTCCGTGCCTCCATCCATTTGAGAATTCCTTTCGGTATCGTTCGTTTTGGGTCAGGCTGCAGGAACGGTGTAGCCGCAGGTCTGAACGTGAGCGAACAGCGCATGTGGGTCGCCGGAATGCAGGATCCGCCCGTCGCGCATGATATGTGCGCGGTCGGCTCTCACATGGTTCAGCACCAGGCCGGTATGGGTGATGACGAGGCCGGAACAGGCCCGCCCGTGCTGGTCCGGTGCGCGAACAATGCGGTCAATGGCATCGCCGACCGCAATGACATGCTCCAAATCGACACCGCTTTCGGGTTCGTCGAAGAGCAATAGGCGCGGGTCTTGCAGAATGAGTTTCAGGACCTCCCACCGTTTGATCTCGCCGCCAGAAAAACCGACATTCATATCGCGGCCCAGAAAACTGGTTAGGTCGAGCGCAGCGGCCTCGGCCTCCAACCGCCCATCGGCGCCGAGCGCCTCGGCAAAGCTGCGGACAGAGACACCTTCAAGGCTGGGCGGGCGCTGGTAAGCAAGGCCCACGCCTAAGTGCGCGCGATCACAGAGGTCCATTTCTTGGATCGGCTGACCGCCGACGAGGATCGCACCCTCGACAACCTCATATGGCGGCAGGCCCATAATCGTGGCCAAAAGGCTAGATTTGCCGGACCCGTTAGGGCCGAGCAGCACGTGCAATTCACCTTCGGGAAGGGTCAGGTCGATCCCGTCCAATATCGTCTTGCCGTCAATTGCCACAGTGAGGTTTTGTATCTCCAACATCGGCACCTTCCTTCCCGCTAAAAACAGTAGGAATTGAGGATGGCCAATTTGACATGACCTGGATCAATTCACCTGAAATTGGCGGAGACCAGCTTCACCAGACATACTAAACGGCGGACGCAAAAGTTCGGCTGCTTAGCGACGGTGGTAGTGTCCGTGCTCGTGGTCCTACTCTTGTTCGTAGGTTTTGCTGTTGGAGGCAAACCATCCAATCACGCGATGAAGCCCGCCAAACATGAGCCAGATCAGCAGGGCGAAGCCCACAAGACCGATAAGTGCTTCCATGCTTTTCCCTTCCAGGATCAAAGCCCCCGGGAATCTGTTTTCGCTGAACTTGGCAATGGTTAGCGGTCAGTCCAAGTCACGGGGCGGCCATTGATGGTGCTGTCCGTCCACGCGATATCTTACTGCTGAAGGGCTGCTGCTGCACCGGAACCGATCAGGGAGGGCCGAAGGGTGACGTAGTTGCTTCTTCGCGTGTCCATAAATGAACACCGGCCCCGAAGGGCCGGCGGGCTAAAAGCCAAGGGGACAAAGTGTTTTGCCGAACACAGGCTAACAAGAGCTGTATGACGTACAAGCACTGATATTACCCTCTGTGGACAGTCCAACGACTCATCCACAGTGATTTCTAAGTAGCTCTCAATTTGGGCGCAGAATGCTCCATAAATCAGCGGTCAACGTGGATAAGTCGAGTTGTTATCGTTGCTCTTGGAAAACGAAAAGTAGGGTCAGCAAGGAAGGTTTTTGGATGGCAAGAGAGACGCAGAATCTACCGGCCTATCGGACACTTGCCGAACAGCTGTTTGGCGCTGCGGTGAAGGGTAAAGGCAACCCATACACGGCAATGAACGGCAACATGTACAGCTTCTTGTCCAAGTCTGGCCACGTGTGTTTGCGCATGGCTGAACCTGATCGCGCAAGATTCGCGGAAATTTTCGGGACTGAACCCGTTGAGCAGTATGGTTCAGTAATGAAGGGCTATGTTGAAGTGCCCGACGCGCTTCTTGCTGACCCGGACAGACTTCAGGAAGCGTTCGCGGTCTGTCTCAAATATGCGAAGTCTCTCAAGCCAAAGTGACAGTGATGCCTTAACGCTTGTCGTACCCTTGCCTGGCGCTGCAAAGGACCACGGGAGAACCTACAGGGACTTGGTAAGCAAGATCCAGTGTTCAGTTTCGGTTTCCCAACCATTCTTGACGCAAGGCGCCGTTGCGCGTTTCGTGTATCCCTTGCGTTCGTAGAGGCGACGCGCACCAGAGTTGTTGCTCGCCACGATGACGCTCATTTGCGGTGAGCCAGTGCTGCGCCCAATCTCATCGGCGACATCAAGCAAGAGTGAGCCAAAGCCTTTTCCGCGTTGCTCCGGATAGCTGGCCAACACGTTGACATACCAACTGTCG
>JBCCWO010000004.1:0-207967 GCA_039193455.1 Pseudomonadota bacterium
CCTGATCCGTCGCAAACCGATCTCGTGATTGTTCCAGACATGCATCTCGACCCATGGAAGCCGCTCCCTTTGGAAATGAAGCCTATCGCGGATTGGGCCGCTCAGGTGCACGAGTCCGGCGGTATGGTGACATCCGTCTGTTCAGGAGCGCTGCTCTTGGGCATGAGTGGCGTTCTGAACGGCGTGGATGCAACGACCCATTGGGCTTACTCAGAGCGCTTGGCTGAAGAGTTCGAAGGAATACGTGTACGTCGCGAACGGGTCTTGATCCCGGCAGGCGACGGGCATCGCATCGTAACCGCCGGTGGCGCGTCGGCGTGGGCTGATCTTGTTCTGTACCTGATTGCCCATCTAGTGGGTTGTGAAGAGGCGCGCCGGATCGCCAAGCTTTATCTCATCGAACCGCACTCCCAGGGCCAAATGGGCTTCGCATCCTTGTCTGCAGGACGCCAGCATTCTGACGCAGTCATCGGCGACCTACAAAGCTGGATAGCCGCCAACTACGAGCATTCGAACCCGGTTCAGGAAATGGCGCGCAAGGCGGGTATGACCGAGCGTACGCTGTTGCGCCGATTCCGAGCGGCGACAGGGCAAACTCCAAGCGACTATGTTCAAACGGTCCGGGTCGAAGAGGCAAAACAATCACTCGAAGCATCCGATACCCCAATCGACGATATTGCTGGAGAAGTTGGATATGCCGAGCCGTCAGCGTTTCGGACGGCGTTCAAGAAAAGGGTGGGTTTGAGTGCCAGCGAGTACCGACGCAAGTGGCAGGCGAAGTTGAGCCACGCACTGGGAGACGCGACTTGACGACTTATACGGCTTTCCTTGTCTGATCGTCAGCTAGAGATAACGTGTCCGATGATGCATGCCTTTCCTCAAATTTAGAAAAAAGGATGCATGTTTTAACGGCGGAAACTGGGATGCCTTCGAAGTAAACTGTCGAGAGCTCGGTCGTCATTGCAGCGATCTTGAAACCCTCTGGCGGCACACAATCGGTGTCAATTAGCGGCCCGATAAAAGCTGTAGTGTTAAAGATGCCAATCAGCTTTCAATAGGTACTGAGTTTTTTCTAAAGCAACCCTTGCAGCCCGAGCGGGACTAGCAAGTAGCTGAACTGGTTCTGAAGCAAGTGACAGCGTGGGGACCCGTAGATGACAAGGCGCACTTTGAGGCGAGGCATATTTTGATGGTTCACGGTAGATCGGTCGAGAGTACGGTGCAGCTCCCCAACGT
Source organism: Pseudomonadota bacterium (assembly GCA_039193455.1). Lineage (GTDB taxonomy): Bacteria > Pseudomonadota > Alphaproteobacteria > Rhodobacterales > Rhodobacteraceae > JBCBGF01. Next base: position 1,237 of record JBCCWO010000004.1, read on the forward strand.
GCCAACCTGGCAAACTCTCCAGTCATTAATGGTCTTGCTCAGCAAGTTTTGCCGAGCGAAGGATTTCAATTCGTTAGAAGCTTAAGTCAGAAAGGTGCAGGCTCAACGAAATTTGAGCCTTTGTCCATTTCCGTGGGCTTGTTAGATCCCTGCTTTTGTAACGGTTTTGCCTAGCAGTGAACCTGCAATACAAACCGGTCAGCACGGACGATTAAACGAACGATACAACAATCCGCGACAGATCAGGGCATCAACTTCAAAGAGACGATCCCACAATCTAGACCTGAGCATTGTGGGATCGTTTAGAGTTTAGCTGCGTTCCCAGGGGGCGCCTTGCGTAGTCTCGATTTCGTTCCACTTTTCGATCAGCGAAAGCATCTCATCAAGGATCTCTTGGCCGTTGAGGCCTGTTGCATCGGCATCGGCCAACCACTTATCCACGATGGGCTGCGCGGACTCGCTCAGAACAGATGTGTCAGCTTCGGTGAAGGACTTGAGTAAAAGTCCATTGTCTCCGCTCGTCATCACTTCAATCGCCGCGGACTCCGCCTGGCCAAGCTGCTCACCATAATAGTCGTGCATGGATCCTGCAGCGGCTCTGATCGCCGTCTGGTCGTCGTCGGACAGGCTTTCAAAGACATCTTTATTCATGACCGTCGCGAGCACGATGCTTGAGGATAACTCGATCGGCGTGATCGATGTGATTAGCTCGTCAAGCTTGGTCGCTGAAGCGAAGTAGCCGTAGGTCACCGTGCAGTCGATCAATCCCGTCTGCATGGACTGGTACACCTCATAGATGGGCATGTTCACCATATTCCCGCCGAGCGGTTCGAACAGATCACTCATGGAGTTTGTGCGGCTAATCTTGACCCCTTCTACGTCGGCAACCGAGTTGATCTGGCCATCATTGCAGCCCAACAGCGCCGTCGGTAGTCCGTAGAAGTTTAGATAGACGAGGTTGCGTTCATCGAGCCTCGCTTTGATCGTCTCATTAGTGGTGAAGAGCTCGTCCATAGCGTTCATCATCACCCAAGGGCTTGCCTTGATCATCGGCACCCCGCCGAGAGCGAGCTCTGGCAACTCGGACTGCACGTAAGGACCTACGAGAAGTCCCATATCGGCGACACCGCTGCTGAGTGAATCAAGTGCCGCGGTGGAGCTGAACAAGGCACCTCCCCAGTTGTTTTGAACCGCCAGGGCACCACCGGACTTCTCGGCAATCAACGTGCTCAGGTGATTGACGGCGGCCGCGCGAACGCCTCGGTTTGGGCCAGGGTCATTTGAGATGAGCGTGGTTTGCGCATGGGCTGCGAGCGCAATGGTGGATGCGGTTGCTGCGGCTACAGCCAACTTGAGATGTTTGATCATTTTGTCCTCCCTTACAGCTCCATCTTCGCTAGAGCAGTTAATTCGTGGCATAATGGATAGCATACGAATAAATCGGAAGCAAATTGTTTAACTGCCTGACGCCTTTAGTTCGGCGACGACGTGCCGCGCCTTGGTCGATGGGCCGAGACACCGAGCTGCAAGCCCCGGGTGACACAACAATGGACCCACAGACTCGATCACCTGCCGGTTAGGCCGGGGCGAGATCGGATACTGTAACCGAAGATAGTGACAAGACGTCGGGTGTTGCTTGGTGAATGCCTGGTACTGTCGATCGCATGCCATGAGCCGTTAGGCGACACGGGCATTGTCCGGACGACGCGCCGAAAGCGCATTAAAGGGCCCGGCGCACTCAAACTCGAGCCGGAACCCAACTCCACGCACCTATTGGCGCACCGTCTACATCGAGGTGGGAATTGCCAACGAAAGCGCGGGGATCGCGACGATCAAGATCAGCACGGCCAGGTCGCTCACCAAGAACCGCCAGATGCCACTAAATATCTTGCCAATAGAAATTCGCTCCTCAATGGCGGCCGCGAGCACGAATACATTGAGGCCTACTGGCGGTGTGATCAGCCCGATCTCCAAGAGCTTCACGATGATGACGCCAAACCAAATCAGGTTGAATCCATAGCTTTCGACCATCGGGATCATTAACGGCAAAGTTAGAACCATGATGCCAATGGGATCGAGGAACATGCCAAGCACCAGATAAATCAAGCACACCATGGCGATGAAAACCCAAGGGCCAATATCCGCCGTTCCAAGAGCCGTCACCAGGTTGTTGGAGAGACCTGTCAATGCGATTAGGGTAACAAACACCTTTGCACATGCCGCTATGAAGAAAATACCGCCAGTTGTACTCGCCACATCGCGCAAAATCGGCAGGATGTCTCGATAGCTCAGATTGCCACGGCCAAGCCCTAGAACCACGGCGAAGATCAAGGAAAGTGCTGCTGCTTCGGTCGCCGTAAAGACGCCGCCGTAGATGCCACCAATTATCAGGAGGAACAGCAGGAAGGCGGGCCATGCCTTCAGTAGCGCCATCCATTTCTCGCGCGTTGGATGACTATCTGCGCGCAGCGGGGCAATTTCTGGCGATCGTTTCACCCAAACAAAGATCACCAACGCATAGCCAAGCAGAGACAAAAGACCAGGGACAATACCTGCCAAGAAGAGCTGCGCGATCGATGTCTCTGTGAAGATCGCGTAGATGATGAACAAGATTGACGGTGGGATAAGAGAACCGAGCGTACCCCCTGCGGCCACACTGGCTGTTGCGAGGCGCTCATCATAGTTGAGCTTCAGCATCTCTGGCGTGCAGATGCGCCCCATGGTTGAGGCGCAGGCAATGGATGAGCCCGAAATTGCAGAAAACCCTCCGCAGCCCGCAACAGACGCAATGGCAATTCCGCCGGGCAAACGCGCGAGCCACATGCGGGCGGCAGCATAAATCTCGGTCGTGATCCCGGCTCGTTCAGCCACTGCACCAAGCGCAATGAAGAGCGGGATCATCGACAGGTTGTAAGAGTGGATGAGCTCAAACGTCGCGGAGAAAGAAATCTGCAAAGTGCGCGCCAGCGCGCGGTCAGGCACGAAAGTGCCTGTGCGGAAGCTGAACGCGAGAAAAAGCGCGACTACCGCGACACCACCAATTGCCCAGGCGATGGGTACGCGAATGGCAAGAAGGATAAGCACGGTCGCGCAAGCGATATAGCCGATAAGGGTAACGTCCATCTAGCGGCTCACAGTTCTGCAGGGGCTGGTTGGCCGGTAATGGCGGCACGCAGGTCCACAAAGAACAACTGGGTCATGCGTATTAGGACAAATCCGAAAGCAACGAAGTAGGCAGCACGGCTGATCCATTTGGGGATGAGGAAGTCGCCTCCGTGGTGGGCGCCGTTTCCCCAGGTGTTGATAAACTGCTGCCATCCCGCGAACACCAGCGTTGCCACGATGACAATCCCGATCAACGCCGCGAAGGCCGCAATCCAACGGTTCAAAGCGTCGGGGAAGTGATTGGCAAAGAGGTCAATCGCGACATGCGCGCGACGTGATGTAGCTGCCGAAAGCGGAAAGAGGATCGCGGGCACCATCAGCTCTCGCACCAGGATGATCGAGTCCGGAACGGCTAGGGCGAAGACTTCGCGCGCGAAGACAGTGACGACAATGAGAAGGCACAGCAGCGCAACCGCAATTGCCCCCAGCATGTCCAGCAGATTCTCGATACTTTTAAGCATTGGGCCCAGGCACTACGCGCCGAGGCGCGCGGTGCATAATCTCATTCAGCTGGGTGCCCATGGGAAGCCGTCCGCGTCGAGCGTAGCTTGCCATTTTTGCACATAACTCAGGAACTCGTCATAGACCGCTTGGCCATCAAGCCCCGTCGCTTCTGCGTCCGCCAGCCACTCGTCAAGGTTTGGCTGCATAGCCACCTGCATTGCCTTCTGCTCATCGGCGGTAAAGCTCAGGTCCTGAACACCGGCCGCGCGCATCGCATCAAGCGCCGCAGTGTCTGCTTTCTCCAGCTGTTCACCGTAATAGTCGGACATGCTTGCTGCTGCGGCCATCACACCCGCTTGCGCATCTGCGCTCAGCCCGTCGAATGCGTCCTTGTTCATGACCGTTAGCACTACCGTCGTGGCTGGCAGGTCAAGCGGTGCCATTGTCGCCAACAGTTCGTGCAACTGGGTCGCGACGGCGAAGTAGGAGAATGTCACCGTGCAGTCGATCAAACCTGTCTGCATCGATTGGTAAACTTCGTAGATTGGCATATCGACCATGTTGCCGTCGAACCTGCCAAAGAGCTCGCTTGTGGTGCCGGTATTGCTGATCTTCACACCCGCCACATCGTCGGTTGTCTGGATCAGTTCATCATTGCAGGCCAAAAGGCTCGGCGGCAGGCTATAGGCGTTAAGATAAACAAGCCCCTTTTCTGCCATCCGCTGTTTGATCTGTTCGTTATTTGCAAAAAGGTCATCGAGGGCCTTCATCATCAGCCACGGACCCGCTGGCGGCATTGGTTGACCGCCAATGTTCAGCTCAGGCATCTCAGACTGCGCGTAGGGACCAACCACCACGCCCATGTCAGCTACTCCTAAGCCGATGGAATCCACTGCGGCAGTCGTCTTGAAGAGTGCGCCACCCCAGTTATTTTCAACACGAACAGCGCCCTTGGTTGCAATGGCAAGCTGATCGCTAAAGTGATTGACCGCGGCCGCGCGCACGCCACGATTGGGGCCTGGATCATTGGCTATCAAGACTGACTCGGCTTGTGCGCCGACGGCAATCACCGACACCGAAGTGGCTAGCGCCGCCACACTGAGCAAACGTTTCATTGCTGTCCTCCCATCAATGGTCCGCACTTTGGCAGGTTATGGGATAAAAGATAGTATATGAACGATTAGCAAGCAACTTATAAATATACGAATTAGGCTAGCTTTGACCGTACTGAGTCAACTGACGTGCTAGCCGTTCTCTGGCCTTTTCAAACTGCTCCGACAGCGAGGCGACCAGGTCGGCTGTTGTCGTCACTTGATCAATTGCACCAATCCCCTGGCCCGAACCCCAAATCTCTTTCCAACTCTTGGGTTTCTGCCGATCCTCCGAAAAATTCATCTTTGTCGGATCAGAACGCTCTAAGTTGTCGGGATCGAGGCCGGCCGCAGCGATCGAGGGTTTCAGATAATTGCCGTGCACGCCGGTAAAGAGGTTCGAGTACACAATGTCATCGGCCGCGCAATCCGCAATCATCTGTTTGTAATTCTGCACAGCGTTAGCCTCTTCCGTGGCGATGAAAGCTGACCCCGCATAGCCTCCGTCGGCTCCCATCGCGAGCGCCGCAAGGATCGAGTCACCTCTCGCAATCGCACCGGACAGGTAAAGTGGCCCCTCGAACCACGCGCGAATTTCTTGGATTAAAGCCAGCGGAGAAAGGGCTCCCGCGTGGCCCCCTGCCCCGGCTGCAACAGCCACGAGACCGTCGGCGCCCTTTGAGATGGCCTTTTTGGCGAACCAGTTGTTGATTACATCATGCAAGACGATCCCGTTGCCAGAATGCGCAGCCTGATAGACCTCCTCCCGCGCGCCGAGCGATGTGATCCAGATAGGCACCTCCAAACGCGCCGCGATTTCCACGTCTCTGTCTAGGCGGGCGTTCGATTTATGCACGATTTGGTTGATCCCAAAGGGTGCGGCAGGGGTATCCGGATTGGCCTGATTGTGGCGGTCCAGCTCATCCCGGATATGAATGATCCACGCCTCAAGGCTCTCACCGTCTTTTTCTCGAGCGTTTAGAGCCGGAAAGGTTCCGACAATGCCCGCCTTGCATTGCGCAATGACCAGCTCAGGCCGCGAAATGATGAAGAGAGGTGCGCCGATCAGTGGCAAGCGAAGGTGCTGTAAAATGGCGGGCAGTGTCACGTTGTTGTCTCCTAAATCCCCGACGCGTTGACTGCGCTAACCTTGCTCAACGCGGAAATGTCGGCCGGGCTCATGCCGAGATCGGCCAAGATCGCGTCAGAATCCGCGCCTGGTGCATTTGGGGGAGCGGCCGGTGCTGGATTGCCTTCTCCAAAGCGTGGTGCCGGCATAGGTTGATCAGGTCCTACGGACGCAAAAGCCGCTCGCGCCCGGTTATGGGGATGCTCGGACGCTTCGGCTGGGCTGAGTACTGGCGCAAAGCAAGCGTCAGTCCCTTCGAGAAGCTCAACCCAGTGATCTCGTGGTTCTCCTAGGAAGGTCTGCTCAAGCACCTTTCGTATGGCTGGCCAGTTACCGGGATCGGTGCGATCACCCAGCTCAGCCTCGTCAAGGTACAAAAGCCGCAACAGCTCTGCCCAAAAGCGCGGCTCAATTGCGGCAATGCTGACCCAGCCGCCGCACGCGCATTCGTAGACGCCATACCAAGGTGCGCCACCGTCCAAAGTGTTGGACGCACGCCTATCCGTCCACCTGCCCGATGCGCGCCGCGCGTGGATGAAACTCATCAGCGTGTGCGTACCATCGGTAATGGCCGCATCCACCACATCTCCTTTGCCCGTGCGCGTGGCCCTTAGAAGGCCAGCGACCATTCCAAGGGCGAGGAACATACCGCCGCCACCAAAATCACCCAGCAAGTTGGCGGCAAAAGTGGGCGCCCGATCTGCCGTCCCGGTGCTCCACAAGGCGCCCGTCAAAGCAATGTAGTTGAGATCGTGCCCCGCAGCCTGAGCCAGAGGTCCGGTTTGCCCCCACCCTGTCATGCGACCGTACACGAGGCGCGGGTTTCGCGCTGAACAGACGTCCGGGCCCAGACCCAGGCGCTCCATAACGCCGGGGCGAAAACCTTCAATCAGCCCATCGGAGTAATCAACCAGCTTGAGTGCAACCTCGACCGCTGTCTGCTTCTTGAGATCAAGCGCGATGGACCGCCGTCCGCGCGCAAGGAAATCAAGTGGATCATATTCGGCGCCAATGCGGTCCACGCGAATAATGTCGGCGCCCATGTCCGCGAGCATCATTGCCGCAAATGGCCCAGGACCAATGCCCGCAAATTCAACAATGCGCACGCCGGCGAGAGGAAGGTCCGTTCGTTCAGTCATGGGACATACGCGCTAGATACGCGCCAACTCCGATTTCAGGTTCTCACGCATGCGTCCAAGGACGCAAAGCGTTGTTTCAAGGTTAGCCGGGTCGATGCCGGCATTCGCCACCTCGTCAACTTCGTAGACAATCTTGGTCAGAACTCTGACTAGAGCGCGCCCATCATGCGTGGCAAAGACAAGGTTTGATCTTCGATCTGATGGATCAACCCGCCGGGTCACGAACCCACGCTCCTCGAGCCGGTCGATGAGCTTTGACGTCGTCACCGTTGCGACATCCGTGCGTTCGGCTATCCTCGACTGGCTCAACCCATCTTCTTGCCATAGATGCGCTAGCACCCAAGCTTGGCTAATGGTGATCCCATGAGGTGCGAGCTTCGCATCAAATAAGATGGAACGAACACGAGCAAGCTCGTGAAAGACAGGCTTGTAGTCGACGGTTAGCGACGACGGACGAGGGCGGGAATGGTTGCTCAAATCGGGTCCCAGGTGAAGATCTCGCCGGAACGATCAAGAGCAAAGAAGTCCTTTTCCAGCGACGGAAGGGCATGGTCGAGAACCGTTTCTGGTGTCCAACCTTCGCTGCGATGGATCGACCGAATGGGTCGCGGCTGACTCATGAGGAAAATCTCGTTGTTGCGAACGCAAAAGATCTGACCCGTCACCTTGGAGTCGGGCTTGGCGAGGGCAACACAAAGCGGCGCAGTCTTAGCGGGCGTCATTTCCTTAATGCGGGCAACCCGCGCCTTCTCTGCATCGGTGTCTGCTTTGATCGTGCCGATTAGCCGCGACCACGCAAATGGCGCGATACAGTTCGAGCGGACGTTAAATCGCGACATATCAAGGGCGAGCGATTTCGAGAGCCCGACAATCCCCATCTTAGCGGCCGAATAGTTTGCCTGCCCAAAGTTCCCGATCAGCCCCGAGGTCGAGGTAAAGTTAATAAAGCAGCCAGAAGCCTGTTCTTTGAAATGCGCCGCGACCGCCTGCGCCATGTTGAAGGAGCCTTTGAGGTGCACCGCAATCACGGCGTCCCATTCGTCTTCTGTCATTCGATGAAAAATGGCGTCCCGTAGGATGCCCGCGTTGTTTACGACGATGTCCGCCGCACCAAAGCTGTCCATCGCCTGCTCGAACATTGCCTTGGCATCTTCGCTCTTGGCGACATTGCCGAAGTTGGTGATGGCCTCGCCCCCAGCAGCCGCAATCTCAGAAACAACCTCTTCAGCCGGGGCGACATCTGCGCCTTCGCCGGCTCCGCTGGCGCCGAGGTCGTTGACGATGACGCGCGCACCGTAAGTCGCCATCAGGAGCGCTATGTCGCGTCCGATCCCCCGGCCTGCCCCGGTGACGATTGCGACTTTTCCTTCGAGCATTACTTTCCTCCTTCACTTGCAGATCTGTTAATTCGCTTGCGTATGATTTGCAAGCTAATTATGTAGAAGGTGAGCAAACGAAACAGGAGGACACCGTGTTCAAGCGCACCGTCTACTCGGAAGAACACGAGATGTTTCGCGAAACGGTGCGCCGTTTCATCGAGGCCGAAATAGTGCCCCACCATGCTCAATGGGAGAAGGACGGTCGCGTGAGCCGCGATGCTTGGCTAAAGGCGGGTGAACACGGCTTGCTGTGCGCTGGGGTACCAGAGGAATACGGTGGGGCTGGTGCGGACTTTCTGGCCTCTATGGTTGTGCTTGAAGAACTCGCGCGCGTTGGCGCCATGGGACCGGGCTTCAGCTTACACTCAGACATCGTCGCCCCCTACCTGCTGTCTTACGGGTCCGAGGCCATCAAGAAAGAATGGCTTCCGAAAATGGCCACAGGCGAAGTTATCGGCTCCCTGGGCATGACCGAACCAACGGCAGGCTCAGATGTGCAGGGTATCAAGACAACGGCCATCCGGGATGGCGAGGACTATGTAATCAACGGCCAAAAGGTCTTTATTACCAATGGCGGCAATTGCGATATCATCGTACTGGCCTGCAAAACTGATCCCACACAGGGTGGCAAAGGCACTTCTTTGATCCTTGTGCCTGCAGACACACCCGGGTTCCGTAAAGGCAACAGGCTTCTAGAAAAGGTCGGCTGGAAAGCACAAGACACGGCCGAGCTTTTCTTTGATGATGTCCGTGTTCCTGTTGGAAACCTCCTCGGCACCGAGGGGCGCGGCTTTGTACAAATGATGGAACAGCTCCCGCAAGAACGGCTGATGCAATGCGTACGCGCAGCAACCTCACTTGAGGCAGCGATCACGTGGACCACGGACCACGTGAAGGAACGCAAAGCCTTCGGTGGAACAATCGCTGACTTCCAGAACACACGCTTTCGTCTCGCGGAGGCCCAAGCCGATGCGGTCATGCTGCGGGTCTTTGTGGACCGATGCCTTGAGGCTCACAAGGCGGGCGAACTTGACGCGGTCGACGCTGCCATGGGCAAGATGCTTTGCTCTGAAACGCTGTGCAGGCATCTAGACGCGCTTCTACAGCTGTTTGGCGGTTACGGCTACATGTGGGAGTATCCCATCGCGCGGGCATGGGCTGACGCCCGTGTCGGGCGGATCGCGGGTGGGACGGGCGAGATCATGCGCGAGATTATCGGGCGGTCGCTGCTTGGGCGCGCGTGATGAAGTTCTTCGATCTGATCGAAAAACATGCGTTCCACTCACCCCGAAAGGCAGCCACCACTTTTGAGGGTCGCACCCATGACTGGGCAACCTTCCGAGATCGGATTGCCGCACTGGCCGGCGCGCTATCCACTTGCGGCGTGCAATGGGGCGATCGCGTTGCCTACCTCGGGCAAAACTCTCACTGGCTCTGCGAAGCCTACTTTGCCCCTTCATTATTAGGTGCGCTTGCGGTGCCGCTCAATAACCGCCTTGCCCCGGCAGAAATCGAAGCCATCCTGAATGATTGTGAGCCCAAGGTCCTCATATACGACCGCCACATGGCTCCGGTCGCCCTGGCGGTGTCTGACAAGATCGAGACCTTGATCGCTGCGGATTGGGCCTCGGTGGACGGGGCAAGCGGCTACGAAACTCTTTTGGCAACCGCGCCTGCCCCGCCGCACGTATCTGGCTCCGCAGATCAAGACAGCATGATCGTCTTCTACACCTCAGGCACCACCGGGCAGCCAAAGGGCGTGATGCTGTCCCATACCAACATGCTAACAAATGCTGCAGGCACCAGCGCGGCCTATGGCTATACCGAAAGGGATAGGCTCCTTATCTCGGGCCCGCTTTTTCATCTCGCAACCGGCAGTCGCGTCTTCTCTGCCGTGCTCTGCGGCATTCCGATGGTGATACAACCAAAATTCGACGTCGACGCGCTCATACCGCTAATTGAGAAGTACGGCATAACCACAACGACGCTCGTGCCCACGATGTACCAGATGTTGTTGGACCACCCTTGCTTTCCGGACTCTGACTTCAGCTCACTCAGGAAACTGAGCTATGGCGGCTCGCCAATGCCAGTGCGGCTGATGGAGAAACTAATCGAAGCGTTTCCCAACGTAACTTTTTGCCAAGGCTACGGTATGACAGAAGTCTCACCCGTCATGTCCGTATTGCCGGCGACCGATCACCGACCCAAGGACGGAAGCTATCCCAAACTTTCGTCTGTAGGACGCCCGATGCCCTATTGCGACGTGCGGATCGTCACGCCAGAAGATGCGCCGGTGGAGCCTGGAAAAATCGGCGAGATCGTCGTGCGTGGGCCAAATGTGATGAGCGGATACTGGAGACGGCCCGAAGAAACCGCAGAGGCGTTGCGCGGCGGATTCTACCACACTGGCGACGCGGGCTGGATGGACGAAGATGGCTATCTCCACCTGTCCGGTCGCACAAAAGAGATGATCATCACCGGCGGCGAAAACGTCTATCCAATCGAAACCGAGAATTGCCTGTCGCTCCACGACGCGGTCGCAACGGTCGCGGTGCTCGGATTGCCAGATACGCGATGGGGAGAGCGGGTCGTTGCTGCTGTGACGCTTAAAGGCCAGGTCACCCCTGAAGACCTGATCGCGCACTGCAAAGAACGCATCGCCGGCTACAAGGCCCCAAAAGAAGTATTCGTTTGGGAGACGCCGCTCCCGCTCACCCCCGCCAATAAAATCGACAAGACCGAAATCAAACGGGTGCTATCGCAATGACATTCGCCGTGTCCCAGACCATCCGAGACGGCATTGCCGTCGTCACGCTGAACCAGCCAGAACACCGCAATGCACTTAGCGTGGAGGTCAAGGAGCAGCTTGGGACGATCAGCACCAAACTCGCCGATCACGACTCGCTTCAGGCCGTGGTTCTTACTGGCGCCGGGGGCGTGTTTTGTGCCGGTGGAGATCTGAAGAAGATGCTCGAACGACACGCATCTGGCGAAGCCGTGGGCGCAGAAGACCAACTTGCGAGGATGTTAGAAACGCACAGTTGGTTCCGCACCTTTCGCGACCTCTCTGTGCCGCTGATCACGGCGGTCGACGGCCCCGCATTCGGCGCAGGCTTCGGCCTTGCGCTTCTAGGCGACATTGTCTTGGCCTCAGACCGCGCGCAATTCTGTGCGTCCTTTGGGAAGGTCGGCGCTGTGCCGGACCTCGGGCTTATGTGGTCGCTACCCCGTATCGTAGGGCTCCAGCGCGCGAGGGAACTGTTCTATACCGCCCGAACCTTGTCAGCCACAGACGCCCAACACCTCGGGATCGCGCTTGAGGTGCTTCCGCCTGACGCTCTACTTCCACGGGCCGTGGCAATGGCGGCCCAGATGGCGCAGGCATCCCCCCTGGCCTTCAGGCTGACCAAGCAGATTTCGGCGCGGGCCATGGAATGTGACAGCGACACTATCCTGGAGCTTGAGGCACAGGCACAGTCCGTTTGCCTGACAAGCAACTATCACTACGACGCCATTTCGCTCTTTGCCGCGAAGAAACCGGCGCGTTTCAACTTCGAATAACTACCAAGCATACTCTTTGGTCAGCACCACCGTGGCGGCAGCGGAGAACATGCCACCCACGCCGTGTACGATTGAAACTTTAGCGCCTTCGATCTGCGCGGGCGAAACCCCCCGCATCTGTCGGACACCTTCTTGCAGGGCATACATCCCGTACATGCCCGAATGCATGTAACTCAGCCCTCCACCATTGGTGTTCACCGGCAGGCTTCCCCCTGGTCGCGTATGGCCTTCTGCAATGAACGGACCCGCCTCGCCCGGTTTGACGAAACCAAGATCCTCAAGGCCGTAGATCGGCAAATGGGCAAAGGCATCATAGATCATCAAATGATCAACATCCGCATGCGTCATGCCCGCGTTCTCGAAGGCGAGTTTGCCGGAAACCCGGAACGCCTTTGAGGACGTGAAGCTTTCCATCTGGCTGACCATGGGCCCTTCGGCGCCTTCTCCACCCATACCGCGCAGGTAGACGGGCTTCGTCGGAAAGTCCTTCGCACGGTCAGCAGAGGTCAACACAAGCGCGCCACCGCCGTCGCTGACTAGGCAACACATGAGCTTGCGAAACGGATATGAGATCATGCGTGAAGTTAGCACGTCCTCCACCGTGATCGGATCGCGGGCCGTTGCGCGGGGATGGAAGGCAGCCCATTCGCGCTGCACGACTGCCACCATCGCCAAGTGTTCTTCGGTCAGCCCCTCGTCCTTCATCTTGCGCATCACTGGCAGCGTGAAACGCATAGGCGGGAAAAGCGGGCCATAAATCGCCTCAAACTCCTGTTGTTGCATGGACGGCATGATCGGACGGTGCGACCGATGGTTGGACCGGCCGCTTTCCCCATGCGTGATCAAAGCAATGGTACAGAGTCCCGCCTCAATCGCTGCCGCAGCGTGGCGCACCAATGCGATGAATGAGCACCCACCCACCGATGTGCCATCGTACCAGGTGGGCGATATGCCGAGATACTGGTTGATCTCCGCCACATCGTGACCGCCCGTAGCTAGACCGTCGATATCCGCAGGCGTCAGCCCACAGTCGGCCAGCGCGTTGAGCGCGGCATCGGCATGAAGGCCAACTTGAGACAAGCCAGGCACCTTGCCAAGTTCAGTGGTTTCAGCAGCGCCTACAATTGCGATGGATGCGCGCGTCATGTAACCACCTCCGCAGGGCGAAACTGCGGGATGTGGACATCTCCTCGGGCTTCAAAAATCACTTCCAGGGGCATGTCCAGCGTCAGGGCATCCGCCTCCTGTGGGCAATCCACGATATTGCTCAGCATCTTCACACCTTCATCGAGCATCACCACAGCCACGATAAATGGAGGTTCATAGCCAGGCGTTGGAAGGTGAGAGATCGTGTAGGAATACAGCCGCCCGCGCCCGCTCGCCTCTACAGTCTCCACAGCGCGGCTGCCACAAAACGGGCAAAACGGCCGTGGCGGGAAATAGTGCTTCTGGCACTCCCGGCAGTATTGCAAGAGAAGTTTTCCGGCTGCCGCGCCGTCCCAGAAATGTCGGGTCTCTGGATAAATTATTGGGATGGGTTTCTCTGTCATCAAAGACCTCAGTTCAAGCGTACGCGACCATTGTTCAGGACGATGACATCGCGCTCGGGGACACGGGCCCGAAAGCTGATGATGTCGCCATCTTCCCAAATCTCAGTTCTGATGGTTTCCCCTGGGTAGACAGGCGCAGAGAAGCGAACCTCTTGATGCGTCAGCGCGGTGAAGTCACCATCTCGGAGCGCCATTGGAATGGACCATGCTGCGATCCCCATGGTGCAGAGCCCATGCAGTATCGGGCGTTCGAAACCTACTTCCTTAGCAATGTCCGGATCAGCATGAAGCGGGTTTTTGTCGCCGCTCAACCGATAGATAAGTGCCGCTCGTGTAGAGGTATTGAAGTCAAAGAACGCGTCCGGCGCCCGGTCGGGCAAGGTATGGACGGGCTTCAATGGGCCTTTCGGCCCTCCAAAGCCACCGTCAGCACGTGCAAAGAGCGTACTTCTGACGGTTGCCAAAGGTGTGCCGTCCGCCGAAGAGACGTCGCGCTCTGTATAGATCAGCGCGCCATTGCCTTCGCCCTTGTCCACTAGACCCGTCAGTTGCGTACGGCCGACAATATCGGCACGCGTCGGCAAGGGCGCGTGAAGTGTGAAGGCGTGTTCGCCGTGCACGATCTTTTGCCAGGTTATCCCCGTTGAAGGGTCTTTGGCCCAAAACGGCGGCATACCAAGCACGTTCACAAAGGACGGAAGGGCCGCAAAGTCATTGGAGCCTTCGTAGACGGCGCTGAGATGACGCTTGTCCTCTGGCTCACCGAGCCCAAGCCCCAATGCGTAAACGATGCAGTCATCCTCTGTATAGCGGCGTTCGACATCGTCGAAGCCGCGAGCCATGAGCTCATCGTAGTTGATCATTCTGAGCGCGCCTTTCCAGCGAATTTATAGATATCTAGCAAATAATCCGCAAGCGAATTATAATGCGGCCAAGTAACCAGTTTAGCTCACTACTTCACAAGCGAATAATTCACATCCAAATTTACTTTGTTAATTTTAGATAGGCTGCTAATAAGTTGTATACTATCTAATGGGAGGATTGAATGACGCACGATGCAAATCGCGACCTAGATATAGCGGTCGCCGAGTACAGTTGCAGCAAGGTGAGCCGCCGCGACTTCATCCGTAAAGCAACGGCTTTGGGCTTGAGCACCGGCATGGCGGGCGCGCTGGCCACCGCATGGTCTGGCCAGGTCCATGCACAATCGACAAAGACCACGGAACAGCCCGCCGGCGAATTTGACTATATTGTCGTCGGATCCGGATCAGCTGGGTCCGCCGCCGTGCACCAATTGGCAAAGTCAGGCGCCAGCATTCTTGTTTTGGAAGCCGGGCGCAAAGACGATCTTGAAGAGGTGCACAGCTCCGTCCTCTGGGGGGCGGCCTTGGGCACCGACGCCACGAAGTGGTTTCAAACCCTCCCCTCGACGCACACGGACGGACGCGCGCACCTTTGGCCGCGCGGCAATGTGCTGGGCGGCAGCTCGGCGATCAATGTGATGGTCTACGTCCGGGGACACAAATCTGATTTTGATACATGGGCTGAGATGGGTGCCACGGGCTGGAGCTTTGAGGATGTGCTCCCAACGTTCATCGACATGGAGACGTTTGAGCCGGGCGGCGTGAACAGAGGTACCGACGGGCCACTCTTCGTATCTCAACCAGCGGAAGAAAAAAAGCATCCAGGCGCGCAAGCCTTTATAGACGCGGCGACAGCCATGGGTTTCACGCCCACCGCAAGCATTAACTCAGAGCGGCTCGAAGGGCCCGCCTGGATCGATTTCAACATCAAGGATACGCGACGCCAATCGTCATCAACGGCGTTCTTGGCCCCAGCCATGGCGACCAGCAATGTCACGCTGCTGACAGATGCCCCCGTTCAGAAGCTGGATATCGAGGGCACGACCTGTACGGGCGTGACGTATCTTCACGACGGTCAACCCGTCTCGGTCCGTGCTAGTGCCGAGGTGATTCTGGCCGCCGGGGCCATCGACAGTCCAAGATTGCTCATGGTGTCGGGCATCGGTCCAGCGGAAGACCTTAAAGCCGTAGGCATCGACGCCATCGCTGATCTACCGGTGGGGCAAGGCTTGCAGGACCATGTCCTCGGTGCCGGTGTGACCATCGAAACAAAGGGGCCCGTGCCGGTCTCGCACTACAATCACTGCGAAGCGGTTATGTGGGAGCGGTCAGATCCGTCTTTGCGCGCGCCAGATACAGTCGCGCTCTACGCGTCAGCGCCGTTCGTGTCCCAAGGTCACAAAGTGAAATTCGAGCATGCCTTTTCGCTCCTTTCGGGGGTCGCGACCCCTGCCTCGCGTGGCCACGTCAAGTTGGCGTCGTCCGACATCGCAGATGCACCGATCATCGAAACCAACTACCTGGCAGAAGAACAAGATTGGAAAACCTACCGAGCGTCGACCGAGATTTGTCGCGAAATCGGAGCGTCAGATTACTACAAGGATGTTCGCAAGCGCGAACTACTTCCCGAAAATGATGGTGAACTCACAGACGCAGAGTGGCGTGAGTTCCTAGCAAAGTCGGTCAATACGTATTTCCACCCGACGTCAACCTGCCAGATTGCCAAGGTGGTGGACCCTGAACTGCGAGTTTACGGGATCGATGGACTGCGCGTAGCAGACGCGTCTGTCATGCCTATCATCACAACAACTAACACCAATGCGGCCAGCATGATGATCGGTTGGCGCGTTGGCGATATGATCGTGGGTAGCTAACAAAGACAGGGCGCGACACGATACGTGCTGCGCCCCGATACCTAGGGCAACAAGACTGCTTTGACGACTTCGCCGCTTTCAGTGTCGTGAATAGCCTCGTCGATTTGATCAAGCCGGTAGGTCGTGATCAGCTTGTCAAACGGAAAACGGCCAGTTTTCCATAGCGCAACCAATTCCGGGATGAAGCTTCGAGGCACACTGTCGCCCTCTATGATGCCCCGTATGCCCCGACCTGACAGCAATGTTCTAAGCTCCAGTGTGAGTTCGGCTCCTGGGTTGGGCACTCCCAAAAGCCCGGCCATCCCCGTGAGGCGCAAGCATTCAACAGACTGACGCACAACCGCCGGAACGCCCGTGCAATCCAGCGCGTATTGCGCGCCATCACCAGTGATCTCGACAATGCGGTCCACTGCATTTTCCGAGCTACCATTGATCGTATGGGTCGCACCCATATCTCTTGCGATTGCGAGTCGGCGCTCCATCACATCTACGGCAATAACTTCGGTGCATCCGACAGCCCGTGCTGCCAGAACAGCCGACAATCCGACAGATCCTGCGCCAAAAACAGCGATTGAGGTACCCGCCCGGCAGGCCAAAGCGTTCATAACCGCCCCGGCACCAGTTTGGATGCCGCACCCGAGCGGCCCCATAATTTCAATTGGCACCACAGGATCGATTTTCACCACACTCTCTTCCGGCGCGATTGCATACTCGCCAAACGACGATTGTGCGAAGAAATAGCTGCTGAGCTCCTCGCCATCACTGTCTGTAAGCGGCGTGGTTCCGTCTGGCCGCCGCCCGCTGAAGTTACGCAAAAAGAACTGGTCACTGTAAGCCGGTTGTCCGTTCATGCAGTTCCTACATTGGCTGTCAAAACCGAAAGAGAGGACAACATGATCCCCCGGCGACACCGCGGTGACGTCCTGCCCAACTGTGTGGACGACACCGGATCCCTCGTGACCCAGAACCATCGGGAATGGAATTGGGTAATGGCCTTCCCGAACCACCAGATCCGTATGACACAGCCCCACCCCGGCGATCTTCACGATCACTTCGTTTGGTCGCGGCAGCTCCATTCGGACCGTTTCGATATCGAAAGGGCCATCTTTGTTTCGCAATACTGCAGCTTGGTAGTATTTCATTTGGGCTCGAGTGCTAGTTGGCGGGGACGTCCGGGAGAAAACGGCCCCGCCAAGATGTCGAACAAAGCGTGATTTAATTCATCGCAAAGATCGACTTGTAAGTTTGGTAAGCGTTCATCGCCTCGGGCCCGAACTCTCTTCCCATACCACTTTGCTTGATACCGCCGAAAGGCGATCCTACCGAGATGACATACCCGTTCAAACCAATAGAACCGGTCTGCACCTTTTCTGCCACGGCCTTTGCGCGGGCCTTGTCTTTGCTCCAGACAGAACCGCCAAGACCGAAGTCACTGTCGTTGGCGATCTCAATGGCCTGCTTTTCGCCCTCATAAGGGATGATGGACAGAACCGGACCGAATATTTCTTCGCGCGCAATAGTTGCCCCGTTGTCCACATCAGCAAACACAGTCGGTTCTACAAACCAACCACCTTGCGAGGTGCCAGGTCTGCGCCCGCCTGTCACCAAGCGACCTTCACTCTTCCCAATCTCAATGTAGCGTTCCACGCGGGCACGGTGCTCTTCGGAGGCGAGCGGCCCAACGTGGGTATCTGGGTCCATGGCATCCCCAACGTTCAGCCCGCCGACGAAACCAGCCACAGCTTCAACGATCTCGTCGTAGCGGCTCTTGGGTGCAAGGATACGCGTGCCAAGATAACAGGTCTGCCCATTATTTAGCAGACACGCGGTCGGGATTCCCTGCGTAAAGGTCTCCAAATCCGTGTCTTCCAGCAAGATCGCTGCAGACTTGCCGCCGAGCTCCAGCGTGACTGGGCGCAAAAGCTCGCCGCAGCGCGCGGCAATCCTGCGACCTGCCGCCGTCGACCCGGTGAACGCTACCTTGTCGATGCTCGGATGTTCGATCAGGTATTGGCCCACTTCGCGATCTGCCGGCACCCAGTTCAGAACACCCGCCGGAACCCCGGCCGCAAGAGCGGCTTCGGCCATGACATAGCTGTCCAGAACTGTTCCAGGAGACGGTTTGATTACCATCGTGCATCCGGCAGCCATTGCTGGACCGAGCTTGACGAGCGACAGATTGACTGGAAAGTTCCAAGGAATGATTGCAGCCACGACACCGACAGGTAGGCGCTGCACGAATGTCTCGGTACCTAACTGTGACGGACGGACATCTTCCAACACCATCTCATCGGCAAGATCTGCATAGTAGTCCAGAATGTTAGGCGCCACGTCGCCCTCGAACGCCCCCGAAATTGAGATTGGCATCCCGTTTTGCGTGCTCACGGCCTGAGCCGTTTGCGGTGCCCGCTTGCGCAGTTCTTCGGCAAAACGCCGCATGATGCGTGCACGCTCGGATGGTGCCATCCGGGGCCACTCTCCACCATCAAACGCAGAACGCGCCGCCGTCACCGCGGCATCAATATCGGCAGTTCCAGCTTCCGCTGTCGTTCCTACCGTCTCGCCCGTCGATGCGTTCTTGATTGTGAACTGGGCATCTGTGGCTGGCTTGGCCCATTCGTTTCCAATGAAAAATCTATCATGCAGCATATGTTTCCTCCCTTTGGCTTGGATTTCCTGGATGCTCTTCCTCGGTGAAGCACCCGAGTGGCCGTTTTTTACAATCGATACTGGACTGCAATTTGCTTCGCTCGTTATTAATACGTATATGAACTAATAGCAACAAGATTTGCCCTCCAAATTGATGGGGCACACAGGTTGACGACATACCGTTCGCATCCTAATTATAAATTGCGTTGTGTATCTCTCGACGCAAGGCAAGAGAAGGACAACAAATGCCAGACACCGCAATTGCCTCCGTTGAAGAAAGCCAGTCCGAGAACGAAGCAGGCCTGGTTTTTCAACATGTCGCGCGCCAACGGATCAAACTACTGGACGCGTTCCTGGCCCCGCACGGGCTTACTTCGGCTCAGGTCTACCTGTTGAACAGGCTCTTGCAGGAGGACGGTCGCACGCAAGTAGAGCTCGCGCGGCTTCTGGGGATCGGGACGGTCGCCGTGAGCGGTATGGTTGACCGGCTTGAGGCCGCCGATTGGGTTGAGCGGCGCCCAGACGGCAAAGACCGCCGCACAAAGCGTGTCTTTCTCAAAGCATCGGCCACATCGAAGAAGCATGTCTTAAGTGAGGCTGCTGCGCAGGTGAATGCGCTATCATTCGCCACCCTCAGCGACGCCGAAGTCGATCAGCTTTTGACACTTATGCGGCGGGTGCGTGGGAACCTTCGCGACGCCCTGGCCGGAGAGGTCCCGACCCTCATGCGAGGCTAGATCGCGCGGTCGGCGTCTTGCCAGAACTTCGCACGCAGCTCCCTCTTCTTAACCTTCCCGGCCTCGTCTCTAGGAAAGCTCCGCTGCTCTTCGATGTGATGCGGCACCATGTAGGCTGCTATCCTAGCGCCCAAAAAAGCTGTCAGCTCGGAGACATTCAATCCGCGACCAGGCGCCGGTTCTATCACCGCGGCGACCCTCTCACCCGCAATGTCATCAGGAATACCAAAGACAGCACAATCGGCCACATCTTCATGCGCCAAGATCGCTGCCTCGATCTGTGCAGGATAGATATTGACCCCATTTGAGATGATCATATCGGTTTTCCTGTCACTCAAAAACAGGTAACCGTCCTCATCGAGGAACCCTACATCCCCCATGGACACAAGATCACCCGCGCCCGCTTCGGCACGGGCGTCCGCGCGGTTAAGATAGGTGAAATCCGGAAGGTCATCGCGGCGCCCGTAGATCTCACCGATCTCGCCATGCTGACACGGTTCCCCAGCGTCATTGAGAATTGCGACCCGCGCTGTTGGCACCGCACGACCGACCGTTCCGGGGCGCGCCACGGCGTCTTCACTGGACGCAAACGTTACCGCTCCCAACTCCGTTGAGCCGTAGTATTCGTAAATCACGGGCCCCCACCAATCGATCATGGCCGCCTTTACGTCCGGTGCACAAGGCGCACCGGCCACAACCACGTGCCGAAGGCTCGTCAGATCATACCGCCTCCTGACCTCGTCTGGTAGGCGCAAGAACCGCTGAAACATCGCGGGAACTACGAAGCTGGTGGTCACCTGATAGGTTTCTATGTCCCGAAGCATGATCTCAGCTTCAAATCGCGCGGGAAGGACCACGCTCCCCCCATACTTCAAGGTACCGTCCATGAACCGGTGCGCCGCCGCATGGTAAAGCGGTGTGGCAAGCAAGGTATTTGCAGCATTATCAAAGAACGCATCATAAGCGACGCGAGCGGGCTGCGCCGTGCCCAATCTCTGGACGCCCTTCGGGCGACCGGTTGTGCCTGAAGTGTAGATCAGAGGGTATGGGCGTGCCGTTGAGGCTTCGGAGATCGGATCGTGTTGCTCCAACAAGCTAGACCAAAGCTCTTCGTCATCAGCCACGGCTACAAGTTCTGGCGCGACCCTGAAGGCCGCGGCAACCGCGTCCGGTGTCGGCACCAAAAGCACCGTCAGTCTGTCCTTGATATCATCTGGGATCAGACTTTTCGCAGCATTCCAAAGATCGACATGCGCTACCAAAAAGGTTGCCGCGCTATCTTCCAAAATGAAGCTCACATCAGTCCCTGTGAGATGCCAGTTCAGCGGCAAGGTTGCAGCACCCGCGAGCCGCACGGCTTCGCTCACCGTTGCGAAGGCAACATCGTTGCGCAGAAGGAGGGCTACAGTCTCGCCCATTGCTCCAAGCTTCTGAAGGCCCGCCGCGCCGCGAGCAGCTTCATCAGAGATATCGGCAAGCAGATAGACTTGGTCCGCGAAAACAATCTTCGACATCGGCGTCCTCCCTTGCAATCCTAATAATTCGCTTGCTATCTATTTGCAAGTGTACTATTTGTTGGCGCAGTGAGATGGGCGCATTTCGCGCAACAACCTTGGGCGGCGTACCGGATGGCAATTGTCGAAACTGTAAGTGATTTCCGAGCAAAACTTGAGACTTTCGCTTTCCCGGACGTCACGCAGAGCTACAGTACCAAAGACTGTATCCTCTACGCACTCGGCATCGGATTCGGCGAAGACCCCACGCACCGGGCCGAACTTCCTTTTGTCTTTGAAGAACCCAATCTGAGCGTCGTCCCCTCAATGGCGGCAGTGCTAGCCAGCCCCGGCTTTTGGGCCCGGGACCCGGCCACCGGGGTAGACTGGCAGCGCTTTCTCCACGCCGAACAAGACGTAGTTTTGCACCGGCAACTAGCGGCAGAAGCCACCGTAAGGGCAAAAACGCGCATCACTCGCATCATCGACAAAGGCCCTACAAAGGGGGCACTCATCTATCTTGAGCGTGAGATCGTGGACCAATTCGGTGCTCTGGCCACTGTAAAGGTGGTGAATTTCGCGCGCGGGAATGGCGGTTGTGGCGGTGACGATGGACCTCAGCCCACACCACATGAGATCCCTGATCGTCCACCAGAAGCGCGCTTTGAAACCCATACTGATCCGCGGTCAGCCCTGTTTTATCGGCTGTCTGGTGATCCGAACCCACTTCACGCCGACCCCGACGTCGCCGCTGCCGCGGGCTTCAACCGTCCAATCCTTCACGGCCTTTGCTCATTTGGCATCGCCACGCGCGCGGTTCTGGCAACCTACTGCAGCTATCGGCCCGAGCGCCTTCGCTCGATTAAATTACGCTTCTCAAATCCGGTATACCCGGGAGAAACCATCCGAGTGGAAATGTGGCGGGACGGACCCGAGATCTCCTTTCGAGCCACCGTGGCTGACCGGGGCGTAACGGCACTCGATCATGGCCAAGCCCTGATCGACTGAGCAGCCCACACCAAAGGGACATCTCGAATGCACTTCGACCCCAAGACCTTGGCGCGCCCTGAAGGAGTTTTCCTCGGAGGCAACCTTAGGAAAGCGACCGGCGATCATTTTCCTCATCTTTGTCCATCCGATACCACGGTAAGCTTGGCATACCCAACAGCGACAGTTGATGATGTGGATCAGGCTGTCGAGATTGCACGCCATGCACTGCGGACGTCGGCATGGGCCGAGCTTGGCGCAAAAGCACGCGGTCGTGTCCTCTTACGTTGGGCTGATCTCATTGCTGCACATGCCGAAGAGCTAGCAACACTTGAAGCGGTGTCCTCATCCCGGCCCTACAAAGATGCTCTTGCACGCGACGTTCATGTGGCCGCGTCTGCTTTGCGAACCTTTATGGCCTATGCTGAAACGCATGAGAGCGCGGTTACAGAGACACCCGTAAATCAGCTTTCTCTTGTGACAACGGAACCTCACGGCATCGTCGCTGCGATTGCGCCTTGGAATTTTCCATTGATCCTTTCGAGTTGGAAATTTGCTCCCGCGCTTGCCGCTGGCAATGCCGTAATCTTAAAGCCATCCGAACTCACACCGTTCTCAGCGTTGAGGATAGCGGAACTGAGCGTGAAGGCCGGCCTTCCGCCAGGCTTGTTCAGCGTTCTACCGGGCGATGCGAACGTCGGACGCGCCATGGTGACCCATCCGGGCGTCGACTATGTGACGTTCACTGGCTCTTCAGCGACGGGGGCGGCCATCATGGCTGACGCCGCGCATCATGGACTTAAACCCGTGAGTTTGGAGTTGGGCGGAAAGGGCGCCCAGCTTGTTTTCGATGATGCTCAAGACCTCGGCAAAGTGGCTGATCTCGTCGCCCGTGGGGTCGTAACGAATGCAGGCCAGGTTTGCTTCGCGGGATCACGCCTTGTTGTCCACTCGGCTGTGAAGGATTTACTACTCGAACAAGTCGCCCAACGAATGCAGGCAGTTCAGCCCGGTCCAACATGGTCTGACGCCACCTCATTGTCACCGATAATTAACACACATCAGATCGACCGCATCGAGCGCATCGTTCGCGATGCGTCTGCGCAAGGGGCAGTCCCCCTGCTTGGTGGTGAACGCCTGGACGCAGGGAACATCAATGCGTTCGAACCAACGATTCTCGATGGCGTCGGACCCGGCAACGCAGCTTTTGAACAGGAAGTGTTTGGTCCGGTTCTCTCAGTAGACACCTTTGAAGAATTTGAGGATGGGATAGCCAAAGCCAATCATCCAGAATTCGGCTTGGCCACCGCTGTTCATTCAAGAAGCTTGGATCGGGCGATCCTCGCGGCGCGCAAGATTGAGAGCGGAACTGTTTGGATCAATCATTGGGGTCGTGGCGATGACATGACGAGCCCATTTGGTGGGGTTAAGCGCTCTGGCATCGGGAAAGACCTCGGGCGGGCGGGATACGAAAAATACCTGAAATCAAAGTCTGTCTGGGTCGAGCTAGGCCAACATTCATAGTCCGAGCGGCAGGCGCAGGAACTCTCTGACGAGATCGAAATGGACACACCGAAACTGCAATCTTCCTTCCTCAAACACACGCTTCTTGGGTTCACCGATGGCTTTATAGTTGGCTATCGACTGCCGAAACACGGTCGTCTCGTGCTTCTCTTCGCCACTACACGCGACTTCGGTTGATTGTGAAACAAGGGTTCCCCTTAGGCGGCAGAGGTTCAGTTCTTGGGCGCCGAAGAGGTGGCAAGCGGCTCCGGGGTCGTACTTAAGGGATACGGCCGGGCGGATGTGGTCCACCACACAAATGGGTCGCAAAAGGCTCCTTCCTCAAACGGATGCACCCCTGAAAAAGCTCCTAGCGCTTCGGTATGGCCATTGAAATCACGCAGATGCGAAGGCGACTAGTTTCCGCCCGCCTACCGAACAAGACGCGACACAGCCCGAAATCGCGCGATCGAAAGATGAACATGTCCTGCACACGGCATCTCTCAAGCACTTGAAAAAAATCACAAATCGTCACCATCCATCATGGGGGCGATAGAAAGGCGCGCTGCCTCTGTGGCTGCGTTGAACGGCATTCAGAGATCCTCTCGGCTCCGCCAGCGATTAAGATGGAGCCGCAACGAACACCATACGCACACGGCGCCTAATCTACCACCCTGCCCCGCGCAAAGGCAGGTAGACGGCGGTATTTTGAGGGTTGGACGGCTGCACTATCGTCAAGTTCCATTCGGTTGAGTTCCAACGCGGGATGATGCTCATCGCCGAAGAGATCCTAGATGCCAACATTGGTGCGGCACGCGGGGCATGGCCGTGACGAGTCAATACCACAGAATGCTGCACCTCCCATCAATGTCCGGTTCTCGGGAGTTGCGTTCTGCTTCGTTGCGAAAGCACTAACAGCAAAAGGACAACACGAATTAGGCGAAGCATATTGCAAGAGTACCCACCATAGCAAAACGCATAATCCGCGCCCCATTTTTTGTTTCGGTGTCGAATGATGCTAGAGACAAAAAGTGGTGACTAATCCGGCCCCCAAGATAAAGCCGAAGTTGCAGCTGAAATTGACGATGCCCGACGTTACGCCCCCAGCTTGTTTTGACGCACCATTCATCACGGCGGCATTTGATCCGGCCAGGGAAAACCTGGTAGCTGGGTACCAGAAAAACCAAAACCAGATTTAACCCAAGAAGCCCTGAACCGCCCCACCTGAATTCGTCCACCGTATTGGTTAGAAAAGGAGGACCAGGAATGGGGAACAAGCGACACAAGCCGGAAGAGATTGTCACGAAGCTACGCCATGATGAGGCACTCGTGGGACACCGCTTGGCGCTTCAGCACTTAGCCGAGCTTGATGGCGAAGCTATAGCTTTGTTTTAAGCGCGTTTGATTGAACCGCGCCCCGGCGTTTCGCCCCACCGCTGTACCTTATCCTTTCGTCTGGACGAGCTGGATATCGGTTTGGACCTTCGAATGCGATGTGCGGAAATGCAGTCGTGGAAGAGCCATATGCGTGCGGCTATTGCGGGAGTTCGAGACGGCGTTGTTTCGTCAGAGCCCAACGGGATGTGCGACGTTCCACCCGATAGCGCAGTGATAGTCGGAGACCGGTTTGACGTAGGTTTCAGAGAAAGCACTCCGCGTTGGCTGGATCTGCATCGGTCGCGACACGACAGGTATCGCTTGTCAGCCATCATTCTTGAGCGCCAGGCCGTTGCCTTTGACCGCGTCGCCCGACATGAAGAACTGGGCTACACTAGGGGTCAGAGGCTTTGAAACGAACTCAAGAGTCGTGCAACTGATCCTCCGTCCGCCTACTCTGCCACGCCGTATATCTTCGCTATGTCCTCCAACATCAAATTCGCCGCGAGAATGCCACCAGCGGTGTTCCAGATTGGGTCGCTGACTTCGTGCACTCTTCCGGCCTTCACAGCTTCCAACGACTGCCAAAGCGGGTCTGACATGGCGTCATCGCGTGCTGCGAGGCCTTCGCCGTCACCCGTCTCCCATGTGAAGTGGAAAATGCGCGAGCCGTCCATGTCAGGGATGCTCTCCTTACCCGTCCGGATCGCAAACTCTTCGACGTTCTGGTTCGCCGGACGATTGAAGCCTACTTCGCGGAGGATAAAGCCAGAGAAACTGTCGAGCTGATAAATTCGGATCTGCGTGGGTAGGAAGCGGATGACGCTTACTTCCTCTTCTCTGAAATCACCCAACTTCTCGGACAGACTGGCTACATTGCTCTCAAATGCCGACAGCGCTTCGACCCCCTCGGCCTCTTTTCCAAGCGCCTCGGCGTAGAGCTCGAAGTTCTTCCTCCAGTCGCCGCGGAGCCGCTCGGAGATCACTGTTGGCGCAATCGCGGAGAGTTGGGGGAAGATTTCTTCGTGCCGTTGCTTGTTGCCGAGGATCAGATCTGGCTGGAGCGCGGCAACCAGTTCCAGGTTGATAGCGCTTTCCTTACCCACACTCATTGCATCGCCCATAGAGTCCGCAATGTGAGGATACCACGGGTCACCGAGCCAAGACTGGGCCGCGCCAACCGGTGTTATACCCAGAGCAAGAACGGCTTCTGTGCCTTCATTTGTAAGCACGACCACGCGTTGCGGATCATCCGGGACATCGGTGGTTCCCATAGAATGCTCAACCATATCTGCAAATAGAATGGTTGGTGCCATCACGAGGACAGCCAAAAGGGTTCTGAACATGGCGAGGTTCCCTATCAGTGTGGTCGGACCTCGGTGGCAGAAGCTCCCTACTCTCCGTTGCCTTTTCCTGACAAAAAAGATCGGATAAGTCAAATGCATGCGCAAGTGGCAGATCCCTGTTCTGATCACCTTGACGGCGGTCACCGCCGTGGCCAGCCTGCATTTCGGATTACGCAACTACTCTACCCAGGTTGTCTTCACCGCGCTCTTTGCGCCTGATGGATCGCCGGATTCACTTATTATCTCTGGGCTCCGAGTGCCGCGTACCCTTGTCGCACTTGTTGTGGGCGCCGCCTTAGGAACGTCCGGCTTGCTGATGCAGTCGGTCTTCCGCAACCCACTCGCGGAACCCGGTTTGCTGGGCGTCAATGCAGGCGCGAGCTTTGCGGTTGTTGCGATGTTCTCGTTTCTCGGCGTCACGTCGCTTTGGGCGCTGTCCTTGGCAGCACTCTTAGGTGCGGGCTTCGCAATGGTGATGATCTTTGCGCTGGTCGTCTTTGCGCGTGGCGCATTGACGCCCATTTCGCTCATTCTCGCCGGCGTTACGCTCGCCGCATTTCTGAGCGCTCTTACCCAAGTCATGATTGTGACGAACGAAGCCGCGATGGAAGCGTTGCTGTTTTGGCTTGCCGGGGGGTTCGCGGACAGAGACGTCTCGGTCGTGCTTTGGCTCGGTCCATTTCTTTTGATTGGCCTCGTCGCTGCGATATTCAACGCAAACGCGCTTGACGCCATGGTGACTGGAGAGACCGCAGCGCAAGCACTAGGCGTCGACACGAAACAACTGCGTATCATGGTCCTCTCGCTAGCATCGGCCCTCGCTGCATTTTGCGTTGTCATCGCAGGACCGGTTGGCTTCATCGGCCTTGTCGCACCGCACATCGCTCGTCTCATGGCCGGACCGAGCCACGCGGGTCTCTTCCCACGTGTCGCATTAATTGGCGCGCTCCTCGCCGTTCTGGCGGACATTGGCGCCCGCCTCGTTGTCGCGCCGCAAGAAGCACCAGTAACAGCGTTGCTTGCCTTGGTCGGCACGCCGGTACTGATCGCACTCGTACGAACCCGTCGGATGAGATCCATAGCATGACCATGCGCTCAAACCTGATTTGGTCCGCAGTCCTGCTTTGCGCCTTGATTGTCCTTGCCACGGGGATCGGGTCCTCTTGGATCGGCCCCAAGCGCGTGATTGGCGCGCTAGTCGGACAGGGAAGTCAAACCGACGAGGTCATTATCTGGACCCTCCGGCTGCCGCGTGTTGCGCTTTCGATCTTGGCGGGCGCGGCGCTCGGTCTGGCAGGGCTACTCCTTCAGCGGATCGTAAGAAACCCAATCGCCTCGCCTTCAGTCCTTGGGATCGTCGACGGCGCAGCGGTCGGCGTGGTTGTGTTCCTTTGGATGTGGTCCAATGAGGCCAACGCTTTGACGGTCTCCATCCATTGGATGCCTCTAGCCGCAACAGTGGGGGCGGCAACCTTCGCCATCGCCGTTGTGGCTGTCGCCGGGGCAGACGCGCTGCAACCCGCGCGCCTGATCCTCTACGGCATCGCGCTTGCGGCGCTTGCGAAAGCGCTGGTTGTCATCTTCGTTCTCCTAGGTCCGGTGTACCGTGCATCCACTGCGCTCATCTGGCTGGCCGGGTCAGTTCACGCCGCGCATTGGGACGACGTGGCCATTCTGTCTTCTGTTCTGATGGCTTCGCTAGCGTCTTTGGCGTTTCTTGCCCGCAGGTTTGATCAACTTGTTCTCGACGATGTATCCGCGACAGCGACCGGCATGAACCTGCTTCCAACGAAGGCGCTTTTTCTTGCTCTATCGGTCTTCCTGACTGCGGGCGCGGTCTCATTTGCCGGTGGGATTGCTTTTGTTGGGCTGATCGCCCCCAACATCGCTCGCGCTCTTGTTGGTCTGTCCGCAAGATCGCTTATGATCGCAACCCCGCTGGTTGGTGCATCACTTGTGCTTGGCGCGGACATTATCGCGCGCGTCGTTGCCTATCCATTGGAAATCCCAACGGGCGCGATTACCGCCCTCATCGGAGCGCCATACTTCATGTTCCTCCTTATCCGACAGATCAAGTATGCCTGAAACACACCTCACTCTGAACGACGTCAGCTTTTCCTACGGAGAGAACGTGGTGGTCGATGCCGTAAAATACGCAGTCCGCCCGGGAAAAATGACTGCAATTTGCGGCCCTAACGGTTCTGGCAAATCGACGCTCTTCGCACTTGCCAGCGGGCAGATTGAACCCCAATCGGGATCAGTCCGTCTGAATGCAAAGCCAATCGGTGATTACTCCGCAAAGTCTCGAGCTCGCATTATAGCGATGTTGCCACAGTCACCGGATGCGCCACCAGAACTCATCGTGCGCGATTTGGTGGCCCTCGGAAGATACGCGCATCGGTCACCACTATCCAATTTGTCTGACGCTGACCAACACGCCATCTCGGCGGCGTTGACGGCGACCGACATGACCGGTCTTGCCGACAGGCCGCTCGTCGCACTGTCTGGAGGTCAACGCCAGCGCGCGTGGATTGCCATGGTTCTCGCTCAGGAAGCCCCGCTCCTTCTGCTAGATGAGCCGACGAACCACCTCGATATCAGCCATGCTGTTGAGACTCTCGATTTGTTGAAGGAATTGGTCTTGGAAAGTGGCAAAACGATCGTTGCTATCCTCCACGACATCAATCTGATGGCGTCTCACGCAGATGATGTGGTTCTGATGAAGCAGGGCGCCGTCTTGTCTGCCGGTGCTTTCGAAGAGGTTGTGACGGAAGCGTCCATTTCGGAGCTTTATGGCAAGACATGTGTGTTCGGGTCGATTGCCGAGCAGAGCCGACCTTTTTTGGTCGTGCGGTGACGGACTAATAATTTCCTGAGAACGGGTGGGTTCCGCTGTGAAAAGACGGTTACACACAATCTGGTTCTCACTGCTCCCCGCCCACCTTGAAAAGTGGCCAATACGGCTGTGTCAGGACGCATTGCCATTGTGTCAGGGTTGGTGGGATGGAAAGCGCCAAACCAAATAAGGTCGCCTAGTCGAGGAGACGAGCCGCATAGACCGATTCAGCCGGCATCGGCAGCAATCGGGCCGCCATCTCACTCTTGAGCATCTGCAGTTCATCGTCTTCCTGCCTGGTTCGGTGGACTTTTGCGCCCAGCGCAAGGAATTCGGGCCGTACGTTGTTGGGCAGGATCGTCGCCTCCGCAGTTAAGCCTCGAAAAGTGAAGCGAAAAAGGTAAGGGCCGGGTGGATCATCGATGGCGTGCGAACCGCCAAGACTGCGGTCGACCATGAGCCGACCGTCCGTCAAAGCACGGGTGACATGCTCGATTGCGTCTCGACCGCCCGGGCCGGTGAAGGCGGTTACAACGTGGATATCGCGCCGCTCCGGTGGTTCGTTCGAGAGCAGAGGGAAGGCCGCTTGCATTGCCTTCAGGCCGTGCACCACCCCGCCGGGAAAACCACCGCCGTGATAGGCAAGAAGCGCCTCCCAGCAGAACGTCAGGTCGCGGTCACCCTCGCGGACGGTGATATTGTCCATGTTGTCTCTCCTTGGGCGAGCGCGTGGAGTGCGGGGAGGAACCCGGCAAGAAAGCGGGTCGTTGCGGGCATGAAGTGAGAGCCGTGATGGTAACAAGGGTCGAGACTGGTCACGACCATGCGGCCCGGTGTCGTCGCCCCGTCAATATAGAGTAACGCGTGCCCGGACTTGTCGCGCACCAGCACCTCGCTACCATCGGGCGGGTCGAAATGGCCGTGCAGGTGCCAGGTGACGCTGGCACGGTCGAGCCCTACCATCATCGGGTGGTCAGGCGCCGCGATCTCGACACCGAGGTCGGCGCTTTCGTCCAGCCACCACCACCAGTTGGTGGGACGGGGCGTGAAAGCAACACCGGGTAGCCAGAGGTCAGAACGGCTTTCCCCCATCGCGACAACAGTGCCCCCATGATCAAGGTGCGCCAGGATGGTGTCTGCTTGCGCAATGAGGCGGTGTGCGGGGCTGCGGCAGGGAACGAAGAGCGTATCGCCCGGGCGGAGCGTCGCGGCGAGATCCTCTGGGGGAATTACGGCATCCCAGGGTCGTGGCGCGCGGTCCCCTTCCAGCGTCTCGATGTGATAGTAGGTCCCGCAGCTAGTCGCGATCAGGCGCATGGCAGATCTCCTCCGGTCCAAGCGATGCAGCGCTCTGTCAAGACCGGCCCAAGCCCGTGCTCCAGTCCCGCGCCCCAGATATCGTTGCCGGCATGGCTGAAAACGGCCCCCCGTCCGGTTGGCCAATACCAATCCACGGGGATAGCGCGCGGACCAAGACCGGTCACTGCGATGCCCCCTTCGGGCATGGGGTTATGGCCTCGGCCATAGAAACCAGCGACGCCGCGATTGGCCTCGAGCTTGGCGGTCGCGAGTCCGTTAAGGATCGGGTGCGGTGCGAGCCGCACTTGGGTGAAATCCGCACGGCGCGGCTGCTCCATGGGCACAAAAGGCGCGGCATCAGGCAAGATTGGGCGGATCATGTGACCATTGAAGAGCCAACGCCCGCCCGCCCGAAGCCACTTCGCAAGAATGTCGGCCCAACCGAGCGCGCGGTCCTGGTCCAGCTGGGAGCTTGTGACGAGCCCGCGATGGGCGAAGAGCGCTTCGGGCGTGAGCTCGTCCTCAGTAAGCACAGTCACGCGCGCCTCAGTGGCCGCGGCCATCACGGTCTCTGATGGCTCGGCAAAGGCTGACTTGAGCCAGATAGCGCCGTGGGTGGGAAAAGCGGTCATTGCGAAAGCTCCATGGGCTGAACGATCGGGCCGATACGCCATTGCCGGGTATGAAAGCGCTTATCCTCGACACTGGTTTCCAGGCTTACAAAAGGTGGTAAGGCCGCCTGGTCGATCGGGAATGCGATTGCGACGGCACCCCCGCGGCGCCCCCGGAAAACCACCTCGACAATCACATCAGAGATATGGGTCTCGGCCAAATCCACGTCTCTTTGCGGATCGCCGGTTGCCAGATGGCGTCGATGCACGAGGCGGATTGCATGGATCTTTGCCGTGTGTGCGCCAAACCGGATTGCCACGGCCGTGTCGATCAGGGAGGCGAGCGCGTGCGGGTCCGCATCGGTTTCGAGCCGATAATCCCACCCGCCACCAACCCATACGGCACGCAGAAGTGTGGCCTCCACCGGTGCGCCCGCATGCGACCGGGCCGCAGCGGCAGACGCGAACAGAAGGGTTGCCGGCAGGCGCACCGTTACGTGCGTCTGGTGCCAATGGTTTTCCACCACGATGCTGCGATGGAGGACGTTCAGCGGCTGATGCGCGACAGCGGGAACGGAAGCACAAAGGACCATGGAGAGGATCAGAAGGCGCAACACTAGCCCTCCGCTGCTGAGAGCAGTTTTTGCGTGTAGGGATGCTTCGGTGTGCGGCAGAGGTCGTCGGCGTCCGCGAATTCTACGATCTGTCCAGCATCCATGACAGCAATGCGGTCGCAGAAGTGGCGCGCGAGGGCGAGGTCGTGCGTGATAAAGAGGATGCCGAGCCCGCGGATCGCTCGGGCCGCCTCGAGAGTATCGAGGAGATCCATCCGAAGCGATTGGTCAAGCATAGAGGTGGGTTCGTCGGCCAACACAAGCTGCGGGTTGGCCACCAGGGCCCGCGCGATGGCCAACCTCTGCCGCTGCCCGCCTGAGAGCGAACTGACCCGGCGCGCGAGGAAGGTATCATCACAGGGAAGCCGCATCTCGGACAGGGCGGCCCGGACCTCGTGCGCGACACCTTCGGCCCCGCGCCGTGCGATCGTCAGCGGCTCGCCCACAGCGGCGGCGACGGTCATAGCCGGGCGCAACGACTGGTAGGGATCCTGGAACACCATTGCCGCGGGGCCGCCCGGGCGGGGCGGCTTTCCAGCCACGCTTGCGCTGCCAGCCACCGGAGTGACGAGGCCAAGAGCGGCGCGCGCAAGCGTTGTCTTGCCAGAGCCAGAGGCGCCCACAAGCCCAACAACCTCGCCGGCGTGCACGTCTAGCGTCACGGCCCGGAGCGCCTCGACCGGAGGCGCGCCCCGCAAACGTCCCGCAAAGCCCACATCATAAGTGACGCTCAGATGCCGCGCCTGGAACACAGGCTCGCCCACGCCCGAGCGGATCCAGTGCTTCGGCGCATCGAGGCGGAGGACCGAGGCGAAGAGAGCCTCCGTGTGGGGATGGCGCGGGGCTGTGGCGAGCACCCTGGGCGCGCCCTCGTCAACCAATCGCCCGTCCTTTAGGACGGCCAGGCGTGACGCACGACGGGCAATCATCGGCAGATCATGCGTCACCAACAGCACGGCGAGCCCGCGTGCATCTGAAAGCGCGGCGAGCCGATCCATAATCGCTTTTTGCACCAGAACATCCAGCCCGGTCGTCGGCTCATCCGCGATGAGCACGTCTGGGTCGGCCGCGAGCGCCATAGCAATCGCCACGCGTTGGCGCTGCCCGCCTGACAACTCATGCGGGTAGGCCGAAATCCGCTCTGCTGGCAGGTTGACCTCGGCCATTAGGGCCTTCGCCCGCCCTGGGGCGTCTGCAATTCCATGAACGCGTGCAGCCTCTGCGATTTGTGCGCCAACTGTTTGCACAGGGTTCAACGCCGCCATTGCGGCTTGGGGCACCAGCGCGATCCGCCTGCCGCGCATAGCGCGCAGGGCCTCGGGCGGCAGGGCCGCGATGTCCTCCGTCCCGAGCCAGATAGAGCCTTCACGGATCTCCGCAGCAGGCGGCATCAACCGCAGGATGGCCATCGCGAGGGTGGATTTGCCCGAGCCGCTTTCGCCGACGAGCCCAAGTGTCTCGCCGCGTGTCACGCTTAGCGAAACGCCTGCGACGGCGGGTTGGCCGCCATAGGCAACCGTTAGACCGGCCGCTTCCAGATCGGCTTCGGTGGCCCGTTCCCGCCCCGCGCCTGTGCGAGGTGTGGCGACAACTGTACCATCGGCATGCCGGTCCCCCACGCCGTGACCGATCAGGGCAAGTGCCACCACCGAAGCGGCGATCAGAAGGCCCGGTGGCAATACCCACCAGAGCCACGCGTCGGTCAAAAACGCGGTGCGGGCATTAGCGTGGAACAGGATTGTGCCCCAGCTCTTGGCCGTAGGGTCACCGAGACCAAGAAAACTTAGTGCGCTTTCGGTGAGGATCGCGGCATGAGCGATCCGCACGAATTGCGGGACGATGAGAGGTGCAAGCTCGGGCAGGATGTGGCGGGTGCAGATATGCCAGCTAGATCCCCCCATGGCGCGCGCGGCGTCGGTGTAGTCCGCGGCACGCAAGGCTTGGGCCTGGGCACGCAGCTCTCTCACTGGCTGCGTCCACAGGACGAGGCAGAGAACCGCAATCTGCACCATCACGGACGCCCCAAAGAAGGCCGACAGCACGATGACCAGGGGCAGAAACGGCAAGGCCATAACCGCATCGACCAAACGCATGGCAATCACATCCCAAAGCCCGCCACGCCATGCCGAGGCAATGGCTAGGATCGTCGCGATGGTCGTTGCGACCGTGGCCGTGACCAGCCCGACGGCCAAAGACACACGCCCCCCAACGAGGATGCCTGCCAACAGGTCCTGCCCGACATCGTTGCAGCCCAGCGGATGCGCCGGCGAGGGGCGTGCGAAGCCGTCGCAAACAGTCTCATCCGGCGGATAAGGTAAAAGCCATGGCCCAACGACCACAAGCGCAAGCAACGTTGCCAGCAACAAAAGCCCGGCCTTTTGCACGCCGCGCAACGCCGGCTCATCATCGAGCGCCTTTGGAGCGAAAAGGGCGAGCTCTGTCATCGCCTTACCCGCGGATCGATGAAGGGATAGGTCAAATCTGCCAGCAGGTTGGCGGCTACGACCGAAAGGGTCGCCACCAGAAACACTCCCTGCAGGAGGTTGTAGTCCCGTGCCTCAACGCCTTGAACAATGAGTTGCCCAATGCCAGGCCACGAGAAAACGGTTTCGACCACCAAGGCACCGCCCAAAAGACCTCCGAGCCCGATGGTCACATTGGTATAGATCGGCAGGGCGGCGTTGCGCAGCGCATGCCGCCAGAACACCGCACGCTCGGGCACTCCTTTGGCGCGAGCGACCGTGATATAGTCACGAGACAGAGCGACCGCCATCGCTGATCGTGCCGTAAGCCACACCCCGGCCGTCTGTGCGATCGTTAGGGCGGTTACCGGCAGGATCAGGCGCTCGGCCACACCCACTACATAGCCCCAGCTCCCGGGAACGGCCATGAGCGGCACCGCTCCAAAAGATGGCAACCAACCAAGCTGCGCCGAAAAGAGCGTGATCAGAAGCATCGCCACCCAAAACACCGGCGCCGAGCCGATAGCGAGCACCAACACCGTCGTCCCGATATCCCGCATCTGGCCGCTACGCCGCGCCGCCACAACCCCAAGCGCCGTCCCAAGGAGCGCCGAGAACGCCAGCGCCCAGCCCATTAGAAGAAGCGTCCACGGCAGCCGTCCCGCCACCACCTCCCAAACCGGGGCGCCATAGCGCAGCGAGATACCGAGATCACCGCTAAAGATACCCGTGACGTAATCGGCGAATTGCGCCGCGATGGGCTTGTCGAGCCCGAACTCCGCAAGAACCCGCGCCTGGTCTTCCACCGACATCTCTGCCAGCACGTCTTCGGGGAGAAGAAACCCAAGCGGGTCGCCTGGCGCGAGGCGCGGCAGGGCAAAGTTCAGCGTGAGCGCTAGGGCCAGAACGGCCGCATAAGCCGCAAAGACCCTAAGCCAGACCACGACCGCCTCACTGTCCGGGCGCAATCATCGGGTCAGCGACTCCGTCCCGCGCGGCTTCTGGAAGGAAGGAGTATTTGTGGAAGATCCCGTAGCCGGCTGAGGGGATGTAGTTGTCAAACTTGTCCCAGCGATAGGCAAAGGTCGATTCCGGGTACCAGAGCATCACTCGGTTGGGATACCGGGTCTGGTACTCTTGCAGCTCATAGCTGATCGCGAGCCGGGCCTCGCGTGTATCCGCGTCCAGCCAGCGCTCGACTATTGCCTTCTTCTCTTCATCGACCACCAGTTCGCGGCCTGCGTCGCCACGGTAGAGAATAATCAACATGTCCTGGTCGGCGATGCCGTGAGGCGTGATATCGGCGATCCTGAGATCGAACTCTCGCGTCCTCCAGAGCGCCGACAGTGTGCCGGGGTCAACGGATTCGACAGCGACCTCAAGGCCGACCTCGGCCAATTGATCCTCAACCAGCTCTGCCGCGCGAAGGAAGAGGGGTTGGTTCGAGGCGATCTTCAGATCCCAAACCATAGGCGAGCCATCTGGCCGCTCGCGCATCCCATCCCCATCGGCGTCCACGTAGCCTTGAGCATCGAGGATCTCCATCGCCGTGGTTGGATCGTAGTCGGCGCTGAGATCCGGTTTTGTCCAGAAACTGTCCACATGGGGCCAGGCGTGCGTTCCCGGCTTGCCTTGGCCGAGCATAATCCGGTCCAGCATCGGCGCAGTGTCGACGGCGAGCGTGAGGGCCCGTCTGAGTTCACGGTCGTCAAAGGGTTCGCGCGCCACGTTGATGTCGAGCCAGGCGCCCCAGAGCGTGGGCGATGAGATCATCTCCAGATCCGGATCGTCTTGCCATTCGAGCACCAACTCCGGCGGGACAGGCCGTGCGGCACCGTCGATCTCGCCAGTTTTCAACGCTGTAAACATGGTCTGAGGATCCTTGATCATCACCAGATCCAGGTTCTGCACCACAGGTGCGCCCTTCCAATACGCTTCATTCGCCTCGAACCTATAGAAGCGGTCGGCCTCGTAGGAGACGAGCCGATACGGCCCTGTGCCGATGGGAAGGTCAGCAAAGGACCGGGGCTCGTCCACCCCCTCCCATTGCGCCTTCTGGATCATCGGAAGATCGGCTGCTGTGATCCGGTCAAAGTTCGGCATCGGCTTTTCGGAGGTCAACCGAACGGTCATGTGATCGACCACCTCGATCCCCACCATGCGCGGTACTGAGGAGGCGTGGTGCGTCCAGCGGTTCGCCGGGCCCTCGCGATAGTACTCGAAGGTAAAGGCCACATCCTCGGCCGTAAACGGCGTGCCATCGTGCCACGTGATGCCTTCGCGCAGCTCGATCTCCCATACTGTCGCGTCCTCGCTCATCTGCTCAACACGGGTCGCGAGCCAGTCTTGCGAATTGCCGACATAGGGCGAAGGCTCTCGCAACTTGTCATAAACAAGCCAAAGCACCCAATCGTTCCAGCTGTTGCCGATGGTGTAGGTCGTGACATTCCCAGCGGCGACCCACATGCCAAGCGTCAGGCGATCCGCCTCCTTCGGCCCCTCATGGTTTACATCGCTAACAAACCGCGCGGGCTCTACAGCATTTCCCGACTCACCCGGCGCAAGCGATTGGGCCGGAGCGTTGCCCGCCGTCAAAAAAAGAATAAGAGCAGGGATCAGGCCGAGATAGGATGCGTTGGTCATAGAAGTCTCCGAAGCCATATGGATTGATTTGGCTGGCGAAGGCTTGCCTGGTGCAATACATATCAAAGCTGACTGTTTTTGTCAGAAATACTTTCGGCGTTTGCCTGCGACTATTCGACAAGTCGGACATGTGTCTTTGGATGGAGCGGTGACATGGTTGCCTGACTTGTCTCTTGCAAGAAAGCGGACTAATTCTGTCGGAAATTAGTTTCCGCCCCTAGCCAGGCGCATCCCCGCGTCCAGCCCTTCAAAGACATCGTCAGATCACGGTCCGCCCTGTCGGGAGCACCCCATGTCCCATGCCGTATCAACAAAAGAGACGCGCAAACGCCACCCCCTTGGTACGAAGCATCGAGGTGAGGACGTCGCGGACGCGCTCGGCATTTCGCAAGGTAAGCTGGTCGCTGCCCTTGTCGGCGAAACAGAACAGCGGCGGGCGGTCGCCGGCCCAACTCATGCCGACGTCCGGATGCCTGCAACGGTGGCTCTCGCCGAAGTCATACCCCTCGCGCGAAACCTGTCGGCTATCCACGAGAGTTTGGGACCCTACCGCAATGAACATCCGGGCGCCCATTCGGCCATGGTACTGATCAACGAAGGCGACGTGAGAAATTTGCCTCGCCATTCGGATCTGCGCAGCGCCCCTTGTGTGCCCACCCGCTCCAGAAGCGGTGGCCGCGATGCTCTATGCGGCGTGCGGCAGTTGGATCGAAACAATGCTCTTTGTCGGCAACCGCGGCAGTATTCAGGTTCACACGAAGCGCCCCGTGCAGCCTTGGCAGACTGTAATGGACTCCGGCTGCAACGCTCACCTGCGCAGGGATCACACCGCCGAAATCCGGGCAGGCGAAAAGCCGACGAAGGGTAGCGGCACCGTGCTCATCGAAGCTTTTGACGGAGAAAGCAAAGTGACTCTGCAATGCTGCGCGATCGCCAAAGAAGGTCGGGATCATCGCCCGGATTGGGTTGCGATGGTGGACGGTTTAAAAGGGGCGGCGCATGCCTCTGCTTCCTGAGGGCCCACGGCTCCGGCGACTGACGCGGGCGGCCTTGATCGGCTCAGTCGCGGGCCTTTTGACGGCGGTTGTGGCCATGTCGTCATGGCTTGGCGAAGCGTCTGCGGAGGCCCAGAAAGCGGAGCGCATCCTCTCAATTGGCGGGTCGGTCACAGAGATCGTTTATGCCTTGGGCGAAGAACACCGGCTTGTGGCACGTGACACCACCTCGACCCACCCGCCCGACGCCCAGAGTCTGCCCGACGTTGGCTATATGCGGTCACTTTCGCCCGAAGGCGTGCTGTCGGTCGCCCCCGATCTGATCGTGGCTGAAGATGGCGCAGGGCCGCCCGAGACGATTGCGCTTCTGAACGCGGCGTCGATTCCCTTTGTGACCGTACCCGACCGGTACAGCGCAGAAGGAGTCGAAGCCAAAATCCGCGCCGTCGGTGCTGCGCTTGGCGTCTCCGACAAAGCTGACGATCTTGCAAATATGGTCGGCACAGAGCTGGCCGCGGCGGCAGACGCCGCAGATCGGCCGGGGGCAACGCGCAAGCGCGTGCTCTTTGTCCTATCTGCACAGGGCGGGCGGGTTATGGCTTCGGGCACAGACACCGCGGCAGCCGCGATCATCGAACTCGCTGGCGGCGTCAACGCCGTCACCGATTTCGAGGGCTACAAGCCAATGAGCGATGAGGCAGTGATCGCCGCCGCACCGGACGTCGTCTTGATGATGGATCGGGGTGGCGACCATGGCATTGGGGCAGATGAGTTGTTTGCGTTGCCGGCAATGGTGGCGACGCCAGCCGCGCGAACCCGAACGCTGATCAGGATGGACGGGTTGCGCCTACTGGGTTTTGGCCCGCGTGCGCCGGAGGCTGTGACCGCACTGTCGGAGGCGCTGCATGGGAATTGACCATGCGGCACCTCTGATCCCGGATCGGCGCCAGCGTGCGAGACACGTCTCCGTCGCGCTGGCGCTTCTGCTCACCCTGGTCTGCATCCTGAGCCTTGCGATCGGCGCCTCCGGCACGTCGCTTTGGTCCGCCCTCGGCAAGCTCGTTTCAGGGCAGTCGCTCACCCAAATGGAGCAGGTGGTGCTGTGGGACATTCGCGCCCCCCGGCTTGCACTTGGCCTTCTTGTCGGCGCTGCGCTCGCCGTGTCGGGCGCTGTGATGCAAGGGCTCTTCCGAAACCCGCTCGCCGATCCGGGGCTTGTGGGCGTGAGCGCGGGCGCGGGGCTTGGCGCCGTCACGGCCATCGTCCTCGGTGGCCTGCTGCCGCCGGTCGTTATCGATGCAATCGGGAACTGGTTGGTGCCCGTAGCTGCTTTCTTTGGCGGATGGGCCTCGACCCTGGTCCTCTATCGCGTGGCAACCCGGCGTGGACGCACGTCTGTGGCAACGATGCTGCTTGCAGGGATCGCGCTTGGGGCGCTCGCGGGCGCGGTCTCCGGCATCCTTGTATATATGGCCGACGACCAGCAGCTGCGGGACCTGACGTTTTGGGGCCTGGGTTCACTGGCTGGAGCAACCTGGGCGAAGGTTGTTGTGGCAGGCCCGATGATCGCCCTGGCGCTTTCCGCGTCACTTCTTCTAGGGCGGGGTCTGAACGGGTTGGCGCTCGGCGAGGCGACAGCCCACCATCTCGGGATCGACGTGCAGCGTCTGAAGAACGGCGCGATCCTCACGGTGGCGGCGGCCACTGGCGCGGCCGTGGCCGTGTCCGGTGCAATTGGCTTTATCGGAATTGTCGTCCCGCACCTGTTGCGGCTCGCCACCGGACCGGACCATACGACGCTCCTTCTGAATGCCGCGCTGTTGGGCGCGGCGCTGCTCCTCTTGGCGGACATGATCAGCCGCCTGATTATCGCGCCCGCAGAACTGCCGATCGGGATCGTCACGGCAGTCCTCGGTGCGCCCGTATTCCTGTGGATCCTCCTGCGGCGGAGGGGGCTCGTTGATCTGTGATCGAGGCGAGAGGCATTACTGTAGATTTGGGGCACACACGTGTGCTCCACGGGATCGACTTTCACGCCCGACCCGGCGAAGTCACCGCCATCGTCGGACCAAACGGATCCGGTAAAACGACATTGATGCGCGCTCTAACGGGCGAGGTCCCCTATGGCGGACGAATTGAGATCGGCGGTCTGGACATCTCTCGCGCCAAAGGCTGGGAATTGGCCGCACGGCGCGCCGTCCTACCGCAAGCGACCACCCTCGCCTTTCCGTTCACGGTGATCGAAGTTGTGCGAATGGGACTCGCGAGCGGCCAGCATGGGGACGACAGGCATCTTCCCTCGCGCGCGCTTGCAGAAGTCGGGCTTGGCGGCCAAGAGAATCGCTTCTTCCAAGAGTTGTCGGGCGGCGAACAGCAACGGGCGCATCTTGCCCGGGTCCTTGTTCAGGTTTGGCATCCGGTTGAGGCAGACGGCCCGCGCTGGCTCCTGCTTGACGAGCCTGTCTCGAGCCTCGACATCGCGCACCAGCTTGAGGTGATGGGCCGCATTACCCGCTATGCTCGGGATGGCGGCGGTGTTGTCACCGTAATGCACGATCTTAACCTGACCGCTCTCCATGCCGACCGGATCGCCATCATGGCCGTTGGGCGGCTCCGCGCGATTGGCCCCCCTACCGAGGTGATGACCGACGCGCTTCTATCGGAGGTCTATGGCTGCCGCCTGCGCGTCGGGACCGCACCGGAGGGCGCCGCACCCTTCATCCTGCCCCATTGCGCAGCTTTGGCCTGAGAGGCACAAAATTACATCAAAAGAGCACTGCGACCTTGCTACGTACATACCATTCTGCCTGGAAGCCGCGGTCGGGGCGACCGAAAGAAGAGCAAGGCTCTCAAGCCATTTTCTTTTAAGGGCGGACTGCGACAAAGTCGGGAACAATCCCAGAAACGC
Source organism: Pseudomonadota bacterium (assembly GCA_039193455.1). GTDB lineage: Bacteria > Pseudomonadota > Alphaproteobacteria > Rhodobacterales > Rhodobacteraceae > JBCBGF01. The sequence continues at coordinate 41,892 of JBCCWO010000004.1, forward strand.
GGACGGCCGTGGCGATGTCCTCGCCGGCAAAAAAGCCAAACCCGGACACGAGCGCCGATGCAACTCCGGCATTCAACGCGCCTAGAATGTCCGTGTGTAAACTGTCACCCACCATTAGTACACGCGATTTGTCGACGGGCCCTAGTCTTGCGAATGTCAGATCGTAGATATTGCCGAACGGCTTGCCGAAGAATTCAGGCTTGATACCGGTTTTGTCGGCGAGGCGATGCGCAAAATATCCGGGCTCTTTCGAAAAGCCATGCTCGCGTGGCGCCACGATATCCGGGTTGGCGACCAAAACACGTCGGGGGAACGCTTGAAGCTCGTACTCCAGCATGGACTGCCGTTCTTCGGTCCAGGTCGCGCTACCGATCAGGAGGAAGCCATCCGACTCCCGGTATACAGAGAGGTCATTTTCCAATGGCGCAAGTTTCAGCCCCGGAAAATCATCCATCCGAGCGTCAGTGCCCTGCATCGCGCCCCACCGGGAGGCTTTGGTGTCGTCCATGAAGGCCGCCATTGTTGTGCGGCTGGTGATGATATCCGCTTCCGGAAAATCGAAACCGAGACGGCCGTACTTTGCGCAAAGCTCGGACCGTTGAACACTGGCCGCATTCGACACGACCAACACATGCTTCCCGGCTGCGCGAAACTGCTCAATCCGCTCGGCGACGCCAGGTATTGCTGTTTCGCCGATGTTCAGAACGCCAAATGCATCCAGTAGAAAAACGTCGAAATCCGCAGCTATGTCGTCAAGTGTGGCTATCTCTTGATAGGTGCGCTGGGGCCGCGTGCTGGGCGGCAGCCGATGACGAACGTCCTCGTAGGCGACAAACGCCTCCTGCGCGGACATCATGGTCAAATGATTGCTCCTCGGACCTTGGCGGACGCCCATTCGCTGATGATAACCGCGACCAGGATCACAACAAGGATCAGGCTGACCTGCGGCCAGGCGAGAACATTGAGCGAGGCCGACAGCTGCAGACCGATGCCGCCAGCGCCGACAAGACCGAGGACGGTGGACTCACGGATGTTGATGTCCCACCGAAAGACGGCGATCCCGGCGAATGCCGGAAGGATCTGCGGAACGATCCCATATGCCATGACCTGCCAGCGGCTTGCGCCCGTGGCGGTAATGGCTTCGACTTGCGTATGGTCGATTTCTTCGATGGCCTCGTAGAGAAGTTTCGCACAAAACCCGATCGAGCGAATTGCGATTGCAACAACGCCTGCAAAGACGCCGGGCCCTATGATTGCAATAAGCAAAAGCGCCCAGATCAGCGAATTGATCGAGCGGGTCGACACGATGATCAGCAACGCGATCGGGCGCACGAACAGAGCCGAGGGCGTCGTGTTTCGGGCCGCCAGGAAAGCGACCGGCACCGCCAGGCAAAGCGCAATTAGCGTTCCAAGCGTTGCAATGTTGAGCGTGTCCCAGATCGGACGACCAAGTTGGGTGATGTATTCCCAACGGGGCGGCGTAGCGCGCGTCCAGATGTCGTTCGCGATGCGGGGTGCGTCCCAAACGAAGAACCAGGTCGTCGCGTCACTAATCCGTTGCCAGCAAAGCAGGAACACGGCGATCCCTATAAGCCAGCCGAACCAACGAACCATGCTTTGACCTGTGGTCCGCCTGTGCCAGACCTGTACGCCGTCGCGTTGATGAACCGGCATTACTGAACCCTCGCGCGGATAATGCCGGACAGATATTCGAGCACCATCACGATGCCGATAATGAGGATTAAGATAGCGGCGGCGGTATCGTATTCGTAGCGGTCAAACGCGGTATTCAGCGTCGCACCAATGCCACCGGCGCCGACTAGGCCGAGGATCGCGCTCTCACGGAAATTTATGTCGATCCGGTACATCGAGAGCCCGACAAGGCGCGGCATAACCTGCGGCTGAACACCATAGTTGATCCACTGCATCCATTTCGCACCACTTGCCTTAATGGCTTCTGCCTGGACCTGGTCCATTGCTTCAATGTCTTCTGCAAGAAGCTTTGACAGAAATCCGATGGTCGCGAACGACAGGGTCAAGAAGCCGGCCAGCGGCCCGAACCCGAAGATTGCCACAAGCAGGATCGCCACGATAATTTCTTGCAGCGCACGGCTGATCGCGACGATGCCGCGACAAATAACATAAACCGGCAGCGGTGCGATGTTCCGAGCTGCGCCGAGGCCGATAGGTATCGAGATCAAGATGCCGACAACCGATGCGGCGACTGTCATCACGATGCTTTCAAGCAGACCGCTCCAGATGTCGCTCCAGCGAGATACGAAATCCGGGCGGGTAAACGACAGGACGAATTGCCAGCCGCGATCCAGCCCGACATAGACCCGACCCCAGTCGACTTCGATGGTCGCAAAGGCTGCGATCAGATAAACTATGAACCCGATGGTTAGGAGGCTACGGAGCCACGCGCGCTTGATAAAGGGCGGCTTTTTCCACCGTTTGCCAAGGAAATCACTCAGAGCAACATCGCTCATTCGGCGGCCTCAATGCCTTCGTCCTCATCCTCTACCTTTTCGATGGTCGCTTCCCAATCCTCTTCGCCGTAGATCTCGGTCAGCTTGGCGGGGGTCAACCCAGCCGGACCACCGTCGTAAACGATCTCTCCGAACCGGAGGCCGACGACGCGCGGCACGAACATCTGGGCGAGTGCCACGTCATGAATGTTGATGATCGCCGCCAACCCGCGTTCACGGCACAATTCGGTGATCAGCCGCATGATCTGGCGGCTAGTCTTAGGATCGAGCGAGGCGGTCGGCTCGTCTACCAACAATAGCTTCGGGTTCTGGATCAACGCGCGGCAGATCCCAACCCGTTGGCGTTGTCCGCCCGACAGTTCGTCGGCGCGCTTGTCGGCCATGTGAAGCAGCCCTACGCGGTCTAGAAGACGAAACGCTTCGTCAACGTCAGACTGCGGATAGCGGCGTAGGAAGCTACGCCAGAACCCTACAAAGCCGAGCCTACCGGAGAGCACGTTCTCCATCACGGTCAATCGCTCGACCAGCGCGTATTCCTGAAAGATCATGCCCATTTCTCGTCGGGCCTTTCGGAGCGCGCCAGACCCGAGCTTGGTGAGATTGATTTCGTCCAGCATCACCGCGCCGCCCGTCGGTTCGACAAGCCGGTTGATACACCGGATCATTGTGGATTTTCCCGCACCTGACGGGCCGATCAAGGCGAGTACTTGCCCTTTCGGCACCTCCAGATCGATGCCTTTCAGCGCCTGATCACCGGTCTTGTAGGTCTTTGTGAGCTCTTCGAGGCGCAGCATTGGCATTCCCTAGCCAAGGGTATCGTAGCGGGCCCTCGCGGGCCCGCCTCACTTCGGTCGGATCATTCGCAAGCGTAAGATACGCCGTTGGCGGCATCGATCTTACGGATCACTTCCCAGAACTCCTGATAGGTCATTTCGAGGAATTGACCTTCGTTGGATTTCGAGAATTCGGCTTCAAGCGTCGTGCCTTCCCATTCGAAGTTGAAGAACGCGTTGCGGATGCTCTCCTGAAGCTCGGGCGCCAGGTTGTAGACGGTACCGAACCCAGTCGTTGGGAAGGTTTGCGACTTGTATATCGTGATCACGTCTTCCTCTTTGATGACATCGCGCGAAATCATCCGCGACTTCACCGAGTTCGCAATCGACGCAGCCATGTAGTCCTTGTTTGCCACACCAAGAATCGAGTTGTCGTGCTTGCCGGAAAAGACCGGCTCGAAATCACGGTCAGGCAACAGGTCAAAGTCGCCCTTTAGGATCGCCGACGGCGCCTTGAAACCCGAGTTCGACGTGGGCGATGTAAAGGCAAGCTGCCCACCCTTGATGTCCTCGACGCTTTCGATGCCCGAACCGGGAAAGGTGATGATTTCCATCTCGTAGCCGAAGTTGCCGTCTTTCGAGGCCATAATCGTGAACGGACGGAAACCGGCGCAATTCACTGCCAACGGGTTCGAACCGGTGTTGAAGCCTGCGATATGCAGGCGGCCCGAGCGCATCGCTTCGATCTGGGCTGCGTTGTTCTGAACCGGAAAGAAAACGACATCCTTGCCGGTTTCCGCTTCGAGATGATCAAGGAAATCCGACCATGCCGTTGCGTAAACGGCTGGGTCTTCCACGGGAGTGTACGCAAAGATAAGCGTGTCCGGATCGATCTGATCTGCGGCATCCGTCGGAATATCGGCGATCAGGTCGCCGTCAGTGTCGCAGAAACGGTCGTCAAGATCGCCACGCGGGCAGTCCTGCGCTGAGGCAGTGCCACCAAGCGACAGCAGGGCAATCGCCGAGGCGCCAATCACCAGTTTGATATCGATTTTCATGTTTCCTCCCAGGGTTATGCGTCGCAGTCGACCGCTTATTTTTTTGGTCAGTCCGTGACGGTGATATGGACATTCGCGCCGACAAGCGCGCTTAGCAAGGTTCCTTTCGGTGGTTCATCGGAAATCACCGACGCCAGCTCGTCCAATCGGCCAACGTTGGCGAGGCCTTTGCGGCCGAACTTTTCGGCGTCGACCAAGAGATAAGCGCTGGCCGCGCGCTGGAGCATCACACGTTTTACCGCCGCGAACCCTCGGACCGATTCCGATGGCCCCTCATCGGACAGCCCATAAGCGCCAATAAAGCAGCGATCCACATTGAAGCGCGAAAGATATTCCAGTGTCTCGGTTCCGACGACCGCGGACTCGGCGGCAAGGTATTCACCCGGACATAGGAGGACCTGCGGCGCGCCGTGGCCCAAAGTCATTGCGACAGGAATTGAATTCGTGATGACAGTACAGGGCGTATCGAGATAGGCCAGCGCGCGAGCCATCTGAATGGTCGTCGAACCCGAGTCGATCATCACGGTTTCTCCGTCATGGACCAACTCGGCGGCACTGCGCCCGATCTGTTCGCGCTGATCTATGCGGGCATTCGACCGTTCATCGAGACTGGGATAATGCCCCTGCGTGGGAGCCGATGCGCCGCCGTGTGCACGGGATATCAACCCATCATCTGCAAGCGCGTCAAAGTCCCGGCGGACAGTCTCGGTCGAGACGTTGAAGCGACGAGACAACTCACTGATGCGCACGTGGGGGCGAAGCTTCAATTCCAAGAGAATTTGGCGGCGACGCTCGGATTTCTTAAGGCGATCGCGGCCCTTCTCGCTGGTCTTCTCTTTGGACATGACAGTTTTTACCCACCTCTCCCGCAGCAAATTGTGGTATCTTGTGGTGTATTTCAAACATTTTTGTTGCATAAGCCAATTTTCGATGTGAGATTCTTTGTAATGTTAAGGAACTGGACGCTCTCACACGCTTGACTCCTATGCGCTTACATAATGGACCGCACCGTTGATAACGCTTGCCGCACAGTTGGCGGCAGCCGTCATGCTGCTTCTGTGGTCGGTCCGCCTGATCCGCACCGGCGTCGAGCGAGCGTTCATGCCGCAACTCAAGCGCAGCTTGAAGAACCTTTCGGATAACCGTCTTTCCGCGGCCGCCGGAGGCATGTTGGCCGCCATGGTCCTACAAAGCTCTACGGCTGTCGCACTTGTCGGTTCAGGATTCGCGATCTCAGGCCTTCTTGGCACGACGGCTGCGCTCGCACTTTTGCTCGGCGCTGATCTGGGGTCGGCACTGATGGCCCAAGTACTATTCCTGCCTGTTCAGGCCTTGGTGCCCTTCGCGCTGATCGCGGGTGTCGGCAATTTCTTTAAGGCACGCGGGCGAAAGGCGAAACAGATCGGGCGTATTCTGATCGGGTTCGCGCTGGTTCTGGTTTCGCTTAGCATGATCCGAACCGCCACTGCGCCGATCAGCGGAAACGAGATCGTGCAATCGATTGCCGCCTATTTCCAGACGGACTTGCTTAGCGCTTACGTGTTTGGCGCGCTTCTTGCGTGGGCGATGCACTCTAGCCTTGCTGCCGTTCTGGTCTTTGCAACCTTTGCAGCCACGGGCTTGATCGCTGCGCCCGTCGCTGCGGCGCTCGTGATTGGTGCCAACCTTGGTGGCGCTCTCGTGCCAGTCGTGTTGCTCTGGTCGGGTGATCGTCCAGGCCAGCTCATTGCACTTGGAAACCTGTTTGCACGCGGCGGTACGACGCTGGTGTTCATCGCAATCCTGATGTCCGGGCCGTTACCCAGTACATGGCTCGCAGTCTTGACGGGCCAGCAGGCTATTGCCTTGCATATTCTGGTCAACGTGGCGGTTGTCGTCTTCGCCCTTCCGTTCGCAACAGCGCTGATCGCCGCTGCCGAACGCGTGGCGCCGGCAAAAAACATTGCGGGCGGAGATACGTTGTCCGCCTTGGACCAAAGCGCACTTGATCACACGCCACTTGCGCTTGCGTGTACGCAGAGAGAGCTCTTGCGAATGGCAGAGACGGTGCAGTCCATGCTTGTGCCTGTCATGCAATTGTTCAGGGCATGGGATGGCGAAACGGCGCGCGTGATCGCGATCCGCGAAGACCACGTCGACCGCATGCACTTCGAAACTAAGATCTATGTGTCGAAGCTTCGTGAAAGCGCTCTGGACTCGATTGCCGAGAAAGCCACGCTTGATGTGATCGCTATCGCAAACAGCTTCGAAGAAGCCGCAGATCGGATAGCGGTTAATCTGACAGCGCTCGCAAAAAAGATGCGCGACGAGGCCATGGTGTTCTCCGACGAAGGGCTGTCTGACCTTGCGGTCTTTCACGACCAGGTCGCTACGAACGGTCAGCTTGCCCTCAGGGTTCTGACCACCGGAGACGCAGAAGCGGCACGTCAGCTTGTCGAGGAAAAAGATCGTATCCGCATAGAAGAGCAACGACTTCAGGAACGTCACCTCAAGCGTCTTCAGGAGGGCGGGCCGGCAAGCATCGAAACGACGAACATTCACCAAGAAGTGCTGAGGCTGCTGAAACAGATCAACGCGGCAATCAGCTATGTGGCCTATCCCATTGCGGAAGAAACCGGTGATTTGCTCGAAAGTCGGCTGGCCCGCCCACGCCGCATCGTGGGCCTGCCATGAACGACCGTGTTGCACAGCAGATCGCCGCGCTGCCAGTCCGATGGGACAATGATGGCAAGCTCCACGTGCTGATGGTCACGTCGCGCGACACGGGTCGGTGGGTCATGCCGAAAGGCTGGCTGATGGATGGCAAGAAACCATGGCGCGCGGCAAAAATCGAAGCATTGGAAGAGGCTGGCGCAGTTGGCTTTGTATCGGACGTGGCCATGGGTCACTATCACTATTCAAAGGGTCTAGACGGCGGACGCAGCGTGACTTGCCGCGTCGCGGTGTATCCCATGATCGTCAACAGCCTCAAACGGCGTTGGAAAGAGCGCAAAGAAAGGAAGCGGCGCTGGTTTCCATTGAGGAAGGCCGCAAAGCTGGTGGATGAAACGGAATTGACGGCGTTGCTGCTGAAATTGGCCGAAGAGCCGGACAAGCTGCTCGCCATGCAAGAGATACGCGAGGCCTCGTGACGTCTCGCGGACAAAACCGGATTAACCGGACTGAAAACCCAAGGGAGGAACACATGAAGAAAATCTCAGTTATGGCGGCGGGCTCGATAGTCGCGCTGTCCGCATCGCTTGGCGGGGCACAGGCGGACAACCTGACGCTCTATTGCTCGGCGCAGGAAGACTGGTGTCAGTTGATGGCTCGTAGCTTCGAAGACGCTACAGGAATTGACGTCGACATGACGCGCAAATCCTCGGGCGAGACCTTCGCGCAAATCCGCGCGGAGTCCTCCAATCCAAAAGGAGATGTCTGGTGGGGAGGTACGGGTGACCCGCATCTTCAGGCCGCCGAAGAAGGCCTGACGATGGAATACATGTCGCCGATGCGAGATCAGCTCCACGACTGGGCCATCAGTCAGGCGGAAAGCGCTGGGAACAAGACGATCGGCATATACTCCGGCGCGCTCGGCTATGGCTACAACACCGATCTGCTGGCGGCGAACAACCTGCCCGAGCCGTCCTGCTGGAAAGACTTGCTGAAGCCCGAATTCAAGGGGCATGTCCAGATGGCAAACCCGAATTCTTCGGGCACGGCCTATACGACGCTGGCCTCTATGGTGCAGATCTTTGGCGAAGACGAAGGTTTTGAGTTCATGAAGGGTCTTCATGCCAACGTGAACCAGTACACCAAGTCGGGCTCGGCCCCCATCAAGGCAGCAGGTCGTGGCGAGAACACGATCGGCATCGTTTTTATGCATGACGCGGTGAAACAGGCCGTGTCGGGTTTCCCGGTCAAGGTCGTCGCCCCCTGCGAAGGCACCGGCTACGAGATCGGGTCAATGTCGATAATTGACGGTGCGCGAAACGAAGACGAAGCCAAACAGTTCTACGACTGGGCGCTAAGCACCGATGCGCAGAACCTTGCGCTCGAGGTTAATGCGTTCCAGGTGCCGTCGAACAAAGGCGCTGAAACGTCCTCCAGCGCACCGGACATGTCAACGATCAAGCTCATCGACTACAACTTCAAGCTTTACGGCTCGTCCGATGAACGCAAACGCTTGCTACAGAAGTGGGACGAAGAGGTCTCAGTCCTGCCTCAGTAAGTGACCGACGCAAAAAGGAAAACGACCCATCCGGTTTTGATCTTCTGGATCGTTGCCGGGTGGATCGGTTACTGCCTTCTGCCATGGTACATGGTGGAGGACGGATTGTGGTCGTTCAAATGGCTCGTTGACGGCTACCCATTTGACGACGACTACGCGCCCGCGGCGTTCCTGATCGGTCAGGGCGAAAAGCTTTGGCTTGCGCCGCTCATTATCCCGTTGGCACTCCCGCTTCTTATAATCGGACGCCCCAAATCCGACCCGCTTTATGCCCGCATCCTGATCCTCGCAGGCGCCTTGGGCTTTGGCTGGCTCATCGCACAGGGTTTCAGCATCGGCATCCGCGGCTTCACATTCGAGTGGCTGAAGGCTCTGTTCGGCGAACCGAAGATCCGCCAGTTCGGCATGGGCTACGGTGCGATGATCTGCGCTTCGGCCTTTCTCTTTCTTCTGACCCAAGGCATCGCCGCCCGAGGCGCCATCAACGGTGACGTTTTCGTCGTCAGCGCCATCGGCGGTGTCATCACAATTGTCACTGCGTTCGTCTTCTTTCCCATCGCAAACATGCTGTTCTCGGCTTTCGTAACCGAGGACGGAGCCTATTCCATCAGCGTCTTCGCGTCGAAGTTCTTCGATGATCGATTGTGGGGGCTGGGTTGTTTCGCCGGTGCCAAGTGCGGCGCGGCGTGGAATTCACTGTTTCTTGCTATCCTCGTTGGGCTGATCACGACAGCGCTTGGCCTGTGCTTTGCGCTGGTCGTCACGCGCTCAGGGTTCCGCTACAAGCGAACGATCCGCGCATTAACGGTCCTGCCGGTCATTACACCGCCTTTCGTCATCGGCCTTGCGTTGATCCTGCTCTTTGGCCTCTCGGGATCGGTGACCGTCTTCTTTGCCGACCTCTTCGGGATTCAGCCGACCCGCTGGCTCTATGGAATGCCTGGCGTTCTGATCGCGCAAACTCTGGCGTTTACGCCCATCGCCTTCCTCGTCCTTATCGGCGTCGTTGAGGGCGTTTCGCCGTCAATGGAGGAGGCCGCCCAAACGCTTCGGGCAAACCGATGGCAGACCTTCCGCACGGTTTCGCTTCCACTGATGCGCCCCGGTCTCGCCAACGCATTCCTTCTGGGCTTCATCGAGTCGATGGCTGATTTCGGCAACCCGCTCGTTCTCGGTGGAAATTTCGACGTATTGTCGACCGAAATCTTCTTCGCCATCGTTGGCGCTCAATACGATCAGGGCCGAGCAGCGGTACTCGCCATGGTCTTGCTTTTCTTTACGCTCTCCGCATTCTACGCGCAGCGCGCGTGGCTCGGGAAAAAGAGCTACACCACCGTCACCGGCAAGGGCGATGCAGGTGTGCATCCGCTCATGCCGGTCGGACTTTCAGTGCCTGTCATGATCATAGCACTGATCTGGGCTCTGTTTACGGCAGTGGTCTACGCAATGATTGTTTACGGCAGCGTCGTGGAGCTTTGGGGCGTCAACAACTCGCTGACTTTCAAGCATTACGTCACCGCGTTTTCCGTGCGGTTCGAAGAAGAGGGCATACGCTGGACAGGCGCGGCGTGGGACAGTTTCTGGACCACGATCACCATTGCGGCCATCGCCGCACCATTGACCGCAGCCGTTGGCCTTGTCACGGCCTACCTGCTCACGCGCCAGAGTTTCGCGGGCAAGAACGCATTCGAATTCGGGACGATGTTGTCCTTCGCCATTCCCGGTACGGTCATCGGCGTCAGCTATATCCTGGCCTTCAACGTGCCTCCGATCGAGATCACCGGGACCGGCGTGATCCTTGTCATCAGCTTCATCTTCCGCAACATGCCGGTCGGCGTGCGCGCCGGAATCGCTAGCATGAGCCAACTAGACAAGTCGCTCGACGAGTCATCCCTCACATTGGGCGCGAACTCGTGGCAGACGTTCCGCCGCGTGATCCTGCCGCTGTTGCGCCCGGCTATTCTTGCCGCGCTTGTCTACAGTTTCGTGCGCGCAATGACGGCCATCTCTGCCGTGATCTTCCTGGTTTCGGCGAAGTACGACATGGCTACCAGCTACATCATCGGACGCGTTGAAAACAACGACTACGGTCTCGCCATCGCCTATTCCACGACGCTTATCTTCGTGATGCTGACTGCGGTTGGGCTCTTGCAACTCATAGTGGGCCGCGTCCAGATCGGGCGACGGTCGCAACTGGCATCGGAACGCACGACATGACCGAAACCACCATCAGCTCCAAAGCCGCCCCGGTCAAATTCGAAAGTGTATCGAAAGTGTTCGGCAAGGATGTCGTTGCCGTTGACAGCATCGATCTTACTGTCGATGCGGGCAAACTGGTCACGCTTCTCGGCCCGTCGGGGTGCGGCAAGACAACCACGCTGCGCATGATCGCCGGTCTGGAGATGGCGTCGTCGGGGCGCATTCTGATTGGCGATCGCGATGTGACGAAGCTTCCGGCAACGGACCGCGACGTGTCGATGGTGTTCCAATCCTACGCATTGTTCCCGCACATGAGCGTCCTCGAAAACGTGATGTACGGGTTGACCTTTTCAGGCTTCGCGAAAGACGAAGCGCGCGCGCGGGCACTTACAGGTCTCGAACTCGTTGGCCTTAAAGGTTTTGATACCCGGTTACCGTCCGAACTTTCGGGTGGGCAGCAACAGCGCGTTGCTGTAGCGCGCGCATTGGTGCTCGAACCCCAAGTATTGTTGTTTGACGAACCGTTGTCCAACCTCGACGCTAAGCTACGCCGTCAGGTCCGTGAAGATATTCGGGCAATCCAGCAGGACCTCGGGCTTACCGTTGTCTACGTCACCCACGATCAGGAAGAGGCTTTGGCTGTTTCCGACGAAATCGTCGTAATGCGCAATGCGGCCATTGCTCAGATCGGCACACCGCGGCAACTCTACGATACTCCAAACGACAGGTTCGTCGCCGACTTCATCGGTGAGGCGAACTTGCTCGAGTGTCGGATTACGGACGTTGCAGGCGAGATCGCCACAATCGAGGTCGACGGGCACCAACATCGCCTCCCGTCTCGCGGTCTACAACCCGGAGCTGCCACCCTAGCTATCCGCCCGTCGCGTATCCTGATCAATGAGGCGTCTGGCATCGCAGCCAAGGTCGAGAAAGCGACTTATGTCGGCGTACGCATGGAGTACACTTTGACCGGCGCATTCGGGCAGGTCTTCGCTGTGCAAGACAACGTGGACGATCCGATTGCCCCTGAAACCAAGGTCCAAATGACATTTGCCGAAAAAGGACCAGTTCTCCTCCCAGAAGAATGACGTCTAACTGTCCCAGGCTTCGTCACATATACGTTTTAGCGGTTCAAAGACGTCAGGCGTCGCAACAACGACGCGCCCGCCGTCTCGGATCATTGCATTTGCGTCCTGTTCCTCAACGCTGCCGCCTGCTTCACTGACAAGGAGCTGCCCGGCGAGGCAATCCCAGGCATTCATATGTTGCTCCACATATCCAAGCAGTCGCCCCGCCGCCACGTAGGCAAGAGAAAGCGCACCGCTGCCGTTCCGGTGAAACATCGCGCCCTGTTCAAGAACGGCGGCGATCACAGGCAGCACGCTCCGGGCTTCGATACGATTCGAGTACCCGATTGAAATCGTGCCAGCCTCAAATGGAACCTCTTTAGCCACAGAGATCGGTTTACCATTCATCGTCGCGCCGTTGCCGCGCACTGCAACAAAGGTTTCATCTGCATTGGGCTCGTGGATCACACCGACGTGCGTCCGCCCTTTGGACACGCCGGCAAGAACGATCGTCCAGGCGGGTATGCCGTTCACGAAGTTCGTGGTTCCATCAATAGGATCGATCACCCAGTCAAACCCGCTCGTGCCGGTCTTGTCATCGTGTTCTTCCCCGTAAATGCCGTCGTCGGGCCAGGCCTTTGCGATCTCTTCGCGCATGAAGAGCTCCACATTCTTGTCTGCCTCACTAACCCAGTCTTGGGCGCCCTTAGCGTCGACAACCAGGTTTTCCAGATCCCGAAAATAAGAGAGACCCAGTTCTCCGGCAGAACGGCAAACGTCGGTCGCGAATGCCTCTCTTTTCAACGTGTCACCCATATGTGCTCCCCTTCAACTCCACTGGCGCGACACTATCCACCTCACTCGAAAGTGCACGAGCATATTGGACGACCGTTCCAGGAACGCTGCGCCGCGGCCCATTGACCGGCAACGCGCAGCGGTGATGGGCCGTAGGTGACCTTCGTTTCGACCCCTCAACACGGCTTTGCTGCGCTGCATCCGACATCCGGCACGAGCCCGATCCGGTCACAGGATGCTTCACTCAACTCAACCGAACACCAGCCCGCCATCGACCACCAGGTTCTGGCCGGTAACTGCCCGCGCCCAGGGGCTTGCAAAGAACATGACGGCGTCTGCGGCTTCTTCGGGTGTGGTCACAGACCGAAGCGGCGTGACACTTGCGATGTAGTCAAAGACCTCAGCCGGAGTGGCGGCGCTGGCGTCGGTGGTTTTGAGCAATCCGCCCGACACCATATTGACGGTAATGCCGTTCTGCCCCAATTCGGCGGCGGTGGTCCGCGTCAGTGCAAGCAGCGCCGCCTTGGCCGAGGTGTAGTCGTGATACGGCACCACCGGATTTTGGACCAGGTTCGTGCCGATTGTCACGATGCGCCCAAAGCCGGCCGCCGCCATGGCCGGTGTCGTCGCTTGGATCACATTCAGCGCCCCCAACACGGCTGTGCCGTGCTGGGACAGCATCTCGGCTGCGGTCAGCGTTTCAACCGTGGATCTGGCATCCCCATTAAAGCTGTAATTGGCCAAGGCATTGTGGACGACAGTGGTTATGGGACCCACATCGGCGCCCGCTTGCTTCACCATCTCGGCCACGTCCTCTGCGTTTGTCACGTCAGCTTGAAGGGCAAGGGCACGGTCCCCCAAGCTCTCGGCCAGCGTTTCGGCAGCCGCGCGGCTGTTGCGGTAGTTGATCACCACTTTCGCGCCTTCTCGGGCAAAGGCCCGGGCGATGGCCGCCCCCAATCCTCGACCAGCCCCGGTGACCAAGACAACCTGTTCGTTCAGCGGTTTGCTCATGTTTTGTCCTTCCAAAGATCGTAGAAATGGTGAACCGGCCCGTGGCCGTGGCCGACCGCCTGCTGGTCGGCTGCCGCAATCGCACCTGAGACGTACCGCTTGGCCTCAGCCACTGCGTCGCTAGGCGCGAGGCCCTTGGCAACTTGGGCAGCAAGTGTGGACGACAACGTACACCCCGTCCCATGAGTGTTTTTTGTGGCCGTGCGCGCGCCTTCAAACCAATGAAGGGTCTGCCCATCCCAAAGAGCATCCGGGCTTTCCTGACCTTCAAGGTGCCCGCCTTTGACCAAGGCGATATCTGGCCCCAAATCGGCGAGCGCCCGCGCCTGATCGCCCATCTCTTCGCGACCGTTTGCCTCGGGCCGTTGGAGCAAACGCCCCGCTTCCGGCAGGTTTGGCGTCAACACCGTCGCCAAAGGAACAAGGGCTGTGCGAAGCGCCTCCATGGCGTCATCTTGCAACAGCGGGGCCCCGCCTTTGGCGACCATCACAGGATCCAGAACAATGGGAACGTCTTGGCGATCAGCCAGGGCCTCAGCCACGGCGCGGGCAATGTCTGCGGTCGCGATCATCCCGATCTTGATCGCATCCACGCGGACATCTGCGAAAACGGCGTCAATCTGTGCTTTGACAAAGGGCGGCGGCACCAACTCGACCCCGGTCACGCCCTGGGTGTTCTGCGCTGTCAGTGCGGTTAACACCGCCATCCCGTAAACCCCGTTTGCGGCAAAGGCCTTAAGATCCGCTTGGATCCCTGCGCCGCCCGATGGGTCAGAACCCGCGATGGTGAGAACATTCTTGATCATGAGGGCTCCCCGGTTTTGGCATGCATTGCGCGGTGCAACTCTTCGGCCGCGCATTCGGGATCGGGCTGGCCACAGATGGCTGACACGACAGCAATGCCGTCACATCCCGCCCGCAGGACGTCGGCCGCATGCCGCTGTTTTAGCCCGCCAATGGCCACCGTGGGCACCCGCGCCAAGCCCGCCATCTGGGCCAGACCAGACAGGCCAATGGTTGGCTTATGGTCAGATTTGGTTGACGTCGGAAAGACGGTCCCGAGACCAAGGTAATCAACCAGATCGGGATCTGCTGTTTCCACCTGTTCTGGCGTCTCACACGAAAGGCCGATGATCCTGCCCCGCCCCAAGCGCTGGCGGGCGGTGGCGGGGCCCACATCATCCTGACCAATATGGACGCCGTCCACATCCGCAGCGATCGCCGCCTCAAGGTCATCATTTATGACCAAAGGAACGCGCGTGCCCGACAAGGCTGTTTTCAGGGCACGCGCCGCATCAATGCGGTCGCGGGTTGACGCATCCTTGTCGCGCAACTGGACAAAGCTGACGCCTCCGCGCACGGCAGCGGTCACGGTGTCGACCAAGGCGGGCCCCGGACACAGGCTGGGATCGGTCACCAGGTACACCCGCAGGCATTCGGGATCTAACGCCATGTGACGCGTGCCTCGTCCAGATCGCCCGGTTGCAGGGTGTGTAGCGCGTCCAAAAACGCGACCGAAAAACTGCCAGGCCCCTCTGCCTTGGAGGCAGCCCGCTCCCCCGCCTCGGCGAAATGCAAAAATGCGGCGATGGTTGCCTCAAGGCTGGGGGCCACGGCGGCGTAGGCGCCAACCAGCGCGGTCAACGCACATCCCAAGGCCGTGACCTTGGGCATGATCCCTGATCCGCCCGTCACGCTGGCGCTGCGCGCGCCGTCCGTGATGAAATCAACGGGACCCGACACCGCAACGAGACAGCCGTGGCTTGCCGCAAGCGCCTGTGCCGAGTCTTGGGCGTCATTGACGCTATCGCCGCTGTCGGCCCCTTTGCCTGACCCTGCCCCGCCCGCCAGGGCGATGATTTCCGACGCATTGCCGCGCACAACGGCGGGTTTCAGGGCCAAGAGATCGAGGGCCACTTTCCCCCGGTACGGCGTCGCGAAATGGGCGACCGGGTCCAACACCCAAGGGACACCCGCACCATTCGCGGCCACGGCGGCGCGCATCATGCTGTCCACCCATGGTGCAGACAGAGTACCTATGTTGATCGTGAGCGCCCCGGCAATCGGCGCGAAATCCGCAACCTCTTCCGGCGCATGGATCATTGCGGGTGAGGCGCCCGCCGCCAAGGTGACATTGGCGGCAATGTTCATCGCGACATAGTTCGTAATGCAGTGAACAAGTGGTGCCTGCGCCCGTAATGCCTGAAATGCAGCATTCGGTTCCATGCGATCCTTCCTTTTCTCGACAAACGGAAAGACGCGGCAAACCTGACAGGTCTGAGTGTGCCTCCCTCCGCCGGCATTACCCGGTTCAGGTTCAAAGGGTGCATCTCAGCCTCACGGCGCCCCTGACACGCCCATGCATAGACAATCGCGAGTTAACGTCAATTGGTGTTTAGTGGGTCCAGGACAGGGTTAGAACGAAACTCGAGAAGCAAGTAGCAATGAAGCGGTTTGGGCTTGATGCGGGCATCTGATGGAAGCTGTCGTGCATGCAGACCTCCCAAGGGCATCAAATGGCGGCTAGGCGGACAATGCTAACGTCGACGCCAGCCAAGTGAATATCTGATTTCCGCTTTGTGGCTGCGCTTGCCCCAAATGACCGCGTAGTCAATCTTCTTCGTGGCAAGCTCCGCTAAACCTGCGCACGTTCATGTCTAGTAATGTTGGGCCGGAACGCCCCCATGACCATTTCTGTGAGCAAAGGGATGACATTCGACATTCCGACCAATTGCTCGCGACCTTCCAGGGTTAGAAATGCTTCGCTCAGTTCGCCAGCCGGAACGGAGGCTTCGGCCAGTGCAAGAAGCTCGGGCATCATGGGAACCAGGAACACAAATGCGTTGACCGTCAGAAACGCCGTGCAAGCCAGTTTGATCCGCATCCACCACGCGCGCTCGCCATAGACGAACCAGAGGACTAGGTCGGTCACGATCTTCAGGCCGAGCCCGGGCAGAATGAGAATGTAGGCGCTTTGCAGCTTGTAGGTGTAGACGGTGATGGTCGTTTCAGGATCGCTGTGGGCGAACAGAATACCGATCACGATATGGGACAGGATGCCGCCCACATACATGATGGTACCGATCTCATGCAGAAATCCGATGAGCTTGCGCATGGTGGGTCTCCGGCCATGTTTCCTGGATAGGTTGGCGCGATGTCGGGATACGGTCGGTTGACGGAGTACCGCCAGCCGACACGCGATATCACCGGAATTCGAACGCTTCGGTGTGGATTTTCTTACGGCTTACGCCTTCCTTCCTGAGGTCTTTCATCAGACCATCGACCATCGGTTTGGGCCCACCCATGAAGTACTCGTAGGTGCTCAAAGGATCGGGGAGGTTTTCCTTCATCTTGTCGACACGTGCGAAGTTGCCGTCATCCGAAAAGAGTGGGATCAGCGTGACGTTGCCAAGCTCCGCCGCGCGCGACCTCAACTCATCGAGGAAGATCGCATCCTGTTCCTCACGCGCCGCATAGACCAAATGGATTTGTCGATCATCGCCGGGCTGCATCGCCCGCAGCTTTGACAAGAATGGCGTCAGGCCAATGCCACCTGCCACCCAAATCTGTCTTTTGCCTAATGCCCGCGCCGCATCGAAACGACCGTAGGGACCACGGACCATAACGTCTCTACCCGGCCGCAGTTCTTCGCGCACCTTGCGGGTCCAGTCACCCAGAACCTTCATAGTGAA
Organism: Pseudomonadota bacterium; assembly: GCA_039193455.1. GTDB lineage: Bacteria > Pseudomonadota > Alphaproteobacteria > Rhodobacterales > Rhodobacteraceae > JBCBGF01. The sequence goes on from JBCCWO010000004.1 coordinate 59,189, forward strand.
ACGCAGACGATCCTCGCCGGGTGCGCTTGAGATCGTGAACGGATGGGGTTCCGACCAGCCTTTGCCTTGTACTTCTACAAAGGCAAACTGGCCCGGTTTGAAGTCGAACATGTCGCCGACCGGTTTCAGGACCACTTCGGTGGCCCGCTCAAGCGTGTTGACGGCTTCGATTGTAAAGGGCACCGCCGTGCGCCGGTTCATCCCGAAGAGCGAGTAGAAAAGCGACACAACACCGATGATGGCTGCAAGCATCAGCAAGACACCGGATGCACTGAAGCGTTCAAAGAAGACACTTGGGGCAGTGATGAAGTGGCCGATGATCAGCACATATACCAAGGCCATGACCTTGTGCGTCGGACGCCAGCGCGAGTACCGAATCTTTCTGTTGAGAGCGATGAAGAGCCCGATAACCAGAAAGATCAGTCCCAGCATGCCCAGAGGTGCAGAGGGTACCAATGCGTTAGCAACCGGATCCACGCCTTCAGGCAAATCCTTCGGCACCCCAAAGAAGTGAACCAGTGCGACGACTGCCGCGAAGGTACCAGCCACGCGATGCACCTGATACATGCGGTCCAATCCGCCAAACAGGTCTTCGAAGATTTCCAGACGTGTGGACAGGACGACTGAGAACGTCATCAGCAGAAAAGCGATCCCGCCCAGCATTGTCGTTCCGGTGGTGCGCGGCCCATGGGCCTCCGGTGGGAACCCAAGATGCAAGATGACGAACAGCACCAGCAATGCGGCAATGGCAAACAGCCCCTGTTGGCGAAGCATGGGTCATGTCCTCCTCTATGTTCGATTACTCTGCGGGGGGCGGATTGATGGCGGCGCGCGCCGCGACGTTGACGGAGAAACCGAGCAGGAACTCTTCTTCGGTTAAGACGGCGTCGTTGTCGGCGTCGGCGCGGCGAAAGTCCGCTAGAAGTGACTGGCGGTGTTCCGTACGCGTGATCTGATTATCGCCGTTGCGATCCCAGAAGGCGAAAACAACGCGCATTGCGGTCTCATAAGCTTCGGCCCGGCCAGCGTCTTCGGCAATCTGTTCCATACCGAAGCCCCAGGACAGGAACTCGCCCAAGGACAGTTTTTTGTCTTCGTTGTGATCCATGGAAACGAAGACATCGCCGCCAAAAGTCGTGAACTCGCCTTGGTCAATGAAGCCACGTTCGGCGGTATCCAACGATTGGAAGGCAAGCTTGGCGAGATCGCGGCCTTCACTGGATTGAGCTAGCGCACCGACTGGGGCCGCGAGCGCGGCGATCAAAAAACCGTTGATAAATGACGTTCGCACGGATGTGTCCTCCTGCTGAGTTTTGGTGCTGCCAAGCGCGACTCGCTTGACTTGCATACGCATTACTTGTCATTACAAGTATTGTAAACACAAATATGCAAATGCAACACTTGCAGCCCACAAGTCACGGAGTTATGGCATTGAGCAGGAGGCACTACGTCATGACCCAAGTCCCTGAGTCAGACGGGATTCGACAGAACAGCTTCGGGTTCCTGATCCAGACGCTGGCGCGGCGTATTGATGCTGACATGAAAGAACGCCTGAAGGCGCACGGCGTCGACTTGAAGATATTTGCCAATCTGATGTTCCTGTCCGCCAAAGATGGCGTCACGCAACGTGAGATCGGAAACAGCCTCAACTTTCCGGACTACTACACCAGCCGAAACGTGGATGCCCTTATCAAAGAAGGCTTTGCGGAAAGACGCCCCGACCCGAAGAGTCGCCGTTCAACTTTGATCTATCTGACCGATAAGGGACGTAGGAAAGCCGCTGAACTCCCGGATGTCATCCGGGCTTCGAATGAAAAGTCACTTACCGATCTGACAGCAAACGAGCGCAAGCAAGTGATGCGGCTTTTGCAAAAGACAGCCGGACTGAGTTGAAGGTAACCGGGTTGCCGAGCAAATAAGTAGGCGCACGGTCGTGCAAAAAGCAGTCATTGATGCACTGTGAAGTGGTTTACAGTTTGGGCTTATAGGCGTCGTCTGCGTGCTTGGCTGGGGTGACCGGTCTACCACATAAATGGGTCGCAAAAGGCTCCTTCCTCAAGCGGATGCACTCCTGAACAAGCACCCAGCATTTCGGTATAAACAGTGAAATCACGCAGATGCGAGGGCGACTGGTTTCCGCCCGCCACCCGAAAAAGACGCGACGCAGCCCGAAATCGCGCGATCGAAACATGAACATGTATTGCACACGGCATCTCTCAAGCACTTGAAAAAAATTACAAATCGCCATCATCCATCATAGGGGCGACGGACAATCTTGCTTGCTGATCTAGTTGCATTTTTCGTCTTCAAGTTGCTGGCGGCGTCGGCTGCCATGGGGGAACACGCCGCGATAGTCCCGATATGTGTCCGTCCATAACGACTCATTGCACACATGAAGTGCACAAGAAACTGGCGGACGTTGCCCATTGCGTCCCACTTCAGTGTCCGTCGCGCAAAGGCTACGGCACTTCCCTTGAAGCCCAGCACCGACTTTGCGATAAACTGGCATGACAACTGAGCCATCGCCGATCCGCAGAAAAAAATTGGCCGACCAGGTCGAAGAGCGGATCCTCGCCTTTATCCGTGAAAAGCGCCTGAAACCCGGTGATACCCTGCCGTCGGAGCGGGAGCTTATGGTTCAGTACCAAGTGGGCCGACCTGCCATCCGCGAAGCGATGCAGAACCTGCATCGCATGGGCGTGGCCGAGATCAAGCACGGGGAGCGACCGCGGGTGGCCGAGCCCTCGTTCGACATCATGGCCGGACAAATGGCGCTGACGATGCGGCACCTGTTGTCCCACAATGCCACCACGATGGAACATCTCAAAGAGGCGCGCGCGACGTTTGAAACGCAGATGGCCCGGATTGCGGCCACACGGTCACGACCCGGCGATATCATTGAATTAAAACAGATTCTGGTACGGCAAAGCGAACTGCACGCCGATCCGCATAGCTTTATGGAGATGGATGCCAGGTTTCATGCGGCAGTCGCCGCCATCAGTGGCAACCCGATCTTTGCTTCGCTCAGCCAGGCGCTGTTTGAGTGGCTGGCGCAGTTTCACATTGAGATGGTGCAACGCCAAGGGCTCGAGAAGCTGACCCTTGCCGAGCACGAGGCAATTCTGAGCGCCATCGAAGCGCGGGATGCCGATCTGGCGGCCAAGCACATGGCCGATCATCTGAACCGTGCCAACACGCTTTATCACCAGGATCATCTGACGACCTGACCTATGAGATCGTCCCGGTCGGGCGAATCTACGCGGACTTGACATAATTCAACTGGTATAATCAGTATATCTAAAGCTGTGCGTCGGGGGCGCACATGTTCCGGGGAGGGGTCTGCTTGCATTCGCAGAGCGACAATCAATTGGCGTCGCCCGCCGCACCGGCGACCGGCTCGGGCCGCACCGTTGCCTGCGGCCCGTTGTCCGCCGTGATCGATGGGGGCGCCATCCGATGCATCTCGTATCGCGGAGTTGAAGTTGTGCGCGGCGTCGACTGCCCGATCCGCGACGCGAACTGGGGCACGGCTGTTCAGGAGAACGTGCGCGAGCACCATGAGGCCCACGAGGGTCGCTTCCGCTACCAACGTTGGTTCAGCGTCTTCGGTGCCGCATTGGATGCGGAGCTGGACGTGCGCATCCAGCCCGACAGCCTTCGCCTGGAACTGATCCTTTCAGCGAACCAAACGGTCGAGACCAACCGCGCAGGCTTCACCTTGTTGCATCCATTGGACGGCGTGGCGGGGTCACCAGTTAAGGTCGTGCATTCTGACGGCACCGAAGACGCCAGCGCATTCCCGAAACCGATCATGGCCAGCCAACCCGCGTATGACATTGCGGCGCTGCGCTACGCAGTTCACGGCGTTTCCGTGGAGATCGCGTTTTCCGGCGAAGTCTTCGAGATGGAAGATCAGCGCAACTGGACGGATGCGTCCTTCAAAACCTACTGCCGTCCCCTGGCCTTGCCATTCCCCTACGCCATTGAGGCGGGTGACACAGTCACGCAATCAATTGAGATCAATCTCAGCGGGGCAGTTGCGCGCGCGAAATCGCCGTCCGACCGCAGTGTTTCCCTTCCGCCGTTGCCCGAAGTGGCCATGGTCGCCATACCGGCGTGGCTGGCAGACCCGGACGACGCGCTGCTTCGATGCCAACCATCCGCAACACAGCTGGTTCGACTGGATCTGGGACGTGACGATTTGGCGGCGGCGGTTCCCGGCATGGCGGCGCTGTCTGGGCCGCTCGAACTTGAGCTGATCGTTGATGATGAGGGAGACATCGAAGCGCCACTCGCCGAGTTGGTCAGTCTCATGCAGCGCTCGCACATCGAGGCGACCAGTGTCGTTGCCGTGCCGCGGGCATTTCTTAAAAGCTACCAACCCAGCGGGCCATGGCCAACGGGCCGATCGATCGCTCAGGCGCTGAATTCTGCGGCTGTCCATTTCCCAGGGGCGCGCATCGGTGCCGGGATGCTCACCAATTTCACCGAGTTTAATCGGCATGCACCGCCCGCGGGGCTGGGTGACTTTGTGACCTATTCCACCACGGCGATCGTGCACGCGGCTGACGATCGATCGGTCTTTGAGACGCTGGAGGCCCTGCCCTTTGTGCACGAAAGCGCGCGCGAGATCGCTGGTGGGCGCCCGCTCCGCCTGGGGCTGTCCAGTATCGGCATGCGTTCCAACCCCTACGGTGCGGATGTGGCCGATAATCCGGGCCTCGATCGCCTGGCCATGGCGATGGACGATCCGCGCCAGCGCAGCGCTTTCGGCGCAGCATTTGCGGTGGGGGTCTACGCGGTTGCGGCAGATAGCGCTGTGGCCCGGATCGCGCTGGCGGGCATCGGGGGGCCGTTTGCCACAGGTGCGGTTGAAGCGGGCCGCTTTACCGCCTGGCCGATCCACCATGTTGTGCAGGCGCTTGCGTCGATGGCATCCGGTCGGCGTCTGCCCACGCGGCCGGTGCCGAAATCAGTCTATGGCATCGAGGTGGAAGGGGCCGGTCTCCACACCGGCATCTTTGCCAATTGCGGGCTGGCCCAGGCCACGTTGCCGCTGGGGGGCCAGAGCGCGATCACCATGGCCCCGGGCACCGATGTCTCCGCCCCTGATTGGCGGGCGCAAGCCGCGCCGGTCACATCCGCAGAAATCTCGCTGCCACCGGCAGCGGTTGCCTTCACCATCGGGGAGGTTGCGTGATGGCGGGGGGTGTCAAACGCGGCGCGCTGATCGGATGTGGCTTCTTTGCGCGCAACCACCTGCACGGCTGGCAGGATGTTGAGGGCGCCGAGATCGTTGCCGTCTGCGATCTCGATCACGAGAAAGCGCAAGCGGTTGGGCAGGAGTTCGGCATCGCAGGCGTTTTTGACGATGCCGCGCGGATGCTGGCGGAGACGGATCTTGATTTCGTTGATATCGCGACAACGCCGCCCTCCCATCGCAGCTTGGTGGAGCTGGTGTGCCACCACGGACTGGCGGTGATCTGCCAAAAGCCAATTGCAGACACCTATGCCGAAGCCCGCGCCATGGTCGATGCGGCAGAGGCGGCGGGCGTTCCGTTCCTCATTCACGAGAACTTCCGCTGGCAGCTCGGCTTTGTTCGCATCAAGGCCGCGCTCGATGCGGGCCGCATCGGGGCGCCGCGGTTTGCGCGGCTCAGCTTCAGGCACGGTTTCGATGTTTACGCCACCCAGCCGTATCTGGCGACGATCGAGCGGTTCGTTCTGATGGATGTTGGCATCCATCTCTATGACGTGCTGCGTCACCTGATGGGCGAGGTGAGCCACCTGGCCTGCGAAACCGCCAGCCTCAGGCCCGGCGTTGCTGGCGAGGATAGCTTTACATCGCTACTGCGGCACAGCTCCGGCGCCGTATCGGTTGTTGATTGCTCTTTCGCATCCACGATTCATCCAGAGCCGTTTCCGGCAACGCTCGCCTGGATCGAAGGATACAAAGGCACGCTGGAACTGACGACGGATCTGCGCCTGCACATTCACGCGGCGGGCGAGAAGGTGGTGGAAAGCGCCGATCCCGAGGTGCCCGCCTGGGGCGCGCGGCCCTGGCATACGATTCAGGATTCGGTGATCCGCTTTCAGGCCCATGTGGTGGACGTTTTGAACGGCCGCGCCGAACCGCAGCCGTCCGGGCGGGACAATCTGAACACGCTCGCGCTGACGCTAGCCTCCTATGACGCGATGCGGGAGCGCCAGCTGATCGATGTTGCCCAGTGGCAGGAGCGGCAGTGATGGGCGAACGCATCGAGGCCGATTATGTGATCGAAACCGCCTTCGATCCGCGCGCGGCCGCCGAGGTGATGGCCGGTGAGCAATCCTCCGGCACCTTCGTCAAGGTTCCGGGCGAAACGGCGGAGCTGAAGGCCCGGTCCGCCGCGACCGTGGACAAGCTGACGGTGCTGGAATCGGTGGGCGAGCCGGGATTGCCGGGCGCCCGGCGGCCCGATGGCGCGCAGATCCAGCGGGCGCATGTGACCCTGTCCTGGCCGCTTGCCAACCTGGGGCCATCCCTGCCGAACCTGATGGCCACTGTGGCGGGCAACCTTTTCGAACTTGGGCAGTTTTCCGGTTTGCGCCTACTCGATATCCGCTTGCCGAAGGCGTTCGCCGAAAGATATGCGGGGCCGCAATTCGGCGTGGCCGGCACCCGAGAATTGACCGGGGTTTCCGAAGGCCCCGTCATCGGCACGATCATAAAGCCCAGTGTGGGCCTTGATGCCGGGCAAACCGCCGAGCTCGTCAAGACGCTGGTCGAGGCGGGAATAGATTTCATCAAGGATGACGAGTTGCAGGCAGACGGCCCGGCATGCCCGTTCGAAGAACGCGTGGGCGCCGTGATGGCCGTGATCAACGCGCATGCGGAAGAGACCGGCAAGAAGGTGATGTACGCCTTCAACCTGACCGGCGAAATGGATGAGATGAGGCGCCGCCATGATCTTGTGCGCGAGAGCGGCGGCACCTGCATCATGGCCAGCCTCAATTCGGTTGGCCTCACGGCATTCATCGAACTGGCGCGCATCTCCGATCTCCCGATCCACGCGCATCGCAATGGCTGGGGCGCGCTGTCGCGGCACCCGCTTCTGGGGTGGTCCTACGTGGCGTGGCAGAAGATCTGGCGGCTGGCGGGCGCCGATCACATGCATGTCAACGGGCTCGACAACAAGTTTTGCGAGCCGAATGAAAGCGTGATCGCCTCTGCCCGGGCGTGCCTGACGCCGATGTTCGAGCGGGCACCCTGCCTCTCCATGCCCGTCTTTTCTTCGGGCCAGTCCGCGCTTCAGCCGCCCGAAACATATCGCCGACTGGGTTCCGCCGATCTCATCTATGCCGCCGGCGGTGGCATCATGGGGCATCCGGACGGGCCTGCCGCCGGGATCGAAGCCCTGCGCGAAAGCTGGCACGCGGCGATGGCGGGTATCGGGCTTTCAGAGCATGCGGCCCGGCACCCAAGCCTTGCCGCCGCGTTAAAGGCGTACGGCTGATGGCGCCCCCCCCGTCCTTGCCCGATGGGCTGCTCGTTGCCTGGTATGGAGATGATTACACCGGCGCCGCCGCGGTGATGGAGGTGCTCACTTTCGCGGGCCTGGCTTCGGTTCTGTTTTTCAACGTGCCAACGCCCGAGCAATTGCAGCGGTTCACCAATGTCCGGGGCATCGGCATCGCCGGTTCGGCCCGGTCGCGCAGCCCGGCCTGGATGGGCGAGGAGCTTCCTCCCGTCTTCGCCTTCTTGGCCGGGCTGAATGCACAGCTCTTTCACTACAAGATCTGCTCAACGCTGGATTCCTCGCCCGCGATCGGATCGATCGGGCGGGCGGCGGAGCTTGCCTTTGCGGCCACCGGCGCGCCCTGGGCCGCCGTTTATCCGGCCGCGCCCGCAATCGGCAGATACCAGGCGTTCGGCAACCTATTTGCGATCTCCGGCGAAGATGTGCACCGGCTCGATCGCCACCCGGTTATGGCCCGTCATCCGGTTACGCCGATGGATGAGGCCGACATCGGCGGGCACCTCACCCGGCAGACGGACCTGCCCTTTGGCCTCGTCGGCCTCGATGCGCTCGCTTCGGCGCCCGAGGCAACCGAGCGGCTCGCGCGCGAACGGGATCGGGGCGCGCGGATGATCGCCATAGACACGGTCGATGACCGCACGCTCTCCCATGCCGGGCATCTGATCTGGCAGGCCGACGGCCAACCCAGGCTCGCGATAGGATCGCAAGGGGTCGAATACGCGCTTGTGCGGCATTGGCAGGATCAAGGCCTTTTGCCCGAAACGCAGCCGACACCGCGCGCCGAACCCGTTGATCGGATCGTGGCCGTGGCCGGGTCGGCCTCTGCCACCACGGGGGCTCAGATCGAATGGGCAGAAGCCAACGGGTTCACCGCCACACGGGTTGATCCGCGCGGCGCGCTGGAGGTGGGCGCGGCCTATGGAAACTGGGTGCAATCCGCTGTGAATGGGGCACTAGCGGCGGCGGGAAGCCCGATTGTGTTCAGCGCCCGCGGGCCCGACGACGCCTCCATCGCCGCCTTCAAAAGCGCGGGCGAGGCCGCTGGCATGGCGCCCGAGGAGGCCAATGAACGGCTGGGCGTCGGCCTGGGGGATATTCTGGCCCGGCTCATCGAACGCACCGGTTGCCAGCGCGCGGCCATCGCGGGGGGCGACACGTCAAGCCACGCCGCGCAGCGCCTCGGCATCTTCGCGCTAACGGCGCTGGCGGCAACGGTGCCGGGCGCCGCGCTCTGCCAGGCGCATCGCGATCATACAGAGACCGCCCCGCTCGAGGTCGCGCTGAAGGGCGGGCAAATGGGCACGCTGGAGTACTTCGGCCAGATCCGAAACGGCGGCGCCACGAACCAAGGGAGCAAGTCATGACCAAGATTGCACTGATGGGTGCTGGAGGCAAAATGGGCGTCCGCCTGGCGACCAACCTGAAAAGCTCTCAGTTCGACGTCGATCATGTCGAGGTTTCAGAAGCGGGACGCGCGCGCCTGAAGGCGGAGGTGGGTGCGGAAACCGTTGAAGAGGGCCAGGCGGTGTCCGGCGCCGATGTCATCGTGATGGCCACGCCCGATCGGCTGATCGGCCAGATCACACACCAGATTATCGGCAAAGTGCAGTCCGGTGCAGCCATCGTCATGCTCGATGCCGCCGCGCCGCATGCCAGCAAGCTGCCCGAACGCGATGACGTGTCCTACTTCGTCACCCATCCGTGCCACCCGCCCATCTTCAACGACGAAACCGAGCCCGCGGCCAAATCGGATTTCTTCGGCGGGATCCATGCCAAGCAGCATATCGTCTGCGCCCTGATGCAGGGGCCCGAAGAGGATTACGCGCGTTGCGAGGAAGTGGCGCGCACGATCTACGCGCCCGTCATGCGCTCCCATCGATGCACGGTGGAGCAGCTGGCCATCCTGGAACCGGCCTTGTCTGAGACTGTTGGGGCGACGCTTGCCCTGGCCCTGCGCGAGGCGACCGATGAAGCCGTGCGGCGCGGCGTGCCGGAACAGGCCGCCCATGACTTCATGATGGGGCACCTCAACATCGAACTCGCCATTGCGTTCGGGATTTTCCCGGGTGGCGTTTTCTCTGACGGCGCCCTGCACGCCATCGATAAGGCCCGCCCCGTCATCTTCAAAGAGGGTTGGATGGACGCAGTGTTCGATCCCGATGCGGTGATGCAGTCGGTGAAAGACATCTGCGATGCGACGTGACCCCAAACATCATCCATGACCGCTCCATTCCGGTCTGAATCCGTGCCGACCGGCACACACAAGAAGGGAGAGAGAAATGAAACCAGTCTCGACACTACTTGCGGGGGCCGCCTTCGCAGCCGCCAGTCTCGGCGTCGCCGCGCCAGCTTCTGCCGCTACCATCTGTTTCGCGTTCCAAGATCTGGAAACCGAGTTCTGGGTCGCGGGCCATACCGCCATCACGCGCACGCTGGAGGAGGCGGGCCATACCGTGATCGAGCGCAATGCGAATGAGGACGCCAACCGACAGCTTGAACAGGTGCGCGACTGCATCGCACAGGGCGTGGACGGCGTCATCATCATTCCGCAAGACGGCGAAAGTGCCGTAACGATCGTGAACGAAGCCCAGGACAACGATGTCCCGATCGCGGTTTTCAACCGGCCGCCGTCTGATCTGTCGAAGGGCATTGTTGTGGTCGCCGACAACGCATCAATCGCAAGCCAGGCGGTTGACTTCCTGGCCCAGGAGGCGATTGCCAATCGTGAGGGTGACGGGAAGCTGACGCCGATGATCATCGTGGGCGATCTGGGCGATCCCAATGCCGTGGGCCGCAAAGACGGCTTCTACGCCGCTTTGGAAAACTACCCCGACGACTTCAATACGCCGATCGAAGTGGCATCAGAGTGGGATGCGGCGACGGCATTGGCCAATCTCGAGGCTGCGGTAACCGCAAACCCGGAGATCGACCTTCTCTTCACGTCCTCCGACTTTTTGTTCCCGACGATCCGCTCGGTCTTTGAGCCGCGCGGCATGTGGGCGCGACAGGGCGAAGAAGGCCATGTCGTTATGGGTGGCCTGGACGGCGATGCCACGGCCTGCCAGCTTTTAAAGGAAGGCTACATCGACGCGACGGGCGTGCAGGATCTGTACTTTGAAGCCGAGGCAGCCCTGAACGCCATCCTGGCGGCGATTGAGGCGGGCGAAGCACAGCCCAATGAGGTGATCGAAGATCCGGGCTTTGCGCTGACTTCGGCCAACTTGGCGGAGCGGGAAATGGACATGTGGGGCTGCGTGCTCCTGTCCGAAGGCTTTCTCGATCAGTGAGCAATCACGGACTGCCAACGACTGGATCGGCGGGTGCATCCCGCCGATCTGACACCCGTCAACTGCAAGGTAGAGCACTATGAACGATGGTGGCTTGAGCGCGGCCCATTCCGCGCGTGAAACACCTGTTCCAAGCATGCGTCAGCGGGCGATGCGGCTGTTTCTGTCCGACTTCTTTGTCCTGTACCTGTCGCTTGCCTATTTCCTTGTTTTGATGCCGTTTTTGCCAACTCTGTCGAACCCGGCCAATATCGCCAACATCCTTTCCAACATGTGGCCCTTGCTGGTTGTCGCGGTGGGTCAGACCTTTGTTTTGACGATCGCCGGCATCGATCTGTCGCAAGGTTCTGTCGTCGGGTTCACAAGTGTTGTGGGTGCAATGCTTTTGGCGACGACGGCCTCCCCGGATGTTCTGTCCAATGCGCCGATCTGGGGCACTATCATCACAGAAAACGGTGGCCCGCTGGCGGGTGTGCCAGGTGGGGTCGCGATCGCGATCCTGGTTATGGTCGCCGCAGGTGCATTGATCGGTGCGGCCAACGGTATCGCCATTGCGCATTTCCAGATGCCGCCCTTCATGGTGACGCTGGTGACCATGATTGTCATATCCGCCCTGGCAATTTACCTCACGCAGTCAGAGAACATCCGAAATCTTCCCGAAAGCTATATTCAGCTCGGCAAAGGCGACATCGTATCGGTGTACTTTGGCGAGCAGGATGAATCCCGCATCCCGCGACGACAGATCCATTCGTTCGTCACCTATCCGATGCTCATCGCAGTGACGGTTGCGATCTGTGCGCATGTCCTATTGAACCGCACCGTCTTCGGGCGACAGGTGTTTGCAATCGGGATCAACCGCAAGGCGGCCAAGATCTCGGGCGTGCCTGTCAAACGTGTCATCGTCTTGGTTTTCACGATCTCTGCCATCTGCGCGACGGTTGGGGCGATCTTGTACTCCACGCGCCTGGAAGCGGGGCGGCCAACGCTCGGGGATGGCAACTTCCTGCTCGACGTTATCGGGGCAACGGTGATCGGTGGCACAAGCCTGTTTGGTGGCAAGGGCAAGATCATCTGGACGGTGTTTGGCGTCTTCTTCTTCGTCTTGCTGTCCAACACGCTGAACCTGATGAACCTGTCGTCCTTCCACATCGACATGGTCAAGGGGACCGTGATCGTCGCCGCTGCGCTGCTGGATGTGCTGCGCACGCGCCTGATCCAGGGAGACGCCTTATGACCGAGCTTTTGTCATTTGAGGGTTTGCGAAAGGACTATTTTGGCGTGCCCGCCGTGCGCGATCTGACGTTGGGAATACGTAAAGGTGAGGTTGTGGGCGTCATCGGCGAAAACGGCGCCGGCAAATCAACCCTGATGAATATGATTGGCGGCGTTGTGGCGCCATCGGCGGGTGAGATGCGTTGGCTCGGCGCGCTATATCATCCCCGCTCACCCAGTGATGCGACGGCGCGGGGTGTCGCGTTCATTCATCAGGAACTGAACCTGTTCACCAATCTAACGATTGCCGAAAACATCTTTGTTGATGATTTTCCGTCCCGTTTCGGCCTGATCGACCGTACCGCCATGCGCCAACGCACCGCCGATTTGCTGCGGCAGTTGGCGCTGGACGTTGCGACTGAGACCGATGTCGAAAAGCTGACCCCCGGCGAACGTCAGTTGGTTGAGATTGCGAAAGCGCTGCATCGCGACGCGGAACTGATCATCTTTGACGAACCGACGACATCGCTGACGCCGCGCGAGACCGCAAAGCTTTTTGAAACGATCGAGCGCCTGAAGGCGGACGGCAAAACGATCCTCTATATCTCCCACATTCTGGGCGATGTGAAACGGCTTTGCGACTCGGTCGTCGTTCTGCGTGATGGCCAGCTTGTGGCGCAGGAGAAAGCCGAAGGCTTTGATGTGCCGGATATGATCACCGCCATGATCGGGCGTGCGCTTGGGGGGCTCTATCCGGAGCGATCCGCTGCACCAAGCAGCGATATCCTGTTCTCCGCCAAGGGCCTTTGCCAACCCGGCATTCTGGAAGACGTGTCCTTTGACATCCATGCCGGTGAGATCCTGGGGTTATTTGGTCTGATGGGATCGGGTCGCTCCGAAATGGCCCGCATCGTTTTTGGCCTTGATCCGCTCGAACAGGGTGAGCTTACGCTGCAAGGAAATCCTCTGTCCGGTGGGGTGCGTGCGCGTATTGCCAGCGGCGTTGCTTTCGTCACCGAGGATCGGCGGGCCGAGGGCCTGCTGATGGATGCTCCGACGGTCGACAATCTCAGCCTGGTGTCGATTGAAGAATTTGGAAGGACATCGCTTGCCTTTCTGGACCAAGCGCGACTGGAGCAAAGCACCGAGCATTTGAAGACCGAGATGGTGATCAAGGCGGGCGACATCCGGACCCAGCCCGTCCGCGCACTTTCGGGCGGCAATCAACAGAAGGTGGTGATCGGCAAATGGCTTATGCGCCAGCCTGACCTGTTCATCTTGGATGAGCCGACACGCGGGGTCGATGTCGGCGCCAAGTTCGAGATCTACGCGATCGCCGACCGCCTCGCGGCTGCGGGCAGTGGGGTTTTGTTCATCTCCTCGGAACTCGAGGAACTCACCGGCATGTGCGACCGCATCATGGTGATGAACCGCGGTGAGGTGACGGGCAGGTTCGATCGGTCCGACTTTTCGGATCGGGACATCCTTGCAATGGCCTTTGGCAAGAAGCCCGAAACGAACGGGGTGGCGGCATGACCGGATCTGCGCGCGATCGTGCTGCCGCGGTTCTAACCCGTCACGGGACGCTCTTGCTGTTTTTGCTGATCGTCTTCGTGTTTGGGACACAGGCGCCAGCGTTCATCGGGCCGGAAAACCTTGGCAATGTTATCAAGCAAGCGTCTTTCATTGGCATCGCCGCGGTGGGCATGGTGTTCGTGCTGTTGACCGCCGGAATCGATCTATCGGTCGGATCGGTGATGTATCTGGGCCCGCTTATCGCCGGTTTTGCGATGCGGGATTACGGGGTCGGTGTTGCGGGCGGTTTGGTTGTGGCCGTGGCGGCAGGTGCCGTCATGGGGGCCATCAACGCCTTTTTGATCGTTGTTCTGAAAATCGTGCCTTTCATCGTCACGCTTTCAACGCTCTTCTTTTTTCGCGGTTTCGGTGCCTATCTGACCAGTTCGCGCCAGTTTGATTTTCCTGATGAGATCCGTGCGTTCGGCCTGTCCTCCGTCTTTGGCGTGCCGACACCGATTTTGTTTTTTGTCGCGGTTGCGTTGGCCGCCCATCTCGTCTTGTCGAGAACCGCCTTTGGTCGCCAGGTCTATGCCATTGGCAACGACGAACCGGCCGCGGCCAAAGCCGGTATCCGGGTCGGTCGGGTCAAGGCGAGTGTCTACATAATCTGCTCTTCGCTCGCGGCGCTGGCCGGTTTCATTCTGATTGCGCAGATTGGCCGGCTCGACACCGGCTTTGGCGAGGGCCGTGAGTTTGACGTGATCGCGGCCGCGGTCCTGGGCGGCGCGAGCCTGTTCGGCGGTTTTGGAACCGCGTTCAGTGCTGTGATCGGGGCAACGATGATCCAGGCGGTGAAGACCGGCCTCGTCTTTACGGGCACAAATTTGTACCTGCAGCCGATGCTTCAAGGCCTGATCATCTTTGCCGCTGTGTTTCTCGACTCCCTGCGCGCGTCGCGCCTTGAGATGCTGCGGCGCAGATTCATTCGGCCTGTCTAGGCGGGCTATTGGTTGAGATGATGGTGGATCGGGCCGTCTCCGAAGCGCGTGGGCGGCGCCGAAATGCCTACGGAATTACGGCGGCCAAACGAGCCTCTCAAGAACGCCGCCGCGAAGGTCGTTCGCACGGATTTGTAGGATCGTCTTAGCCGCCAAGCGGCGGTATAGAGACCCCAACAACCGGGATGCCCCAGCCGCGCGAGGCTTGGGCACATGTGGCTGAAAGGGATCCGTGATGGAGACGATCAAAACGGTCGAGGCGCTCGAAGCGCTTTATGGTGAGGTCACGTCGAAATCGGTCGACAAGGTCGCCCGGGCGCTGACGCCGAACTATCGCAAATGGATCGAGGCGTCGCGCTTTGTCGTGCTGACCACGGTCGGCCCGGAAGGCACCGATGGCAGCCCGCGGGGCGATGATGGGCCGGTGGTGCGCATCGCGGACGACACGACCCTGCTCTTGCCGGACTGGCGTGGGAACAACCGGTTGGATTCGCTGCGCAATGTGGTTCGCGATGGACGGGTGAGCCTGATGTTCATGATCCCGGGCAGCAACAATGTGATTCGGGTGAATGGCACGGCTGTTCTCTCCGCCGATCCTGCACTGACCACGTCGTTCGAACGCAACGGCATGACCCCGAAGACAGTGATCGTGGTGACGATTGGCGAGCTTTATTTTCAATGTGCCAAGGCGTTGATGCGTTCGGTCCTCTGGTCGGGCAAGGACGAAAGCAGGTCCGTTCCGACCGCGGGCGATTTCATCCGCGAGTTCACCGATGGCTTTGACGCAAAGGCCTATGATGAGGGCTATGGCGACTATGCGCGCGAGCGGATGTGGTAGCTAAAGCAACAGGGCCACACTGCCCGCAATAAGCGGGATCGGCAGGGTCACCGCAACGCGGCGCAACAGGAAGCCGGGGCCGAGAAAAGCCAACTCTTCGGTGATCACCTTGGTCAGCGCAAAAAGCGACCAGGCGGTGAGATAGGCGATCATCGCGGGTGTCGTCGCACCCGCCTGCATCGCGCCTGCGGCGAGCGCAAAGCTCACGAACGCGCCGCCCGGGGTCAGAACGCCCAAAGCACTGCCCAGCAGCACACCTCGAAACCCCGATGTGTCGCCAAGGTATTGGCGCACCACCTCTTCGGGCAGCAGTTCGGCAAAGAGGCCCGCACTGATCAACGCGACCACGACGCGCGGCAGGTTGTTTGTGATCATGCGCCGGACACCGGCATAGGCGGCCTGTCGATTGGCATCGGTGCCCAGGCGCCGCCACACCCAGCCCGCAAGCGCCATCAGGGCCAGTGTCCCGATCAGGATATTCATTTCAGCACCCGGCTTGCCAGGAGCCCGGCCAGAAATGGCAGCGGCAGGCAGATGGCGACCCGCAGCAGCACGAAGTCGATGTGAAGAAAAGACATCTCCCAGATGATGGTACGGTTGAGGCCATAAAGGCTCCAGGCGGTGACGAAGCTTACAATCGTGGCCGTGCTGGCGCCGGCGACAAGGAAACTGGCGGCGAGCGGAAAGATCATCATCGGCCCGCCCGGCACGAGGGCCCCGGCGAGGCAGCCCACCGCCAGCCCGCGCATCCCGCTTTCGCGACCGATCCACCGGGTCAGACGCTCGGGTGGGATCAGGATCGGGACAGCGGCGGCGACGAAGAAACCGCAGAGGATTTTCGGGGACAGCACCGCGAGAAAGCCCAGATAGCTGGCTGCAATCTCAACCACGCGCATGGGGCCTTTCAGCCAGGCTACGGCAATGGCGGCCGCGCAGGCGATGACCGCCAAGATCAGAAAAGAGGTGTCAAAGGCACGGGTACGGCCGAGCACCGGGGGCTCGGTCGTGTCGTTCGATGGCGGCATTGATGTCCGGCGCGCGGGTGTGGGCAACGGTAAATGTGTGTTTTTTTGCGTTGGCAACCTCGGGCTGCAACGGCATGCGGCCCTTGAAAGACAACGCTTGGTGAAACTGGCGGGGGACCGCCCCTGACGGTATAGAGGGCGATGTGGCGGGCCACAACCGGCTTGCCCAAGCAAGGTTTGGTTTGGACCGCGGCGCGTCCCTAACCGTGCAGGAAAGTGGCCAGCGTTTTCCGGGTGCCGTCCGCCCACAACGCCCGCAGCCACCGGGCAAAGGCAGTCTGGAACGCGGGGGCATGGGCGGTTTCGGCGTAAAGCCCCTTCTGCTGAAGCCAGACCTCGGGCGCGTTGCGTGCGGCAAGCGCCACGGTGTTTAGCTCCGGCCAGAGCGGGTCATTGGCCGCGATGTCGCTGCCATCCTCACGCGTGCCGGCGCACATCCACGCCCAAAGCGCCTCGGCCAGGGCGAGCCCCTCGATGGCGGTGCCGTTTGCGAGGCCATCGTTCAGGCTGGGCAGCAAAAAGCCCGGGTGGCGCGATGAGCCGTCAAATGCCACGCGGCGTGTGGTGTCATGGATCTTGGGGTTGGCGAAGCGTCGTTGTACCAGCGCGAGGTAGTCGTCGGTGGAGGTGCCCGGGACGCTTTGCACATAGGGCAGGATCTCGCGGATCTGCACCCGTTCGAAGAAGGCGCTGATGTCGGGGTCCTGCATGCAGCCCGCAATGGTTTCGACCGACAAAAGCTCGCCCGCATTGGCCAGCAACTGATGCCCGCCGTTCAGGATCCGCAGCTTCATCGCCTCATAGGCGTGAACATCCGAGGTGAGCGTCGCGCCCACGTCCTCCCACAGCGGGCGACCTGCGCAGAAGCTGTCTTCGATCACCCACTGGCGGAAGGCCTCGTGACTGACCGGGGCGGCGTCGGTGATGCCCTGCGCAGAGAGATCGTGGACCAGCGCAGCCGCCGTGGCCGGGACGATGCAGTCGACCATCGAGTTGGGGAAGGCCCCCTCGCCCGCGATCCAATCGGCCAGCGCGGGATCGCTGGCCTGGGCCAACCCTAGAACGACCGACCGGACGATATCGCCGTTGCCCTGGAGGTTGTCGCAGGACAGCACCGTGAATGGGGCGTGTCCGGCGCTGCGGCGGATATTCAGCGCGGCAAGGATCGCACCGAAGGCCGTCACTGGCGCCTGCGGCTGCGAGATATCGTGCTGAATATCCGCGTGGGTGAGATCAAGCGCCCCGCGCGCGTCCTGATAGTACCCGCCCTCGGTCACCGTCAGCGACACGATGCGCACCACGGGATCGGCCATTTGCGCGATCAGGGCCGCATTGTTGGGTTCAATCGGAAGATACCCGATCATCGACCCGGTGACCTCCAACCCGTCCGAGGCTGGATCAAGCTCAACCAGCGTCGTCAGGCAATCCTGCGCCAAAAGCTTGGTGCGCATCTCTGCATCGTAGGGCCGAACACCGGCCCCGAGGATCGCCCAGTCATGGGCCTTGCCCATCTGCATCAGCCGATGCAGGTACCACGCCTGATGCGCCCGGTGAAAATTGCCGACCCCGATATGCACGATCCCCGGCGTCAGCGCACTGCGTGCATAACTGGGGCGTGCCACATGTGCAGGCAAGGCGCCCAGGGTCGACAGGCCAAGCGCGATCGGTTCGGGGCGATGGACAAGATCGTTCATCAGCTCATCCAGTTGCCGCCGTCGACATTGTAGGTCTGCGCGACGATGTATTCGGCCTCGTCGGAGGCAAGAAACACCGCCATGCCCGTCAGATCCTCGGCCGTTCCCATCCGGCCATGGGGCACGGCAGCGCCGACCTCGGCCTTTTTCTGACCCGGTGCCTTGCCTTCGTATTTGGCAAAGAAGGCATCCACGCCGTCCCAATGCGCACCATCCACCACGCCGGGGGCGATGGCATTCACGTTGATGCCGTGGGAGATCAGGTTCAGTCCCGCCGATTGCGTCAGGCTGATGATCGCCGCCTTCGACGCGCAATAGACCGCCACCAGCGGCTCGCCCCGACGCCCGGCCTGGCTGGCCATGTTGATGATCCGGCCTTTGACGCCCTGCGCGATCATATGGCGGGCGACCGCCTGCAGCATGAAGAGCGCGCCCGAGACGTTGATGTCGAAGACGCGGGCGTAGTCGTCCCGCGAGACCTCAACGATGGGCGCGGCGGTGAAAATGGCCGCGTTGTTGATCAGGATGTCGATCTGGCCGAAGGCATCGCTCACCTGCGCCACGGCGGCATCGATGCTGTCCTGTTGCGTGACATCAAGCTCAACCGCGAGCGCGGCGTCTCCAATCCCCGCGGCAGCGGCCTGGGCCCCGGCATAGTCGATATCGGCCAGCGCCACGCGGGCGCCTTCGCGGACATAGGCCTTGGCAAAGGCGAGCCCGATCCCGCGCGCCGCGCCTGTGATCAACGCTGTCTTCCCCTGAAGCCGCATCAGATCCGCTGGCCGCTTTCGTCGAAGCGGTGGATCACGTCAGGGCGCGGGGTCATGCGCACGGTGTCACCGTGGCGGAACCCCACCTCGCCATCGGCGCGCACGGTAATCGTCTCGGCCAGACCGGTGTCGTGGATATGGAAGAACGTGTCAGAGCCAAGATGCTCGGAGACGCCAACGACGCCGGTCCAGTCACCCTCCTCCGCCGAGACAGAGATGTGTTCGGGCCGGATGCCCATCGTTTGGCAGCCATGCTTTGCGGCCTCGGGCCCGGTGATCAGGTTCATCTTCGGGCTGCCGATGAAACCCGCGACAAACAGGTTCCGCGGCGTGCGATAGAGCTCGAGCGGGCTGCCTACCTGTTCGATATGGCCGGCGCGCAGAACGACGATCTTGTCGGCCATGGTCATCGCTTCGACCTGATCATGGGTGACGTAAGATCATCGTGGTCTTCAACCGCTCGTGCAGTTCGCTGATCTCAAGCCGCATGCCGACGCGCAACGCCGCATCGAGGTTCGAGAGCGGTTCATCGAACAGAAACGCCGCCGGTTCGCGTACGATCGCCCGGCCGATGGCCACGCGCTGGCGCTGGCCGCCCGACAACTGGCCGGGGCGGCGATCCAGATAGTCGGTAAGGTTCAACGCCTTGGCCGCCGCTTCGATCCGGCGGTCCTGTTCGTCCTGCGGAATCTTGGCCATGCGCATCGGAAAGGCGATGTTCTTGCGCACGCTCATATGCGGGTAGAGCGCATAGGACTGGAACACCATCGCAAGTCCGCGTTTGGCGGGTGGGATCGCGGTGGCATCGTTGCCATCGATCCGGATCGCCCCGCTGGAGACATCCTCTAGCCCCGCGATCAGGCGCAGCAGCGTCGACTTTCCGCAGCCCGAGGGGCCGACGAAGACCGTGAATTCGCCATCGTCGATGGCCAGATCCAGCGGTGGGATCACCTCGACATCGCCGAAGCTTTTCGTGACTTTCTCTAGCGTGATCTGTCCCATGGTGATCGTTCCCTATTTGACAGCGCCGAAGGTGAGACCGCGCACCAGTTGTTTCTGGCTGAACCAACCCAGGATCAGGATCGGTGCGATGGCCATCGTTGAGGCGGCGGAAAGCTTGGCGAAGAACAGGCCTTCGGGGCTGGAATAGCTCGCGATGAAGGCGGTGAGCGGGGCGGCATTGGCCGCTGTGAGGTTCAGCGTCCAGAACGCTTCGTTCCAGGCGAGGATGAAGTTCAACAGGATCGTCGACGCGATGCCCGGGATCGCCATGGGCGTCAGGACATAGAGGATTTCCTCGCGCAGCGTTGCCCCATCCATTCGGGCCGCTTCAAGGATCTCGCCCGGAATCTCGCGGAAATAGGTGTACAGCATCCAGACGATGATCGGCAGGTTGATCAGCATCAGAACGACGAGCAGACCGATGCGCGTGTCGAGCAGGTTGAATTGCACGAAGATGAGCGAGATCGGGTAAAGCACGCCCACGGCAGGCAGCATCTTGGTCGACAGCATCCAAAGCAGGATGTCCTTGGTCCGTCGCGAGGGCACGAAGGCCATCGACCAGGCCGCGGGGACCGCGACGATGATGCCGAGAAGCGTCGACCCGCCCGCCAAGATCACCGAGTTCCAAAGAAACCGCATGTAGTCCGAGCGTTCCTGGACCACCGCATAGTTCTCGAGCGTCCATTCGAAGGCAAAGAACAGCGGCGGGTCGTTGATCGCCTGGGCTTCGGTTTTGAAGCTGGTCAGGATCGTCCAGTAGATCGGGAAGAAGATCAGCAGGCCGATTGTCCACGCGGCGGCGGTTGTGATGATCTTGCGACGTGTGGTGACTGCGCGTGCCATGGTCGCCCCCTATCGATCGAGGTTTTTGCCGACGATGCGCATCAGGAAGATGGCAACGATATTGGCGAGGATGATGGCGTAGACGCCGCCGGCGGAGCCAAGCCCGATATTCTGGCTGTCGATCACACGCTGGAAGATCAGGTAGGTCAGCGTCCGGGTGCCGAACGCGCCGCCCGTTGTCACGAAGATCTCGGCGAAGATCGACAGAAGGAAAATCGTCTGGATCAGGATCACGATGGTGATCGCCCGCGACAGGTGCGGCAGGATGATAAAGAAGAAGCGTTTGAGCGGCGGTGCCCCGTCCATCTCCGCTGCCTCGAGCTGTTCGCTGTCAAGCGACTGGATCGCGGTCAGAAGGATCAGCGTTGCAAACGGCAGCCACTGCCAGGACACGATCAGAATGATCGACTGTACCGACGCGTCGGAGAGCCATGAAACCGGCTCGGCCCCGAAGAAGCGCCAGAGATGCGCGAGGATCCCATTCACCGGATCCATGAACATGTTTTTCCAGACCAGCGCGGAAACGGTGGGCATTACAAAGAACGGCGCAATCACCAGGATGCGCACGACCCCCTGCCCCCAGAACGGTTGGTCCAGCAGCATCGCAAGAAGCACTCCAAGCACCACGGTGATGACCAGAACGCCGCCGACGATGACCAATGTTGCCTGGACGCTGGGCCAGAATGAGCTTGAGCTGAGGAAGCGCGCGTAATTCTCAAACCCGACCCAGTCGAGCCCGCGTTCCAGCGAGTCGCCCCGCATCGGCAGGTAGCGCTTGAACGAGAAGAACAGCGTCATCGTGAGCGGGACCAGCATCCAGCCCAGAAGCAGGATCACTGCGGGGGCCATCATCAGGCGCGCTGCGGATCTTGAATGCTGTGTGGCCATTGCACACCCCTCCCGTTGGCGGACGTGCCGCCCAAGATCGGATTATCATCGAGATTGAAGCTGAGACCAGAGGGCGACGCCGCCGCCCTCTGGCCCGGGAGGAGACGCTAGCGGTAGCCAGCGGCTTCCATTGCGTCGTTGGTCAGCGCCTGCGCTTTTTCCAGCGCTTCTTCGACGGATTGCTGACCCGCGTAGACAGCCGAGAATTCCTGGCTGACCTCGGTCGCGATCCCGGCAAATTCGGGGATGGCGGCGAACTGGATGCCGACATAGGGCACGGGGTCAACGGTTGGGCTGTTGGGATCAGCAGACAGGATCGAGTCGAGCGTCATCTGCGCGAACGGAACCGCCTGATAGTCCGGGTTCTCGTACAGCGAGGTGCGCGCGCCCGGTGGCACATTGGCCCAGCCTTCGTTCTCGGCCACCAGCTCGATATAGTCCTTCGAGGTTGCCCATTCGATGAACTGCTTGGCCTCGGCCTCTTGCTGCGTTCCTGCCGGGATCGCGAGCGCCCAGGCCCAGAGCCAGTTAGAGCGCTTGCCAAGGCCCGTATCTGGCGCCAGGGCAAAGCCCACGCTGTCGGCCACAGTCGAGTCGTTGGGGTTGGTCACGAAGGATGCCGCAACCGTGGCATCGATCCACATCCCGCACTTGCCCTGCTGGAACAGCGACAGGTTTTCGTTGAAGCCATTGGTGGCATAGCCCGGCGGGCCCGATTCCGTCATCATGCCGACGTAGAAGTTGAGCGTGTTGGCCCAGGCTTCGCTGTCGAACTGCGCATTCCAGTCCTCGTCGAACCAGCGCGCGCCAAACGAGTTCGACATGGCGGTGATGAACGCGCCACCCTCGCCCCAACCGGCCTTACCGCGCAGACAGACGCCGTTCACCTCGTTTTCACGGTCGGTCATGGCGGCCGCAGCTTCGCGAATGAAGTCCCATGTGGGCGCCGCAGGCATTTCAAGCCCGGCCGCTTCCATCAGGTCGGTGCGGTACATGATCATCGAGCTCTCACCATAGAACGGCGCCGCAAAGAGCGTGCCGTCATGGCTCAACCCGCCACGCATGGCGGGTAGGATGTCGTCCACATCGTATTCCGCGGACAGATCGTCCAGCGGCACCAGCCATTCATTGGCGCCCCAGATCGGGGTTTCGTACATGCCGATGGTCATGATGTCGAATTGGCCACCGTTGGTGGTGATGTCGGTGGTCACGCGCTGGCGGAGGACGTTTTCCTCCAGCGTGACCCATTCAACCTCGATGCCAGTCTGCTCGGTAAACACATTCGTGTAACCCTGCATCCGGATCATATCGCCGTTATTCACGGTCGCGATGGTAATGGTTTGGGCCTGAGCAGCAGCGGCTGAGACGAGCGTAAGCGCAGTCGCCGCACAAAGTGCGTTCCTCAGATTCATTCGATGTCCTCCCTAGATCGTATGTGCCCAAATCATAGGCACATCGTTTACGTGCGTCAATCAAAACTTATCGCGCGTAAAAATAATTTGGCTAGGCCGATGATCTCAAAATAAGTTTCGCGGGAAAGAGCGTTTCATCCCGGCGCCCAAAGCTGCCGCCGGCTTCGATGAGCTCATGAAGCGTTGATACCGCACGAATCGCGACCGCATCATAGTCATGTGCCGCCGTGGTTAATGAGGGGCAGGTGAACTTCGCGAAGGGGTGATCGTCATGCGAGGCCACGCGCAAAGCGCATCCCTCGCCCCGCCCCACCCGCAGCCCCTTTTCGTAGCAGGCGGAAAGCAGGCCGATCGCAAGGCGGTCGTTGCTGCAAAGCACGGTGTCTCTGGGGAACCCGCCACTTTCCAGAATCCGGCGCGCGCCTTCCCGCCCGATCTCTTCAAAGGCCCAGCCTTCGCCATCGATCTTCAAAACCAGAGGCTCGTGCCCGAATTCCTGCATCGCCTGCACGTAAGCCGCCCTGCGCTTGTTCGCATTGGGGTTCGCGGGGGTTCGCATCTCGAAAAAGCAGGGCGGCGCGCCGGTGCGCACAAGATACTCCACAGTCTGCGAAACGAAGCTGAAATTGTCTGATCCCACAAAGGCTTCGCCGATCCCTTCCAGATTGCTGTCAAACAGAACCGTGGGAACATCGGCGCAGAACTTCTCCAGGGCGCCGCGGTCTGAGGCCCGGCCAAGCGGTGCGAAAAGCACGCCGGCCGGTTTGAGCGATCGCAGGCTATCAAGGATCTCGCTTTCGGCATCCGGCTGGCCATAGGGGCTGTACATGGTGGGCCGGAAGCCCGCTTCGGAGAACCGCTCTTCGATTTTCCGCGCAATCTCGGCAAAGAAAGGGTCCGTCAGATACGGCACCACGATGCCGACATTCTTCGTCAGCCTGCGGTTCTGGTTGATCGCAAAGATATTGGGCCGGTAGTCATAGCGGGTCAGCGCCGCTTCGATCTTGGCCCGGGTCGAAGCGCGCACACTTTCGGGGTCGTTGAAATACTTGGACACGGTCGGGCGTGACAGGCCGCTGACGCTGGCGAACTCTTCCATGTTCCGGATCTTGGTCTGCGCCATGTGCTTGCGGCTCCGTATCCGCGATCCCCTTGTGGATCATATTGCGCCAGCAGCATTTCTTATCGCGCGCCAAAAATCAATTGCGCCAAACTGCCCGTTGGTCCGTGCTAGGGAGTTACCACGATGTTGCCGGTATGCGCTTTGGCGATAAAGTCGGTTTGCGCCGCGTGAAGCTCTTCCAGCGGGTAGGTTGCGGCCAGAACCGGCGCAATCTCTCCGGCCTCGATATAACGCACGAGGTTCGTCATAACTTCAGGATCAATCACGGTAGAGCCCGTAAACGTCAGGTCGCGCAGGTAGAGCGTGCGCAGATCCAGCGTGACGATGGGCCCCGCAATCGCGCCCGAACAGGTGTAGCGCCCGCCCCGTTCGAGCAGATCGATCAGCCGCGCCCAGTCAGGCCCGCCCACGACGTCGGCCACAACAGAGATACGCTCATCGCCCAACGCAGCGCGCAGGTCATCGGGTGACCGCGGCAGGATGCGATCGGGGCCCAGCGCGGCAACCGCCGCGTGCTTAGGCTCGGACGCAAGGGCGATCACCCGCGCGCCCCGGCGCCTGGCCAGTTGCACCAATGCGCCGCCAACCCCGCCCGACGCGCCGGGCACCAGCACGGTATCGGCAGCCGTGACAGCGGCGCGGGTCAGCATGCCTTCCGCGGTGGAATACGAACAGGAGAACGTCGCCAGTTCCGCATCGCTCATGTCCGAGGTCACGGACAACGCATTGACCGCCGGCAATGTGGTGTATTCGGCGAACCCGCCATCGCGTTCCGAGCCGAAATAGCCGGCCTTGGCCTTGTTCAGAGGATCCGCCGGATCGCGCAGCCAGCAGTCGCTGATCACCCGCTCTCCGATCCGGGCGGCGTCCACGCCAGCGCCCACGGCCACGATGTGCCCGCACACGTCCGCGCCCTGGATCCGGGGAAACGAGATCGGCGCCCCGCCCCAGCTTGGGTCCTCGGCGTCGATCTCGGCCGCCGCGCCGGTGGTTGCCGTGCTCACAGCCTTGGAGTACCAGCCAGAACGCGTGTTCACGTCGGTGTTGTTGAGCCCGCAGGCGCCCACCTTGACGACCACATCGCCCGGGCCGGGATCGGGGCGGGGCCAGTCGGTGTGAAACACCATCTGATCCATATCACCGTGCCCCATGGTCACCATGGCGCACATCGTGGTGGGGAGTGTCATGGCCCGCGTCTTTCGCTGATATGTTTTTGAATCAACGCCTTGTAGAGCGCCTGAATACGGGCCGTCACGGGCCGCTCTCTCGTCCCGACCGGCTTCCCGTCAATCGACGCGACCGGGGTTTGCGCGCCGAAGGTGCCCGTGAGAAACGCCTCTTCGGCGCCGTAGGCCTCGTAGAGCGAGTAGTTCTTTTCATAGACGGGGATGCCGTCCGCGCGGCAGAGATCGATCACTTTCTGCCGCGTCACGCCGTTCATGCAATAGTCCCCGGTCGAGGTCCAAACCTCACCCCGCCGCACGATGAAGAAGTTGCAGGCATTGGTCGTGTTCACGAACCCATGGGGGTCGAGCATCAGCCCCTCGTCGGCGCCAGCCTGTTCGGCCTGCAGGCAGGCGATCACGCAATTGAGCTTGGAGTGGCTGTTGTACTTGGCATCCTGGCTCATCGGCAGCCCACGCACCTGCGGCACGGTGGCGAGCCGGATCCCCGCGGACTGCAACCGATCCACGGGTTTGGAATGTTCCATGATGATCACCAGCGTCGGACCGGACTGGCTGAGCGCAGGGTGCTGAAACGGGCGCACCTTCACGCCCCGGGTCAGCATCAGGCGGCAATGCACATCCGTGTGCATGTCATTGGCCGCGCGCGTCTTTTCCAAGGCGTCAAAGATGCCCTGCCGGTCCATCCCGACATCGAGGCTTACCGCCTTACAGCTGTCAAAGAAGCGGTCCATGTGGTCGTCGAAGAAGGCCCAAACGCCGTCATACAGACGCAACCCCTCCCACATCCCGTCGCCGAGCATAAAGCCGCTGTCATAGACCGAGACTTTCGCGTCGTCCCGATGCACGATCTCGCCGTTCACATAGATCCCGATATCCGCGTTCCGGGGGTCTTCCAGCGCGTCATGGGTGGTGGCGTGAACGTCGGGCATGGCGGGTCAGAAGAACGCCTGAAGGCCCGTCTGCGCCCGCCCAAGGATCAGCGCGTGGATATCGTGCGTGCCCTCATAGGTGTTCACGGTCTCAAGGTTCATCATGTGGCGGATCACCTGAAACTCTTCGGAAATTCCGTTGCCGCCATGCATGTCCCGTGCCGCCCGCGCGATATCAAGCGCCTTGCCGCAGTTGTTGCGTTTGATCAGGCTGATCATCTCGGGCGCGGCCGTGCCCGCCTCCATCGCGCGGCCGACCTGCAGGGCGGCGTGCAGGCCGAGGGTGATTTCGGTCTGCATATCGGCGAGTTTCTTCTGAAAAAGCTGCGTGCCCGCGATGGGCTTGCCGAATTGCTTTCGGTCAAGCCCATACTGGCGCGCCGCGTGCCAGCAGGCCTCGGACGCGCCCATCACACCCCAGGCAATGCCAAACCGCGCACGGTTGAGACAGCCGAACGGCCCCTTGAGGCCCTGCACACCCGGAAGCAGCGCATCCTCCCCCACCTCGGCGCCATCCATGACGATCTCACCCGTCACACTTGCGCGCAGGCTCAGCTTGCCGCCAACCTTGGGCGCAGAGAGGCCGGGCATGCCCTTTTCCAGTACAAAGCCGCGGATCTTGCCGTCATGGGCGTCGGATTTGGCCCAGATCACAAAGACATCCGCGATCGGACTGTTCGAGATCCACATCTTCGATCCGGTCAGGCGATAGCCCGTGTCCGTCTTCTCCGCCCGCGTCTTCATGCCCGCGGGGTCCGAGCCCGCATCGGGTTCGGTCAGACCGAAACACCCGATCAGCTTGCCCGCCGCGAGGCCCGGCAGGTACTTGCGCCGCTGTTCTTCGCTGCCATAGGCGTGGATGGGGTACATCACGAGGCTCGACTGCACCGACATCATCGAGCGATAGCCTGAATCCACCCGCTCAATCTCGCGCGCGACAAGACCGTAGGTCACGTATCCGGCGCCAAGCCCGCCATAGCTCTCGGGGATCGTGACACCGAGCAGACCGGCTTCGCCCATCTCGGCGAAAACGGAAGGGTCGACGACTTCATCGCGATAAGCGGCGGTCACGCGGGACTGAAGCTTGGTTTCGGCAAAGGCGCGGGCCGCGTCGCGCAGCATCCGTTCGTCTTCGCTCAGATGATCTTCCAGCCGCAGAGGATCGGCCCAGTCAAACGGGCCAAGGTCAGGGCCATGGCCCGTTTCAGGTGTCTCGGCGGCAAGTGCGATGGCACACATGTCGGGATCTCCTTTTCGCGCGATTGGCGTAGTCTAGCGCGACCTGGGCCGCAAGGCATCTCAATAGGCGTTCATGGTCAAGAGTTCATACTCGGCCACCAGATCATCGGTATGATCGGTCAGCGTCACATGCCAGCGCACCTCGCCATAGTCTTCGGTCCGGCGGGTCTTTTTCTTGACGGTCAGGCGCACCTTGATGCGCGCCCCCGGTTCCACGGGTTTGAGGAAGCGCAGGGTGTCGAGGCCGGTGTTGGCCAGCACCGGGCCTTCGTCGGGCTCAACAAACAGCCCGGCGGCGAATGAGAGAAGCAGGTAGCCATGCGCGACGCGTCCCGGGAAGAACGGGTTTCGCTTGGCGGCGGCATCGTCCATGTGGGCGTAGAAACTGTCGCCGGTGAACGCTGCGAAGTGCTCGATGTCCTCCAGCGTCACCTCGCGCTCGGGCGTATGGATCGTCTCGCCGATCGTTAGCTCTCCGAATGCCCGCGTGAACGGATGCGCGGGCGCTTTGGCCTCTGCAGCGCCGGGCACCCAGGTGCCCCCAATCGCGCTCAGGATATCCGGGCTGCCTTGGATGGCGGTGCGCTGCATGTAGTGCATCACGCCGCGCACACCGCCCAGTTCCTCGCCACCGCCCGCACGCCCCGGCCCCCCATGGACCATGTGCGGCAGGGGCGAACCGTGGCCGGTGCTTTCCTTCATCGACGTACGGTCGTTGAAATATAGCCGCCCGTGAAACGCCCCCGCGCCCAGCGCCACATCGCGCGCAACGCTTGGATCGTGGGTCACGACCGAGGCGACCAAGCTTCCCCCGCCCCGGTTCACGAGATCGATGGCATGGTCCACATCACGGTAGCCCATCACCGTCGCGACCGGCCCGAACGCTTCGGTATCATGCACGCGGATGGCCCGGTCCGGATCTGCGCAGTGATAGAGCATGGGCGGCAGAAACGCGCCGCGTTCTGGATCGGCACCATCGACGTCAATCCGGTCGGGATCACCAAATACCCGCTCGGCCTCTTCACCCAACATAGCCGCCCGTGCGCGCACATCCTGGCGCTGCGCCTGGGACACGAGCGCGCCCATGCGGGTGGTTTCGCGATCCGGCGCGCCAATCACCGTGGCGGCCAGCCGCGCCGAGACCGCTTCAATTATCGCCTCGACGTGGACCTCGGGCACGACAATCCGCCGGATCGCGGTGCACTTCTGACCGGCCTTGGCGGTCATCTCGCGATGCACCTCTTTGGCAAAGAGATCAAACTCGGACGTCCCCGGCCCCGCGTCTGGCCCGAGGATCGTGGCATTCAGGCTGTCCTGCTCGGCCACAAACCGCACGCCGTTTCGCATCAGATGCTCGGAGCCGCGCAACTTCAGTGCCGTTTCTGCCGAGCCGGTGAAACTCACCACATCCTGACAATCGAGCCGGTCCAGCAGATCGCCAACCCCGCCCGTCACAAGCTGCACGGCACCGTCGGGCAGGATGCCGCTGTCGATCATCAGCAGCACGCAGGCTTCGGTCAGATAGCAACTTGCCGTCGCCGGTTTGACGATCGCGGGCATCCCGGCGAGCAGCGTCGGCGCCAGTTTTTCCAGCATCCCCCAGACCGGGAAGTTGAAGGCGTTGATATGCACCGCCACGCCCTGCAACGGGGTGCAGATGTGCTGGCCCAGAAACGTGCCGTTGCGCGACAGTTGCTCGACCGCGCCGTCGAGATAGACATGGCCATCCGGCATCTCGCGCCGCCCCTTGGAGGCGAAGACGAACACTGTCCCGATTCCCCCGTCGATGTCGATCTTGGCATCCGCCAGCGTCGCCCCGGTGCGATAGGACAGCTGATAAAGCCCCTCCTTCCACTGATCGAGATACATCGCCAGCGCCTTGAGCATTCGCGCCCGGTCATGAAAAGTCATTGCGCGCAGCGCCGGGCCGCCCGTCGCCCGCGCAAACTCTCGCATGCCCGCCACGTCGAGCGCGGCGTTGCCTGCAGTTGCAAACACCTCACCCGTCACCGCATCCGCAATGCTGCGCGCTTCGGCCCCGGGCCCGACCCATTCGCCATGGGCATAGCTTTTGACGTCGAGCAGGGTCATTGATCGTAATCCACCGCAATCCGGTCGGTCAGCGGGTAGGATTGGCAGGACAGGATATAGCCCCGCGCCACCTCATAATCCTCAAGCGCATGGTTTGCCGCCATCTCCACCTCCCCCTCGGTCAGCCGACAGCGGCAGGTCGAACACACCCCGGCCGTGCAGGCGTAGGGCACATCCAACGTGTTCGCGAGGCCGGCCTCCAAGACCGACATCCCGGGCTCCATCTCAAGCGTCCGGGTCGCACCGTCGAGCGTGATCGCAAGCTGCGTCTTCTGCGCCGTCGCGGCCTTGGCCACCGCCCGCTGCTTTGCCCGCCCGGGCTGGCCCGACTTAAAGAGCTCAAACTTGATGTGTGATTTGTCCAGCCCGTGCGCCTCAAGCGCGCACGCAATGCCCAGCATCATCGGCTCGGGGCCGCAGATGAAGGCCAGATCGGTGCTCTCGACATTCACCCAGTGTTGGAACAGTTCGGCACATTTCTCCTCGGTCACCTGACCGGTGAACAGATCAATCTCTTGTGCGTCCTGTTCCAGTACGTGGATCACCGTCAGCCGCCCCATATGCAGGTTCTTCAGATCCTCGATCTCTTCGCGGAACATGATCGTGTTCACCCCGCGATTGGCGTAGACCAGCGTGAAGGTCGACCGCGGCTCGCGCGCCAGCACGGTTTTCAGGATCGACAGGATTGGCGTGATCCCCGACCCACCTGCAAAGCCGAGGTAGTTGCGCGCCGTGGTTGCATCGAGGTCCGATGTAAAATTGCCCATCGGTGGCATCACCGACACGCGGTCGCCGACCTGCAGTTCCTCATTGGCAAAGGTCGAAAACGCCCCGCCCGCCACGCGCTTGACCCCGACTTGCAAGACCCCGTCGTCGAGCCCGGCACAGATCGAATAGGACCGCCGCACCTCCACCCCGTCAAAGTCCCGCTTGAACGTCAGGTATTGGCCCTGCTGAAAGGCAAACGTCGCGGCATCGCCCGGATCGGGCTGCAGCGTCAGAACCACAGCATCGCGGATGGTTTTTTCGATGCCGGTCACGGTGAGGTCGTAAAAGGCCATCTAGGAGTGCTTGAAGAGCTTCGCGCTGATCTTCCAGCCACCGTCTGGCAGGCGGATCAGCTGGAAATGGTTAACGAATGACAGACCCAGCAGGTTCTCTTCGGTGATCTTCGCCGTCGCAATGGCGCCCTCTTCGGACACATCCACGATGGTCGCCGCATAGTCATCACCAACTTCATTGGCCTCAAGCGCGCCGTAGAACGGCTCCGGCCCGCCATGCAGCAGGTCGGGGCCGAGATAGCCGGTCATCACCGCGCCCTCGGCAAACACGGTTTTCAGTAGCGCGATGTCGCGGGTGCGCGTGCCGGTGATATAGGCCTCGACGGCGGCTTGGGCGGTGGGAAAGGACATGGGCGTCTCCGTCAGATGCACTTGAAATAGTCGAAGGGTTCCAGGCAGTTGCGGCACCGCCACTGCGCCTTGCAGGGGGTCGAGCCGAACTGGCTGATCCGCTCCACCTGGCCCGAGCCGCAATGCGGGCACCGCTCTGGTCCGCCGGCTGGCTGCGGCGGGGCAATTCCGTAGGCCTCAAGCTTGGCGCGGCCTTTCTCGGACAGCCAATCGGTGGTCCAGGCTGGCGCGATCTGGCGTCGGAGTTCGAACTCATCCAGCCCGTGCGCCCGCAAGGCTGCCTCCACCTCCATTGCGATGACGCTCGTCGCGGGACAGCCTGAGTAAGTCGGCGTGATCGTGACGACCACTCGTTCATCCTCGCGCGAGACATCCCGGATGATCCCCAGGTCAACGACCGAGATCACGGGGATTTCGGGGTCGGGCACGGCATCGAGCCACCCCCAGATCTCCGCAATCGAGGGCTGGAGTGCTACCATGTCGCCCCCGGATAGACGCGTTGCAGCCATTGCATTTGCGACAGCATATGACCCAGATGTTCGCTGTGCCGCGCCCCGGATTTGCCGCCCGAATGTGCGAAAGGATCTGCCGGGATCTCCAAAGTCGCCTCGGTGATCACAGTGCGGACGGCTTGATGGTAGGCTGTCGCCAAAACCTCCAGATCCGGCGCGACACCGGCCGCTGCCAACGCGCAATCCAGGTCATCCGGCGCCAGCATCTCCCCCACAAACGGCCACAAGAGATCGAGCGCCGCTTGCATCCGGGCGTGGCTCTCTTCTGTACCATCGCCCAGCCCAATCACCGTCTCCGCTGACCGCTCCAGATGATAGCGCACCTCTTTCGATGCCTTCTCGGCGATCTCGGCCACGCGTGGTTCGGTACTGTCGCGTAGCCCCGCCAGCATCAGATCGTGCCAGGCATCGAAGAGGTACTGCCGCAGGATGGTCTGCCCGAAATCACCGTTCGGTTGCTCGACCAGCAGCACATTCCGAAAATCCCACGCATCGCGCAGCATTGCCAGATCGTCGGCAGACCGCCCCTGCCCTTCGACCTCTCCGGCGAGCCCCAGCCACATCTGCGTCTGTCCGATCAGGTCAAGCGCGGTGTTGGCGAGCGCAATATCCTCTTCCAGCACCGGCGCATGGCCGCACCATTCGGACACGCGGTGGCCAAGGACCAGCGTGTTGTCCCCCATGCGCAACAGGAACTGAAAGAGCGCGTCCGCCATCACATATGCCCCGCCTCGTCGGGGATGTCGAAAAAGGTGGGGTGGCGATAGACCTTGGACTGCGCGGGCTCATACAGCGGCCCCTTGTCCGAGGGCGAAGAGGCCGCGATGTGCCGCGCCTCGACCGCCCAGATCGAAACGCCCTCATTGCGGCGGGTGTAGACATCGCGCGCGTTCTTGATCGCCATCTCGGCATCGGGCGCATGGAGGCTGCCCACATGCCGGTGGTTCAGCCCGTGCTGGCCACGGATGAAGATTTCCCACAGGGGCCATTCGTGGCGGGATGGCGTATCAGTCATGCGCGTCTCTCCTCTTCTGGCGCGCTGCCGATGTCTTGCAACCACAAAACAGTCAAAACCACGGCGAGCCCGCCGAAGGCGACGGTAATCGCCCAGTAGGCCAAGGTCCCGTGGCCATCGAGCACGCTTGCCAATGCATCGGACATGTTTACGGCGACGAGACCTGCGACAGTGCCCCAGATCGATACCAGCGCATAGGGCACCATGAGACGGTGCCGCGATGCGCCTAAAAACAGTGAGACATAGGTGATGAGTGTAAAGGCTATGATCTTGTCCTGATAAGCGTAGAACGGCGTGTCCCAATAGACGAACAGGACGGGCCACTTCAGGCCCAAGAAGTGCGCTGTCCCCATGCAGACGAAGAACGCAACGCACGTGAGCAGCAGGGTTCGCAGCAGCGGGGAGGGACTTTCCATGCGGGCCACCCTATTCCGCCGCCACGTTCCGGGCAGCTTTCTTACGCGCATGCGCCATCAGCCCGTCGCGCACCCAGACGCCATCGTCCCACGCCTTTTGCCGCGCCGCGATGCGTTCGGCGTTGCAGGGGCCGTTGCCCTTGAGCACCTCGTAGAATTCAGACCAGTCGGGCTCGGTGAAGTCGTAATGCCCGGTCTCTTCGTTCCACTTCAGATCCGGGTCCGGCACTGTAAGCCCCAGAAACGCGGCCTGCGGTGCGGTCTGGTCGACGAATTTCTGGCGCAACTCGTCATTGGTGTTGATCTTGATTTTCCAGGCCATCGACTGCGCCGAGTGCACGCTGTCTTTGTCGGACGGCCCGAACATCATCAGCGAGGGGTACCAGAACCGATCCAGCGCATCCTGCGCCATCCGCTTTTGCGCCTCGGTCCCGTTCGCCATCTTCATCATGATGTCGAAGCCCTGGCGCTGGTGGAACGACTCTTCCTTGCAAATCCGGATCATCGCCCGGGAATACGGACCGTAGGACGTGCGCTGAAGCGGCACCTGGTTCATGATCGCCGCCCCATCGACCAGCCAGCCCACCGCGCCCATGTCCGCCCAGGTCAGCGTTGGATAGTTGAAGATCGAGGAATACTTCATCTTCCCCGACAGCAGATCCTCGGTCAGCGCGTCGCGGCTGACCCCCAACGTCTCGGCGGCGCAATAGAGGTAGAGGCCGTGCCCGGCCTCGTCCTGCACCTTGGCGAGCAGGATTGCCTTGCGCTCCAGCGTTGGCGCGCGGGTGATCCAGTTGCCTTCGGGCAGTTGCCCCACAATCTCGGAATGCGCGTGCTGGCCGATCTGGCGGATAAGCGTCTTGCGGTAACCCTCGGGCATCCAGTCCTTGGGTTCGATCTTTTCGCCCGCGTCGATGCGGTCCTGGAACCGGCGTTCCTCCTCGGACATCTCCTCGCGCGATTTCACGCCCGCGCCGGTTGATTGAACCATCTGTGCATACATCGCGCGATCCTCCTCAGATCCGTTCGATCACCATGGCGGTGCCCTGCCCGACACCAACGCACATCGTACAAAGTCCGTAGCGCCCGCCAGTTCGCGAGAGCTGTCGCGCCGCCGTCAGGACAAGCCGCGCGCCCGACATTCCCAGCGGATGGCCCAGCGCAATCGCCCCGCCGTTGGGGTTCACGTGGGGCGCATCATCGGGCACGCCAAGCGCGCGCAGTGTCGCAAGCGCCTGAGCCGCGAACGCCTCGTTCAACTCAATCACATCCATATCGTCGATGGACAGACCGACCCGGTCCAGCACCTTACGGCTCGCGCTCACCGGCCCGATGCCCATGACGCGGGGTTCAACGCCGGACGAGGCCGTTGCCAGGATGCGGGCCAAGGGTGTCAACCCATTGCCCTTGGCGACGGCATCGCTTGTGATCAACAGCGCCGCCGCGCCATCGTTGACACCGCTGGAGTTACCCGCGGTCACGGTCAGATCGGGCCCGTTGATCCCCTTAAGGGTCGCCAGTTTTTCTGCACGTGTTCCCGGACGCGGATGCTCATCCTTTGCCACGACAATCGGGTCACCCTTCCGCTGCGGGATGGTCACGGGCGCTATTTCATCGCCAAAAACACCCGCCGCCTCTGCCGCAGCCCAGCGCGCCTGCGATCGCGCGGCAAAGGCATCCTGATCCGCGCGCAACACGTCATAGTCCTGCGCGACGTTGTCGGCCGTCTCTGGCATGGTGTCTGTACCAAACGCGGCCTTCATCGCCGGGTTCACAAAGCGCCAGCCAATCGTTGTGTCATAGACTTCGGCCTCCCGGCTGAACGCGCCTTCCGCCTTTGGCATAACGAAGGGAGCGCGGCTCATGCTCTCAACGCCCCCCGCGATGCAGATGTCGTAATCGCCGGCCTTGATCCCCCGCGCAGCAAAACCGATGGCATCCATCCCGCTTGCACAGAGCCGGTTCAACGTGATCCCCGGCACATCCACCGGCAGACCCGCAAGCAAGGCCGCCATCCGGGCAACGTTGCGGTTCGACTCGCCCGCCTGATTGGCATCGCCCAGGATCACCTCATCCACCTGCGCCCAATCGAGATCGGGGTAGCGGTCCATGAGTGCGCGGATCGGGATGGCCGCCAGATCATCGGTACGCACAGACGCCAACGCCCCGCCATAGCGGCCAATGGGCGTGCGCACACCGTCACAGATCACGGCGTCTGGCATGGGTCTCCTCCACAAGGCGCGTCGTTGCGCGCCGTATGCGGACTATAGACCGAAACCAAAGTATTGCCAACCGCGCGGTCGGTTATAGTAAGCTGTCGGGCATCTTCTGTTCTGCAGCCGTGTTTGCGCGGCGGAAGTAGAGGGTTACCAGTGTTGAGATAATCACGATGAACAGCGAATAGAGCACGGGCACCGCCATGATCGCCTGACCCTCTTCGCCGCCGCCAAAGGTAAAGACGATGATCGCCACCGCAAGCGGCCCGTTCTGGATCCCTGTTTCAAGCGCCACGGTCCGGGCGTTGCGCGGGTGCAGGCGCAGGCTGCGGGCGAAGGCATAGCCGATCATGATCCCAAAGAGCCCCAGCCCGATCGACGCCACGTATGTTGCTGCCGTCGTTTCAAGCAAGAACTGCCAGTTGCGGGGGATCCAGCTGACCATCAGGAACAGGATGAAAAAGAGCGCAAGCGCCGAACCAAAGAACTCGGTCACCGCGCCGACATTCGCGCTGATCCGGCGCAGGACCATGCCGATGCCCACCGGCACCAGAAGCAGGATCAGCGTGATGATGATGTTCTCGCGCGGAATCTCGAGGTCCAGCGCGGTTGCATAGAGCACCAGGATGACCGGGATCAGAACCACGCCGCTGACCGTGGACGTCACCGTCATCAGCACCGACAAGGCCAGATTGCCCTTGGAAAAGTACGTGAAGATATTCGACGTGGTACCGCCCGGCATGCAGGACATGATCAGGATCCCGATGGCGATCACCTCGGGCACCGTCAGCAGCGTCGCCAGCAGGAAGCCGATGAACGGCATGAATCCGTATTGCGAAATCACGCCAATCGCCAAGCCATAGGGCCGCCGCAAGGCAAGGTAGAAGTCGCGCGGGGTCAGCGATGCGCCCATCCCGAGCATGATCACAAAGATCATCAGCGCCAGTACGGCCTGTTCGAACGCGCCGACCATCGACTATTCCGCCGCCATGCGGGCCAATTCCTCGGCCCGCAGGTCCTTGCGCAGGATCTTTCCAACGTTTGATTTTGGCAGATGATCGCGGAATTCAACGCGCTTGGGCACCTTGTAGGCGGTCAGATGCTCTTTGCAGTGTGCCCGGATATCGCCCTCACCAACGCCATCGTCGCGCCGGACGATGAAGGCCTTCACCGCCTCGCCGGTATCGCCATCCGGCACGCCGATCACCGCCGCTTCCAGAATGCCGGGATGCGTGGCAAGACAATCCTCGATCTCGTTGGGATAGACGTTGAAGCCCGAGACAACGACCATGTCCTTCTTGCGATCCACGATTGTGAAGTAGCCGTCTTCATCCATCACGCCGATATCGCCGGTCAGAAACCAGCCATCGCGCATGGCATGCGCCGTCTCGTCGGGTCTGTTCCAATACCCGGCCATCACCTGCGGGCCCTTGGCCGCAATCTCGCCCGGCTCGCCCATCGCAACAGGTTTGCCGTCATCGCCGAGACACACCAACTCGGTCGAGGGCAGCGGTACGCCGATCGAGCCAGGTCGGATCTTTCCGACCGGGTTCGACGTCAGGATCGGCGAGGTCTCGGTCAGGCCATAGCCTTGCAACAGCGGCTTGCCGGTCAATGCCTCCCATCGCTCTGCCACGGCGGCCTGCAGGGCCATGCCCCCGGCAGAGGCGAACTTCAGATGCTTTGGCGGGCTGTCATTGAACCAGATTTCGTGGGTCAACCCGTTGAACAGCGTATTCACGCCGCTCAGCCAGGTGATCCGATAATTCTCGAACGCGCGTTTGAGGTTCATCAAGGGGCGCGGGCTGGGGATCAGGACATTGCGAGAGCCAAGCCAGTAGAAGCCCAAGAGGTTCACCGTGAAGGCAAAGATGTGATACATCGGCAGGGCGGTGAGCGCCGTCTCTTCGCCCCGCTCCAACCCCGTGATCATTTCCATGGTCTGTTCCATGTTCATGATCAGATTGGCATGGGTCAGCATCGCGCCCTTGGCCACCCCGGTCGTACCGCCCGTGTACTGCAGGCACGCCGTATCATCGGGTGCGACGGCCTGATGATACTGATCCACCTCGATATGTTCGGACTGGCGATGCGCCCGCCCGGCGTCCAGCGCATCCGGCAGCCGAATGTGAGGCACCTCGACAGGCCGCACCGACTGATCCCAGTATTTCTGTACAAGGCCCACGATCCCGCGCGGCAGGCTGGGCAGAAACTCGGCCAGGCGGGTGACGATGATATTGGGGATCGGATGGCCCCGCGTTGCGTCGGGGATCTTGTCCGCGAACATATCGATGATCACCAGCGCGTGAGGCTCGGCATCGGCGAACTGCTTGGCCATCTCTTCGGCGGTATAAAGCGGGTTGACGTTCACAAGGATGCAGCCCGCCTTCAGAATGCCGAAAGCGGCCACCGGAAAGCTGAGGCAGTTGGGCATCTGCAAGGCGACGCGGTCGCCCGCGCTCAGACCCGCCACCTCGCGCAGGTAGACTGCAAAGGCGTCGGACATCTCGTCCACTTGCGAAAAACTCAGCGTCCCGTTCATGCCGTTCGGCAGGCACAGGGTGAACGCTGGATCGTTTCCGTAGGTTTGCGACACCGAGCGGATCAAGTCGCCGATGGTGCGATAGGACGCGCCCGCCAGCTCGGCACGGGTTCCCGGTGCATAGAACGCCTTCCACGGGCGATCAGCTGATGTCATCGGATCCTCCCAAAACCCAACGCTGGCGCGCGACCTTAGCCGCTGACACGCGAATGTCGATCATTGTCATCCCGTAGTCGTAGGTGACGTTGCGCCAGATGCGCTAGTCTTTACCTAGGTTTGGGGCGTCAAAGAGCACACCCGGATTGAGCAGCCCCTCAGGATCAAGCGCCTGTTTGATCGCCCGCATCGCCGTAAGTTGCGCAGGGTCCTTGCGCGCCGCCAAAAGCCCGGCCTTGGC
Source organism: Pseudomonadota bacterium (assembly GCA_039193455.1). Classification (GTDB taxonomy): domain Bacteria; phylum Pseudomonadota; class Alphaproteobacteria; order Rhodobacterales; family Rhodobacteraceae; genus JBCBGF01. The sequence goes on from JBCCWO010000004.1 coordinate 97,275, forward strand.
CCGCCCGATGCCGTGTTCGGCGCTGAACGACCCCCGATGGGCGATCAGCAGATCGGTTAACCTGTCGAAGAAGGTATCGATGTCCGGGGCCGTGTCGTTTGCGGGCACCACCGCATAGTGGATGTTGCCATCGCCCAGATGCCCAACCAGCAGCGGACGCACACCCGCTGACGCGGCAAGCGGGGCGGCTTTGTCGATGAAAGCCGGGACTTCGGACAGGGGAAGGGACGCGTCGATATGTGCGAAATCATGGGCGCTCAGCGTTTCCAGCACAGCCTCGCGCACCGCCCAGAATGCGGCGCGCTGGGCGCCCGATTGCGCAATCGCACCGTCGCGGATGTGCCCGGCCTCCATCGCCTCCTGAAGCACCTGCATCAGAACCCTGTCCAGATGGCTTTGCCCATCTTCTGTCGGGCGCGCATCGTCAGCGCGGGTCGAGGCAAGCTCGACCAGCACTTGGGTCTCGGCGATCTCCTCCATGGGCGCGCGCAAATCCGGCCGGTGCGCCAGAATTGCGCGCAGCATCTCGCCCGGCAGCCATTCGAACGCCTCGACCAATCCCCCGGTCGCATCCTGAAAGGCGTTGAGCACGTCAAGCGCCGCCCCAAGATCGGCGAGGCTGAGGAACGCCGTTGCGCGCACACGCGGCGTCGGCAAAAGCCGAAGCACGGCGGCGGTGATGATCCCCAGCGTTCCTTCCGAGCCGCACAAAAGGTGCCGCAGGTCATACCCCGAGTTGTCCTTGCGCAATCCGGTCAGGCCGTGGATCACCTGACCATCGGCCATCACCGCCTCGACCCCCAGGCACAGGTCGCGGGCATTGCCGTACCGCAACACGTTCGAGCCACCGGCATTCGTGGCCAAAGCCCCCCCGATCTGAGCCGTGCCGCGCGCCGCAAACATCAGCGGGAAATCGAGCCCTTGGTCGGCGACAGCTTCTTGCAGCGTTTGCAGCACGACGCCCGCGTCAACGGTCGCCGTACGGGCCGCGGTATCGATCTGCCGGATGCGGTTCATCCGACTGAGGGAAAGGACGATCCCCCCGCGCGGGCCCGGGACACTGCCGCCTGACACCGAGGTATTGCCGCTTTGAACGGTGATCGGCACCTGTTGCGCCCGCGCCGCGACCACAATGCGGGCAACCTCGGCGGTGTTGCCCGGGCGCAGAACCGCATCCGCCGCGCCCGTATAGGCCCCCGTCCAATCGGTGAGATGGGGCGCCGCAGCGGATCCGGTGATCACGTTGTCGGCCCCAACGATGTCTGCCCAGGCCGTCACGCAGCGCCTGCCATCAGCGCTTTTTCAGGATCGCGCGGAGGCCGGGGTCTTGCATCGGCTCTTGCGCAAGGCGTTCGAGGATGGCCTGCAGCTCTGGCTCGTCCACCCGCTTCGCCGCATTGGCGAGACTGAACCACCGCCGTTTGCGATCGCGACGCTCTTTCCAGCGCTTTTGCAAACGCTCGACCACCATCGGGTAAAGCTTTACGCGCACCGGCACCCCGTGGCCATCGTCAAGGATCTTGGTGTAGCGATACTTGCCCAAAGGATCGGTACCGACAAAACCCACCGCCCCGGCTTCTTCCAACGCCTCAATCTCGGCCGCGCGCCACGGCTTTTTCCCATCCATCGTCCAACCCTTGGGCATGACCCAGCGTTGGGTCCCGCGCGAGGTCACCATCAGGACTTGCAGGGTGCCGTCCTCTTTGACCTTGATCGGCAGCGCGGCAATCTGGCGCGCGGGATGGGATTTGGTCGCTTTCCGGAGCGCAGGCATCACGTCCGTCCGCCAGATTTCACTTGGATTCTGTGCGGAACACCCATGATTTCGAACGGTCTTTTTTCGGTTGCCACCGAAACTCTGCCTCAAGTCTTTTGTCGAGTGGCCCAAGGGAACATGTGCGACCGCGTACCGCAACATGGAATCTGGCTTGCGTCGAAAGACTCGCCAGCCGCGGCACGAACGTGTTATCACCACCGCGGGGTGAGGCCTAACAGATTGGGCCGCACATGGGCTATACTGAGACGACCGTACGGATTGCCCCGTACCCTGCCGCATCGGCAGCACTTATCACCGCACCATCCTTTCTGATCGACCGGATCGAACCGGACGTGGAACAGATTCAGCTTCCCGCCCGCCCCGCTGGCGGTGGCGTGTTCCGCTATGGGCGCGGACGTCTGACCGGGGCTGGCACACCGCCCCGACGGCGCGTGTTCGGGCGACGGGCGCCGGTGACCGAGCTTTCCGGCACAGCGAATTTCGACTTCCGGCGGAACGAGCCAACGAACTGGGCCCACTTTCTGACCAACCACTTGCCGGTGTTCTTTCACCTTTGCGACACCTTCAAGATTGATCCGCAAGACGCCACCATCGTGATGCCCGCCGACACCCCCGCCTACATTCGGCGCGCCGCTGCGTTTTTCGGTCTGACGCTGCTCTACGCCGATGGGCCGGTCGACGGGGACGGGATTGTTTTCGATCTTGAGCCCTGGACGGCCCTGCGCGCGGAACGTGCCCACTGGGTGCGCACACCGCCCGCCCGCGCCGCGCTGGCACGGGGCCTGCTGTCCGAGATTGAGGCGGAGCTGCCGCGGCGGGTTTTCCTGTCGCGCCGCAAGACCCGCGCGTTGAAGAACGAAGCCGAAGTGCAAGAGTTCCTTGCGCCTTTGGGCTTTGAGACAGTGTACCCCGAGGATCTGAGCGTGGGCGACCAGTTCCGCCTCTTTAACACCGCCGAACGGATCGTCGCGATTCACGGCGCGGGCCTCGCGCCCTTGCTGTACCGGCGCCAAAACAGTGCGTTGCGTGCACTTGTTGAGATCCTGCCCTGCGGGCATATGACCGACTACTATCGGGTAATGGCCGATCAGGTGGGCGTGCCGTGGGTCGGTGTGCGCGGTCGGATCAAGGCCGCCTATGTGGCACCGGCCTATGCGTTGAAGAAACGGTTTCGGCGTTACTCGCTCGACAATTTCGAGGTCGACGTGGCATCGATCGAGCGCGCCTTTTCCCTGCTGCCAGAGGTGGCGGTACCGGCAACAGCGGCGGGCTAGGGGCACATGAACACCTTGCCCAGATCACGCCCGGCGCGCCGCACCGGTGGCGGTGGCGCGATCCCCCGCGTCATCCATCAGACGTTTGAAACCGCGACCGTGCCGCCGGGCATGGCGCGGGCTGCGGACAGTTGGTCCGCTCTGAACCCCAGCTTTGATTGGCAGTTCCACGACGCCGATGACCGCCGCAATCTCATCGAACGTCACTACGGTTGGGACGTCGCGCGCGCCTATGCGCAGCTGAGCAATGGTGCCTTTCAGGCAGACCTCTGGCGCTACTGCCTGCTGCACGAACAGGGTGGGGTCTATGCAGATATCGACATGGTCTGCCTGACCGATCTTGAGGCGTTGCTGAGCCCCAAGGACCGGTTCGTGGCGGCACCGGATGGCTACAAACCCTGGGCGCTGTCCAACGGGTTTCTCTGCGTCGCGCCGAAGCATCCGGTGATGGCAGCCGCCATTGACCGCGCCACGGCCCAGATCCTGCGCACGCCACGCAAGTTCAACGGCTGGCAGATCACGGGGCCCGGCAATCTCGGGCTGGCCGCCAATCAGGCCTTGGGCCGATCCGCTGAAACACCGTTCTTCGGCGGGTCTTGCGTCGGCGACCTACGCCTTATTGAGCGTGCGAACGGATCGGCCACGATGCGCCGCCATTTTCACAGCAACGGCAAACCCGTTTTGCTGACCGAATACCCCGACTATCGCGAGGATCTGGGCAGTGCGGGCCTTGCCCACTGGTCGGTTACGATCCCGCGGGCCTCCCCCCTCCGGCGGCTGGTGCGCACATTGCTCGGGCAACGCGCGGCATAGGAAAATGTGCCTGATTTTTGGGGCGTTTGCGGCGCGCGGCATCGAAGCGGGGCGTCGGACCTGGGTCGAATCACCCGATCCACCCGCCAGCCTTGAAATAAACTTGCGCCAGACCCACGATCTGTTTCACAAGACTCCCCACAGATTGGCCGTAGTGCGCGCAGCCCAGCGGGCAAAGTGTCGCCCTGCCACACGTGCTCTGGCCAGCAAACTGTAAAACTGGTAAACAAAATTCACCAATCTGGTGAGTAGGGAGGATACCCATGCAATTCAAAGCCCTGGCTGCGGCCAGTGTTATCGCGCTGTCGGCAGGTGCTGCGCAGGCGCAAGATACCATTGAAATGACGTCTTCGTTCGGGAAGAACCTGCCGATCCTCGGCACCGCCGCACTCGACTTTGTGTCAAAAATCAACGGTATTTCCGAAACGGTTGAGTTCGAACATTTCGATCCCGGCGAGCTTGTCCCGACGCTGGAAGCACTGGACGCTGTGTCGAACGGATCGGTCGATGCAAGCTATGCGACCTCGGGCTACTGGCAGGGCAAGATCACCGCCGCGTCGCTGTTCGCTGCCGTGCCGTTTGGCCCGGAAGCGGGCGAATTCCTGGCCTGGATGCTCTATGACGACGGCCACGAAATGATGCAGCGCATGTATGACGACAACGGGTATAACGTGCACGTTCTGCCCTGCGGGATCATCGCTCCGGAAACCTCGGGCTGGTTCAAGCAAGAGATCACCTCAATCGCCGATCTCGAAGGCCTGAACATGCGCTTCTTCGGCCTTGGCGCCGAAGTGATGCAGCGCCTTGGTGTGTCGACATCGCTGCTTGCTGCAGGCGACATCTTCCCGGCGCTTGAGCGTGGGGCCATCGACGCGACCGAATTCTCGATGCCGCTGATCGATGCCCGCCTCGGCTTCCACAACATCGCCAAGTACAACTACTTCCCCGGCTGGCACCAGCCCGCGACCTTGTTCGAACTGCTGGTGAACAAGGACGTCTGGGAAGACCTCGACGAGCTCAGCCAAGAGCAGATCGAAGTGGCGTGCCTGGCCAACATCACCACCAACTTCGCCGAAGGTGAGGCCAAGAACTTTGCGGCCATGGTCGACAATGCCGAAAACAACGGCGTGACGATCAAGCAGTGGGACCCCGAGATCCTCGCAACGTTTGAGTCGACCTGGAACGAAGTGGCAGCCGAGCTTGCCGCAGAAGACGCCTACTTCGCCGAAGTTTGGGCCGACCTGCAAGAGTTCCGCGCAGGCTACAAGAACTGGGGCAACTCGATCTACCTGCCGCGCCCGCGCAACTAAGCACGCGGACCAAGATACGCCGGGGCGGCGCGTTCGCCCCGGTGCCTTTGCGCATCCACGCGCAAGATGTGGACGGGGACATCCATGCAAACAACTGACGAGCTTATCAAACTCTCCGATCCCGGCGAGATCGGGCGAGACCAACACCTGCGCCTCGATCGCTTTATCGTCGGTGTCTCAAATATCTTTGCCTGGCTCTTCCCCATCCTGATGATCGCCATCTGCAGCCAGGTTGTCCTGCGCGGCAGCGGTATGAACCAGGCATGGCTTGATGACTTTCAGTGGTGGCTTTACGGCGCCGCGGTTCTGGTGGGCATCGGTTATGCCGTCACCACCAACAGCCATGTGCGCGTCGATATCCTGTACGACAATTTCGACGACCGGAAAAAGGCACGGATCGAAGTGTTCGCCCTCGCCTGGCTGTTCTTGCCCTTCATCATCCTCGCCTGGGATGTGACGTTCCACTATGCCGTGTCGTCGGTGGTCGCCGACGAGGGTTCGGACAGCCCCAACGGATTGCACAACCTGTGGATCCTGAAGGTGGCGATGAACGTCTCTTTCATCTTTATCGGCCTCGCCATCTGGGCCGCCTATGTCCGCAATCTGTCCAAGCTGACCGAGCCGGTATTCTGGAAGCAGCTTTTGTGGGCCTTCCCGGCCACCATGTTCCTCGTCAACCTGATGGCGTTCTATGCCATCTGGTGGGCGATCCGGATCACAAGCCCGGCCGAGGTCAGCAATCGCGACGTGAGCCGGTCGGCGATTTTCGATGAGTTCGATCTGGGCCCCTACGAGATCGAGTACACAATTCCGATCTCTCTGGTCTTGACCGTTCTGCTGATCGGGCTCGCCCGCGTCCTGTCGCGCAACGAAGGATAAGACATTGGCCATTCTCGAATTCCTGGGCCAATTCCTGACCCTGAACGAAATCGCCGTCATGGTGATGTTCGCGACCTTCATCTGGATGCTGTTTCGCGGCATCCCCGTGGCCATGGCCCTTGTCGGCGTCAGCCTGATCTTCGTGCTGATTGCCGAGTTCTTCCTCGATCCCTTCCGCAGCAACTTCCGCGACGTGATCGAGTTTGACCGCACCGGCATCGAATACCAGCGGCTCCAGGCGCTGTCGGGCCGCCTCTTTGGCAATATCGTCAAGAACCCGGTTCTGGTTGCCCTGCCAATGTTCATCTTCATGGGTCTGATGCTGGATCAATCCGGCGTGGCCCAGCGGATGATGCATGCGATGCAAAAGCTCTTTGGCGGGCTTCGGGGCGGTCTGTCGCTGACCGTTATGCTGATCGGCATCATCCTTGCAGCGTCCACCGGGGTGATCGGCGCCTCGGTCACGCTTCTGGGCGTGATGGCGTTGCCTGCCATGATGGCCCAAAACTATTCGAAACCCATCGCCACCGGCACGATCGCCTCCGCCGGGACGCTGGGTATCCTGATCCCACCCTCGATCATGCTGGTGATCATGTCCGACCAGTTGGCGATCTCTCTGGGCGACCTCTTCATGGGCGCGCTCTTCCCGGGCCTGATCCTGGGCGGTCTCTATATCGTCTTCATCATCATTTTCGGCCTGATCTCGCCCTCGTCGATGCCGGCCCCGGAGCAAACCGAAGAGGTCAGCTGGCCGGTGGTCCGCGACGTGCTGCTCGCCGTTGTGCCGCCGATGTTCCTGATCCTGCTGGTTCTGGGCTCGATCTTTGCCGGGATCGCCACGCCGACCGAGGCTTCGGGTCTGGGCGCGCTTGGCGCGACGATCCTGGCCGCCGCGAACCGCAAGCTGACCTACAAGGTGCTGAAAGAGGTGAGCCGATCGACGCTCAACACCTCGGGCTACATTGTCGGGATCTTTCTGGCGGCAAATTTCTTTGCCTTCGTATTGCGCCGCTACGGCGGGGACGAAATCGTGCAGCACCTCGTGCTCTCGGCCTTCGACGACCCGTATATGACGGTGCTGTTCATCCTGTTCATTGTGTTCCTTTTGGGCTTTCTTTTGGATTGGATCGAAATCACGATCATCATCATGCCGCTGATGCTGCCGATCATTATCGGGCTGAACCTTGCGGTGCCGGGCTTCGATCAGGTGCGCGACCCCTCGGTCGTGTGGTTCGCGATCCTGGTGGCGGTGACGCTCCAGACATCCTTCTTAACGCCACCCGTGGGCTTTGCGCTCTTTTACCTCAAGGGGGTCTGTCCGCCGGGTGTCACGCTGGGCCATATCTATCGCGGGATCATTCCCTTCGTGATGCTCCAGCTTCTGGGCCTGTTCATCGTGTTTGAGTTCCCGGCCCTCACCACCTGGCTGCCCTCAGTCGCTTACGGCGATTAACGACGCCTCCGGCGGGAGTATTTGCGCCAAGATGAAAGCAGCCCTCTTCATCTTGGCAAAAATACTCATGCGCGATCCGCACCCAGCGCCCCCCTTTCGGTTCCGGGCCGCGCGACTATAGTTGCGCCTGAGACCGGGCATGGGCAGCACATTCAACATCATGATCGTCGGCCAGCAGGGCCGGCTGATGTACGAGGCGGTGCTTTTTGCCGCGAGCCTGCGTGCGCGCGATCCCGGTTTTGCAGGTGGGCTTTATGTGGCCGAGCCACAGTCCGGCCCGCTGTGGCCAGGCGACCCGAGGATCAGCAATGACGCGGTGCGGCAGGTGCTGGATGACCTTGGCGCCCAGATTGTGCCGTTCGAGAGCCGCCATTTCGGGTCCGCCTATCCCAACGGCAACAAGGCCGAGGGTCTGTTGGCGCTGCCCGAGGGCGAGCCGTTTCTGTTTTTTGACACCGACACGCTGGTGACCGGCGCGGTAAGCGCCCTGCCCTATGACTTCGACCGCCCCGCCGCCTCGATGCGGCGCACCGCGACCTGGCCGGTGATCGAGCTTTACGGCCCCGGTTACAGCGCGACGTGGCGCGCGCTCTACGATGCCTTCGATCTGGATTTTGAAAGTTCGCTCGACCTGACCCACCCGGAAGAATACTGGCAGCGCTATCTCTACTTCAACGCGGGCTGGTTTTTTGGGCCCTGCCCCCATGCCTTCGCCGACCGCTTCATCCAGGCGATGACCCGTATCCGCGACACCCCGCCGCCCGAGCTTGTGTGCCAGAAGATCTATCCCTGGCTTGACCAGATCGCGCTGCCGCTGGTGATCCACGGGCTTGGCGGCGGGCGTCCGGGGCCAGAGCTTGCCGCGCTCGACGGCGGCGTGACCTGCCACTGGCGCGCGCTGCCGCTGCTTTATGCGCGCGAAAGCGACGCCACCATCGCCGCGTTAGAAGACATCGCGGCGCCCAATCGCATCAAGAAAGTGCTCAAACAATACGAGCCGTTTCGCCGTATGCTCTACCAGGGACGCGGCGAACGGGTCCGTGCAATGTTTGATCGCGCGGCCCTGCCGCGGCGTGAACAGGCCATTCGCAACCGCATCAAGTCCGAGCGCTTGTGGATGCGCTGAAGGCACGCTAGGCACACGCCGAAACGCCGTTGCCAGATAAAAAAAAGGGCAGCCCACGATGTCTTCCTCCGCAGCCGAGACGCCGGCCGTAGATCTTTTGACCGAGAGCCTGATGCCGGGCCGCGAAAGCGCGCTGCGCCGGATCTTCAACGCCCATGGTGCGCGCGAGCCCTTCATCATCTGGTCCCCCACGCAAGACGAGCTGCACAGCCCGCAAATTCGCCGCTTCGCCGAGATCTGCCGCGGCTTTGCGGACGATCAGGGCCGCGTGGCAAAGGCTGCTTTTCAGCTTTCGGCCTTCGAACAGCTGGCTGATTGGATCATGCTGCTTGAGCCGGATGGGGACGTCTACCGCTATGTCCATTACGGCGCCGGCATTGCCGAGTTTTATGGCCGCGACATCACGGGCGAGACGACCGAGACCTTCACCGGCCATATTGCCCAATTCTTCAAGGCGCTCTACCGCGCGGTGGAACAGCGCGGCGAGTGGGTTCTGAGCGAACATGAACCGCCCGCGGCGGTATTCGTGCGGTCGTGGCGCCGGTTGATCGTGCCGCTTGTGGGCGAAGACGGCAGCACGGTTGCGGGCTTTGCCGTCGCCAACCTGCCCGAGAACGACCTGCGGGCAGGGCTTGAGCTGATGGTCGATCCGGTCTTTGTGATTGGCGCCGATCAGCAGGTGCATTTCGCCAACCGGGCCGCGCACAAGATCTTCGGGATCGCCACCCATGGCACCCAAGGGGTCTCTTTGCGCACGCTTACCGGCATCACGCTGGACACCGATCAAAGCCCCGAGGCCTTGCTCAGCGCGCAGGCGCATGAGGATACGATCGAGCTGACGGTGCGCGGCGGCATTGCCGAGCGTCTGGTGATGACGCTCAGCGCGGCCGAGCATCGCGGCACAGCGCTCTACGTCGCGGTGATGCGCCTGCTGGGCACCTAGGCCGCCCGGCTGTTGTGGCGCCACGGGCTTTGCCCTAAACCCGGCGCCAACACAGACAGGGAGAGAGCCATGACCGATAGCCCCCAGGCATTTGATACGCTGCAAATTCACGCGGGCACCGCGCCCGATGCCGCAACCGGCGCGCGGCAGGTGCCGATCTACCAAAGCACCGCCTTTGTATTCCGCGACGCCGACCATGCCGCCGCGCTGTTCAACCTGCAGGAAGTCGGGTTCATCTATTCGCGCCTGACCAACCCGACGGTCGCCGCACTGGCAGACCGGCTGACCGCGCTTGAAGGTGGTGCGGGCGGCATCTGCTGTTCATCGGGCCATGCGGCGCAGATCATGGCGCTCTTCCCGCTGATGAACCCCGGCTGCAACATCGTCGCCTCGACCAAGCTCTATGGTGGCACGGTCCAGCAGTTCAGCAACACGATCCGCAAGTTCGGCTGGTCGTGCACCTTCGTCGATTTCGACGATCTGGACGCGGTGAAGGCCGCTATCGACGACAACACCCGCGCGATCTTTTGTGAATCAATTGCGAACCCCGGCGGCTATATCACCGATCTGGACGCCATCGCAGGCGTTGCCGATGGTGCGGGCATCCCGCTAATCGTCGACAACACCTCGGCCACGCCGTACCTCTGCCGCCCGATTGAGCATGGCGCGACGCTGGTGGTGCATTCGACCACGAAATACCTGACCGGCAACGGCACCGTGACCGGTGGCGCGGTGATCGACAGTGGCAAGTTCGACTGGTCGGCCTCGGACAAGTTCCCCTCGCTCAGCGCCGCAGAGCCCGCCTATCACGGCTTGAAGTTCCATGAAGCGCTCGGCCCCATGGCCTTCACGTTTCACTCCATCGCCGTCGGTCTGCGGGACCTTGGCATGACGATGAACCCCCAGGGGGCACATTACACGCTAATGGGCATCGAAACGCTCAGCCTGCGGATGCAGAAGCACGTTGAGAACGCCGTCAAAGTCGCCAAGTGGCTTGAGGCGGATCCACGGGTCGAGACGGTGACCTATGCCGGGCTCGAAAGCTCGCCCTACTATGACCGGGTCGCCCGGATCTGCCCCAAGGGCGCGGGCGCGCTGTTCACCTTTGCCGTGAAGGGAGGCTACGACGCCTGCGTCAAGCTTGTCGACAGCGTTTCTCTGTTCAGCCACGTGGCGAACCTGGGCGATACGCGGTCGCTCATCATCCACTCGGCCTCGACCACGCACCGCCAACTCGGCGACGAAGCCCGGGTGGCCGCGGGGGCGGGGCCGAACGTGGTGCGCGTGTCGATCGGGACCGAGGATGCGGACGACATCATCGCCGATCTGGACCAGGCCTTGGCCAAAGCCACCGCGTGATCGCAGCGGCCCGGCCACAGGGTCGGGCCAAGCCGCCGCTCAGTCGGCGATCTGATAGACCAGCCGCACGCGGGCGGTGATCGCCAGCTCACCGCTCGCCACCGGCACGCTATCCATCGCGACCGCCATCTCGGCCCGGGCCATGGGCACGGGCGACGACGCGCCGCCTTCGTCGATGGACTGAAGCGGCCCCAGCGTGACCCCCGCAGCCTCGGCGTAGAGCGTGGCCTTGCGCTGTGCCTCGGTCACGGCGGCCCGTCGCGCTGCGTCTTCGATGGGGCCCGGGTCTTGCAGCCCGAAACTCAAACCGTCGAACGTGTTGGCCCCGTCCCGCGTGACCGCGTCCAAAAGCGGGCCGAGTGCATCAAGGTCGCGCACCCGGACGAACACCTGATTGCGGGCGACAAAACCCGCGATGCGCGGCGCCTCGTTCGGCCGGTTTTCCCAACGTGGTGAGACCGAGAAATCCTGGGTCTGCACATCGCGGTCGGCGACGCCCGCAGATTCGATTCGGTCGAGCACATCCGTCATCGCCCGGGAATTGGCCGCGATCGCATCGCGGGCCGTCGCCCCGTCCGTTGTGACCCCCAACCGGAGCGTCGCCATGTCAGGCGCGGCAAGCGCGCGCCCCTCGCCCGTGACGGTGATCAGGCGGGGCAATTCCTGAGCAAAAGCAGGCGCCGCGAGAAGCGTCAACACCACGGTCAGAGCATGAAAAGCTCGAATCATCGATAACATCCTTTCAAGAAGTTTATTGCATGTTTGCCCCACATCTTGCGGGTCGTCATCTTTTCAGACGCAGGAAGCTGCGTTAACCTTGGCACGCACGGTCGACCCGGGGGACCGCGCAGCAAACCAGAACACACAGGTATCGATGGCCGCCTTCGCGCTCGATCTGGCCCCAGATGGCATCCGCTTCCTCGCACGGGACGGCGACGTTTGGACGACGCTTGAAACCGCGCGCCTGGAAGACCCCGATCTTGCCGCACGGATGGCCGATATGCGGGCAGAGGCGGTTGCGCGGGCCGGGGCGGATTTCGAAACCGCGTTGATCATCCCCGAGACGGTGATCCTCTATACCAAGATCACGGCGCCCGAGGGCGAGACGCCCACAGATGCGCATGTCGCCGCCGCGCTGGATGGCCTGACCCCCTGCCCCGTCGATGAAATGGTGTTCGACTGGCGCCAGGATGGCGACCGGCTGTGGGTCGCGGCGCTGGACATGAACACGCTGGCCGAGGCCGAGGAATTTGCCGTCGCCCATGGCCTCAACCCGTGCGGGTTCACCGCGCGACCCTCGGCAGACCAATTCCCGGGCGCGCCCGACTTCGGACCGACACAGGGTATTCAGGCCGATGCCGCGCCTGCGCGGGTCAAAAAGGCGCCGGCGCCCGCCAAGCCAAGACCCACTGCCGAACCAGCCACCGTTGCGCCGCTCGAACCTGCGGCAGAACCTTCAACCGCACAGACTGGCGTTTTGGCGGCGTTTGCGACGCATCGAAAGGTGATTGTCACCGGCGCGGGTGTTCTGGGTTCGGCCGCGATCCTGCTGTGGTCCGCCGCGGCACTGATGTCGCCGGGAGGCGTGGGGCCTGACGCCGTGCCCGCGATTGAACTTGGCGCGACCGAGATACCGCAGCCATCCGCGCTTGCCGCATTAGAGCAAAGAACGCCAGAGGATGCCGTCGCCGGCCAGGTGGTCTTGGCCCCTGCCCCGGAAACCCAGAACCGGCGCGCCGATCACACCATCCGCGTCCCCGAGCTTGGCGGCACACCGGCGCAATCCACCGAAGAACGCGCCCTGGCCGAGGCCTTGCCCGCAGCGGGGGCTCTGCGCGGTGCCCCGCCACCGCTGGCCTCTGCCCCAGCGCTTGGGCCGGTTGCGCCAGCGCCCCGACGCGAAGCCTCGCTCTTTGCCCCGGACGCCACGGCGTTTGGGCCCGATGCCGAGCTGCCGCCACCGATCGAATTCGTGGCAATCGACGCGGCAACCGTTTGGCAAACACCGCCGCCGCCCGGCGCGTCCCCTGCCGGGGCGGTCACGGACGACATCTACACGGCCTCAATCGATCCCCAGGTGGGCATTGGCGATGCCTTTGCCCTGCCCGAAGCGGCGCCCGACCCGATCCTGCTGTCGCGTCCGGGCCTGTTGCCGGGGCCCGGCCAGATCTTTGACCTCGATGATCGGGGATTTGTGCGCGCAACACCCGAAGGCGCGGTGTCCCCACAGGGTGTCATCGTGACGGAAGGGGCACCGGATCTGTCGCCCCCAACACGCCCTGTAAACGCAGTTCCCGATACGTCCGACGCCATCGCCGAAGCCCTGGCGGCGCCCCGGCCGCGTGTCCGGCCCGGCGACCTGATTGAAAACGCGGAACGGGCCCGGCTGGGCGGGCGCACCACGGAAGAGCTGTCTGGCCTGCGGCCCGAAGAGCGGCCCGCATCGGCGCAGGCCGCAGCACTCGCCGCTGTTGCCACAACCGCGCCAAGCGCACAGGCCATTGCCCAATCGCGCGTGCCCACAAGCCGCCCACAAGGCTTTGACGCCCGCGTGGCCGAGATCCGCAACCGCGCCGCGCAGGCCCAGCAAGCCGCAGCCTCGGCACAGGCGGCTGCGGCGGCGACCGCAGCAGCGGTGGCTGCGGCCCCAAGCGAGCCCTCGATTCCCACGACCGCCTCGGTCGCCCGGCAGGCGACGATAGACGGCGCGCTGAACTTGCGGCGTTTGAACCTGATCGGCGTCTACGGATCGGAAACCGACCGTCGCGCGCTGATCCGCCTGTCATCGGGCCGCTACGTCAAGGTGCGCGTCGGCGACAGCGTCGATGGCGGACAGGTCGCATCCATTGGCGACAGTGAGCTACGCCTGATCAAAGGCGGGCGGAACGTGACGCTGACGGTGCCGCAGAGCTAGGGCGCGCCTTATCCGGCCGCTGTCTCCTTCAACACACCCCGCGCAATCTGGTCCGCTTCGATGGATTCGAACAGCGCTTTGAAGTTGCCCTCGCCGAACCCATCATCCCCTTTGCGCTGGATGAACTCAAAAAAGATCGGGCCGATCACGGTTTTCGAGAAGATCTGCAGCAGGATCCGCGTCTCGCCCCCGTCGACGACCCCCTCGCCGTCGATCAGGATGCCGTGCTTGGCCATCAGATCGAGCGGTTCCTCGTGATCGACCACGCGGGTCTTTGACAGCTCGTAATAGCTCATCGGCGGCTTCGGCATAAAACGAATGCCATTGTCGTGGATTGCGTCGGTCGCCGCATAGATGTCGCGCGCGCCCACGGCGATGTGCTGGATCCCTTCGCCATTGTAGCGCTTGAGGTATTCGACAATCTGGCCGGTTTCGCCCCGGTCCTCGTTGATCGGGATCCGGATGCGGCCACAGGGCGAGGTCAGCGCACGGCTGTAGAGCCCGGTGAACTTGCCCTCGATGTCGAAGAAGCGGATTTCCTTGAAGTTGAAGAGGTCACCATAAAACCGGAACCAGACGTCCATATTTCCTTTGTGGACGTTGTGGGTCAGGTGATCGAGGTAGTGGAACCCCACGCCGTCCGGGTGCGCTTTGGAGACCCAATTGAACTCATCGTTGTACGGGTTCTCTTCGTAATACTTGTCGACGAAGTAGATCAGGCTGCCACCGATCCCGACAATCGCGGGAACGTCCATCGTCTTGCCCTCACCCGTATAGGGTTCGGCCCCCTGGGCCAGAGCATGGGCAAACGCGTGTTGCGCATCCACGACGCGCCACGCCATCGACGGTGCGCAGGGCCCGTGTTCGTCGACAAAGTCCCGCGCGTGGCTGCCTGGCTCGTCGTTCAGCACGTAGGTAATATCGCCCTGCTGCCACAGCTCAATCGCCTTGGTCTTGTGCGACGCGGTGTGGACGTAACCCATTTGCGCAAAGAGATCGCGCAGCTTTTGCGGTTCGGGATGAGCGAATTCGACGAATTCAAAGCCATCCGTCCCGGCGGGGTTGTCGGCAGAAATGGTGGCCTTTGGGGCGTTGTGGGGGAACGGACCCATGGGAATTCTCCTGTTTGCGCGTTTGATTTGCATCATATGCGCGGGAATGCGCTGTTTTTGCGCAAAATTAGGAGATGTAGGGCATATCAATGCGTAAGTTTGACGGTATAGTCTGAATATACGCACGAAACACGCAACATGCTTGACCCAACCGATCTTCGCATGCTCACCGCGCTACAGCGCGACGCCCAACTGACTGCCCACCAGCTGGGGGAAATCCTGCATCTGTCGCCCAGCCAGGCCGGGCGGCGTCGCCAGCGGCTGGAAGCATCGGGGATCATCGAAGGCTATCGCGCGCGCCTGTCGGCCCCCAAACTGGGCCTCGCCGTGCAGGCCTTTGTTCAGGTGCAGATGGCCACCCATGCCCCGGATAAGGTGAAGACGTTCACCCGCATCCTGTCGACTCGGCCGGAAATCACCAGTGCCTGGACCCTGACCGGCGAGGCCGACTACTTGCTGCGGGTCTATTGCGAAAACCTTGCTGCGTTGAACACACTCATTCACGAAACACTTTTGCCGCACCCGGCAGTGGCGCGCGTTCAAAGCCAAATTGTTATGGATCAACTCAAGGCCGACGCACCGCTGCCCACCTGAAGGGACCGAATGGAAGGATTCCTCTACCAAGCCTCGATCTACCTTGCCGCAGCGGTCATCGCGGTGCCGATCGCCGCGCGCCTTGGGCTGGGCTCGGTCCTGGGTTACCTGCTGGCGGGCATCGCCATCGGGCCTGTCCTTGGCCTTGTGGGCAGCGAAACGGTGGATCTTCAGCACTTTGCCGAATTTGGCGTGGTGATGATGCTGTTCCTCATCGGGCTCGAGCTTGAGCCACGCGCATTGTGGGATATGCGCCATCGCCTGCTTGGGCTGGGCGGGCTGCAGGTCGGGCTGACGATGGCCGTGGTGACGGCGGGGGCGATGGCGTTGCAACTGCCCTGGCAAACGGCGGTGGCGCTTGGGATGATCTTCGCGCTCTCGTCCACGGCGATTGTGGTGCAGACGCTCAGCGAAAAGGGGCTGATGCAGACCTCGGGCGGGCGGTCGACCTTTTCCGTGCTGTTGACCCAGGACATCGCGGTGATCCCGATGCTGGCGCTCTTGCCACTGTTTGCGGTGTCCTTGCCCGCCTCGATCAATCCCGATGGGTCCATCTCGCGCGGGACAGAATCGCATGATCATGGCCATGCAACACTGTCGCTGGTCGAGGGGTTGCCGGCCTGGGGTGTGACCACCGTCACAATCCTGGCCGTGGCGCTTGTTGTGTTCTTCGGTGTCTTCGCAACCCGCCCGCTCTTTCGCTACATCCACGCCGCGCGGTTGAACGAGATGTACACGGCCTTTGCACTGCTCATCGTGGTCGGCATCGCCTTTTTGATGATCCTTGTCGGTCTTTCCCCGGCACTCGGCACCTTCCTTGCGGGTGTGGTGCTCGCCAACTCAGAGTTCCGCCATCAGCTGGAAAGCGACTTGCAGCCGTTCAAGGGCCTGCTCTTGGGCCTGTTCTTCATCACCGTTGGCGCGGGGATCAACTTTGCCATCTTCTTTGACGCCCCGGTCACGATCCTCGGCCTGACGCTCGCGATCATGTTCGCGAAAGGCGCGGTTCTTTACGTCCTGTCGCTGATGTTCGGGCTGCAGGGCCGCGACCGATGGCTCTTTACGCTTGGGCTCGCCCAGGCGGGTGAATTCGGCTTTGTCCTTGTCTCATTCTCGCTGCAGCAAAACGTGCTGAGCCCCGGCCTGGGCCAGACCGCGCTTTTGATGATCAGCCTGTCGATGCTGCTGACCCCACTCTTCTTCATCGCCTATGAACGGCTCTCGTCGCAAATGGCGGAAAGCCATGACGAACACGAACCCGATGAGATCGATGAACAGCAGCCGATAATCATCGCGGGGATCGGGCGGTTTGGTCAGGTGGTCAACCGTCTGGTGCAGATGTCGGGCTACAAGACGACAGTGCTGGACAACGATCTGGCGACGATCCAGCTGATGCGGCGCTTCGGGTTTAAGGGGTTCTTCGGCGATCCGACCCGGCCCGAACTGTTGCACGCGGCAGGCCTGAAGACCGCGCGGGTTCTGGTCGTGTCGCTTGATGACAAGAAGGCGGCGGTGGCCTTGGTGCACTACGCCCGGCGCGAGCGGCCCGATCTGCACATTGTCGCGCGGGCCCACGACCGCGTGCACACCTACGAGCTTTATCGCGCGGGCGCCAATGACATCGTCCGGGAAATGTTCGATTCAAGCCTGCGCGCCGGTCGCTATGTTCTGGAAAACATGGGCATGACTGAGTTTGAGGCCGCCAGCATGACCCAGTTCTTCTACAAGAAGGATCGTGAAGCCCTGCTTGATCTCGCCCAGCTGTGGGAGCCGGATCTGCCGGTGTCGGAAAACCCGGCCTACGTTGCGCGGGCCAAAGAGCTCGACAAGGAACTAGAGACCGAGCTTGTGACGCAGCTTGACGACGAACTCGACGCCTCCACGCCGCGGATGAACTGAAAAGGCCCGCGCAGGACATGCGCGGGCCTTTTGGCAGAAGGATTTTGTCGGTTAAGCCGCGCGGCTGGTCAGCACATCGTCGACCTGACGCTGGGCGTCATGTTCATCCGCCCCCGACACCGCGGCAACCTCACGCGTCAAACGCTCCATCGCGGCTTCGTAAAGCTGGCGCTCGGAATAGCTTTGCTCGCGCTGGTCGTCGGTGCGGTACAGGTCGCGCACCACCTCGGCAATGGCGATGAGGTCGCCGGAATTGATCTTTTGCTCGTATTCCTGCGCCCGGCGCGACCACATGGCCCGCTTCACCCGGGCCTTGCCCTTCAGTGTTGTCATCGCCTTCGACACCACATCGGGCGACGACAGTGACCGCATGCCAACGTCGGTGGCCTTATGGGTGGGCACCCGAAGGGTCATCTTGTCCTTTTCGAACGAGATAACGAACAGCTCAAGCTCGATGCCTGCCACTTCCTGCGTCTCAATCGATACGATCTGTCCGACCCCATGCGCGGGGTAGACGACGTAGTCGTTCGGGCTGAATTCAGGCGTTTTTGTTTTGCTCATATGGACCGGTCTTCCTCAGTGTTACCTGGCCTATCGGCGACAAAAACACGGCAGGGACACAGTGATATCTCCCCGTCGTGCTGTGTTGTGTGCCGTTTGCTGGCGACATGGCGCGCTGTACTTGCCGCACGCGCATCCCGATGCGATGGCCGCTGTTACAAAAACATAGCAAAAAAAAGCCGCAATTTCTAGTGCGGCCGCGCTAACGCGTGGAGATCTCTTGAAAAACAGGCGTTTCCGCAGTGCAGCGGAGCTGGGGGACGCGTGCGCCGCGCGCGCGCAGGCGAATCATGGCTATCCGCCCTCACCCGCTTCTTCGGAAAAGTACTTCTCAAGCTTGCCGGGTTCACCGTCGCGATCATCGGCCTCGGGCAGCGGATCCTTCTTGGTGATGATCACGGGCCAGGCTTCGGAATACTTGCGATTGAACTCGACCCACTTTTCCATGTCAGGCTCGGTGTCCGGACGGATTGCGTCAGCGGGGCACTCAGGCTCGCACACCCCGCAATCGATGCATTCGTCGGGATGGATCACCAGCATGTTCTCGCCTTCATAAAAGCAATCGACCGGACATACCTCGACACAGTCGGTGTATTTGCAGGCGATACAGTTGTCGGTGACGATGTACGTCATGCGCGATTCCCCGAGGGTCCAGTGCGTTCGGATTTTGCTAGTGCAGCGACAGCCCAGCCGCAAGCTACTGACCCCGCGATATTACGATCCCGTGACGAAATGTGTCAATCTGAGTTGACATTCTCAAAGCACTGCGCCGCTTCGCTCGCGGGTCCGCGCCTTTCCGGAAGGCCCGTGATGCGCACAACACGTACCGCGCGGCCTTGTACCAAGGTTAGGGTGTCGCCCGGCCCGACCGGCGTCGCGGGCTTCTTCGTGAGGGTTGCATTCACCCGCACCTTGCCCCGGCTCACCATCTCGGCGGCGAGTGTACGGGTCTTGTAGAACCGTGTTTGCCACAGCCATTTGTCTAGGCGGAGTGTCGGGCGCGGCTCCAGCGATCAATCCTTCTTCGCCAGCCCCATCAGAGCCGCAGCGAACGGATTGTCTGGATCGATCTTGTCCTTCTTCGGCGGACGGGCCGAGAAGGATTTGGCCCCCTTGTCCTGGGCAGGTCGCTTGCCCTTGGGCTTGCCACGCGGCTTGCCTTTCGGTTTGCCCTGACCGCCCGGGCGGTGGTCGCGGCGCTGGCGGTTGCCGCCCCAGGTGAAAGTGTAAAACACCTCGACCTCGGGTTCCGCTGGGCCGCCCTCGGTCGGCGCGTCTGCCGGGGTCTCCACGGTGGGCGCATCTGCGGCAACAGGCTCAGCCGGGGCGTCCTCCGCCGCCTCAGAAGCAGGTTCCTCTGCAGGCGTCTCTTCCGACGTGGTGGTGGCAGGGGCCGTCTCATCGGCAGGTGCGGCCTCGGCCGGCGCTTCCGCAGGGGCCTCCTCCGCCGGAGCCTCCGCAACCGGCTTCACCTTCGCCCGCTCGCCCTTCTTGGCCTTGTAGCCCAGCCCCTCCATCAATGCCGCGAACTGTTCCAGCGTCATCCCGGTGATCGACAGCATGTCCGCCTTGGCCTCGAACCCGCCCCGGCTGTCTTCGGCGCGCAGCATATCGGCCAGACGCTCCAGCATGTCGATGCGGATCGCCCGCTCGCCGGCTGCGCGATAGCCCGCCATCTCGTGATAGCCCTCGGGCGCGTCCGCCGCCGTTGGCACCGTCACCAGACCGGGTGGCGGGCTTTCGGGGAACTCCGCCAGTCCCTTCGTCAGCGACCAGAGCACCAGACGCAGCCGCGTCGGTGCGGGTTTCAGAAGCGCAGGCTTAAAGATCGTGAACTGCCCGAACCGCACCCCGTGCTTGCGCAGGGCGCCGCGCGCATCCTGATCAAGGTCTTTGACTTCGCCTGCGACCGCGGCGCGAGGGATCACGCCCAATGCCTCAACCAGCCGGAAGGCAAAGCCGCGCGCGAGCCCCGTCATCTCTTCATCGCGCGACATCGCAATCAGCGGTTCAAAAAGCGTCGCAACCTTGCGATCGATGAAATGCTGCAAGCGCCGCTGCACCTTTTGCGCCACGTCCGGGCCCGCCTCGTCGTCGACGAAGGCCTCGACCTGGGGTTTCAGCGCCTCGGGCCCCGAGACAAGCTTGCCCACCGCATGCTCGCCCCACATCAGCCCGCCCTGTTCGGTAAAGTCGATTTCGGTATCGGGCGCGTTGTAGAACCGGTCGGCGCGCAGGTGGAACTGGGGTGTCAGCGCGGCAAGGCTTGCCTGGCGCAGCGTCTTCGCCTCGTCCGGCGAGGCGCTGGCATCCTGGCTGAACCGGAAACCGTCAAGACGGCCCACATATTGGCCCTCGACGCTGACCTCGCCCTTGTCGTTCACCTCGGCCACCAGGCTCTCCTTCTGTTTCAACCGGCGAAGAAGCACGCTTGTCCGCCGGTCGACAAATCTTTGGGTCAGCGCGCCATGCAGCGCATCTGACAGGCGGTCTTCTACAGCGCGCGTGGCGTCGCGCCAATGGCTTTCGTCGTCGGTCCACCCCTTGCGTTGCGCGACATAGGTCCAGGTGCGGATATACGCGAGGCGCTTGGACAGGGTGTCGATGTCACCATCGTCGCGGTCGAGCCGCTTGATTTGGCGGGCCAGCCAATCGTCGGGCACCCGACCGCGTTCGTGCAAAAACCCAAAGATCGTCTCAAGCATACCCGCATGCTCTGCATGGCTGATCCCGCGAAAATCCGGGATGCGACACACGTCCCACAAGAGCTTGACCGACGGCGGGCTTGAGGCGCGGGCCATCACCTCGGCCAGCCCGGCCAGTGATTTGAGCGCCATCAGGTCATCCGCCTCGCGCCCGCGCGACAACCAGTCATCCTGCGTCTGTTTCTCAAGTGACCGGATCAACAGATCGACCGAGCCGTAACTCAGCTCAGAGTTCCGCCACTGAAGCTTGTTCACAGGCGCAAACCGATGCTCCATGATCGCGGTGGCCACGCCGTCCTCAAGCGCAGGGGCCTCTCCGGTCACCCCGAAGGTTCCCGACTTGGTGTAACGCCCCGCACGGCCCGCGATCTGCGCCAATTCGTTGGGTTGCAGCGGGCGCATCCGGCGACCGTCGAACTTCACCAACGATGAAAACGCCACGTGGTCGATATCGAGGTTCAGCCCCATCCCAATGGCATCGGTCGCGACCATGTAATCGACATCGCCGTTCTGATACATTTCGACCTGGGCGTTGCGCGTGCGGGGGCTGAGCGCGCCCATGACCACAGCCGCCCCACCCTTTTGCCGCCGCAGCAATTCCGCGATCGCATAGACGTTCTCGACCGAGAAGCCGACAATGGCAGATCGCGGCGGCATCCGGCTGATCTTCTTGGCGCCGGTATAGGCCAGATCCGAAAACCGCTCGCGCCGCAGAAACTCGGCCCCCGGCACCTGGGCCGCGATTGCCTTGCGCATGGTGTCGGCGCCCAGAAACATCGTTTCGTGCAGGCCCCGCGCGTGCAGCAGCCGGTCGGTGAAGACATGGCCGCGCTCGGGATCTGCGCAGAGCTGGATCTCGTCCACAGCCAGGAAATCACAGCCCAGCCCTTCGGGCATCGCTTCGACCGTGCAGACCCAATATGTCGTTCTTGGGGGCACAATACGCTCTTCCCCGGTGACAAGGGCAACGACAGATGGCCCGCGCAGCGCAACGATGCGGTCATAGACCTCGCGCGCCAAAAGGCGCAAAGGCAGGCCGATCACACCGGTTCGGTGCGCCAGCATGCGCTCGATCGCGTAGTGGGTCTTGCCTGTGTTCGTCGGGCCCAGAACCGCTAGGGTCCGGCCGGCGTTGATGGTCATCAAATGTGGCTCTGTCTGCCGCAATTTATCGGGTTAAATCGAATAGATCCCCCGCTCACAAGGGTGACTGGGCCGAGATCCGGGACAATTCCGCGAGAATTCCCAGAAATCAAAGCACATTCGACGAAAAACCGGCGAAGTCGTCTACGATAGTTGGGCAATCGCGCCGTTGGGTGGCCGCCGCGTTCAAGAGTGTCGAGAGTAAGGTGTAAGACATGTTTGGTAAGCGTTTCGTTTTTGTGGCCGCCCTCGCCGGTATCGGGTTTGGTGTCATGACTGTTGGGTCGGTCGGTCTTGCATCGCAGGCGGGCAAAGCCCTGCCGCAATCCGCAGCAGAGGCGCCAATGCCGCGCCCGTCCGCGCAGATGCGCCCCGAGCCGCGCCCCTTGCCGCTGCGGCCCATGCCGCGCCCGACCGAGCAACTGGCCAGCATCCAGATGAGCTTTTAGAGCGCGGTCCCTTCGACCTGCGCTTCCAACCGATCGATCGTCTCTTGCAGACCCTCCCGCAACGGGTGGATCGCTTCGATCGCGCGGCTGATCATGAGCGCGTCCTCAAGGTAGCCCAGCTCTTCCATCATCGCGGCCAATCCGGTCAGAGCCTCAAAATGCATCGGGTCGCGCTGGATCGCGCTTTGCAAGTCGTCCAGCGCCGGCCCGTACATATCCGCCAAAAAATAGGCGTTCGCACGCAGGCTATAAGGATGCGCAAGCTCGGGCGCATGATCGATCAGCGCCGTCAAATGCTCAATAGCGCTTTGAAGCTCTTGCTCTTCCAAAGCCTCGCGGCCGCGCTGCATCAACAGGTCGAGCGAGGGCGAGCCTGTCTGCGACCATTCCCGCAAGATCCGCTCTTCGATTGCGCGCGCGCCGGCGGGATCAGCCTCTTTCAAAGCGGTGAACAAATCGGTCAGATCGACCTCTTGCGCAGCAGCAGGTGCCAACGCTGCAAGAAACACGGCGACTGCCGCGACGACGGGTTTGAGTCTTTGTCGCATCAACGTCATAACACCCTCGATACTAGCCTAAATCGCCGGAAGATCACCCCCCGGCCCAAGTTTTGGAGACAAAAATGAGTGATGTGATCGGCCACGCGGTAGAGGCGCTCACGGCCAAGCTAAGCGGCAGCTTCGATGGGTCGGCCAAGTTCGTGATCGAGGATGAAGGCGCGATCATGCTGGACGGCGATGGCGTGCGCGCAGGCGATGAAGAGGCTGATGTCACGCTGACCGCCGACACCGACACATTCCGGGCGATCCTTGACGGTGACCTGAACCCCACAGCGGCATTCATGTCGGGCCGGTTGCAGGTGTCCGGCGACATGGGCATGGCCATGAAGCTTGGCGGCGTTCTGGGCTAACGGATGAAAAACGCGCCCTTTTTTGCCAAGCTGGCTGAAGGGCCCGAGGGCGGCGCAGCCTATTGGACGCGGACCGAGGATGGCACGAATGTGCGCATCGGGATCTGGCCGGGCGGGGCCGCGGGCACCGTTTTCATCTTTCCCGGCCGGTCCGAATACGTCGAAAAATACGGCCGTCTGGCCAAGGACCTGACCGCTGCGGGCTGGGCGGTGCTGGCGGTCGACTGGCGCGGGCAAGGCCTGTCGGACCGGTTACTGGAAGACACCAATATCGGCCATGTGCGCCGGTTTCGCGACTATCAACAGGATGCGCAGGCCGCCTTTGCGCTGGCTGAGGCACAGGGCCTGCCGCGCCCGTGGCACATGATCGGCCACTCAATGGGCGGGTGCATCGGGCTGCGCACGCTGCACGGGCCCAATCCCTTTGAGACCGCCGTGTTCAGTGCGCCGCTCTGGGGCATTCAGTTCGCGCCCGCCCTGCGCGCCGCCGCGCGGGTTGTGCCGCGATTGGCGAGCCTTTTTGGCCTCGGCCACCGCTATACGCCCACGACCGATGGCGGCTGCTACCTGATCAAGAGCCCGTTTGATGACAACAGCCTGACCACCGACCGCGATCAATGGGATTACATGGTGCGGCAGGTCAAGGAACAGCCCGGCCTGCGCCTGGGCGGGCCAAGCCTGCGGTGGCTGGCCGAGGCGCAGCGGGAAACGCGCAGATTGCGTGCGGGGCCGCATTCGGGTCTGCCGGTGGTCATCGGCATGGCCGCGCTGGAAAAGATCGTCGACAACACGGTGATCGAAGATATGGCCGCCGACTGGCCCAGCGCCGCGCTGACCAGTTTCGCCGGGGCGGAACACGAACTGCTGATGGAACGGCCAGAAGTACGCGACCGGTTCCTGGGTCTGGCAATGGACCTGTTTCGCGGCGGCTGACCCTACTCTGCCGCCAGCGCCTCGGGCGCGCGGGCCTGCCAAGCCGCAATCCGTCCTGCCACGGCGCCCGGCATCTCAAACGGCAGGGCATGGCCGCCTTCCAGGAACACCTCAATCTCTCCATCCAGCGTCTCGGCCAGCGCTTGTGCCTCACTCGGGCGGCGGTTGCAATCCAGGCTGCCGTGCAGGATCAACGTAGGCACCCGCCGTGAGGGGGCGATCCGGCCTGCGGGCGTGCGCGTGGCGTCCAGAACCCGGCAAAACGCGCCGCGCGTCATCTGCGCCGCGATCCGGGCCAGCCCCCGGACGTTGCCGGATGAGGGCGATGCGAACCACCCCGCGATCAGCGGCTCCAGAAATCCCGGTGTGGGCGACGGGACAATCCCCTGCGCCGCAAGCCCCGCAACGGTTGAGGGGCCCCAGGCCGGGCCCATACCTGCGCCGATCAGCACAATGCCGCCGGGCGCCGTCGGCCAGTCACGCAGGCATTGCAGGGCCACGCGCGCGCCAAACCCGAACCCCACAAGGAGGGGCGCGTCCTGCCCGCACGATGTGTTCAACCGCGCCGCCTGTGCGGGCAGCGTGACGTCTGCGGCAGCGCTTTCAAGCCCATGCCCTAACAGATCCGGCGCGCTGACCCGGGCCGTAGGCATCGCCTCCTGCAAACACCGCACAAGCGGCGCCATCGCCCGGCCATTCAGATAGGCCCCGTGCAGCACCACGATCTGGGTCATGTGCCCAACCCGTGAATGCCAGCGGCATCTGCACTGGCGCCATTGCGCATCCAGGTATGCTCGGACGCGATGAAGAACATCGTCAGCCCGTATTGGGTAAGCTCTGCCGCCGCCGTCGCATTCGGGACAAAGGTCATATAGGCCTTGCCCGCCGCCTGGGCCGCGGCGCCCACGCTTTCGAAGGCGGCCATCAATTCGGGTGAGCTTTGGTCTGTCTTGCCATAACCCACCGACAGATCCGCCGGGCCAAGAAACAGCCCATCGACCCCATCCGTCGCTGAAATGGCCTGCGCCGCCGCCACGCCTTCGGGTTCTTCGATCTGGGCGATCACCACCGTCTCGGCCTGCGATTGCGCCAACAGATCCGGCATCTTCCGCGTAGCAAAGCCCGCCCAGCGCGACGATCCCGCATAGCCCCGACCGCCATGGCCGAACCGAGACCACCGCGCAATCTCAACCGCCTTCTCCGCCGTGTCGATATGCGGACAGACGACACCGACCGCCCCGCTGTCCAGCGCCTGCAGGATGTTTTCGGCGCTGGCCGACCCGACGCGCACCAAAACAGGGAAGTCGAGCGCCCGTGCCACCGCAAGGCACGCATCCATCCGCGCCCGGTCAAAGGCCGAATGTTCCGCATCAAGGCACAAAAAATCGAGCCCCGATTGCGCCAGCACCTCGATCAATTCATAGGCAGGTGTCTTCAGGAACGTGCCCGCGAGGAAGTCACCCGCCAGCATCCTGGTGCGGAAATCCGCAATCGCCATACCGTTACCCCCGTATCGGCGTTCAAGCCTACGCCGCTTGCATTCGATTGCAAGGAAATTGGGTGCGGCGCTTAGACCGGCGCACCTTCGCGCCGGGGGCTGAGCAAAGCGTAAATCGTCTCGCTCGCGGTGACATCGATACCAAGCTCGCGCCCGCGCCGGGCCACCGTCCCACAGGTGTAGTCGATCTCAAGCGCGCGCCCCTCTTCCACGTCCTGCGCGGTGGAGGTACGTCCCTCGTCCGGCACGACTTCAAGAAACAAACGCAAGGGTTCGTCCGCCGCATCTTCTGCCAAGGGCGCCCCGCTGGCGCGACCGACTTCCAAAGTTTCGCGCATCAGCCGACGCGCCAGGGCAACCACTTCGGGCTGCTTGCGCAACTGACCAAAGCGCAGCCCGGTCGACGCAGTCAAACTGCTCATCGCGTTGAAAATAATGAATTTCACCCACAGCGCGACGCGCACATCGGCATGATCTGGCGCATCAATTCCGGCGTTGCGGAAGGTGGCGATGATATCGGCGACCTCGGACTGCCGCCCCTCAAGCGTGCCGAACACAAATCCCTTTGGCTCGCCATAGCGGGTGATCACCCCGGGCGCGGTGATGTTGGCAAAGATGCGCGCCGTCCCGATCAGAGCACGCTCTGGCCCAAAGGCCTGGGCCAGAATATCTGGCGCATCGACCCCGTTCTGGAAGGGTAAAATCCGCGTCGTCGGGCCGACCACGTCACGGATCTGATCAATTGCGCCGCGCAGTTGATGCGCTTTGACGGCAATCACGATCACGTCCGATCCGGCCAGAATGCGGGCGTCGTCCGAAATCGCGGGCGCAACCGTTATGTCGCCATCGGGATCAATCAGACGCAGCCCACCCTCTTTGATCGCGGCCAATTGTGCACCGCGAGCGAGAATCGCCACATCCGTTCCGGCGGCAATCAACTTGGCCGCAAGATATCCGCCGATGCCCCCGGCCCCGACAATCCCGATTTTCATGCGTGTCTCTCCAGGCTTCAGGCCGCCCGTGCCTGTCCGATCAGGCCCAGGATTTCGCGCGCGGCGTCGGGGATGTTCGTCCCCGGCCCGAAGATTGCCGAAACCCCAGCGGCCTTCAAGAAGTCATAGTCCTGCTGCGGGATGACCCCGCCACAGATCACCAGGATGTCCCCCGCCCCTTGCGCCTTGAGCGCCTCGATCAGCTTGGGTGCCAGCGTCTTATGGCCAGCGGCCTGCGAAGATATCCCCACGACATGCACGTCGTTATCCACAGCGTCCTGGGCCGCTTCCTCGGGCGTCTGGAACAAGGGCCCCACATCGACATCAAACCCGATATCGGCAAATGCCGTGGCGATGACCTTGGCACCCCGGTCGTGCCCGTCCTGACCCATTTTCACCACCAGCATCCGGGGCCGCCGCCCTTCGGCTTCGGCAAAAAGCTCCACATCCTTTTGGATGGCTGCAAACCCTTCGTCGCCCTCATAGGCGGCGCCATACACTCCGGCCAACGTCTTTACCTCCGCACGGTGGCGGCCAAAGGCCCGCTCCATCGCCATTGAAATCTCGCCCACCGTGGCCCGCGCCCGCGCCGCCTCGACCGCGGCGGCAAGCAGGTTCCCCGTGCCGTCCCGCGCGCTTTGCTCAAGGGCGCTCAACGCAGCCTCACACGCCGCAGCGTCGCGACCTGCACGTGTGGCCTCGATCCGCGCAACTTGGGCATCGCGCACGGCTTCGTTGTCGATATCGAGAATGTCGATAGGGTCTTCGGCGTCCTTGCGGTACTTGTTGACGCCCACGATCACCTCGTCCCCCCGGTCGATCATCGCCTGCCGCCGCGCTGCGGTTTCCTCGATCCGCAGCTTGGGCATGCCAGAGCCCACGGCCTTGGTCATACCGCCCATCGCCTCGACCTCTTCGATAAGCGCCCAAGCCTTGTCGGCCAGTTCCGCTGTCAGGCTTTCGACGTAGTAGGACCCGGCCAGCGGATCGACGACGTTTGTGACGCCCGTCTCCTCTTGCAGCACCAGCTGCGTGTTTCGGGCGATGCGAGCCGAGAACTCGGTGGGCAGGGCAATCGCCTCGTCCAGCGCGTTGGTGTGCAGCGACTGCGTGCCCCCCAACACGGCGCTCATGGCCTCATAGGCCGTCCGCACAACGTTGTTGTAAGGGTCTTGCTCTTGCAGGCTCACACCCGATGTCTGGCAATGGGTCCGCAGCATCGAGGATTTGGGATCCTTTGGCTCAAACTCACTCATGATCCGGTGCCAGAGGAGGCGCGCGGCCCGGAGCTTTGCCGCCTCCATGAAGAAGTTCATGCCGATGGCAAAGAAGAACGACAGGCGCGGCGCGAACTTATCCACATCCATACCGCGCGCCAAAGCTGCGCGCACGTATTCGCGCCCGTCGGCCAGTGTGAAGGCAAGCTCTTGCACCAGGTTCGCCCCCGCCTCTTGCATGTGATAGCCCGAGATCGAGATCGAGTTGAACTTGGGCATCTCGGCGCTGGTGTATGCGATGATGTCCGAGATGATCCGCATCGATGGGTCGGGCGGGTAGATATACGTGTTCCGCACCATGAATTCCTTCAGAATGTCATTCTGAATGGTGCCCGACAGGGCGGCGCGATCGACCCCCTGCTCTTCCCCGGTGACGATGAAGTTTGCCAGAACCGGGATCACCGCCCCGTTCATCGTCATCGACACGCTGACTTTCTCCAACGGAATGCCATCGAAGAGGATCTTCATATCCTCGACGCTGTCGATGGCCACCCCGGCCTTGCCGACATCGCCCAGAACGCGGGGGTGATCGCTGTCATAGCCCCGGTGGGTGGCCAGATCGAAGGCGACCGAGACGCCCTGCTGCCCGGCGGCAAGCGCCTTGCGATAGAAGGCGTTCGACTCTTCGGCGGTCGAGAACCCCGCATATTGGCGGATGGTCCAGGGGCGCCCGGCATACATCGTGGCCTTTACCCCCCGCGTGAACGGCGCAAAGCCGGGAACCGAGTTAGTATGCTCAAGCCCCGCGACATCCTCGGCGGTATAAAGTGGTTTGACGCGGATCCCCTCCAGCGTTTCCCACTCCAGATCGTCCACCGGGCGGCCGCGCAACTCTTTGGCGGCCAGCGCTTTCCAATCGCTCATGGTGTTCTCCTTGTCTGGTCACGCACGGTTGCGTGACATAGGTTCACCTCATCCTTCGTTTTTGGCACCACCCGCCCTATATCAGGCGAAGCAGGAGACGACATGACATCACGCTTCCCCCTTGTTTTCGCGGCGCTTCTGACAGCGGCCTCGGGTGCCTTTGCCACGGACGTCGCCGAAGGCGCGGCCGGTCGCATGGTTGTGGACACCTGGCAGGAGGATCCCACCCAGGTGTTCGACAGCGAAGGTATCTCGTTAGACGATTTCCAATGGATCGCCCGGCCCATTGTGGTGTTCGCCGACACGGAGGCCGACCCACGGTTCATCGAACAGATGGAGCTTTTTACCGCACAGCTCGACGAACTGGCCGAGCGCGATGTGGTGATCATCACCGATACCGACCCAAGCGCCCGGTCCGACATCCGCCGCCAGCTGCGCCCGCGCGGGTTCATGCTGGCCCTTCTGGGCAAGGACGGCGGCGTAAAACTGCGCAAGCCCTCGCCCTGGTCAGTGCGCGAACTCAGCCGGTCCATCGACAAGATGCCCCTGCGCCAGCAAGAGATCCGGGACGCGCTGTTCTCGGACGGGTAGCGCCCGCCGGGCGTTATGCGGGCCTCTGGGTTCACTCAAACTCCATAATCACGTCATCGACGCCCATGCTGTCGCCAGCGGCAGCGTTGATCTTGGATACCACGCCCTTCTTCTCGGCGCGCAGGATGTTTTCCATCTTCATCGCCTCGACCGTACACAGCGCCTGGCCTTCCTGTACCTCGTCGCCGACGGCGACGTCGACCTTCACGATCAGGCCCGGCATGGGGCAAAGCAGCATCTTTGACGTATCGGGGGCCACCTTTTCGGGCATCAGCGCGGCCAGTTCGGCGATGCGCGGGCTGCGCACGGTCACGTCGAGATCGGCGCCGCGCGTGCGGACGCGGTAGCCCGACGGGATCTTTGAAACTTTCAGAACCAAAGACGTCCCGTCCACATCGATCCGCGCAAGCGAATCCCCCGGCGTCCAGTCGCTGCCCACCGCGAGCGCGGTTCCGTCTTCGAAGGTTACCGTAGACCCGGTCTTGTCGGCATCGATGGTCACCGGCCAGTTTTGGCCCGCGACCGTCACCACCCAGTCCCGGCCAACAACCCGGGTATGGTTGTCCATCCGCCCGGACACCCGGCTGCGGCGCACCTCGGCCATACGGTACATCGCGGCGACACCGGCGGCGACCCGGCGCATCGCCGTGTCGTCAAGGGTCACGCCCTCGAAACCGTCGGGATATTCCTCGGCGATAAACGCCGTCGTCATGTCGCCCGAGATGAATTTGGGGTGGTCCATTACTGCCGACAGAAACGGCAGATTGTGCCCGATCCCTTCCACCTCAAAACTGTCGAGCGCCGTGCGCATCGCCTCGATCGCCGTGCCGCGGTCGGGTGCCCATGTGCAGAGCTTGGCGATCATCGGGTCGTAATACATGCTGATCTCGCCGCCTTCATAGACGCCGGTGTCGTTGCGCACGGCCACGGTTTCGCTCGCCTCTTCTTCGGGTGGGCGATACCGGGTAAGCCGCCCGATCGAGGGCAGGAAGTTGCGATAGGGATCCTCGGCATAAAGCCGGTTCTCGATGGCCCAGCCGTTGATGCCTACATCGGATTGCTTGAGCGACAGCTTCTCGCCCGCCGCCACCCGGATCATCTGTTCGACCAGATCGACCCCGGTGATCAGTTCGGTGACGGGGTGTTCCACCTGCAGCCGGGTGTTCATCTCGAGGAAGTAGAAGTTCTTGTCGCCATCCACGATGAACTCCACCGTCCCGGCGCTGGCGTAATCCACCGCATGCGCAAGGGCGAGCGACTGTTCCCCCATCGCCTTACGCGTCGCCTCATCAAGGAAGGGTGACGGTGCCTCTTCCACCACTTTCTGGTTCCGGCGCTGGATCGAGCATTCGCGTTCGTTGAGGTAGATGCCGTTTCCGTGGCTGTCGCAGAGCACCTGGATCTCGATATGCCGGGGCTGCGTGACGAACTTTTCGATAAAGATCCGGTCGTCGCCAAAGGACGAAGCCGCCTCGTTCTTCGACGACTGGAACCCTTCGGCCACCTCGCCTTCGTTCCAGGCGATGCGCATGCCCTTGCCGCCGCCGCCGGCGCTGGCCTTGATCATGACGGGATAGCCGATCTCACCCGATATCTTGATCGCCTGATCGGCATCCTCGATCAGCCCCATATAGCCGGGCACCGTCGACACCCCGGCCTCTTGCGCGATCTTCTTGGACGTAATCTTGTCCCCCATCGCCTCGATCGCGCCTTTGGGTGGGCCGATGAAGGCGACGCCGGCCTTTTCCAGCGCCTCGGCGAACTTGGGGTTCTCGGACAGAAAGCCGTAACCGGGATGCACCGCCTCGGCGCCGCTTTCCTTGATCGCCTCCATGATCTTGTCGATCACGATGTAGGACTGGTTCGCAGGGGGCGGGCCGATATGGATCGCCTCATCGGCCATCCGCACGTGCAGCGCGTTGGCATCGGCATCCGAATAGACCGCCACCGTGGCGATCCCCATCTTGCGCGCCGTCTTGATCACGCGACAGGCGATCTCGCCCCGGTTGGCAATCAGGATCTTTTTGAACATGTCCCTCGTCTCCTTCACTGGGCGCGTTGCGCGCCTGCGGGGTTGGGCCCCGCTCTCATGTCGTTAAACGCAAAACGACCGGCGCGCAGAACACGCCGGTCGTCTTCAAATTCTCTGCCTTGGGGGCGTGGCTGCTCTAGGCTGCTAGCACGCGTTGGTAAGGTCGTCGCACAGAACGCCCGCCGCCCCACCGATGACTGCGCCGGTAAGGATGTCGCCATCGACGACAAGGCTTGCCCCGGCGCCAACGGCCGCGCCTGTGAGCCCGCGTTCGATATCCGTGTCACCGCATCCGGCAAGTGCCAGAACGGCCGTGACGCCAAAGACCGCCATGATTTTCTGCATTTTTTGGGTTCCCGATTTCGCCTGTTTATGGGCAAAGACTTTGCGCCCGGGCGCGCCCGATATTCAATAACAACTGCGCTATCGGCTAGTTTTCTAGCGTCTTCCCGCCGAGGGGCAGCCTCAAATGAACACCGCGGACCAACTCTGGGAAAGTTGGCCCGCGGCGAAGGGGAAGGGTAACGGTTTGTACTAGTCGGACAAGCAGCCTTGCTGGGAACCGCTCGCCGTGAACCCAACATCGTTGCAGTTGTTTCGATTTGAAACAGTGAATTTGCGCAAAAGACACACTGCGCCGAATTTTGCCGCATTGTCCATTGCATAGGCGGAATCATGCCGATCACGCGCCGCTCATGGATTCGGGAAAACTCGCCCGGGCCAAGGACGCGTTGATTTTGAGAACGGCATCATAGCTTTCGGGGTCGAACGGATCCTCTGCTGGCAGAACCTCTCGCTCGAAGAGCCAGGACAAGCGCCCCGCATCCAGGTTTCCCCGCTCAAACGGCTCTTCGCCGAAGGCATCCCACAGGGCGGCCATGAAGGCGGCATCGGCGCGACGATCCGCAGGACGCCGATCGGCATGGCGTTCACGCCGGATCAGGCGGGTTGCGCCCTTGGGGTTGGCGCGGCGCAAAGTGAACTGAAAGTCAGTGCCGGGAAGACGGCCAGGGAAGCCGCGATGTTTTATCATCTCCACACCTCCGACCGGGGTGGAGAGAGCGGCCGGACAGACGCGTCGCGCTGTCCGGCCCCGAAGTTAGAACTTGGTCGTAACGGGCTCAGCCACGATGGGCTCAGGCTCGACCATGATAACTTCTTCTTCTTGCTGAGCGCAGGCTGCCACGACAGTGAACAGGCTGACGGCAAGGATGGCTTTGATGCTCTTGGACATCTGTGTCTCCTGGTTACAAAATGGGCAGCGCGGCGGCGTGTTACCACCCACTGCCCCTCGTCCGAGGTGCAGGCCCCTTGGAAAGACCCACACCGAATCGTACCGTAAGGATTTCCGCAATGATATCCAGCGGTTTTCAGACCGGCGGAATGTGGCTTGGATGCTACAGCCGCAGCATTCCGCCGATATTTTCGAAGCGGGGCCATCGTCAGAGCGGGATGTTGTCGTGCTTCTTCCAGGGCATCTTCTTGTCCTTGCGGCGCAGGGCTGCAAAGGCGCGCGCCACGCGGCGCCGGGTGGAGCGTGGGACGATCACCTCATCGATAAAGCCACGCTCGGCCGCTTTGAACGGGTTGGCGAAGTTGTCTTCGTACTCTTGCGTCCGCGCCGCGATTTTGTCTGCATCGCCCAGTTCCGAGCGATAGAGAATCTCGGTCGCCCCTTTGGCGCCCATCACCGCGATCTCGGATGTCGGCCAGGCATAGTTGATGTCTGCGCGCAGATGCTTGGAGGCCATCACCACATAGGCACCGCCATAGGCCTTGCGCGTAATCACGGTCACCTTGGGCACCGTCGCTTCGCCGTAGGCAAAGAGAAGCTTGGCCCCGTGCTTGATCACGCCGCCATATTCCTGCGCCGTCCCGGGCAGGAAGCCGGGCACGTCCACGAATGTCAGGATCGGGATCTCGAACGCATCGCAGAACCGCACGAACCGGCCCGCCTTGCGCGCGCTGTCGATGTCGAGCACGCCTGCCAGCACCATCGGCTGGTTGGCCACCACGCCCACGGTCGATCCTTCGATCCGGATAAAGCCGGTGATGATGTTGCCCGCGTAATCCTCTTGGATCTCATAGAAATCGCCCTCATCGGCGACCTTCAGGATCAGTTCCTTCATGTCATAGGGCAGGTTCGGGTTGTCGGGCACCAGCGTGTCAAGGCTTGCGTCAACGCGGTCGGGATCATCGTAGAACGGGCGCACCGGCGGCTTCTCGCGGTTCGACAGCGGCAGAAAATCCACCAGACGCCGCACTTCCATCAATGCTTCAATGTCGTTCTCGAACGCCTTGTCCGCGACAGAAGATTTGCGGGTGTGGGTTGTTGCACCACCCAGCTCTTCGGCTGTCACCTGTTCGTTGGTGACCGTCTTCACCACGTCCGGCCCGGTGACGAACATGTAGGAGCTGTCCTTCACCATGAAGATGAAATCCGTCATCGCCGGGGAATAGACCGCGCCGCCCGCGCAGGGCCCCATGATCACGCTGATCTGGGGCACGACGCCCGATCCTTCGATATTGCGCTGGAACACCTCGCCATAGGCCGCAAGGCTGCCCACACCCTCTTGGATCCGCGCGCCACCTGAATCGTTGAGCCCGATCACCGGGGCGCCATTCTGGATCGCCATATCCATGATTTTGCAAATCTTCGCGGCATGCGTTTCGCTGACCGAGCCGCCGAGAACGGTAAAATCCTGGCTGAACACGTATACCATGCGGCCATTGATCGTGCCCCACCCAGTGACAACGCCATCGCCCGGATGGCGCTGTTCGGCCATCCCGAAATCAGTGGTGCGGTGGGTGACGAACATGTCGTACTCTTCAAAGGACCCTTCATCGAGCAGCACCTCTAACCGCTCACGCGCGGTGAGTTTGCCCTTGCCATGCTGCGCGGCCACGCGCCGCTCTCCGCCACCCGCGCGGGCACCTGCGCGGCGCGCCTCGAGTTCCTTGAGAATTTCCGTCATGTCCCCTCCTTAAGGTCGGCCTGCGCACGATTTCGACCGTGACTATCGCACATGCCGCGGTGCAGAAAGCACTTTTCGCCAATTTTTTAAAGCGGATCAAAGAGTCACCGCTAACACTGCAATCGCCGCCCCCCCTATTTTCGCACAACCGGATCGCGCACTGCCAGCATAGACAATGCCGATGTGCGGGCCTAAATCCATTGTAATGACGACGCACCCCGAGGTCCGGTTTCTCGACCGCACCACGCCCCCGCATATCGCAACACTGATCCTCATGGCCGGCCTTGGTGCGCTGAGCCTGAACGTGTTCCTGCCCTCTTTGCCGGGCATGACCGCGTATTTTGAGACCGACTATCGCCTGATGCAGTTGTCGGTGGCGCTTTATCTCGGGATGAATGCGGTGCTTCAGCTGATCATCGGCCCCGTTTCGGATCGATACGGTCGCCGCCCGGTCCTGCTTTGGGCCTGCGTCCTCTTCACCATCGCCTCGCTTGGCTGCGTCCTTGCGCCGACGATCGAGGTTTTTCTGGTCTTTCGCATGTCGCAGGCGGTCATCGTCTCGGGCCTTGTTCTCAGCCGGGCGATCGTGCGCGACATGGTCCCACAGGATCAGGCCGCCTCGATGATCGGCTATGTCACGATGGGCATGGCGCTTGTGCCGATGATCAGCCCCGCCATTGGCGGGATACTGGACCAAACCTTTGGCTGGCATGCAAACTTTTGGATGATGGCGGTGCTGGGATTGTGCCTGACCTGGCTCGTTTGGCGCGATCTGGGTGAGACGGCGACCAACACCTCGGCCAATTTCGCGGCGCAGGTCGCCGAGTATCCCGAACTGCTCACCGCCCGGCGGTTCTGGGGCTACGCGCTTGCCGCCGCGTTTTCCTCCGGCGCATTCTTTGCCTATCTGGGCGGGGCACCCTTCGTCGGCTCGGAAGTCTTTCAGCTTGACCCGGCCACGGTCGGCTTCTTCTTCGGCGCGCCTGCGGTGGGCTACATGGTCGGCAACGGAATCTCCGGCCGCTATTCGGCGCGTATTGGCATCAACAAGATGATGCTCTGGGGGGCGTCCTTATGCGCCGGGGGCCTCGCCTTGTCGCTGTTGCTGAACTACGCGGGGCTCAAGACGCCGCTGACGTTCTTTGGCTTCATGGTCTTTGTCGGGCTTGGAAACGGGCTTGTTCTTCCCAACGCAAATGCCGGGCTCTTGTCGGTGCGCCCGCGGCTGGCCGGGACCGCAAGCGGGCTGGGCGGGGCGATCATGATCGCCGGCGGCGCCGCATTGTCCGCGCTGGCCGGTGCGCTCTTGACGCCCGGCAGCGGCGCGGCGCCGCTCATCTGGATCATGTTTCTGTCCGCGCTGGGGGGCGTTGCTGCAATCGTCTATGTGATCCAGCGCGAAAAGGCGCTGTCCATCACCTAGGCCGCCTCGGTCAGCAGCCGGTACAGCTCATCCTTCAGAACCGCCCGCCGCTTGCGCAGCTCGGTCTCGGCCAGTTGTTCGATTGGCTCCACATTGGTCTCCGCGCGGTGCACCTGACGATTGATCTCGTGATACTCGTCCATCAGGCGACAGAAATGCGCATCGGACTGTTTAAGATCGTGGATCCGCTCGGCGTGTTCGGGAAAGTCGGCGGCCAGTTCGTGGGGTGTGTGTGTCATCTGATTCCTCCGTGGGTTACACGGGATCGTCGACCGACGCCGGGAAATCCGCCTTGATCCGCGTCAATCTGGCACGCGTGCGGTAACCTCAATTTCGATCTTCATCTCCGGCTCCTGCAGCCCTGCCACGATCATCGTCGCAGCCGGGCGCACGGTGCCAAACACCTCTGCCGTGACGGGCCAGCAGGCCGGCCAATCGCTGGCGTCAGGCAGGATGTAGCGGACCCGCACGACGTCGGACATCGCGGCCCCGGCTTCCTCTAGGGCGCGCGCAATCGTCTGCATCGCGTTGCTGCACTGGTCCTCGACCGCCTCCGGCATGGTCATCGTGGCATAGTCGTAGCCGGTCGTCCCGGCGACAAAGGCCCAGCCGTCGCAAACGACCGCACGGGAGTAGCCGATTTGCGCCTCAAACGGGGAACCGGTGGAAATCAGTTTGCGCATAGGGTCGCTTAAGCCGCCCACCGGCGGCATGCAACACTACGCCTTCGGCGTGTCCACCGGGTGGGTCAGCGCCGCGTTCAGCAAGGTGCGCAGCTGCGCTTCGAACGCCGCGCTCTGGGGCGGCGCGATCCCGGGAAGGGTCAACGCTTTCTCGGCCACGCTCATCCCCAGCAAGGCCGCGCTGAACAGCCCCGCGCGATGCGGATCGCCGATAATCTGATCAAACGCATCCTGCCATTTCCGCTGATACGCCTGCCGGATGTCGGGGCCGACTTCGGGGTCGTTTGCATTCAACAGGATCAGCCCAAGGGCCGAGGGCGCCCCGCTATCGCGCGGTGTCGTGACAAACAGGTGCACGATGGCATCGACCAGCGCATCAGCTGTGTCGAACTGCGCTGGGTCAATGCTGTCCACACGGTCCAGCGTGGCCATGAAAAGCCCGCGCTTTGAGCCATAGTACCGCGCGACCAAGGCCACATCGACACCCGCAGCGCCCGCGATATCGCGCAAGGCGACGTTGGAATACCCCTTGCTCCAGAATTGGTTACACGCCTCTTCCAGCAGTTTTTCTTTTGTGTTCAAGCCTGTCGCCATGGGCCAAGGGTATGCGGCATGGGCGCAATGTCAACAAGTGTTGACTCGGCAGGCAGTCGATCCTAAATGGACGTCAACAAACGTTGACTTCCTCGCTTGAAAGGCCCCCTTCCCATGGCAAACACCGCTCTGATCACCGGCGCATCCTCTGGCATAGGCTATGAGTTTGCGCGCTATCACGCATCCAAGGGCGGCGACCTTGTGATTACGGCGCGTCGGCGCGACCCGCTTGAGGCGCTAAAGGCCGAACTTGAGGGAAAGCACGGCGTCACCGTCCATGTGATCGACCTTGATCTGGGCGCACCGGGCGGGGCGGACAAGCTCTACGAGGCGGTGAAGGCACTGGGCGTCGACATCAAGGTTCTGATCAACAATGCAGGTTTTGGTGGACATGGCATCTTCGTCGAACGGGACGCCGCGGCCGAACAGGCCATGATCGACCTTAACATCAGCGCGCTCGTCCGCCTGACCCACCACATCGCCAATGACATGGTCGCATCAGGCGGCGGCAAAATCCTGAACGTGGGCTCCACCGCCGGTTTCGCGCCCGGCCCCAACCAGGCGATCTATTTTGCCACCAAGGCCTTCGTGAACTCGTTCAGCCAGGCAATTGACCAGGAACTGCGCGACAAGGGCGTCACCTCCACCGTCCTCGCCCCCGGCTATGTCGAGACCGAATTTGCCAAAGCAGCGAACCTCGAAGGCACCAACATGGTCAAAGGCGGCGGCGCCAGCGCTGCGGACGTGGCCAAGCATGGCTACGACGCGATGATGGGGGGCGAGTTGTTGACCATCAACGACAAGCGACTGAGCTTTATGCTCAACTGGATCGTGCCGTTGATGCCGCGGCGATTGGCGTTGAAGACGATTGCGCAGAGCCAGTCGAAGTAGTGCGCTGAATGCCATGTCCAACGCGCCACGGATTTCAAACCTCTGCGGCGTTGCTCCTGCGAGAGCGGAGCGGGCAAATGGGTCCGATCGAACAGCATCGGCCAGAGCTTGGTTGCCGATCGCCGAGACACGCCAACCAAGACGCCTCGCATCGGGGTGCGTGTCATTGTCTCGACTAAAGGTCGCGCGTGATTTGGCGGTTGTGGGCGTCGGCATGGGCCGCAGTCCACGCTCCGCTCGTCTGTGTGACCGGCCACACCTCCAGCGTCACATACGGAGTCTAATCCCCATGACGCAGGCGCACCGCGATCCGTTGGGGGGGCGAGTATAGAAAGAGTATCCCACCCGCCCTGCGCACGTACCATGACCCCGGCTCTCGCATCGCAGCTGCGATGCGCTCGGCGGTGGCCGCATCAAATCGGTTGATGCAGTCCACCCCATTGTGCCTCTCGGGGTTCGGCGGCGACGCAGGCGTGGGCTGCCAATTGCCACCCCACCGAAACTGCCTTCTGCCACCGCTATCCGCCTCTTCCGCCGGCTCTGTGGG
This sequence comes from Pseudomonadota bacterium, assembly GCA_039193455.1. Taxonomy (GTDB): domain Bacteria; phylum Pseudomonadota; class Alphaproteobacteria; order Rhodobacterales; family Rhodobacteraceae; genus JBCBGF01. The sequence continues at coordinate 135,796 of JBCCWO010000004.1, forward strand.
CGCCGTCTCTGCGAGGGACACGACCGCGTAGGTGCAGCCGAACGGCCCGCCAAGAAGGGGGTGCCAGCGGCGGGAGTAGAGAACGCGATCATACGCAACCAGATTTGAAAACAGCGTCCGCGCGTAGGTCACGTTTTGAAACTGAAGAACACCCAACACGCCCAGCACCAGCGCAAGAAGGGCAACGCCTGCCGTAACGGCAAGCCACTTCAGCGCGCGCACATCAAACTGGCAGGCCGCGCAGACACGCGCTTAGCGCCCGATCAGCCTGCGGATGCCGGCTCTTTCTTTGCGTCCGAGTAAATCATCAGCGGCGCGGATTCCGAGGCCACCGCCTCTTCATTGACCACCACCTCTTCGATCGCATCCATACCCGGCAGATCGAACATCGTGTCGAGCAGGATGTCTTCCATGATCGAGCGCAGGCCGCGCGCGCCGGTCTTACGCTCAATCGCGCGCTTGGCGATGGCAGACAGGGCGTCGTCGGTGAAGGTCAGCTTGGTATCTTCCAGCTCAAACAGCCGCTGGTACTGCTTGACCAAAGCATTCTTCGGCGCGGTCAGGATCGTGACCAGAGCGTCTTCGTCGAGGTCCTGCAACGTGGCGATCACGGGAAGACGACCCACGAATTCCGGGATCAGACCGAATTTGAGCAGGTCTTCCGGCTCAAGGTCGGTGAACATCTCACCCACACCGCGATCGTCGTTTTCGCGCACATCGGCGCCAAAGCCCATCGCGCTGCCTTTGCCGCGCTGGCTGATGATCTTTTCAAGTCCCGCGAAGGCGCCGCCGCAGATGAACAGGATGTTGGTCGTATCCACCTGCAGGAATTCCTGCTGCGGATGCTTGCGCCCGCCCTGCGGCGGGACGGAGGCCACGGTGCCTTCCATGATTTTCAGAAGCGCCTGCTGCACGCCTTCGCCCGACACATCGCGGGTGATGGACGGGTTGTCAGACTTGCGCGTGATCTTGTCGACCTCGTCGATATAAACGATCCCGCGCTGGGCGCGTTCCACGTTGTATTCGCTGGCCTGCAAGAGCTTGAGGATGATGTTCTCCACATCCTCGCCCACGTACCCCGCCTCCGTCAGCGTCGTGGCATCGGCCATCGTGAAGGGCACATCTAGGATGCGCGCCAGGGTCTGGGCCAGCAGCGTCTTACCGCAGCCCGTGGGGCCGATCAGCAGGATGTTCGATTTCGCAAGCTCGATATCGCCGGACTTTGCCGCGTGGTTCAGGCGCTTGTAATGGTTGTGGACCGCAACCGACAGCACGCGCTTGGCGTGCGCCTGCCCGATGACATAATCGTCCAGAACCTCGCAAATTTCCTTCGGCGTCGGCACGCCGTCCGAAGACTTCAGGCTCGATGACTTCGTCTCTTCCCGGATGATGTCCATGCACAGTTCGACGCATTCGTCGCAGATGAACACCGTGGGTCCGGCGATCAGCTTGCGCACCTCATGCTGGCTCTTTCCGCAGAAAGAGCAGTAGAGCGTGTTCTTGCTGTCGTTACCGGAAGAATTCGCCATTACTACACCCCGAAGGCCTCACGTTTATCTTTCTGCCCAACGCCCAGGGGCGCCCCTGCGCAGAAAGCCTACGGGAGAGCCAACCAAGGCACAATGTCGAATTTTGGGCGGCTTTGTCACGCCTCTGTGTCATCGCCTTTTGCGCGGCTTTCGACGATCTCGTCGATCAGGCCCCACTCCTTGGCTTCTTCAGGCGACATAAAGTTGTCGCGATCGAGCGCTTTTTCCACTTCTTCCAGGGACCTACCGCAGTGCTTGACGTAGATTTCGTTGAGCCGTGTCTTCAGCTTCTGCGTCTCTTGCGCGTGGATCATGATGTCCGAGGCCTGGCCCTGATAGCCGCCCGACGGCTGATGCACCATGATCCGGCTGTTGGGCAGTGAAAACCGCATGCCGCCCTCGCCCGCGGCCAACAGAAGCGACCCCATCGACGCGGCCTGTCCCACCACCAAGGTGGACACTTTCGGGCGGATGTATTGCATTGTGTCGTAGATCGAGAGACCGGATGTCACCACGCCCCCGGGCGAGTTGATGTACATCGAAATCTCTTTCGACGGATTCTCGGCCTCAAGGTGCAAAAGCTGCGCCACGATCAGCTGGCTCATCCCGTCATGGACGGGGCCGTTCACAAAGATGATGCGCTCTTTGAGAAGGCGCGAAAAAATATCATAGGCCCGTTCGCCGCGGCTCGTCTGTTCGACGACCATGGGCACGAGGTTCATGTAGGTATCGACGGGATCTTGCATAAAGGCTGCCTGCTGCTTGCGGGATCTTTATCCCAAGGGAGTTACGCTAGTCTTAGTTCCGGGTCCGGGGGGCCGCAAGGCCACCCCATCGTGCAATCTAAACACGGCTTGACAGAAATGTAAGCCCTGACTTACCGTAAGGCATGTCTTACGAAGCAACCCTGATCGCGCTTGCCGATCCCACGCGCCGCGCCATCGTCGAGGCGTTGCGGGATGCGCCGCACAGCGTGGGGGTTCTGGCCCAGCGCTTTCCGATCAGCCGGCCGGCGGTGTCGCAGCATTTGCGCGTCTTGACCGATGCCGGGCTGGTCGCGGCCGAGGCGCAGGGCACGCGGCGGCTGTACCGCCTGGCGCCCGAGGGCCTGGGCGCCCTGCGCGATTACCTTGATACCCTGTGGGACGATGCCCTTGCCGCCTACGCCGCCGAGGCCCGCCGCCTGTCCAATACCCAAAGGAGATCCGATTGTGATTGACCCGATTAAGAAATCCGTAACCGTCCCGCTCGACCGCCAAAGCGCCTTTGAGCTGTTCACGTCCGGGATCGACCGCTGGTGGCCGAAGGAAACGCATTCGCTGTCTTCAGGCGAGGGACGCGGCGATGCCGCCAAGGTGCGGGTCGAACCGGCAGAGGGCGGCAAGGTCATCGAAACCCTGCCCGATGGATCCGAGGCCCCGTGGGCCACCGTCACAGACTGGGCCCCGGGCGAACGGTTCGGGATGCGCTGGTATGTGGGCCGGGACGAGGCCGAGGCGACACAGGTGGACGTCCGCTTCACCCAGACCGAGGCGGGCACACGGGTTGACCTGACCCATTCCGGGTTCGAGGCCCTGGGCGACGCCGCCGTGGCCCAGCACAAGGGATACACCAGCGGGTGGGATCCGGTGCTCTACGACTGCTTTGCCGGATTTTGCGAGGCGGTCGCGGCCTGAAGGCCGCATATTTTACGCCTCCGGCGGGGATATTTGGGGACCAAAGAGCGGGCTTTCTTTGGTCGGTAAATATCCCGGGGGAGACGCCGACAGGCGGCGGGGGCAGCGCCCCCTGCCCTGGTTGATGCCGGGTGCCGCCGCCCTACCCTCGGGCGATGATCGACGCATTCCCCCCGACCCGCACCGCAGCGCTGGAAAGTCTGGCCGCCTTTGCCCCCAAGGCAGGCCGCGACTATGCCGCCGGGCGCAACTATGACCTGCCGGGCCATCCCCACGTCTCGGGACTGTCCCCCTACATCCGCCATCGCCTGATCACGGAAACCGAGGTCCTTGAAACCATCCTTGGCCGCTATTCACCGTTGACCGCCGGGAAGTTTATCCAGGAAGTGTTCTGGCGCACGTATTGGAAGGGTTGGCTCGAGATGCGCCCCTCGGTCTGGACGGACTACCGCACAGGCGTGTCGGCGGCTCTGAACCGCGTGCAGACCGAAAGTGGTTTGCGGCAGGAATGGGAAGCGGCCTGTCGGGGCGAGACTGGCATCGCCGCGTTCGATCATTGGGCCAACGAGCTTGTTCAATCCGGCTACATGCACAACCACGCAAGGATGTGGTTTGCCTCGATCTGGATTTTCACGCTGCGCCTGCCATGGGAACTCGGGGCAGATTTCTTCCTGCGCCATCTGCTCGACGGCGATCCGGCGTCGAATACGCTCGGCTGGCGCTGGGTGGCGGGGCTGCAGACGCGCGGCAAACACTATGTCGCCCGGGTCTCCAACATCTCAAAGTATACCGAGGGGCGGTTAGGCGAGGGCCTCTACCTGAACACACAGGCGCAACCGCTTGATGGGCCACCGCATCCACCGCGCATCGACGCACCAAAGAGCGACCGCATAGATCCGGGTCTGCGCACCGGTCTCTTGATGACCGAGGACGATCTCTCGCCCGGCTTTGTGCTGGAGCAGTCCCAACCGGTTGCCACCTGCTTTCTGGACGGAACAGACGCACGCTCACCGCTCGCGGTTGCGCCGGGCGTGCTGGAGTTTGCGGCGCAGGCGATGGCGGATTGCCAGGCGCGCTATGCCGCGCGGCTGGGTGAGGTCATCGGCCCGGTGCGTGAACCCGAGGCCGTGGCAATCTGGGCGCGAGACCTGGCGCTCGATCAGATCGTCGTGCCCTACCCGCCAACGGGCCCGGCGGCCGAGCGTGTGGCCGCGCTGACGCAAGCGCTCGGCCCAAACATCCCGGTGGTGAAAGCTCTGCGGCCCTACGATGCGACGTGCTGGCCGGCCGCCACAGCGGGCTTTTTCAAGTTCAAGGGAAGGATCCCGCGCTTTCTGTCTGAGATCAAAGGCAGAACGGCGGCCTAGGCAAAGGCCTCAGCCACCAGATCGAACACCAACCGGATGCGGCGGCTGGTGCGCAGTTCGCGATGGGTGGTCAACCATAGCGGGACGGTGAGCGGTTCCATCTCCACGGCCAAACGCTCGGCCTCCGGTGTCAGAACCGCAATATCCTCGGACATCGGCGCGATGCCCAACCCCTCTTGCATCATCCGCCAGCCCAGCAAGGCACTTTCTGATCCGTAGCGCATATTGGCCTGGCTCACCGGGACGCCGTGTTTGTTGAGCATCCCCACCAGCACCTCGGGCGTTCCCATGCCGATAAAGTCGTGGTGGGCCAGGTCCGCCAGCGTCTCTGGCCGCCCCCGGCGGTCGAGGTAGGCCGCGCTGGCATAAAGGTGCACGGGCACCTCGCGCACAAGTTTGGCAATGAGATCAGGATCTTCGGGGCGGATGTTACGCAAGGCAATGTCGGCTTCACGCCGACGCAGGTCGCGCAAGTCGTTGGCGGCGATCAGATCCACCTCTATGCCCGGCGCGCGCTCACGCAGCGCATGCAGAACCGGCGCCATGAAGTACGAAATCACGATATCGGTCGCCGTAATCGCGACATGCCCCTCAACCGCCTGCGACTGGCCGGTCGCGGTGAGCGAAACACGCTCAGCCGCCGCGCCCATCGCCCGGAAATGCTCGATCAGCTCATGCCCCGCCTCGGTCAGCGTCATCGTGCGCCCGCCCCGTTCGAACAGCATCACGCCCAGATGCTCTTCCAGCGCGGTCACCTGGCGCCCGAGCGTTGGCTGGGTCAGCCTTAACGCGCGCGCGGCGGCCGACAAGGATCCCTCTTCCGCGGTCGCAAGAAAGGCCCGTGCCTGGTTCCAGTCGAAAGAGATCGCCGCCCAGTTAATGCAATTATGTATGGAAGATCCACAGATTTCGCCAATTCACGGCAAGTTACCATAGAGATATGTGCAGTTCATCCCTAAGATCAGAGATGAAAGAAAACAAGATGACCGCCATGGTTCAACCCGCCCCCTTCTGGGACAAGATCGCCGAGAAATACGCAAAGTCACCCATCGCCGACGTGCCCACCTATGAGCATACGATGGCCCGCACGCGCGCGTTCCTAAAACCCACCGACCGCGTCCTTGAGCTGGGCTGTGGCACCGGATCAACCGCGCTGTTGCTGGCGCCGTCGGTCGCGCAGATCACGGGCACGGATATCTCGGGCGAGATGGTCCGGATCGCAAACGGCAAAGCGGCCGATCAGGGCGCGCAAAAGGTGACCTTCGAACAAGCGGCCTCTGACGCCGATGCCTTTCCGGCGCAATCCTTCGACGCGGTGCTGGGCTACAACTTGCTGCACCTGCTCGAGGCCCCGATGCGCACCGTGCTGCGCGCCCTTAGCCTGCTGAAACCCGGCGGTGTGTTCATCACAAAGACCCCGTGCCTCGGCGATAGCAGTTTTGTCCTGCGGCTGGTGATCCCGGTGATGCAGATGCTGGGCAAGGCCCCCTTTGTCGGCTTCCCGACGGCGGAAGGCCTGGAGACGATGCTGCGCAAGGCCGGGTTCGAGGTCATCGCGTCAGAGACGCACGGCAAGGCGCGGAATCGGTTTCTTGTCGCGCAAAAGCTGTAGACGCACCCAGCCGTTGATGCAGACGTGTCGGTCCCCTTGCGTATCGGTTAGGTCGGGGGCCGCCAATCGACGCTGTTCGGGCGGGCGCTACACAATCGCCAGCCCGTCAGCATCGAAGAAATGCGTCGTCTCGTCGAAGGTCAGCCCCACCGTCTCGCCGGGCGACAGCGACGTGTCGCCGATGACACGCACGGTGATACGCCCCAGCGGGCCCCCGTCGATAATCACAAAGGTGTCGGCGCCGAGGTATTCGAGCACATCCACCGTCCCGTCACACTGACCAGACCCCGGTGCCCCCAAGACGATATGTTCCGGTCGCGCGCCAAGATGCGTGGCGGGCCGATCCCCGGGGAACGCACCGCCGCGCCCGCCCTCCAGAAAGTACTGACCGCCTTCGGTACGACAGGGCATGACATTCATCTTGGGCGAGCCAATGAATTGCGCCACGAACAGGTTGGCCGGGTGATCGTAGAGCTCGCGCGGGGTGCCCACCTGGGCGATTGTGCCGAACTCCAGCACCACGATCCGGTCCGCCAGCGTCATCGCTTCGACCTGATCGTGGGTCACGTAGATCATCGTGCGCGCCAGGTTCTGGTGCAGCTTGGCGATCTCATAGCGCATCTCGACCCGCAGCGCGGCATCGAGGTTCGACAAGGGTTCATCAAACAGAAATGCTGTGGGATCGCGCACGATGGAGCGCCCGATAGCCACACGCTGCCGCTGGCCGCCCGACAGCGCCTTGGGGCGACGATCGAGGTAGGGTTCGAGCTTGAGCACACGCGCAGCCTCGCCCACCTTTTCTTCAATCTCGGATTTGGGCGCGCCCGCGGTTTTGAGCGAGAACCCCATGTTATCGCGCACGCTCATATGCGGATACAAAGCATAGGACTGGAACACCATTGTCAGCCCGCGCTTTGACGGCGGGTCCGACGTGACGTCGTTGCCATCGATCAACAGCGACCCGCGCGAGATTTCTTCCAACCCGCCGATCATCCGCAAAAGCGTGGATTTCCCACAGCCCGAGGGACCCACGAAAATGATGAACTCGCCGTCATCAATGTCGAGGTCCACCCCCTTGATGACCTGCACATCGCCGAACCATTTCTCGACGGCTTGAAGCTTGATCGATCCCATCAGTCCCTCCCTGCCTGGGGGGATGCCCAGGCCAACCAGACCGCTGCGGTCCAGGTGAATGTGCCACCTCCGGCGGGGGCGCCGGTAAGCGGGTCGAAGTATTCGGCAAAGCCGTGCTTGGCCATCAGCTCGGCGGTGGACGCGCGTAGACGTTCCGCGTGGGAGACATGGCCATGTGCGGCCAGACCGATCCCGATAAGCGCGTTGATCATGCCCCAGGTGGGACCCCGCCAATACCGCTTGGCATCAAACTTGTCAGACGCGGGGTCATGACTTGGCACCGGAAACGTGACGGCGTCCCAGACGCGGGCGATCTGGTCGAGCATCCGGTGATCGTCGACGCCGCCGTACCAGCACAGAAAAGACGCGCTGGACACACAGCCCGCAAACTTCCCGGCGCGTGTATCGTAGGCATCGTAGGCCGCGATCTCTGGGTTCCAAAGGGTGGCCGCCCCGGCGGTCAGTGTCTCCACCCAACCCTCGATCTCGCCCACATCCTCGCCCAGCGCCTGCCCCATCCAGATCAGATCTCGATGGGCGCGCATCAGGATAAAGGTCATCGTCGGATCGGCCACGCGAAACGGGTTCTCGCGCCGCAATGCCGCCTGATCCCAGCCCAGACGCCGCCCCTGCTGCACCAGCCAGATGTAGCGATCGTAGTCGTACTTCGTGGGCCGCATGGCCGCGTCGACATGGGTCGTGTCGCGGCGTGTGTATTCGCCCACCCCAACAGGGTCGATGCCCGCCAGTGCGCCGTCCCAGTCGGGCGCGTTGTCCCGACCAGCTTCCCACGGATGGGTGATGCACACCGCACCCTGTTCGGTGCGCCAATCCATGAACCAGCGGTGCCAGGCCACAAGCTTGGGGAAGAGCGCGCGCGCCCGCGCGGTTCCGGCGTCACGGTCGGCCTCCCAGATCGCGCGCACAAAGCTCGCCGCCACCGGCGGCTGGCTGATGCCAGAGGATGGGATCGGACCGTGCCCCTCTGTCCCCCAGACATCCGGCCCGGGGTAATAGCCGGGGTCATCCTTGTGGAACAGGATGTGCGGCACCATCCCATCCGGCCATTGGCCCGAGAACAGCGTCTCAACCTCGGCCCAGGCACGCGGCACATCAAAGGTCGCAATTCCCCAGGCGGCAAAGGCGCTGTCCCAGTTCCATTGATAGGGGTAAAGCCCTGCCGTGGGCACGGTGTACCCGCCCCGGTTATTGGCCGACAGGATCGCCCGCGCCTGTTCGTCCAGCGTGATGGGGTCCATTCCGCTCATCCTTTGACACTCCCGGCTGTAAGACCCTTGGTCATGAACCGCTCCAGCCCGAGGAACAAAAGCATGATTGGAACGGTGGCAATCACCGATCCGGCCATCAGATGCTCACGCGGGATCTCTGAGGAATTGAGGCTCGCCACGCCCCGGGTCAGCGTAAATTTCGATGGATCATCGAGCAGCATGAACGCCAGCAGGAACTCGTTCCAGGCGATCATGAAGACGTAAAGGCTCACCGACGCCAAGGCTGGCAGCGACAGGGGCAGCGTGATCTTCCAGATCACCGCAAGCCGCGACAGCCCATCCATCAGACCGGCCTCTTCCACCTCGGCCGGCAGCCCGCGGAAGTACCCCTGCAGCATATAAAGCGCGACGGGGATCGTGGTGACCGGGTAGATCAGGATGATCCCGATGATCGAGTTGCGCAGCCCGGTGACCGAGAACGCGATGTAGATCGGCAATGCCAGCACGATCATCGGCACCATGTAGATCAAGAGGATCGAGCGTGAGAACGCCGCCCGCCCCTGAAACCGCAGGCGCGCGACGGCGTAGGCCCCTGGGATGCTGAAGGCGAGCGTGATCAGAACGGTCAGAACCGAGACATAGAACGAGGTCCACAGGTAACTGCCGAAGTTGAACTGGCCGAAAAGCTCCGCGTAGCTGCGGAACATCGCGGCGCCACGGTCGATATCCAGCGTAAAGTCGAGCGGGTTCTGCAACAGCGCCGCCTGGCTTTTTACGCTGGTCATCACCATCACGTAGAACGGGATGATCACGATCGCCGTGAAGAAGACATAGCCAAAGCCGGTGAGGAACCGGATCGTCGCTTCTTCGAACTCATGCCGGGTCGCTTTGCCAAAGGGCAGACCATCGAGCATCAGATGTATGGGCCAGGCCGCCGAGATGCCCAGGATCACCCAGCCGATGGCAATTGTGGTGAGCGATGTCTCTGGCGGTCCGAAAATCGCCGGTCGAAAGAGCAGGAACGACGCGATGGGCAGCACAGCAAGGATCGCACTCGTCAGAATTCGCGAGGATCGCGAGCGGTCGCCATCGGGCAGCCAGACATAGCCCAGCCATGCGCCGAGGATCAGTGAGGACAGCGCCGAGGGGGCCACCGCCTCGCCTGTGGAAAAGGACATGATCACACAGGCGGTGATCGCCATAACAAACGTCCACAGCGCGCCGATCACAGGGCCGGTGACATAGCCGTAGCGGAGCATGTTCATAGCCCTTCCTCCCGGCTGATAAAGCGGAAGAAGAAGTAGCTGAAGATCAGCAGGCAACCGAAGATGACCACGGCCACCGCCGCCCCGGCTCCAATATTCGAGACAGCAAAGGCCTGCTCATAGACGTTGACGGTCAACGTCCGCGTGCCCGCGTTCCCGCCCGTCAGCAGGAAGATGTCGTCGAACTTGTTGAAGGTCCATATGAAGCGCAGCAGGAACAGCACGCTCAGGATCCCCAGGAGCTGCGGCAGGGACAGGAACCAGAACTTCTGGAAGGGCGAGGCCCCATCCATGTCGGCGGCCTCGTACATCGAATGGTCGATCGACTGCATCCGGGCAAGGATGAACAGGAACGACAGCGGGAAGTAACGCCAGATCTCGAACACTGTCACCATGATCAGTGCAAGCGGGCGCTGGCCGAAGAAATTGATCGACTCTTGCGTCACACCCATCTGGATGAGCAGCGCGTTAACCGAGCCTGAAAAGGGATCGAACAGGTTCACCCAGGTAAAGGCCACCGCGATCACCGGCGCGACATATGGGAAAAGGAACAGGCCCCGCAGAATGCCCTGGCCCCGGAAGGATTTGTTCAGAAGCATCGCGGCAAAGAGGCCAAAGACCAACGCTCCGATGGTGCCAACAACCGTGTAGAACATCGTCGCATAAAGCACGGTCCAGAACTCATTTCCGTCAAACACTCGGGCAAAGTTGTCCAGCGTGAAATCGGCATTGGTCAGGATGTTCTCGGCCCGGCCCGTTATCGACGGCGCGCTGTCCTCGATGGCCTCTTCCAGGGCCTCGGGATCGGCCTCAAGCACGACGGGGATCTCGATGGTGACGCGAAAGCCACCTTCGACATCGCCAAAATCACAGCTCAGCGCACGCCCATCGACGACACAGGGTTCGGGCGGCGCGCCATCAAGCACAACGCCCTCCGGTAACGTATCGTCAATCCGCACGCCGGAAATCGGCATCTCCTGGCTGGAGTTACGAACGCGATAGCGGATCTCGGCCGCATCACCGATGGCCTCGGGTCCACCGCGCAGATCCTCGCGTGCCACAATCTCGGGCGGTCGCAGATCGGCAAGACCCACCGGTTTGAACGAGATCCAGAAGATCGACAGCAGCGGCAGGATCACCACAAGCGAGACGATGAAGATCGTTGGGAACAGCAGGCTCCAGGCAAGCCTCGCCTCGCGGCGCGCCAAAGGCCCCGTCCCCGTAGGGGGTGTCAGCGATGTCATGGCCGGTCTCCGTCAACCGTACTTTTGAAGGGTGGCCCCAGGCGTCAGGCCCGGGGCCACGGCGGGCATCTACTCGATGCCGGCCAGTTCGTCGTTCATCGCAGCCACGGCGGCCGCGGCGTCGATCTCGCCATCAATGTACTGGCGTACGATGCGGTTGATCGGCTGGGCGTTGATCATCTTCGAAGCCAGCGCAAGCTGCCCCTCGGTAACACCCCAACGCTGGGCCACGTTCAGGCCACCCACGATCTCGTCGATCATCTCCTGGGCATAGAGATCGCCCAGAGGCGCACGACGGTCGACCCCGACATCAAGCGCGGCCCAGGCTTCCTGGAATTTGCCCGGCTCATCCGAGGTGCCCGTGCGCACCGGGAACTTGCCCTCCGGTGCGATCGACAGCGTTTGGGTATAGCCGTCATCCATCGAGAACTTCACGAACTCCATCGCCGCGTCGGTATCCGCGTCCGAGGTGATGCCAAAGTACCGGATATCCGCCCAGGCCGCGCCATCGGGGTTCGAAGGCCCGGCAAAGTTCGTCACAATCCCGGTCGCCGCCGCAAGATCGCGCGTCGTCGGATCGTCGTTGATTGTCGGCGGCGCGCTGTCCCGCAGACCGGCCAGTTCGTCAAGAATGAACGGCGACCAGATGATCATCGCCGCCCGGCCCGCGAAATAGAGCTCGCGCGATTGCTGCCAAAACAGTTCACCCGGCGGCGAGGCTTCGGCAATGGCCTTGTAGAACTCAAGCACCTCGGTGGTTGCTGCTTCGTCCAGCGGGGCAAAGCCGTCGGGACCGACAGGCGAGACACCGTTGGCAAGGAACACATGCTCCAGCACCTGGCTCATAAAGTTCTCGTCCACTTTCGTGGCCGCCACAAAGCCGTAGAGATCCGGCGGGCTGTGCAGCGCCTCGATGGCGGTGAGCACGTTGGCATAGGTTGTGGGGGCCTCGAGCCCGGCGGCATCGAACAGGTCCTTGCGGTAGACCAGCATCTGCGTCCAGCCATCCACAGGCACCGAGGCAAAGCCATCCGCAGTTGAGGCCATGCCAAGGGCACCCGACGCAAAGGTGTCGTTGCCCAATTCTTCGATCACATCCGTCGCCGCATCGGTGTCGAGAATGCCCGCTTCCGCCCACGGCAGCGCGTATTGCAGCGTGTGATAGATCACATCCGGCAGGTCACCCGCCGCAAAGGCGGCGGTGGCGCGGGTGCCCAGATCGTTTTCGCTGACCGGAATGACTTCGACAGTCGTCCCCGACGCGGCTTCGAACGCGGCGGCCATCTCTTGCTGTTTGGCCAGGCGCTCGGGCTGTTCTTCGGTGGTCCAGAAGCGGATCGTGTCCGCCGCGGCGCCCATGGCCGACAGCGACAGCGCCAGCGCAGCACCGGCCATCAGCCGGGCCGTGGTGGTCTTGAGGTGATAGGTCATGCGTGTCCTCCCTTGGATGTCTGACCAGAATGCGCCGCAATGGTCTGCGCGAGCGCGGTGGATGATAAAACCGGTGGTCCGTCCGACCCGCGAGCGATGAGCCGGGCATGCGCAAACTCGCGCAGGCCGTCCGGGTCTTCGCCGCGGATGCGCCGGATCAACAGTGCGGCCAGCCGGGCACCGGCGGCGCGGGTATCGACAGAAAACGTGGTCAGCGCCGGCTGGGCATAGGCGCCTTCGGGAATGCCGTCATAGGCAATAATCGACAGGTCGCGCCCGATGCGCAGGCCCAGGCTGTCCGCCGCGCGATAGGCGCCAAGCGCCGCCTCGTCGGTGGCAAAGACGATTGCCGTCGGCGGCTCGGGCATGCGCATCAGGGACAGCGTCGCGCTCGCGCCGTCGGCGCTGAGGCGGCTGTTGGTGCGGATAAGATCGGGATCCAGCGCGATCCCCGCCGCCGCCAGCCCGCGTTCGTATCCCACCTGTCGGATCCCGCAGAAATTGTACTCTTGCCCGCCATTGACAAAGCCGATCCGCCGGTGGCCCTGACCCACAAGCCGCGCCACCGCCGCCTGCATCGCATCCTCACCCAGAATATCGAACCACGCGCAGCCGGTTGGATCGCCGGTACGGCCATAAAGGACAAACGGCACGCCCTCTTCGCGCAGAAACGAAACCCGCGGATCATCGGTCAGCGTCCGTGGCAGGATAAAGCCATCGGCCTTCCGCTCGGACACCAGACGCCCGATCGTCTCGACCGTATGCGCGTCCGAGTTTGCGGTGGCCACCGCAAGCGTCCAGTTCTCGGCGCTGGCGGTCGTGGTCAGACCGGCAAGAAACTCGGTCAGGAAGGGCCCGTGGGCATCGTGTTCGCTGATTTGCAGCACCAGACCGATGGAGCGAACGCGGCCCGTTCGGATCGCCTGGGCATGCGCCATCGGGATGTATCCCTGCGCTTCGGCGGCGCGCACCACGCGTTTGCGGGTACGTTCCGAGATGTCGGAATATCCGTTCAGCGCGCGCGATACAGTGCCCTTGGTGACGCCCAGCGACTCGGCCAGATCCGAGATGGTGACGCGTGGTTTCCGAGCACTGCCTGCGACCGTATGTGCGGCCTTGGTAAGCAGTGGATGTCCTCCCTGATCCCAAACGTGCGGCTCCGAAACCGGTTTCGGCAAGCACTTTTTTCACGGTCCGGCAATTTCGGGGTCGCGGCGGGCCACAATTAACCTCGCATTAAGCTTAACAGCGCATCACCGGGGCCAGTGAATTCTCAACTCCGGGCCATGGTATGCGCCACTTCCTGTTCCTCGTTTTGTTGATCTTTTGCCTGGCGCCCGCGCCCCGGGCAGAGGCTGCGGTGCTGCGCGCCAAAGGCCCCATTGCGGATGTGACTTTGCCATCTGCCATGGCCGATGGGCACAGGTGGTACTTTGCGCGGATCAAGCAGCGGGACTGGCATGGTCACCGTTGGAAGGCGCGGCCCTGGCGGCCCGCCGTCGTGGTTGTGATGCCCAAGCGGGTGAAGCGACGCTACCCGGTGGTCTTTCTGGCACGGTTCCGCCGCGATGCGCCCGATCCCGCACCCGACCCGATTGATCCCCCGCCCGCGGTCACCCCGCTGCCAGCCCCATTGGGTTTTCTCTTGGCCGGGATCGGTGGCTTCGGCTGGTTGCGCTGGCGTCAGTCGGCGTCGGCCACGCCCTCGGCCCTAAACCGTGCCCGGCGCGCGCGGTAGGCAGGCAGGAAGATCAAGAGGCAGGCCAACAGCAACAGTCCCGTGGTCATCGGACGTTCCCACAGGAACGCCGGACCGTCATAAAGCTGCATGGCGCGGGCAAAGTTATCCTCGAGCATCCGGCCCAGGATGAACCCGATCAGCAGCGGCGCCAGCGGATAATCGGCAAATCGCAGGATCGTGGCAATCACCCCGAAGCCCACCAAGAGCAACAGCTCGGTCGCATTGTTCTGCCCGATATAGGCCCCCATCAAAGTGAAGAAGAGGATGAAGGGGATCAGGTAGTTGCGCGGCACCGCGAGGATCTTCGCGATGTAGGGAATAAGTGGCAGGTTCAGGATCAAGAGCACGAGATTGCCCAGGTACATCGAGATGATGACCGCCCAGAAGATATCCGGCTCATCAATCATCAGCCGCGGCCCTGGGCTGACATTCAGGGCAATCAAGGCGCCCAGCAGGATCGCGGTGGTGCCAGAGCCAGGGATACCCAACGTGAGCAAGGGCACGAAAGACCCCGTACACGCAGCGTTGTTGGCCGTCTCCGGCGCGGCCAAGCCCTTGACCGACCCCTTGCCGAACTGTTCCTGCTCTTCCTTGGGCGCGATGTTGCGTTCCACCGCATAGCCCAGAAACGACGCGATCGTCGCCCCCGCCCCGGGCAGCACCCCGATCAGAAACCCCTGCACCGATTGTCGCCCGATCACCGGGAGAATCGCACGCGCTTCCTCACGTGTGATCCGCAGTTCCTTGATCTCGCCGGTCTTCGATCCGTCTTCCTGCTGTGACCGCTTGGGATCAAGCACCAGATAGATCGCCTCGGGCAAGGCAAACATCGCCATGGCGAGCGTGATGAAGCCAAAGCCAGATTGCAGGTCCATGATCCCGCCGGTAAAGCGCGGCAGGTTGAACAGGGCCCCCTCGCCCACCGTCGACATGATCAGCCCGATGATCGTCATCAAGAGCGCCTTGAACACCTGGCCCGATCCGGCAAACGCCGCGATCGCCGATAGCCCCACAACCATCAGCGCGAAGTATTCCGACGAGTGGAACAGCAGCGCGACCGAGGCCAGCATCGGCGCAAAGATCAACAGCAGCACCGCCCCAAGCGTCCCGCCCGAAAAGGACGAGATTGCCGCAATCGTCAGCGCCTTGCCCGCCTTGCCCTGCCGGGCCAGCGGGTAGCCGTCAAAAGACGTCGCAACGGTCGAAGCGACACCCGGCGCATTGATCAGGATCGACGAGGTCGAGCCCCCGAAAATCGCCCCATAGTACACCCCGGCCAGCAGGATCAGCGCCGCCGACGGATCCCCGATCCCGATCGCCACGGGGATCATGATCGCAATGATCGACATCGGGCCCAGACCCGGCAGCATCCCGATAAACGTCCCGATCAGGCAGCCGCCGATGATCATCAGGATGTTGGTAAAGGAAAAGGCCGTCGAGAGGCCGACCATCAAACCTTCAAGCATCTCAGAACCCCATCGGCCAGGGGCGCAGGAAGATGCCCAGCACCTCCTGCACCAGATACCAGATGCTGCCCGCCGCG
Source organism: Pseudomonadota bacterium (assembly GCA_039193455.1). Lineage (GTDB taxonomy): Bacteria > Pseudomonadota > Alphaproteobacteria > Rhodobacterales > Rhodobacteraceae > JBCBGF01. The sequence goes on from JBCCWO010000004.1 coordinate 151,567, forward strand.
ATCAGCGCAACGGGGATCAGCACGACAAACCGGCGTTCGCCCAGCGTGGCCGCCGCCATGACAAGGAACAGAACGGTCGAGACGAGAAACCCGATCGGGCGCAGCGAGAAAGCGTAAAGGATCATCAGGCAGATCAGCAGCACGGCCTGCCCAAGATTGTAGTCGGTCAGACGGCGATAGTTGATATCCATCGCCTCGGGTTCCTTCTGGCTTTTTTCAAAACCAGCCAAGATCACCAGCGAACAGATCATCCCCAGAATGGCGAGAACCTTGGGGAAGGTCGACGGCCAGATCGGGTTGCGCTGCATGAACGGCGGCAGCCCGGCATCCATCAGAAAAAACGCGGTGTAACCGTAGACGCCACAAATGACGAAAAAAATCAGTGCGATCCAGCGATCAAGCGCCATGGCTGCCCCCTGCCGTCTGGTGGATAGAAAAAGGCCCGGCGCGTGTCCGGCGCCGGGCCTTGGGGCAGTTTAGAGGAAGCCCAGTTTCTTCATCAGGTCACCGATGGTCTTTTCCTGCGCCTCCAGGAAGGCGCGGAAATCGTCACCCGGATTGTGAATGTTGACCCAGCCATTGCGGGCCCGCACCACTTCCCACTCATCGGTTTCGTACATCTTTGCGATGGCGTCCTGATAGGCGGTCAGCTTGTCCTCGGGCAGACCCGGCGCTGCAAAGAACCCGCGCCAGTTCACGAACTCGACGTCGAGGCCCTGCTCCATCATCGTCGGCGCATCGGGCATCGCATCCACCCGCTCAGGCGCGGTGATGCCGATGATCTTCACCTCACCGGCCTTGGCCAGTTCCACGGCTTCCGAAAACCCGGTCGAGAGCGCGGCAATCTCACCCGACAGAAGACCGGCCATGGCCTTGCCGCCCGCGTCATAGGCCACATACTTCACGGCCACCGGATCTTCGCCCGCAGCTTCCATCGCCATGGCGGCCACAAGGTGGTCCATCCCGCCGGGCACAGACCCGCCGCCCACGGCGACATTGCCGGGATCGGCGCGATACACCGCCAAAAGGTCGTCCATCGAATTGATGTCGCTGTCCTTGCCGACCACAAGCGCCGCATAGTCACCGATCGTGCCGGCCACCAGCGTCAGATCGCGGAAGCTTTGCGGGAACACACCGGTAAGCGAACGGATCACGATGGGTGTCGAGTTCACCATCAGCGTGTTGTGCAGGCTGTCGGCGTTTTCAATCATATAGGCAATGGCCTTGCCGCCGCCGCCGCCCGACATATTCTCATACGTGGCCTGACCGACGAGGCCGGAATTGGTCAGCGCTTCGCCGGTGCCGCGCGCCGTGCCGTCCCAGCCGCCGCCAGCGCCGCCCGGGATCACAAAATGCAGCTCTTCCACCACCTGGTGGCCACCTGCAAGCGCCGGGGCGCCCAGGCTTACCGTTGCGGCAGCCGCCGCCAGCATGACCCGACGGGTCAGTTCGAAACGTGTCATTAATAACCTCCCAAATGGCAGCCGCCCTTCGCGGACGGTCATTACATCCAAAACCCTAAGTCGGTTTGCTCCGCCTTGGCAAGCCTAAGAAATATCGCGCCAAACCGTTGCACCCGCCCCTGCCGTTGACCATCATCGGGCCATGGCGGACAGTTTTGACCTGATCTTGCGCGGCGGCGCCGCATGGACGGCAACCGGCCCAATCGCCGGCGATATTGCCGTTCGCGATGGCCGGATTGCGGCCATTGGCGAGATCACCGGACCGGCCCGGGAAGAGGTTGATGCCACGGGCCGCCTGATCCTGCCCGGTGGGGTCGACGTGCATGCCCATATCGAACAACGCTCGGGCATGGGCGTGATGAACGCCGACACGTTCGAGACGGCAACGCGATCTGCGGCGATGGGCGGAACGACATCGGTGATCTCATTCGCCGCCCAAGCGACCGGCCAGGCGCTGCAAGACACGGTGGACGACTACGCCGCCCGCGCGGCGCGTGGCGCGGCCATCGATCACGCCTTCCACATCATGGTCAGCGACCCTACGGTCCCCGGCTTTGCCACGGACTTGCGCGCGCTGGTCGGTGCCGGGCATCGCTCGGTCAAGGTCTTCACAACGTACAACATTCGGCTCGACGACAGTCAGATCCTTGAAATCATGAAGATCCTGCGCGACTGCGGGGCGCTGCTGTGCATCCACGCCGAAACGCATGCGATCATCGCCGAGGCGACGGCGGGCCTTCTCGACGCCGGAAAGACCGCCCCGCAGTTCCACGCCGCCTCCCACCCCCGCATGGCCGAGATCGAGGCAGTGCAGCGGATGATCCGGTTCGCCGAGCATACCGGCCAGCCGATCATGCTGTTCCACATCTCAACCCCCGAAGCTGCCGATAGTGTCCGTGGCGCGCGGCGGCGCGGCATCCCGGTCTGGGCAGAAACCTGTCCGCATTACCTGCTGATGACCGAGGACGTTTTGCACCGCGCGGGCGACGAGGCCGCGAAATGGATGTGCTCCCCCCCGCAACGCTCTGCCGCGGACTGCACCGGCCTGTGGGAAGCGGTCGGTCGCGACGATCTGCAACTCATCTCATCCGACCACGCGCCCTACCGCGCCGATGAGACAGGCAAGTTCCGGAACGGACGAAACGTGCCATTCACCCAGATCGCCAACGGCCTGCCCGGGCTTGAAACGCGCCTGCCGCTGATCTTTGACGCTGTGGTCAGCCAGAAGCGGGGGAGCATCGCAGACTTCGTGCGGTTGACCGCAACCGCACCGGCAATTCTATACGGTCTGTCAGGCAAGGGCCATTTGCGGCCCGGCGCCGACGCCGATCTGGTCCTGTGGGATCCAGAGCGGCAGGTGACCTATGGCGAGAAAGATCTGCACGACAACGTGGGCTACAACCCTTGGGTCGGGCATACCGTGACGGGCTGGCCGGACACGGTCTTTTTGCGCGGCACACGGATCGTGGAGCGCGGCGTGTTTCAAGGCACTCCTGGGTCGGGCCGCTGGATCGACCGGCCCGCCGATGCCGGGGTCTGGGCGAAGGAGCAGATGCGATGACACACCAACGCCCCGAGGGCGCCGTCGAACTGACGATCACGTTCTATTACTACCGCGATCTGGCGGGGGCCGAGGCCTTTTACCGTGACGTCATGGGCTTTCCGCTGGCGATCGATCAGGGCTGGGCCAAGATCATGGCCATTGGCGGCGGGGCGCATGTGGGCCTCGTCGACGAAGCCAAGGGCATGCACAAGGCCGCACCTGTCAAACCCGTGCAACTGTGCATTCGCGTGCCCGACGTGGACGGCTGGTATGACTATTTGCAAGAGGTCGGCGTCGCGGGGCTGAGCGAGCTGTTTGTCAACGACGAGATTGGCATCCGGGCCTTCGTCTTTGAAGACCCCGAGGGCTACCAGATCGAGCTTCAGTCCGCAACGCGCGCCGGGGCCTGATCCATGGCCGACCGCGCACTGATTGTGATCAACCCCAACTCGTCCGAGACCGTGACCGCCGGAATCGACGCAGCCATTGACCCATTGCGCGGAATGGGCGTGCCGATCCGCTGCGAAACGCTGGCATCGGGCCCGCCCGGCATCGAAAGCCAGGCCCAGTCTGACCGGGTCATCGCCCCGCTGCTCGATTTCGCGGCCACGCTCGCGCCCGAGGCATTGGGTTATGTCATCGCCTGCTTCGGCGATCCCGGCGTCTGGGCCCTGCGCGATGAGACCGATCTGTCGGTGGTGGGCATTCAGGAAGCAGCGATCGCCACCGCGCTGACCCTGGTCCAACGCTTTGGCGTCATCTCGATCCTGCCCGCCTCGATCCCGCGCCATCATCGCAGCTATGCGGCGATGGGTGTTTCCAGTCGTGTGGCCGGCGATCGCGCGCTTGGCCGCGGCGTTGCGGCACTGGCCGACACGCACCAAACGCAAGCCGCGCTTGTCGAAACCGGGCGGCTGCTTTGCAACGAGGATGGGGCCGAGGCTCTGATCCTCGGCTGTGCGGGCATGGCGTCCTACCGCCCAGCCTTGGAAGACGCGCTTGGCGTTCCGGTGATCGATCCCTGCCAGGCGGCGGTCGCCATGGCCATCGGGCGCATCGCGCTCAACACATCGGCTGGTCCGCGCGCCGATTTCGGACCATAACCACCCCAGGATCACCGGAGGCCACAATGCTCGACGAAACCGCCCGCGGGGTATTCACCATCGCCGTCACCCCGTTTCTTCCCGACGGCGCGCTCGACACGGAAAGCCTTGCGCGCATGGTGGATTTCTACCTCGAAAAAGGCGCGACGGGGCTGACGGTCCTGGGGATGATGGGCGAGGCGGGCAAGCTGTCGGCAGAAGAGGCGCTCAGTGTCGTCGAAGGTGTGGTGGCGCGCGCGCCCGTCCCCGTCGTCGTCGGCGTGTCGGCGCCGGGCTTTGCCGCGATGCAAAGCCTGTCAGCCGCGGCAATGGACCGGGGCGCGGCCGGTGTCATGGTGGCACCGCCCGGCACGCTGAAAACCGATGATCAGATCGTGGGCTACTACCACACCGTTGCCGAGATGCTGGGCGCCGTGCCCTTTGTGCTGCAGGATTTCCCGCTCGCCACCGGCGTCCACATTGCCCCGAAGGTGATCCTCAAAATCGTCGAAGGCTGCCCCACCTGTGTGATGCTCAAGCACGAGGATTGGCCGGGTCTCGACAAGATCAGCGCCTTGCGCGCCGCCTCGGATGCCGGCGCGCGGCGCATTTCGATCCTGTGCGGCAATGGCGGGTTGTTCCTTCTGGAAGAGATGCTGCGCGGCGCCGATGGGGCGATGACCGGGTTTGCCTATCCCGAGATGATGGCCGATGTAGTCGCGGCCTTTGAGGCGGGCGAGGAGACGGAGGCACGGGATCTTTTCGATGCCTACCTGCCGCTGATCCGCTACGAAAGCCAGCCGGGTCTTGGGCTTGCAATCCGCAAATACACCCTCGCCAAACGCGGGGCCATCGCACATCCGACCGTCCGAAAACCCGGCGGTGCCTTGGGCGCCGTGGCGATTGCCGAGGTCGAGGCGCTGATCGCCCGCCAAGAGGCGCGGTTGGCGGAACTGGAATAACGCCGCAGCGGCCTTACCCGTGATAGGCCGCCACCGTTTTCAGCGACGAAAAGCCGTAGAGCGCTTCAAACCCCTTCTCGCGCCCATGGCCGGACTTGCCCACACCGCCAAAGGGCAGCTCAACCCCGCCCCCGGCCCCATAGTTGTTCACAAACACCTGCCCCGCATGCAGCCGCTTGGCCAGCCGCATCTGCCGGGCCCCGTCACGGCTCCAGACCGAGGCGACGAGCCCGTAATCGGTGCCATTTGCGATGGCCACGGCCTCTTCTTCATCCTCAAACGGGATCACCACCTGCACCGGCCCGAAGATCTCTTCATTTGCCAGGCGATGGGTCGCCGTCACACCCGTCAGAAGGTGCGGCGCCACATAGTGCCCCGTGGCCGGCGCGTTGCCCGCGATCTGCCCAACCGCCGCCGTCTCCAGATCCGCGGAAAGGTCCAGGTACCCGTTCACGATCTCTTTCTGCCGCGCCGAAATCAGCGGGCCAACGTCCAGATCGGCGCTGGCCGGGCCAACCCGCAACGCGCCATAGCGTTCGGCCATCCGCGCCGTGACCGCATCGGCAATTGACCGATGTACAAGAATCCGGGACGAGGCGGAACAGGTCTGGCCCGCGTTCTGGATCCCGGCGTTGACAAGGAACGGCAACGCGGCGTCAAGGTCGGCATCGTCGAACACCACTTGCGGGGACTTGCCGCCCAACTCCAGCGTGACGGGCACCACGTTCCGGGCCGCCGCCGCCTGTACCAGGCCACCCACGCCAACCGAGCCGGTGAACGAGATGTGGTTGACGCCCGGATGGCCTGCCAACGCCGCCCCGGCCTCTTCGCCGAGCCCCGGCACAACGTTCAGCGCCCCGGGCGGCAGACCCGCCTCTTCGGCCAGCCGCGCAAAGGCCAGCGCGGTCAGGCAGGCCTCTTCCGCCGGTTTCAGGACACAGGCATTGCCCATGGCAAGCGCTGCGCCCACCGACCGCCCGATGATCTGCATAGGATAGTTCCAGGGCACGATATGGCCCGTCACCCCGTGCGGTTCGCGCAGCGTATAGACCGTGTAGCCATCCAGATAAGGGATGGTCTCGCCCATCACCTTGTCGGCGGCACCCCCGTAAAACTCGCAATACCGCGCCAGCGCCAAGGCATCGGCCATTGCCTGTTTCAAAGGCTTGCCCACATCGGTTGCTTCCAGATGGGCAAGGTCCTCGGCGCGCTCTTTCACCAACTGACCGATGCGCGTCAGCACCCGCCCCCGTTCCGCCGCCGTGGCCCGTCCCCAGTCGCCAGAAAGCGCCGCACGGGCGGCCGCAACGGCGGCGTCGATATCCGCCGCCTGCCCGCCCGCAATCTCACCAATGCCCTGCCCGGTCGACGGGTCTTCCAAAGCCAGACGCCCGCCGCCCTCAGGCGCGCGCCAGCGGCCATCCACATACATTTGTGCGGGGTCAAACCACAGCCGGTCCAGAGACATCCAATCCTCCCTCATGCCAATCCGCCGGGATCCGCGGCGTCGCCGCGATCAGCTCCCGCGTATAGGGGTGTTCGGGCGCGGCGAACACCCGTTCGGTTTCGCCCTGTTCCACGATCTGTCCGGCCTTCATCACCAGCACCTGGTCTGTGATCGCCCGCACCACGCCCAGGTCGTGGCTGATGAACAGATAGGCCATCCCGTAATCCGCCTGAAGATCGGCCAGCAGGTCGAGGATCTGCGCCCGCACGCGGACGTCAAGCGCCGACACCGCCTCATCCAGCACGATCAGATCCGGGCGCGTGATCAGCGCGCGGGCAATCGCGATGCGCTGGCGCTGGCCGCCGGAAAACTCGTGGATGTATTTTTGTTTGTCGGCGGGTGTCAGGCCAACGCTCGTCAACGCCTCATCAATCCGGTCCTCGCGGTCGGGAACGGCGCCCAGCAGGTGGAAGGGTTCGGAAACGAGGCGGTCGACCCGGTGGCGCGGGTTGAAGGAACCGAACGGGTCCTGAAAAACTACCTGCATCCGGCGGCGAATGTCGGCGGGCACATGTGGCGCCTCGACCGGCAGGCCGTCCAAGTGGATCGCCCCACCCTGCAACGGTTCCAACCCAAGGATCGCGCGGGTCAGCGTGGACTTGCCGCAGCCGGATTCACCGACAAGGCCAACGCTTTCGGCGGCATGGATGGTCAGGCTCACCTGATCGACGGCGCGGAGTTTCGGGGCGGGCGCAAAGAGGGATGTTTTCGGCAGGGTATAGTCGCGGATCGCCTGCGCCACCTCGAGCACCGGTGTCTCGCCGGCGGTAACGTCGCGGGTGGGCTGATGCTCGGAGGCTGCAAAAAGCGCGCGGGTATAGGCGTGGGACCGGCGCCGGAACAGCAGCTCCGTTTCCGCCGCCTCGACGATTTCGCCGCTTTGCATCACCGCCACGTGGTGGGCCACGTCCGAGACCACGGCGAGGTCGTGGGTGATCAGCATCAACGCCATCCCCTCTTCCCGCACCAGCCCTTGCAGCAGGTCGAGGATCTGCGCCTGCGTGGTGACATCGAGCGCGGTGGTCGGCTCATCCGCGATCAGTAGTTTGGGGCGCAGCGCCACCGCCATCGCGATGCAGACCCGCTGGCGCTGGCCGCCCGACAATTCATGCGGATAGCGGGTCAGCGGGAACCTGTCCGCCGTAAGACCCACCCGGTCCAGCCGCTCGCGCGCGGCGTCAAGCGCACCTGACCGCGTGGCCGCGCCATGGATGATCAGCGTTTCGGCCACCTGATCGCCGATGGTCTGCACCGGGTTAAGCGCCGTCATCGGCTCTTGAAAGATCATCCCGATCTCATTGCCCCGGACCCGGCACATCTCACGCTCGGGCAGATGCAAAAGATCCTGCCCGCCCATCTCGATCCGGCCCGTGGCCTGCGATCCCCCGGGCAAAAGCTGCATGGTGGACAGCGCGGTCAGCGACTTGCCCGACCCGCTTTCGCCGACAAGGCCGAACACCTCACCCTCTTCCACGTCAAAGGAGACGTCGCGCAGGATCGGCGCACCGTGGATGTCGAGTGACAGGTTTTGGACGGACAACAGGGTCATCGGGCGCGCCGCACCCTTGGGTCCAGGATATCGCGCAACCCGTCGCCGACGAGGTTCAGGCCCAGCACGGTCAGCACAATCGCCAGCCCCGGAAAGATCGCCATGTGCGGGGCGAGCGAGATCATCGTCTGGCTGTCGGCCAGCATTCGGCCCCAACTGGGCGTCGGCGGTTGCGCCCCAAGGCCGACATAGCTCAGCGCCGCTTCGGCGAGGATGCCCAGCGAGAACTGGATGGTGCCCTGCACGATCAGAAGGTCTGCGATGTTGGGCAGGATGTGCTCGACCGAGATCCGGAACCGGCCCTTCCCGGCCACGCGCGCGGCAAGGATATAGTCCAGCGTCCAAAGCGACAACGCCCCGCCCCGCGCGACCCGGGCGAAGACCGGGATGTTGAAGATCCCGATGGCGAGGATCGCGTTGACGGCGGAGGGGCCGAAAACCGCGGTGATCAGGATTGCGATGACAAGCGAGGGGAAGGCAAAGACCAGGTCATTGCCGCGCATGATGACCTCGTCAATCAGGCTGCCGCGGTTGGCGGCGGCGAAAAGACCCAGGGGCACGCCCACCGCGATGCCAATCCCGACCGCGACAATGGCCACCGCGATCGAGGTGCGCGCACCCACCATAATCATGGTCAGGATATCGCGGCCCAGGTGATCGGTACCCAGCCAGTGCTGGCCATCCGGCACGGCCATGCGGGCCGCGATGTTCAGGCTTTCGTGGTCAAAGGGTGTCCAGAGAAACGACAGCACCGCCGCCAGTGCGAACACACCTGCAAGCGCAGTGCCCAGGATCAGCGAAACCGGCCACCTCATGTCCGGGTCCTGAGGCGCGGGTCGATCACCGCATAGGCGATGTCGACAAGGAAGGTGACCAGGATCACCGAGAAGACGAGCAGCATGACAACGCTTTCCACAACGATCAGATCGCGCTGGGTGATGCCCTGGAAAATCAGCCGTCCCAGACCGGGAAGGAAGAACACGTTTTCGATGATGATCGCGCCCGCCAAGAGGAAGGAAAACTGCAGCCCGATGATCGTCATCACCGGGATCATCGCATTGCGCAGCGCGTGCCGCGTGACCGCCTGCCGTTCACTCAGACCCTTGGCGCGGGCGGTCCGCATGTAATCCTGGCCCAACGTCTCGAGCACGCTTGATCGCATCACCCGCGCGAGGATCGAGGCCTGCGGCAAGGCAAGCGCGATGGCGGGCAGCGTCAGCGCCTTGATCGACACCCAAAAGCCCTCGTCCCAGCCCGGAAACCCACCCGCCGAAAACCACCGCAGCTGGATCGCAAAGATCAGCACCAGGATCATCGCAAACCAGAAGTTTGGCACCGCAATACCCAGCTGCGTTGTGCCCATCACCGCCACATCCGTCGTGCGCCCGCGCCGCGCCGCGGCAATCATGCCCACCGGAATCGCGATGGCGGTTGAAAGGACCAGCGCATAGATCGTCAGCGGCAGCGACACCCACAGCCGCGCGGCCACCAATTCGGTCACCGGCACCCGGTAGGTATAAGAGGTGCCGAAATCCCCGGTCAGCATGCCACCGGCCCAGGCGGCATAGCGCTGGGCCAGCGTGCCGTTCAGCCCCAGTTCCTCGCGCAGCGCCGCCACCGCCTCGGGCTCGGCATTCAGCCCCAGCATGAACGCCGCCGGATCGCCCGGAATCACTTCGACCACGGCAAAGATCACCAGGCTGGCCACCGCCAGTGACAGGGCCAAAGACATCAGCCGTCGGACAAGAAATCGCAGCATGGCGGCACGTTAGGCGAGGCGCCGGACCAGCGCCACGCAGAAGTGCAATTTAACGGTTCTCACGACAAGCCGCCGAATACTTCAGAATTGTTTCCGAAAACCACGATTTGGTGACACATATTGGGCGGCCGTTTGACAGAACTGCCACATTCAGTATCCGTCAGCCTACTGGGAGTTGTAACGAGTACGCTGTTTTTTGGTTTCTTGCTGGGGGTTCCTATGAGCAAAAGAACGTATGTTTTGCCGTCCGTGACGGCACTGTTTTTCGCGGTCACGTCGACCGCTTCGAGCGCTTTGACGCCCGATCCCGAGACCGGTTTGATCCCGGTTCGGCTTCCCTCCGATCTCTGCGCATTTGAGAACGGTCTTCCGTCGGATCTGGTTCGCCAGATCACGCCGCGTGCCGACTTCAATCAGCTGTTGAACCACATGTTCGCCAACTGTCCGACGCTGGCACTGGGTCTTGCCGACTTTGCAACTGCGGCGATCGACACGTCTGAATTCTTTGACGAAGACGACGATGATGATGACGACAACGGCGGCGCCATCGCATCAGCTGATCCGACATCGCCCGGTGACACCGACGGTGGAACAGAGGGCACGGACGGTGGCGACACCGACGGGTCGGACGACACGGCCGATGGGCAGGACAAGAACCTGCCGGATTGGAAGATCGCCAAGAAGAACGGCATCCCGACGTGGAAGTGGGAAAAGAAAGTCGCCCGGTGGGAGCGTCAGCGCGAAGAGCGTGAAGCCTACCAGGCCGAAAAGAAAGCGAACAAGAACGCGTCCAAGGACCTGCCCGACTGGAAACAGGCCAAGAAGGAAGAGCGTTGGGCCCAAGAAGCCGAAGAGCGGGCACAGCGCAAAGCCGACAAGAAGGCCTCGAAGATGTCCGAGTCGAGCCGGGCAGCCTTGGAAGAGACCGAGTCCGACGAAGAGGATCAGGTCGAGGACGAGGTTGAGGAAACCGAAGAAGAAGTTGTGGCAGAGGCTCGCTAGAGCCTTGGGCGGGCCCTCGGGCCCGTCAGCCCAGCATTACGTGACCAGTGTACGAGTTTGGGATGGCCGGCTGATGCCGGCCATTTCACGTCAGACACCCGCGCGCGCAAATAACCCACCGGCAAACACCGCGTTCCACCGTGCGGGCGCTTCCGGATCCTGCATCCGAAGGAACGTATATCCCGTCGCGGACCAGTGCTTGATTCGATTGGTCAGATTGTCGAGCACCATATCGCCCCGGTCCGTCCGCAGCACCAAAACCGCATGGGCCCGGCGCTGCCGGTCCAGAACCGTCGCGATCATCAACCGCTCACCCGGTACGCCCAGCGTCATCAGTTCTTGCCGCTTGAGCAGGGCAAAATCCTCGCAATCGCCACCGACAGCCGTCGGCAACGCCCAGAATTCCGGACGGTCGTATTGTGTTTCATCGGCAATTTCGTTGAAACGCCGATTGACTGACAGGTTCACACGATCCGCCAGATACAGCAGCTCTGCCGTCGATTTCACGCTCGCAGCACCGTTTTCACAGGCCCAGGCGTAGCGTTCGCACACCCCGTGAAAGCCCATGGGCGCCGAAACACGCTCGACCGCAGGAAGATGCGACATCGATTGCGGTCCCGCCGCCTCGACAATGCCTGCGCTGCCAATCACCACGGCAGCGCTCAGAACCCCGGCCCCCAACAGTCGGCGCACCACATGCGGCGCACCCGGCAGCCAGCGATCCTGGCCGCCAAAGCACAACGCGTCCCCGAAATCACGCTCAGCCATAAAACGCTCCTCTTCCCCCTTGGGAACGTTCGCAAAGGATGGTGACCGCAATTCGAACGAAATGCGGTCGGATGGTGACGCCCGCCCAGCCCGGGCGCCCGAAAGCTTAATTTGTCCAGCGCACTCCTGTCAGGTCATTGGCCTGCGTCGGCGCATTCAGCCACAGCCCTTCGATATCGGCATTGGCGACACCGGTTCGGGCCAGCTGGAACAGATACCCGTTCACATAATCGTCCGCGATGATCTGTTGCGCCATTTTCAAAAGGTCCGAACGCTCCGCCGGATCGGTGGCGATGTCCAACTCGGCCATGACCTCTTGAAAATCGGGATTGTCGTATTGGAAGTAATAGTCGGGCCGGGCGTAGATGTTGATGTCCATCGGCTCGGTATGGCTGACGATGGTCAGGTCATAGTCCTTGCCGCGAAACACCTGCTCTAACCATTGCGCCCATTCCAGATTGGCAATCTCGGTCTCGATCCCCACCGCCCGCAACTGCGCGGCGATGATCTCGCCCCCGCGCCGGGCATAGGACGGCGGCGGCAGTTTCAGCGACAGCGTCAGCCCCTCGGCATAGCCCGCCTCTGCCAGCAAGGACTTGGCCAGATCTGGGTCATGGGCCGACTGCCCCGTCAGATCGACATAGTCGGGATTATGCGGTGCGAAGTGCGTGCCGATCGGGGTGCCATAGCCAAACATCGCTCCATCAATGATTTCCTGCCGGTTGATCGCATGGGCAATCGCCTTGCGGACCCGCACATCCGACAGGGCCTCAGACTGGTTATTGGTGGACAGGATCGTTTCGCCTTCCGTCGATCCCACGAGCAATTCAAAACGCGGATCGGCCTCGAACTGGGCCAGCGTCTCGGGCGCGGGATAGCCGGGGAAGGCGTCGATATCGCCCGCCATCATCGCGGCAAAGGCCGCCGTCGGATCGGAGATGAACTTGAACGTCGCCGTCGTCAGCGCCGGTGCGTCGCCCCAGTAGTCGGGGTTCACTTCCAGCTCGACCCGGTCACCCTGCACCCATTCCTTGAACTTGAAGGGGCCGGTCCCAACCGGGTTCGTTGCTGCCGTATCAATGCTCTCGGACGCGACGATCACCGCGTCGCCCCAGGCCATATTGGTCAAAAACCCGCCATTCGGTGAGGACAGGATGACCTTGACGGTGGTGTCGTCCACCACCTCCACCTCGGCGATCCCGGCAAAGAGCGCCTTTTGCTCGTTGGTCGACTCTTCTGCCCGCGCACGGTCGAGCGAGAACTTCACATCCTCTGCCGTAAACGCCGTCCCATCATGAAAGGTGACGCCGGACCGCAGGGCGAAGGTGTACTCCAACCCGTCTTCCGAGATCTCCCAGCTTTCGGCCAGCCCCGGCGCGATCGAGCCATCCGCCTGATAGCGCGTCAGCCCTTCGAAGATGTTGGCATAGACCACCTCGTCGATGGCCGCCGCAGCCCCGCCGGTTGGATCGAGGTTCGGGGGTTCCAGCTGCATTCCGATGGTAATCTCGGTCTGCTGGGCCAGTGCCGTACCCGCGACAAGCGCGAGCACCGCCGCAGATGCGAAGATGCGCGAGGACATGTGACGACTCCCTGTTCGGTTTTTTCAAAGGCTAACGCAAGGTTAACGGTTTTGGGAAGGCCCCACACCAACGGGCCACAGTAACGCGGATGTCATCCGATGTGACTGGTGGGTCGGCGCGTATGCCCGATGATCGCGACACCTGATACGGAGCGCGCCCATGAAAAAGTCCGGCAAACAGCGCAGCAAGACCCAGCGCAAATCGAAACCCGCCCCCGAAGCTGCGGCAGATACCGGCCGCCGCAACACGCTGAAACTCTTGCGCAATGGCGGGATTGCCGCCGTCGTTCTGGGCGGCGCGGGCGTCTTTTCGGTCAACGCGGTCCGCGCCACGATCTCCGAACAGGACCTGACCAAGATCGGCAACGGTACCCCGGCCATCGTCCAGATCCACGACCCGACCTGCAGCATGTGTACCGAGCTTCAGCGCGAAACGCGCAAAGCGCTGCGGGCCTTCGACGACGGCCAGGTCAACTACCTTGTCGCGAACATCCACTCCGAGGATGGCAGCGCGCTGGCCGCCCGCCACCGCGTTCCGCACGTGACACTTGTGCTGTTTGATGGCGACGGTCAGGTCCGCCAGGTGTTGGAGGGCGTGCGCCCCCGTGATGAGTTACAGGCGCATTTTGAGGCGCATATCGCGGGCAACAGCTAGGCGCCCAAGAGATCGCCCAGAACCAGCGCCATCACCTTGGCGCTGTCCACCATATCGTCGATCCCCACCCACTCATCCGGCTGATGCGCCAGATCCAGAATCCCCGGGCCATAGGCGATACAGTTCTTCAGCCGCCCGATCCGATCTATGTGCTTCTGGTCATAAGTTCCTGGTGAGCATACAAATTCCGGCGTGCGCGCCAGCACCCGCTCAACCGCCGCTGCGGTCGTCTGCACCACGGGGGCATCCCGATCCGCCATCGACGGAAGAACCTCGTGCAACTCGCGGATCTCATATGAAAATTCCGGCCGCTCTGCCCGAACCCGCTCCAGAAGGTCGCGCACCTCGCCCTTAACCTCGTCGATGCTTTCCTCGATTAGAAACCGCCGGTCGATGATGATGCGACAGCGATCGGGGACGCAGGGCGCCGGAAAGCCCGTGAACCCCTCTCCCGGCTCAGCCTCGCCGCCATGGATCGAGTTGATGTTCAGCGTCGACTGCCGCGCGCCTTCCGGCACCACCGGCATCTCGGTACGTTTGGAGGCCAAGAGGGGGAAAAGATGCGCCTCCATCTCGGCAAGGACCGCCCCCATGTGCCGCACGGCACAATCCCCCAGAAAGGGCATCGAGCCGTGGGCGATCCGCCCCTTTGTCTCGATCTCGGCCCACCACACCCCGCGATGGCCCAGACAGATCCGATCCTTGTTCAAGGGTTCGGGGATGATGACATGGCCCACCTTCTCGGGCGCAAAGTACCCCCGCTCGGCCAGCCAGGCGACCCCGCCATACCCACCGGTTTCCTCATCCGCCGTCCCGCTGATCTCGATCGCGCCCTGCCAATCAGGCACGGCCTCTAGAAACGCCTCGACCGCGATGATCGAGGCCGCGAGGCCACCCTTCATGTCGCAGGACCCGCGCCCATAGACGCGCCCATCCTTCACCTCGCCGCCGAACGGATCGGTGGTCCAGCCGTGGCCGACCTCCACCACATCCGTGTGGCTGTTGAAATGCACGCAGTCGCCACCTCCCGCGCCCTCACGCCGCGCCACGATGTTCCAGCGCGGATAGGTGTCGCTGTCCCCGGGCGTGCCATGGGCGCGCAAAAGCTCGCAGGCAAACCCAAGCGGCGCCAAACGGGCCTCAAGGTAATCGCAGATATCGCGATAGTGCCGCCCGGGCGGGTTCAGCGTGGGAATGCGGATCAAATCCTGCGTCAGCGCGACCAAAGCATCGCGTCGCGCCTCAACTGCGCCGGACAGGGCCTCATCATGGGACATGGCCCGAAGGCTACCCAAGCGCCCGGCCCCTCACAATGTTTTTGGTCCGAAAATATCCCGGGGGAGACGCCCGCAAGGGCGGCGGGGGCAGCGCCCCGATCAGATCAAGCTTTCGATGCGCGCGACGTCGACGGGGTTGTTCAGCTCCCAAAACACCCGCCCACGGCTCTCGACCTCAACACACAGCACATCTTCGCCGTTTTCCAGAAACCGCAGCTGCTCCAAGCCTTCATTACGCTCAAGCGGCCCATCGGACCACTCGACATAACGGGCCAGGGCCGCAGGCCGGTACGCATAGACGCCCACATGGTGATAAACCGGCGGCGCGTCCTGTGCAGCCTCCGGCAGAAACGGAATGACCTCTTTTGAGAAATAGAGCGCGCGCCGGTCACGCGCGAAGACAGCCGTGGTACCACCCACCCGGCCTGCCGCGCGATCTTCGCGGAAATGCCGATAGGTATCGGCATCGCAGCGCAGGACAGGTGTCGCAACGCCCAGATCGGGACGCGCCCGCAATCCCGCGATCAGATCCTCCAGAAACCAAGGCGGCGTCAACGGCGCATCGCCTTGCAGGTTGACCACGATCTCGGGCGACACGCCCATCCGCGCGATGGCATCGGCACAACGCTCGGTACCGTTGGCGCAATCTTCCGAGGTCATCACAACCTCACCGCCAAAGCCCCGCACCGCGTCGGCAATCCGGTCGTCGTCGGTGGCCACCAGCACCAGGTCGACGCCTGGCACCGCCATCCCCGTCTCCCACGTCCGCTGGATCAGCGTCTTTTCCCCATCGGCGCCCTTGAGCACGACCAACGGCTTGCCCGGATAGCGGGACGAGGCATAGCGGGCGGGGATCAGGATGATCGCGCTCACGCCACCACGCCCGCGCGCAGACAATCGTGAATGTGCAGGAACCCGGCAAACCGGCCATCGGCCTCGCGCACCACACAGCTTGTGATGCCGTTGCCGGTGCTGGTCATCAGACGTACCGCTTCGGCCGCCAGGGCATCGGCTTCGACAAATACCGGGTTCGCCGTCGCAATGTCGCCCGCGCGCGCGGTCCACAGGTTTTCTGCATGGCGGCGCATGTCACCATCGGTGATAATTCCAGTGACCTCACCATCCTCGCGAACCAGCGCCACGCCCAGCGCCTTCTCCGCCATAACGGCGACCGTCTCGGACATCGCGGCATCGGGGCTGACATAGGGCAGCGCGTCGCCGGTATGCATCAGCTCGCGCACCGTCAGCAGCATGGTGCCCAGCTTGCCACCCGGGTGGTAGCGCCGGAAATCATCCGGTGCCGTGCCCAGCAGATGGGTGACCCCGACGGCAAGCGCGTCACCGATCGCCAGCTGCAAGGTGGTCGATGTCGTGGGCGCCAGGCCATTTGGGCACACCTCGGTCACCCGGCCATAGGCGATCACGATCTCTGCCGCGCGCGCCAGCGTGTTCTCGCGCGTCGCGGTCAGGGCGATGATCGGGTGGCCATGGACGCGGCAATAGTGGATCAGATCCGACAACTCGGTCGTCTCGCCCGAGTTTGACAGGATCAGCACAACGCTGCCCTCGGCAATCAGCCCAAGATCGCCATGGCTCGCCTCGCCCGCATGCAGGAACGTCGCCGATTTCCCGATCGATCGAAAGGTCGACGCAATCTTGTTCGCGATATGCCCGGACTTGCCGATCCCCGAAACGATCAGAGGCGCCGCCGACCGGTGGATCATCCGCGCCGCACGGGCAACGTCGGGCGTCATCGCCTCGGCAAAGCCTGTGATCGCGGCAGCCTCGTCCAAAAGCGCGCGGTCGCACACGGCCTCAAGGGCGGCATCGTCCAGATTTGCGGCGTCGTTCATTGGCGCCTCTATACGCACCATGGGCCGCGGACGCCAGACGCTCAGCGCCCCGCCGCGGCCATGATGGCAGCCGCCCGCGCAATCCGGGGATCATCGGCCAGATCCCCGACGCCCACAGGCAGGGGATGACGCCAGTTGGGGTATTCGTCGATGGTGCCGGGCAGGTTCGGCTGCGCGGCAACGCCCAGAATATCCTCGATCTGCAGCGCCACCAGCCGTGCGGGCGTTGCCGCAAGATAGGCATGCAGCGCATCCACATCGCCCGACGCCGCGCCCATCGCGGCATCCATGCGCGCCACATCGTTGGCCCGCGCCGCGTGGGCCTCGGCTTTGGCGGAGGCGTCTATGGTGCCCAGCGACGCACGCAGATCGATATCCGCACCAGCCCGCCAGCCCAGCCATGTCGGCAGGTCATGTGTCCCGAACGAGGCCAGCACCGCTGCGGGATAGTCCTCTGCCGCGCGCCCGCCCTCAAACATCGCGACGCGGCAGCCCAGGATCCCCGCTGCACCCAACGCCTCACGCAGGCCGTCCGGGATGTTCCCCAGATCCTCCCCGACGATCGTCGCCCCGGCCCGCGCCGCCTCGATCCGCGCGACCGCAAGCATCGCATCGCGGGGCATCCGCACATAGCCACCGGGCGCGCCGCTATCGGGTACCCAGAATGCGCGTTCAAAGCCGAGGATATGATCGATCCGCAAAAGCCGCGCATGGCGCAGCTGGCATCGCAACGTCGCCGCCAGCGCGGCAAAGCCCTGGTCAATCAGCGCGCGCGGATTGAACGGCGCAAGGTTCCAGCGCTGCCCGTCAGCGGCAAACGCATCCGGTGGCGCGCCCAGCGAGACACCGAAGGCAAAGGCCCCCGGCTCTGACCAGGTTTCTGCGCCATAGGGGTGCGTGCCCACAGCGAGGTCGAGATACAGCCCGTGGGCCATGCCACTGTCCCGGGCCGCGGTCGCAGCCGCCGCAAGCTGCGTCTCGGCCCGAAACTGCATCCATGCGTGAAACGAGACCCGTTCGTTATGGGCCGCCGCAAACTGCCGAACGTCCTGTCCGGCTGGATCACGCAACGCAGCCGGCCAATCGCACCAATGCGCCCCGTGCCTCTCGGCCAGCGCCTCATAGGTCGCAAACCGGGTCAGGCTGTCGCCTTCCTGCACCCGCCATTTGGCAAAGTCAGGATCGTGTTTCTCGCTCGCAAAGGCTGTGGCAGCCGCTCTGGCGCGCGTCTCTGCGCTGGCCCGATAGTCGACCAAAGCGGCTGGCCGGATCGCATCGGCGCCATCAAACGCCACATGCTGCGTCGACAGCCGCCTACGATGCGAAGGCGAATAGGGGCTGATCGCCGCCGGGTCGCTGGAAAACCCCGCATGCACCGGGTTGATCCCGACAAACCCGGCCCCGGCCCGACCCAGCGCCTGTGCCGCAACCGCCAGGTCGCGATAGTCCCCGACGCCACCCCGTTCGGGTCCGCGCAGTCCGTAAAGCGGCAGTGTCACCCCCCACCCGCGCGGCGGCAGCGGCAGCGCGGGGGGCGCGACCAACAGCCAGCACCGGTCCCCCCCGGTTTCAACGGCATGGATCCCAAGGTCGAGCGCGGGCAACGCACCGCGCCCCTCCTCTGTCGCGCCCGTTTCGTAGGTCAGACACCAGGCATCCGAGATCGTTAGATCCGGCACCTGACCCGGTGTGCAAATCAGATAAGGCGGTACTTTCCGCGGGCGCCTGATGCTGGCCAGCGCGTCCGCCACGGCATCCGGCGCATCGGGATCAACACCCATCGCGGCGAGCAAGGCGTCGCGCGTGGCATCAGCCATGTCGCGGCGCTGCCCCGTCACATCCGTGTAGGTGTCGATGATGCCCAGCGCACGCGCCAGCGCGGCTTTGTCCGGCTGCAGTCCCGTCACCACACGCGCCTTTTCACGCCAAACCTGTCCCACCGCCGGTCTGGCACGGGCAGGGCACCGCGATCAATGCCCTGCGCGGGCATTCATGTGTCGCGCAAAGCTTCGATGATTTCGTGGTTCAGACAGTAACCGGGCAGTTGCGCGCCACTGCCGGGCGCGCCCTGGGCCATCCAGCGCACACAGTCGTCGGCCGTTTGGCAGGCCCCGCAACGCGCGACCATGCCGACAAAGTCCGCCTCACTGATCCGCCCGGACGCCATCTCGGCACGCAGGCTTACATCCGCCGTGCGCGCCATCGCCTGGGTCAGCCAGTAATGGCAATCGGTGTCGTCAAGCTGTGTGAGATCGACGTCCATGGCAGGCCCTCCGTCCGATCAGTGGCCGCTCAGGCGCGCCTTGTTGCGGCAATAGGACGGCGGCGCGTCAGCCAACCCGTCTTGCGTATCAAGCCACTGTTTGCATTCCCCGGCCTCGCGGCAGGCCAGGCAATTGAAGACCATGGTCCGAAACTCCTGCGGTGGGAGTTCCCCCATCTGCATCTGGGTGTCGAGATCTTGGCCAAGCGTGTCGGCCATCCGGGTCATCAACGCGGTGTGTTGGTCGTACTTCGAAAAGAAAGACATGGGCAGGCGCTCCAATCTGTGCTGCCCTAACGCTGACAGATTGTCGCGCCCCCCACGTTGATATCGATCAAGCCGCGCTAAAGTTGCGCCGCAACCCGCCGCACCGTCGCGATCCGCTCGGCATTGGGCGGGTGTGTGCCCAAAAATTGGTCACCTGGATCGGGGATCCGGTTGAAAAACTGGGCGCCCCGCACCGGATCATAGCCAGCGGCAAAGGCGATCCGCGTGCCAAGGGCATCGGCTTCAAGCTCAAACTCTTTGGAAAACCGGCGCGCGCCGACGGTGCCGCCGATCTGCTGGGCGGTTTCAACACCTGCCGCGTCCAGCCCCAGAACCGATCCCAACACCGTCGCAAGCACCGCCCCTTCCATCGCGCGCTGTTGCGTTTCGGGCAGATGCGCCTCGATATGATGCGCCGCCTCGTGGCCCAGAACAAAAGCCAGCTCGTCCGCGTTCCGCGAATCGCGGATCAGCGTTGCCGTAAACCCGATGATAGGCCGCCCGTTGCGGTCGAGCGTTTGAAACGCATTCGGTGCCTTGCGCGGATCGTCATCCACGATAATCCGAAAATCGCAGTTCGTGTTGGGTCTGCGCTGGCGGCACAGACGCTCGGCCACGGGTTCGACACGCGCCACAACACTGCGGAAATTGGCCGACGCCTGGCTTGCGGGCAGCCGGGCTGACGCCGTCTCACGCGGCGGTGACTGTGTCGGGGGTGCAGAGGTGGTCGTGATTTCGCACCCGCCCAGAACAACCAAGGCAAAAACAGCAATGAAGCGCATCCGTGACCCTTTCAAACTGCGCGAGGAGCATAGCGATTGGCGATGCCTATGCCAGACCCGGTGAATTTTTTGCAAGCGACCGGCGTGGTTTAGCCAACCCGGTCTTCCCCGGCCCCCTCGTCACCACGCACACCCGCCCTATCTGCGGTTCATGAGCACCGAGACCACCGTGATATTCAATAACACCTGCCCGATCTGTTCGCGCGAGATCGCGATTTACCGCACCCGGGCCGAGGACCACGACCTGCCAATCGGCTTCGTCGGCTTGGACGAGGCCGATCTTGGGCACTACGGCCTGACCGCCGATGCGGCCGCCCGACGGCTCTATATGGTTCGGGACGGCCAGCTTATCAGCGGTGTGGACGCCTTCATCGTCCTCTGGCGCGCCCTGCCCGGCTTTGGCTGGCTGGCGCGCCTCGTGGCCCTGCCCGGCATCCGACATGCGGGCTACGTCGTCTATGATTACGTTCTGGCCCCGCTGCTCTATGCCCTCCACAAGCGCCGCCTCCGGCGGGCTGGCTTGCGCGCGTCCCGGTGACCGGATAGGCCAGCCCCGACGTCCAGCGACGCAAGGGGCCATGCCATGTTCACCATCGAGCACGAGTTCGACGCCACCGTGATCACCCTTGTCGATGACCCTGCCCAGCACCGGCAGGAAGACGTGGCAATAAATGCGTTCGAGGATTGCGTGACGGTCGAACAACTCGACCCGCGGACCGACCGCGTCCAGAAAATCACGCTATCCCTTGGCCAGGTGCGCGATCTCGCAGCCGCGCTCGATTTGCCCGAGGGCGTCTACAAGATGCGGCCCAAGGCGCGCTAGCCCCTTTCCGCCCTCCCCACGCTGCGCCATGGTGGCGGCGGGGGGACGACAATGACCACAGGCTTTTTCTGCGACGAACGCACCTTTTGGCATACGGGCCACGGCTATGCCCTGACCACACCGATTGGTGGCCTGGTGCAGCCGCTGGCGGGCGACGGCTTTCCCGACGCGCCCGAGACGCGGCGTCGGTTGAAGAACCTGCTCGAAACCTCGGGGTTGATGGCGGAGTTGCACGCAACCTCCGCCCCGCCCGCCACGACCGAAGCACTGCTTCGCGTGCATCCCGAAAGCTATCTGACGGAATTCAAAGCATTATCCGATGCCGACGGGGGCGAGCTTGGTCCCCGCGCCCCCTTTTCCCGCGGCGGGTATGAGATCGCGGCCCTCTCGGCTGGGCTGGCAACATCGGCGTTGCAAGGCGTCCTCACGGGCCGCCTCAGCGCGGCCTACGCGCTCACGCGGCCGCCCGGGCATCACTGCCTGCCCGAGCGCCCGAACGGGTTCTGCCTGCTCGCCAACATTGCCATCGCCATCGAAGCGGCCTTCGCCGACGGGCTGAGCGAACGCATCGCGGTGGTGGATTGGGATGTGCACCACGGCAACGGAACCGAGGCGATCTTCTATGACCGCGACGATGTCCTGACGATTTCGCTTCATCAAGAGCGGAACTACCCGATGGATCAGGGCGATGCTGGCGACACCGGCGCCGGGCGCGGCGACGGCGCGAACGTCAACATCCCCCTGCCCCCTGGCACGGGCCATGCCGGTTACCTGGAGGCGATGGAACGGATCGTTCTGCCCGCCCTTGCTGCCTACGAGCCCGACGCGATCGTCGTTGC
Organism: Pseudomonadota bacterium; assembly: GCA_039193455.1. Classification (GTDB taxonomy): domain Bacteria; phylum Pseudomonadota; class Alphaproteobacteria; order Rhodobacterales; family Rhodobacteraceae; genus JBCBGF01. The sequence goes on from JBCCWO010000004.1 coordinate 173,543, forward strand.
CTGCGGCCTTGATGCCAGCGCGTTCGACCCGCTGGGCCGGATGCTGGCGTCTGCCGAGACGTTTCGGCTCATGACCCGTCAGATCAAAACGGCCGCCGCAGATCTCTGCGACGGCCGTCTGACCCTCGTTCACGAAGGCGGATATTCCGAGCTTTATGCCCCGTTTTGCGGCCATGCCGTTATCGAAGAGCTGTCGGGCAGCGCGATTCGGGCTGCCGATCCGCTTGCCGCTAAGGTGGCGCAACGCCAGCCGGGCCCCGCCTTCGACGCCTTCGTCAGCGCCCAGATCGCGGCGCTGGCCGAGGCGTTTGGTCTTTAGCGCTTGGTGACCGCTTCACGTGCTGCATTTGCAGCAATTTCGCTGACCCGCGAGGCGCTGATGCCCAGGTCGTCAAGCTCGCGAGGGCTCAGAGCATCAAGCTCGCGCATGGTCTGCGCATACACGCTGCGATAGATCAGGGCTTCGCGAAAAGCGTCGGCCACGTTTCTGAAAACGTTGAAAAAGCTGCCGGAACGGCGGGTTTCGTTGAGGTATGTCATTTCGTCTTTCCTTGGGTCGGGGGGCCGACTCTGCGCCGGTCCGTGTGTCTCGTGTTAGCGGGAACATAGGAACTTTCTGCAGCTGCACAATTCGTGTTTCGACAAAGCCGATATGCGAAAAACGAATGTCCCCTGCGGCCTTGACCCCCGGCGCCCGAATGCCGAAATGGAGCAATGTAAACGGAGGTAACATGCCCACTCCCAACCCGCAGGCGCTTGCCTTTCTGCGCACGCGCCGCTCGCGCCCGGCGAAAACGCTGACCACGCCGGTTCCTGACCGTGAAACGCTGCTGCCGCTTCTCGAAGCGGCGGCGCGCAGCCCCGATCATGGCAAGCTTGAGCCCTGGCGGTTCATCGTCCTGGAACGGGCCGCTCTAGTCCGGCTTGCCGCGGCGGTCGGCGTGCGCGCGGCCGAAACCGGCGCCGAGTCCGAAAAGATGCAGGCGCAATTCGGCACTGCGCATCTGACGGTGGCCGTTGTGGCGTCGCCGAAACCGTCCGAGAAAATCCCGCAAGTGGAACAGGCCATGTCTGCGGGGGCCGTGTGCCTTGCGCTCTTGAATGCGGCGCTGGCGTCCGGGTGGGGCGCGAACTGGCTGACGGGTTGGGCCGCCCATGATCCGGTCTTCTGCCAAACCCATCTGGGCCTGACCGAGGGGGAAACCATCGCCGGGTTCATCCATATCGGAACCGAGACGGCCACCCCGCCCGAACGCCCCCGCCCCGACATCGCGGCGATTACCACATGGGTTGGCGCATGATCTTCAACGATTTTCTCAAGGCGCTGCACCAGATCGGCGACCCGCGTTTTCGTCGGGTCCTGTTCATCGGGCTCGGCCTCACCGTGGTTCTGCTGATCGCCGTCTACGCGATTTTTCTGGGCCTTTTGAATTGGTTCCTGCCCGACACGATGACGATCCCGTGGCTGGGCGAGGTCACCTGGGTCGACGATCTGCTCTCTGGCGCCTCGATCCTGGTGCTGCTCGCCCTGTCGGTCTTCCTGATGGTCCCTGTAGCCTCGGCCTTCACCTCGCTCTTTCTCGACGACGTCGCCGACGCGGTCGAGGCGCGGCACTTCCCCGCGCTTACCCCCGCCCCGCGCGTCAGCTTTGCCGAGGGGGTGCGCGACAGCGTGAACTTTCTGGGCGTCCTGATCGCGGCCAACCTGATCGCACTGATCGGATACCTGTTCCTCGGGCCGCTTGCGCCACTGGGGTTCATCGCCTTGAACGGCTACCTACTCGGGCGCGAGTATTTTCAGCTCATCGCGCTGCGCCGGTTGGGGCGAAGCGGGGCCAAGGCGGCGCGGCGGCGGCATGCGTTTCAGATCTGGGCTGCGGGCGCGCTGATGGCCGCCCCGCTGACGATCCCCATCGTCAACCTGCTGGTCCCGGTCCTGGGCGCCGCGACCTTCACCCACCTCTTCCACCGGCTTGAGGGCCAGCGCGCGGGCTGATCAGCCGGCGCTCTCGACCGGACCCATCCGGTTGAACCAGTCGATGTCGCGCACACTGATCACACCTGACAGGATGATCGCCGCGACAACCAGCCAGACAAGGGTCGCAACAACGGTCACGACCTTGGCCTTCTTGCGCATGTTGATGCTGGCGGGTGCGCTGGCATGGGTGCCCGGAACGACTTCGCCCCGGTCGCCCTGTGTCTCCATCCGGATGGGCAAAACAATGAACAGCACCATGAACCAGATCACGGCGTATAGGACGAGGCCCGCAACTACCCCCATCAGACCTGCTCCAACTCCACCAGCGTGCCGGTGAAATCCTTCGGGTGCAGGAACAGGACCGGCTTGCCATGGGCGCCAATCTTCGGCTCCCCGTCGCCCAGAACCCGGGCGCCCGACGCTTTCAACTGGTCGCGCGCCGCCAGAATATCATCGACCTCATAACAGACATGATGGATCCCACCCGACGGGTTCTTCTCAAGAAACCCGGCGATGGGAGAGCCCGCGCCCAGGGGATACAACAGCTCGATCTTGGTGTTCGGAAGCTCGATGAACACCACGGTCACGCCGTGGTCGGGCTCATCCTGCGGCGCGCCGACCTTGGCACCCAGCGTATCGCGATACTGCGCCGCCGCGGCCTCCAGATCGGGCACGGCGATGGCCACGTGGTTCAGACGTCCGATCATGGGCGCGCTCCTCTTATCCGTCGCGCCGTTATGGGCATCTGGCTGACCAAGGGCAAGCGGCCCACGGGTCGCGGTGGGGCGATTAACGCGGCATTAGGCGCAACCGTCCAATCTGCCCATGGAATCGGAGGGAGCGCGATGCCGGAACCCATCGAACAGATCATGATCGGGCAAAAGCCCACCCGGGATCGCCCGCTCTTGGGCCAGACCGTCCTGGTGATCGAAGACAGCCGCTTTGCGTCCGAAGCGCTGCGTCTGATGTGCCTGCGCTCAGGCGCGCGCATCCGCCGTGCCGACAGCCTAGCCTCGGCCACGCGGCATCTAACGACCTATCATCCATCCATCGCCGTCGTCGACGTGGGACTGCCCGATGGCTCGGGGATCGATCTGATCCGCCAGATGGCCGACGCGCAGCCCCGGGTGCCGGTGATCCTCGCCGTGTCGGGCGATGATGGCGTCAAGACCGGGGCGATGGCGGCGGGTGCGGACGGCTACCTGGCCAAGCCATTGACCAGCCTTGCCGCCTTCCAGGCCGCGGTGACCGCGCATCTGCCCCAGCGCTTCGGTCTCGCGCCCTTGCGCAGCGTCGATGACCCGACGCTGGCGCCCGATCAATTGGCCTACCGCGACGATCTGGTCCGCGCCGCGGCCGTTGCCCAGACAGGAACGGATCAGGGCAGCCTCCGCTATCTGGCGCAGTTCCTGGGGGGCCTTGCAAAAACCGTCGGCGACGGCGCGCTTGAAAAGGCTGCGATTGATCTGGGCACCGCGGTAGAGGAAGGGGCATCGGTCAAAGCCGCGCTCACCCACCTTGCCAAACTGATCAACGTCCGTCTGGACGACAGCATTCCGGTCTAGGTCAACTGCGTCAGCGCGGGATCGGCGCTGACACGGATATCACGGGTCAGTTCCGACAGCGCCATGATCTGCTGGCCGTCGGCATCGAAATTGCTAGGGGCAAGCCACGCCGCATAGGCCGCTTTCAGCGCGGGCCATTCGCTGTCAATCGCGGCAAACCAAGCCGTATCGCGGTTGCGGCCCTTGACGACCGTGGCCTGCCGAAACACGCCCTCATAACTCAACCCCAGCCGTTCGGCCGCCCGGCGCGAGGCGCGGTTCAGCGCATCGCATTTCCACTCAAACCGCCGATATCCGGCCTCGAACGCGCCTTGGATCATCAACATCATCGCCTCGGTGGCCGCCACGCTCCGCTGCAACTCGGCTGAAAAGTTGATGTGGCCCAACTCGATCGACCCGGCATCGGGCGCGATGCGAAGATAGCTCAGCACGCCCGCGGCCCGCCCGCTCGCCAGGGGCCGCACCGCGAAAAACATCGGGTCGGCACACCCCTCCATCTCGCGCATCCAGCGTTGATAGGCACCCGGGGTTTCAAACGGGCCATAGGGCAGATAGGTCCAGATCGACGGATCGGCACTGTTGGCGCGATGCAGTTCCACGGCCTGCGCGCTGGCCGACAGCGGCTCGATCCGGCAGAAGCGGCCTTCCGTCACCACCCGCTCGGGCCAGGGTGGCGGTGTCCATCCCGGCACAGCGTGGCCCAAACGGCTAGAAGTCTCGTCGTCCTGCATTCTACGTCCCCTGCGCCCAGCGATAGCAGCGCCAGGCGGGGGAATGCACGCAGATTCAGCGCCCGGCGTCAGAGGATCAGGCCCGGATCCGCCCCCATCTCAAGCCCCGGAAAGACCGTTTGCTCCAGAACCGAACGCTCCAGCCCAAAGGCCCCGCGCATCGCCCAGGCGGCCACCGCGCGCACATCGCCCGTCGGCATCAGATCGCGCCGGTCATAAAGATCCGCTTCGGCAAGACCGGGCCAGCGCCCCAGGACCTGGCCACCCCGCACTGCACCGCCGGCCACCAGCATCGCGCCACCGGTCCCGTGATCGGTGCCGGCGGTGCCGTTCAACCGCACGGTTCGCCCAAACTCGGTCATGGCGAGCACGGTTGTCTTCTGCCAGTTTGCGCCCAACCCCTGCTTCAGCGCGAGGATCACATCGGCCAACCGCCCAAGCCGCTGGGTCAAGGGCCCGTCCTGATTGCGATGCGTATCCCAACCGTTGATCGAGAATGCGGCAATCCGGGTGTCGCGGTTCAACCGGTCGGCCGCAAAGGCCGCCAGCGCCCGCTCGGACCGCCCGCCTTGTTCTTCCATCATCGCCATCATCTCATCCGACGGCATCTCGCCCGCATCCGCCTCGGCCGCCAGCCCATTGGCCAGCGTCATCGCCTGATCGGCGGCGGCGTGAAACAGTGCATCCCCTTCATAGAGATGGCCCAGCAACAGTTCTGCCTGCGGCGATAGCGCAAGGCGCAGCGACGGTGCCCAGTTCGCCACTTCTGCGGGGCCAGACAGGATCTTGAGGTTGCCTTGCCCGATGGCAAACGCCGTCTCACCCTCCAACCCCGGCACCGTCTGCAACATCCGGTTCAGCCAACCGTCCCGCGCAATCGGCGCATCCATTGCCGTCCCCGCTTCAAGCAGATCCTGCCCGTCAAAATGGCTGCGCTTGTCGCGATAGGGCGTCGACACCGCCTGCACGAACCCAAGCTCCCCCGCCTGCCACAGCGGCGCGAGCGCCCCAAGCCCGGGATGCATCTCGTAAAACCCGTCTAGCGCGAGGCCATCGCCGCCAACCCCCGGGCGGGTTTGGGCAAAGTTGCGGTCACCCACCGGCCGCACTGCATCCAGCCCATCCATCCCGCCGCGCAGGATCAAAACCACCAGCCGCGCGTCCCAGGGCGCGGCGGCAAAGGTCATCGAGGTCATCAAGGGATGCGCCGCCGCCGAACAGGCCACCGTACCCGCGCCCCGCAACAGCCCCCGCCGTGTGATCAGATCGCCCATGCTCTCGCTCCTACCTGCGATTGAACTCGGGCGAGGCAAGCACCAGGGCCGCCGCCTCTTCCCGTGTTTCAGCCGATTCCACCGCGAAACGCAGCATCCCCGATGCCGCATCGCCCAACGCCCGTTCCATGAAGTCTTCTGCGCTGCCAGCCCGCGCAACAACCTCGCGCGAAGCGTCAAAGGCCCAGACGATCCGGTTCGCCAGACCCAGCGGCGTGATCCAGTGCTCCGCCGCTTCCGGCCATCCATCCGGGCCCGGCGCGCCCATGAACGGTTGCCCCATTTCACGCAAAGGCCGCACAAATCTGCGCTGCACATTGCGCGCGGGCAGCCCGGTCAATTCACCGCCGGAAACCCCCAGCGCAGTGATCGCTGCGGCAAAGAAATCATGGGGTTGGCGCACCTTGGTCAGCGGTGCGTCCCAAGCCGCGGGGTGGGTCACCATCGCCTGTGTCACCGCCATCAGATCGCCACCGGACAGCCGCCAGGCCCGCTCCATCGCGCCGACAAGCGCGGGCTCGGGGTCATCGGCCACGAAATGCACCGCCATCTTGCGCGCAACATGCGCCGCCGTTGCCGGATGCTCTGCCAAATCCTCCAACACCGCCCGGATCGGCTCCAGCGACGGGCGACCGCCCCCGTATTGCCGCCCCAGCACGGTTTCGGCCCCGGGCTCCACAATGCCCTGGCGAAAGACAAACCCTTTGCCCTGGCTGCCACTCAATCCGGTGAGAAGCTCGGCCAGTTGCGTCACATCCGTCTGGCTATAGGGCCCGTCCACCCCCAGCGTGTGCAGCTCCAGCACCTCTCGCGCCAGATTCTCGTTCAGCCCGCGCCCGCGCCGCAAACCAGCGGGGGAATTGGGACCGACCGAGGCGATCTGATCAAGGTAGATCAGCATCAGAGGATGCGTGACCGCCGCAATCAGCATGTCGGAAAATCGCCCCGTGACATGGGGCCGGATCGCGGTGTCGATGTAGTCGGGCACCGTGGCGCGCATCACCAGATTTCGGGGCACCGCCGTGAAGTGGTCCGCCCAAAACCAGGTCAGCCGTTCGCGCAGCGGATCGTCGGTCTCCGCGATCCGGGCAAACCCGCCGACGAGGGCGCTTCCATACATCTCGATGATCGCATTGCGCGCCTGCCGGTCGGCCCGCTCGTTTCCGCCGCGCGTGGCATCCCGCGCTGTGCGATAGGCCTGCCCCGCCGCCATCGCGGCGTCGAGATCGGGGGTGGGATAGCGCCGCGCCATCCGGTCGCCGCGCCTCAACCGCGCGAGATGACCCGCCGCATCCCGCGGCACATCCCGACCGCCGGGCCCATAGCCAAACCGGATCGCCGATACCGTCGCTTCCGAGATCATAGGTGTCTCCCGCCGCTCAGTTCAGGTCATCTTGCCTGCATAGTACGGCGGAAGTTTGGAATTCCGTCGCGGGCAGATCCCGCAACGGCAGATTGGCGCCTATTCGCGCGGCAGCACCCGCAGACCCAGCTCCATCAACTGTTCCGGCGTCGGCTCGGACGGCGCGCCCATCATCAGGTCTTCGGCGCGCTGGTTCATCGGGAACATGATGACCTCGCGGATGTTCGCCTCATCAGCAAGCAGCATCACCATACGGTCGATGCCCAGCGCACAACCGCCATGGGGCGGCGCGCCGTATTTGAAGGCGTTGACCATCCCGCCAAAGCGCTTCTCCACCTCGTCAGAGCCATAGCCCGCAAGCTCGAACGCCTTGTACATGATCTCCAGCTTGTGGTTCCGGATCGCGCCCGAGATCAGCTCATACCCGTTGCAGGCCAGGTCATACTGATAGCCCAACACGTCCAGCGGGTCACCCGCCAGCGCCTCCAATCCCCCTTGCGGCATCGAAAACGGGTTGTGCGAGAAATCGACCGTGCCGGTTTCCTCATCGGCCTCGTACATCGGGAAATCGACGATCCAACAAAAGGCGAAGCGGTCTTGTTCGGTTAGGTTCAACTCCTCGCCGATCACGTTGCGCGCCCGGCCTGCCACCGCCTCGAATGACGCGGGCTTCCCACCCAGGAAAAACGCCGCATCGCCCACGCCGAGGTCCAGTTGCTGCCGGATCGCCTCGGTCCGCTCGGGCCCGATGTTCTTGGCCAGTGGGCCCGCAGCCTCCATGCCCCCATCGGCCTCACGCCAGAAGATATACCCCATCCCCGGCAGGCCCTCTTTCTGGGCATAGGCGTTCATCCGGTCACAGAACTTGCGCGACCCGCCGCCCTTCGCGGGGATCGCCCGGATCTCCGTACCCTCCTGCTCCAAGAGCTTGGCAAAGATCGCAAAGTTCGAGCCGCGGAAATGCTCGGACACGATCTCCATCTTGATCGGGTTGCGCAGATCCGGCTTGTCGGTGCCGTACCACCGCATCGCATCGGCATAGGCGATGCGCGGCCACTCGGCGTCAACGCGCCGGCCGCCACCAAACGCCTCGAACGCGCCACGCAGGACGGGCTCCATCGTGGCAAAGACGTCTTCCTGCTCGACAAAGCTCATCTCGACATCAAGCTGGTAGAAATCGGTGGGCGAGCGATCCGCCCGCGGATCTTCATCTCGGAAACAGGGCGCGATCTGGAAATACTTGTCGAAGCCCGACACCATGATCAGCTGTTTGAATTGCTGCGGCGCCTGCGGCAGCGCGTAGAACTTGCCGGGATGGAGCCGCGAGGGCACCAGAAAATCGCGCGCCCCTTCGGGCGACGACGCGGTGATGACCGGCGTCTGAAACTCGGTAAAGCCCGTGTCCCACATCCGCTTGCGCAGGTCCGCCACGACTTTCGAGCGCAGCATGATGTTGTCATGCAGTTTCTCGCGCCGCAGATCGAGGAACCGGTACCGTAGCCGGGTCTCTTCGGGATACTCCTGATCGCCGAACACCATCAGCGGCAATTCGTCGGCCGCGCCCAGCACTTCCATGTCCCGAACAAACACCTCGATCTCCCCGGTGGGGATCTTCGGGTTCACCAGCTCGGGGTCACGCGCCTTCACCTCGCCATCGATGCGGATGCACCATTCGCTGCGCACGGTCTCGATCTCGGAAAAAACCGGGCTGTCGGGGTCGGCCAGCACCTGCGTCATCCCGTAATGGTCGCGCAGGTCGATGAACAGAACGCCGCCGTGATCGCGCACGCGATGCACCCATCCTGCCAGACGCACGGTCTGGCCCACATGGGCGGCGTTCAGGTCAGCGCAGGAGTGGCTGCGATAGGCGTGCATGGGCGTCCCTCGGGAAGACAATCAGATCCGCGCCGATACATACGTGGCGGGCCGGGAAGTCAACCCGGCCCCCTCTTTGGTCTGGAAATATCCCGGGGGGACGCGCGGCACGCGCGGCGGGGCAGAGCCCCCTCTACCCGATCTCGAACACGCAGGCCTCGGCCCCCATCGCACAGCATGCGGTCTCACGCGCGCGCAACCGGTCGTCGACCAGCACCCGGAAAAGATGCTCAAACACCGCCGCGTGCCAGTGACACAAGGGATGGGCAGAAAACTCCCCCCGGACGACCGGGTTGTCCGTGATGGCAAACCGCAGGGGTCGCAGCGACACGATCTCAAACGCCCCCGATCCGGCGAAGGTCCACGCGTTCTTGGCAATCGCCCGCGCCAGGATCGGCCCCGCGATCCGGCCGGGCAAGGCCTTCAGCACCCACTGCGCCCCGCGCGGGATGCGGTTTTCCAGGATGTACTGCGCGGTCCGTTCCCCCGCCGCCCAGGCGAGTGCGGGCGCCAGTTCCGGCACCTCGGCCCGCATCGCCTGATGCAGCCGCGCCACCGGCGCCTCGTCGATCAGCCCGGTCATGTCCGGCAACGTGACGATCCCGGCCTCCAGCAGCAGCGCATCCCGCAACTCCGCCCCGCCGGCCTGTTCCAAGAGCGGCAACAGCTGGGTCAGGGCATTGGGCCCGATCAGGCCACCGGGGGCTGCGCCATCAGGCATCTTCCATCTGCTGATCGCCGCCACCGCAGGCCCGCACCTCGGCGCCGTTGGGCATCTTGAAGCCCTGCGTCCGCTCCTCCGCCCGGTCCTTCATCTGCGCCTTCACCGCCTCGCGCCGCTCGGCCGCGCGCGCGGCCCGGTCGGCGGCGGCTTCCCAGTCATCGAGCTGCGCCTCGGCAATGGTGCGGGTCTCGTCAAAGTCGAAATGTACGGTCTTCTTGGTCTGCGGCCCCCAATAGCCGGCTTTGCCCAGGTCATAGAACGTGCGGCCCACGCCCGCTTTCAGGAACGCCTTCAGGCACCCCAACAGATAGCGCCTCCGATACCCGGTACCCCGCCAGGGATAATGGAACAGCGCCTTTTGCATGTAAAAGCGGCGATAGTTCTTCATCACCCCATCCAAAAGCTCGCCCCGGGTCAGCGCGGCAGGCTTCATGATCGGCGTCACGAAGTTGTATTTCGAATAGTCGAAGATCTCGACCTGATCGCGGATCTCCTGGAACAGCGGCGTGAACGGCCAGGGTGTATACATCGCCCAGTTGGCCAGATCGGGCTGCCAGTCCCAAGCCATGCGATAGGTCTCTTCCAGCGTTTCCTCGGTCTCGTTGTCGAGCCCGACGATAAACTGCGCCTCGACAAAGATATCCGCCTCGCGCAGCAGCCGGATCGCTTCCTTGTTCTCTTCGACCTTCGTTTCCTTGTTGAAGCGGTCGAGCTTCAGCTGCGCCGCCGCCTCGGTCCCGAGCGACACATGCACGAGCCCCGCCTTGCGGTAGAGCGCAAGCTCGTTCTTGTCGCGCATGATGTCTGTGACGCGCGTGTTGATCCCCCATTGCACGCGCCGCGGCAGATCCCGCGCGATCAGTTCCTCACAGAACTGAACGAATTTCTTCTTGTTTATCGTGGGTTCCTCATCGGCAAGGATGAAGAACCCGACATCATGCTCGTTCACGAGGTTCTCAATCTCATCAACCACCGCAATCGGGTCGCGCACGCGGTAGTCGCGCCAGAACTTCCATTGCGAACAGAACGAACAGGTGAAGGGGCAGCCACGGGCCAGGTTCGGGATCGCCACGCGCTTGCCCAGCGGAATGTAAATGTACTTCTCCCACTCCAAAAGCGACCAGTCGGGGTTGATCCCTTCCAGGTCCTTGACGGTCGAGGCCGCAGGCGTCGCCACGATCTCATCCCCGTCGACAAAGGCCAGCCCCTTGATCTTGCGCCGGTCCGCGGGCCAGCGCCCGTCCTCGATGGCCAGCATCAGTTCGGTCACGATCTCTTCGCCCTCGCCCCGCACGATCACGTCGACCCAGGGCGCCTCGGACAGCACTTGCTTGTACATGAACGTCGCATGCACCCCGCCCAGCACGCGCACCGCGTTGGGCACCACCTCCTTGGCGATCTCCAGCGCACGTTCGGCCACATAGATTGACGGCGTAATCGCCGTCAGGCCAACAACGTCGGGCTGCACCTCGGCGATGCGGGCGCGCAGCGTGTCGTCGTCGATATCGTTGGTCATCGCATCGATGAAGTGAATATCGTCAAAGCCCGCAGCCTTCAGCGAGCCTGCCAGATAGGCCACCCAGGCCGGTGGCCAGTTGCCCGCAATCTCGGCGCCGCCAGAGTGGTAATTGGGGTGAATGAACAGAATCCGCATCCGGAGCTCCCCTGATATGTCAGAGTTACTTTACACAGTGTATGTCTAGTCAACTTGACATACATCAACTGTCTGGCACGGATTTGCCTAAGAATGTCTAACCGGCTTTACAGGCTGGCGGTTCTTGGCAATCATATAGGGCAATCAACATATAAGAGCAGGCAAGACGCAGACGCCAGGGACGGTGCGGGGGGCACCGAAGGGGGTGAACATGTGGTCACGGCTTTTGGCTGCGATGCTTGAAAAAATGTTTCGGACCGGCACCTTGGCGGTCCATTTTCCCGATGGCAGCTCGGACACGTTCGGTGACGGCACGGGTGCGACCGTGACCGTGCGCCTGGCCGATCCCGATCTGCCGCGCCGCATCCTGCTGAACCCCGAGATGGCGGTGGGCGAGGCCTATATGGATGCCACGCTGACCATTGACGACGACAACCTGCGCGGCCTTCTCGCACTGGCCTTGCGCAACATGACGAACGCCCAAGGCGGTGTCTGGTGGCAGGCCCCGCTCGACCACGGGCGCACAGCCCTGCGGTGGTGGCGCCAGTTCAACCCGGCAAGCCGGGCCCGCGCCAATGTCGCCCACCACTACGACCTCTCGGCCGAGCTGTACGAGCTCTTTCTCGACGCCGACAAACAGTATTCCTGCGCCTATTTCACCTATCCCGGCCAAAGCCTCGAGGATGCACAGGCCGCCAAGAAGGCCCATATCGCCAACAAGCTTTGCATCGAACCGGGCATGCAGGTGCTCGATATCGGCTGTGGCTGGGGCGGTATGGCGCTTAGTTTGGCGCGCGACTACGGCGCCCGTGTTGTGGGCGTTACACTCAGCGCCGAACAGCACAAAATCGCAACCGAGCGGGCCCGCGCCGCGGGTCTGTCTGATCAGGTCGAGTTCCGCCTCACCGACTACCGCCGCGTGCGCGAAACATTCGACCGCATCGTCTCGGTCGGTATGTTCGAACATGTGGGCGTCCCGCATTACCGCGAATACTTCCGCAACGTGTCCGACCGGCTCGCGCCCGACGGCGTGGCGCTGATCCACACCATCGGGCGGATGCGTCCGCCTGGCAGCACAAGCCCCTGGATCGACAAATACATCTTCCCCGGCGGCTACTGCCCGTCCTTGTCCGAGATGACGAAAGCCATTGAAAAGGAAGAGCTTTACGCCTGTGACGTTGAAATCCTACGACTCCACTACGCCGAAACCCTGCGCCACTGGACCGAACGGTTCGAGGCCAATATCGAAGCGGCGACGCAGCTCTACGATGACCGGTTCTGCCGCATGTGGCGCTATTACATGGCGGCTTGCGAAATGACCTTCCGCCATGGCCGGCAGGCAGTGTTTCAGGTGCAACTTGCCCATGATCAGGCCGCCGTGCCGCTGACCCGGGAATACCTGTATCCTGCCGAGTCTGCCGCGGTTCAGCACGCCGCCGAATAGGCCAACCTGCCAAATTTCTGCCGCGATCCTGTGGTCTGGCCAAGGAATGGTTCTGGATGGGACACAGTCTGTTGCGCCACGCAAAGGCGCTGTGCTGGCGCTTGCGGTGTTCGCGCTATGCGCGGCGCTGATCTGGCTGGTTGCGGGCCACAAACCCTCACCAGATCTCTACGCCACGTGGCTTGCAGGGGAATTCTTTGCTCAAGGCGCGCTCGACGCGATCTACCCCGCTGATACCGATGTCTTCCGCATGCTCCCGCCCGAGGCCTGGGTCGCGCTCGAGACATCGCGCGGCTATTCCGGCGATCTCTACCCGTTCATTTACCCCCCACTCTGGGCGGCGCTTTCAAGCCTGCTTCAGGGGCACGCCACCTTCACGCAGGTCGTATCGGCGGCCACCGTCATCAACGCGAGCCTTCTGTCGGCCATGATCGTGCTGGCCTGGCGCGCCGCCGGGCAACGCATCCCGCTATTGGCCTGGGCGGCGATCTCAATGCTGGCGATCGTGGTCACGCCCATCGGGCTCGTCGCGATCAACCAGAACCAGCCGCAGATCCTCGTCAGCTTCCTGATCGTCCTCACGATTGAACGCCACCGCAGCGGGCACCCGGGCTGGGCAGGCGCCGTCTTGGCCCTTGCCGCAGCGATCAAGATCTACCCCGCGCTCTTCGCCATCTTCTATCTGGCCACGCGCGACTGGGCGGCATTGCGCGGCTTTACCGTGGCGGGCGCATTGCTGGGCGGCGCCTCTATCTCGCTAGCAGGCTGGCCCCTGCATGTGCTGTTTCTCGAACAGCTCGCCACGATTTCAAACACGATCCTGATCACCCCGCTGACATTCACTTTTGGCACAGCGATCGGGCAGTTCATCGACCGCGACACGTTAGAGTTCGTGATCTCGGCCCGGATCATCACGGATGGCAGCCCCGAGGGCGGCTGGTGGGTGATCGCCAAAGGACCTGTACTCTCGGCGCTGTGCACCGTCGCAACGCTGGCCATCCTTGCCGTCTGTGCCTGCCTCTACGCACAGGCCGCGCCCGAGATGCGCGCGGCCTGCATCTGGCCCCTGGCGCTTGGTGCGGTCGCGTTGATTTCCCCGATCAGCTGGGTCTACCACTACCTGCCTGTCTTTGCCTTCCTGCCGCATCTGCTGCACCTTCTGGGCAATCGCGCCGGGTCCCTCCTCCTGATGGGTGGCTTGTTCCCGATCACGCTCTTCACGTTCCCGTTCCTCAAAGAAATCCCGCTCATTCCGGCGCCAAGTCAGTTCGTCGGGACACTCTGCGTGACCGCTCTGATCGCCGGTTTCGGGGTCGCCGCCACACGGCGCGGCGTCCCATCCACGGCCCCCCGCCCCGCCAGCGCCTGAGACCGCCGCAATCGGCTTGCACGCGCCCCGCGCCCCGGTATAACGCGGCCAATTTGCCGTCTGCCCGTGGGGAGCCCCGATGCCCAAACGCACCGATATCCAATCGATCATGATCATCGGCGCGGGGCCCATCGTCATCGGCCAGGCCTGCGAGTTCGACTATTCCGGCGCACAGGCCTGCAAGGCGCTGCGGGAAGAAGGGTATCGGGTGATCCTCGTCAACTCGAACCCCGCGACGATCATGACCGACCCGGACATGGCCGACGCCACCTATATCGAGCCGATCACGCCCGAGATTGTGGCAAAGATCATCGAAAAGGAACGGCCCGACGCGCTGCTTCCCACCATGGGCGGGCAGACCGGGCTCAACACCTCGCTCGCGCTCGAAGAAATGGGCGTCCTCGACAAGTTCGGGGTCGAGATGATCGGCGCCAAGCGCGACGCCATCGAGATGGCCGAAGACCGCAAGCTCTTCCGCGAGGCGATGGACCGGATCGGGTTGGAGAACCCCAAGGCCACCATCGCCAATACTCTCGACGAATGCATGGAGGCGCTCGAACATGTGGGCCTGCCCGCGATCATCCGGCCCGCCTTCACCCTCGGCGGCACGGGCGGTGGCATCGCCTACAACCGCGAAGAATATGAGGCGATCTGCAAAGGCGGGCTCGACGCCTCACCCGTCAGCCAGATCCTGATCGACGAAAGCCTGCTCGGCTGGAAAGAGTTCGAGATGGAGGTGGTGCGCGACACCGCCGACAACGCGATCATCATCTGTTCCATTGAAAACGTCGATCCGATGGGCGTGCACACGGGCGACTCGATTACTGTGGCCCCGGCGCTGACCCTGACCGACAAGGAATACCAGATCATGCGCAACGGCAGTATCGCTGTCCTGCGCGAGATCGGGGTGGAAACCGGCGGGTCCAACGTACAGTGGGCAATCAACCCCGCCGACGGGCGGATGGTGGTGATCGAGATGAACCCACGGGTGTCGCGATCCTCGGCCCTCGCGTCCAAGGCAACCGGGTTCCCGATTGCCAAGATCGCGGCGAAGCTCGCCGTGGGCTATACGCTCGACGAGCTCGACAATGACATCACCAAGGTCACGCCCGCCTCGTTCGAGCCGACGATTGACTATGTCGTCACAAAGATCCCCCGCTTCGCGTTTGAAAAATTCCCGGGCGCACAGCCCGAACTGACCACGGCGATGAAGTCGGTGGGCGAGGCGATGGCGATTGGGCGAACATTCCACGAAAGCCTGCAAAAAGCGCTGGCCAGCATGGAAACCGGCCTCACCGGCCTCGATGAGATCGAGATCTCCGGCGCCCCCGATGCCGCCGCCATCACCAAGGCGCTGTCGAACCGCACCCCCGACCGCCTGCGCATCATCGCCCAGGCCATGCGGCACGGGCTCTCCGATGACGACATCCAGGCCGTCACCGATTTCGATCCCTGGTTCCTCGCCCGCATCCGCGAGATTGTGGAGGCCGAGGAACGCATCCGCCACGATGGCCTGCCGATGACGGAAGAGGGCCTGCGCGCCGTCAAGATGATGGGCTTCTCGGACGCGCGTCTGGCCGCGTTAACGGGCCGGGACGAGGCCAATATCGCCCGCGCCCGCCGCAATCTCGGCGTCAACGCCGTCTTCAAACGGATCGACACCTGCGCGGCAGAGTTCGAGGCGCAGACGCCCTATATGTACTCCACCTACGAGCATCCGGTGATGGGTGATGTCGAGTGCGAGGCGCGGCCGTCGGATCGCAAAAAGGTCGTGATCCTCGGCGGCGGCCCGAACCGGATCGGCCAAGGGATCGAGTTCGATTACTGCTGCTGTCACGCCTGCTTTGCGCTGACCGGCGCGGGCTATGAAACCATCATGGTCAACTGCAACCCCGAAACCGTCAGCACCGATTACGACACGTCAGACCGGCTCTATTTCGAGCCGCTGACTTTTGAGCATGTGATGGAAATCCTGCGGGCCGAGCAGGAAAACGGCACGCTGCATGGGGTGATCGTCCAGTTCGGCGGGCAGACACCGCTGAAGCTTGCCAACGCGCTGCATGACGCAGGCATCCCGATCCTTGGCACCACGCCGGATGCCATCGACCTGGCTGAGGATCGTGAGCGGTTTCAGGCGCTTGTGAACAAGCTGGGCCTCAAGCAGCCGAACAATGCCATTGCCTCGACCGATGCAGAAGCCTTGGCGGCGGCCGAGGCCATCGGCTACCCCCTCGTCATCCGCCCGTCCTACGTGCTGGGCGGCCGCGCGATGGAGATTGTGCGCGATACCCCCTCGCTCGAACGCTACATCCGCGATGCTGTGGTGGTATCGGGCGACAGCCCCGTGCTGCTTGACAGTTACCTCTCCGGGGCCACCGAGATCGACGTCGATGCGCTGTCCGATGGAAAGGAAGTACACGTCGCGGGCATCATGCAGCATATCGAGGAGGCGGGCGTGCATTCCGGCGACAGCGCCTGCTCTCTGCCGCCCTATTCGCTGGCCCCCGAGATCATCGAAGATCTCAAACGCCAGACCCGAGACCTGGCGCTTGCCCTGAATGTCGTGGGCCTGATGAACGTGCAGTTTGCCGTGAAAGATGGCGAGATTTACCTGATCGAGGTGAACCCCCGCGCCTCGCGCACCGTGCCCTTCGTCGCCAAGGCGGTGAACAGCCCGATCGCCAGCATCGCCGCGCGGCTGATGGCGGGCGAACCCCTGTCAAACTTCGATCTGGTTGATCCGCAAATCGACAGCTTCGCAGTGAAAGAGGCCGTGCTGCCCTTCGCCCGCTTCCCCGGTGTCGATACGCTGTTGGGTCCTGAGATGCGCTCCACCGGCGAGGTCATGGGCTCTGACGCCAATTTCCACCGCGCCTTCCTCAAGGCCCAGCTCGGCGCCGGCAACACCCTGCCCGACAGTGGCACGGTGTTCTTCTCGATCAAGGACGCCGACAAGACCCCGCAGCTCATCGAAACCGCGCAATCGTTGAAAGATCTGGGTCTGACCATCCTCGCCACGCGCGGGACGGCAAAGTTCCTGACCGAAAACGGGATCGACAGCGACGTGGTCAACAAGGCCTATGAGGGCGGACGCACGATTGTCGATGTGATGAAGGACGGCTTGGTGCATCTGGTGATGAACACCACCGAAGGCGCGCAGGCCGTGGAAGACAGCCGGTCAATGCGCAACGTGGCCCTGATGGACAAGATCCCCTATTTCACCACCGCCGCCGCGGCGCACGCCACTGCACTGGCGATGAAGGCGGCGAAAGAGGGGGAAATCGGCGTGCAAAGCTTGCAGGGCTAGGGACAAGGGCCTGCGCCCCCTGGGAAATAAAGCGGGGTGCGGCCCCTGCAGACATACCCCCCGTCCGCGCAGCGCCGCACCCCTATCGTCTTAAATAAATTTCCGCCGGTAACAGGCGCCGCGGCGCACCCCCCAGTGCGTCAGCGGCCCCCAAATGCAACCTGTTGCCGGCGGGCCCCCTTAGCTAGTCGGCGTCAAAAAGGATCCGAACGCTCCGCGCGCCCGGAAACATGCTTTCGCGCAGGGTGTCAGGCACGATCACCTGCCCCTGACCCGCGGTGTCCGACGCGAACGTCACGACCTGCGGTTTCACCTTGCGGTTATCTTCAAGCTCACCCGTGGGCAGCGCCACACGGTTGGACCCCTCGCTCAGCGGCGTCCGGATGATGTAGGTCACGCGCCGGCCCTTGCGGCGCACCGCTGCGGCCACATGATCCGCGGCCGCGGCCTGCTTTGGGGCCTTCTCGGCCAGCTCGTTGCGGCACAGCGTTTCGACATCGGGCGACAGATCGACGATCCGCGTCTGCACTGCCGGACGCCGGCTGCGTGTCGGCGCCTGCATCGGGGAATGGCCCTCTTTGCGGATCAGCTCATAGGCGGCATTGATCCGGACAAACTCGGTATCCGAGCCGTTGCAGCGGTCAGGATGGGTTTTGAAGGCTAGGGTCCGCCAGGCGTCTCGGATCTGGGCTTCGCTCGCGCTGGGATCGACACCAAGGGTTTCAAGCGCCTGCGCTTTGGTCTGGGCGGTCGTGGCCGTCATGTTTTCACTCGTTACTTGCGCACAGGGGCAGATGCACCTGGCGGGGGGCTAGTATAGTTCGGGCCTATTGGGGAAAGCAGGTTCTCGACAGGGTCTTGGGGCTACATGCCCGGCACTAAGACCGTATCTTGTTCCTACGAACGGGCCGTCACTCGGTTCACTGGGTACTCAACTTGACTACGCTGTTTGGGTAACATGTCCGCCGGCCGTGTCGAAGGATTTCGGGCATTTTCGGTAAATTTCGGTCCGACCCGCCCAGATAGGCACCCGAACCACAAACAGTCCGGCCCAAACCCCGCGCACTGTCGCCGCGACTCATGGCAAATCAGGCATATCGGGCCAAATTTCGGCGCCGCCCACTATCCCGCCTCGTCCTCAAGATGCAGCTTCATGTCGATCAGCACTTTTTGCAAAGCCACCGTTTCGCGCAAAAGCCGCTTGGCCTCGTTGATCGAGATTACTCCGTCTTCGATCGATTGCTGATATTCGGCCATCAGCATCGCAAACCGCTGCGACAACGCGATCACGTCGGAATTGACACCGCCATCGGGCGCATTGCGCCGTTCGGGATCGTGGCTCAGCGTGCCACCCCGCAGCTCGGCCAGCGCGCTGGTCACATGCGGATAGCGCGCCGCCTCTTCCAGCTTGGCAACGCTGTCCACGGGCATGAACCGATCCGCATGTTCATCGGCGTCCGAGTAGTACCGCCCAAGCGTCGCCTTGGATTTGCCGGTCAACGCACAGGCCGCCTCGATTCCCACATCCTTGACCAAGGCCTCGGTGTGTTTCTTGAGATAGCTCTCCAACGCAGCCATCGCCGCCCCTCCAACCCCTTAGAAGCGCGGGGGAATTCCGCGCGTCGTTTCCCATTAATCGCATTGCAACGGGATGTCAGTATCAAAGCAGTCCCGGACCACCGGGACAGTTAGCGAGTATCCGGCGCGCCCAGCGTCGGGGAAGGGTGGGCCTGCTCGCGCTCCTGTCGTTGTGGGAGCGACCGGGCCGGGGTGACCGGCAGTCGCGCGGCGGGCCTGAGGTATCTGCGGTTGGCAACCGCCTGTGACGGCCCTTGTCCGCACAGGTCCAAGGCGCTAGCCACGCGCCCATGGCCAAGCTCTACTTCCACTACTCCACCATGAACGCCGGCAAATCGACTTTGCTCTTGCAGGCGTCCCACAACTACCGCGAACGCGGGATGAACACCTATCTTCTGACCGCCCAGCTCGACCACCGCGCCGGGGCCGGCCGGATCGGGTCGCGCATCGGCATCAGCGCCGAGGCCGACACCTTTGCCCCCGGCGAAGACCTGTTCGCCAAGATCCAGGCACGGCTGGCAGACAGCCCCGTGGCCTGCGTCTTTCTGGATGAGGCGCAGTTTCTGGAACACGACCAGGTCTGGCAACTCGCCCGCGCGGTCGATGACCTTGGTGTGCCGGTGATGTGCTATGGCCTGCGCGTCGATTTTCAGGGCCAGCTGTTCCCCGGCTCCGCAGCCCTCCTCGCGCTCGCCGACGAAATGCGCGAGGCGCGCACGATCTGCCGATGCGGGAAAAAGGCGACGATGGTCGTGCGGATGGACGATGCAGGCAACGTGCTTACCGAAGGCGCGCAGGTCCAGATCGGGGGCAATGAGACCTATGTCTCGCTCTGCCGAAAACACTGGCGCGAAGCGGTCGGGGACCGCACGCCCGCCTGATCCCGCACGCGCCCGGGGTCTCAGGGACAACAGGCCCGCAGATCCGGGCTGTTGCCACAGCAATCGCGCATCAGAAACGTGATCAGCGCACCGATCCGCAAGAAATCGACCGAATAGCGCAGACTTCTTGCCTGACGTTCCCGCAGAACGATGCCGGACTCGGCCAGGGCCGACAGGTGGAAGGACGTGCGCGAAGCGCTCGCGGCCATATGGTCGGCAATCTCCCCCGCCGACAGCCCCGCGGGCCCCGCGACCACCAAGGCCCGAATGATCCGCAGCCGATCGGCGTTTGACAGCGCGCCAAACAGGTCTGCGGCTTCAATCTCCTGCATATTTCAAACTTTCTTGAAATGTTTTCTGGCTTCCATATAGTCTTATTTCAAGATTCGTTGAATTGTAAATGGAGCCTCCGATGACCCTAACCCAACTGTTGACCGCACTGCGCCCGCTCGATCCGTCGGCGGCTCTTGTCTTCACGCTTGGCGACACGACCATCGGCGCGGGCTATCACGTGACCGAACTCATCCACGGCCAGATGACCGGGATCGACTGCGGCGCGCACGTGGCACGCTGGCAGGAAACCCGCGTGCAACTGCTCGATGGCACCGGCAGGGACCACATGCGCCTTGGCACGTTCATCGGCATCCTTGAGAAAAGCATCGCCCGCCTGCCCGATCTGGCCGAAGCGCCACTGGCGTTCGAGTTTTCGCCAAACAACCAGGGTCTTCGCAGGCTGGACCTCGATGACATCCACACCGAAGACACCCGCATCACCCTTGCCCCGCGAGACACCAATGCGGTTTGCAAACCGGCGCAACGGCAGATGGAAATCGCAGGGACAGATCCCTGTTGCGGCCCTGGCCCAACGCAGACCCGCCGCGAAAGCTGCTGCGCCTGAGTATCCCTGCCAGCGGCCCGGGCTCTATTGCCCGCGCGACCTGTACACCACGACGTCAAAACCCTCTTCGGGCGTCGGTGGCGCGTAGTATTTTGTGAACCGGTGGAATTGCGCCTCCGTCACAGCAAACGCATGCGCACCCCCCGCGTTGCGCGCGTGCAGTTGCGCAAGACACACCTCGTCGGGCACATCCAGGACGTGCAATTGATGCGCCGCGCCCGTCTCATCGAGGATCCGCCGCATCCACGCCCGGCTCTCAACCGTGTTGGCTTGAAAATCCAGAACGACGGACAGGCCAGCTTTCAAAAGCGCAGCCACGTGCGGGCCCATGATCTCTCGCAATTTGGCCGAACACCGCATGAAATCTGCGCCGCTCGTCATCTGGTCGGCAAAGAGCGCGCTCAACCAATCGTCCTCGGAAATCACCACCACCCCGTCGCCCTGCCCCAGCCGGGCCGCGAGGCTCGATTTCCCGGACGCGATCTTGCCGCACAACATATGCAGCACCGGTCGCGGCGGTGCGGTCACGGCTTGCGGACGTGCTGGTCAAGGAACACGGCGTTCCCATCCGGATCAACCACCATGAAACTCGCCGGGCCATCGCCTTCCGGATCGGCCTCGGCCTCTGGCGCGATCCCGTGAGCCGCCAAAGCGGCCTGGATGTCACGGATATCGGTAAAGCTCTCAAGCGGCTGGGCATTCTGATCCCAGCCAGGGTTGAACGTCAGCAGATTGCCCTCAAACATCCCGTGAAAAAGGCCAATCACCGCATCCCCGTTGCGCAGCATCAGCCAACCCGCATCCGCATCGCCCTCAAATTTGGTAAATCCCAAAGCCTCGTAGAACGCACGCGACTTGGGCAAGTCCTTGACCGACAGGCTGACTGAAAACGCGCCGAGCTTCATGGGCAATCCCTCCGAAATGCTTAAAAGCTAACAGGTCGGACCCGCCCGGTCACGCGTTACACCGCATTCGGCAGCGCCCGCCCCTCGTCCCAGGCAATCAGGTTCTCCACCGCCATCATCCCCATCGCCTCGCGCACCTCCAGCGCCGCGGTCCCCAGATGGGGCAGAAGCGTCACGTTCTCCATCGCCTTGAGCGCCTCGGGCACCGCCGGCTCGAACTCATAGACATCCAGCCCCGCCCCGGCGATGGCCCCCGCCTCGAGCGCGGCAATCAACGCGGCCTCGTCCATCACATCGCCGCGCGCGATGTTCACAAGAAACCCGGTGGGCTTCATCGCCGCCAGGGCCGCGGCATCGATCAGATGATGCGTCGCGGGCGTTGCGGGCACGGCCAGCACGACGATATCCGCCGCACCCATCACCTCGGCCAAAGTCCCCAGCTGCCGCGCGGGCATCCCCGGATCAGTCACGGGCGAGCGGTTGAAGAACACCACTTCCATCCCGAACCCATGGTGACAGCGCCGCGCAATCGCCTTGCCGATCCGGCCCATACCGACGATGCCCACGGTCTTGCCGGTGATGTGAAACCCCAACAGCTGTGTGGGATGCCAGCCGTCCCATGCACCCGCCCGCACCATCCGCTCGCCTTCGCCCGCGCGGCGGCAGGTCATCAGGATCAGCGTCATCGCCGTGTCCGCCGTCGCGTCGGTCACCGCACCCGGCGTGTTCGACACATCCACACCCGCGGCCCGCGCCGCGTCAGCATCGATATGGTTGTAGCCCACCCCGAAATTCGCGAGCACCCTGGCCCGTGGCGCAGGCACGGCGGCAAAGGTGTCGGCCCCGAACGCATCCCCCAGTGTTGGCAGGATCGCATCGTAGTCACGCAGCGCCGCTTCCGCCTCGGCCCGGTCCATGGGCTGCGTCGTCGCCCGCGTTGTCACGTCAAACCGCGCGGCCAGCGCGTCCTGCACGCTCTCGGGCAGGCGCCGCGACACCAGAAGCCGCTTCATCAATACATCCTCCCGCCGATGGGCACGTCCCGGTCAGGCGCAATCAGCACCACCTGATCGTTCGCATCCGGCAGGCCCAGCACCAGGATCTCGGACATGAACTTGCCGATCTGGCGCGGGGGAAAGTTCACAACCGCCAGCACGCGCTTGCCCGGCAATTCCTCGGGCGTGTAATGCGCGGTGATCTGGGCAGAGGACTTTTTCTCCCCGATCTCCGGCCCGAAATCCACCCACAGCTTGATCGCGGGTTTGCGCGCCTCGGGAAACGGCTCCGCCCGCACAATCTGGCCCACGCGGATGTCCACCTTAAGGAAGTCATCGAAACTGATCGTCACTGCCCCAGCTCCCGGCTGCGACGGGCGGCCGCTTCAACCGCTTTGCGAAGAAGCGCGGGAAACCCCTCGGCATCGTTCATCAAAACCTCCAGCGCGGCCTGCGTTGTCCCGTTCGGGCTGGTGACATTCACCCGCAATTGCGACGGGCTCTCATCCGCGGCCTCGGCCAGCGCACCGGCCCCGCCCACGGTCGCCGTGGCCAGCGCCATGGCCAGGTCTGGGGGCAGCCCCTCGGCCTCGCCCGCCGCCGCCAGCGTTTCGATAAGGTGAAACACATAGGCCGGCCCCGACCCCGACACCGCCGTCACCGCATCCATCTGCGCCTCGTCCGACAGGCGCACCGTCTGGCCCACCGCCGCCAGCAACCCTTCGGCCAGCGCAATCGCGTCCTCACCGGCATCCGCATTCCCGATCAGCGCGGTGATCCCCCGCCCGATGGCCGCGGGCGTGTTGGGCATCGCCCGGATCACCGGCGTGCCCGCACCGAGTAAACCTTCATAAAACGCAATCGGCGTGCCCGCCGCGACAGACACAAAAAGCGTCCCGCCCCCACCCAAGGGGGCCAGAACCGGCAGCGCCTCGGCCATCATCTGCGGCTTGACCGCCACCAGAACGATGGCGGGCGAGGCGGGCAGGTCGGCATTCAGATGCACCCTGGTGCGCTGCAACCACTCTGACGGCGCAGGATCCTGCACCCAGACCGACGCCGCAGGCAGCCCGCCCTCCAGCCAGCCCGCCAGCATGGCCGAGCCCATCTTGCCACAACCCAGCAGAACAAGCCCGCGCTCTGAAATCTTTCCGAAAGTCATCGCACCCCCCGCATTTGCAGCAGCCATAAATAGGAAGACCCGCCAGAGCAACACACGCTCCGACGGGCCCTTGGGTCCGCAACAAATGCGGTGGGGGAACCTCTATGCGCGGCCGTAGGCCTCGTGGATCGCGACCTGCATGGCGTCTTCCGGCGTGCGGTCGCCCCAGGCGACCAGCTGAAACGCCGGATAGAACCGCTCAGCCGAGGTCACGGCCGTCGCAATCATCGTATCGATCTGCTCGGGGCTCGCCGTTTGGCCGCCTGCCAGCAGAAGCCCGTACCGGAACACCATCAGCCGCTGCGCCTTCCAATAGGTGAACGCGCCCGCCCAGCACATGTCGTTCGTCCGGTTCAGCGTCTCATACACCTCGGCCATCCGGTCGGCCGGGGGCTCCATCTCGAAGGTGCAGATCAGCCGCAGCGTCTCGTCATAGCCCGACCAGGCCAGCGTGATCGAATAGGTCCGCCACTGTCCCTCAACCGCCATGGCGATCTGGTCGTCGGCCACACGGTCGAAATCCCATTCGTGGTGCTCGGCGATGTGTTCGACAATATCGATAGGGTGAAGGTCTTCGGTCAGAAACTGCTCGGAAAGCGACATGCTTTAGGCCTCATGGGTTGTAGCCAAGGGTCTTTGTTGTTGCCCTAGGCTTAGGTGCCTGCTCAAGGTCCGGCGGTTCGTTGCCACCGTCCATACGAGATATGGTGGTGGGTAATGGAGGGGCTGTAAAGCCTTATTTTGTGAATTTTTCATCCACAGGACGGGACCCGCCGATGTCCCTGCGCAAGGCCTCTATAAACGCCCGCGTCTTAAGCGGAAGGTAAGCGCGCGAGGGATAAAGGATCCACGCCGCTGTATCAAAGGTCGTGGCCGTCACCTGGTGCTCGGGGAAGACGTCGACAAGCCGCCCCTGCCGCAGATCCTCGGCAATCAGCCAGTCGGCAAGCAGCGCAGGGCCCATGGCATGCCGGGCGGCCGCGGCCAGCGCCAAGGCACCTGTGATCTCGACACCGCCTTTGATCGGCACAACGGTCTCGGCGCCGTCCCGATCGCGAAACCGCCACCGATCCCGAAACCCGGGAAAGGGAAAGACCAGGCAGCCCATCGCCGCCAGATCCTGTGGCGCCGTCACCGGATGCAAGTTCAGGTATTCCGGCGCCGCAACAACGCGGTACCGTGTGTTCATCAACCGCGCCACCACGGTGTCCGGCGGCGCCTCCGGTGACAGCCGGACGGCAAGATCGATCCGATGCTCGATCAGGTCCAACTGCGCGTCGCTGAGAACAAGGTCGATCTCCACCTCCGGATATGCGGCGCGAAACCCGGGAAGCATCGGTACGATCATCGCCTCCCCGAACGCGGTCGAGGCCGAGATCCGAAGCCGCCCCCTTGGCCGCTCCACCAGATCGCGCGCGCTGTCCCGCGCCGCCGCCAGATCGGCGAGGATCGGGGCAATCCGCGCATGATAGGCCGCGCCCGCCTCGGTCAGGGCCACCCGCCGGGTTGATCGCTCGAACAGGCGAAAGCCCAGCTCGCGCTCCAACGCCGCGATTGCGCGAGAGACCGCCGAGGGATCGGCCTCCCGCGCCCGCGCCGCGGCAGTGAACCCGTCCCGGGCCACCACTTCGGCAAAGAGTTCCAGCGCCTTGGTGTCCATTAATGCATGTCTTGCACAAATATATTGCATACAACAATCTTTATTGATCATCGCACCAGTCATATCCCGGTGTCACAGCACAAAAGGACCCGCCAAAATGACCAAGATCGCCTTTCTCGGCCTCGGTGCGATGGGCACCCGGATGGCCACCCGCCTGACCCAAGCCGGCCACGACGTCACTGTCTGGAACCGAACCCCTGCCCGAACTGCCCCGCTGGTTCAGGCAGGCGCGGCCTCCGCCGCGACCCCCGCAGAGGCCGCCACCGGGGCCGAGATTGTGATTACGATGCTCACCGACGATGACGCCGCGCGCGCCGTATGGCTGGGACCCGAGGGCGCGATGGCGGGAATGTCCCCCGGCGCCCTGGCGGTCGAGGCCAGCACTGTCTCCCCCGGTTGGATCACCGATCTGGCAAACGCCGCGGCAACCGCAAATCTCCGATTCCTTGACGCGCCCGTCGCCGGATCATTGCCCCAGGCCGAGGCTGGCGCGCTTCTCTTCCTCGGCGGGGGCGCGGCAGACGACATCGCCCGCTTCACGCCCGTGGCCGACGCCATGGGCAAGGCCATCGTGCATGCGGGCCCCACCGGGCAAGGCATCGTCCTCAAGATGATGGTAAACGCTCTGCTGGCGGTGCAAACCGCAGCGATGGCCGAACTGCTCGCCTATGGCGCGACCCAAGGCCTCGATCCCGCAGTCGCGGTCGAGATGCTGACACCCGTCCCGGTGACCAGCCCCGCCGCGGCGTTTGTCGCGGGCCAGATCGCAAGCAAGGAACACGACCCAATGTTCCCGATCGACCTGCTCGTCAAGGATCTGGGCTATCTCTTGAACGACACGCCCGCTCCGGTCATGGAGTCCGTGCGCGATGCGTTCGAGGCCGCGCAAACGCGCGGGCTTGGCGACCGTCACATCAGCGCGGTCGCCGCCTGACTAGGACTTGCCCGCTTCCATGGCATCGAGGCGCGCCTTCAGCGCCTCGTTTTCCTCGCGCGCTTTCTGGGCCATCGCGCGGACCGCGTCGAACTCCTCGCGGGTGACAAAGTCACGCTCCGCCAGCCAACGGTCGACCCAGCCCTTCATCGCCGTCTCCGCCTCTTCCCGCGCGCCCTGGGCCACACCCATCGCATTGGTCATCAGCTGGGAAACGTCGTCCAAAATCTTGTTACGGCTGTGCATCTTCGTCTCCGTGTCACGCATGCCTCGTATATGGTGCCGCGAGAATGGCGCGCAAGGTTGACATCGCCGCGCCTGCGGGCAATCGGTCGCGCCATGAGCTTTGCCATCCCCTTTCCGAACATCGGACCCGAGATCTTCGCCGTCGAGTTCGGCGATTTCCGGTTCGCCCTGCGTTGGTATGCAATGGCCTATATCGTGGGGATCCTGGTCGGCTGGCAAATCGCGGTGGCCGCCGTCAAACGCGCCACGCTCTGGCGGGACGAAAAGCCGCCGATGACGAAGGATCAGGCCGACGATTTCCTCACCCTGATCATTCTGGGGATCATCCTTGGCGGACGTCTGGGCTTTGTCCTGTTCTACCAACCGGCCTACTACCTCGCGAACCCGATCGAGATCCTCTACATCTGGCAAGGCGGAATGGCCTTTCACGGCGGCCTTCTGGGCGTTGTTTTCGCGGGCCTTTGGTATTGCTGGAAACACAGCCTGCCGATCCCTTCTGTCGGCGATTGCATCGTCATCGCGACGCCCCCCGGCATCCTCTTGGGGCGCATCGCGAACTTCATCAATGGTGAGCTTTGGGGCCGCCCGACCGAGGCGCCGTGGGGCGTGATCTTTCCCGGCGAACGCGCCCAGTTCTGCCCCGGCTTCGACGCGCCCTGCGCCCGCCACCCCTCACAGCTCTACGAGGCTGGGCTCGAGGGCCTGCTCCTCGGCATCCTGCTGCTTTGGCTCGCCTTCGCGCGCGGCTGGCTCAAGACACCCGGGGCGCTGACCGGCCTGTTTCTGGCGGGCTATGGCCTTGGCCGGTTCATCGTCGAATACTTCCGCCAGGCCGACCCCCAGTTCATCACCCCCGACAATCCGCTGGGCCACGTGATCCGGCTGGGCGAGGCGGGCGTCACCATGGGCCAGCTGCTGTCGCTGCCGATGCTGATCCTCGGCCTCGTCATACTCCTATGGGCACGGGCCCGCGCGTGAGCGCGCTGGACCACATCCTCAAACGCATGATCCGGGCCGAAGGGCCGATGACGCTGGCCACCTACATGGCCACCTGCCTCACCCATCCCGACCACGGCTATTACACGAAGCGCGATCCGCTTGGCGTGACCGGCGATTTCACCACAGCGCCAGAGATCAGCCAGATGTTCGGGGAACTCATCGGCCTGTCGCTGGCACAGCACTGGCTCGATCACGGGCGGCCATCCCCCTTTATCCTTGCCGAGCTTGGCCCCGGGCGCGGCACCTTGATGGCCGACGCGCTGCGCGCGACCCGTGCAGTGCCGGGGTTCCTTGCGGCGGCTCAGATCCATCTGGTCGAGGTCTCCCCTACCCTGCGCGCCACCCAGGCCGAAACGCTCACCGCACACAGCCCAATCTGGCACGACGCGCTGGCCACCCTGCCCGAGGCCCCGGTCTACCTCATTGCCAACGAATACTTCGACGCCTTCCCCGTCCGCCAGTTCCGCCGCGACGCGCACAGCTGGCGTGAAACCATGGTCGGCCTCGACGGCGACACGCTCACCCTTGGCGCCGCACCCCCCGCCCCCTTGGCCGCGCTCGACCACCGCCTCGAGGACACCCGTCCGGGCGACACTGTCGAACTGAACGCCCCCGCCGCCGCCGAAGCGCACGCCATTGCGCAACGGATCGTCACCCATGGCGGGGCCGCGCTTGTCATCGACTATGGCGACTGGCGTGCCCTGGGCGACACCGTGCAGGCCCTGCGCAATCACGAACCCGTCGGCATCCTCGACGCCCCCGGCACATCCGACCTGACCGCCCATGTGGATTTCGAACCGCTCGCCCAGGCTGCCACCGACGCAGGCGCCCGCCACAGCCGCCTCACCCCGCAGGGCGTTTTTCTCGAACGCCTCGGCATCACCCAGCGCGCGCAGGCGCTGGCCCGCACCCTCAGCGGCCCCGCGCTTGACAGTCACATCGCCGCGCATCGGCGCTTGACGCACCCCGCGGAAATGGGAACGCTCTTCAAGTGTCTCTCGATCCACCACCCCGATACCGCCCCACCCCCGGGCCTTGAACCATGACGCTGGAAATCATCACCGCAGATCTCCTGTCGCCCGTCCGCCACGGGTTCTTCACCCGCCGCGGCGGCGCGTCGTCGGGGGTGTTCGAGGGGCTGAACTGCGGCACCGGCTCGACCGACCAGTCCGACATCGTGCGCATAAATCTGGGCCGCGTCGCCGACGCGATGGAGGTTGCGGCCCAGGGGCTCGTCCGCGTCCACCAGGTGCACTCCGCCGACGCCATCACTGTCTCGGCCCCCTTTGACGAGACGCCACCCAAGGCCGATGCCGTAGTAACCGCAACCCCCGGCCTCGCGCTGTCGATCCTGACCGCCGATTGCCAGCCGGTGCTGTTCGCCGATACCGAAGCGCGCGTCATCGGCGCCGCGCATGCGGGCTGGCGTGGCGCGCTGGACGGTGTGCTTGAGGCGACGATTGCGGCGATGGAGGATCTGGGCGCAAACCGCACCAACATCTCGGCCGTGATCGGCCCTTCGATCAGCCAACGCGCCTACGAGGTCGGGCCCGAGTTCTTCGACACCTTCCACGACGCCGATCCGGAAAACGCACGTTTCTTTGCCCAAGGCGCGGGCGACCGGATGCAGTTCGATCTACCCGCCTACGGGCTGGCGCGGCTGCGCGCCGCGGGTGTGGGCGCAGCCGAATGGACGCGCCATTGCACCTATTCCGATGCGCTGCGCTTTTTTTCCTACCGCCGCAGCGTCCACAACAAAGAGGCGGATTACGGGCGATTGATCTCTACGATTCGTCTTTAGCGCCGTTTTCTGCGCCCAATCGTGGCAAGAACGTGGCGCAAATTCCCGTTTCGCCTCGCAAATCCGGGAAAAATCAAATTGGCCCTTAACCAATTATTATTGCCTGCCCCCTAGATTGGGGCCATTCGCGACGATTGCCGCAGGATATTGTGCCCACTCGAAGCGAATTCGAAAAAATGGGGCGAAAAGCAAGAAATCGTTTCCATCGCCCAATCGCCGCCGCAATGCGCGGTATTCTGGTCTCACGGTCGCATTAGATGGCCGCTGGTTGAGGCAACCACACAAGGCACTCCGTTCAGGGGCGCCGACATAGGAGCGAAAGACAGTGTATATGACCATGCGTCTGAAAAAACGTTGGATTACAACCGTCCTTCGCGAATCCAAACAGCAGAATATTCAGCTGCCCTGGCAACGCGGGCAGCGCAGGCACCTATCGATCGTCCAACGTTCGGACACATCGACCCCGCGCCAGAGCGCGCGCGGATAACTCTACGACCCTCCTCGTGTAGACCCCTCGGCGGCTTCTTCGGAAGCCGCCTTTTTTCTTCACGATTCGCGGCGGCAAAACGGCGCTGCCGTGCCATCGTCCCACCCGCTGAAACAAACCCGCGCGTTTACCATTGATTAATTGAGCAGGGCCGACGAATTTCCAGAATTCTTTGACAAAGCGCCATCTGACCGGCCATCGTGCCCGCATCGAAGACCTGTAGTAACCAGTCTATCCGCAAGTACCAAATCGGTGGGGGCCGATGCGGATGTGACCAGACCGAAAAGGACTGATCGCATGAACAGCCCCCGTGTGTCCGCCGCCGTCGGCGGAACCTCTCGTCTTATCCACCGCCCTACCAAAGCCTGGACCGTTCGCTCTGCCCCCGTGCAGCGTCGGCAGGTGCGCCAAGTGGCCCTGACCCGGCGCTATGAGGTGACCTACCTCACCGAAGACTGCCAGATCGAAGATTTCGTACGCGTCGCCCCGGCCATCCCGGTATTCGAACAGGCCTTCAGCGCCTTCGCCCACGGCGTTCTGATCAGCACCGCCCAGGGCCCCGTCGCCGTGGAAGACCTTGTCCCCGGCATGGAGATTGAGACCGCGAAAGGGGGCACCACCACACTGAAATGGGTGGGTGCCATCACGCTCGTGCCCGGCGCGCCGACCGCCAGCGACGAACCCCAGCGGCTCTACCGCATCACCGCCGACGCGCTTGGCCTTGGCCGCCCCGCGACCGATGCCACCTTCGGCCCGGCCGCGCGGCTCTTGAAGCGTGACCCCGCGATCCGCAATTCGCTCGGCGCTGAGGCTGCGCTGAGCCCGGTCAAAAGCATGGAAGACGGCGTCAGCGTCGTCGCGCTGAACCCTGCCTCGCCGGTGCGCGTCTATCACCTGGCCTTCGACAGCCATCAGGTGATCATGGCCAATGGCGTCGAAGTCGAAAGCTATCACCCCGGCCCCGATGCCCATTACAGCATGTCCTCGGAACTGCGCGACCTCTTCGTCTCGCTCTTCCCGCATGTGGACAGCCTGCAGGATTTCGGCCGGATGATGTGGCCGCGCTTCGATACCGAAGCACACGAAACCTACGAACTGGCCTAAGCCGTCCGGGCGAGCCGTTCTTCGAGCACGTCGAA
Organism: Pseudomonadota bacterium; assembly: GCA_039193455.1. GTDB lineage: Bacteria > Pseudomonadota > Alphaproteobacteria > Rhodobacterales > Rhodobacteraceae > JBCBGF01. Next base: position 204,512 of record JBCCWO010000004.1, read on the forward strand.
CGGCACGCCCGGCTCATCCTTTGCGCCGCGGATAACCAGCGAGGTCTTCACGCTCGCCACGTTCTCCGCGGCGGTCAGCTGTTCGGTCAAGAAACTCTGGAATGTCGAAAGGTCCGGCGCGACGCATTTCAGGATGAAATCCACCTCGCCGTTCAGCATGTGGCATTCGCGGACGAGCGGCCAGGCCCGGCACCGCGCCTCGAACGCCGAAAGATCCGCCTCGGCCTGACTGGTCAGCCCGACCATGGCAAACACCTGAACCTCGAAATTCAGCGCGCGCGCATCGACATTGGCGTGATAGCCTTTGATGTACCCCGCCTCTTCCAGCGTACGCACCCGGCGCAGACAGGGGGGCGCAGAGATTCCGACACGACGGGCCAGTTCGACATTGGTCATCCGTCCGTCGGCCTGCAATTCGGCCAGGATGTTGCGATCGATCTGATCGAGCTTGTGCCCCGGCATGTCGCCTCCCGCGAGAATCTTTTGTAAACCTTACGTGTGCCGCTAACGCTGCGCAATAATGTTTCGCACTTGAGCAAGATCGTAAACCTCCAGGCGCTCTGAGCGGTCGTGCGCAGGCCCCGCACACAGAAACGCGATCCCTCTTTCGGTCGGCGCAGTCGGCGTCTATATGCAAGGGCCATCACGCATCGGAGGCTGCCGCCCATGTCCGCACCCAAGCACACCAAAGTCCTGATCATCGGCTCCGGCCCGGCCGGATACACCGCCGCGGTCTACGCCAGCCGCGCGATGCTGGAACCTGTGCTGGTGCAGGGTATCCAGCCCGGCGGCCAGCTGACGATCACGACCGAGGTCGAAAACTGGCCCGGCGATACCGAAGTGCAGGGCCCCGACCTGATGGTGCGGATGGAAGCCCATGCCAAGGCCGTTGGCACCGAGATTATCTCTGACCACATCCAGTCGATCGACCTTTCCAAGCGCCCTTTCACCGCCCAGGGCGACAGCGGCACGACCTACACCGCCGACGCGGTGATCCTCGCCACCGGGGCGCAGGCCAAATGGCTCGGCCTGCCGTCGGAGGAAAAGTTCAAAGGCTTCGGGGTCTCTGCCTGCGCCACCTGCGACGGGTTTTTCTATCGCGGGCAAGAGGTCGTGGTGATCGGCGGCGGCAACACCGCCGTGGAAGAGGCGCTGTTTCTGACGAACTTTGCCTCCAAGGTCACGTTGGTCCACCGCCGCGACAGCCTGCGCGCCGAAAAGATCCTGCAGCATCGCCTGTTCAAGAACCCCAAGGTCGAAGTGTTATGGGACCATCAGGTCGAAGAGGTCGTGGGCGCCGAAAACCCGCTGGGCGTCGAAGGCGTGCGCGCGCGCCATGTCAAAACCGGCGAGGTCACGGAAATCCCGTGCAAAGGCTTCTTCGTCGCCATCGGCCATGCGCCGGCCTCGGAACTCGTCAAAGACCAGCTTGAGACCCATATGGGCGGCTATGTCGTGACCAAACCCGACTCAACGGCCACCTCGATCCCCGGCGTCTTCGCGGCTGGGGACCTGACCGACCATATCTATCGCCAGGCCGTGACCAGCGCCGGAATGGGCTGCATGGCCGCCCTTGAAGCAGAAAAGTTCCTGGCCGAGGCTGAGAGCACGGTGTCGCAAGCCGCCGAATAGGCCGGCTGCCACGCCCCAGCCAAACCATCCGAACCCGGCGATTGTTGCGCACCTGAAAATGCGTTGTTTCCGGGATTTGCCGCGCTGCGGAAAGTTTGTTCTTGATTGAACAAACTTTCTCCGACATATGTTCATCCGTGAACATATTGAGTGACCCCGTGGCCGTATCCACACTGACATCCGAGCAGGAAGATCAACTCTTCCGCCTGCTGCGCCAGCTTGATGCGGCACCAGATGCGTCGCAACGCGCGACCGCTCAGGCCCTGGGAATCAGCCTAGGTCGGCTCAATTCACAACTCCACACCGCGGTCGAGGCAGGCTTTGTCCGTCTCACGGATCGCAACAGTCCCGACCGCAGACAGCGCGTTGCCTATGCGCTGACATCAAAAGGCGCCGCTCAGAAGGCGCGCTTGGTCGATCGCTTCCTCGCCCGCAAGCGCGACGAGTATAACGCCCTCCACGCCGAACTGACCGGCTCGGAAGGCCCCCTTCGCATTCCAGGTAATAGGACCGTTTCAATGCAAATCACGAACCACGCCCCAATCCCGGAGCTCTATGTCTCCTACGACAGCGCCCAAAAGCTGAAGGTAGAGGCGGGCGATCTGCCCTCTTGGGATCTCTCGCCGCGCCAGATCTGCGACCTAGAGCTTCTGATGAACGGCGGGTTCAACCCGCTGAAAGGCTTCCTGGGCGAAGAAGATTACAACTCGGTCGTCGACAACATGCGCCTGGCCGATGGCACGCTCTGGCCGATGCCGATCACGCTCGACGTGTCCGAAAAAATCGCCGACAGCGTCGAACCGGGCCAGGACATCGCGCTCCGCGATCAGGAAGGCGTGATCCTCGCGATCATGTCCGTGACCGACCGCTACAGCCCTGACAAGGCGCGCGAGGCCGAAAAGGTCTTTGGCGCCGACGATCTGGCGCACCCCTCGGTCAACTACCTGCACAACCACGCAGGCCCGGTCTACCTCGGCGGCCCGATCACCGGCATCCAACAGCCCGTGCATTATGATTTCCGGGCCCGCCGCGACACGCCAAACGAACTCCGCGCCTACTTCCGCAAGCTTGGCTGGCGCAAGGTCGTGGCCTTCCAGACGCGCAACCCGCTCCACCGCGCGCACCAGGAACTGACGTTCCGCGCCGCGAAAGAGGCCGAGGCCAACCTGCTCATCCACCCCGTCGTTGGCATGACCAAGCCCGGTGATATCGATCACTTCACCCGCGTGCGTTGCTACGAGGCGGTGCTGGACCAATACCCCGCCGCCACCACCACGATGAGCCTGCTCAATCTGGCCATGCGCATGGCCGGCCCGCGCGAGGCAGTGTGGCACGGCCTCATCCGCCGCAACCACGGCTGCACGCATATGATCGTTGGCCGCGACCACGCCGGCCCCGGAAAGAACAGCGCGGGCGAGGATTTCTATGGTCCCTATGACGCGCAGGACCTGTTCCGCGCGCATCAGGACGAGATCGGCATCGAAATGGTCGACTTCAAACACATGGTCTACGTTCAGGACCGTGCCCAGTACGAACCCGCCGACGAGGTGGAAGATGGCGCAACCGTCCTGAACATCTCGGGCACCGAACTGCGCCGCCGCCTGCGCGAAGGTCTGGAAATCCCGGAATGGTTTTCCTTCTCCGAAGTCGTCAATGAACTGCGCCTGCGGTATCCCCCGCGCAGCCAGCAAGGGTTCACTGTATTCTTCACCGGCTTTTCCGGATCGGGCAAATCCACGATCGCCAACGCCCTTCTCGTCAAGCTGATGGAAATGGGTGGCCGACCCGTGACGTTGCTGGACGGCGATAACGTGCGCAAGAACC
>JBCCWO010000005.1:0-199832 GCA_039193455.1 Pseudomonadota bacterium
CCGGGCAGGAACGCCACAGCACCGCCAAGATCAACCGTAAAGCCGCCCTTGACGCGGCCAAAGATCGCGCCTTCAACGCGCGCGTCGTCTGCATAGGCCTTTTCAAGACGGTCCCAGGCAGCTTCGCGGCGGGCCATTTCGCGGCTGATCGAGGCTTCGCCCCGGGCGTTTTCGACCCGGTCGAGATAGACCTCGACCTCATCGCCAACGGCGATTTCGGGGGCTTCCCCGGGGCTTGCGAATTCCTTGAGTTCAACGCGGCCTTCCATCTTGTAGCCGACGTCGATGATGGCCTGTCCCGCTTCAATTGCGATGACCTTGCCTTTGACAACAGATCCCTCGTCGGGCGTGTCCATTTCGAAGCTTTCGTTCAGGAGGGCTTCGAACTCCTCCATCGATGCGTTAGCGCTCATGCGTGTGTCGTATCCTTACGGTTGCTATTCTGGCCGAACGGTTGTCTCCGCCGGTCTTTGGGTTGGTCTTGAATGGTCACATCACGACCCGAAAACGAGAAAGGGCCGGACTGACCGACCCTGCTCGCTCACCGTCCGCAGCCGTGACCGCTGCTTCGACCGGCGCTCTATAGGCGGGATGGGGAAGTGTGGCAAGGGGGTGGTGGGGTACGTGCGCGCCGTCCGGCCCATCTGCCCGCACCGGCCGCTATTTGTTGGGCGTTTCAAACAGCTCCCGCTCCAGCTCTGCCAGCACCTCCGCCAGAAACGCCACATCTGTGCGGTACATCCAGAACTTCCCCTGCTTTTCCACCACCGCCAGCCCGGTCTTGCGCAAGACCTTCAGGTGTTCCGAGACCGAGGCCTGCGCCATCCCCGCCCCCGCCGCCAACTCGCCCGCCGCCATCGGGCGGTCGCGGCACATCCGCAGCAGGCGGCGCCGCTCGGCATGGGCCAGGGCGCGCACCACCTCATCGCTGAGGGCAGCCATCAGATCTCGATAAGGGTGACCGTATTGCCGTCGGGATCGCTGATCTGGGCCTTCTTCACCCAGCCATTGTCAGTCGCGGGCATGACGATGCGGCCCCTGGCGGCGCCCACCTTGGCCAGCGTCTCTTCCAGATCCGTGACCGCGATGCCTAGGGTCAGGCCGGGCGCCTCGGCCTCCATCACCGCGCCGTTCGGCCCGCCATCGGGTGTGGTGACAAGGGCATATCCGGGGCCTTTGGGATCCACTGTCCAACCAAAGAGATCCGCGTAGAATGCGCCGGTGGCCGCGGTGTCCTGCCCCGCGATGTCGAAATGCGCCAGCGCGCCATGGGTGAATGTCGCCAAGGGTCCAATCCTTTCATTTAGGGAATATCCTAAATGTAAAGCATCGCCCGCCGGTGCCCGTCAAGCGCCGATGCACCGTACGCATCCCTTACCCGCCCTTCATTAATGCCGCATACACCCCGTTCCCGGATCCAAACGCAGACGGTCGCTACGCCCCTATCGGGGCCAGTCGATACCGGCCAGGTTGGGGGACAGGACTTAGAGCCCCCGATACGACACCAGACCACCGCACCGGCGGCGCCGCCACTTTGCTAAAGCTGAGCGTGACGGGGACAAAGCCCCGCAGCCACCCTTCTCCCCCAAGGGGAGAGGGCCCCCTATCGCATGGGCGATGGGGCAAAACGCCGTTGACGTACGCTTTGAGAAAAATCATCGCCCCCTCGCCTCCACAGCGACCATTGCCCCACTTGCCAGCCTGCCGTGATCCGCGCATCCTCCCCACGCCAGCAATTTCAGGGAGGCCAGGATGACAGACGCCGTTTCGCAACCGCAGCTGCCCGCTGTAAACGCAATCACCAGTACCGATATTCGTGACGCCATGCGCGCGGGGCTGGCGGATTTCCAGCGCGCGCCCGCGTTCGGGCTGTTTTTCGGGGCGGTCTTTTCGATCGCGGGTGTGGCCATTGTCTGGGCGCTCTATACCGGCGAGACGAGCTATTGGATCTTCCCGGCCGCTGCAGGATTTCCGCTGATCGGCCCGTTTGCCGCCGTCGGCATCTACGAGGTCTCGCGCCGTCTTGAGGCGGGCGAAGAGCTGAGTTGGAACGCAATTCTCGGGGCGGGTTTCAGGCACAAGAACATGCAGCTCCCGCTTTTCGCCGTGCTCACGGTCTTCTCCTTCCTTGCCTGGATCGTGCTTGCCCGGGTGATCTTTGCGATCTCTTTCGGCACCGCGCCCATGACAAATGTGATGAGCTCGTTCGAGGTGCTGCTCACAGGGCCTGGCCTCGCGATGCTGGTGATCGGCACCGTAGCAGGCGCCGCGCTGGCCGCCCTGCTCTTTTCAATCTCGGTCGTCGGCGTGCCGCTGCTTCTGGACCGTGACATTGATGTGGTCACCGCGATGATCACGAGCTTCAGCGCCACCGTCCAGAACCGCGAAGCGATGCTCTACTGGGGCGTCATCGTGGGCGGCGCGATCTTTCTGGCGATGCTGCCGCTCTTTCTGGGCATGATCCTGGTCTTTCCGGCGCTCGGCCATGCCTCGTGGCATGTCTATCGCGAGGTGATCGACGCCGACGGATGAGGGCCGCGCTCAGATATCCTGGCCCCGTTCCAGCAGCCGGTCGATCAACTGGCGCTGGAGCCCGGGGCTGTCGCCGCCGCCATATTGCAACGCGCCGCCGGAATAGAGCGAGCCATAGGTCTTGGCGATGTTCACCGTCTGCGCAATGCCCGAGATCAGCTGATCACGCTCCAGCGCGGCCAGGGGATGGATGAACACGCCCCACAGCCGTCCGTTCGCCACCGCGTAGCGGGCGTCGAGTGCGCTGTCGAAATTGGCCTGCATCAGGCGGCGCATCTCGTCAGGTTCAATCCCGTCCGCGGACCGGATCGGCACCATCGCGCGCATGCGGTCGGCAATGGGATCGGTGACGATCAGGACCGGCACATCGTCGATGGTCAACTGCATTGCCGTGCCCTGCACGCGGGCCTCGGGGTCAAGCGCGGCGACGATCTCGGCCATGCGCCCCAGGTCCATCGGCGGCTCGGGCGGCGCCTCTTGCGCGGTTGCCATGCCTGCCCAAATCATCACCAGTCCCACCGCAAGCGCACGTTGCATCCATGTTCTCCTTTGGTTGTGCCTGCTGAGCGTAGCACCGAAAACTGAAACACGGTTGCAAAGTTCGGTGAGGCGGGGTGAGCGGCTTGGCGTCGTCAGACGCAAACAGTCTGGCAAAGGATCCCGCAACCATCGGACGCGCCGGCTAGCCCTGCGCGCGCGCCGCCTCGACCACGGCAATGGCCTGCGCCAGCACCGCTTCGGCATCCCGATCACTGGTATCAAACACAAGTGCATCCTCCGCCGCCTTCAAGGGCGCGGTGGCCCGTGCGCTGTCGCGGGCATCGCGCGCCCTGAGATCGGCCAGCACGTCGGCCCGCTCCACCGCGGTCCCCCGCCCGAGCAGTTCATCATACCGGCGCGTCGCGCGCACCTCATCGCTGGCGGTGACAAACAGCTTCACCTCAGCTTCGGGGCAGATGACCGTTCCGATGTCGCGCCCATCAAGGACGGCGCCCCCGGCCCGGCGGGCAAAGGCGCGCTGAAAATCCAGAAGCGCGGCGCGCACCTCGGCAATCGCCGCAACCTTGGAGGCCGCCTGCGCCACCTCGGGCCCGCGCAGCGCGGGGCCCTCAAGCTCGGCTGCGTCCAGAACGCCAGCGGCCTGCACCGGGTCTTCACCGTTTAGCATCCGCCGTCCCACCGCGCGGTAGAGGAGCCCGGTATCGAGATGGGCGAACCCGAAATGCGCCGCCAGGGCTTTGGCCAGCGTGCCCTTCCCGCTTGCCGCCGGGCCGTCGATGGCCACGGTAAAGGGGGCCGTCATTCCGCCGCGTCCCCGCGCCGGTCGCGCAGCACCCGGCGCAGCGCGATGACCGCCAGCGCAACAAAGCTTGCCGTGACCGCCGCCGACTTGACCACTGTCACCCGGCTCGCCTCGGCCACCAGTTCCGGGGTCAGACCGTCCGGCCCCGCCGCCAGCATCTCGCGCACAACGACATTCTCGAACCCATCGGCCACCATCCCGACGGCGGCCACCGCGACAACCAGCCCGCGCGTGACCGTCAGCATATCCTGCGACAAATGCCACAGAGCCATACCCACGCAGGCAAAAAGCAACGGGGGATACATCGAATCGAGGATCGCCTGGGTGCCCAGGTAGTGCGCGCGCCCGTCCGGGCTTAGCGCGCTCAAAAAGTCCCGCGCCTCGTCGAACCCGTACCCGGTGGGGCGCAGGTCGAAGGGCCGCAAACCCCCGGCCTCGGCTGCGATGAACGGCAGCGACCATAAAATCATCGCGCCATAGACGGCCAGCGCCGCCACCACCAGCGCCCAATAGCCCGGCGTCCCGCGAAAGGGCGACCGCGCCGTCACCGGTTGGCCCGCATCAGCCGCGCGCCGAGCCCGTTCATCAGCTCTTCAAAGATCGGGAACGAGGTCGCGATGGGCCCGGCATCGTCGATCTTCACCGCCGTCTTCGCCCCCATCCCCAGGCAGGCAAAGGACATCGCGATCCGGTGGTCAAGGCGCGCGGCGCAAAGCCCACCACCCGGTACGCCCTTGGGGCCAAGCCCCGTGACGGTCATCACATCTTCGCTCTCGGTCACGGTCAAGCCGTTGGCCTCGAGCCCTCGGGCCATCGCATCGATCCGATCGCTTTCCTTGACCCGCAGCTCTTTGACACCGGCCATCACCGTATCGCCCTCGGCAAAGGACGCGACCACCGACAGGATGGGATATTCATCGATCATCGACGGCGCCCGTTCCGGCGGCACCGCGATGCCTTGCATCTCCGGCGAATAGCGCGCGCGCAGATCGGCCACCGGCTCGCCGCCCACGACACGCTCATTTTCATAGGTCAGGTCCGCGCCCATCTCGCGCAGCGTGGTAAACAGCCCCGCCCGCGTCGGGTTCAGCCCGATATTGGGGACCAGCACATCGGACCCTTCAACAATCAGCGCCGCCGCCACTGGAAACGCCGCCGAAGAGGGATCGCGCGGCACGGTGATCTCTTGCGGCGCAAGCTCGGGCTGGCCGGTCAGCGTGATCACCCGGCCCTCCTCGGTCTCGTCCACCGTCAGCTCTGCCCCGAACCCCGCCAGCATCCGTTCGCTATGGTCGCGCGTCGCTTCACGCTCGATCACCACGGTTTGGCCCGGTGCATTCAGCCCGGCCAAAAGCACCGCCGATTTCACCTGTGCCGAGGGCACGGGAACGCTGTAGCGCACGGGCACCGGGCTCTCCGCGCCCACCACGGTCATGGGCAGCCGCCCGCCGTCGCGCCCGTGGGCCTGCGCGCCAAACAGCGCCAGCGGATCGGTGATCCGCCCCATCGGGCGACCGTTGAGGCTGGCATCGCCGGTGAACGTCGCGGTGATGGGCGTGGTGGCCATCGCTCCCATTATCAGCCGCACCCCGGTGCCCGAGTTGCCGCAATCGATCACGCGGTCAGGTTCGTCAAAGCCGCCCACACCCACGCCATGCACCGACCAGCGCCCGCCGCCATGGTTGATCACCTCGGCCCCAAAGGCGCGCATCGCCTCGGCCGTGGCCAGCACATCGTCACCTTCCAGAAGGTCGGAGATCTTGGTCTCGCCCACGCTTAGCGCGCCGAGGATCAGCGACCGGTGGCTGATCGACTTGTCGCCCGGCACATGGGCCGTGCCCCGAAGCGGCGTCGCCGGGTGCGAGGTCATCGGAATAGCGGGACCGTGCGAGGACATGGGCGGGCCTTCTTATCTGCGTGCGCGCGGCCTGCGTCTTAGCCAAGCGGCGGGGTGGCGTCCACGCCTGTTCTGCGCTTTCCCACATATCCCCGTCAGAGCCACCGCTATCCGATCCGCTCAAACGTCAGATAATGCGGCACGCGGCCCTCCCGCAGCGCCTTTTGTTCATACCGGGTCGACAGCCAGTCATCCCAGGGCACGCGCCAGTCCGCGGCACGCTCGGCCGTCCAGCGAAACCCGTGCCGCGGCACCTCGGCCAGCGTCTGGCGCACATAGTCGGGGATGTCTGTGGCCACGCGCAAATTGGCCCCGGGCGCCATGACCCGGGCCAGAGGCTCCAGAAACTCGGGCGTCACGAACCGGCGCCGGTGGTGGCGCTTTTTGGGCCAGGGATCGGGATAGAGCAGAAAGGCGCGCGCAATCGACGCCTCGGGCAGCACATCGAAGAGATCGCGCACATCGCCGGGATGCACGGCGACATTGGTCACCTCTGCGTCCCGGATCTTGCGCAACAGCATCGCGACCCCGTTGATGAAGGGCTCGCACCCGATGATCCCCACATCCGCGTTCGACGCCGCCTGGTGCACCATATGCTCGCCCCCGCCAAAGCCGATCTCCAGCCAGACGGGCCGCCCCCCGAACCGCGAGGCAAGGTCCAGCGGAGTGCGTTCGGGATTGTCCGCCCACTCCACCGGGCCGGGCGACAGCGCGGCAAGGTCGTTGTCAAGCGCATCGCGCTGGCTGTCGCGCAGGGTTTTGCCATGGCGACGGCCATAGAAATTGCGCCACGGCGCGCCGGTGGGATGGGTCCTGTCGGGCATCGCGCAGCGGGGCCGCGCCCCTTAGACCTCGCGCTTGAGCGCCTCGGCCAGATCGGTCGCTTCCCAGCTGAACCCGCCATCGGCCTCGGGCGCGCGGCCGAAATGACCATAGGCCGCCGTGCGCTGATAAATCGGTTTGTTGAGCGCCAGATGCTCGCGAATGCCACGGGGGCTGAGATCCATCACCTTGGGGATCGCAGTCTCGATCGCGGCGGCATCGGCCTGGCCGGTTCCGTGCAAATCGGCATAGATCGACAGCGGCTTTGACACACCGATGGCGTAGGACAGCTGGATCGTGCAGCGCTCGGCCAGCCCGGCGGCGACCACGTTCTTGGCCAGGTACCGCGCGGCGTAGGCGGCGGAGCGGTCCACCTTGGTGGGGTCCTTGCCCGAGAATGCGCCACCGCCGTGCGGGGCTGCGCCGCCATAGGTGTCGACGATGATCTTGCGGCCCGTCAGGCCCGCGTCACCATCCGGCCCGCCGATCACGAAGGTGCCGGTGGGGTTCACCCACCACTCGGTCTTGGGCGTGATCCAGTCGGCGGGAAGGATTTCCCGAATGTAGGGTTCCACGATGGCGCGGATGTCGTCCGAGGTTTGCGCCTCGCTCTCATGCTGGGTCGACAGCACGATCGAGGTTACCTCGACCGGCTTGCCGTCTTCGTAGCGCAAAGAGATCTGCGATTTCGCATCGGGCTTGAGCGTCGGTTCCGCCCCGGATTTGCGCACCTCGGCCAGCCGCCGCAGGATCGCGTGGGAATACTGGATCGGCGCGGGCATCAGTTCGGGCGTCTCGTTCACGGCATAGCCGAACATGATCCCCTGGTCGCCCGCGCCCTCATCCTTGTTGTCCTTGGCATCGACGCCCTGGGCGATATGGGCCGATTGCTCGTGCAGGAAGTTCAGCACATGGCAGGTGTTCCAGTGGAACTTGTCCTGCTCGTATCCGATGTCCTTGATACAGTCCCGGGCGATCCCGCCGATGCGGCCCATGAAGGACTTTAGCTGTTCTTCATCCGACAGCCCCACCTCGCCGCCAACGACAACCATGCCGGAGGTGGCAAAGGTTTCGCAGGCCACGCGGGCATGGGGTTCCTCGGCCAGAAAGGCGTCGAGCACGGCGTCGGAAATACGGTCGCAGACTTTATCGGGATGACCTTCCGAAACACTCTCGGAGGTGAAAATATAGTTCTGTCGGGACATGAAAAGCGCTCCATTACGGTCAGCCGCGCCACGTCAGGAAGCCGTTGTGGGCGGGTTGTCGGGGGGTACGCGCGCGGGCGGTCCGGGTCAATCCCGATTCGTGCGGGCCCCGCCCCGCCGGGCGGTCAGGGCGAGCGCGGCAAGGGCCGCGATAAGGGCGGCGGCCAGCGGCCCGTCGCCGGTCCGGCTGTAGAGCGTGGGGGCGCCGGCTGGCGGCAGCGGCGCGTCGACATACCCCGCCTGCCCCAGCCCCAGCGCATGGGTCACCTGCCCGCGCGCGTCGATCATCGCCGAAACACCGGTGTTGGCCACCCGCACCACGGGCAGCCCCGTCTCGACCGCGCGGGCGCGGGCCTGGGCCAGATGCTGGTAGGGCCCTGCGGTCTGGCCGAACCAGGCATCGTTGGTGATGTGCAACAGCCAATCGGGGCGCGAAGGCGCGGCGGTGATGTTGTGGGGAAAGATCGCCTCATAGCAGATCAGGGGCAGCATCGTGCCAAGCGGCCCCATGTCGAGGATCTGCGGACCGGCGCCTGGGGTGTAGCCAAAGGTGCCCCGCGCCGCCAGGCTGCCGATCCCGGCATAGGCGGCGAGGTGGCCGAGGGGGATGTATTCGCCGAAGGGGACGAGGTGGTGTTTGTCGTAGACCGCCGCAACCGCGCCGTCGGCATCCACCACCGCGAGGGAGTTGTGCGCCTGCGCCCCGTCGCGGCGCAAGAGCCCGACGATCACCGGTGTGCCGCCCGACGCCTCGGACATGTAGCGCAACGCGTCATCCGCCCGGTCAAGCCGCCAGGGCAGCGAGGTTTCCGACCAGACCACCAGATCCGGCGAGCGCGCGGCGGGCGCCGCGGTGAACTCAAGCTGGCGGCGGAAGAAGACCGGGATCCAATCGGGATCCCATTTTTGGTGCTGGGGCGCGTTGGGCTGGATCAGGCGTATGACTGGCGCGTCCGGGGCAATTGGCAGTGCGACGGGGGCAAGGGCGGCCCCGCCCACGACAAAGGCGGCAAAGGGCACGACCGGCGCAACACACCAGGCCAGGCTTTTGCGATGCCGGAGCGCCAAGGCCGTCGCCGCAACGAGCGCAAGCGTCAGAAACGTCACGCCGTAGGGCCCCACAAGGCGCGACCAATAGAGTACGGGCGTCTCGGTCCAGAGGTAGCCGATCATGGCCCAGGGAAAGCCGGTCAGCACATAACCGCGCGCCAGCTCGAACGCCGCAAGAGCCAAGGGCCAGATCATCGCGAACCGCAACGGGGTGTGGCCGCCCCACCGCGCGAGCGCCGCAGCCGCCCCCCAGAAGAGCGCGAGGCCACCGGACAGAAAGACCAGCGCAAACGGCGCCATCCAACCGTGGCGGGCGATGTCGACCAGGAAGGGCTCGACAATCCAGTGCAGCGTCAGCGCGAAGTATCCGGTCCCGAACGACCAGCCGAGGATCGCCGCCCGGCGCGGCGTGTCAGCGGCTGCGGTCAGGACGTATAGCGCAAAAAGCCCGGCCACGCCCAGGGGATAGAGGGCGAAGGGCACCTGCCCCAGACCCGTCAAGACCCCCGCCAGCCCGGCGAGACCCAACTGTACGCGGGTCGTGCGGGCCGAATACCATCCTGTCAGCCGTGCGCCGAGCGCCGCGGGCTCAGGCATCGGCGGGGGACGGCTCGGCCGGACCGGGCAGACGCACCCGCAGCCGTTTGATCCGGCGCGGGTCGGCATCGACAACCTCGAAATCGGGGCCGTCGGGGTGGTGGATCATCTCGCCCCGCGCGGGCACGCGGCCGGCGAGCATAAAGACAAGCCCGCCCAGCGTGTCGATCTCTTCCTCATTCTCGCCATTGACCAGCTTCTGCCCGATCGCATCCTCGAACTCATCGAGCGGGGCCTTTGCCTGGGCGATGAAACAGCCGGGCTTCTCCTCGGTCCAGTACCTGCCCTCGGCGATGTCGTGTTCATCCTCGATCTCACCGATCACCTGTTCGATCAGGTCTTCGATGGTCACAAGCCCGTCGACCCCGCCATATTCGTCGATCACCAGCGCCATATGGGTGCGGTCGGACTGCATTTTCTGCAAAAGCACCCCGATCGGCATCGAGGGCGGCGCAAACAGCAAGGGCCGCAGCATCTTGGACAGGTTGAACCGCCCGCCCCCGCCGTTGAAGCCGTGGCTCAGCGCAAAGTCCTTGAGGTGGACCATGCCCGTGGGCGTATCCAGCGTGTCCTTGTAGACCGGCAGCCGGGTCAGCCCGCTTTCGCGGAAGATCGCCACCAGGTCGTCTTTCTTGATATCCGAGGCGACCGAGATGATTTCGGCGCGGGGCAACATCACGTCTTCGACGCGCATGCGCCGCAGGTTGCCCAGGCCCAGCGGCGTCGCATGGCCATTGACCGGCGCGGTGTCCGGCGGTGTCTCGGCAGGCGGCGCATCGTCACCGCCGCGTAGGGTGGACATCAGTCGGGCAAAGAACCCGCCGTTCTGTGCAGGATCGCCTAATTGCGATCCGGGGTCGTCGTCCTGCGCGCTTTGCGCTGCGCTAGAAGACCCGTCTTGAGCCTCGCCCATCTGACCTTTCCGTTTGTCGGGCCGATCATGGCCCCGTGCTAATATGGGTTCGCCACCCCAAGGGTGGCAAGTACTTCGACCTCCAAAGCCTCCATTACTGCCGCATCTGCGTCGGTTTCATGGTCATAGCCCAAAAGGTGCAATGTCCCGTGCACCAATAGATGAAGGACGTGCGTGTCAAGATTAAGACCGGCGTCGGCGGCTTCTCGCGCGCAGGTGTCATAGGCGATGGCGATATCGCCCAGTTCGGGGTCATCGCCGGGATCGGGCGGCGCCCCCCGGTCGGCCCCCGGCCAGGAAAGCACGTTGGTCGGCGCGGGCTTGTCGCGGAACGTGGAATTCAGCGTCGCAATGCGGGTGTCGTCACAGGCCAGCAGGCTGACCTCCCACGCCGCGGGATCGAGCGCGGCGCCTGTGAGCGCGGCATCGGTGGCGCGGCGCGCAAGCGCGGTGATGTCCACGTCTCCCCAACGCGTGTCTTCGATCAGCACTTCAACAGCCATGCGCGCAGGCTAGCGGGGGCCGTTTGCGGGTGGAAGGGTGTTTCGGGCCGCGTGGAGATGGAGGCCAAACTTTCGGGGCCGCGACGGGCGGACCCTGCCCGATCTTCACAGAAGAGATTTGTAAGTGCCCTGGGCCGCGCCCATAGTGAGGCCTATTGGACAGAACACCCCGGATTCACCGACACCCCATGAGCCACTACGAGATTTCGATACTTGGCCGCACGTTCAAGGCGCAGGCGGGCCGTTATGACCGGTTCTGGCGGCGGGTCCGGAAAGGCAACTGGGAACAGGCGACCTACGCCGCGTTTGAACGCCATGTGGGCCCCGAAACGCTCTATATCGATTTTGGCGCGTGGATTGGCCCGACCGTTCTTTTTGCCGCGCAATCGGCGCAGGCCAGCGTGGCGCTGGAGCCCGATCCGGCGGCCTTTGCGGAGCTGAAGGCAAACCTGGCCGCAAATGCGGGCGCGCCCTGGCAGGACCGGATTGTGCCGCTGAACCTCGGGATCCACAAATCCGGCAGGCCGCTGACGCTTTATACAAACTCGGCCGAGGGCGGCGACTCTATGTCGAGCGTTCTTGCGCGGGGCAAGGACCACAGCGTCACGATCGAGACGCGGCGGCTGGAGGACGTGGTTCGTGACTATCGGGGATCCACGCAAAATACCTTTGTGAAGGTCGATATGGAGGGTGGCGAATATGACCTCTTGCCATCCATTGCGCCGCTGCTGGCCGAGGATCACAGCACGTTCTTTATCGAGTTCCACCACAGGATGTTCCGGCAGTCGTTCAACGACGGCTCAAAAGACTGGCAGGAGGCCTATCAGGACGCCTTCGACGCCGCCTATGCCGCGCTACCGCTTGGGCGCCGGTTTTCCACGGATGTGGGCGGCGACCTGACCACCGACGAGGTGCAAGCGTTGTTGCGTGGGGCGCTGGCGCGTGACGGCGTGCAGATGCGGAATCTGCTGATCCACTCCTAAGGCCGCAAAACCCTATCCCCGCGCCGGGTCGTCGCTGTCATAGGCCTCGATGATCTTGGCGACCAGCGGGTGACGGACCACGTCCTTGGCGGTGAAGTAGTTGAAGGCGATGCTGTCGATATTGCCCAAGAGCCGCTCGGCATCGTGCAGACCGCTGGTCACGCCGCGCGGCAGGTCGACCTGGCTGCGGTCGCCGGTGATGACCATGCGGCTGCCCTCGCCCAGACGGGTGAGGAACATCTTCATCTGCATCGCGGTGGCATTTTGCGCCTCGTCCAGCACGACAAAGGCATTGGCCAGCGTCCGTCCGCGCATGAAGGCCAGCGGCGCAATCTCGATCCGCTTTTCCTCGATCAGCTTGGCCACCTGCTTACCCGGCAGAAAATCGTTCAGCGCGTCGTAGAGCGGCTGCATGTAGGGGTCGACCTTGTCCTTCATATCCCCGGGCAGAAAGCCCAGGCGTTCGCCTGCCTCAACTGCCGGGCGCGACAGGATGATCTTGTCGACATGGCCTTCGATGAACATCGACACGCCCACCGCGACGGCGAGATAGGTCTTGCCGGTGCCCGCTGGACCGATGCCAAAGGCGAGCTCGTTTGAAAAGAGCGCGCGGACATAGGCCTTTTGCGCATCCGTGCGGGGCTCGACCAGTTTCTTGCGGGTCTTGATCTCGACCCGGCCGCCCTTGAAAAGCTCCATCTGGTCGCCAGAACGCGTCCCGGTGCCAACCTCGGTCCCGCCCATGCGAATCTCGCCATCGATTTCGCCCGCATCGATGCTGCGCCCGGCCTCCAGCTTTTGGTACAGCCCTTCGAGCACGCGCACCGCCTGGGCGCGGGTGTCATCCTCGCCAATCACCGCAAGCTGGTTGCCGCGCCGCAGGATCTGGACGCTCAGTTCATGTTCGATCTGGGCGAGGTTGCGGTCAAACTCTCCGCAAAGGTCAATGAGAAGGCGGTTGTCGGGAAACTCCACAAGGGTTTCGTGGATATCCGCGGACGGGACGGGATCGGTCAGTGCGCTGATGGCCAAACAATGCTCCGTTTCGGCGTGCCGTTGGACGGATTGGTACATATCGCGTGGGGTGGCACAAGGTCTTGCAGGAAAATGTCACAAAAATATGGCGCAGCCGGTTTGCGTGGGGCCGTAAGCGGCAGCGTTCGGTCCGGCTGACGTTTTGAGACATGTCCCCGGCGCTTCGCCCTGGCGCACCGGCACAAAACAGTCCCGGAACTGTCCAAATTTTGTCCCATTCTATTCTTAGCGTGCAAGATTAGATCAAGACTGGGAAAGACAAAATGGTTAAACTTTCGATCCACGGCAACTATCCGGTAGAGGACTTGCCAGAAGAGTACTCGGCCATCATGAGCCGGGTGCGGGACACGCTGACCGTTATTGACGGGAATGGCGAGGAACGACCGGCGACCAACTTTGAAGAACTGCCGATCTTGATCAAAGCCCTGGAATCGCGGCTGACCTATCGGCTGTCTCTCCTGAACTCGCTGCTCGACCAGCAGGCCGAGGAGATGCTTGAGGGCTCCGAGATCTCACTGCGCGATTTTCGGGTGATGAACCTGATCAATGCGGTGGGCAGCGTGTCGGTGTCCGACATTGCGACCTTCTGCGTGTTGGAGCGCGAGGAAGTGCGAGTGCTGACATCCAAGCTTGCCAAGGATGGGCTGATCGAGTTCGTACCGGATCCGCATATTCGCAGAAAGAAGGTCATCGTGCTGACCTGCGAGGGCGAAGAGACGCTGAACGAGATCCATCCGATGTTTGCGGAACGAAACCGCGATCTCGATGCGTTGCTGGGCCCAGTGCGCAAAGCAAAGTTCTTTGAGACGCTGAACCTTCTGACGCGCTCCGCGATGCCATAAGGCGCGGGGCGCCGGCCCGAGCCTTGCCGGGCAGGCGGCGTACCAGCGTCCCCTGGCAGCGAGACGTGGTCGCGAGACCGCGGCACGCCACCGGGCGAAGGCCCCTACGACGCGTTGGCCAGAGGCTGGTCCCGATCCATCGCCAGTTGAAAGGCCGCGACGGCATCGCTTAACCGCCCCGCTTCTGTCCGCAGCGATTTGGCCGCCGCCTCTGTATCGCGGAACACGGCGGCGTTTTGCTGGGTTTCCTGATCAAGCGCGGTCGTGGTTTTGGCCACCTCCCCTATCCCGCTCGAGGTTTCATTTGTGGCCGAGACGATCTCTTGGATTTTGGCGTTGGCCCCTTCCACCCCGGCCACAATGTTCTTCAGCGCGCCGCCCGAGCTTTGAACGAGGTCGACACCCTTGCGGACGTTGTCCGACGATTTCTCGACCATCTTGGCGATCTCACTGGCGGCCTCGGACGAGCGTTGCGCGAGCGCGCGCACTTCCGACGCGACAACGGCAAACCCACGCCCGGCATCGCCTGCACGCGCGGCCTCGACCCCGGCGTTCAGCGCCAGAAGGTTTGTCTAAAACGCGATATCATCGATCAATTCGAGGACCTTGCTGATCTCATTTGACGAAGCCTGGATTTCATCCATCGCGCTGACCGTCTTGGCAATGATCTCATTTCCCGATTGCGCGAGTTCGGCAATTTCCTCGACCGAGCCATGGGCGGTTTCTGCGGACAGCGCGGCGGATTTGACGTAATCCGTCAGGCGCTGCAACTCGCTCGCCGTCGCCTCGACCCGGGCCGCGCTGCGTTCCGAGCGTTGGGACAGGTCGCTGGTCGAGCCCGCGATCGCCACCGCCGAGTTGTCCACGCTGCCCGCGGATGAGGCGATCCTGCTGAGCGTTCCCGCCAGGCTTTCGGAGGTTTCATTCATGGAACGGGCAATTTCCAGAAAGACGCCGTCAAAGTCTTCGGACATGCGATAGGTCAGATCACCGTCCGCCAGTCGCCCCAATGCGTGGCGCACGGCGCCGAGCCCCGCATCGGCGGCTTCGCCGATCCGGTTCATGCCGTCGCAGATTTCGCGGAAGATGCCGTCCTTGTCGTCGACGCCCAAACGGTGGCTGAAGTCGCCGGCGGCGCAGGCATCGACCACCTTCGCAACTTCCGAGGCCGCCGCACGTTCTTTCTTCTGCTGCTCTCTCGCCGCGGCCTGTTCCCGCTCGGTCGTGGCGGCGCGTTTGGCGATCCTCTCACGCTCCTTGGCGACCTCACGCTGTTCGGCGTCTTTGCGGCGATCCTCTGCCTCTTTCGCTTCCGCTTCGAGCCGCTTGGCATCCTGCAACGCGTCGCGGAACGCCTCGACCGTGACGTAGAGTTCACGTATCTCGCGCAGCTCTTTGCGATTGCGCCGGATTTTGACGTTGAGGTCGCCGGTCGACAACGAGGTCAAGATGCGCGTCGTGGCCCGAAGAAGCACCACGACCCTGACATGGAGCAAGGCATAAATCCCGGCGAGCCCGGCCAGCGACGCAACGGCGAACAGGCAACTGGCGATGGCCTCGGCCAGCGTCGCTTGTTCGCGCCCCTCCCAATACGAGGTCAAGGACGCGCCCGCGGCCTGTGACAGCGCCTCCATCGCGCCCAGCGCCTGATTGGAAAACGTGAAGAAATCACCAAAAGCCATTGGATAGGCGGGCACTTCCCCTGCGGGCGTGGCGCGCGACGCCTGCTCGATCTCTGCGATGGCGGGCACATAGCGGCCAAAGTACAGCGCTTCGGCGGCGTCGATGTCCTGCTGTAGGGCATCGGGCATATCGGCGACCGCCCGCACGCTGTTTTTCAGCGATGTCCAGGCCTCTTCCGCGCGGGTGTTGTCGATGGCCAGAAGCCCAAGGTCGACGCCCTTGATCCTGGCCTGGTTCAGGGTCGCGATGGCAAAATAGGTCCGGGCGCGCCCCCCGAACTCACGCACCTCCCACGCGCGCAACTGCACCGCCTGCAGGGCGCCTGCGACCTGCGTGGAGACCCCGACGCGATTGCGCAAGAGATCGGTCGCGTTCTTCAGTTTGACGACTTCGGCCTTCAGCTCGAGCGGCAAATCATAGGACCGGGCGGGATCGCGCGCGGCGATGGGCACCGAGAGCAGGCGGTCGATTTCCCGCCGCAACGCCGCGACCCGCGCAAGGCTTGCCCGGGTCTGGGCGACATAGGTCTCTGCGGTGGGCAGAAACGTGGCCGCCCCGGCCATCTCAATCGCGTCTTGCAGGCCGGAATCCGCCATGCGCCGTTGGGCGGCGACAAGGTTGCGAAAGTCTGTTGGGATAGGTTCGGGAAAGGCCAGAGCGACCTGAACGACGCTGCGTTCCAGGGACATCGCGACCGTCGCGCTGACCGCCGTGGTTTCAATTTCGCTGACGATGGCGGCGCGACGCACATCCCGCAACTCCCCCAGGGACTGGGACGCGACCAGCAGCGCAAAGCTGGCCAGGACAACCCCGATCAGGCCGAAGGCGATCAGCAGAAGCGACGATAGGCGCATTGGGCAAGGTACCTGGGTTGCGGTCGCACCTGCAGTAGCAACAGCCCGGTTAACAAAGACCTAGCGGATCATGGGATGGGTGGGCGGCACCCGTGCGTGCCCCCCTAGAGGACGTGCGCGCCAAAGTTGCGCGCGGTGTCGTGGAAGACCGCGTGCAGGTGTTGGGGCTGGTTGCGCAGGGTCGCAAACTCGATGAAGAGGTTCGCGCCGGTCAGGCGGTAGTAGATCGAGCCGTCGAGGTTTTCACCGCCCCATGCAAAGCGGATCGCGGCGCTGTCTTCGCCGCGCAACCGGGCGCCTTGGGTGCGGGCGAGATCGGGCGGCAGAACCTCGGTCGTGTAGACCTCGACCAGGCGCAGGGCCATGTCGGCCTGGGACTGGCTGAGATCGCCGAGCGGCACGCCGGCCTGTTCGCGGGCAAGCTGGCCTGCGCTGGTGCGGGTCGACAGGATGTTGCCGGGTGAGCGGGGCCAGGCCAATGCGCCGGTGCGGGCGGGCCCGGTGAGATCGGTGAAGAGGGTGCGGGCGAGGCTTTCTTCTTCCTTCAGCACGACGAGGCCACGGTGGGGGCCCGAGGGCACGGTGTTGGGTTCCGAAGAAAACGCGCTGGGGGTGGTTGAGACGACCTCATCATCGAGGATGGTGAAGGTCAGCGACAGGTGGTGGCCTTCCCAGCGCCAGGCCCAGGCGCCGGTGGCGGCGGGGGTGCCGTAGATCTGAACGCTGAAGCGTTCGCGGTTGCGGTCGGGCGCCCCCTTGCTCCATTCGTCACGCAGAATGTCCTGCTGGAGCATGATGTTTTCGGCCTTCTCCAGGCCCAGCCGACTGGTCCCGGTGGCCAACAGGCCCAGCGCAGCGTCCTTTTGGGCGGGCGTCATCTGTTCGAGCGCAAGGCCCGGGGCGCGACGGGCGCCCAGCATGAAGTTCCAGGCCGGGCGCTGATTTGACGCGAAATCGAAGAGGGCGGCGTTGCGTTGCGGGCCATCGAGGCCGTTGAGAAACGCAGTGGCCGCTTCGCGCATCGTGGCGCCGGTGGCGGCGCTGGCGGCCTTGGGTGCAGCGGCCAGGGCGGCTGCGGCGACGAGGAGGGTGCGGCGTGTGAGGGGCATGGGCAAATCTCCTTTGACCAAAAGATAGGGCCCGCGGCCTTGGATTGCCCGTCAAACTCTTGCGAGGCGGCGATAGATTGCGGGATCTCGCCCCACGACTTTCACTTTGCGTCATTGCGAAAGCAAAGCGAAAGTGGATATCACTGGCCCGCGCAACCGCCCTGCCCTAGAGAGGCCCCATGGACGTTCGAGACCGACACGACGATATTCTGGCCCTGCTTGGCCGCGACGGGCGTGTCGAGGTCGACGATCTTGTGCGCCGGTTCGAGGTCACGCCCCAAACCATCCGTACCGACCTGCGCGATCTGAGCGACCGGGGGCTGATCACGCGCACCCATGGCGGGGCGCAGCGGGTGACGACCGTGACAAACCGCGACTATGCCGAGCGGCGCAAGCTGCGCGCGCCGGCCAAGCGCGCGATCGGACGGCTGGCGGCATCGCTGATCCCCGATGACTGTGCGGTGTCGATCAATATCGGGACCACCACAGAACAGGTGGCGGCGGGGCTGACGGGGCATAGCGGTCTGGTCGTGCTGACCAACAACATCAACATCGTGAACGCCCTGATGGGCGGAAAGTGCCGGGATCTAATCCTGGTGGGCGGGACCGTGCGGCAAAGCGATGGGGCGATCGTGGGCGACGATGCGGTGGCGTTTCTGGAACGCTACAAGGCGGATGTGTCGGTGATCGGCGCCTCGGCCTTGGACGCTGACGGCTCGGTCACCGATTACGATGCGCGCGAGGTTTCGGTCGCGCGCGCGATCCTGCGCAATGCGCGGCGGCGGATCCTGGTGGCGGATGGGTCCAAGTTTGAGCGCACCGCCCCGGTGCGGATTTGCGAGGTGGGGGATGTAAATGTGTTTGTGTCAGACACAGCCCCCCCGGCCGAGTTTGCGGCGGCCGCGGCGGCGGCGGGCACAGAGGTTCTGACAGTGGAGGGTCAGCATGGCTGAGACCGACTATGACGTGTTCATCATCGGCGGCGGGATCAATGGCTGCGGCATCGCGCGGGATGCGGCGGGGCGCGGGCTGAAGGTGGGGCTGGCCGAGATGAATGACCTGGCCTCGGCCACCTCGTCATCCTCGACCAAGCTGTTCCACGGGGGCCTTCGCTATCTGGAGTATTTTGAGTTCCGTCTGGTGCGCGAGGCGCTGGTCGAGCGCGAGGTGTTGTTGCGGGCGATGCCGCATATCAGCTGGCCGATGCGGTTCGTCCTGCCCTACCACCGCGACATGCGGTTCGAGAGTAAGACGCCGACATCGAAACTGCTCTCTCTCGTCATGCCGTGGATGAAGGGGCGGCGGCCCGCCTGGCTGATCCGGCTGGGGTTGTTCCTTTATGACCACCTGGGCGGGCGGAAGATCCTGCCGGGAACCTCGACGGTGTTCCTCAAGAACAAGGCCGAGGGCGCCCCGCTGCAGGATCGGTTTGAGATGGCCTATGAGTATTCGGATTGCTGGGTCGAGGATTCGCGGCTGGTGGTGCTGAACGCGCGCGATGCCGCGGCGCGCGGCGCGGATGTGATGACGCGGACGCAGGTGGTCTCGGCCGACAGGCAAGGCGATCATTGGGACGTTGTGATCGCGGCCGACGGGGCACAGCGGACGGTGACGGCGAAGATGCTGGTCAATGCCGGTGGTCCCTGGGTGGGCGATATCATCCGCAACACCGTGCGGTCGAACGCGACCGAAGGCGTGCGGCTGGTGCGGGGCAGCCATATCGTGGTGAAGCGGCTTTACGATCACGACAAGTGCTACTTCTTTCAGGGGACGGATGGGCGGATCATCTTTGCCATTCCGTATGAGACGGATTTCACCCTGATCGGAACCACGGATGCGGAGCATTCCGATCCGGGTGAGACACCCGAGTGCACGCCGGAAGAGCGAGATTACCTTCTCGCCTTCGCCTCGCAGTATTTCAAAGAGCCGCTGGGGGTCGAGGACGTGGTCTGGACCTATTCGGGGGTGCGGCCGCTTTATGATGACGGGGCCACGTCGGCGACGGCAGCAACGCGCGACTATGTGCTGAAGGTCGACGATACGGGCGGGGCGCCGGTTCTGAACGTGTTTGGCGGCAAGATCACCACCTATCGGCGGTTGGCCGAAGGCGCGCTGGAGAAGATCAAACGCTACTTCCCGGGAACGCCGGGCGAGTGGACGGCGGGCGTGCCCCTGCCCGGCGGGAACTTCCCGGTGGACGGGGTGGAGCGGTTGGTGTCCGGCCTTGCGCGGGATTATCCGTTTCTGGAGGACCGGCAGGCGCGGCGGCTGGTGCGGGCCTATGGGCTGGAGGCGCGGGCCGTGCTGGGCGATGCGCGGGTGTCCGCGGACCTGGGTGAAGACTTCGGGGCGGGGATCACCGCGCGCGAGCTGGATTGGGCGGTTGCGCATGAGTGGGTGCGGACGGCGGAGGATTTCGTCTGGCGGCGCACGAAGCTGGGCCTGCGGCTCAGCGAGGCGCAGGTGGCCCGGATCGATTCCTATTTGCAGGCGGCGGAGATCAGGCAGGCCTCTTAAGCGCGACGCCTGTTGCAAAAACACGAAGGCCTCTGGTTAAAAGAGTGATTCGATACCCGCCCTGCACCGGGCACACCGGGGTGCGACAGGTTGTCATGATCGGAAAATCCAAGCGAAAGAACCGGGTAGCCGAAGCACACTGTAAATCTAGATTGACGATTGTTTATGTAAAGCAATGTTGACACACTGGGAGTGTCGGTCAACGGACTGCCTGTGGCCGATGAGGGCGCGGGGGTGGCTGCGCATTCTGCGTGGCTGCACGTCGCTCCTTCTGGCGAAAAAGGAGGAGATCGGACATGTCCGACGATCCAGAGAAGGTTTGGCCCACCGGGTTGAACCTCAAAGAGGCGGAGGAAGTTCACAGCTACCTCATTGACGGTACCCGGGTATTCGGTGCCATCGCGCTTCTTGCCCACATTCTCGTGGCGGTCTCGACGCCTTGGCTCGGCTAAAGGAGTAACGTCATGAACAATGCGAAAATGTGGCTTGTGGTGCCCCCGGCAGTTGGGGTGCCTGTCTTTCTTGGCGCTGTCGCCGTGGGCTCTTTCTCGGTCCACGTTGCAGTGCTGAGCAACACGTCGTGGGTGTCTGACTTTTTGTCAGGCCAACCGCTGGGAACGGGCGACGAGATGGCTGCGGCCAAGACACTTCCCAATACGGATGCGGCAAAGGCGTCTTACGCAATGGATCTTGATGGCACGTCGCGGGAAATCACCGTGATTATGCCGGACGGCACCTTTGCGAAAGCTGTGCTTCAGAGAGATGAAGTTCTCGCTGTTGCCGCACCTCCGACGGTCGCGCTCGAGTAGCGATCCTCGCCTTGGGCGGTCTCCGCCCATCGGCACCTTCTCCGGAAACCTGTGGCCGTCCTGATCTCAGGGCGGTCCGGGCCGGATGCGACGGGGAGACAGATGTTCGATTATCGCGCCTTCGCATTGGGCAAGCTGGTCGCTATCGCGCCCCGCTATTTGCCGTTTGCCGACGTCGCGACCGATGAGATGCCCTTGTCGCGGCTTTTGCGGCTCTCGCTGTTTCAGGTGACCGTTGGCATGGCGTTGGTCCTGCTTGTGGGCACGCTCAACCGCGTGATGATCGTCGAGTTGGCGGTGCCCGCGACGCTGGTCGCCGGGATGCTGGCCATGCCCCTGCTCTTTGCGCCGTTTCGGACGCTGATCGGCTTTCGCTCGGACACGCATCGCTCGGCTTTGGGCCTCAGGCGGCTGCCCTATATCTGGAAGGGCACCCTGTACCAGTTCGGCGGCTTTGCCATCATGCCCTTCGCGCTTTTGGTGCTGTCGGGCTATGCCGAGGCGATTGATGCGCCGCGCTGGATTGGATTGTCTTCGGCGGCGCTGGCCTTCTTGTTGGTGGGTGCCGGGGTGCACATGGTGCAGACCGTGGGCCTGGCGCTGGCAACCGATCTGGTGCGCGAAGAGGATCAACCCAAGGTCGTCGGGCTGATGTATGTCATGCTGCTGGTGGGGATGGTGGTGAGCGCGCTGATCTATGGCGCGCTGCTGGAGACCTATACGCCCGGGCGGCTGATCCAGGTGATCCAGGGATCGGCCGTGGTCACCGTGGCGCTGAACCTGTTTGCGATGTGGAAGCAGGAGCCCCGCGACCGGGTGCGGGCCCGCGCAATGGAGGCGGCGCCGAAGGTGCGGTTTCAGGACGCGTGGGCGCGGCTGCTGGCGATCCCGGGCACCCGGCGTCTGCTTGTAGCCATCGGGCTTGGCACCTTTGGGTTCGGCATGGCCGATGTGCTGCTTGAGCCCTATGGCGGGCAGGCGCTGGGCTTCTCGGTCGCCGAGACCACCAAGCTGACCGCGCTGTTGGCGGGGGGGACGCTGTTGGGCTTTGGCATCGCGTCACGCGCGCTTGGGGCGGGTGGCAATCCCGCCCGGCTGGCCGCGATTGGGGCGATGATCGGGATCCCGGGGTTTCTGGCCATCGTTCTGTCTGCGTCGATGATCGGCCCCGGACTGTTCATCGCCGGAACACTGGCCACGGGTCTGGGCGCCGGTCTTTTCGGTCACGCGACGCTGACCGCCGCCATTCGCGGTGCTCCGCGTGATCAGATCGGGCTGACGCTGGGCGCCTGGGGCGCCGTGCAGGCCACCTGCGCCGGGATCGGCGTGGCGCTGGCCGGGGTCGTGCGCGATGTGCTGGTCAGCCTGCCCGCGCTTTCGGGACTTGCCGTTCATGTGCCCTACAATGTGGTATTCACGGCCGAGATGGCCTTTCTTGCCGCCGCGATCCTCGTGGTGATCCCGCTATCGGCCCGCCGGGGCCGCCCAAGGGGCGATCTGAGCGCCCCACACACACCATCGGTGGAGGTGCCATGACACAGGTAATCACGCGATACTTCGAGGAAACGGGCCAGGCCGTCGCGGCGAAGGAAGAGTTTCTTTATCGCCGCAGCTTCTCACCCCGGATCGTGCGGCAGTTCACGTCGGCAGAGGGGCTGGCGGACACGCTGATCTCGGCCAAGGTCGAGGCGCCGACGGCCGCGGCGTACCAGGAGCGCATGGCACAGGGCGGTGGCGCGGTGTTGTTGGTCTATGCGGGCTACAAACCGCTGGGTGTCGCCAAGATCACCCGCGAGGTTTGTGCCGCGATGGGCGCGGTCCGGCTGGATGGGTTGGAAGAAGAGGTCTACGTCAAGGAAGAAAAGCAAGAGCTGCTGAGCGTTCTTCCCGACCACCCGCATTTCCTGACCAAGGCGCGCGATCCCGACCGGACGCATTTCTACATGGCCGACTGGCCGATCCCGCTGATCAGCCGCCGGGTTCCGTTCTCGGATTCCGTGTTCCCGCGCCATGCCCGCATGGCCAACTTCCCGATCCCTTTGACCGACCGGCGCAAGCCCTATGCCGGCTCGATGATCGAACCGCATGGGCGGATGGCCAACTTTCCGATCCCGCTGATCAGCAAGCGCAAGCCCTATACCGGCTCAATCTTTGAGCCGCATGCCCGGATGGCAAACTTTCCGCTGCCGCTGATCAGCCGTCGAAAGCCTTATACCGGTACGCAGATCGGGCGGCATCCGCGGATGGCCAACTGGCCCTTCCCGCACCTGATGAACGGAAAGACCGGAACCAATTCGCTGATGCCAGGCGGGCCGCGCATGGCGAACTTTCCGATCCCGCTGATCAGCAAGCGCCTGCCCTACACCGCCTCGATCTTTGCCCGGCACGCGCGGATGGCGAACTTTCCGATTTCGCTGATCAGCAAGCGCAAGCCTTATACGGGGTCGATGATCGCCCCGCATGGCCGCATGGCCGCGTTCCCCTGGCCCCTGGTGATCAAACATGGCGTTGACCCGGACACGCGCGCGGGCGAGGGGTTTTCGCTGTCGAAGATGTTCGGATGGCCAACAATCATGCGCCGGAGCTTGCCGGGCTAGCGGCGACCGGGGCGGCTTAGACGTAGATCTTGAACGCCTCGCGCAGGCGGGCATCCAACTCGGGCGCAAACTGGCATTCGGCGGAGGCGAGGATCGCCTCTTTGCGCGCAATGGCGGTGTCGAGCAGCATCGGTCGCGCCGCCTCTTCCCATTCCTTGGGACTCATCCGGTTGCCGACCGTGGGGTAGACGTATTCGGTTTGCATCAGCGCAAGCGTCTGGTCTGAGCCCAGGTAATGCTCTGGCCCGCCCAGGCACACGGCCTTCATCGCCTCGATGGACGTGCTGTCGGGTGTGACGTCGATCCCGCGCACGCAACGCAGGACCTGGCCCACGATGTCGTCGCCCATCACCAGGCTTTCGAGGCAGAATCCAAGAAGCGAGGCATGCATGCCCGCCGCCTCGTAGACCATGTTGAGGCCCGAGAGGCCGGCAAGCATGTTGGTGATCCCCTGCTCCCACCCGGCCTGCATGTCGGGCAGTTTGCTGTCTGAAATGCCACCCGCCGCGCCGCCGGGCAGACCGTAGAACTGGTGCATCTGGGCGCAGCCCGCGCTGAGCAGCGCCTGTTCGGCAGAGCCCCCCGACATCGCGCCGGTGCGCAGGTCGGACACGAAGGGCCAGGTGCCGAAGACCGCGGTGTGGCCCGGCGCCTTGGCGTTGACGTAGACGACGCCCGCGAGGCATTCGGCCACCGCCTGTACGATGGCGAGCGCGATGGGGGCCGGTGCGGTCGCGCCCGCTTGCCCCGCCGAGAGCAGCAGCACCGGCATACCCGCATCAATGCAGCGCTCCATCGTCACACAGCTTTCTTCGGCGAATTTCATCGGTGGGACGACGAAGCAGTTGGAGTTCAGCACAAAGGGGCGCGCGCGCCAGGCGTCCTCACCACCTGCGACCATGTGCAGGAACTCGACGCAGGGCCCGACATTGTCGGGGTCGGAGAACGAGGTGCCCACGTGTTTTTGGGTGCCCCCGCAGGAGGCGTAGAGGGTGTTGATGTCGAGCTCGAGGTTGTCCGTGATATCGCGGGCCACCATCGCGCGCTGGAAAAAATGTATGTTGTCGAGGTGCTGGGTCAGGCGGGCGGCATCATACAGATCGCGCGCCGTGCTTTCGCGGTAGTCGCCCGTGACCGGATCGACGATGTGGACCGCCGCCCCTGCCGTGCCGAAGTGGACCTTGGTGCCCGACAGATGCAGGTCATGCGCGGCATCGCGGCCCATGAGCGTGATGTCGCGGGCGGCGATGGCCAGCATGTCCTCGACCAGCGCGCGGGGGAAGCGGAGGCGACCGTCATCGCCCAGGACGGCCCCTGCCCCGGTCATGATTTCGATCCCCGACGCGGGCGCGTTCGACAGGCCAATGGTTTCCAGCGCGTCGAGCGCGGCGGCGTGGATCTGCTGGACGCCTTCGTCCGTCAGCGGGCGGTACTGGCCGCCGCGGAGACCCGGGCGGATCGGGCGCATATCCTCGGCCAGGGGCGCGGCGCGGGCGGCGACGCGGGCGGCACGCCCCCCCGCCCGGCGCTTGGGTTTGACGGCGATATCGGTCACCGGCGCACCCTTTCGGATTTGGGATCGTAGAGGGGTTTGAGGCTGGCCTCGGCGGGCACGCGTTCGCCCGCGATCTCGATCTCATAGCTGGCCGCGAGCGTGTCGGCGGGGGTTTCCCCCTCTGCGGGCACGTAGCCCATGCCGATCGACCCGCCGAGGGCGTGGCCGTAATTGGCCGAGGTGACCAGGCCCACGATCTGGCCGTCTTTGATCAGCGGTTCGTTGTGGAAAAGCATGTGGTCGGGGCTGGCGACGCGGAATTGCAGCATGCGGCGCGAAAGGCCCGCTTCCTTTTTGCGCAGGACCGCGTCGCGTCCGATGAAGTCGCCCTTGGCGGGTTTGACGGCGAAGCCAAGCCCCGCCTCCAGCACATGGTCCTCATCGGTGATGTCGTGGCCGAAATGGCGGAAGGCCTTTTCGATCCGGCAACTGTCGAGCGTGTGAAGACCGCAGAGGTGCAAGCCCTGCCCGTCGCCTGCCTCCAGAATCGTCTCAAAGACATGGGCGGCCTGGTCGGTGGGCACGTAGACCTCCCACCCAAGCTCGCCCACATAGGTCACACGGTGGGCGCGGGCGAGGCCATAGCCGATCTCGATTTCCTTCGCCCAGCCAAAGGGATGCGCGTTGTTGCCAAAGTCGTTGGGGCTGGCTTGGGTGATCACATCACGCGCCTTGGGACCCATGAGGCAGAAGACGGCCTCGGACGACGTGGCATCCATGATCACCACCGCTTCGTCGCGCACGTGGCGCTTCAGCCAGGCGAGGTCGCGGCGCACGGTGGCGGCGGGGACGACGAGGAAGAAGCTGGTTTCAGAGAGGCGCGTGACGGTCAGATCGCATTCGATCCCGCCGCGGGCGTTCAACATCTGGGTATAGACGATGCGGCCCGCGTCCACGTCCACATCGTTTCCGCACACCCGTTGCAGGAAGGCCAGCGCATCGCGCCCCTCGACCCGGATCTTGCCGAAGCTGGTCATGTCGAACAGGCCGACACCCGTCCGCACCGCCATATGCTCGGCCTGCTGGTTTTCGAACCAGTTCTGGCGGTGCCAGTCATGGGCGTATTCTGCTGCCTGCCCCGGCTTGGCGAACCAGTTCGGGCGTTCCCAGCCCGCAGTTTCGCCGAAAACGGCGCCGCGGTCAGCCAGATGCTGATGCACCGGGCTGCGGCGGACACCGCGGGCGGTGGTGACCTGGCGGAAGGGGTAGTGGTCGGAATAGAGCATGCCCAGCGTCTCGGTCACCCGGTCGCGCAGATAACGGCGGTTTTTCTGGAACGGCTGCGCGCGGCGGATGTCGACATCCCAAAGATCAAAGGGCGGCTCGCCCGTATCCATCCACTGCGCCAGCGCCCATCCCGCGCCGCCGGACGACACGATGCCGATGGAGTTGTAGCCCGCGGCGATCCAGTAGCCGCCAAGCTCGGGGGCTTCGCCAAGGTAGTATTTGTCGTCTGGGGTAAAGCTTTCGGGGCCGTTGAAGAAGGTGTGGATGCCCACGTCGGCAAAGAGCGGCATGCGGTGCATGGCCTGTTCGAGGATCGGCTCGAAATGATCGAAATCCTCGGGCAGCGTGTCGAAGCAGAAGTCTTCGGAGATGCCGTTCATGCCCCAGGGCTTGGCCCTGGGCTCAAACGCGCCAAGCATCATCTTGCCCGCGTCCGATTTGTAATAGGCGCATTCATCGGGCACGCGGAGAACCGGCAGATGTCCAAGCCCGTCAATGGGTTCGGTGATGAGGTAGAAGTGTTCGCAGGCGTGCAGGGGCAGCGTGACGCCCGAGGCGGCGGCCAGATCGCGGCCCCACATACCGCCGCAATTGACGACCATGTCGGCGGCGATGTGGCCTTGGGTGCCCTCGGCCTCCCACTCCACCCCGGTGACGCGGGTGCCGTTATCGGTGACGGCGTTGACCTTGACGCCTTCGATCAGCTTTGCGCTCCTTTGCCGAGCGCCTTTGGCCAGAGCCATCGCGATGTTGGCGGGGTCGCATTGGCCGTCGCCGGGGAGGTGGACGGCGGCCTTGACGTCATCCACGGTGAGATGGGGATACATTTCCTTGACGTCCAAGGGGCTTACCTCGGCCACCTCAACCCCCATCGCGCGGGCGAGCGAGGCCTGGCGCAGGATTTCCTGACGGCGATCGTCGGTCAACGCGACGGTGAGCGAGCCGACCTGGCGCATGCCGGTGGCGATGCCCGTCTCTTCCTCGAGCTTCACATAAAGCTCGGCAGAGTACTTTGCGAGCCGGGTCATGTTCTGGTTCGGCCTGAGTTGCCCGATCAGACCGGCGGCGTGCCAGGTGGTGCCGCAGGTGAGCTGTTTCCGCTCTAACAGCACGATGTCCTTCCAGCCGAGTTCAGCCAGGTGGTAGGCGACTGAACAGCCCGACACCCCGCCGCCGATGATGACGACACGGGCCTGGGCGGGGATTTTCGACAGATCGGTCATTGGATCACGTATCCTTCGGCGCGGAGGCGTGCGGCTATTGCGGCGATATGGGCGGGGCCGACCTCGCAACACCCGCCAACAAGTGTGGCGCCCTGTGCAACCCAGGCCATGGCAAAATCGGCATAGGCGGCAGGGGTCAGGTCCGTGCGCTTGGTGAGGACATCCACGGTGGGGCGGTCTTCGAGGAAGGCAGACGCAATCTCGATAAACCCGTTGGCGCGGGCGCCGAAGGGCTTGCCCGAGCGCGCGACGATGTCGAGCGCGGGGCCGATCACCTCGGGGCGCGAACAGTTGACAAGGACCGCCTCGACCGGGGCGCGGGCGACGCGGGGCAGGACATCGGCCAGCGGCTCACCCGAGCGCAGCCGCGTGCCGTCGGTGTCATCGACAGTGAATGACAGCCAGGCCGGCCTGACGGTGTGGGTGTCGAGCGCGGCCAGAAGACCGTCGGTCTGGGCCAGCGAGGCGATGGTTTCGGGAAAGAAGAAATCCACGCCGGGCGAGAGGACCCTAAGTGGCATCTCATAAGCGATCACCGCGGCCTCCGGCGGGCCGTCAAGGTCGGTTCGGTAACTTGCATGCAGTGGGCCGAGCGCCCCGGCGATGCGCCCCGACCCGTGCGCGTCGCGGGCCCCGGTTGCTTGTGCGAGGGCCGTGCGCAGGAACGCCTCCAGATGCGCGCCCTGCCCCGCAGGCTCCAGCCGGTCGGGCAAGACGGCGTAGGTGTTGGTGGTGGCCACCGTTGCGCCCGCGGTAAAGTAATCGGCATGGAGCGCGCCCACCAGGTCGGGGCTCTCGGCCATCACTGTGGTGGACCAGAGCGGCGTGGGCTTTGCACCGTGGCGGTGCACCAGTTCCTGCCCGATCGAGCCGTCGAGAAGTGTGACCGTGCTCACGCGCGGAGCCGTTCGTTCTTGGGATCCCAGAGCGGTTGGTCCGGCTGGACCGTGGCGCGGCAGCGGGTGCCGAAGATATCAACCTCAAGCTCGGTGCCCGGTGTCGTGAGCTCGGACTTCAGCATGCCCAGCGCGATGGAGGCGCCCACGCGATACCCGAAGGCGCCCGAGGTCGTTTCGCCCACGACTGTGCCGTTGTGCCAGAGCGTGGACATATAGGGCGCGTCGGCTTCACCCGCCTCGACTGTCAGGGTGACGAAGCGCTTGCTGCTGCCTTGCTGTTTCTCGCTGAGCAGCGCGGCCTTGCCGGGGAAGTCCTGCGGCTTGTCGAACTTGATGAAGCGGTCGAGGCCGCCTTCGAGGAGCGAGTAGTCGGTGGAGAGATCGCCCTTCCATGCGCGGTAGCCCTTTTCGATGCGCAGCGCGTTCAGCGCGTACATGCCGAACGGCGTTGCACCCGCTTTCAGGATCGCCTCGTAAAGCGCTGGGATGGCGTCGTTTTTGGCGTGCACCTCCCAACCGAGTTCCCCGGCGAAAGAGACGCGGGCGAGCTTGCAGGGAATGTCTGATACCGTGGCATCCTGGAAGCTGAGCCAGGGCTGAGTGAGATCGGCCTGCGTTCCGACCGCCTGGAACAAAGCGCGGGATTGCGGGCCGGTCACGATCAGGCAGGAGTATTCGCGCGAGTGATCAGTCAGCTCAAGCGTGCCATCGGCGGGCATCGCGTTGCGCAACAGATCGAAGTCATGCCACTGCGCCGCGGCGGCGGTAATCAGGGTGTATTCGCTGTCCGAATAGCCGAAAGCCGACATCTCGGTCACGATCCGGCCGCGGTCATCGGCGAAGTAGAGAAGCCCGACACGGCCGGGCTTCGGCAGGCGCGAGGCGGTGAGCCCAGACAGCCAGTCCCCCGCGCCCGCGCCCCGGACGCGGAAGCGCGAGAAACCCGGCAGATCGAGCACCCCCACCCCGTCGCGCACCGCTTCGCATTCGGCGCGGATGCGCGGCTCCCACGGGCCCTTGCGGGCCCAGGTCTGGGTGGCTTCCTCGGAGGTGTCGTCGCCGGGGCCGGCGAACCAGTTCACCCGCTCCCACCCGCCATAGGCGCCCATCTGACCGCCCAGTTCCTTGAGCTTGTCGTGGATGGGCGACAGCTTGCGGTCACGGCCTTCGGGCCATTCGTGCCAGGGGAAGTGCATGGCGTATTCGTGGCCATAGACCTCCATCCCCTTGGCGATGCAGTAGTCGCGGTCGGTGTAATCGGTGTAGCGGCGCGGATCGACGGCCCACATGTCCCATTCGGTGCCGCCTTCGGTGATCCATTCGGCCAGCACCTTGCCCGCCCCGCCGCCTTGGGCGATGCCAAAGGTGAAAACGCAGGCCTCGAACGCGTTGGGGACGCCGGGCATCGGGCCGATGAGCGGGAGCCCATCTGGGGCGTAGGGGATCGGACCGTTGATCACCTTGGAGACGCCGCCAGTGGCAAGGAGCGGCACGCGGGCCATGGCGTCTTCGATGTACCATTCCAGACGTTCAAGATCGTCGGGGTAAAGCTGAAAGCTGAAATCCTCGGGCATCGGATCGCTGGGTTGGACCCAATGGGCGCGGCAATTGCGTTCGTAGGGGCCAAGGTTGAAGCCGTGCTTTTCCTGGCGGAGGTAGTAGGAGGTGTCGACGTCGCGCAAGAGCGGCAGCTTACCGCCGTGCTCGGCGGAATATGCCTCGAGCTCCGGGATCTCGTCGGTGAGCATGTATTGATGGCTCATCACCATCATCGGCACCCTGCGTCCGCCATAGGGCACGAACCATTCGCCGACCCTCTGAGCGTAGTAGCCCGCCGCGTTCACCACGTATTCACAGCGGATATCGCCCTTATCCGTATGGACGATCCATTCGCCGTTCTCGCGGCTGACGCCTGTGGCGGCGGTGAACCGATGGATCTGCGCGCCCAGATCGCGGGCGCCCTTGGCCAGCGCCTGGGTCAGCTGAGCGGGATCGATATCGCCATCGTTGGGATCGTAGAGCGCGCCTTTCAGGTCGTGGGTTTCCATGAACGGATAGCGGGCCTGCGCCTCGTCCGGCGACAGGATTTCGAGGTCCATGCCCTGGTACTGGCCCATGCCGCGGGCGCGTTCGAACTCCTGCATCCGTTCCTTCGAATGCGCCAGCCGGATCGAGCCAGTGACGTGGTAGTTCATGGGATAGTCGACGCGCTGACCCAGCTCGCGATAAAGCTCGGTCGAGTAGCGCTGCATGTTCATGATCGACCACGAGGTCGAAAAGGTCGGCACGTTGCCCGCGGCGTGCCAGGTTGACCCCGCCGTCAGTTCGTTGCGCTCCAGAAGCACGCAATCGGTCCACCCCGCCAGCGCGAGGTGGTAGAGCGACGAGGCCCCCACCGCTCCACCGCCGATGATCACGACCCGTGCCGTTGTGGGCAAATCCGCCATGCCGCTGCTCCCTGTTCGCTTTGGCAGGAGTATTTCGCCCGAGCGCCTTGCTTTCAATTCAGATCTGCCATGTTATTAATCGGTGATTGCGATTAGAGAGCGCGCGCGCCATGCAGATTGAGCTGATCGAGACGTTTCTGGACCTGTGCGCCACGCGGAACTTCAACCGGACGGCAGAGCGGATGGGGGTGACGCAATCGGCGGTGTCGGGGCGGGTGAAGGCGCTGGAGCGGGCGCTGGAGTGCCGTTTGTTCACCCGGTCGCGCTCAGGCACGGAACTTACCACCGAGGGCCTGCGGTTCGAACCCCATGCGCGGGGCATCCTGGCCAGTTGGTCGGTGGGCAAGCGCGCCGCACAGGAACGCAGCGCAGCGGGGCTGACGCTGCGGATCGGGATCCAGCAGGATCTGGTGGTGCAGCATGCCGGGCAATGGATCGAGACCTTGCGGAGCGCCCTGCCCTCGGCCGCGTTTTATGTTGAGGCGGATTTTTCGACCCAGACCTGTCTGGATGTCACCGCGGGGCTCTTGGACCTGGGGATCGTCTTCACGCCGCAGCCCCACCCCGATCTGC
This sequence comes from Pseudomonadota bacterium, assembly GCA_039193455.1. Lineage (GTDB taxonomy): Bacteria > Pseudomonadota > Alphaproteobacteria > Rhodobacterales > Rhodobacteraceae > JBCBGF01. The sequence continues at coordinate 31,176 of JBCCWO010000005.1, forward strand.
ATTTTGAGACGTTGGGGGACGTGTCCTATGTGATGGTATCGACCGAGCACAGCCAGATCTCGGACGTCGCGGTGGAGAGTTACATCCTGCCCAACTACTCCCCCGCCATCGCCCGGCGCCACGGCGCGCTTTATCCGGCGCTGTCGGCGGCGGTGGTGTCGAGCGGGCAGAACGCGATTGTGGCCGGGCTGCTGGGCGCGCTTGGCGGGACAACCTATCTGCTGGCCGATACCGCGGCGGAGTTCGTCGAGAGCGGCGCAGGGCAGTACGTGGCCGGCGCGGCGCGGATTGAGCAATCGGTCTATGGCGCGTTGCATCTGCGGAACCGGCACCGGGGGCCGCATAAGCGGATGCTGGCGGTGGTGCGGGGGCAGTTGGGGGGGTAGAGGTTGGGCTGCGGTGAAAGTCGGGTTCGGCGCCAAGGTCGCAGATGCTGCAACCTGCAAGACAGGCGGCGCACGGTGCTGTCGCGTCATACATCGCATGACCACAGTTCATGTTCGAACACAAAGCCAACTTCCTCAGCGATGGACCGTAGAAATGGGGCTGGATATGATCGTTGGACACCAAAAAAGTCGCGTTGCCCTGGAGCGTGGATCGTGTAGCACTGTTGGCGCCAGGCTTTAGGACCGGCAAACACCATTTTAGCGTTTGTCTTTAGTCTTCTGTTTCAAAAAGGTTCTTTGACGCGTCGAGAGTTCCTCGGGAGTGTTTATGATTACAAGAAAGCTTATCGTCGCTGCAGGAGTGGCGGTCACTTGTTTGTTGGCGACAGGTGTTCGTGGTGACGAAAACGGTGACTTCGATTTTCACTACAGCGCGCAAGATCTCGCCACGCAAACCGATTACCCGTTCATGTATTCGGGCAGGGTCATCAACGAACAGCATCTGCAATGGGACAACTATCGGCGGACCTTGCAAAAGTTTCCAGATGCGCAGTCCTGTCTGACCAGGGGATCCCGGACGGGAGACCAGTTTGACCTCACCCAGTTCTCATGGCGTGGATTGCGCGGCAGTCGAGAAATCCAGGTCTGTCTGTTTCGCGTCGCGACTACTTTAAGGGATGTCGACAAAATGGCTGCGTGGTTGACGACCCAAGAGTTCGAATACGTGGGTATAAACGAAACAGCATGGAGCTCGATTGCAGGAAACAGCACAGAAAGAAGGGTATCGGGTAGGTGGTCGATCCAAAAGATGAGGGAAAAACGTGTAGGCTGGCCGCTTCTTTATTCACTCTATGTCATTTTGCCGCCTCGTTTCTTTAGTGTGTCTGTTACTTTCGGTGATACTAATGAAGTTTTCGCGACCAGTGCTTCGGCTCAGAGCAAATAGGATTTTGACACCGCCGCGGAGTTCGTCGAGAATTCTTCGGGAGTGTTTATGATTACAAGAAAGCCCATCGTCGCTGCAGGAATAGCGGTTTCGTGTTTGTTGGCGACAGGTGTTCGTGGTGGCGAAAACGGGGATTTCGATTTTCACTACAGTGAGAAGGATCTCGCCACACAAACTAATTATCCTTTCTCGCGTTCGGGCAGGGTCATCGACGCGCAGCATTTGCAATGGGACAACTACCGACGGACCTTGCAAAAGTTTCCAGATACGCAGTCCTGTCTGACTAGGGGATCCCGAGCGGGGGACCAATTTGACCTCACCCAGTTCTCATGGCGTGGATTGCGCGGCAGTCGAGAAATCGAGGTCTGTCTGTTTCGCGTCGCGGCTACACTAAGGGACGTTGACAAAATGGCCGCGTGGTTGACGACCCAAGAGTTCGAATACGTGGGTGTAAACAAAACATCATGGAACTCAATTACAGGAAGCAGCACAGCAAAAAGGGTATCGGGTAGGTGGTCGATCCAAAAGATGAGGGAAAAACGTGTAGGCTGGGGTTTTTTGTATTCCCTCTATTTCATTTTGCCTCCCCGTTTCTTTAGTGTGTCTGTTTCATTCGGCGATGCTGGTGAAGTTCTCTTCACTCAAGCTTTAACTACGTACAAATAGGATTCTGATACCGCCGCGGAGTTCGTCGAGAGCGGCGCAGCAAGGCTGGCCAAGAAGGGTCGGGGTCAAACCACCCCACGCCCCAACACCTCCCTGAGCAGCGGGTTCGGAAACCGCCGCTCCACTGTCACACCGTAGAACGCCTCCGTCAGCCCGGGCAAGGCAGCTGCTTCGATCAGGGCGCCGGATGACAGCTCGTCCTGCACCACGATCGGGGGCAGCACGGCCAGCCCCACGCCGTCGCGGGCGAGGAGGCGCATCATGGCCATGTCGTCGACCTCGGCGGCGATGTTGAGGTCGGCGTCAAAGCGCGCGGCGACCGCGTCGAAGCCCACGCGCAGCGTGCTGGCCGGGGTGGGCAGGACCAGCGGGGTTTCTGCCAGGCGACGCTCAAGCGGGATGCCGGGGGGGCACAAGGCGGGTACGCCGATCAGGCTGACATCCTGTTCGTCCAGGCGGCGGACGGTGAACGGGGTCAGCGCGTCGGGCGGCGGGGGCTGGTTGGTGAGGACGAGGTCGAGGTGGAGCGCTTCGAGGGCGGCCAGGAGCTCGGCCTCGCTGCCGGAGCGCAGGATCACCTCGACATCCGCGCGGCCGAGGACGGGTTTGAGAAAACTGAGCTGAAAGTTGCGCGACAGCGTGGCCAATGCGCCGATACGCAGCGCGGTGCGCCGGCTGCCGGTTTCGCTGAGCGTGGCCAGAAGCTCGCGCCCCGTGGCAAAGATCGCATCCGCATGGTCAAGCGCGATGCGCCCGGCCTCGGTCAGGTGCAGGGTGCGGCCGCGGCGTTCGAAGAGCGGTTGGCCGAGGCGGTCTTCGAGCTGTTTGATCTGGGTTGAAACAGCGGATTGCGACACGTTCAGGTGCTGGGCCGCGCGGGTGAGGTTGCCCTCATGCGCGACGATCTGAAAATAACGCAGGTGGTGGTAGTTGAGATCTGCCATAATCGTTCACTAAAACAGAACATTTTTACCCAAACAATGAACTTTTCTCTGCGACAGCCTGCCGCTACATGAACCGGAACCGAATTGCATCACCTTCCGGAGCATCCCATGGCCCCTGCCCTCGTCGCATTTCTTGCCCCCGCCCTGCTGTTGCTGGCTGCGGCCTTTGCCTTTTCGCGGCCCGGCCAGCGCCCCGACGGGGTGGCGAAGGTGGCCGAAGGCGCGGCCCTGGGCGCCGTGGGGGTCGCGGCCGCGGCGGCGCTGATGGTGATCGTGTCGGGAACACTGGCCAGCGGGGCGAACCTGCTGGACGCGGTGAGCGCGACGATGCTGGTGTTGGTGAGCTTCGTCGGCTGGGTCGTGCTGCGCTATTCCGGCGGCTATCTGGACGGCGAAGAGCGGCAGGGGGCCTTCCTTGGCTGGATGTCGGCGACGCTGGCGGCAGTGATGATCCTTGTGCAGGCAGGGAACCTGATCGTCCTGATCGCGGCCTGGATCGCGACCAGCCTGTGTCTGCACCAGTTGCTTCTGTTTTACGCTGATCGGCGGCAGGCCCAGCGGGCGGCGCGCAAGAAGGCGATCGTGGCGCGGGCGGGCGATGCGGCGCTGATCCTGGCGGGCGCACTTCTATACCAAGGGTTTGGCACGGTTGACATCGCCGCGATCCTTGCCGCGGCCGAGGCCGGGCCCGCGCCGGTACAGGCGCTTTGGGCGGCGGGGTTCCTTGCGCTCGCCGCGATTCTAAAATCGGCGCAGTTTCCGACCCATGGCTGGCTGACCGAGGTGATGGAGACACCGACGCCGGTTTCGGCCCTGCTGCATGCGGGCGTGATCAATGCCGGTGGGTTCCTGCTGATCCGGTTCGCCGATGTGATGCTGGCGGCGCCGGGCATTCTGGCGGTGCTGGCAATGCTTGGTGGGTTCACCGCGCTTTTGGGTGGTCTGGCGATGCTCGCACAGCCGGCGGTCAAGACGTCGCTCGCCTGGTCCACCATTGCGCAGATGGGGTTCATGATCATGCAATGCGGGCTGGCGCTGTTCCCGCTGGCGCTGCTGCATATCGTGGCGCACTCGCTTTATAAGGCGCACGCCTTCCTCGCCTCGGGCACGGCGGTCACGCAGGTGGCCTCGATCGCGCGGCCCGGGCCGATTGCAATCCCTGATGGCAAGGCGGTGCTCAAGGCCTTTGGCATCGCGCTGGCGGTCTATGCGCTGGTGGGGCTTGCGTTCGGGCTGATTGACAAGAGCCCGCAGGCGATTGCGCTGGGGGCGATCCTTGTCTTTGGGGTGGCGTACCTGCTGGCCCAGGGTCTGGCCGATGCCGCGCCGAAGGTGCTGACGCGGAAAACCGCATTCTATTCGCTGGCGGCCTCAACAAGCTATTTCGCGCTCCAGACCGCGGCAGAGTGGCTGACGGCGGGCACCCTGCCCGCGACCCCGGCGCCCGGGCCGCTGGAGTGGACGCTTCTGGTCCTGGCGGTGATGAGCTTTGGGGTGGTCGCGCTGGCGCAGGCGCTGTTCCCCTTGTGGTCGAACCACCCGGCGGCGGCGGGCCTGCGGGTGCACCTGTCCAACGGGCTTTACGCCAATGCGGTGTTCGACCGGCTGCTGGGCGGCTGGACGATCCGGAAACCCCTGTAACGCAGACCTGAACGGAGATCACGAACATGACCCCTGCACATGCATCCGGACTGATGGACACTGCCGCGCTGGAAAAGGCTGCCGACGCGGCCGCCCGGCACATCCCCCCGGTCTTTCCGCTGGCCGCATCGGTCGCAGTGAACCCCTATCTGGGCCAGACGGGTGGCACCTTGGCCGAGGCGGGCGCCCGGCTTGCCCGGATTGGCGGGGTGCCGGTGACCATGCCCCGCCAGTGGTACCGCGCAAAGATCGGCGCGGGCGAGATCACAGATGCCGATTTGCAGGCAGCACTTGACCGGGCGCCGCGCGCCGACCGGCCCGCCGATATCGCCGCCCTGCGCAGCGCCGCCGCAACGGCGGCCCCTGCCCGCACGGCGACGCCGACGGTGGCGCAGCTGGCGGCGGATGTCAGCGGCACCGATTGGACCGCGCTGATTGATGAACGCTTCGGCGCCTGGGCCGCCGGGTATTTTGATGCCGGTCAGGCGCTCTGGGCCGCGCCGAAGGGGCGGAGCGCCTGGGATGCGTTCCGGATGCACGCGACCCATGACCTGACGCCTGAAATCATGGGCCTTACCGGGTTTGCCCGGTTCGTGGCCGAAGCGCCGGAACGCGCCTCGGAGGCGATCGCGCGGGCCTCGATCCGGCTGGGCCTTGGGACCGATGAGTTGGAAAGCTATTTCCACCAGCTGCTCTTTACCCTTGGCGGATGGGCGCAATATGCGCGTTACGAGCTGTGGCAGGCCGAGCTGGCGGGTCGGGGCGACGATACGATCACCGATTTCCTGGCAATCCGGCTGCTGTGGGAAGAGGCGCTTTACGACCGGTTTGGCGACCAGATAGATGATCGCTGGGCGGCGGCGAAGCTGTCCCATGCCGCGCCCGTTGCCCCGGATGCCGATTTGATCACCGACGCGATCCTGCAGGATGCCGCGGATCAGGCCGCCCAGCGCAAACTGGCCGAGACGCTGAGCCTGTCCGCGACCGCGGCCTCGGACAACCGGCCCGCGATGCAGGCGGCGTTCTGTATCGATGTGCGGTCCGAAGTGTTACGCCGCGCGCTGGAAGCGGTGGATCCGGGGATCCAGACGCTTGGGTTTGCGGGGTTTTTCGGTGTGTTTGCCGAGCACAAGGGCTTTGCCTCGGACGTGGCCGAGCGGCGGCTGCCGGTTCTGTTGAACCCCACGGTGACAAGCGCGTCGGGCAACGCGGCGACGCAGGAGGCCGATACCGAAGCGCGGTACGCCGCGCGGGCCAAGCGCGCCTGGGGTCGGTTCAAACTGGCCGCGGTGTCGTCCTTTGCCTTTGTCGAGGCGATGGGCCCGGTCTATGCCGCCAAGCTTGCCCGCGATGCGCTCGCGCTGTCGCCGAAGGAGGCGAAGGTCGAACCGAAGCCGGAATTCTCGCCCGAACTGGACGCGGATGCGCGGATTGGCGCGGCCGAGACGGTGCTGCGGGCGATGTCACTGACCAAGAATTTTGCGCGGTTGGTGGTGCTGGCCGGACATGGGGCGAACGTGACCAACAACCCATTCGAAAGCGGTCTGCATTGCGGCGCGTGCGGCGGGTATTCCGGCGAGGTCAACGCCCGGCTTTTGACTGCGCTTCTCAATGACGGCGCGGTGCGCGAGGGGTTGGTGGCCAAGGGGATCGAGATTGCGGCGGACACACTGTTCGTCGGCGCGCTGCACGACACGACGACCGATACGATCACCCTCTATGACGGCGATCATCCCGCGTCCGACCATACCGCCGACCTCAAGCAGGCGCGCCAGTGGTTTGCCACAGCGGGCCGGGTGGCGCGGGGCGAACGCGCGCTACGCCTGCCAAGGGCCACGGATGCGGGCCAGGTGAGCGAGCGCGCGCATGACTGGGCCGAGGTGCGCCCGGAATGGGCGCTGGCGGGCTGCAAGGCCTTCATCGCCGCGCCACGCCCCCGCACGACCGGGCGGACGCTGGAAGGGCGGGCGTTCCTGCACGATTACGACTGGCATCAGGACGCCAAGAACGGCTTTGGCGTGCTGGAGCTGATCATGACCGCGCCGGTGGTCGTCGCAAGCTGGATCAGCCTGCAATACTATGGGTCGACGGTGGCGCCGCAGGCCTTTGGCGGCGGCAACAAACTGCTCCACAATGTCGTGGGCGGCATCGGTGTGGTCGAGGGCAATGGCGGCCCGTTGCGGGCCGGGCTGCCCTGGCAGTCGGTGCATGACGGCGAGCGCCACAGCCACGAACCGCTGCGGCTGTCGGTCTGCATCGAAGCCCCGACCGAGGCGATGACCGACATCCTGTCGCGCCATGACGGGGTGCGCGATCTGTTCGACAACGGCTGGCTGCACCTCTTCGCGCTCGACGATCAGGGACGCATGGCGCAGCGGTACACAGGCGGGCTGCAGTGGGATACGGTGGAGCCGGTCGAGGTACAGCGGGTGGCGTGAGGCGGGCGCTTCGGGTGTCTTTCCTGGCACCCTCCCTGATGGACAGCGAAATAGGGTCCGGGGCGGCATAGCGCGCGCTGGACATCTTTGCGTCGCTCGCGTAGCCACACGCCTAGACTTCAAACCTAGAAGGCACCGATATCATGGTGATCGCAGAGCTGGGCTGAGACGCCCCCCGAACGCCTCTACACGATCTGACTTTGCAAGGACGGCGCGCGCGCAGGGCGCGGCCTGACCCACCATGACACTCAATTCCTCCCAGCCCCGGGCTGGTCTGCGGGCCGAAATCCGCCCGCTTCTCAAGCTCTCTGTTCCGCTGATGATCGGGCTGATGGCCGCGACGCTGATCGGCGTTGTCGATACCGTCATGATTGCGCCGCTAGGCACCGTGCCGCTGGCCGCCGCCGGGATCACGACGGCGGTGTTGATCATCCTCATCTCGGCCCTGTGGGGCCTGGTCACCGTGATCGGGGTCCAGATCGCCACCGCCGAGGGCGCCGAGGATCGCAGCGAGGTTTCGGCGCATGTCAAAAGCGGCCTTGTTCTGGGCGCGCTTGCGGGGATGGCGGGCTTTGGCGTGATGATGGCGGTCTATCCGCTCTTGGGCCCGATCGGGCAACCGGCCGAGGTGCTGGCAATCCTGCTGCCCTATTGGGCCGCGATGGCGCTGTGGATCGTGCCCTTCACGATGTTCTTTGTGCTCAAGGGCCTGTTTGACGGGGTCGGGCGCGAATGGACGGGGGTGGTGCTGTCCTACCTTGGGGTCGTGGTCAATGTCCCGGCGAACTATCTGCTGATCCATGTCGCGGGGCTGGGGGTGCTGGGGGCCGGGCTGGCGAGCATCCTGTCGCAAACTGTGTCGCTCTTGGCCGGGCTGGCGGTCTGGCGGCTGTCGAAAGGGCTTGCACCCTACCGCGTGCCTGCGCCGTTTTCCTGGGGGCGGGTGTGGACGCAGCTGCGCGAGGGGCTGCCGCTGTGTCTGGGCTATGCCGGCGAAGGCGGGGCCTACGCGTTTATGGGGATCATGATCGGCTGGCTGGGGGCCACCGCGCTGGCCGCGCACCAGGTTGCCAATGCAATCGCGGGGCTGGCCTATGTTATTCCGCTGGGCATGGCGGGGGCTGTGGCGATCCGGATCGGGCAGGCGATTGGCGGCGCACAGCGGGACCGGCTGCGGCCGATTCTGACGGCGGGGCTGCTGATCGTGACGGTCTGGCAGTGCCTTGTTGCGCTGACCTTTCTGCTGGGCGGGCGCTACATGGCAGAGGCCCTTTCCACGGATCCGGCCGTTGTGACGCTGGCGGCGACGCTTTTCCTGGTGCTGGCGCTGATGCAGATCGCCGATGGGATCCAGTCGACCGCGCTGGGTGCGCTGCGCGGGATGATGGACAACCGTGTTCCCACCGCGATCACACTGGTGGCCTATTGGCCGCTTGCGCTGCCTGCGGGCTATCTTCTGGGGCTGGTCTTTGGCCAAGGGGCAGCGGGCGTGTGGCTGGGCTATACGCTGGGGATCGCGGTGGCGGCGGTGGCCCTGCCCTGGCGGTTTTGGCGCAAGACCCGCGTCGAGTAACGCCCCGGATCTGCCCAAAATACCGGCAATTGGGCTGGCGGGTTCCTGCCAGCCCACTGTTTCCCCCCAAAAGACGATTGCGTTGTGGCCTTAGAATTGCCACACGAACGCCATGGGTAGGGGCGTAAGCGCGCCGCTGTTTCGGGCATGGCCCGGTCAGCGCGGCTTGGCCCGAGGATCGACCCGTGTCGCCCATTGCCCCCTCCCCCGTCCCGCTGGTGGTTATTCCCTGCCTGAACGAAGCCGCGCATATCGCGCGCGTCACCAAGCAAATGTCCAACGCCGTGCGCCCCTATGGCGGGCGGGTGGTTGTCGCCGATGGCGGCAGCACCGATGGCTCGCGCGCCGTTGTGCGCGAGATTGCGCGGCGCGATCCGCGGGTGCATTTTCTTGACAATCCTGCGCGCATCCAGAGCGCGGGGATCAACGCCGCGGTGGCCGCCCATGGGGCGGGCCATTCGCATCTGATCCGGGTCGATGCCCATTGCGCCTATCCCGATGGGTTCATTCCAGCGCTTTTGGTCGATGCCGAGGCGACGGGCGCAAGCGCCGTCGTCGTTGGCATGATCGCGGCCGGTGAGGGCGTGATCCAGCGGATCAACGCGGCCACGCAGAACGCCCGCATCGGCAATGGCGGCTCCAAGCACCGGGCGCAGGGCCGTGGCGAATGGGTCGATCATGGGCACCACGCGCTGATCCGGCTGGACGCGTTCCACGCGGTGGGCGGATATGATGCGAGCTTTGCCCATAACGAAGATGCCGAGCTTGACGCGCGCCTGACGCGGGCGGGCCATGGCATCTGGCTGACAGCGCGGACGGCGATCACCTATTACCCCCGCACCGATGCGCGATCGCTTCTGGACCAGTATTTTCGCTATGGGCGGGGGCGCGCGCGCAACCTGCTGAAGCACCGTGCGCTGCCCAATCGGCGGCAATGGGTGGTGATCTCGGTCGCGCCCACCGTTGCGCTGGTGGCCGCCTCGTCGCTGGTGCCCCTGCTCGCGCTGCCCGCGTTCCTTTGGATGGCCGCCGCGCTCGCCGGGGGTGTCTCAGTCGCCGTGTCCGAACGTGCGCCGGTGATGCTGCTCTCCGGCGGGGTGGCGATGCTGATGCATGTGGCTTGGTCGGTGGGGTTCTGGACGCAACTGGTCAGCGCGCCCGCGGGCGCAACGCGCGGGGTGCCCGCGTGACCGGTGTCGATATCTGCGTCTGCACCTTTCAGCGGGACAGCGTGATCGAAACGCTCGCCTCGCTGATGGCACTCGAAGTACCTGCCGGGACGGCGGTGCGGGTAATCGTGGTCGACAACGACGTGTCGCCTAGCACGCAAGCCCGCGTGGCGGCGTTTGCGGAACAGGCACCGCTGCCGATCCGCTATCTCCATGCCCCCGCTGGCAATATCTCGGTCGCGCGCAATGCGGCCTTGGACGCGGCAGAGGGGCGGTTTGTGGCCTTTATCGACGATGACGAGACGGCGACGCCCGGCTGGCTGGCAGCCCTGCTGCAGGAGAGCACGACTTCAGGCGTGGCGGTGGTGCTGGGGCCGGTTGCGCCGGAATTCGACGCCAGCGCCCCAGCCTGGGTGCGCGCCGCCGATCTGCACGCGACGCGGCCCGTTTGGCGCAAGGGCGAGATTTGCACGGGCTATACCTGCAATGTCCTGATCGACCGCACGCATCCGGCGCTGGCCACGCGACGGTTCGATCCGATGCTCGGCCAGACGGGCGGTGAGGACACTGATTTCTTCGGCGCCGCCCACCGCGACGGTGCGCGCATCGCCTTTGCGCCCGACGCGGTCGTCACAGAGGCCGTGCCCCCGATACGCACATCGTTTCAATGGCTTGCGCGGCGACGCTACCGCATGGGGCAGACCCATGCGCATGTCCTGACCACCCGCCTGGGCCAGCGCCGTTTGCGCGCCCTGCCCGTGGCGTTCGCAAAGGCCCTGGCCTGCGCAGGCCTCGCCCTTGTCATGCTGCCCATCGCCCACCGCCGCAACACCGCTTTCTTGCGGGCGGCCCTGCACCTTGGCGTGGTGGCCGGGCTCGCCGGGCATGGCGGGCTGAAACTTTATGGACTGACCCAACCCATTGACGGGGTGCACGCGAAATGACCCAATCCCTGCCCAATCTTCGCAATCTGCCCATCGAGGCCCGCGTCGACCCGGCCCCGGAGGATGGCGACCTGCATGAGTTGTGGCTGGCCGTCCGGCGTCAGATCTGGATGGTCGGGATCTGCACCTGCCTGGGCCTTGTCGCGGGGGCGCTGCACTATGCCACCAGCCCCCGCGAGTTTGAGGCCGGGGCATCGGTGATGATTGAACAGCGCCTCAGTGATCTGGAGCAAGAGTTGTCGGCCTCGCTGCCGTTATCGCGCAATGACACGGCTTTTCAGAACGAGATCCAGATCCTGCAATCCCAGCACATCGCGATTGAGGTGGTCCGCGCGCTGGACCTGCACCAGAACCGCGATTTCATGAGCCCGCCGCAATCCGCGCTGGGTCAGTTTCGCAGCGATGCCACGCGCTGGGTCAAGGGGCTGATCACGCCCGAGGTGCCAAGCAGCGGCGGGGGCAGCACGCTGAGCGATGCCCAGCGCGAAGAGCGCCGGATCGTCGATGCCGCAACCCGGTTGGCGATGCGCACCAAGTTCTCGCGCCAGGGGCGCAGTTCCACGGTGTGGATCAGCTTTACCTCGCATGTGCCATTGCTCGCCGCCGCGATCCCCAACGCCTATGCCGAGGCGTACCTGGCCGATGGCACGCGCGCCAATGTCGAAGCCTCTGACCGGATGACCACGTGGATGCGCGGCCGTATTGAAGAGCTGCGGGTGGCCGCGCTTGAGGCCGCGCGTGAAGCCGAGGAGTTTCGCGCCGAGACCGGAGCGATGGACCAGCAGGGCCTGCGCGAACGCGATCAGCGGGCCGAGGCGCTCAACGAGCTTTTCCTGACGGTTCAGTCGCGATATCAGCAGCTTGCACTGGAAAGTTCATTTCCTGTCACGACCGGACGTGTTCTGACACAGGCCGTTCCACCGCGCCGCCCCGCAGCGCCCAGCGCCGTTTTGTTGCTGGGGGCGGGTCTGGTCTTGGGGATGATCGTGGGGCTGGGGATCGCGGTTTTGCGAGAATACCGAGAGACCGGGTTCCGCACCGGGCAGGATATCGAGCGCGTCGCGCGGCTCGCGTTTCTGGGGTACTTCCCCGCGCTGAAACCCCGCGCCCTGCGCCGCGCCCCGGCCCCGTCGCTGACACCTGCGCAGCCGATGAGCGAGCGCTTCGTGTCGTCCCGCAACGGCGCCGAGGATGGTGAACCCGGGTTGTCGAACCCCGAGGCACCGCAAGGTCCAAGCTCTCTGCCCGCTGAGCTGTGCGTGGCGGCCTTTGCCCCACGCTCAGCCGCCGACAAGGCGCTGCGCAACATCCTGGCAACCCTCGATCTTGGCTTTGAGGAGACGACAGGCCGTGTGATCGCCATCGGGGCGGTGATGGAGGATGAAGGCGCGACCACGGTGGCCGCTAACCTCGCCAATCTCGCCGCGCTGTCGGGGCGGCGTACGCTGCTGATCGATGGGGATTTCGAAGGGTCCGAGCTCTCACGGCGATTGGGGGTCACGCAGGGGGACGGCACGCTGGGCGTGCTGGATGGTTCGGTCGATCTGATCTCGGCGATTTGCCGGCTGCCCTATAGCGGGGTGGACCTGTTGCCCACGGGCGCAGGGGGCACGCATGACGTGCGGACCGGGCCCTCGCATCTGGCCGGTCTTGCCGAGCTCGTCACGACCGCGCGCCAGAGCTATGACGATATCATCATCGACCTGCCCTCGCTGGGTCTGGGGCCCGAGGCAAAGGCGCTTGTACGCTCGATCGACCGGGTTGTGTTGGTCACGCGCTGGGGCAAGACCCCGCGCCGCAGCGTGCGCGCCTTCCTGGATCATGAACGCGAGATCGCGCGGCGCACCGCCGGGGTCGTCCTCAATCGAGCAAATCTGCGACAATTGCCGCGCTACGGTGTCCAATTGTGGCGGTCGAGCCTGTTCCCAACCACAACATCTGGTTGATGCCCCTGCCGCCTCCATTGACGAAATCGCCTTAGTCCCGGCATATTGTAGCCAAAGCCCCCCGCTACACCGACGTTGGCAGGGGCGTTATTGTGCGAATAGGCGGTTGGTTATGCGATTGGCGGTGTTTTTTGTGATCAACCTTGCGGCGGCGGCGGCCTTTGGCTGGATGGCCTATGCGCAGGGCCACGGGGCCGGGGCAATCCTATTGCGGGTGATTGTCGTTCTGGGCGTCCTGCAACTGGCTTATGCAGCGTGGTTGGTCGCCGTTTCGGTGATGACCCGGGACAAGGCATCGGAAGACGGTGCCAAGGCCACCCAGCCGGTCGAAACCCAAGGCCCCTAACGCCGACCCTGCAGTTCCAGAAATTCACCGACGCTCGGCTCGGGGCGTCCGAGCAGGCGGATCGCAAGCCCGCGCAGGGCGAGCCGTGCCACTTCGGACGACGGCAGCGCGCGGCGGACGTTGAGCCGCATCAGCGATTTCACGAGCCCCCGCGCCCGCTGATCGCGCGGGTAAGAAAAGGCGCGGTCATCCAGAAATGCCGCGCGCATCTCGGGCGTAGCCTGCTGCCAGGCCTTGCGCTGTAGCTGGGCGATCGAGGCCTTGAGCGTCAGCTCACGCTTGAGCCACGTGCTGTCATTGCCCGCATGGCGCCCCGTGCCCGCGCCGTTTTCGGCCCAGACGGCGAGCGGCTCCATCGCGACAAAGATCGGCTCTTCAATGGCGAAGGTGCGGTAGTATTCCTGCAAGACGGCCGAGCACGTCACGTGGACCTGCAGGTCCGATACCGCGCGATGCGACCAGAAGAGCCCGCCATTCGAGATCCCGATATCGGCCAGGAGGGCAAGGCGGAAATGCTGCGCCTCGTAGACACGTTCGGTCAGCCGCCGGTCCAGCAGGCCACCGTCTGAGACACGGGCTGCCGCGGTTTCGGCGTTGAATTCGACGCGTTGGTTGCGAAACACGATCTCGACATCGATGTCGGCCAGCGCGCGGATGTTTTCCGCCAGAAACCCCGGCAGAAAGTAGTTGTCGTCCTCCAGCGTGCAGAAATACGCCGCACCGTGGGGGTTCGAGCGGGAAAAGCAGCGGTCTATGTTGCCGGCGGCAAAGTGGCGGCGCGGGCCGTTGTGGTAACGGATGCGGGGATCGCCCAGAGCCGTGACAACGGCCAGCGCAGAGCCCTTGGGGTCATCATCATAGACATCGCAGATCCAGTGTTCATGCGTTTGCGCCCGCAGCGATGCGAGGGCACGGTGCAGCGTTTCGGGGCGCTGATAGGTGGGCGTGCGGATGTGGACCAGCTCGGGCGTGATCGTCTCGGCCGGGATCGTGACGGGCCAGGACAGTGCCGCGATCTGCGCGCGCTGCGCTGGCGTCCAGCCGCCCGCCGGGGGCACAAGCTCGGCCTGCGTCCAGCCCGGCACAAAGCCCAGCGCATCAAGCCCCGCCGCGCCCACGATGCGCAGGCGCGCGGTGCCCTGACCCGTGCGCGCGACCAGACGCGCCGGACCGCCGGGCGCGTCGAGCGCGACATCGCCGGGGAGCGTCAGGCGCGGCGATGTTGGACCATCGCTTTGCACCGGCAAGCGGCGCGCGAGCGTTTCGCCGGTGGCCTGAAGCAACGGCCCCAGAAGCCGCGGCTTTCGCAGAAGCGCGCCCAACGCCGAGGCGGTCCGGCGGGCCTTGAGATCGGCCACGAGCGTGGCAAAGGCGTGCTGGCGGTCTAGGCGGGCCTGCCACTGGGCCAGAAACGGCGCGAAGTCGGGCGGCAGATCGCGCCGGGCCGCAAGATCGGCGGCGGCCTGGCGCATACCGTCAATGTCACCCGGGCTGAGCCGGTGCGAAATCGAGGCGGTGTGGCGGCGATAGAGGTAGTACGCTTGCGGTAGGACCTGCACCCGCGCGCCCGCCAGCGTCAGGCGCAGCAGCAGGTCGAGATCCTCGCCCACAGACATCTCTTCACGGTAGCGCAGGTCGCCCAGCGCGCTGCGGCGGATCAAGGGCTTCAGATAGCCCACAGGCACCGCCGGATCGCCAAGCTCGGCCGCCAACAACCCGGTGGCATCCGGCGTCCAGGGGGCGCCCAAGTGCAGATCTTTCAGAAGCGTTTGCCCGTTCTCGGCCCCAAAGCGGATCAGATCATCGGCGATCACGTCAGCGCCCGAGTTTTCAGCCGCGCGCAAGAGTTCTGCCAGGCGGCGTGGGTGGATCAGATCGTCGGCGTCAACGATGGCCAGCCAGGCGCCCTGGGCCGCGGCCAGCGCGCGGTTGCGGGCGGCAGCCGGGCCTGTTGCCATGTCAGACCGCAGAACCCGCACGCGATCTTCGCGGCGCGCGAGTGCGCAGGCAATATCCGCGGTTTCGTCGGTGGATCCGTCGTCGGCGATGATCAGTTCGAGATCGCCATGGGTCTGCGCCAGAACCGTGGCCATCGCCTCGCCCACATAACGCCCGGCATTATGGGCGGCCATGATAACGGATATGGATGGCTGGTGCGGCATCGGCGGCGATCCCCAAGCAGGATGATCGCATCCCGCAGCGTTCAAAAACGCCCGCCACCTGCGCGATAATACGCCTATGCGTGCGGGTTAACCAAGCAGTTTTGTTGCTAAATCGGCGTCAGCAGGAATTTGCCGATCTGGGGACGTTTCGTGCAATGCCAAAGAGTTGCCGCATTTCCGGCGCTGGATGGCGGGGCGACGATAGCCCCGGGCCCGCGATGCTGATCGACACTCTGACCCCCAAGTTACCCACCCCCTCCGCGATCGGCACAGACGCGGGCCCGGCGGCGCCCAGACCCAGATGGCGATAACCGCGCAGGGGTTTGGCCGCTTTGGCGGCCGGATCTCGGATGTGGAGGCGCCGCTCGCGGCGCTGTCGCTGACCGCGCTGGTCCTCATTCCGGTCTTCCATACGCTTGCTGCGCTGGCGTTTCTGGCGTTTGGCATGCTCTTGGTCGTGGCCCGCCCCACCCCGATGCTGGGGGTTTTGTGGCGGCACCGGCTGATCTTCGTTTTGCCGGTGTTCTGCACCGTGTCGATGCTCTGGTCCGAGGTGCCGGGCGCCTCGTTGCGCGCCGGGGTGCAGCTGACAGCCACCTGCGTGATCGCGGTGCTTATGGCGGCGCGCCTGCCGCAGCGGTGGTTTTTTGTCACCGTGTTTGCCGCGTTGATGCTGACCGTGCTGCTCAGCCTCGCCCTTGGTAGCTACCGCGCGGATACCGGGGCGTTGGTGGGGCTTTATGGCAGCAAGAACGCCATGGCCTGGGCGGCGGCGCTGACCACGTTGATCGCGGTCGGGCTGGCCGCAGCTCCCGGTTTGCGGGGGGGGATCCGCCTGGCGGCACTGGTTTCGGCGCCCCTGGCGTTGCTCGCAACGCTTTTCGCGCAATCGGTCAGCGCGTTGGGATACCTCCCGATCGGACTGACCGCCTTTGCCGCCATCCTGCTGATGCGGCCCTTCAGGGCAAGCGTCCGCATCGTTGCGGCGGTGTTTCTGACCCTTGGCTTCGCCTATGTCCTTCTGGTCGCTGCAATCTATGCCGAGGCTTTGTCAGACGCCTTCTTTGACGCCACGGGCAAGGATGTCACGCTGACCGGGCGGACGGACCTATGGCTGATCGCGCTGTCCTATATTTCCGAGCGCCCGGTGCTGGGCCTGGGCTATCAGGCGTTCTGGGTTCACGGGAACCCGACCGCAGAGGCGATCTGGCGCGCCTTTGGCATTGCGAGCCGCAGCGGGTTCAACTTTCACAACACCTACCTGTCGAATGCGGTGGAGATCGGCGTCTTGGGCGTTCTGCTCCAGACGCTCTTGATGGGTACGGCGCTGATCCTGACGGCGCGTCGGGCGTTGGCCACGGGCGACCGGGTGGATGCGCTGAGCTTTGCCACCATTGCGATGCTGATCGCGATCACGCCGATGGAAGTACCGGTCTTCACCCAGTTCAACCTGCAATCGGCGTTGGTCGTGGTGGCCATCGTCTATGCCACGCGCGGGGCGCGGCCATGACCGGGTGGTCAGCTGAGAAGAACGCGTCCCACGGGCGTTGCCCGGCTGCTGCCGCGCAGCGCGTTCACCTTGTCGCGCAGGACGCCCATCGCAATCGGAAGCGCGTTTGTCGGGGGGGCCAAGGCAAAGCGCAGCGCGCTGCCGATCCCCGCCTCGGCCTTGCGGTCCAGAAAGCCCCGCAGGATGTAGCGGTCGCGGATCTGGCGGCGATGGGCGCGGATCGCGGCCCGGTCGGACGCGCTTTGATAGGCGGCAACAAGGTGCCCCTCGGTCGCGGCGAGAAGGGCCCCCAGATCATCGGTGCTGTGCGCCCCGCTGAGCGAGGCTGCGCGCACCCGCGCGGCATAGCCCAACCGGCGCGACAGCTGGAAGCGCGCCCCTTTCAGAAGCGCACGGACATAGAGGTCATAGTCTTCGCCCAGGCGCATCATCGGGTCGTAGGAGAGATTGTGCTGCTCCAAGAAAGCACGGCGCATGAGGGGCTTGAGAAAGCCAAGCTCGCCGCGATGGACGGAGCCGCGCGTGACGTTGCCCAGCACGAAGTCCTGCACGGTCAGCGTGGCAACCTCGGCCTTGGCGGTGGCGGGATCCGGCGGGTGGTTGCCAAGGTCATCCTCGGGCACGAAGACGACGTTATCGGCAATAAAGTCCCAACCGGGGACGGACAGCAGATGCGTGAACCGGCCCGGCAGAAGATAGTCGTCGGCGTCAAGCACCGCGATATAGGGCGAGGACGCCGCCGCGATGGCGCGGTTGCGGGCTGCCGCCGGGCCGACGTTGTAAGGCTCACGCAGGACGAGCAGGCGCGGATCGCCCTTGGCCGCCGCGATCGCCGCGCGGCCCGTGTTGTCGTTCGAGGCATCATCGACCACGATCACCTCGCCCACCTCGTTTTGCGCAAGCGCAGAGGCGACGGCGCAGCCGATTGTGGCGTGTGCATTATGTGCGGCAATGATGACGCAGATGGGTGCATTCATGTGCTTGTCACTCCGACAAAGCGCACCCCCGACCCGTCGCGAATGTCGGCGCTGGTGCGCCCTGCGTCAACGGGGCGATGTCAAGAATACGACGAAAATTGGGCGCTCTCCAACCGAGGGTGGATGGTTTCCGGGCCGTCGACAATCCTAGGAAACGGCCCATGGCACTGAATGTTGTCTTCGCAGGCGGCAATGGCTATCCGCCCGAGGATCATGGCGGCGTGCAAAGCAGCACCCATGACCTCGCAACCCGCCTGCTTTCGCGCGGGGATCGGCCCGCGGTGCTGGCCCCCCTGTATGGCGACGGGTGGTTCGGCCTGACCGCCCGGGCGCGTCTGAAACTGCGGGGCGCGGGCATGGTCCGTGATCTGCACCACGGCTATCCGGTGTATCGCGCCTGGGCGCCGGAGACCGCCGTGCCCGCCTGCGTGCGCCAGACAGCGGCGGATGTGGCCGTTGTGCAGTGCCACGGCACCGTGCCCATCGCGACGGCGTTTCGCGCGGCCGGGGTGCCGGTGGTGATCTACTTGCGCAACGTCGAGTTTGACGAGCTGGGGGGCGACCTGACACCGCTTGGCGATGCGCAGTTCATCGCAAACTCGCGCTTCACCGCCCGGCAATACCACGCCCGCTACGGGATTGAGGCCACGGTGATACCGCCGACCATCGATGCATCGCTTTACGCAACGCCGGTTGACGGCGATCGGGTGACCTTGATCAATCCGGTTGCGGAAAAGGGGGTCGCCCGGGCGATTGAGATTGCTGCGGCGTGTCCGGAAATCCCGTTTCTTTTCGTCGAAAGCTGGGTTCTGGACGACCCTGCCCTGCACCGATTGGAACAGGCAATTGCGCCCTACCCCAATATCCGCTTTCAACGCCGCAGCAGCGACATGCGGGCCGTTTACCGCCAAAGCCGTATCGTGCTGGCGCCCAGCAAGTGGGACGAGGCCTGGGGCCGCGTCGCCTCGGAAGCGCAGTGCAGCGGTATTCCGGTGATCGGGTCGACACGGGGCGGCCTGCCCGAGGCGATTGGTCCAGGGGGCCTGACCTTGGAGTATGAGGCGCCGCTGGACGACTGGGTCGCGGCCCTGCGCCGGCTTTGGTCAGATGCGGAGCACTACAGCGCCCTCTCAGAAGCGGCGCGAGCCCATGCCGCGCGGCTAGAGATCGATCCGGCGCAGCAGTTTGAGCTGTTTCATCAGATCTTGCGAACGGCGCAGGCGCGGCCCGTGGCGGCCTGAGGCCCAAGGCGCATTGCGTTCAAACGGGACGGCCACACGCCGCCATAGGTCATTATTTTCAAAGCGCTCTAATAGGACCCACGCGCACCCAAGACTGCGGGGATCGTCCGCAAGAGAATCAGCACATCGCCCACAAGGCTCCACCGCGCGACGTAGCGCACGTCGAAGTCGACACGCTCGGCATAGCCCGTATCGCTACGCCCGCTGACCTGCCACAGCCCCGTGATCCCCGGACGCGCGACCAGATAGTGCTCTGCGGCAGCGCCGTAGCGCGACAGCTCGGCCTCGACCACGGGGCGCGGGCCCACAAGGCTCATATCGCCGCGCAGCACGTTCAGAAGTTGGGGCAGCTCATCCACGCTGTATTCGCGCAAAACGCGCCCCAGCGGGGTGACGCGAGGATCATTGCGCAGTTTGCGCTTTTCCTGCCATTCGGCATGCGCTTCGGGAAAGCGGGCCAGATGCGCGGCCAGGATCCGGTCGCCTTCGACATGCATGGTCCGAAACTTGAGACAGTGGAACTTGCGCCCGCCCAGACCGACGCGTTCATGCCCGTAGAGCGCCGGGCCAGCCCCCGACAGCCGGATGGCGCCAGCAACGAAGAGAAACAGGGGTGACAGAACAATCAAAACGCACCCGGCGAGCAGGATATCGAGCGTGCGTTTGGCCACGCCCCCCACCGCCGTAACAGAACCACCGTCACCTGTACTGAGGTCATGCTGCCAGACCGATACCGAGCCACCATGCTCGGGACCGACCGTGCCGCTTTGGTTCATGATTGCCATGAGCCCATCCCCTAAATGGGCCCCCACCGTTGCCGCAAAACTGCCAAACTTGCCTTTGCATGTGCAGCGAAATCTCAGGCGTTTTGGGCACCCGGCGGCAATCCGCCGATCCTGGCCGCCCTCAAGAGGCACGGTTACAGGTTTGTGACAGACCGGTTTCCCGCTCTGGCCGCGACATATCGGGGGGAATGCGGGCGCAGCACTACTTGTGGTAGAATCGCGCTCAAGACGTGGTAGGCGCTGGCATTTTCGCGCGCATCTCGATGCTGCGCCGCCAATTCGACCAGCATGGTCAATTTTTGAACTTTTTTAAGAGTTTTGCGTCCGAATCATGGCGGCGATGTTCGAATCGTACAAGCGCTCTGGCGCTGTTACCGGGGCGAGCGCCCGGTTCAGATCGTCGGGCATCAGGCGAAACGCCGTCTCGGGCCGTTGCAGCAGCCCGTCCGCCACAGCGCTATTCTCATCGCGAGAGAGCCGGGTGAGCACGGTGATGAGCGCCTCGGGCGTCGCCGCGTCCACCACAAAGCCCAGACCGTCGGTGGCCACCCGCGTTCCCGTCTCGGTTCCCTTCAGCGCGATGGACGGGCACCCGAAGTAGCTCGCCTCGTAGATCCGGTTCGGCAGCAGCCAGTCGCTGTTGGCGCCGCGCTGCCAAAGGTCCTGCGCCCAGACCAGATCGCAGGCGCCATAGATCCCGGCAAGGTCGTCCGGATAGGCGTAGGGGCCGAAATGGCGCATGTTCTGGTGTCGGGCGAGGATCGCGTCGAAATCGGGTACGGCGTGTCGGTGGACGTTGCCGTGAAAGGCAATCTCGATCCCCTGCCCCAGGGTTTCGGCCACCCCGGCGAGGATTTTGAGGCTTGCCGCACAGCGCAGCGACCCGACCCACCCCAACCGCAGCGGATGATCGGGGTCGGCGCGGCGCGCGGTCTTTGGGCGCAGGTCAGGCCCCGCACCCAGCCACAGCTTGTTCTCGATCAGCGCGGATTGGCCCTGAAAGCCCTGCAGCGGCAGGAAATATTCCCGCAAAAACCCCGGAGAAGAGACGATGAGCAGATCGACGCGCGCCAACGCCCGGCGTTCGAGCCAGCGCATGGTGCGCCCCACGCGGTCGTCGCGCGTGAAAAGGCCATGGATATCGAGGCACTCATAAACCAGCCGCACCTCGCGCCGCCCCGTCAGACGCCTCAGCAGGATCGCGAGGACCAGCAGATCGAAGTTGCGGGCGATCCAGATGTCGGTCCCCTGCAGGATCTGACGCCCCCGCACGCCGCGCAGGGTGGCCCGGGCCAGGTCCAACAGACGGCGCAGATAGCTTTCGTTGCGCGTGACGCCCAGCGGCAGGTCCGGCCAATCGGGCCGTAACTCGCGATTCATGTTGGCACGGCGAAAGGAGAGCGAGACCACGTCGTGCCCGATGGCGCGCAGGCTTTGGATGCGCCGAATCTGCGCCGCTTCCGCGATGTCGAAGGCAAAGGCTGCGATGCGGGCCACAGTATGCTCCTGCTGGCCGCCCCCGGGGCGCAGAGTGCGCATAGTCGCGTGGATCGGGCAAGCCCTACGGGTAACTCAGTGCCTTTTCGCGCGAGAGTGGCGCCTAATCGCCCAGCACAAGATCGGCGGGCAGCCGGGCGTCGAGGATCCGGCGCGCATTCGGCAGGTCGTTCGCCTCGGCCCGCTGGCGCGCGGTCTCGGGCGACAGGCCGTAGTTCAGCCAACGCTGGATCAGGCGTTCGGTCAGTTCCGCCATGGGCGCGCCGAGGAAGACGGAATGATCCCAGTTGCGGGCCAGGTCGCACCAGTGCGGGGCGTCGAAAAGCAGGTAATTCCCCTCGACCACGATCACGCGATGCTCGGGCCCCACGCGACCGCGCCCGGCGATGGCACAGTCCACGGCGCGGTCAAAGACCGGAAACATCACCTCGTCTTCCACGCGCAACCGCGCCACCAGATGGGTGAGACCCGCGATGTCGAAGGTTTCCGGTGCGCCCTTGCGGGGCAAGAGCCCGCGCGCGTCGAGGATGGAGTTGTCAAGGTGGAAGCCGTCCATGGGGACGAGGACGGCCGCGTGCCCGGCTTGGGACAGCGCCGTGACCACGGCCTCGGCCGTTGTCGACTTGCCCACGGCGGGGGGACCGGCGATGGCCATCAGCGTCCTGCCAGAGGAAGCCACTGCGCTTGAGACAAGCGCCGCGATGCGCGCCGCGTCCTGCGTGATTGCCGGGTCCGTCACCATCCCTCACCAAAGGAAAACCGCGGCACCCCCGGGGGACGCCGCGGCATCAGCCGTTCCAAGAGCCCGTATTCCTATCCGCCGAAGTCATCCAGCATAATGTCTTCGCGGTCGACGCCCAGTTCAACCAACATGTTGATGACCGACTGGTTCATGATCGGCGGACCACACATGTAGTATTCGCAGTCTTCGGGGGCCGGGTGATCCTTGAGGTACTCTTCAAAGAGGATGTTGTGGATGAACCCGGTGTAGCCATTCCAGTCATCCTCGGGCAGCGCGTCAGAGAGCGCGACATGCCAGTCGAAATTCGCGTTGCCCGCGTCCAGACCGTCGAAATCCTCGACATAGAACATCTCGCGCTTGGACCGTGCGCCGTACCAGAAGGTGATCTTGCGGTCGGTTTCGATCCGCTTGAGCTGGTCGAAGATGTGGCTGCGCATCGGGGCCATGCCCGCGCCGCCGCCGACGAACACCATCTCTTTCTTGGTTTCGCGGGCGAAAAACTCGCCAAACGGGCCCGAGATCGTGACCTTGTCGCCGGGTTTCAGGCTGAAGATGTAGGACGACATCTTGCCCGGTGCGATACCGTCGCTGCCCGGTGGCGGGGTGGCCACGCGGACGTTGAGCATGATGATCCCGCGCTCTTCGGGGTAGTTCGCCATGGAATAGGCGCGCTCGATCGGTTCATCGACCTTTGATTCGAGATCCCAGAGTTTGAACTTGTCCCAATCCTCGCGATACTCGTCTTCCACATCGAAGTCCGCGTATTTCACGTGGTGCGCGGGTGCTTCGATCTGGATGTAGCCACCGGCGCGGAAGTTCACGTCCTCACCTTCGGGCAGTCTGAGCACGAGCTGCTTGATGAAGGTGGCGACGTTTTCGTTCGAGACGACCTCGCATTCCCACTTCTTGACCCCGAACACCTCTTCGGGGACCTCGATGTTCATGTCCTGCTTGACGGCGACCTGGCAGGACAGGCGATCGCCGCAGGATGCCTCACGCTTGGTGATGTGGCCTTCTTCGGTGGGCAGGATCGACCCACCGCCCGAGTGGATCTTGACCCGGCACTGGGCGCAGGTGCCGCCGCCGCCGCAGGCCGAGGGGACAAACAGCTTTTGCTCGGCCAGCGTCTGGAGCAGTTTCCCACCCGCCGGAACCGAGATCGTTTTCTCGCCGTTGATCGTGATGTTGACGTTGCCGGTCGAGACCAGCCGCGAGCGCGCCGCCATGATGATCGTCACCAGGGCGAGCACGATAAGCGTGAACAGAATTATGCCAAGCGTGAATGTCGCCACGAGAGGCTCCCTTCAGAGTTTGACGCCGCTGAAGGACATGAAGGCCATCGCCATCAATCCAGCGGTGATAAAGGTGATCCCAAGGCCCTGAAGCCCGTCGGGAATATCGGAGTATTTGAGCTTTTCACGCACCCCGGCCATCGCGGTGATCGCCAGCGCCCAGCCAAAGCCGGAGGAAAGCCCATAGGTCACGGATTCAGCAAAGTTATAGTCCCGCTCGACCATGAAGAGCGATCCGCCGAGGATCGCGCAGTTCACCGTGATCAGCGGCAGGAAGACGCCCAGCGCGTTGTAGAGCGGGGGGAAGTACTTATCGAGTGTCATCTCAAGGATTTGCACCATCGCCGCGATGACGCCGATGTAGGAGATCAGGCCCAAAAATGTCAGGTCGACATCCGGGAAGCCGGCCCAGGACAGTGCGCCCGGGGCCAGCACGTGGTTGAGGATCAGGTTATTGGCGGGCACGGTGATCGCCTGCACGATCATCACCGAGATGCCGAGGCCAATGGCCGTGGCGATCTTCTTGGACACCGCGATGAACGTGCACATGCCCAGAAAGAACGAGAGCGCGAGGTTCTCGACAAAGATCGCCTTGACGGCAAGGGCGAGCAAACCTTCCATCAGTGCGCCTCGACCGTCTGGATCTTGTATTCGCGCTGTTCCACCTGCGCCGGTTTCCAGGACCGGAAGGCCCAGATGATCAGCCCGATGATGAAGAACGCCGAGGGCGGCAAAAGCAGAAGGCCGTTTGGCACATACCAGCCGCCGTTGTTGACCGTCTCAAGGATCGTGATGCCAAAGAGGCTGCCCGATCCGAAGAGTTCGCGGATCACGCCGACAAGCATCAGGATCAGGCCATAGCCCAGACCGTTGCCCACCCCGTCGATGAAGGACGCAATCGGCGGGTTCTTCATGGCAAAGGCCTCGGCCCGGCCCATGACGATGCAGTTGGTGATGATCAGTCCCACGAAGACCGAAAGTGTTTTCGAGATTTCAAAGGCATAGGCCTTGAGGATCTGGTCGACCACGATCACCAGCGAGGCGATGATCACCATCTGCACGATGATCCGGATAGACCCGGGGATGTGGTTGCGGATGATCGAGATGAACATCGACGAAAATCCGGTGACAAAGATCACCGCCAGCGACATCACGAATGCCACCTGCAGCGAGGATGTCACCGCCAGCGCCGAACAGATCCCAAGCACCTGAAGCGTGATCGGGTTGTTGTCGACCAGCGGGTCGGTGAGCATTTCTTTCCTGGTCTGAGCCATCAGATCTCTCCCGCTTTCATACGGTCAAGGAAGGGCGCATAGCCTTCCTCGCCCATCCAGAAGCGCACAAGGTTGTCGACACCCACCGAGGTTAGCGTGGCCCCGGCAAGCGCGTCGATGTGGTAGTCCGCGCCGGCGGGCGGCACGGATTTGGCAACGGTGATTTGCAATTCGCCCTCGTCGTCGCGCAGCCGTTTGCCCGGCCAGAGCGCTTTCCAGCGCGGATTGTCGACTTCGGCGCCGAGACCCGGGGTCTCGCCGTGCTGGTAGAATTGCAGCCCGAAGATGTCGTTGCCGTTCTCTTCAAGGGCGATGAAGCCGTAGAGCGTGGACCACAGCCCGTAGCCGTGGACCGGCAGGATGACCTTGTCGACCCCGTCGTTTTCGTCGCGCAAGAGGTAGACGGTCACGTAGTTGGACTTGCGCCCGATCCCGGCGGGGTCGTCGTCAAGCGCGACCGATGTGGCGGGATCGTCTGCGGCGGCGAGATCGTCAAAAGTTGCCGCGTCGAATTCATCGGTGAACTCGCCGCTGGCCAGTTCCAGCACGTGCGGCTCGAACGCCTGAAACGCCTCGGACACGTCGATGCCGGGCTCATATATGCCCGCGACCTGCAAGATGTTCACCTGCTTGTCCTTGAGCGCATTGATCTCTTGGATCGGGCGCAGCGATACGGCGGCGGCCGAAACAAACATCGAGGCCACCAGGCACAGGGTCACCGCGACGAAGATCGTCTTGGGGATCGAGTCGGCGGGCAGCGCGAGGAAGCGCCCGATGAAGCCCTTGGGTTGGTCTTGGTCGTCAGGCATGGCGACGCGCCCTCCGCCTGATATTGGCCTGCACCACGAAGTAATCGATCAGCGGTGCAAACACGTTTCCGAAAAGAATGGCGAGCATCATGCCTTCTGGGAAGGCCGGATTGATCACGCGGATCATCACCACCATCACCCCGATGAGCGCGCCGTAGATGTAGCGTCCCATATTGGTGTGCGAGGCAGAGACCGGCTCGGTCACCATGAAGGCCAGCCCAAAGGCATAGCCGCCAACGACAAGGTGCCAGTACCATGGCATGGCGAACATCGGGTTCGTATCGGACCCGATGAGGTTCAGAAGCGTCGAAAAGGCGATCATGCCCCCGAGGCAGCCCACAACCAGCCGCCAGTTGGCGATGCGGGTCATGAGCAGGAAGGCCAGCCCCATGAGCGCGGCCACAGTGGACGTCTCGCCCAGCGACCCCTGCACAAAGCCCAGGAAGGCATCCATCCAGGTCACGCCGTTCGCGGCAAGTTGCTGAAACCCGTCCGCGGCAGAGACGGCCAGCGCCGTGGCACCGGAAAACCCGTCAACCGGGGTCCAGACCGCGTCTCCCGACATCTGCGCCGGATAGGCAAAGTAGAGGAACGCCCGCCCCGTCAGCGCGGGGTTGAGGAAGTTCTTGCCGGTGCCCCCGAACACTTCCTTGCCGATCACCACACCAAAGATAATGCCCAGCGCGACCTGCCAAAGTGGCGTCGTTGCTGGCAAGATCAGCGTGTAAAGCATTGATGTAACAAGGAAACCTTCGTTCACCTCATGCTTGCGGATGGTCGCGAACACAACCTCGCAGATGCCGCCCGCAACCAGTGTCGTGATGTAGATCGGCAGGAAGAACCACGCGCCGTGCCAGAGATTGGCAAGAATGTTCGAGGGGTTGTAGCCGAAAAGCCCGCCCGGCAGCGATTGCCAATAAGACGGTTCGAGCCCCGAGGCGATGGCGGCGTTGGCCTGATAGCCGGTGTTATACCACGAGAACAGGATGCAGGGGATCGTCGCGATGACCACGTAGGTCATGATCCGTTTCATATCGATGTAGGACCGGGCGTGCGGGGCCGCGGTCGTCACCGTTTTCGGGGTGTAGAGAAAGCTCTCCACCATCTCGTAGAGCGGGAAGAATGTCTCGTACTTGCCGCCTTTGGTGAAGTTCGGCTCGATCCGGTCGAAGAATGCGCGCAGCCCCATCGCCTACCCCTCCTTCTCGATCTTGGTCAGGGAGTCGCGCAGGGCCATGCCGTATTCGTACTTGGCCGGGCAGGCAAAGCCGCAAAGACCCAGGTCTTCTTCGTCAAGCTCAAGCGCGCCAAGGTCCTGGGCGGTGTCGGTATCCATTACCAGAAGCGCGCGCAAAAGCTGTGTTGGCAGCAGGTCCTGCGGCACAAGCTGCTCAAACGTGCCCAAGGGCACCATGGCGCGGCGCCCACCATTGAGATTCGAGGTGAACGCGTGGAGCTTTTTCGACCAGGCCGAGGCGAGCACCGGCTGGAACGCGTATTTGCTGGGCATGGGCCGGATCCAGCCAAGGGGGATCTGCTCGCGATCCTCGGCAATCAGGGTCACCTGCCGGTCATACCGGCCCAGATATCCGTCCGGGCCCGCCGCCGCCCGACCGCTGAGGATCGAGCCCGAGATGACGCGCGGGGGGGCGTCGTCGGCCAGTGTGTCCGCGGTTAGGTCAGCCAGCGAGGCGCCCATGACGGTGCGGACGAGACGCGGATCCCGGCACAGTGGGCCCGTGAGCGCGACGACACGCTCGGAGTCCAGCTGCCCCATTAGGAGCAGACGGCCAATCGCGATGACGTCCTGATACCAGATAGTCCAGACCGTCTTTTGCGCGCTTGGCGGCTCGAGGAAATGCATGTGCGTGCCGGGCAGCCCGGCGGGGTGCGGCCCGTCGAACGTGGCGGTCTCAATGCCTGGATGATCGCCTGTTGGGATAGCGGCACCGCTGGCGTGACAGAGATAGGTCTTGCCCTCGCTCAGAGTGGCGATGGCCGACAGACCGGTTGCAAACGCCTCGCCCGCCTCGGCAATGATCGGCGCGGCATCGGGTGCCAGTGGCTCGGTATCCATGGCGGTCACATAGATCGCCGCAGGGCGGGTATCGGATGCGGGCACCTTGGAATAGGGGCGCGTGCGGAACGACGTCCAAAGCCCTGCGGCACATAGCTTTTCCGCCAACCCTTCTGGCGTGCTGGCGTCGCCCACAGTCGAGAAGTCGACGGGCGGCTCGCCCCCCGCCATCACCTGGATCTCGACGCTGATCAGCATGCGCCTTGCGCCGCGGTTGATCGCCTTGACGCGCCCCGCCGCGGGGGCGGTGACCATCACATCTGGCGTGTCTTTGTGGGCAAAGATCGGCGTGCCCACCGCAACCATGTCGCCCTCGGCCACCGACAGCCGCGGCTTGAGGCCAACATAGTCGCCGCCCAGCACGGCGACCGAACGCACCTCGGGGCCTTTGACAATATCGCCCGAAGGCGCGCCCTGAACCGGAAGGTCGAGCCCCTTTTTGAACGAAAAGCTCCGCACAGCCGTCGTTACATCCACAATGCTAGTTCCCAGTGCCGCTTGCTCGATCCAGCATGAGATCGCGGCTTTCGAGTTGTTTTGACGCGACTCGCCGATTTGGGTGCCGCGCGGTTTTGCCAAATGCTATAGCAAGGCGGACGGCTATAAAAACGCGCCACAACGGCGCATGGGAACAAAAGGTGGTACGACGCGTGCTGACACGACGCACATTCATTGCCCTCCCGTTCGTTCTGGCGGCTTGCAAGCCCGGATCGTCTGTTCTGGAATTCGCGGGCGAGACGATGGGAACGACCTACAACGTCACAGTGGTTGACCCCGACGGATCGCTGGACCGCACGGCATTGGACCGCGCCATTGCCACGGCGCTCGCCGAGGTCAATGCGCAGATGTCAAACTGGGATGCGACCTCGGAAGTCTCGCGCTTTAACGCGGCGGCGACCACGGCGCCCTTTGCTGCCTCCTCGGGCCTCGTCGAGGTGATCGCGGCGGCGGAGACCGTGCGCACGGCCACGGGTGGCCAGTTTAACATCGCGCTTGGGCCGCTGATCGAGCTGTGGGGCTTTGGCGCCGGGGGCCAGCCCGGAGAACGGCCAAGCGACGCGGCCATCGCCAACGCGTTGGCGCAGGTCGGTACAGACGCGCCGGTTGTGGCGGATGGCGGCGGCGTGCGCAAAGCGCGTCCGGAGACAGAAATCTTCTTGTCAGCCATCGGAAAAGGCCACGGCGTTGACCGCATTGCCCGCGCCCTGTCGGCCTTGGGTGCGCAGGACTACATGGTTGAAATCGGGGGCGATCTATACGCCGCGGGCACCAACGCCTCGGGCGCGCCTTGGCAAATCGGCGTCGAGACACCCGATCCGCTCAACCGTGCGGTCCAAGAGGTTGTGGGCGTCACCGGCTACGGCATGGCCACGTCCGGCGACTATCGCAACTATTTCGAGGTGGACGGCACGCGGTACACGCACATTCTGGATGCGCAGACCGGGCGCCCGATCACCCATCGCACGGCGTCGGCAACCGTGCTGACCGAGAACGCGATGCTGGCGGATGCCTGGGCAACTGCGATGCTGGTGCTGGGACGCGAGCGCGGCATGGAAATCGCCGAGGCGCGCGCGCTGCCGGTGCTGTTTGTCGATCGAACCGATGCGGGTTTTGTGGCAACGCCCAGCCCGGCATTTGCAACCCTGGCGGCGTGACCCCATATGGATGGCTGAGATGGCAACCTTTGCATTCGCCTTCGTCGTTCTCCTGATCATCATGCTTGGCATGGCGCTGGGCGTGATGCTGATGGGCAAGCGAATCAAAGGCAGTTGCGGCGGGTTGAACGCGATCTCTGGGGCGGATCACTGTGTTGTCTGCAAGCGTGAGATTGATCCCGACAGCCCGTTGCGCGAGCGTATGGAATGCGCCCGCGCCCGCAAAATGCTTGAGGATGCGCAGCGCTAAGGTGTCTGTAACGGGGTAAACCCGAGGATCAGCAGACATCCCGCGGCGACAAGGCCCGAGAGCCACAGTTGCCACACCGGCCCCTCGGCCTTCCACACCCGCCGATAGCGGTAGCCCGCGACCACCGCCACGATGAAGAGCGTGGTCGCCACGGTAGGTGTGAGGGACAAATCGCCCAGATTCACGGAAAAATTCCCCAAAAAGCGCAGTTACAGCGTAGGCTGATGCCATAACTTCGAAAGAGACGGCAAGCGCGAAGGGAGGATCCGATGGCTCAGAACACAAATGCGCCGCGGTATGGCGTGGTCGAAACCGAGCCAGGCACGATGGCCCAATCGGTGGACACCAACATGACCAAGGGCGAGGCAACGGTGGCCAAGCTGCTGGCGCGGAAGGGCGGCCAGGTTTTCTCAATCGGGCCGGATGCGTCTTTGGCCGAGGCGGTTGTGATGCTGCGCGACAAGGGCATCGGCGCGCTTGTGGTCACCGGCCCGGATGGCAGCCTTGCGGGGATCCTGTCCGAGCGTGACATCGTGCGCAAACTGGCCGAGACGCCGGGGCAAACCCTGCCCCAGAGCGTGGCAGAGAACATGACCGCCGATGTTAAAAGCTGCACACCCGGCGATACGCTCGTCCCCGTTCTTCAAGCGATGAGCGATGGTGGCTTCCGCCATATGCCGGTGGTCGAGAACGGCAAGCTGTGCGGCATGCTGACGATCGGCGACGTGGTGCGGCACCGGCTGGAAGAGGTGGAATACGAAGCGCTTCAGATGAAGCAGCTGATCGTCGGCTAAGACGCGGCGTGGCTTGACAGCACGCCACTGTTGACGATGCTGAAGCCGCCAGCGATGGGGTGCGCCTTGGGCGTGCGACCGCCAGCCCTTCCCAAGACCGCTGCGGCCTGCATGGCCGCCCATCGAAAGGACAGCCGGTGACGTCCAGCAAGCTTTCTCGTCGCGCCGCGCTTGCGCTAGGCGGGGCGGCCTGTGCAGCGCCCTTGATACCCGGCTCTGCGCGTCTGCTGGCCGCGGGGGACGCGGCGCAGGAGATCGCGATTCAGTCGGCTCAGTTTGAGCTTCTCGCCCCGCATGTGACCGAAGGGTTGGTATCCACCCGCGCCGACGGCCCGCCGCCCGTGATCCGGATGCGCCAGAACGAGCCGTTCCGGGCCGTGGTGCGCAACACGCTGCCCGATTACACCGCCATGCATTGGCACGGACTTCGTGTGCCCAACGGGATGGATGGCGTGCCCTATCTGACCCAGATCCCCATGGGGCCGGGCGACGCGTTCGAATACAGCTTCACCTCACCCGACGCGGGCACGTTCTGGTATCATCCCCATTGCATGACGATGGATCAGATGGCGCTGGGTCTGACCGGTATTCTGGTGGTGGATGAGGCCGAGGATCCCGGGTTTAACGCCGATATCGCGCTGAACCTGCGGGATTTCCGGCTTGATGGGCAAGGCCGCTGGATCGACCTTTGGACTGCGCGGGGCGCGGCACGCGGCGGGACGTTTGGCACGGTGATGACGGCGAACTGGCTGGTCGAGCCCACCTATGATGCCCCGGCAGGCGGGCTGGCGCGCATTCGCTGTGCAGCGACGGATACGACGCGCACCTATCGTCTGTTCGTGCCCGATGCCGAGGGCGTGGTGCTGGCGCTTGACGGTCATCCGCTGGTCTCGCCCGTGCCCCTGCCCAAGACCGAGGATGCCACCATCGCGCTCAGCCCGGGTCAGCGCGCAGATCTGGTGGTGCGGATGCCGGATACCGAGGGGGCAGAGATCACGGTGATGACCGATGCGCCGGGCGCGCCGCGCGTTCTTGCCCGGCTGCGGGCGGTGGGCACCACTCTGGGGCGCGATCTGCGCGAGGTGCGCCCCCTGCCCCCGAACCCCGTGGCCGACCCCGATCTGAGCGATCCCCGGTTCGAAGAGTTCGTCTTTGGCTGGTCGCCCGAGGGCGATCTGCCGAATAACGGTGTCTGCGGCACGCTGGGCTATACGTTCTGGTCGATCAACCGACGGCCCTGGCCGGGCGACGCAGCCGAAGGCGTGGGGCCGTTGGCGACCTTCCGCCTAGGCGAAAGCGTGGTCCTGCGCTTGCGTAACGAAAGCCCCAACAACCATCCGATCCACCTGCATGGGTTGGTGTTCAAGCCGCTGCGCTCAAACAAGCGCGCCTTGGCGCCCCACTGGACCGACACGGTACTGCTCGAGCGGGAAGAGACGGTGGACATCGCCTTTGTCGCCGACAATCCCGGCGACTGGGCGTTCCACTGCCATGTCATCGAGCATCAGAAGACCGGGCTTGCGGGCTATATCCGGGTGGACGCGGCCTGAGCGCCCGCTGCCGCAAGGTTAGGGGTACGTCCCGCGCGCTGACTGCGTTAGGCACGAGAACAGACATTTGATCGGAGGGGCGCCGCATGAAAGCAGAATTCGACTACGCGGGCTGCAATGTCTTCGTCGTTGGGGGCACCGGCGGGATCAATCTGGGCATCGCCCAAAGCTTTGCCGCCGCCGGGGCGCGCATGGGTGTCGCCTCGCGCAAGCAAGACAAGGTCGATGCCGCGGTGGCGCAGCTTGGGTCCGCTGCGGGGCCAGCGCTGGGCTATGCCTTTGACGTGCGCGATGCCGAGGCAGTCACCGCGGCGCTGGACGCCTTTGCGGGCGAGGTCGGCCAGATCGATGTGCTGGTTTCGGGGGCGGCGGGAAACTTTCCGGTATTGGCCCGTGAGCTGAGCCCCAACGGCTTCAAGTCGGTGGTCGATATTGACCTTCTGGGCACGTTCCATGTGATGCGCGCCGCCTACCCGCATATGAAACGGCCCGGTGGCAGTCTGATCAACATCTCGGCCCCACAGTCGACTATTGCGATGCCCTTTCAGGTGCATGTCTGCGCGGCCAAGGCCGGGGTGGATATGGTCACGAAATGCCTCGCGCTGGAATGGGGGGCCGAAGGGCTGCGGGTCAACGGCGTGGTCCCAGGGCCGATTGACGGGACCGAGGGGATGGCGCGGCTCGCCCCCAGCGAGAAGGCCCGCGACATGATCGCCAAGAGCGTTCCGCAGAAACGGCTGGGCACGCCCGAAGACGTGGCCCGTGCCTGCCTGTTCCTGGGCTCGGACGCGGCAGATTACGTCAACGGCATCATCCTGTCCGCCGATGGCGGCTGGTCCGTGGCCGGCGCCTCGCTGGGCGGTGCCATGGGCGGCTGACCCCCACGCAAAGGTGCGGCGGCGACACCAGTGGCCTTCCCAGACCCAATCCGCTAGGACGAAGGGCGACGGTTTGGGAGGATGCGATGGGACTGAACGCCTGCAACAACTTTCAAGATTTCAGGCGCCTTGCCAAACGCAGGCTGCCTGCGCCGATCTTTCACTATATCGACGGCGCGGCGGATGACGAACTGACCTACCGCCGCAATACCGAAGCCTACGGCGATTGCGACCTTGTGCCGAACGTACTGGCCGGCGTCGAAGAGGTGGACATGTCGGTCGAGGTTATGGGCCAAAAGCTGGACATGCCGATCTATTGCGCGCCGACCGCGTTGCAGCGCCTGTTCCACCACGAGGGGGAGCGCGCGGTGGCCAAGGCGGCGACCAAGCACGGCACGATGTTCGGCGTCTCATCACTGGCCACGGTCACGGTGGAAGAGATCGCGACCATCGCGCCGGGACCGAAGATGTTCCAGTTCTACTTCCACAAGGATCGCGGGCTGAACGACGCGCTGCTGGAACGGGCGCGCGCGGCCAAGTTCGATGTTATGGCGCTGACCGTTGATACGATCACCGGCGGCAATCGCGAGCGGGACCTGCGCACGGGCTTTACCTCGCCACCGAAGCTCACGCCCTCGTCGGTGATCAGCTTTGCGACCCACCCGATGTGGGCCTGGAACTTCTTTACCAAAGAGAAATTCGACATGCCGCACCTTTCGGGCCATGTCGAGCAAGGGACCAACCTGGCCGTGTCCGTTGGCAACTATTTCTCAAGCATGCTGGACCAGTCGATGAACTGGAAAGACGCCGAAGAGCTTTGCGCCAAGTGGAACGGACAGTTTGCTCTGAAGGGCATCATGAGCGTGGCGGACGCCAAGCGCGCGGTCGATATCGGATGCACGGGCATCATGGTGTCCAACCATGGCGGACGGCAGCTTGACGGCTCGCGCGCGCCCTTCGATCAGTTGGCCGAGATCGTTGATGCGGTGGGCGACAAGATCGACGTCGTTTGCGAGGGCGGCATTCAGCGGGGCACCCATGTGCTGAAGGCGTTGTCGGTCGGCGCCAAGGCCTGTTCGGGCGGACGGCTCTATCTTTATGCGCTGGCCGCGGCGGGTCAGGCCGGGGTTGAGAAGGCGCTTGGCAACCTGCGCACAGAGATTGAACGGGATATGAAATTGATGGGTGTGACCAAGCTTGACCAGTTGAGCCGCGAAAACCTGCGCTTTCACGCGCGTGCCGCATGACCGCCGCGGATGCCCTGATTGCCGAGCTGAAGGGCATAGTCGGCGGACGTAACGTTATAACAAACCCGCGCTCTATGGAACGGTTCTGCAAGGGCTTCCGTTCCGGCGAGGGCGAGGCACTGGCCGTGATCAGACCGGGGACCCTGCTGGAGTTCTGGGGGGTGTTGAAGGCCTGTGTGGCCGCCGACAAGATCGTCATCATGCAAGCCGCCAATACCGGGCTGACCGAAGGATCGACCCCGAACGGGACGTACGATCGCGACACGGTGGTGATCAGCACCTTGCGGATGGACAAGATCCAGCTTTTGCAGGACGGGCGGCAGATTTTGAGCTTTCCGGGCTCGACCCTGTTTGCGCTAGAAAAACTGCTCGCCCCGCTGAAACGCCAGCCGCATTCGGTGATCGGTTCGTCCTGCATCGGCGCATCGATTGTCGGCGGTGTCTGCAACAATTCGGGCGGATCGTTGATCGAACGTGGGCCGTCCTATACCGAACTGTCGCTGCATGCGCAGGTCTCGGCCGACGGAACGCTGGAGTTGGTCAATCACCTTGGGATCGATCTGGGCGGCACGCCTGAGGATATCCTGACACGGCTGGAAACCGGCGATTACAGCGCAGCCGACGTGCAGGATACCAACGCCAAAGCCTCGGACACCGAATACCATCGCCGCGTCCGCGAAGTGGATGATCCCACCCCGGCCCGCTACAATGCCGACACGCGCCGCCTTTACGAGGCGGCGGGCTGTGCGGGCAAGCTGGCCGTCTTTGCGGTTCGACTGGACACCTACCCGATGAACGTGAGCGAGCAGACGTTCTATATCGGCACCAACGACACCGCGGTTCTGACCAAGCTGCGTCGCGACATGCTGCGCGATTTCAAGTCACTGCCGGTTTCCGCCGAGTATATGCATGCCGATTGCTACGATATTTCAAAGGATTACGGCAAAGACACGTTGGTGATGATCGATAAGCTCGGCACCGACAAGCTGCCCTCAATCTTCGCGCTGAAGGGCTGGTTCGATGCGCGGATGAACAAGCTGCCGCTGTTGCCCAAGCAGATGTCGGATCGGTTTATGCAGGTGCTGAGCCGGATCTGGCCCAACGTTCTGCCGAAGCGGATGGAAGAGTTTCGCGCCAAATACGACCACCACCTGATCCTCAAGATGCGCGATGGCGGGGTCGAGGAGGCGTCGGATTACTTGACCGAGCATCTGGGCGGCGACGAGAGCGGCTGGTTCGCCTGCACCCCACGCGAAGGGAAGATTGCCGGTCTGCACAGGTTTGCAGCGGCGGGCGCTGCGGTGCGGTATCAGGCGGTGCACGACAGCAAGGTCGAAGACATCCTCGCGCTCGACATTGCCCTGCGCCGCAACGACCGCGACTGGTTCGAGGTGCTGCCCCCTGAACTGGATGAGGTCTTTGCCGAGAAGCTCTATTACGGGCACTTTTTCTGCCACGTCTTGCATCAGGACTACGTGGTGAAGAAGGGCCACGACCCCAAGAAGATCAAGGCACGCCTGCTGGAGCTGCTTGATCAGCGCGGCGCCAAATATCCGGCCGAGCACAATGTGGGGCATCTTTACAAGGCCAGCGAGGAGCAGGCCGAGTTCTACAAGTGCTGCGACCCGACGAACACGTTCAATCCCGGGATCGGGGCCACGTCAAAGCACAAGCATTACGCCTGACGCACGGGCCTAGATCCCGTTGTCGGTGCGCAGCTTGAATCCGTTCGCGCGCAGTTCGGCCACGATGTCTTCGACATGGCGGCGATCGCGTGCCTCGATCACCACATCAAGCTCGGCCTGCTTGAGCGCGACGGTTTGCATCATGCGCTGATGGATCACCTCGATCACGTTTGCGCCCTGATGCCCGATGATCCGGGAGATGTCCGAGAGCTGACCGGGGGTATCGTCAATCTCAAAGGTCAGCCGGGTGATGCGACCGTCGCGGACAAGCCCGCGCAGGATCAGGGTCGACAGGATGCGTGAGTCGATGTTGCCGCCGCAGACGATCAGCCCAACCTTCCGCCCGCGATAGTTGCCGAGGTGCTTTTTGATCACGGCGAGGCCCGCACCCGGTGCGCCTTCTACCACGAGTTTTTCATGGGACAGGAGATCGAAAATCCCGTCCTCGATCTCGGGCTCGGTCGCGCTGTCGATGCGATCGACGTATCGGCGAATAACCTCGAGGTTCGCCTCGGACGGCTCTTTGACGGCGATCCCCTCGGCCAGCGTCGGACCAGCGAAGTTGGGTGTCGCATTCTCAAGCCGGGCTTTCATGGCATCGAAAATCTCGGCCTGGGCGCCGACGATTTCGATCTCGGGCTTCAGCGCCCGCGCAGCCGTTGCCACGCCCGCGATCAGACCGCCACCGCCAACAGGGACGACGAGCGTGTCGAGGTCAGGCTCTTGTTCGAGCATTTCCAACGCGATTGTCCCCTGCCCCGCCGCGACGATGGGGTCGTCGAAGGGATGGATAAAGGTCAGCCCCTCGCGTTTGGCCATGTCCAGCGTAAAGGCCACGCTGTCGTCGAAGGCCTTGCCGTGCAGCACGACATGGGCGCCGAAATCCTCGGTTCGCTTGATTTTGTTAAAGGGCGTGCCCTCCGGCATCACGATGGTCGACGGCATGCCAAGGCGCGTTGCGTGGTAGGCCACGCCTTGGGCATGGTTGCCCGCACTGCAGGCGATCACCCCGGCCCCGCGCTGTTCCTCGGTGAGCGTCAGGAGCTTGGCCAGGGCGCCGCGCGACTTGAACGAATTGGTATGCTGCAGGTTCTCAAGCTTGAGGTAGAGATCGACGCCAAGCTGACGCGATAGCCGCGCCGCCCGCACCAGCGGTGTTTTGATCGTGGCCTCACCGATGGCGTCGGCGGCGGCCTGAACAGAGTTGAGTGACAGATCCATAAACGCTCCTCGCCGCGATCCAGGTGCGCCTGCGGGCGGTGATCGCTGGCGTGCCGCTGGCGCATCGCCCATTCACCCGCCAAAATCAAGGGCCGTGATCTGGGGAGAGCCGCAGCCAAGATGCCCAAAAGACGCGCAAACATCTGGGGTTGCGGCAGAATAATTTGACCATTTAATAAAATTATTGAACTGCGGGCCGTGGAACGCCATCGTTCGGAGGGAGGAGCGCGCATGAATCACCCCACCGCCAGCGATCTGCACACGGTGCAGACCGACGATCTGATGCAGATGGCCGCCGCCATCCGCGACCGGCACTGGGGCCGGCGCATCACCTATTCCCGCAAGGTGTTCGTGCCGCTGACCAACATGTGCCGCGACACCTGCGGCTACTGCACCTTTGTCAAACACCCCTCGGATCCCGCCGCGCGCATCATGACGCCAGATCAGGTGCTGAGCGAGGCCCGGCGGGGGGAACGCCAGGGTTGTAAAGAGCTGTTGTTCAGCCTCGGCGAAAAGCCGGAGCTGCGCTATGAGGCGGCGCGCGCGGGGCTGCGTCGGTTGGGCTATGATCGCATGACCGACTACCTTGCGGATATGTGCGCGCTGGTTCTGCGCGAGACGACGCTCTTGCCGCATGTCAATGCGGGGACGCTCGCAGAAGATGAAATTGACCGGCTGAAGTCTGTCTCTGCCTCGATGGGCATGATGCTTGAGACGGTGAGCCGCCGCCTGACCCGGGCCGGTGGCCCCCACCACGCGTGCCCCGACAAGATGCCGGTACAACGCCTGCGCACGCTGGAGCGGACCGGCGCGAAGAAGGTGCCTTTTACAACCGGGTTGCTGATCGGGATTGGGGAGACCTGTGAGGATCGGATCGAGGCGCTGGAGGCGATCAATGCCGCCCATCGGCGACACGGGCACATTCAGGAAGTCATCATCCAGAATTTTCAGCGCAAGCCCGATATCGCGATGGCCGACCATCCGGAGCCGTCGCTTGAGGACATGCTGCGCACCATCGCGGCGGCCCGCATCCTCCTTGCGCCAGAGATCAGCCTTCAGGCGCCGCCCAACCTGCATCAACGCCACGTGGCCTACCTTGATGCCGGGATCAATGATTGGGGCGGGATCAGCCCGGTGACGATCGATTTCATCAACCCCCAGCATGAGTGGCCCGAATTGCAGAGCCTGTCGGAGAGCTGCGCCGCCGCCGGTTTTGAGCTGACCGAACGGCTGACCGTCTATCCCCGATTTCTGGAAGACCGCAGCGGCTACCTCGACCCCGCGCTTGCGGCGCGTATTCGCGCGATGGCCCGGCCCGACGGGTTGGCCCGCCAACAATGCCTGGAGGCCGCGGAATGAAGAATACCGGCCACGATTTCGACCGCCGCCGCCCGGTGGAACTGCAGGCCACGCTAGAGGCCGCCAGCCGCCCGGTCTGGCGCATCCTCAACCGCGCGCTCCTGGGGCGCGAGGTGAGCGAGGCAGAGGGTGTCACGCTCTTTCGGGCAACGGGGCCAGACCGCGAGGCAGTCTATGCAACTGCGGACGCGCTGCGTCAGAAGGCAAATGGCGACCGGGTGACCTTTGTGGTCAACCGCAACATCAACTTCACCAACATCTGCTACATGGGCTGCCGCTTCTGCGGATTTGCCAAGCGGATGGAGGATGCGGGCGCCGAATGGCTGGAGCCCGCGCAAGTGGTCGCCCGCGCGCAAGAGGCGTGGGACCGCGGCGGAACCGAAGTGTGCATTCAGGGCGGTCTGCACCCGAAGATGCCGGGCAGCTACTATCGCGAGCTGGTGCTGGCGATCAAAGCCGCCCTGCCCGACATGCACATCCACGCGTTTTCGCCGTTCGAGATCTGGTATGGCGCGACAAAATCCAAGATGTCGTATCGCGCCTTCCTCAGCGATCTGCGCGACTGCGGACTAGGCTCGATGCCCGGGACGGCGGCGGAAATCCTTGATACCGAGGTGCGTCAGAAGCTGACCAAGAACAAGCTGAGCGCGGAGGCTTGGGTCGAGATCATTCGGACGGCGCATGCGGTCGGGCTGCCGACCACGGCGACGATCATGTACGGCCATGTCGACGCGCCCGAACATTGGGCGGCGCATATCGCGCTGCTGCGTGACATTCAGCGCGACACGGGCGGATTTACCGAACTGGTGCCGCTGAGCTTTGTGCACACCGAAAGCCCGCTTTACACCGCAAGCCCTGACACGGTGCGCCCCGGTCCAACCCAGGCCGAGGTCGATCTGATGCATGCGGTGGCGCGCATCATGCTACACGGGTTCATCGACAATATTCAGGTAAGCTGGACCAAGCTTGGCCCGGAACGCGCGCGCCAGATGTTGTCGCGCGGGGTGAACGATCTGGGCGGGACGCTGATGAACGAAAGCATCTCGCGCGCCGCGGGGTCGACCCACGGGCAAGAGATCACGGCGCGCGAACTCTGCGAGATCATCCGCTCGGCGGGCCGGGTGCCGGTGCGGCGGAACACGGTCTACAAGACAATCGATGTCTACGAACACCACAACCCGCAGGAACTGAACCCCCTGGTCGCGCGCCGGGGCAGCGATCCGCTCGACTTCCTGAAAATGTTTCCGGAGGTGTCGCGATGACACGCGTCACCCTTTTGGCGGGCGGGGTCGGCGGCGCAAAGATGGCCGAAGGCTTTGCGGCTTTGGACGACGTGGACCTGACAGTGATCGGCAATGTCGCCGATGATGAAGAGTTCCATGGCCTCTGGGTGTCGCCCGACATCGACACGATGCTCTACACGTTGGCAGGCCGGATCAACCGCGATCAGGGTTGGGGCGTAGCCGATGAGGGGCAACGCGCGCTGGATGTTCTGAGCGACCTGGGCGCTGATACCTGGATGTTTCTGGGCGACCGCGACTTCGGGCTGCACATCTACCGGACCGAACGGCTGCGGCGCGGGGACCGGCCCACGGATGTGACCGCCGAGATCTCGCGGCGCTTTGGGATCGCGGCAAGGATTGTCCTGCCAACCAATGATCGCGTGCAGACGCGGGTGCGCACCGCGGCGGGGTGGCTGAGCTTTCAGGAATACTTCGTGCGCGAGCGCTGCGCGCCCGACGTTCTGGAATTGCATTGTGACGGCATCGAGACGGCGCGGATGACAGAGGAAGCACGCGCCGCGCTGTCTGAGGCGGATCTGATCGCCATCGCCCCGTCGAACCCGCTGGTGAGCATTGCGCCGATCCTTGGCATCCCGGGTCTGCGCGAGGCTGTGGCTGACGCCTCTGCCCCGGTCGTCGCGGTGTCGCCGCTGATCGCGGGCAAGGTGGTGAAGGGCCCGGCGGACCGGATGATGGCCGGGCTTGGCCACCGCGCAGACGCTGTGGGCATCGCCGCGATCTATCGGGGGCTGGCCCAGCACCTGTTGATCGACACGGCCGACGCGGCGCTTGCGACCGAGATTGCGGCGCTTGGCGTGACGCCCCACATTGCCGATATCCTGATGCCCGATACGGCGGGCAAAGCGCGGCTGGCCCGCGACGTCTTGAACGTTGCAGCGCAGTCCAGCAACGGGCGGGCGGCGTGATGCGCACGTTGATCACCGTGCCGATGAAGAACCCGCGTGCCGCGAAGACGCGCCTGCGCGGGGCGCTGAGCGACCCGGCGCGGGACCGTTTGGTGCGGCTGCTCTATCGGCGGACGCTTGAGTTTCTGGGACCGGTCGCGCGGAACCACGGCGCGTCTCTTGCGGTTGTCACCGGCGACACTGTGGCCGCAGACATGGCGCGCACCGCTGGTCTTGCGGTGATCGGGGAACCTCAAGACACGGACCTGAGCGGGGCGCTTATGGCGGCGGGGCACTGGGCCGTGGATCGCGGCTATGATCGGCTGTGCATCATCCCAGCGGACCTTGCGGCCCCCCTTGCCACCGATATGGATCGTCTGTTGAGCAGCAACGCCGCCGTCACCATCTGCCCGTCGGTCGACCGGGGCACCAACGCTTTGCTGCTGTCGCCCCCCGATGCCATCCGCTTTCGCTATGGGCCAGCCTCGGCCCTGCGGCATCTGGAGGAAGCGCAGGCCAATGGGCTTACCGCCGTGCTCCTGCCGCTCGAAAGCCTGAGCTTTGACATCGACACCAGCGCGTGCCTGACCCGCGCGTTGGACGTCGTCCCCGAGCTGCAACAGGCCTGCTCATGAGGGACGCGGTCACGCTATTGCCGGTCCCCGGTGTTCCGGACATTCGTCCGGGCGACGATCTGGCTGATATTCTGGGCACCGCGCTTGCGGCAGCCGGCGGTGTGGCGGCGGGCGATATCCTGTGTCTTGCGCATAAGGTCGTCTCTAAGGCCGAGGGCAATGTGGTCGACCTGGCCAGCGTGCGCCCGTCGCAAGAGGCGGTGAAGCTGGCCAAGGAGCTGAACAAGAACCCCGCAAAGGTGGATGTCATCCTGGGCCAGACGGCGCGCGTGGTGCGGGCATTCAAACGCCCGGAGCAGAACGAAGGCACACTGATTTGCGAGCACCGGCTTGGCTTTATCTCGGCCAATGCGGCCGTGGACGAATCCAATACCGAAGGCGACAATACCGTCATCACCTTGCCCAACGATCCCGACGCCAGCGCCCGCCGGTTGGGCCGCGCGCTGGAAGAGCGGTTCGGGGTGACGCTTGGGGTGGTGATCACCGATACATTCGGGCGACCGTGGCGGTTGGGTCAGGTGAACGTGGCCATCGGGCTTTATCGCGTTCCTGCCAAAACTTCGGACATTGGCGGAACCGATGCTTGGGGACGGCCCTTGTCGGTCACCGAACCCGCGCTCAGCGACGAGCTTGCGGCGGCCTCGGGCCTGGTGATCGCCAAGGCCGCAAAGACCCCGCTTGTCCGCGTACGCGGCGTTGCCTGGGATCCCGATGAGACAACAAGCGCGGGCGATATCCTGCGCAACAGCAAAGAGGATATGTTCCGATGACACTGGCCATCATTGGCGGCACCGGCCCGCAGGGAAAGGGGTTGGCCTTGCGCTTTGCCCGCGCGGGACGGGCCGTGGCGCTGGGTTCGCGCGATGGGGCGCGGGCGGCGGAAATCGCAGCCGAGTTGAGCGCGCAACTGCCCGACGGCAGCGCCCCGATCACCGGCCACACCAATGCGGACGCCGTGGCCGCAGCGGAAGAGATGGTGATCCTTGCCGTTCCATGGTCCGGCCATAACGCAACGCTGGAGGCGATCAAGGACGGTCTCAGCGGTAAGATCCTGGTCGATATCGTGGTGCCTTTGAAAGAGGGTGATCCGAAGAAGGTTGATATGCCCCCGGAAGGCTCGGCCACCGAGGCGGCCCAGGCGCTCTTAGGCCCCGAGATCCCGGTGATGGGCGCGCTGCACAACATCTCGGCCCACACGCTCAACGACCTGGACGCAAGCATCAATTGCGATGTCCTTGTCTGCGGCAACGGGCTGGACCCCCGCAAAAGGGTCATGGCGCTGGTCGAAGAGCTGGGCGTTACCGCCTATAACGCGGGCGATGCCGAGGCCGCGCGTTGCATCGAGGCAATCACGCCAATTCTGATCCGTATCAATATCTCAAAAGCCGTCCCCTTCAGCCATGCTGGTCTGAAGATCTGGGCGCCCGGAACATAGCACGGAGGGTTACATGGAATTCGGAATCACCTTCAAAGGGTTTATGGAGCCCGACCGCGCCCGCAAACTGGTCGCCCAGGCCGAAGAGGCGGGGTTCACCTATTGCTGGTTCTACGACAGCCACATCCTGTGGCGCGAAAGCTACCCGGCGATGGCGATGTGCATGGAGCATACCAAGACCATGCGCTTTGGCCCCTGTGTCACGAACCCCAACACCCGCGAATGGTCGGCGGCGGCGTCGCTTTTCGGCTCGCTCGCGCTGCAGTCCGGCGGGCGGTTTGACATCGGCGTTGGTCGGGGCGACAGCGCCGTGCGCGTGATGGGCCGCAAGCCCGCGCGGCTGGCTGTGATGGATGAGTTTATCGAGGTCGTGAAGGGCCTCGTACGCGGGGAAGAACGCCAATACGGCGACGTGCCAAACCCGATCCAGTTCCCCTGGGCCACGGGCTATGAGCTGCCGGTCTGGGTGGCGGCCTATGGGCCCAAAGCGCTCGACAGTGCGGGGCGCATGGGCGACGGGCTGATCCTGCAGATCGCGGAGCCGGCGATTTGCAAGTGGCTGTCGAGCCAGGCAATTGCCGCTGGTGAGGCGCACGGGCGCGACATGTCGAACTATCGCATCATGGCTGCGGCACCCGCCTTCTTTGGCGATATGGACGCCTGTCGCGAGGCCACGCGGTGGTTCCCGGCGATGGTCGGCAACCACGTGGCCGATATTGTCGAGAAATACGGGACGGACCGCGAAGACATCCCGCCGTCGCTGACCGCCTATGTCAAAGACCGCAAGGGCTATGACTATTCCAAGCACGGGCAGTCCGATAACCCCTATCTCGACTTCATCACCGATGACATCATCGACGGCTTTGCCGT
Source organism: Pseudomonadota bacterium (assembly GCA_039193455.1). Lineage (GTDB taxonomy): Bacteria > Pseudomonadota > Alphaproteobacteria > Rhodobacterales > Rhodobacteraceae > JBCBGF01. Next base: position 74,308 of record JBCCWO010000005.1, read on the forward strand.
GCTGGGCACACCGGACGATCACATTGCCAAGCTAAAGGTGTTGGAAGAGGTGGGGATCACCCAGTTCAACATCTATCTCGACAACGGCGATGAAGAGAACATCATCGCCGAATACGGGCGCACGGTGATCCCGGCGATGCGCTAGGGTTAGGCCGCCCGGTTGGTCGGGCGGCCTACACCCCGCTTTCCTTCACGGTCTCCATCGCAACATAGGTGGACGAACTGGCCACCTGTGGCAGGCCCGAGATCTGTTCGCCCAGCACGCGACGATAGCCCGCGATGTCGCGTGTGCGCACCTTGAGCAGATAGTCGAACGCCCCGGCGATCATGTGGCATTCCTCGATCTCTGGCACCTCCTGCACGGCGGCGTTGAACGCCAACAACGTGGCCTCGGTCGTGTCGCGCAGGCGCACCTGGGCGAAGGCGACGTGGTTTCGATCCAGCTTGGCAGGGTTCAACACCGCCCGGAAGCCCAGGATGAACCGCTCTTCCACCAGACGCTTCAACCGCAAGCCACAGGGCGTCTTTGAGATGCCGATGGTCTTGGCAAGTTCGGTCACCGGCATCCGGCCCTGGGTCGCCAACACCCGCACAAGTCGTGTGTCGATTGGGTCAAGTGGCCCATCAGGGTCGCCACAAGTAATACTATCGTCCATATTTGGCATCATATTTGTCCTTATGGACCCGATTTCCGTCAATCTTAGGAAACATGTCTTTCCGGAAAATGCTACCCTTACCTCAGATCTTGGGAGCATTGCATGGACACCCTCGCCGCATTGAGAGACCGAATTCGCGCGCTGCATCTAGCCGATGAAGACACCGCCCTAGGCGCGATGGTGCGCGACCATGGGCTGACCCCGGAGGATCGGGCCCAGATCTCAGCCGATGCTGCCGCGCTCATCACCGACATCCGCGCGGCCGACAGCCCGGGGCTGATGGAGGTGTTTCTTGCCGAGTACGGCCTGTCCACCGATGAGGGCATTGCGCTCATGTGTCTGGCCGAGGCGTTGTTGCGGGTGCCGGATGCGCAAACCATCGATGATCTGATCGAGGACAAGATCGCCCCCTCGGCCTGGGGTGCGCATCTGGGGCAATCAAGCTCGTCGCTGGTCAACGCCTCGACATGGGCCCTGATGCTGACCGGCAAGGTGCTGCGCGAGCCGCAATCCGGCGGTCTGGCAGATACGTTGCATGCTGCCGTCCGGCGATTGGGTGAGCCGGTGATCCGGGTCGCGGTCAAACGCATCATGAAGGAGATGGGGCACCAGTTTGTGCTGGGCCAGGACATCGACGACGCCATCAGGCGCGCGGCGCAGGAAGAAGCGCAGGGCTTCACCTATTCCTACGACATGCTGGGTGAAGCGGCGCTGACGGCGGCGGATGCGGAGACGTATTTCGACGCGTACCGTACAGCGATCACGGCCCTGGCCAAGCGTGCGACGCATCCGGACATCCGCCAGAACCCCGGCATCTCGATCAAGCTGTCGGCGTTGCATCCGCGGTATGAAGAGGGTCAGCGCACGCGGGTGATGGCTGAGCTTGTGCCCCGCGTGGCCGAGCTTGCGCGTCTGGCCCAGAGCGCGCGTATGGGCCTGAACGTCGACGCGGAAGAGGCTGATCGGCTTGAGCTTTCGCTGGACGTGATCGAGGCCGTGCTGGGCGACCCGGCGCTGGCGGGGTGGCCCGGTTTTGGCGTCGTCGTGCAGGCTTATTCCAAGCGTGCCCCTGCCGTGATCGACTGGATCTATGCGCTGGGGCAATTTCTCGACCGGCAGATCATGGTACGGCTGGTCAAGGGCGCCTATTGGGATACCGAGATCAAGCGTGCGCAGGTGGACGGTGTCACGGATTTCCCCGTGTTCACTCGAAAGGCGGCGACGGATGTGTCGTACCTGAACTGCGCCCGGCAGCTTTTGGGCCTGACCGACCGGATCTACCCGCAGTTTGCGACACACAATGCCCATACGGTGGCGGCGATCCTGCACATGGGGGCTGATCCGGCGGCTTATGAGTTTCAGCGTTTGCACGGGATGGGCGAGGCTTTGCACCGGCTGGTGATGGACCGCGCCGGGACCCGGTGCCGGATCTACGCACCCGTGGGCGCGCATCGCGATCTCTTCGCCTATCTGGTTCGGCGGCTTCTGGAAAACGGGGCGAATTCGTCCTTTGTGAACCAGATCCTCGACGGCGACATCGCACCCGAGGAGATTGCCCGCGATCCATATGCAGAGGCGGACGCGGCGCGGACGAATGCCGCAGTCATCGCGCCCAGCGCGTTGTTTTTGCCAGAGCGGGTCAATTCGAAAGGCTGGGATCTGCGCAATCGCGATCATCTGGCGGCATTCGAGACCGCCCGCGCGCCGTTTCACTCGCACCAATGGCGGGCCGCGCCTGTGATCGCGGGCCGCAGCAGCCCTGCGCCGGAGACCGCGGTATTCAGTCCGTCTAACCCCAACGACATCGTTGGGTACGTGGCGTTGGCGTCGGCAGCGGATGTGGACCATGCGCTAGACGCGGCGCGGTCCTGGGTGCCGGACGCGCCAGTGACCCGCGCCCGCGTCCTGAACCGGGCGGCAGATCTCTATGAGGCCAATGCGGGCGAGCTTTTTGCCGCCCTGGCGCGCGAGGCCGGAAAGACCCCGACCGACGCTGTGGCCGAACTGCGCGAGGCAGTGGATTTCCTGCGTTACTATGCCAGCGAGATCGCCCGCCTGCCCGCCCTGCCCCCGCGCGGCACGATCACCTGCATCTCGCCCTGGAACTTCCCGCTGGCGATTTTCACCGGACAAGTCGCCGCCGCGCTGGCCGCAGGCAACGCGGTGCTCGCCAAACCTGCCGAACCCACACCGCTGATCGCCTGCATCGCGGTACGGTTGCTGCACGAGGCCGGTGTGCCGATTGAGGCGTTGCAACTCTTGCCCGGCACAGGCGCAAGCGTTGGCGTGGCCTTGACGACCGATCCACGGGTCGATGGCATTGCTTTTACCGGCTCAACCGCAGTGGCACAGGCGATCAATCGGGGCGCGGCGGGTGCGCTGGCCCCGGACGCGGCCCTGATTGCCGAGACGGGCGGGATCAATGCCATGATCGTCGATTCCACCGCCCTTCCGGAACAGGCGATCAAGGATATCGTCGAAGGCGCGTTCCGATCCTGTGGTCAGCGCTGCTCGGCCCTGCGGATGCTCTATGTGCAAGAGGACATCGCCGAGGACTTTCTGCGCATGCTCTACGGGGCGATGGACGAGCTCCGGCTGGGCGATCCGTGGTCGATCGCCTCTGACGTGGGCCCGGTGATCACCCCTATGGCGCGTGAGCGGATCGCGACCCATATCGCTGCCGCGCGGGAAGGCGGGCGTCTGCTTAAGGAGGTGCGCGGACCGGAGGATGGCCTTTATCTTGGCCCGGCGGTGATTGAGGTGACCGGGATCGGCGCGCTGGCCGAAGAGGTCTTTGGCCCGGTGCTTCACGTGGCGACGTTCCAAGCCGAAGACATCGACCAGATCGTTTCGGACATCAACGCCAGCGGGTACGGGCTGACCTTTGGGTTGCATACCCGGATCGACGACCGGGTCGAGCATGTCACCCGCTGTCTGTCGGTGGGTAACCTTTACATCAACCGCAACCAGATCGGCGCCATCGTCGGCTCGCAACCCTTTGGGGGCGAAGGTCTGTCGGGCACCGGCTCCAAGGCAGGCGGGCCGCACTATGTCCGCCGGTTCCTGCGGCCGCCCTGTCCCGGACACGCGCCGGTCGCGGGCGACGTCGTATCACTGGACGACGCGCAGCGCCTGCTCGATGCTGCCCGGACGGATACACAGGCGCAGCTTGAGGCCCGCGAACTACCCGGGCCCACGGGCGAGTCGAACCGTTGGACAACGCATCCGCGCGGCACGATCCTGTGCCTGGGACCCAGCGCCGCGGACACACGCGCGCAGATGGAGATTGCCCAGGCACATGGCTGTGCGGCGGTGGGGATCGCCCCGGGGCTTGCAGGCGCTGGGACCCTGTCAGGGTTGCTTGACCGATCGGCGCTGACCGAACTGACGGGGTTTGCTGCCGTAGCGCTTTGGTCGGACCGCGCGGATCTGTCCGCCGCACGGGTCGCTCTGGCGGCCCGCGATGGTCCCCTCCTCCCCCTGATCGCAACCGATGCGATGGCGGAGTTTTGCGTGATCGAGCGGCACCTGTGCATCGACACGACCGCGGCCGGGGGCAATGCCTCACTCCTCGCGGCGGAGTAAGGGCCTAGGCAGGCCGCAGGCGCGACAGCAGGATCGGTGTCAGATACATCGGGATCTGGTAGCAGCCGATGAAGATCATCAGCGGTGCGGCGACCGCTTCGGGCAGCACGATCAGAAACAGCGCGATGTTGCGGTTTCCGGCGTAGATCGCCGTCGGCAGCGTCATCGACGCACCGATCCTGCGCCCAAGCCAGAGCGTTATCAGTACGAGGCCGAAATTGATGGCCAAGGCAGCTGCCAGCCACAGCAACAGCGTTGCGGGATCGGTTCTGAGAAGCGGGCCAATCGCGCTCATCAACCCCACGACGACGATGGCCAGAAGCAGCGCCGCCACGCCATCAAGCGCGTCCTGCGCCTCCGGCTGGGCAAGCGCTGGCATGGCGCGCCGCAGGGCAAAGCCCACACCCACGGCGACCAGGATCGTGAGAAGGAGCCCCAGCGAGAGGGAGAGTGCACCCCACGCCCCGCCCTCGGTCAGGTCGAGCAGCGACAGGACCGGCAATGCGGTGAGCGGAAAGAGCGCTGTCCCCAGCACCAGCAGGCGCATGCCCGGCGCCGGATCCGCGCCGGCCATGATGGCGAAATTCGGAGCGCCGGTTACCGATGGCGCGGCCAGCATCAGCGTGACCGCCAAGGCCAGCGGCTGATCAAGCAGCCCCAGCGCCGCAAAGATCGCGACGGCGGCGAGCGGCAATACGAGCTGCAAGAGCCCGATCCGTGCAAGTGTCGGCGCAATGTCGTTCAAGCTGCCCAACGCGGCGCGGGCCCCAACGCGCAACCCGGTGACCAGAAGAAGCAGCGCGATCAACGTGCCGACCCAGGGTCGCAGCGCTTCGGCCACACCGGGCAGCACCAGCCCCGCCACAAGCCCCGCAATCAGGCAGTAGCGCCCGTACCGCCCCAGCCAGCGCAGGCCCGCCAGCACCCGTCAGGGCGCCTGTCGCATCGTCTCGGGCAGCCACATCGCGATGTCGGGGAACCAGATCAGGACAAAGCACATCAGGACCATGATCATGAACATCGGGAACGCCGCGCGGGTGATATAGCCCATCTCGTGCTCGGTCATACCTTGCAAGACGAACAGGTTAAAACCGATGGGCGGCGTGATCTGGGCCATCTCGACGACAACCACGACGAAGATCCCGAACCAGATCAGGTCGATGCCCGCTTCCCGCACCATGGGTTCGACCACGGCCATGGTCAGAACCACGGATGAAATCCCATCAAGGAACATGCCCAGAATGATGTAGAAGACCATCAGGATCATCAGCAATTCGAACCGCGTCAGTTCCATCGTGGCGATCCCGTCGGCCAGCGCGCGGGGCAAACCGGTGAACCCCATGGCAAGTTTCAAGAATGCCGCGCCTGCTAGGATCAGCGCGATCATGGCCGAGGTCCGGGTGGCGCCCATCAGGCTTTCGGTGAAGGTCGCCCAGTTGAGCGACCCCTGACTGGCCGCCAGCACCAGCGCGCCGATCACCCCGATAGCCGCGGCTTCGGTCGCGGTGGCGTAGCCCGCATACATCGACCCGATCACGACGAAGATCAGGCAGAGGACCGGAATGAGGAACCGCGAGTTGCTGAGTTTCTCGGCAAAGGACATCCCCGTTTCCTGTTTGGGGTTCCACGTGCCCGACAGCCGCGAATAGATCGCGACGTAGCCCATGAACATGAGCGCAAGGCATAGCCCGGGGAACACGCCCGCGAAGAACAGCTGGGTGATACTTTCGTTTACCGTGACGCCATAGACGATCAGCGCGAGCGACGGCGGGATCATCAGCCCGAGCGTCGCGGCGCCCGCGAGCGTGCCGATCACGATACGTTCGGGATAGTCGCGCGCCCTGAGTTCGGGGATCGACATCTTGCCAACTGTTGTCAGCGTCGCCGCGGAAGAGCCTGATACGGCGGCAAAAACCGTGCATCCAACGATATTGGTGTGCACCAGCCCGCCCGGCAACCGCGCGAGCCACGGGGACAGGCCGCGGAACATATCCTCGCTCAGCCGTGTGCGAAACAGGATCTCGCCCATCCAGATAAAGAGCGGCAACGCGGTCAGCGTCCAGCTGGATGACGAGGCCCAGATCGTCGTGATCATCGTGTCGCCCACGGGACGGGTGGTGAAAAGCTCCATCCCGACCCAGGCCACGCCCATCAGCGCCAGCCCGACCCAGACACCCGTGCCCAGAAGCAGGAAAAGGACGAAAAGGAACAGGGTTATCGCATAGACTTCTTCCATCGTGCCCTACTCCGCGTGGCTCTGATCGACGAGATCGCGCCGGATGCGGTGGTCGCCGTTGAAGATGACGTGGATCAGATGGTCGGTGAGCGATATCGCCAGGATCGCCCCGCCGATGACCATGACCGACTGGGGGATCCACAGCGGCGTGGCATCCTGCGCCTGGCTGACCTCGTTAAATTTCCACGACCAGTAGGCGAACCAATAGGCGTAGTAGGTGAAGTACCACATCACCGCCGCCGCGATGCCGAAGCACCAGATCTCTATGAACCGGCGAAACCGTTCTGGCACCGCGTTCAGCACCAGCGACACCCGGATGTGCGAGCCTCGGTTCAACGCGTTCGCAAAGGCGAAAAAGCTCGCGGCGGCCATGGCATAGCCGGCGTAGTTCGCCGCGCCGGGAAAGATTTCCCCCGTCCACCGGGCGATCATCTGGGCCACGATCAAAAGCAGGATGGCAATCAGGCACAGCGCGGCCAGGATACCGGCAGCGAGATAGATGAAATCAAGGACACGGCGCAGTCCGCGCAGGGCACTGATCATGGGATGTCTCCGGGGTTCGGGGGGTCCCGGGCCCGCGCGTGGCGGGTCCGGGCACCGCGCAATTACTGCGCGTTGTAGGCATCAACGATGGACTGGCCAACATCACCCGCCGCTTCGAGCCATTCCGAGGTCATGGTCTCACCGATCGCCTTCAGTTCCCCCATCAGCGCGTCGCCTGCGGGCTGAACCGTCATGCCACCCGCGGCAAGGCCTGCCAGCGTGAAGCCGGTGTATTCCTTGGCGCGCCAGGTGCCCGCGTATTCGGCCATACCGGCGCAGGCGTTGATGATGTTCTTGTTGGCGTCGTCCACACCGGACCAGACATCGGAGTTGATCAGCATGTAGTTGCGCGGCAGCCAGGCATCCACGCTGTAGAAGTGGCTGAGGCTTTCCCAGACCTTGCGGTCATAGCCGGTGGCGCCCGACGACACCATCGATTCAGCCACGCCGGTGGCGAAGGCCTGGCTGATCTCAGCCGCTTCGATCTGCACCGGCAGCATGCCGGTCAGTTCGGCCAAGCGCGCGGTGGCGTTGTTGTAGGACCGGAACTTGATACCTTCCATATCGGAGACGGCGTTCACTTCCTTGTTGAAGTAAAGGCCTTGCGGCGGCCACGGCACGGAATAGAGCAGCGTCAGGTTTTGCTCGGCCAAGAGTTCCTCGACATGCGGCTTGGCGACTTCGTAGAGCTTTTCGTGCTCATCGAAGGAGGACACGAGGAAGGGCACAGAATCCCAGCCGAAAATCGCGCTTTCGTTCTGGTGTCCCGACAGAAGGCGTTCGCCAATCGGCACCTGCCCGGTCTGGACGGCGCGCTTGATGTCGGCCCCGGCGAAGAGCGAGCCTGAGGGGTGCGTCGTGATCTCGATGGCGCCGCCCGTGCCGGTGGTCACGCATTCGGCGAATTCGGCGCCGGTGACCGAGTGGAAGTTTGAGCCCGAATAGGCCATCGGCAGGTCCCACTTTTCCTGCGCGACGGCAGGCAGGGCAACCAGCGCGGTGGTGGCCAGCGCGGCCAGGGTGGTTGTGAAGGTTTTCATCGTTCTCTCCTTATTGGTTACATGGTTTCTTGTTGTTGTTGGTTCAGAGTGACGTCAGGCAAAGCGCATGGGGCTGAAGGCGGCCAGGTCGGTGTTCACCGGCTGCTGGGCGACCAGCCCGGCAACCATCCTTCCGGTCTTGGGGCCGCCGGTCAATCCGATATGGTGGTGGCCGAACGCCGTATAGATACCGGTATTCCGCACCTCGCCAATCAACGGCAGGCTGTCAGAAGGCGCGGGCCGGTGGCCCAGCCATTCGATTTCTTCCGCGTGGGTGAGTTTTGGAAAGGCCGCTTTGGTGTGTTTGCGCAAAAGCGACAACGCCGCCTTGTTTGGCCCGGCCTCGAGCCCGCCGAATTCAACCACACCAGCACAGCGCAGGCCCGCGGCCATGGGGGTGGCAACGAATTTTCCGCTGGCGACCATGATCGGGTGGCTCGGGCCGCCTTCAGCGTCGCGAAAGACGATGTGATAGCCGCGCTCAGTCTCGATCGGGATCGACAGGCCGAGCTTTTGCATCAGCGGCTTTGACCAGACGCCCGTGGCCAAGACCGCGCGGTCGCAGGGGACCCGCCCTTGCGAGGTCAGCGCTGCGGTGACAGTGCCATCCTCGGTCTCAAAGTCCTTGATCTCGGCTTGCCGGACCTGACCGCCCAAGCCCTCAAACACCGCGGCCAGCGCCTTCACATAGCCACCGGGATCACGAACGAAACCATGGTCGCTCATCGTGGCCAAGAGCCCGATGTCCGGCGACAGGTTTGGCTCATGCGCCTGCACCTCTGCGCCTTCGCGCAGAACCGGCGCGAACCCGGCCTCTCGGCGCAGAGCCCAGGTATAGACATCCCCCTCGAACGCGGCGCGATTGGCGTAGGCAAAGGAATAGTCGCTCTCGGTCACCCAATCGGCGGCATCGGTTTGGGACACCAGCGCCTTATGTTGATCAACGGTATCGCCGACGATGGTGGTCAGACCCTTGGCGATGCGCCGGGTGTCGCTGTCATTGGCGTGGCCGAGGTACTTGAGCAGCCAGGGCACCAGCTTCGGAAAATAGCCCCAGCGCATGAACAGCGGGAAATCGGGATTGAGCAGCATGCGGGGTGCTTTGCCCAAAAGGCCGGGAGCTGTGACCGGGGCGACGGAACAGGCGGCGAGCACCCCGGCATTGCCGTGGGACGTGCCCTCGCCCGGTGGCAGGCGGTCGATGATCGTCACCTCGGCGTCGGAAAACCGCCGCAGCCAGATCCCCGTCGAGACGCCGACAATTCCGGCCCCCGCTATGATCACCCGATCAGGAATGTCGCATCCCCCGTTGTCCGCATCCCGCCAGTGTTCGCCTCTTTCCGCATCGGTTCAAGCGCTTATGTGTCACCCCATCCAACGCCGCACCGGCGCTGCCGCTTCTTCCAGCGGCTGTGTCGCGATATCGATCAAGGTCGGGCCGTCATGCGCAATGGCGTCGCGCAAAACGACGTCAAGCTGATCCGGCGCCTCGACCCGCCAGCTCTTCACGCCATAGGCCGCGGCAATGGCCGCGTGATCGGTGCGCGAAAAGTCGACGTTGTAGTAACGCGCGCCCTTGTCGGCCTTTTGGCTTGCCTTGATCCAGCCGAAGTTCGAATTGGCGAGCACGATGAACGTGATGTTCGCGCGCGACCGGCAGACGGTTTCCAGCTCGCCACAGGTGAAGCCGAAGGATCCGTCGCCCATCAGCGCGACAACCTTGGCCCCGGGCCGCCCGTACCAGGCGCCAAGCGATGCTGAGAGTGAATAGCCCAACGCCCCGTGGGCGCGATTGGTGATAAAATGTCGACCTGGTCGGGGCTGCTGGTAATAGGCCGAGACATAGGGGCAGCTTGTGCCGGGGTCAGAGACGAGAACAGCATCGTCGGGCAACGCGGCTTGCAATGCAGCAATCACACGCTCGGGGGTTAAGGGCGATTGCGCGCTTTGAGCCAATGCCTCGAACGCCGCGAATTTGCGGGCCTTGAGTTCGGCCACCGCCGCCGCGCCGCCAAATGTCGCCGACCCCTGCCCCCGCGCGTCGAGTACGCGGTTCACCTCGGCCAGGGCCAACCGCAAATCGGCGACCACGCCGACTTCGGTCGGATAGTTCGCGCCGATCACCATCGGGTCGCTGTCAAAATGCACGATCCGCGCGCCGGGCTTGGGCGCCTCCCACCGCGCGGTTGTGGTAGAGCCCGCGCGGCAACCCATGAACACCACGAGATCGGCTGCCTCCATCGCTTCCCAGGTCTGGTCGGTGCCACCGTTCGAGCCCACGACGCCCACGGCGTTTTGATGGGTCTCGGCCAGGGACCCCTGCCCCGAGATCGAGGTTGCGACGGGGATGTCGAGCCGTCGGGCGATCCGGTCAAGCTCGTCCATCGCCCCTGCAATCACCACGCCGCCGCCGCAGACGATCAGTGGCGCCTTGGCCGACAGGATTGCGTCGACTGCGGCCTCTACCGCACCGGGCGCCGGGGCAGCAGGGTACGCGGGAAACGAGCTCAGCGTCTGATCCGCCCAGACATCATCGGCATCGACTGGGTCGTATTGAATGTCGTAGGGCAGCCCCAGATGCGCCGCCCCCGGGCGCCCGGTCGTCATCGCACGAAAGGCCGAGCGGACCATGCGCGGGATATGCGCGGCCCGCTTGATCACCGTGTTCCATTTGGTGAGTGGACGCATCAACGCGTCCTGATCCACCTCGGTCAGGGGGTACTTCCCATAGCTCGCCACCGAGATGTCCGAGGTGAGGCCGAGTACAGCATAGCTGGACTCGCTCGCCTCGATCAGTCCCGGCAGGATATAGGTCGCCCCCCCGCCCGAAGGTCCCTCGCAAACGCCCGGCCGACCGCTGACCCGCGCGTACCCATCCGCCATATAGGCGGCTGAGCGTTCATCGCGGGTCAGGACGTGAGTGATGGCATGGTCGAGCTTCAGCAGGGAATCGTACAGCGGAAGCGTTGTATCCCCGCAAAGGCCAAAGATGTGCCGTACCCCATGCGCCTCGAGCATCCGCACCATCGCGTCCGCTCCGGTCATCGCATTCGACACGGCAATCCCCCCTTTGCGCAGCTTTCCGCCACATACCTGTATACAGGACAATACACAGCGTTGCCCCCCTTGCAAGACCTGCGATATGGTCGGTCGGCACGACGAAAGGCCCCGACCGGTGAACACCACGACGGCAGACTTCGAAGACACCGTCAGCGCGCTTTACGCGCAGCTGCGCAGCATGGCAGCCGCGTTTGAATTCAAACCCGGTGAACGCATCAACGAATCCGCATTGTCGCGAACTCTAGGCGCCAGCCGAACGCCCCTGCGCGAGGCGTTGAACCGCCTTGTCGCCGAGGGGTTTATTGAGTTTCAGGCCGGGCGCGGGTTCCTCTGCCGCCCCTTGTCGCCCGAGCGGATCATGCACCTTTACGAGGCGCGCATCGCCGTCGAGTGTGAGGCCGTCCGCCAGGCGGCGCTCAGGGCCGCGCCTGCCGAACTGGTGGCGCTGGACACCGCGCTGGATGCGACCGCCGAAGAGTACGCGCAATGCACGGATCCGGCGCGTTTGCTGGAGTTGGACGAGGCTTTTCACATCGGTCTGTGCACGCTTTCCGGCAACCCGGAACTCGTGGGCATGCTGCGCACGATCTATGACAAGATCCGGTTTGTGCGCGCCGCCGACCTGCGCCAATTGCAGGCCGAAGGGCGAACCACAATCGAACGCCACCGCGCGATCCTGACGCTGGTCCGCGCAGGCGGCGCATCGGCGGCGGCCGAAGCGATGCGCGTCCATATCGAGCACCGCACCCGCCATGCGACCGAGGCTGTGCGGCTGGCCTTTGCCGATCTATATGCCCCGCGGGACGACAGCTGATGGCGACCTCGGGCGGGAAGACGGTCTACGGGGCGACGCTTGGCATTCTGATGCTGAACACCCGCTTTCCGCGCATTCCCGGGGACATCGGCAACGCAACGACATGGCCGTTTCCGGTACAATACAAGGTCGTGCCGTCGGCGACGCCCGACAACGTTGTGCGCGGGGATGCGGGGCCGCTTCTTGAGGCCTTCATTGACGCGGGGCGTGAGTTGGTTGCGCTTGGGTGCGATGGGGTGGCCACCAATTGCGGCTTTCTGGTTCCGTTTCAGGACGACATGACGCGAGCGCTTGGGGTGCCGGTGGCCGCGTCGTCATTGCTGCAAGCGCCGATGATCCAGCGAACGTTGCCAGCAGGTAAGACGGTCGGGATCCTCACAATCTCGTCCGAGACGCTGAGCCCTGCGCATCTTGCCGCCGCCGGGCTCGACGCGACGGTGCCGGTGGCGGGCACGGGCGCAGGCTCGCATTTCACGCAGCGCATTCTAGACGATGCCGCCGAGATCGATTTTGCGCAGGCGCGGGCCGATAATATTGCGGCGGCCGAGCGGCTCGTCGCGGATCATCCCGACGTCGGCGCGATCCTCTTGGAGTGCACCAATATGGTGCCCTACGCCGCCGATATTCGCCGCGCCACGGGGCGGCCGGTTTTCTCGATCTACTCCTATCTGGTGTGGTTCCAGGCAGCCCTGTTGCCGCGCCGGTTCCCGACGGACATTGATGACGGTCGCACCGCCCCATGAGCGAGCACCGCATCACCGAGATGCGCGTGCATTGCGTGTCGGTCCCGGCGCGGGCCGTTCATTCGCACGGGTCCGGGGATGTCGCGGGGATCAACGCCGCGCTGCTGGAGCTGGTCACCGATACTGGCCTCACCGGCTGGGGCGAAGCCTCGCCCTGGCCTGTCTTTACCGGCACGCTTGAGGCCGCCGCCGCCGCGCTGCATGTCCACTTACGCCCGCATGTTATCGGCCAAGACCCCGTGCAAGTCGAACCCATGATGACCCAGGCCGATCGCCTGCTGGTGGGCCATAGCGAGGCGAAGGCGGCGCTGGAATGTGCCCTGCTGGACCTGACCGGGCAGATCACGGGCCTGCCGATCGCCGACCTTGTAGGCGGGCGACATCGCGACACGATCCCTCTGAGCTTTTCGGTGGCCAACCCGGATTTTGATGCCGATCTCGAGGATATCGCACAGCTTTGGGACGATGGCGTGCGGATCTACAAGCTGAAGACCGGCTTTGCCGACCATGCCTTTGACCTGATGCGGCTCGAGCGGCTGCGGACCACGTATGGCGACGCCATACGCCTGCGCATCGACTACAATCAGGGCCTCTCGGCCCATGACGCGATCCGAACCGTACGCGATCTTGAAGCGTTTCGGCCGGATTTCGTCGAGCAGCCCGTCAAATTGCATGAGCGCGAGGCGCTGGCCGCGATCACCCGTGCGGTCGATGTTCCGATCATGGCGGATGAAAGCGTCTTTGATCCTCGCGATGCCTTTCGCGGCGCGGCAGCGCGGATTGCCGATGTCTTTTCGCTTAAGACCGCGAAGTCAGGGGGCATTCGCCGCTGTATCGAAGTGGCCGCCATTGCCCGCGCGGCCGGGATCGAGGTGTATGGCGGCTGCATGTTCGAGACCTCGGTCGCGCATATGGCGGGCGCGCATCTGATGGCAGCAATCCCGGATCTGACCCTTGGCTGCGAGTTCTATATGTCGACCTACTATGCCGAAGCGGACCTTTCGGCAGCCCCCTTCCCCGTGGGGGGTGGACAGGTTCATGTGCCCCTAACGCCGGGTCTGGGCATGGTTCCAGATGCAAACAAGCTGGCGGCCTACCGCACAGAGCTGCTGACCTAGGCCGCGCGCAATGGGGTCAGGCCTGCCCGGTGGGCATCGGGGTCTGATCGATATGGCGCAACTCTGCCTGAGCGAGCGTTTCCAGAAGCTTTGCCTTGATTGTCTGCGCCGCGGGGTCATCCCATAGATTGTCGAATTCTCCAGGGTCATCGTCCAGATCATAAAGCTCGCCCCAGCCCATCCCCTGAACGACGCTCAGACGATAGCGCGCATCGCGGATCGTGTGGATGTTTGGTCGGACCGCCAGCCCGTCCATTGGCTTTTGGTGCGAGTATTGGACAAAGGCCGCGGGCCGTGTCTCTTCCCCGAAGAGATCAAGGCCCTGCATCCCCCAAGCAGGTTCGATCCGGGCGCGTTCGAGAATGGTGGCCCCGATGTCGTGGGTCTGACCCAGGCGATCGCTGCGTGCGCCGGACGCGCCGTCCGGATCGCTCCAAATGAACGGAACGCGCGTGATGGCTTCGTATTGCTCGGGGCCTTTGAACAGCAATCGATGATCGCCTAGGTGATCGCCGTGATCGGTGGTGAAAAGCTTGACCGTCTCGGATTGTCGGCCCGCGTGTTCCAATGCCGTCTGAACGCGCCCCACGGCAGCGTCGATCATCGAGATCATGCCGCAGGTCAGTGCCTGCGCCTCTTGCGCCTCGCGGGGGGAACAGCCGATGGCCGCCATACCGCGCAGGTTTGCCTGCCCGCATTCGCGCGCCGCAATCACGCCCTGAATATGGGGCGGCGGCGTCCAGTCGTTGCGGGTGAACGCCTCGGGCACCGCAAAATCCGCCGGATCGTACATGTCCCAATAGCGCCCGGGGGGGTTGAAGGGGTGGTGGGGATCGGGCCAGCTGACCATCAGGAAGAATGGGCGGTCATCGTCGGCCTGTCCGGCAAGCCAGGCCTCGGCCCGTTCGGCGATATAGGTCGTAGAGTAGAGCTCTTCGGGCACCGCGGTGCGAATGGCCTGCGGGCAGACATAGTCGTGGGGCAACTGGTTCTTGGGCCCGATCAGCGCGGCGGCGTCCGGCGCATGCGCCCGCAGCCAAGCGGTATAGTCGCCCCCGACACCGTCGCCATGACCGGTCACAAGCTCGACGTGGTCAAAGCCGTAGAACGGTGTCGGCACAGCGGGCTGTGGACCGCTCCAAAAGTCTGGGTCTTCGGTGGCGTAGATCGGTGTCTGCAGATCGTGGCGCACCGCTTCGCGCAGCGGCCCCTCGGCGCGGTGATAGCCTGGGCGCGGTTCCGGTATCTTTTGCAACGGGGGCTTGCCCGAGAACGTCTGAAGGTGGCTCTTGCCGATGAGCGCGGTCTTGTAGCCTGCGTCGCGCAATAGCTCGACAAAGGTCACGTTGCGCTGGGATAGCGGGATGCCGTTCATGCGCACCCCGTGATTGGCCGGCATCCGGCCGGTCATGAGACTGGCACGGTTGGGCATGCAGACGGGGCTGGCCACGTAGAACCGGTCAAACGCCACGCCCTGCCCGGCGAGCGCATCAATGTGCGGGGTCTTGAGCAGCGGGTGGCCATAGCAGCCGAGGTAATCGGCGCGATGCTGATCGGTGATGTAGAGGATAAAGCTCGGGCGCTTCGCCCGGGTGTCCGTGGTCATCTGTTTGCAACCTCCCCTCGCCTTGCGCCCTGCCCTGTTTCGCGTCGCCTGTGGGGCACGCGTCCGCCTCACCTCTGGATAAGCGCAGATTTGACACTAAATGGCAAATAATCGATATTTTCCGCAGGAGGCCAGGATTTCATGAATGCGCTCGATCTGTCGACCGAAGACGGCTCTGCGACCCAGCGCGCCTATCGCCGCCTGCGCCATATGATCGTTACCGGCGATCTGAGACCGGGTGAAAAGCTGAAGATCGAGGTTCTGCGCAAACGTCTGGACACGGGCGCGTCGCCGATCCGCGAGGCACTGAGCCTGCTCACCTCGGACAAGCTTGTCGATCGGATTGACCAACGCGGCTTTCGCACCGCCGAAGTGAGCGTGCGGAATTTCAAGGAGATTCTGCTGCTGCGTTGCACGCTGGAAGACGTGGCCCTGCGCCAGAGCATCGCGCATGCCACGCAAGAGTGGGAAGAGAACATTGTTCTTGCCCATCACCGGATGCAGCGCGCCAAGGCGACCGGGCTTGCGGCGTTTGAAGACCTGCACAAGGTGTTCCACATGACGCTCTTGTCCGAGGCACCGTCGCCCATCTTGCTGCAATTCTGCTCGCAGCTCTATGACCTGAACATCCGCTACCGGTATCTTGCAGGCAGCGGGTTGAACTATCAGGACCGCGACGTGAACGAAGAGCATACCGGCATCCTCGACGCCGCCGTCGCGCGCGATGCCGATCTGGCGAGCGAGCGGTTGATGAGCCACTACACGCTGACCGGTGCCTATCTGTCCGGCTTGGTTGGCGAGGCCGCCAATCTCTAGGTGGACGCCTTCGGCACAAGCGTGAGGTCGAAGGCAACCTTCAGATAGGCATCCGGCACTTTTCCGGACAGCTCGAACCCGCTGTCAGGGAAGCTGCCTGCCGGCATGTCTTCATATTGCATCACAAGATCATCGCGCACGCCAAAGACCGTGTCCTGATCAAGGTAGGGGTCGCCCTCGGGGAACACTTCGGTGACGAGCGGGCGAAAGCCTTCGGCCTCGGCGATGAAGTGCAGGTGGGACGGGCGCCACGGGTGGCGGCCACAGGCCCGCAGGATGTCACCCACCGGCCCGTCCGATGGCACCGTGTATTCCACCGGGCGCACAGTGGTGAAGGCGTAGCGCCCATCATCGCCAACCGTTTGCAAGCCGTGGAAGGAATAGGTGTCCTGCTCGGCATCCTGGCTGGAATACAGACCGTTGGGCGCGGTTTGCCAGATATCCAGAGTGGCACCGGGGATCGGGTTCCCGGCGGTATCCTTCACCACCCCTTCAACCAGCAACAGCGGCTCGGGATAGTGGCGCCGCATGTCCGCACCCACGGGCAGCGGCGGTGAGCCCGAGATGTGGAACGGGCCCAGGACCGAGGACGACGTGCCCTCGGGCGTGGAATTGATCATGTCCACCAGCGACGACAGGCCCAGCACGTCCGAAAGCAGCACGAACTCGTGCCGTTCGGCATCCGAGATTTCGCCGGCGCGTTCGAGAAAGGCGATTCCGGTGTTCCACTCTTCATGGGTGAGGTTCACCTCTTTGGCGAAGTCGTGGAGATGGCGCACGAGGCTTCCCATCACTTCGCGCAGGCGCGGGTTCACGTCATCGCCGAGATACCCCATGAAAACATCGGTGATATTGTCTTTGGTCACGTTGCGCATGGGCTACGGGTCCTTGTTGTTAGATCAGGGCGAGGCTGAGCACCGGGTAGCGGATCAGCACGATGAGCACGAGCAGCATCACAAAGGCGAAGGGCAGCGCGCCGAGGAACACATCCTTGAGTTTGATGCGGTCGTCGTCAAGCGTGGCCTTGATGACAAAGCAACTGAGCCCAAGCGGCGGCGTGAGAAGCCCGATCTCGGCGGCAACAACGGCGACGATGCCAAACCAGACGAGGCTAAGGCCCATGCTCTCGATGAGGCCGAGGAATAGCGGGACGACGATCAGGATGATCGACGCGGTATCGAGGATCGTGCCGAGAAACAGCATCAGCACGACCATCAGCGTCATGATCCAGAAGAAGCTAAAGTTGTTCTCGGCCAGAATGGACTGCAGCTCGTTTGGCAGCCCGGCGATGCCGAGCATGCGGGCATACATCGACGCAGCCGTGATCAGGAAGAGGAGCGCGGCGGTGATGTGCCCGGTTTCCAGCACCGTCTCCCAGAAGCTTTTGAGGTTCACCTTGCCGCGCGCAATGGCGATCAGCGCGCCGAGCAGAGAGCCTGCGGCGCCCGCCTCAACCGGTGTTGTCCAGCCGGTATAAATCCCGCCGAGCACGACAATGATCAGGGCGATGATCGGGATGGTTTTCCCGGCGATTTCGCCCCAGCCCATCAGTTCGATATCCTCGACGGTCGTGCCGCCCACGAATTTCGGTGTGACCCGACCCATGATCCAGATCGCGACAACGTAAGCCGCGGCGAGGAGGAGGCCGGGGATCACGCCGGCCAGAAACATCTCGCCCACGCTTTGCTCGGCGACAGCGGAATAGATGATCAGCATCGCCGAGGGCGGGATGATCATGCCAAGCACGCTCGATCCCGCAACGACGCCAACGGCGAAGCGCGGGTTGTAGTCGTGGCTGAGCATCGCCGGCACCGACATCTTTGAGAATACCGAGGCGCTGGCGATGGATGATCCAGTCACAGCCGCAAAAACTGCATTGGCTCCGACTGTGGCCATGCCGATGCCGCCCGTGATCCGGCGGCAGCCCTGGTTCAGCACCGTGTAGATGTCCTGCCCCAGCCCCGCCTTGGAGACGATGAGCCCCATGAAGACGAACAGTGGAATTGTCGCGAATGTGTATTCCATCGGGCTGTCGCCGATGGCGATCTTGGTCAGCGCAAAGGAGAGATCGACATTGCCCCGCATGATCCAGATCGCGAGGAACGAGACCATGCCAAGCGCAATGGGGATGTAGACGCCGAGCCAGATTAGCACGACGATGGCCACGATCGAAACCAGACCGATAGTGACGGGGTCCATCAGGCGGCGTCCTCTCCGTGGGCGTCCGTCCCTGCGGGCTCATACGGGCGCAGGATGATCCGCAGTGCGAAATGGATCGCGCAGAGGCAAGAGGACAGGAAAATCGCTAGCTTGATCGGCCACCAAGGTGCGGTGAACACGCCCGGCACACCAAAGAAGTCCTGCGTTTCCCACATATCGAGGAATTCCGGCCAGATCGCGTAGGCCACGATCAGCATGAAGGTCATTGAGAACCCGTCTATCAGCCGCGAGAGCGTGCGCCCTGCCCCGCGGTTGCGGCGGGTGATCATGCCGAGCAACCCGTCTGAGCGTGTGAGCCGCCCGGCGCGGATCACGTCTGGCAGTTGTAGAAAGACGATCATCACCAGCGAGAACTGCACAACCTCATATGTCCCACGGAACGGCTGGTTGAAGAGACCGCGTGCAACGATCTCGTAATTCACCATCAGGATCATCAGGATGATGATGAGGGTGCCAGCGGCGTTGGCCGCCTGGGCGACGCCGCTGGCAATTTTGTCAAAGGTTCGGATCACGTCCGACGCCCCCGAGTGGATCTCAGTTCGTCGCTGGCGCGGCCCAGTCGCGCAATGGCGTGTATCCCGCTTCTTCGAGCTTGCCGAGATAGGCGTTCAGCATCTCGCTGCCGGGCTCGCCCTTGGCATCGAGGTTCGTGGCCCATTCCTGCGCGATGTTCGGCATGGCCATGGCCCAGGCTTCACGCTCGGCAGGATCCATCTCTACAATCGTGCCACCACCGGCGACGAAGGCGTCGCGGCTGGCCTGGGCGCGATCCATCGCGATACCAGCGACGTGATCGCGGTAAAGCACGGCGACCTCTTCCAGGACGCCCTTCACCTCGTCGGGCAGACCATCCCAGTAGTCCTTGTTCACGGTGATCGTCTTTGAATTCACCGCACCAAGGTCCGCCTTGATCATGTAGGGCGCGACTTCGGCGATCTTGAAGGTCGCTGCGGACTCAGGCCAAAGCATCGCGGCATCGACAAGGCCCGTCTGAACCATGTTGTAGAAGTCGGTCAGACCGCCCCGCACGCCCGCAGTCCCTTTGATGCCTTCCAAGTAGCGCAGGTTCATCCCTGCACCGGCGATCTTTTTGCCTTCAAGATCAGCCAGCGAATTCACCGGCGTCTTCGAAAAGATCTGATAGGTGTCGAGCACGACGCCCGTGGCCAGGTAGACCTGGTTCTGGGCCGCGAACTCGTTCTGCATCGTCGGGAATTCCTTGGCGATCTCGTCAACCGCCTGGGCCACCGCCCGTGCGTCTGGCGCGATCATCGGCGTCACGGCCGAGATTGCCTGGCTCGGCAGCTTCGAGTTGTGGAAGATCGTCGTCACGATGCCGATATCGCCGAGGCCAAGCTCGATCCCTTCGAGCACGCCTTTCGGCTTCACGATGGAGCCACCATAGCTTTCCTGCCATTCCATCTCGTAATTGCCGCTCTCGGCGAGGCGCTTGTCGACCTCGGGGATGAAGAAGTTGGTGAACTCCTGCACCCAGAGCGCGCGCGCCGGGTAGCCGTCGATGACGACCGCCTTGATCGTCTCGGTCGCAGCGGCTGGAACCGCCACCAGCGTCGCAAGCGCAACGCCGTAAACAGTTGATTTCAAGTTGATCATGTCATTCCTCCCTAAGATACGTTTGCGTGAATGTTCAGGCTTTCACCCAGGTCACCGTCAGTTCCGTTCCCGCGTTTTCGTATAGTTTTGCAATCGGACAGTACTTGGCCGTCTCGTCCCCCACGCGTTGCAGCTGTTCCTCCGACAGACTGCCATCCGAGGTCACCGTGAGCCGGATCGCCTTGAACGGAACCTCCACCTCTTCCATCAGCAAAACGCCGCGGCGGTCAAAGTCGACCTCCATGGCGAAATCGAGATGGCCGATATCGACGCCAAGCTTGTCGGCGCATTTGTTGCCGATCACGTTGGTGCAGCCGATGAGCGCCGAAAACGCCGTCTCGGTCGGTGCGGCGCCTTCGTTGGTGCCACCGCGTTCGGTCGGCTCGTCAATCACCTGCACAAGGTCGCGCACATGCGTTTCGCTGCGCGAATGGCTGGTACCTGTGCCGGTAAGCTTCTGGGTGATAGTGGTCTTTTGCCGGATCGCCATGGCTCAGATCACCTCACACACATCATCGAAGGCAAAGCGCGGCAGTTTCGGGAAAAGCGCGGTTTCGTCCGCGTAGCCGAAGTTGCACAGGAAATTCGATTTCCATCCGCTATCGGCAAAGAACTCTTCGTCCACGATCTGGTTCGAGAAGCCCGACATTGCGCCCACATCCAGCCCAAGCGCCCGGGCGGCGACCATGAAATAGGCCCCTTGCAGCGTGGAGTTCCGGAAGGCGGTGTCATGGATATGCTGATCCTTACCCGCAAACATTGGCTTTCGGTCTTCGTGCGGGAAGAGGAAGTCGAGCTTTTGCCAGAACTCAGGATCCCAGGCGATGATTGCGGTCATCGGCGCGGCGCGCATCTTTTCCACGTTCTTGGGCTTGAGCGCTTTGGCGAGCCGATCCTTGGCATCGGCGCTTTTGACGAACACGAACCGCGCCGGGCAGGTGTTCATGCTGGTCGGGCCCTGGATCGTGATGTCGAAGAGCATGTGCAGAACGTCGTCGGAAATCGGCGTGTCGCGCCAGGCATAGTGGGACCGGGCATCGCGCAGGATCAGGTCGATTTCGCCGTCCCCAAGGCGTGCCACGCGGTCGCGCAGATCGCGCACCGCCTGTTGCGCCGTCGCGCGTGCGGGATCGATGGTGCTTGCCGCGTCTTCCATCACTCGGCCGCCGTGCGTTCCGCTGCGGGTGCCTCGTCGATCACGGGTGACGCGCAGATCCCGATCCCCTCGATCTCGACCTCAACCGTTTCGCCGGGCCGCAGCCAGCGGGGGTTGGGCTTCTTTGCGTGCCCCACACCCGGCGGCGTGCCAAGCGCGATGTGATCGCCGGGCTCCAGCGTGGTGAATTGCGACATGATCGCGATGGTCTGTGCGACCCCCCAGATCATGTTCGAGGTGTTCGAGGATTGCAGGATCTCGTCACCGACACGGCTTTCGATCTTCAGGCCCTTGCCGCCTTCGGGCAGTGCGTCGGGCGTGACGACATAGGGACCAATCGCACCTGTGCTGTCGAAGTTCTTGCCCGGCGTCCACTGGTGTGTCTTGCGCTGATACTCACGCACCGAGCCGTCATTGAAGACGGTGTAGCCAAAGACATGATCAAGGGCGGTGGCTTCGGGAATGTGGCGTCCGCCCTTGCCGACGATGATCATCATCTCGGCCTCGTAGTCGAGCGTTTCCGAGCATTCGGGGCGCACCATCGGCGCACCTGCGGCCATGATCGAATTCGTCGTGCGAATGAACATCGCCGGGTAATCGGGGATGTCGTAGCCGCCCTCTTTGATGTGCTCGACATAATTCAGACCCAGGCAGAGGATCGCGCCGGGGCGGGCGATGGGCAGTGCGGGGGTGATCGACGAGACGGGGATGGTGGGCCCTGCCCCGGCGACCGCGCGCGCCCGCTCCATCAAGGCGTCCGAACCGACCAGCGCCGACAGGTCAGAGCCAACCTCGGGCAAGGCCGCCGTGAGATTTGTCGCCGCCTCTCCCTCTACCGAAAAGACGCATTGGGCCGCTTCGGCACGTCCGACGAGCAATCGCATGGAACTCTCCCTGTTGATTGATGTCAATTTTGGCGATAATATTTTCCCAAGTCAAATAAAATCGATATTATTGGATGCGAAAATTCGGAGATCTGAATGCCTCGCTGGAATGACTACAAATCCGAAGCCAAGTCCCGCGGTGCGCTGGCCTTTGAGCTTTACATGGTGCAGTCGACACCTGCCGGCGATCCCGCGGCGGTGAAGGAAACCCTGCCCGATCACCTCGCCTATCAGGCCGAGCAAGAGGCTGCAGGCCGCCTGTTTCTGGCCGGGCCGATCTCGGACGAAACGGGTGAGATGATGGAAGGGTCGGGCCTGATCATCTACCGCGCCGAGAGTCTTGAGGCGGCGAAAAAGCTGGCAGAGAACGATCCCATGCATGCGCGGGGCGCGCGTAGTTTTGTATTGCGGCGCTGGCTGATCAACGAAGGCGGCCTGAGCCTGACGGTGCGATTTTCGGCACAGGATGTGTCCCTGGAGTAGAGAGTTACATGGTACGCAGAAGCTATCTCGGCGATATGCTGCAGACGCTGTTTGAGCGGCGCAGCACCGGACCAAGCGCCACCGATGACCGATCCATCGACGACATGTGTCTGTCGCTTCTTGATGTGCAGGGCGAGGTGTCGGGCATCGCCCTGGCGCAAAGCATCCTTGACCGTTACGCAGCGATGGACACCGCCCAGCAGCGGGCCTTCTTTCGATTTCTCAATGACGGGCTCGAGATCGACATCAGGTCTTTGCGGCAAGCCATTGATCAATATGAGTCTACTCAGGATGCCCGGCACTATCGGCAGATTGGCGGGCAGGCCGAGCCACGGCGGCAAGAGCTGTTGCGCCGCCTGAACCAGGCCCCGGGGGCAACGCAGGCACTGGTCAACATGCGCAAGGATCTGATCGCGGCGGTCAAGGATGACCCTGACCTGGCGCGCACCGATCTCGACTTTCAGCACCTCTTGCGCAGCTGGTTCAACCGCGGGTTCCTGGTGATGCGCCAGATCAGTTGGGAGACACCGGCCAGCATCCTCGAGAAGATCCTCGAATACGAAGCCGTCCACGAGATACGCGGCTGGGATGATCTGCGTCGCAGGCTGTACCCCGAGGATCGGCGTTGCTTCGCGTTCTTCCATCCCAGCATGCCGGACGAGCCGCTGATCTTTGTCGAAGTCGCGCTGACGATGAAGGTGCCGAACTCGATCCATCACGTCTTGTCGCGGCACCGGGCCCATCGGGACGCGCAGGACACGAAGGTGGCGGTGTTCTATTCCATCTCGAATTGCCAGGCCGGGCTGGCGGGGATCTCATTCGGGAACCTTCTGATCAAGCAGGTTGCCGCCGAGCTGCACCAAGAGCTGCCGCAGCTTGAGTACTTCGTCACCCTGTCACCCATCCCCAAGCTCACCCAATGGATGAATGCACAAAACGATCGCCCTGAATACGCGTCTCTTTTAGAAGAGCGGCCTGCGGCGGATACGGTGCGCGCGCTTGCCTGTGACTACCTCTTGACGGCCAAGGACCCGGCGGGGCGACCGTTCGATCCTGTGGCACGCTTTCACTTGGGCAATGGCGCGCAGGTTCACGCGGTGCACGCGGATGCCGATCTGAGCCAGAAAGGCATTGAGCAATCGATGGGCGCCATGGTGAACTATCAGTACGATCTGTCTTTGATCGAGCAAAACCACGAAAAATATGTCCAGGACGGCGAGGTCTGCCAATCGCCGACGTTCAAAGCCCAAAGAGCAGCCTCAACAAAGAAGAAACGCACACCAGCATGACCAACCACCTTTACGACGCGCTCATCGCGCCGCGCGCGCAGAGCGATGCCTGTTTTTTGAAACAGGACGGACAGCCGGATATCAGCTTTCGCGACTTTAATGAGATGTCTGCACGCATGGCCCACAGGCTTGTTGCCGCCGGCGTGGGCCCCGGCGACCGGGTGGTGGTGCAGGCGCAGAAATCCGTTGGCATGGTCGCTCTCTATATCGCGACAGTTCGGGCTGGGGCGGTGTTTTTGCCGCTCAACACCGCCTACACGCAAGACGAGGTGGACTACTTTGTGTCAGACGCCGCGCCGCGCGTGATCGTCTGCGATGCCGCCAAAGGCGCGGTGATCGAGGTGGTCGCCGGCGGGGCGACGGTGCTGACGCTGAATGCGGACAATTCAGGGGCGCTGACCGAAGGGCTTGCGGATTACCCGGCGAACTTTGAAAGCGTACCGCGCGGGCCGGATGATCTGGCCGCCCTGCTTTACACGTCCGGCACGACCGGGCGCAGCAAGGGCGCGATGATGACGCATGACAACCTGTTGTCGAATGCGCGCGCGCTTTGCGATCTTTGGCAAATCACCTCTGACGATACTCTGATCCACGCCCTGCCGATCTTTCACACCCATGGGCTTTTCGTGGCGCTCAACACGTCGCTTCTTGCCGGGGCGCGGGTGCATTTCATGCCCGCCTTCGATCTTGACGCGATCTTTGCCGCCATGCCCGGGGCCACAACGCTGATGGGCGTGCCGACGTTTTACACGCGCATGCTGGCAGACCCCCGTCTGGATGCGGACAGGGTGCGCGAGATGCGCCTGTTTATCTCTGGCAGCGCGCCCCTTTTGGCCGAGACACATATCGCCTTCACCGAGCGGACAGGGCACCACATCCTCGAACGCTACGGGATGACCGAGACGAACATGATCACCTCGAACCCATATACCGGCGAACGGCGGGCCGGGACGGTCGGGCATCCCCTGCCCGGAGTTGAGGTGCGGGTCACGAACCCGGAGACGGGCGCCGAGATCCCGCAGGGCGAGGTCGGGATGATCGAGGTGCGCGGGCCGAACGTGTTCAAGGGCTATTGGCAGATGCCTGAGAAGACGGCGGCAGAGTTGCGCGCGAACGGGTTCTTCATCACCGGCGATTTGGGGATTGTGAGCGAGGATGGCTATCTCTCTATCGTCGGGCGGTCGAAAGACCTGATCATCACGGGCGGCTACAATGTCTATCCCAAAGAGATTGAGGACGTCCTGAACGACATCGATGGCGTCGTCGAATCTGCGGTGTTCGGGATACCGGATGCCGATTTTGGCGAGGCGATCATTGCCGCGTTGGTCGTGTCGCCCAAGGCCCCGGAGATCGACCACATCTCAGCGATCGTGCGTGACAAGCTTGCGCGGTTCAAACATCCGCGGACGTACACGATCCTAGACGCGCTGCCCCGCAACACGATGGGCAAGGTGCAAAAAAACGTGCTGCGCGACGCGCATCAGGACCAAGCGCTGGAGCCCCAAGATCCTTAAGCGATCAGGCCTTGGCGAGGATGTGGTCAAGCGCGCGGGCAAGCTCGGCCCGCGGATCGCTGGGCATCGTCGGCGCGCGCCAAGCCACGTGATGGTCGGGACGGACGAGAAGACAGCCGGTATCCTCGATCTCGCTTGCCCGCGCCCAATCGCCCGTATGGTCGACCAGCGCCTGACGCGGCCCGATCAGATGCGCCCGGATGGCGAGCCCGCGCTCCGCCGCCTCGGCCTCTGCCGCCTCGAGCCATGGCTCGCCCCCGATCCCAGTGAGCACAGTGAAGGCCCCGCGGCCGCAGAGATCCAGTGTGGAGACCTGCGCGCCGCTGTCGTGATCAAAGACCCAGACATGCGGCAGCCGCGCGCCCGGCCATGTGGTGGGCTGATAGTGAAGCTCTGCGTCCCGCTCAAAGTTCGGTTCGACCTGGCCGTCCGTCAGAACCGCATCCGAGCGGTAGCGCTGGTTCATCTCGACCCCATGCGCATCGAATTCGTACTTCTTAAAAGCAATCGCCTCGCGCAGGGCGGCGCGCTGTTTCTCGCTGGCCTCGCCCGGGTTGCAGCGTGCATCCATGCTGGCCTTGATCTTGTCGATATCGGTGCCGCCGGTCATCCCAAGCGCCTCAAAGATCGGGCCGAACTCGCCAATCGACTGGTTTGCGCGGGTGACGATCTGCTTGGCGACCGGCGCGCGTTCCGCCGTGTAGCTGTCGAGCAGCGCCGCACCCGCCTGCCCCTTCAGCACCGCCGCAAGCTTCCACGCAAGGTTGAAGCCATCCTGAATTGAGGTATTCGAACCCAACCCGTTCGACGGCGGGTGCCGGTGCGCGGCGTCGCCCATGATGAACACGCGTCCGTTCTGAAGGCGCGTGGCGTAGGCATCGTTGACGGTCCAGGTGTTGGCGGAGAGCAGTTCGATCTCCAGCTCCGGATCGCCCACCAATTGTCGTGCGACGCCGGTGGCAAACGCCTCGTCAACTTCAGGTGCGGGCTCGTTGATGTCATAGCCCCAGACGATCAGCCATTCGTTCCAGGGCCGGATCATCCGGACAAGCCCCATGCCGATCCCGCCCACATCGGCGCCGGGCTGCATGACCCAGTAGAGGACCGAGGGGCGGTGGGCGACGTATTTCGACAGATCGGCCTTGAAGAGGATGTTCATCGAGCCGCCCACACCCATCTTTCCTTCGATGGACGTATCGATGTGCTCGGCCACGAGGCTGTTCCCGCCATCAGCTCCGATCATGTATTTTGAGCGCACTTCGAATTCGCGGCCCGACAGGCGGTCGCGCAGCGTGGTAGTGACAGCCTCGGCGTCCTGAACATGGCTGAGATATTCGGTGGACATCCGGCCTTGCGACCCGCGCTTGCAGGCGGTCGAATAGAGGATCGGCTCCATGAAAGTTTGGGGCAGGTCGTTCATGAAGGTGGGCGAGGCCATCTGATGTTCGGCGCGCGAGAGCGGGTGCTTGCCCCAGCTTTTCATGCGCCCGATCTCTTCCCCCGCCAGGCTTTCGCAAAAGACGTTCTCGCCCATCAGGTCCTGCTCGGTTGCGTGCAGGTAGGCCTCGGCCTCAACCTCCGGACCGAGATCGCGGAGAACCTCCATCGTGCGTTGGTTGGTGATGTGGGCGCGGGGTGTGTTGGCAAGCCAGCGATACTGGTTCACCACCATGTTCTCGACACCGTAGCTTGCCAGCAGCGCCGCGGTGGCCGACCCGGCGGGGCCCGTTCCGATGATCAGCACATCGGTTGTGATCTCTGCCATGGCTGGCGTCCTCCCTTTCTCTCCGCACCCGGGCGGTTCTGTCTTTTGCGGCGGATCGCGTCAGGGGATGTGCGGCGGCATTTTCAGACCGTCCGTCTCCAACTCCTCTTGATCCCAATAGGCGATGTAGATGCCCTCAGGTTCGCGCGAATCCGTCATTTTTTCGATAACGGCAGGTGTTCGCGTGATCCGGGTGTGGTGCTGGCGCGCCCAGTCGAAGTGCAGGGCCTTCAGGCGAGCAACCTGGTCCTGGTGATCGGGGTGATCGCCAAGATCGTGCAATTCGTCCGGGTCGGTTTCCAGATCGAAGAGCATCGGGCGCATCGTCTCGACATGGACGTATTTCCAGCGCCCATCAAAGACCATCACCAGCCGCGCGTCGCTTTGATCGACGTTGATCGCGCGGCGCGCATCGCGTGTGGAGTAGTCGTATTCCGAGATACAGTGGTCACGCCAGTCGGCGGTCACGCCGTGCAGCAAGGGGTCAAGCGAACGCCCCTCGTAGACATGTGGTTTCGCGGGCCCGCCGAAGAATTCCTGGAACGTCGGCGCCAGGTCGATCCCTTCGATCAGAGCATCCGAACTGGAGCCGCGTGTTGCGTCCGCTGCGGCGCGCGGGTCGTAAACGATCAGCGGGATTCGGGCCGAGCAATCATAGAACAGGTCCTTCTCACCCAGCCAATGATCGCCCATGTTGTCGCCGTGGTCCGAGCAGAAGACGATCATCGTGTCGTCCATGCGCCCGCTCTCTTCGAGATAGTCGAAGAGCCGGCCCATGTTGTCATCAAGTTCCTTGATCAGCCCCATGTACACCGGGGCCACGATGTCGCGCACGTTGTTGCGGGCGAAACTCTTGCAGATCCGCGTCTCGGCCCAGGTTTGCATCAGGGGATGCTGATGTTCTCCGTCGCGGCGATTGACCGGTGGCACATCGCTTGCCGCGTACATGTCGTTATAGGGCGCAGGCGCAAGGTACGGCCAATGCGGCTTGATATAGCTTAGGTGGCAGAGCCAGGGTGCGCCGCCCTGCCCTTCGATAAACTCGATCCCGCGGGTGGTGAGCCAGGCGGTCTCGGAATGCTCTTTGGGCACCCGCGCAGGCAAGGGCGCCGTCTCAAGCAACCAGCCCGATTTCTTCTGGCCATCCGGGTCGATGGCGGTGTTGGCCCATTCCTCCCACGGGGTGTCGCCTTCCATGCCGTGATCGCGCAGGTATTGCTCATAGTCCTCGGCATGGCGGTTCACATCTGTGGCGGCGTTGGTACCATCGTCGCGCACGAACACCTCGAACCCACATTCGCTGACGAGCGCACCGATGGTGCTTTCGGGCTCGATCCCCAGCCGTTTCATCCCCTCTTCATCGGCGCGCATATGGGTCTTACCCACCAGCGTGCTGGTGACCCCGATCTCGCGCAGGTGGTCGCCCAGGGTCGGCTCACCCACGCGCAGGGGGAAACCGTTCCATGTCGCACCGTGGCTGCGCACGTAGCGGCCCGTATAGAAGCTCATGCGGCTTGGCCCGCAGATCGGGGATTGCACGTAGGCGCGATTGAACCGCATGCCCTTGGCCGCAAGCCGGTCGAGGTTGGGTGTTTCGATATGCTTGGCGCCGTAACAGCTGAGGTAATCCCACCGCAGTTGATCGGCCATGATCCATAAGACATTCATCAGAAGTTCACCCGGTCTCCACCCTTCAAATCCAATATCTCGCGCGCTTCTTCTGGCGTGGCAACGTCAGATCCCAGATCCTCGACGATCCGCCGGATCTTGGCGACCTGCTGGGCATTGGACGCCGCCAGTTGGCCCCTAGAAATGAACAGGCTGTCTTCCAGCCCGACGCGTACATTGCCGCCCATCTGGCTGGCGGTCGAGGCGAGCGGCATTTGCGCGTTGCCTGCCGCAAGGACCGACCAGCGGTAGCTGTCGCCGAAAAGCTTGTCGGCGGTTTTCTTCATGAACACGAGGTTTTCAACGTCCGCCCCGATGCCGCCGAGGATGCCCATCACAAACTGGATGAAAATCGGCGCTTTGAAGAGCCCGGTATCCATGCAGAACTTGAGGTTATAGAGGTGGCCCACGTCATAGCATTCATGTTCGAACTTGATGGCGTGGGGCGCGAGCGTGGTGGCAGCCTCTTCGATATCCTCAAAGGTGTTGCGGAAGATATTGCCCTTTGAGTTGGCGACATAGTCGCGTTCCCAATCGAACTTCCAACTGTCGTATCGGCTGGCCAGCGGATGGAACGCAAAGTTCATCGAGCCCATATTCATCGAACACATCTCGGCACTAAACGTTGCCGCGGGTTTGATCCGATCCTGAATGCTGAGTGTCAGCGATCCGCCGGTGGAAATGTTCACCACTGCATCGGTGGCCTGCTTGATCCGCGGCAGGAAGGGCGCGAAATCGGCGGGGTCGACAGAGGGGGCGCCGGTGTCGGGGTTCCTGGCATGAAGATGCAGGATCGAGGCGCCTGCCTCGGCGGCCTCGACCGCCTGGCGCGCAATATCGTCATAGGTGTAGGGCAGCGCGTCCGACATCGTGGGCGTATGGATCGCCCCGGTAACCGCGCAGGTGATGATGGTTTTCTGCCGCTTGGCCATGGGTCAGTCCTTTGTCTTCACGCGGTAGCTGAGCGGGAACAGCTCGAGGTCATAGCGGTCGCGGATCAGGCCCCAGACGCCCTTGGGCGCCTTCAGCATCACGACGATGGCGACGACGCCAAGAACGAGGAGGTATATCGTGCCGTAATCGGCAAGCACTTCGCGCAGGGCAAAGAACAGAAGCGTTCCGATGATCGGGCCCTCCAGCGTGCCGATCCCGCCGATGACGACGATGAAGATCACGAAGGCCGTCCAATCGTTCACCGAGAACGCGGCGTCGGGCGAGATGCGAAGCTTTTGGAGGAAGATCAGCCCGCCAATGACCGCGGTAAAGGCCGAGGTCACCACATAGACCTCGAGCTTGGTGCGCCAAATGTCGATGCCCAGCCCGCTGGCCGCCGTCTCGCTATCGCGGATCGCAGTGAGGGCGAGGCCGCGGCGGGAGCGCAGGAAGAAATAGACCGCCAGCAGGATCACCACCGCCGCGCCGAGGGCGAGCCAATAGCTGTTCGCCTCGCGCGCCGAGCGCCCGCCAAGCTGGCGCACAACTGCCACGGGCAACGAGGAGCCGGAGCCACCGCCCAGCGCCTGGATCTGGGCAAAGCTTAATCGGAACACTTCGGCCACCACCCATGTACCGATGGCGAAGTATGCGCCTTTCAAGCGGAAGATCAGCGTGGCGATGGGGATCGACAGGATCGCGGCCAGCACGCCGCCCACGAGGATCGCCGCCACGGGATGCAGCCCGCCGAAGACCGTGAGTGCAAAGAGCATATAGCCACCGAACCCCACGAAGGCCTGCTGGCCGACCGAGACGAGACCCGCGTAGCCTGCCATCAGGTTCCACAGGCACGCGAGCGAGAGATAGAGGTAGATCTCGCCCATGAGCCGCAGATCCGCGCGACCGGCCCACCAGGGCGCAGCAGCGAGCACGACCAGCGCGACCGCCCCGATCAGCATCGCCACGCGCGAGGCGGAGGTCGAGCGGGTGACGGTTGGCGCGCTCAATGCTCCACCCTCGGAAACAGGCCGTTGGGGCGGATGGCGAGGACGATCAGGAAGGCGATGTGGCCGGCGAGGACCTGAAAGCCCGGGTCGATCTTGCCGCCAAGGGTCTGCGCGACCCCAAGGATCACACCCCCCGCCAGCGTGCCCCAAAGGTTACCCAAGCCGCCGATGATCACCGCCTCGAAGCCGAAGATCAGCCGCCCGCCTCCGATGGCGGGATCAAAGCTTGTCCGCATCCCCAAAAGGATCCCGGCGATCCCCACCACGGCGAGCGCCAGCGCCATGGCAAGCCCGAAGACGTGGGCTTTGTTGAGGCCCATGAGTTGGGCGATGTCCTGATTGTCGCTGACGGCCCGGAACCCGCGACCGAGCGAGGTGCGGTAGAAGATGAACTGCAGCCCTGCGATCACCACGACCGCGATCCCAAAGGTCAAGAGTGGCAAAAGCCCGATGCCGATGCCGCCCACATCAATGCTGGCGGTTTCAATCGCGCCGCCGCTGAGCTTGCGTGGGTCTGCGGTATAGGTCTCCAAAAGCGCATTCTGGATGATCACTGACAGGCCAAATGTCACCAAAAGCGGTGGCAGGATGTCGGAGCCGAGTGTCTGGTTCAAAAGCCCGCGTTGCAGCACGTAGCCCAAAAGCGCCATGGCAGGGATCACAACGATCAGGGCCACGAAGGGGTGGACGCCAAGGAGGATGGTGGTCGAGAGGCCCATATAGGCGGCGAGGATGATCAGATCGCCATGCGCGATATTGACAAGCCGCATCACGCCAAAGATGAGCGACAACCCGGCGGCAAAGAGCGCGTAGAGGCCGCCCAGAAGGACCCCCTGCACCACCGCGCCCACCCATTCGATCATGCGTCCACTCCGAAATAGGCGGCGGTGATCTGATCATGCGTCACGTCCGCCGTCCGGCCCTCAAGCGCGATGCGCCCCTCCATCAGGCAGAACACGCGCGACGACACTGACAGCGCCTTGGTGATGTCCTGCTCGACGATCATCGCCGTCATTCCCTCGCCCACGATCCCCGGAAGCGCCTCGTAGATCTGGCGGATGATGACGGGGGCGAGGCCGAGCGAGATCTCGTCGAAGAGGATGAGGTCGGGATTGGCCATCAGCGCGCGGCCAATGGCCACCATCTGTTGCTGGCCGCCGGAGAGTGAGGTCGAGGCCTGATGGCGGCGCTCTGCCAGGATCGGGAAGAGATCGTAGACCTTTGCAAGGGACCACAGCCCCGCGCGTCCAACCTTGCCACCGATGAGCAGGTTTTCCTCGACCGAGAGCGATGGGAAAAGCTGCCGCCCCTCGGGCACCAGCGCGATGCCGAGGGCCGCGACCTGATCGGCCCGCAATGCACCGATGGGCTGGCCGCGATAGGTGACGGCGTCGGCGCGGTTCGGCAGGAGGCCGGAAATGGAGCGCATCAGCGTGGTCTTGCCCGCACCGTTGGCGCCAATCACCGCCACGACCTCACCCTCGGCCAACGACAAGTCGAGCCCGTAGAGGGCCTGGAAATCCCCGTAATGGGCGTCGAGGCCGTGGAGTTTCAGCACTGGCTCAGGCATCGGGATCGACGCCCAGGTAGATTTCCTTCACCTCGGGGCTCTCCATGATGGCCTTTGGTGCGCCCTCGGCGATCTTTTTGCCGAAGTCGATGACAATCAGGCGCTCGACCACGGCGAGGAGCGCGTGGACGACATGTTCGATCCAGATGATCGTGGTCCCGCGTTTGTGGATCGCCTGAATGGTGCCGATCAGCGATTGGCATTCGGCTTCGGTCAGGCCCCCGGCGATCTCGTCGAGCAGCAAGAGTTTGGGTTTGGCGGCGAGCGCGCGGGTCAGTTCCAGCCGCTTACGTTCCAGCAGCGTCAACGTACTTGCGCGTGAGTTGGCTTTCGGCAGAAGCCCGGTTTCTTCGAGGACGGCGAGCGCGTGGTCCTCGGCCTCGTGCCCCGAGAGACCGGCGCCCTGCGTGGCGCCAACGAGCGCGTTCTCAAACACCGTCATGCCGCCGAAGGGCTGCGGGATCTGGAACGACCTCGCGATGCCCATCTTACAGCGCGCCGCCGCCGAAGCGGCGGTCACGTTGTTGCCGGTAAAGTCAATCCGCCCACCATCGGCCTTCAGCGTCCCGGTGATGAGATTGAACAGAGATGTCTTGCCCGCCCCGTTTGGCCCGATGATGCCAACGGCCTCGCCGGGCGAGACATCGAATGACGTCTCGTCGGCGACAACCACGGCACCGAAGGACTTCTTCAGCCCCGAGACCGAAAGGAGGGCGGACATGGCGCTTTAGCCGAGCAGCTGCAATTCGCCACCCACCGGGATCTGCGGCGCGTGCCCGTTGTTGGTGATCACCAGTTCCACCCCGTCGCCCGCGCGCTGCCATTGGCCCGAGACCAGCGGGGTTTTGGACACGTTGGGCACCGGCCCGGTCGACCAGTTCACATCGCCCACGATGGTGGAGATGTTGGTGCCCTTGATCGCGGCGGCCACGGCTTCGAAATCATCGAGATCCTCGGCGCGGCTGACGACATCGGCCACCACTTCAAAGAGCGCGTGTTTGAAGCCGATGGGCTGGGTCCAAGGGCGCCCCGTCGCGCTGGAATAGCCACCCGCAAGATCGCCCGCCGAAATGCCCGTCAGCGATGAGTTGAACGGGTGGTTCGGGGACCACCAGATTTCGGTCGTCAGGCCAACGCCCCGGTCGCCCAACGCCTCGATCGCCGAGGGGAAGAGCAGCGCCTTGCCGATGGTCGCCACCTTTGGCTGGAAGCCCTGCTGCGCGGCCTGGCTCCAGAACGTTCCGAAATCAGGCGGGATCATCACGCCGGTAACAATCTCGCAGCCCGCGTCCTTGAAGGCGCTGATGTAGTTTGAGAAATCGTCGTTCAGCGGCTGGAAGCGGCCGGGGTCGGTCAGCTCGAAACCTTGCTCACCAAGCGGTTTGGGCAAGCCAAGCTCGGGATCGCCCCAGGCGTTGCCGTCCGCATCGTTGGGGAACAGCCCGCCGACCTTCTTGGCCACGCCGCTGGCATCCCAGAGGCCGGTGAAATTCGCGATCACATCCTCGAGCCCCCAGAAGAAGTGATAAGTGTATGCGAACCCTTCCGCCGGGTTGCCGCCGCGGCCAAAGAAATAGGGCTGCCAGGGCGCGTCGGTGGTGATGCAGGGCACCTCGTTGATCTCGGCCTGATCGGCGACGGGGTTCGTCGTGTCGGGCGTCGCCGCCGCCGTGATGATGTCGACCTCATCGTCGAGGATCAACTCGGCCGCCACTTCCGCCGCGCGGTTCGGGTTCGACTGACTGTCTTTCTTGATGATCTCGATGTTGTAGGACTTGCCGTTGTTTTCGACCCCGCCCGCGAAATGGGCGCGCAGCCCTTCGAGGATGTAGTCATCCGCCTCGGCAAACCCGGCGAGCGGGCCGGTGGAGGGCGTTACAAACCCCACCTTGATCGTGGGCGATTGCGCATAGGCGCGCGTGCTGCGCAGGATGGCGGGCGCCGCGGTGGTGGCCGCAAGGCCGAGCATTACCTGACGTCGTGTGGTTCTGGTCATGGTGTCCTCCCTAAAGTCTCAAGTCACTCGGGCAGTATTGCCTCTAGTTTTTGTAAGTGATCTGCGACCCGCTTCTTCGTAGCAGCAAGATCGCCGTTCCCCCAGCGCCGAAAGCCCTGCCCGGCGGCCATTCCTGTCTTCCCGTCATCCAGAAGGGTCTGGAGATAGGGCGACGGTGCCCCGCGCGCGTCGAGATCGAAAAGCACCTGATCGTGGATGTCCTGTGTCAGTTCGATACCGACGAGATCGGCGTTCTCAAGCGGGCCAAGAACGGCGAGACGCCGCCCGAAGCTCGCCTTGACGACATCGTCTACGGCCTCCGCCGAGCAGATGCCTTTTTCGACAAGCGCAATTGCCTCGCGCCACAAAGCGTGCTGCAGCCGGTTGCCGATAAAGCCGGGCACGTCTTTTTCGACCATCACCGGCGTCTTGCCTGCGTCGTCCAGTAGGCCGTGCATCGCATCGGCCACGCCCGGGTCGGTCCAGGTGGTCTTCACCACTTCGACCAGCGGGATCATGTGCGGCGGGTTCCACCAGTGGGTGCCGAGGGCGCGGTGGCGGGTCTTCAACCCCTCCATGATCTTCGAGATCTGGATGACCGAGGTGTTGGACGCCAGGAGTGCCGTTGCGGGCGCGTGGGCTTCGATCTCGGCGAAGAGCTTTTGCTTGAGGTCGAGTTTCTCGGGGGCAGCCTCGAACACGGCCTCCGCGCCCGCGACCGCCTGCGCCACGGTTTCGCACAATGTCAGCCGGTCCAAAGCCGCTTGGATCGTACTATCGTCAGCCCCAAGCAACCCAAGGCTTTCGGCCACACGCACGGGCACCGATGCGAGCGCTTCGGCGACCGGGTCGGTGACCGCGACCGCGTGCCCGGCCCGCGCAAAGGTCAGGGCGATCCCGTGGCCCATCAGGCCGCCGCCTATGACGGCAATCCGCGTCATCCAGCGGTGTACCCGCCATCGGCGTAAAGGATATGGCCGGTGTAGAAGTCCGACGCCCGTGAGGCGAGAAACAGAAGCGGACCGGCGAGGTCTTCCGGCTCGCCCAACCGCCCTTTCGGGACCCGTGTCAGGAACCCTGTCCGGACGGCCTTTGCCTCGTCGGAGTCTTCGAACATCCACGCGGTGAGTGGTGAGCGGAAGACGGTGGGCGCGATGGCATTCACCGTTATGCCGGAGGGCCCAAGCTCACACCCCAGCGCCTTGGTGAGCCCATCAACCGCGGCTTTCGAGGCACAATAGGCGGTGTATCCCGCCGGGTGGCCGAGCAACCCGCGGGCCGAGGACATCAGGACGATTTTACCGCCCTCGCCCTGTTCGAGCATCTGCGCAGACGCCGCCCGCGCCATCAGCCAGCTTTGGGTGACATTGGCGTCCATCACGCCCTCAAACGTCTCGGGCGCCATGTCGCCGATCTTGGCAACCTTGTTCATGCCCGACGCGACAACGAGGATGTCGAGCCGCCCGAAGGCCGCGACGGTTTGGGCCACCAGATCGGCGCACGCCGCCTCGCTGTCGGGCCGTGCGTTGATTTTCAGCGTCTCGCCCTTGCACGCGTCCGCAACCGCGGCCATCGCCTTGGCATTCCCTGCGGCAAGCGCAACCTTGCAACCCGCGCCGGACAGGCATTCGGCCGCCACAGCGCCAAAAGCCCCGGACGCGCCGGTTATGAGCGCGACCTTGCCCGAGACATCGAAGAAGGAAAGCGGGTCGGAGAGGCTCATTTCGGGCGCCCTCCGTCGGGATAGGGGATCACGACCAGCATCTTGCAGACGTGGTTCGATTTGTTTTCGATCCGCCGCACCTGCCCGGGCGGGACGGTGCAACTATCCATCGGGCCGAGGGTCTCGGATTGGCCATCCCATTCCACGGTCATCTCGCCGTCGAGCACAACATAGACCTTCTCAAACGGGGTGCTGTCAGGCCCTGCCCCGCCACCGGGCAGGAACTGGCTGAACCCGATCCACTGGTTTTCCGGCCCGCCATCTTCGAAGCCCTGCAAGCGCAGGCCGGTCACGCCCCAATGGTTCGGCGCCTCGTAGACTTCGGCCTCTGCGAACCGCTTGATCCGCATCAGAACGACTCGCCGGCCTCGATCCGGTAGTCCTGGCCCTTGTCGACCATGGCCACCAGCCGGATGATGCAGCCGTCGCCGCGATCCCAGTTCCACGGGAAGAAGGCGAAGGTCACGCGCTTTCCGGTGACGGCATCGAGATCGCCGCCCACGTTTTCGATGCCGAGGATGCCGTTTGAGAAGAGCTTGTTATGCACCGGCTCCCATTCGGGGAAATCCACCTCCCACGGGGTCCCGCCGGACCATTCGAGGTACTCTTTCTCAAGATGCGGCAGGATTGGCCCGTTGCGCTGTGGCCCGATCGCCGTGGCCAGCGGGTGATCATTGGCCTGCGTGTCATGGCCGACAACCTTGACCTTCTTCTCGACAATCCAGTCGGCTGCCGACGGCACGAGGCCAGGGCAGTAGGCAAAGTAGTCGCCGTCTTCATACTGCTTGTGCCAGCCCGTGTTGATGATCAGCACATCGTTGGGCCGGATCGCATGCCCACAGGCCTGCTCCAGGTCGTCACCCGTGATCTGCTCCCACTTTTTCTTCGGGATCGAGACAACGATACCGGACCCGAAGAAATGCGGCAGCGGCACCTCGTCGATAAAGGGTGTGCCCTGCACGACATGCGCCGGCGCGTCGATATGGGTGGTGACGTGCATCGTGGTGGTGATGGTCTGGCTCAGCACACCGGACTTGGCCATGTAGTGCTTTCGCTCGATCTGGACGTCGCGGAAATAGGGCCAGTTCGGGCACTGAAACCCATAGCGGTGGCTGAGATTATAGAACTCCAGCCCCATCGCGTTGTTGGTGTTCTCTTGGAATTCGATCCCACGCACCGTGATCGCCATCACATCCTCCCAATGTCTTTGTTAGTGTTTTGCTAGATGGTGCATGTGTATCACATTTCGGTCAATAGTTGATTTGCATCGCATTGTGAGCTACACGTGATCGGAACCAAACCGGCTTGGGCACGTTGAAATCATCGCAATGACCATCCAGGAACCGCATAGAATTCAGGGGATTCAGGTAATCTCGCGCGCGGCCGCCGTGTTGCGATTGCTGGGGCGCGAAACCGGCGGCTTGAGCCTTGGGCAAATCGCAAACCACGTCGACCTCCCCCGCTCTACGGTACAGCGTATCGTCGGTGCATTGGCTGCCGAGGGGTTTATTTCCACCTCTGGCGGAAGCGGGCGAATCAAGCTCGGTCCCGAGATCCAAAGTCTTGGGCTGTCGCTGACAACCACCCCGCGCGAACGCCTCCGCCCGGTGATGCAGGCCATCGCCGAAGACACCGGCGAGACGGTGGACCTTGCGGTGCTGCGCGACGGCCAGATGCTTTTTGTCGACCAGATCGTTGGGCGCCATCGCCTGCGCACCGTCTCGAGCATCGGCGAAACCTTTCCCCTCGCGACAACCGCCAACGGCAAAGCCGCGCTTGCCTGTTTGGATGAGATCGAGGCGACCAACCTGATCCTGGCCGAGGTTCGCACAAGCCCGGCACGCGACGGGAAAATGGCCGCATTGCTGACCGAGATCGAGGGCATTCGGGGCGGCGCCCTGGCGACTGATGAGGATGAGCACACCGACGGGATCTCGGCCCTGGGGTTTGGTCTGAAGGACCCCGGTGGCGAGGTGTTTGCCCTGTCCGTTCCGGTGCCCAGCAGTCGCTACCGCCATATCAAAGACACCCTGATCACCGCGCTTGATACCGCGCGGCGTCGGCTTGGCACCGACTGATGGCTCGGGCCCGCACCCCCCTAGCGCGGCGCGCGGTACAGCCCTTCGGCTTCAAGCACGGCTATGTTCTCGACCTCGCGCGCCATGGCGCGTTGAACGGCGGGGCGTGCGTTGCTCATCTCCCGATGGCGACGGATGTTCGGGAAGTCATCGTCGGGGAAACCGGTTTCCGTGATCCGACCCCAGGCCCAATAGAGGTAGGCGTCGAGGACCGACCAGGTATCGCCATACCACCAAGGGCCGGGACCAAGGCGTTGCTCGACCATTGTCATGATCGGCCGCATCGCCTCGATGCCCTTGGGGCGGACAATCTCGAACGACATCGCGCCGTCGGCGATAAACTTGATCGGCATCGCGATGCGCGTGACGGTCGGGTGCACAGTGGCCGAGAAAAACGCAAGATCCGCCGTCTGCCGCACCGCATCCAGCGACTCCGTTGTCTTTGGCAGCAACCCCGCATCGGGAAAGGTGCTGTTCAGCCAGGTCAGGATCGCCACGTTTTCTGTCAGCGGCGCCCCGTCGATCAGCAAGAGGGGCACCTTACCTTTGGGGTTTAAGGCCAGATATTCAGGGGAGTTTTGCTGGTTCGCAGCGGTGCGCACGAGTTCCGTCTCAAACGGGGTTCCGATCTCTTCCAAGGCGATCGTTGGCACGCGCGCGCAGGTGTTCGGCGCCACGAAGAGCTTGAGTTCCGGCAT
Organism: Pseudomonadota bacterium; assembly: GCA_039193455.1. Taxonomy (GTDB): domain Bacteria; phylum Pseudomonadota; class Alphaproteobacteria; order Rhodobacterales; family Rhodobacteraceae; genus JBCBGF01. The sequence continues at coordinate 113,123 of JBCCWO010000005.1, forward strand.
TGATGGGCCTCCCTTTTTGACTAGATTTTTGCTATACGGGCAAAAAAATCTACATTTTTGCGCAAAGGAAATGCCATAAAGGCCAAAAAGCGCAAGCACGAAAACCAAACAAAACTGCATCTAGGGAGGAAATCAGATGACAGGAAAGCTCTTCGGGGGTGTCGCCATCGCCCTCTGCGTCGCCGTCGGCGCCCAGGCTCAATCCATTCTTACGGCGGAAACGGCCGCGCCCAACACCACGCCGGGGATCTCGATCATATCGCTGTCCGAGGCGGCTGCAAACGCAGGTGTGGCCGATATCCAGGTCTCGGCGGGGCAGACGCTGACCAACTCGGTCCAGAACGTGGCCGAGGGCAACACCGATATTGCCGCCTCGCCATTTATTCTTCCGTTCTTCCTGTCGCGGGGCGTCGGACCCTACGCAGGGCTCGGGGCGGAAGCCGGCGGAGAGCTCGCGTCGAACCTGGCGGTGCTCTATACGTATCGCATCTCAGTGCAGGGCCTTTTTGCCTATGACAGCGCAAATATCAGCGGCTGGGATGGCATCGAAGGAAAGACCATCTTCAACGGCCCGCCCCGCGGCGCCGCCCTTTCGAACGCGCGCATCCTGATCAACACGGTCGCCAAGCTGGAAGAGGGTTCGGGCTATACCGGCGTTCAGGTGAACTGGGGTCAGGCGGTCAAGACGATCCAGGACGGATCGGCTGACGCCTTCGTCCTCCCGATGTCGTTCCCCGATCCGCGGGTGGGTGCCGCGCTTGCCTCGGGCAACATGACGATCTTTTCCATGCCCAAGGACGTCCACGACAGCGAAGACTTTGACAAGGTGGCGAACCTGCCGGGCACGGTGAAGTTTTCGATGCCGGTGGCCGAGATGGGCTATGGCGATGGCGTCACCATCGTCTCGGAAGACGACATGTTCCGCGGACCGGGCACGGTTGGCGCCGATATCGTCAACGTCAACATGGATTTCGACACCGCCAAGGCACTGACCGCAGCGTTTTTGGAGAACATCGAAAGCATCTACCACGCCAAAGCCCCGTTCATGGCGGTGACCTGGCACGGCGAAACCGACATCGCCCTGACCGACATGTGCGGACCTAACCCGCTGAAGTACCACCCGGGGGCCGTCGCAGCATGGGAAGAAGCGGGCTACACGCTTCCTGATTGCGCCAAGTAGGCGGAACGCCTGGCCGGGCCCCGTACGCGGCGCCCGGCCTTTTCCAATGGGTGGAGAGGCCATGGCGGACGCATCCGACACCGCACCTCAAGCACGCAGTTTCTCTCTGAAGCTGCTCTACGTCTTATCCGTAGTCATGGTCTTGATCGGCCTGATCAACTCCACCCCCGGAATCCCCGGCTATGACGCGTTGGTCGCGTCAGTCTCGGGCATCGACGGCGCGCAATTGCGCAAGTTCCCGTTCGAGTGGTTCTACCCGCTGTTTTTTGCGCTGATGATGCTGATTGTCGTGCTGAAGCATTCGATGTGGCGCGACTGGAAGGAGCGCACGCCGCTGCGCCGCAAGTTCGGGCTGTTCCTCGACATCGCGCTGATCACCATGGCCTGCACCATCTCGGTGACCTACCTGGTCGAGATCGAGTCCATCTGCCTTGCAGACCGCATCACCGGCGACCGCGCGCGGCTTATCGAAGAAAGCCTCGCCGCTGCCGCCGCCTTTAATGAGAGCCTTGGCCTGCCCGCGCCCACCACGGTCGAAGACCCGCAATGCGTGAACACCACTGGCGGCTGGCTGGTGTTGATCGTCGGGCTCGCGATCGTGGTCTTTCTGTCCTACAACATCAAGGTCTGGGGCTTGCCCCTTGTGATCGTTGCCATTTTGATCTCGGCCTACACGATCGGGACCGTTCTGGTCTGGTACTTTTTCGGCACCGAGGACATCAACAAGTACTTCGTGACCAAGCTTGCGGGCGAACCACGCATGCTCGCAGACGGACGACCGCGTGTGCACGATGTGCTGGTCAACAATGCTTCGGGCCTGCTTGGCCGGTTCATGGACATCGTGTTGAACACGATCTTTCCGTATATCGTTCTGGGCTCGCTGTTTGGAAGCTCGGCAGGCGGCCGCTCGCTCATCAAGCTCGCCTTCCGCTGGACCCGTCACCTGCGCGGGGGGCCTGCACATGCGGCCATCGTGTCATCGGCGATGTTTGGCACGATCTCGGGCGGGCCCATTGTGAATGTGCTGTCCACCGGCGTGCTGACCATTCCGATGATGCTGAAGCGCGGCTTCTCAAAGGTCTTTGCAGGCGGGGTAGAGGCGGCGGCCTCGTCTGGCGGGTCGATCATGCCGCCCGTGATGGGGGTCGCGGCCTTCGTGCTCGCCTCGCTGACAGCGGTTCCCTATTCGAACGTGATCATCGCCGCGATCATCCCGGCGATGGCCTATTTCTTCTGCCTGTTTCTGTCCGCGGTCTTTCAATCGCGCAAACAAAACATCACCGCCATTGGCGAGATCACCGATGACATGGTGCTGGATCGTCAGGACCTGTTGAACCTGATCATGATCTTCGGGCCGATCCTGCTGATCCTCGGGCTGTTGCTGACCCCCAAGGACGCCGTGGGCTGTGGCCTGCTGGGCGGGATCCTTGGCGCTGAGCGTAGTTTTGTCGATGGCGTTTGCCGTGTCGAAAGCCTGAGCTGGATACAACAGGCCATACAGAATGCAGCCGGGGCCGCGGGGGCCGCAGGCTGGTGGGCGGTGATGCTGCTGTTGGTTCTGCTTTTCGTCGATCCCGAGGTGCGCGCCAAGCCGCGCAAGATCATCGACGCGATGTCTCAGGGCGGCATCCTGATCTCGACGCTCTACCTGATGTTTCTCGCCGTCTCGATCATCGACTTTTGCCTGTCGTTCACCGGCTTGCCGGTGTTCCTGTCACTCGACGTTCTGGCGTGGCTCAACAGTCTCAACCTCGGCGGGGGCGGCTCGGACCTCTTTCAGCTGATCGCCCTTTTGATGACCATGCTGCTGGCCGTACTTTTGGGCATGGGGATGCCCGCGGTGCCGGCCTATATCAACGCGGCGCTCCTAATGGGGCCGGTGCTTGCCGGGCTGGGCCTGTCGCTTTTCACCGCGCATATGTTCATCTTCTACTTCGCCGTGGCCAGCGCGATCACACCGCCGGTGGCCCTTGCCGCCTTTGCCGCGGCGACCATCACCAAGGCCGAGCCGATGGCCACCGGGTTCTCGGCGGTGAAATCCGGGATCGTGATGTTCGTGGTGCCCTTCATCTTTGCGTTCTATCCAGAATTGTTGCTGATCGATGAGGCCATTCTCGATCCGCGAGCCACAGGTGGGACGGCCTTCCTGCCCGGCTATGACGGCGGGTTCGATCCGGCCTATTTCGCGCTGTTGATCGGGCGCCTTGTCTTGGCACTTTACCTGTTGTCCTCGGCCCTTGCCGCGTTCGACCGCCGCGCCCTGCCCGCCTGGGAAATCGCGGCACGCTTGGCGCTTGCCGCGCTGATCATGGTGCGGATGGATGCGGTGTGGATCGCGGCCCTCGGTGCAACGGCGATCCTGTTTGTCGTCCACTACCGAGCGGGACCGGAAACGGCGAAGACCTAGGGGCCGACCGGGAGAAATCTAGGCGCAGCGGAACTTGCCCCGCGCACGCCTGTTTACGGTGGCCGGAACTAAGCCAGCGTCACGGTCTTACGCGCGGTGCCGCCCTTTTCCGAGCGGCTGGTGACGGTGACACTGGGCGCCTCCCCGCCCGCGCGCACCAGCCACTCGACTTTCTTGGACACCGGGGACCATTGCTGGCCCCAGTTGGAATACGCGTAGCGCCGCTCATTGCGGCCGGCGAGATGGCCAAGGTCGGCCTTGGGCGGGTTCATCACAATCTCTGCGTCCGCACAGGCCAGTTCCACCGAGGCGGGTTTCGCCACCCCATTCTGGATCGCCACATCCGACAGATTTGTGGGCAGGAAACCGTGGTTCGACACCACGGCGGTCACCTTCCAAAGGTCGGCCCCCAACGCCTCCACCGAAAGATCATCAACAAGGACCTGCGGCGCGGCCGCGGCGTGTTCGAGGTTGAACATCACGTTGTTGTGGCAAATCTCTTCAAGCAGGTGTCCCGGCGGGTTGCGATAGCTCCAAGTGTAGACCATTCCGCCGATCTCCACTGGCCCAAGCTGTGGATGATCAAACGGCTCCCAATCGCGAAAGCCGTGCTCGCCCACGTTTTCGATGACCCAATCAAAGACCATGCGCTGCGTTTCCGCATCCCGCGGCCCCAGATTGTAGTACCCGACTTTCGGGACCCCGGCGGTCCGCTCCAGATCCCACAGCTCGGTCGAAAAGCAAATGATCCCCATCTCTTCGTAGACCCAGTCTTTGAGACTGCCGTGGCGGGCCTTGGACTTGTCAGGGGTGAATTCCTCGTACGTTGAAATCGTGGGATATCCGGTCAGCTTTTCGCCGACCGCGCCAAGGGCCTTGTAAAGCGCCAGGTCCGGCGGGCTCATATCCGCGTCCATCTTCATCATCGAGGGGCGCAGTATTATCCCGCCATGGGTGTGATACGCACACATGCCGGCAATGTTGGGGTGGTCCAGAATAAACCGCCCCATCCCCATCGCCTCGGGCTCCGAGAATGGGTATTCACCGGCCCCGTATTCGCGTGGGGACCAGTTGATCGGGAAGTTGCGGTTCATGTTCCCGTCCTCCTGCGGGTCGATCTGCACGTGAACACCGTCGTAGTTCTCGATCAGACCTTCCGGATAGAGCCGGTAATACTCCCCCCCGACTTCCGCCGGTTCCCGCTGCACCAGGATGCGCGGCTCGTCGGCGTCTTTCTTCCACTCACCCTTTGGGTCCGGCACCCGCATCTGGACGATATAGCCATCATCATTGATGTCCTGTGCGATCAGGCCATCCACCCGTTCCTCGCCCGGCAGGCACCGTCCGTTACCGCACCAGGGAAAATACGGCGCGGTCAGCGCGTATTCCGCGCCATCGGGGTTGATGCGGGGCAGGATGTAGAACGCCTGGCTGTCAACCAGGCGGGTCACGGTCGGGTCAGCTCCATAGTTGGTCAGGATGTACCAAACCGCATAAAGCGCCGTGGCACTGGTCGCATGCTCTTCCGCATGGATCTGGGCGTCGATGTAATAGCCGGGTTTCTCGTGCCCGGGCCCCGTTTCGGGATTGGTGATCTCCACCGCCCAAACCTCCCGCGCGCGGAAGGACTTGGCGATGGACGTTAACGTACAGATCTCGGGGTACGCCGCGGCCAAGGCCTGCAGATGCGCGGTCATCTGATCGTAGTTGTAGTAGGTGTCAAACGGGATTTCGACTTTGGGCATCGTGGACCTTTCACATAGTCAATCGTCGGGCGTCTGAGCCACGGACAACTCCCACGCATTCAATCGCTGGCCAGTGAACCGAAGGTCATCGGCGGTGGCGATCTGCACGAATGCGGGGGCAAGCTGTTCGGGGTCGACCCATTTGGCCTTCAACTCGGGTGGATAGTTTTTCTCGGACATCGGCGTGTGCATCGCCATGCCGGGCGTTATTGTGCAGGACACGATCCCGTGCGGGGCGCCTTCCAGGGCCAGACACTTGGAAAACCCTTCGAGCGCATGTTTTGCCGCGCAATAGGCCGTCTCATCCGCGAAGCCTTTGATCCCCGACTGGGACGAGACAAAGATCAACGCCCCGCCCCCGCGCGCCACCATCCCTTCCCAAACCGCCTGGGTCAGCTGGAACCCGGCCTGGATCCCGACATCGAGCGTTGCCCGGAAGGTTGCGAGGCTGACATCGGAGACGGGCTCTGGGATCAGGATCGCTGCGTTATGGATCAGGACGTCGACGGGCCGGTCAATCTGGGCGATGGCGGCGGCGGTGGCCCCCGCGTCCGCCAGATCAGCCGCAATGCATGTCACATCATCGCCCAGTTGCGCGCCGAGCGTGGCAAGCGGATCCGCGGCGACATCAATCAGAATGAGGTGCGCCCCCTGCCCCGCAAACACGCGCGCGATGGCTGCACCGAGGCCCTGGGCCGCGCCGGTGATCAGTACCGTCTTGCTGGCCAGGTCGGACACTAAGCGGACGCCTCAAGATCAAGGTCCTTCCAGCATCGATCCCGTGTCGAAGCCAGAACCGCATCGAGCACGGTTTGATTGCGCACCCCATCGACGAAGGTCGCCCCCTGCGTGAGCGCGCGCTCTTCCTTGATGGCCGCGACCAGTTCCGACAACGCCGCAAGAACAGAGACATTCCAGATGCCCTTGTTCAGGTTTTCGAGCTGCGCATTCGGGTCGGGCACGCTGATATCATCAAACCCCTGACCGGCCTTGGCGAAGTACAACTTCTCATCGCTGTTCGACAGCGTAAGTGTCCCCTTCGAGCCAAAGATCTGGGTCTCGTTGCCCATGTTGTTGGCGGCCACGCCGCTCATAAACACTTGCGCCAACGCGCCGGTCGGGAATTGCAGCGTCAGATGGCTCAGGTCATCGGCTGTCGCGGTCCAGGGTGAGCCGCTAACCTTGTCGACGCGGTCGGGCAAAATGGTGAGCGCTTGACCAACCACGGAAGAGGGTTCCCCCAGCCACCAACGCAGCATATCGACCTGATGCGAACCGTTGGCGCCAAGCCGCCCGCCGCCCATGGCCGCATCAGACCACCAATCGCCCTTGGGCCGACTTGCCGGATCCGCCCAGGACGCACCAATGTTGGTGATATTGACGTGCCGGATGTCGCCAAGCGCGCCGGCATGGATCAATTCGGCGATCCGCATACGCGTCGGGTTAAAGCGCAGTTCATGATCAATCATGTGAACGCGGTTTGCCGCGTCCGCTGCTTCCAGCATCTGCTGCGCCTCGCCCGCGTTCATCGCCGTGGGCTTTTCACACAGGACATGCGCACCCGCGGCAATGGAGGCGAGCGTCATAGGCGCGTGCATGACGGTGGGCGTCGCAATGCACACCAGATCAAGGGCATGGTTGGCCAGCATCGCCTGCCAGTCGTCATAGACATCCGTGATGCCGTGGGGCTCTGCCGCGGCTTTCGCGCTGTCGAGCCGACCCGAGGACAGGGCCACGACCTGGGCATCCTCAACATATGAGAACGCGGGGAGATAGGCGTCGCGCGCAAAGCTCGCGCCGATAATGCCAACACTTAGCATAGGGATGTCCTTCCGGTCTGGGCGGCGAGGTGCTGAACCTCTTCTACGTCAACCTTGGCCTGCCGCGATGAGGCGAGGATGCAGGCTTCGAGCATGTACAGGGATTGCAGGTGATCGCGCCCCGTACATTCCGGCGCGATCTGGCCGCGCAGCATCGCAACAAAACGCTGAAGCAAGGCGGCGGCGTCCGTGATCCAGGGCTCATGCGGCGGCAAGTCGATGGGCGTCAGCTCTTTTTGCATCCGCGGGGCAAACCCTAGATCCCCGAACATCGCGCGTTGTTCGACGATCCCTTCCGTGCAATCGGTGCGCCAGTTGAAGTGCATCGGCTCGTGACCGGCCTGCCAGGTTCCCTGATAGTTCACCGTCAAACCACCGTCGAACGCGATCAGGGCCGAGACATTGGTGTCGCCTCGATACATCGTCCAGGAAGGGTTGAAGGTGTGTGCCTGCACATGGGCGGTCTCAGCCCCGTAGACGAAGCGCATCAGATCGAAGTGATGGATCGACTGCTCCCAAAGCATCGGGTGGTCCATGGTCAGCGGATAGGAATTCAGCCAATCCTGCGTCCCGTCGCGCCAGCGTTCATAGGTGAACCGGGCAAACCCCGGGGTGCCCACGGCGCCGTCGTCCAGAAGGCGTTTCTTTTCCTGCGTCACCGAGAGATACCGAAAGTTCAGTCCTACGATCAGCAGAATGCCCGCGGCTTCGGCCATCTCGACATAGGTGTGCGCCAACGCGACATCATCGGCGAGTGGTTTTTCGGCCAGCACCGGCAACCCCGCTTTGCAACAGGCCTCAATCTGCGCCGCCCGACCTCCCGGTGGTGTGGCCAGCAAAACGAAATCCGCCGGTGTGTCGATAACCGCCGAAATCGAGGAGCCGACCGCAAGCGCGGGATGGGTTTCCGCGAACGCCTTTTGCGCCGCAGGGTCGGGGTCACACGCCGCGACCAGCGTAACATCCGGATCGGCCTCGATGACCCGGGCCCAGGTGCGGGCGCGGGCGCCGAGCCCCACCAGTATTCCCCGCAGCGGGCTCAATTCAGGGCCTCGACGGGCATCAGACTGACCAGAATGTCCTCGGCGGACAGCCAGTCGATGGCGGAAAACGGGCTTGGGACATCGCTGCCCATGGGCGGGCGCACGCTCTCGCCAGGTGCAAGCGCGTCGACCGCGACCCCACGCATGCGGCGCGCCACGGCGTGGGCGAGGTCCAGGTCCCCAATCGTGGGCGGCGTCCCGGCGTGGATCACCGGCGCATCCCCAAAGCCGTCGCGTATCAATGCAACAACCCCTTGCGCCAGCTGCGGCAACCACGCCCATTCGCGAACGGCCTCGGGCGTGGGCACCGGGATTTTGCGGTCGCTCTCAGCGGCATCAACCATACGGCGCAGACGCGACAGGTACGGGCGCGAGGCGCGCACGCCCTCCTCCGGGCCGCAGGTGTTTCCAAGGCGCAGGCTGAGTGTTTGAAACCCATGCTCCTGCGCGTTTGTGACAAGCAACTCTCCTGCACGCTTGCCAACGCAATAGGCGCAGGTCGCGGACGGATGCGTTGCCTCTGTTACGAGACCTTTTGAGAGCGGAAGGTCGTTTGGCGCGAAGACGCCCATGGAGCTGAGAAACAAGAACCTTGGCGCGGCTGCACCGCGCGCAAATCGCAGGGCCGCGGTCAGCGGCTCAATGTTCGCGGCCAGGTGTTTCGCGCGACTGATCCCAAGCGCGTCGGGCGGGGCCGTGATCGCGGCGCCGTGGATCACCGCGTCAACACGCCGTCCTGCCCAGGCATCAAGCACCTGCGGCAGCGCCCCGGTCACCAGTTCGACACCTGCGAGCCGCCGCTTCGCGGCCTCGTCGAAGTCCCGATCCACGGCCACGACAGAAAAGCCCGAGCTTTGCAGCGCAAGCACGATCTCAGAGCATACGAAACCCCCGGCTCCGGTCACCAGAACGGTGGGCGCACTCATGACAGAGGCTGCGCACGGGCAAGACGAACCGCCTCGGCAATGGCCGCATCGTGCTGAACGGACAGCGTCTGAAACGGCGGGCGTACGTGGCCAAAGCCTGTGTCATCGGCTTGCGCCGCCACCGCCGCCTTGATCGCCGGGATCAAAGGCACAGCCTCGAAGATCTTCCGAACCGATGACACCTGCGCATGCAACGCGGCCTCATCGGCGCCACCAAGACCGTCAATCAGGTCGCGTATCCCGCGCGGATTCACGTTCGAGCTGGCACTGATGCAACCCGCCCCTCCGGCCTGCGCATTTTCGGGGATCAGGGACTCCGACGCCGAATAGGTATCGATCTGAGGGAATGCAGCAATCACAGCCGCAGTGTTTGACCAATCGCCGGAGCTGTCTTTCAGACCCGCAATCTGGTCGCCGAACCGCTCGATCAGCCGTTCGATCAGGCCAAGCGTGATCGGCACGCCGGACATCTGTGGGATGTGGTAGAGATAGACGCGCAGGTCGGAACCGACCCGGTCGATCACCTGCGAAAACGCGTCGAATACCCCGTCCTCCGGCACACCCTTGTAGTAAAACGGGGGCAGCATCAGAGCGCCCTTACAACCCAACTGCGTCGCATGCGCGGACAGCGCAACGGTCTCTCCAATCGAACAGCAGCCTGTTCCAGGGATCAGCTGTCCTGGCGCAATTCCAGCCTCGACCAAAGCCTCCAGCCCCGATTTGCGTTCCTCCAAGGTCAGTGAGTTTGCCTCACTTGTCGTCCCGAAAGGCGCGAGGCCATGCGCACCTGCAGCCAGGAGCCGTTGCGCATGTGCGACGAAGCGGGCGAGATCGATCTCGCCCGCAGACGTGAACGGCGTGATCGCAGGGACGAAGAGTTCGATGGTTTTGTCGGACATGGAGTTCGGTTCCGGGGTCGTGATGGTCAGGACGTCAATGTGATCGGGGGTATCGGGCGAAAGATGTCGTCTTCTTGCTTGCCGCCCCGCCACATCAGCACGACAAAATGGCCGGACTGTTCCAGCACGGTTGCTCCCATGTGCCAGACACCCGGCTTATAGATGACGCCCATTGTCCCGGGCATCAGAAAGGCCAGCGATCCCTGAAGCTTGGGTGCGCCCGCAGCGTCCGATGGCATCACGAGCGTGACGTATCGGGCGACATCCATCGGAAAGAAACACTGCGATGCGAACGGGTGCTGTTCGACCTTGTTCACCGTCAGTGGCAGCGTGGCGGGCTCAACCTTGTTGACGTGCAGCACCGGTGCGCTGGCGGCCGGGTGATCGTATAGGCTATAGCTGAAGAACTTGCGCTCCCCCGCCGCTTCCGGGCCCGTGACGAGCCGACCAAACGGCGCGAAAGCTGCGTCATCGGGTGGCCGCAAGCGCAGGACCGCACCGCTCATTCGGCCACTCCGGCGGGAGCGGTCGGTGCCACCAGCGAGGGCGGCGGGACATGCGCGCGCCAATGATCCGCGATGGCAGCCCGCCCGCAAATCCAGACGCCCGGCTTTCCGGCAAGATGGTCCAGAAACTGCGCAAGGCCCTGAATGCGACCCGGATGCCCAATGATCCGCGGATGCAGTCCGATGGACATCATGCGGGGTACTTCGGCGGCCTCTGCATGCAGTGTCTCAAAGCTGTCGATCAGGCACTCGGCAAAGTCGCGCGCCGAAAACACGTCGCCGGAGAGGAACTTCGCGTCATTCGTAACCATCGTGTAGGGCACCACGAGGTGCTCGACACCGTCGACATTGGTCCAATACGGCAGGTCGTCATTGTAGGCATCACTGTCATAGTCATAACCGCCGTGCTCCAGGACGAGTTCGCGCGTGGCCGCCGATGCGGAGTAGCGCGAATACCACCCGCGCGGCGCGCGACCGATGCTCTTGGTGATCGACGCGTGCGCGAGCGCGATCTGCTCTGCCTCGGCTTCAGGCTCAAGGTGGTAGTGCTCGATCCAGCGATACCCATGCGCACAGATATCCCAGTTGGTCTGCGCGATGGCCTCGGCAATCGGAGGCACGCGCTCAAGGGCCAGCGCACTGGCGAAAACGGTCAGCGGCAGGTCGCGGTCTCGGAACAGACGATAAAGCCGCCAAAAGCCGACGCGACTGCCGTATTCGTACATGCTTTCGACGGCGAGATCGCGATCTCCGACCTTCACCCGCGACGCGCGCACCTCGCTCAGGGCCGACTCAGAGCGGCCGTCGCCATCCGCGACCGTGTATTCGGCCCCCTCTTCGACGTTGAGGACGAAGTTAACCGCAAGTCCGGCGCCACCGGGCCACCGGATTGATGGGGGTTTGCCCGCATATCCAACAAGATCGCGGGCGCGGCTCATCGGGATGCCCCAAACATGCAACGCGCTGTCCGGCAGTCGCCCGGCAGGTTGTCGGATGCCAACCCTTTCGCCGCGCCCGCCAAACTCATACGGCTTCCGCTTTGCTGTCTTCCCACGCCTTCAGTTCTTCGGGCGTGTAGACCTGCATGAACTCGATCTCGATCCCGCCCGCGTCGTTGTCGAGGAAGGCGACATAGCCTTCGGGGTGGGCGTGGCTGCCATAGACACCGCACGCCTGACAGATCCGCAGTTCGGCGCCCTGCGCCTTGGCGTGTTCCAGCGCTTGGTCGATGTCGTCCACTTCATAGCAGATGTGGTGCAGCCCGTCTGCCCCGCGGTCGCGGATCCATGACGCAAAGCGACCATTCGGATCGGTCGACTGGCACAACTGATACTCGATCCCGCCCAGGTAAAAGAGCGCGACTTTGTTGCCGGACTTTGGAAAATGCGTGATCTCGGTCTCTGGCGGGACATGCAGGAAGTTTGCATAGGCCTCCAGCGCGGCGGCAGCGTCTTTGACGGCAAACGCCATATGCTTGATGCCTTTGACGTTCGGGTTGTCCGATTTCACATCCATCACCTGTGCCCCTTTCTCAACTTGCGACCGCCGCGCGTTCATCCCGAATGGCGGCAACGACCCGCCCCATGCGCGCCATCGCCTCCTGGATCCGGTCGACCGGTTGGGTCATCGACATGCGCACAAAGTCATCGGTGTGATCGCCATAGACTGTCCCAGGGTAGATCATGACCCGCCCCTCGGCGAGCAGACGCTCGCAGAATGCGCCCGCACCGATGCCCAGGTTCAGGCTTGAGACATCGGCATAGACATAAAACCCACCCTGCGGCTCCGCATATCCCATGCCCATGGCATCCAGCCCGGCCAGGATTGCAAGACGCCTTTGGTTATAGGTATCGCGCATGTCATCGACGCAGGCCTGATCGCCGGTCATCGCCTCAAGCGCAGCGTACTGACTGACCGCGGCTGTCGAGATTGCGAAGGCGTGGTTCACTTCCGACATGGGCCCGATCAGCGACCGGGGCCCTGCGAGGTACCCGACCCGCCAGCCGGTCATGGCGTAGGCCTTCGAAAACCCCGACAGCGTGATCGTGCGTTCTTTCATACCGGGCAGCGAGGCCACCGGCAGCACGGTGTTGTTACCGAAGGTGAGGCGGGAATAAATCTCGTCCGAGATGACGATCAGATCGTGTTTCTTGGCCAGTTCAGCAATCCGACGCACTTCGCTCGGCGGTGTCACCGTTCCCGTGGGATTGTTGGGATTGATCAGCACGAGGATCTTTGATCGCTCAGAGATGTAAGGCTCGACCATCTCGGCAGTCAGCGTAAAGTTCGTCTCAAGCGTCATCGGGATCTTGCGCACCACGGCATCCGACATCTCCGCAGATTGCTCGTAAGGATTGTAGCCCGGGCACGGCACGATGATTTCATCGCCGGGGTTCAAGAGCGACAGCGCGATGATGAACATCCCCTGCTGGCCCCCGGGCGTCACCATCACCTCATCCTCGGCATAGTCGGCGCCGCCATAGGCACGGATGTTGTCGGCGATCGCCGCCCGCAGGGGCGCGATCCCAAGGGGGTGGGTGTAATGGGTTGCACCGTTGGCCAGCGCCGCCTGCCCTGCCGCGATGATATGGGACGGTGTGTCGAGGTCGGGGTCACCGCGCCCCATGCGGATCACGTCGTCCAGACCGTTCGCGATATCAAGCATCCGGGTAATCAGGGCGCCATCAGAAAGCTTCACCCGATGTGCAATGCGTGGATCGACGTCCATTCCCGGTCTTTCCTTCCTTTACCTGTCTGCGCCCAAACACTCAGGCCAGTTCATAGATCTCTGAAAACTTGTCTTTCAGATGCGCCAGATACGGCTCTGGATCCAACGGCCGCCCGGTCGCCTTTTCCAGCAACTCATCTCGCGTAAAGCGACGGCCGTGCTGTGCCACATGCACGGTCATCCAGTTCCGCAACGGACTGTAATCGGCGCTATCGAGCGCCGCTCCGATCTCGGGCTGCGTCGAGGTTGCGGTGTCGAACAGTTGTGCCGCCATGATGTTGCCGATGGTATAGTTACAGAACGTCCCGATCTGGCCCGACGACCAGTGCACGTCCTGCAACACACCCTTGGCATCATCGGGGACGTCAACACCAAGGTACTCTTTCATCGCCGCATTCCAGGCCTCGGGCAGCTCGGCGACGTTCAGCGTTCCGTCGACGAGCTGTGCCTCAAGCTCACAGCGCAGCATGATGTGGAAGTCGTAGGTCAATTCATCCGCCTCGACACGGATGAAGCTTGGCCCCGACCGATTGACGGCGCGATAGAACTCTTCCTCCGTCACGTCATCCAGCGTCCCGGGATACGCGGCGCGGATGTCGTCCATATGGTTCGCCCAAAACGCACGGCTGCGGCCCACGTGGTTCTCCCACAGGCGCGACTGGCTTTCATGGGCGCCGAAGCTGACGCCACCAACCGCATAAAGGCTGATCAAATCGGTGGCGAGCGGCGTGCGAGTGTAGGCGGGATCGACGCCCTGTTCGTACATCGCGTGCCCTGCTTCGTGCAGCGCACCAAACAGCGACATCGGCATATAGTCAGATGCAACGCGGGTCGTGATGCGCACGTCGTTGCGGGTGAAGGACACCTCGAAGGGATGCACCGTCGTATCCAGCCGACCGCGATCAAGATCATACCCCACCCGTTCGGCCATCGTCAGGGCAAAGCGCATCTGCGCCTCGACGGGATAGTCGCGATAGAGGAAATCCGCGCGCGGCGGCTCCGCCTCGGCAATGGCGCGGACCAGTGGCAGCATCCCCTCACGCAGTCGGGCAAACAACGTGTCCAGCCCGGCTTTGGTCGTTCCCGGTTCAAACCGATACATCAGCGCGTCGTAAGGATGGTCACCGATGCCGATGGCATCCGCCATCTCGCGGTTGATATCGATCATCGTCGTCAACGCATCGGCGAATAGCGCAAAGTCCGCCTTCTGGCGCGCCTCGGCCCAAACCTCATGCGCGGCCGACCCAAGCTCGGTCTTGCGGTGCAAGAGCTCTGTGGGGATGCGTTCATGGTAAGAGATCGCCTCACGCACCTGCGCAATGATCCGTGCCTCGGGACTCTCAGGCGGGTGCGCCGCAACCTCGGCTTCTGCCCCCTCCAACGCGCGCTTCGCCTCATCGGAACACAGCAGATTACGTGCAGCCACGGCGAGGGTCGCCAATTGCTTTGACCGCGTCTCGGCCCCGCCCCTGGGCATCATGGTGCGCGCGTCCCAGGACAACACCGATCCCGCATTAAGAAAGTCGTTCACGCGGCCCATGACCTCGATCAGACTTGCATAGCTCATGCAGGATTTCCTTTCGCCGCTCGCCACCCATCGGGTTGAAATCAGCGCCCGCAGTAGGTCTTTGGCGCGATGCTTGACAGCCGATTTCCAGCGTGATCCTAGTAGGACAGACCGAATGTCGACAATATACTGATGGCAAGGACGGCTGGGGAAGTCAAACCAAATTCTGCCCCCCGCACCCTCGCCAGCGTCCCCATCCGTGGAAGGAGCGCGCGCCGATATGGCTTCGCCAAACACCAATGAAGACACGCTTGTAGAGATGGCCGTCTCGGGCCTTGTGACGACACCAGCGGTCCGTCCGGGCCAGTACATCCCCTACCCCGACGGCAAAGGCGCCGTCCTGCCGGGCATGTACGGGATCACCTATAATGTGCGCTGCGGCGACCGCGCGTTTGGCTGGGCCGGGGATCACGTGGAACCCGGTGTCAGCATCGATGATGACGGGCATTCCGGGCGGCACCACGCGCTGCATTACCTCAATTGCATCGGCAACGACGCGCTTGTCACTTCTGGCATGGCCGCAGGGGCAACGGGGGTCGTGGTCGGAGAACATGCGCGGATCCTCGTGCAGTTTGATGAGGAAACACACGCCCTGATGGCCCCCGGAGACCGGGTTCAGGTCATGGCGAAGGGCCAAGGGCTCAAGCTGCCCGACTACCCTGGAGTTGCCCTCAAAAAAATGAGCCCGCGCCTGTTTCACGCGATGGGCATCACCGAGTCGGACGGGCGTCTGCACGTCAACGTGGCCATCGAATTGCCGATACGGATCATGGGATCCGGCGCAGAGTTGAACTCCGAATACGTCGATCAGGATTTGATGTCAGGCGACCGCGCACTCATGGCCGAGCTTGGCATCGACCAGATGCGCCTTGGTGACCTGATTGCGATCCGGCACGCGGATCATCATTGGGGCCGGTCGTTCCGCGACGGCGCCATCTCGATCTGCCTGTGTATTCATGGCGACAGCATCATGACCGGTCACGGCCCGGGTATTCTTACCCTGATGACCGCCCGCGGGGGCGAGATCGACTTTACCATCGATCCCGCCGCCAACATCGCACACCTACTTAAGCTGGGAGCCTGAGCCATGGCCGTGACCACGAACGCAGAAGACATCGTTGCCGTCTCGGTTGCGGGCCAGGTGGCAAACCCGGTGCTCTCGGGTCTGCCCGCGGAACCCTATCGCCTCGACGCGGACGGCAAGGCGTTTCTTTGGCCGACTTTCGGCGGCATTGTCTATAACGTCTCGGTCGGCGACAGCGCCTATGGCTGGTCGGGCGATTGCGTCCACCCCGGCGTCAGCATTTCGCACCCCGACGCCAACAAGAACCGCGGGCTGAACGTCTTTGCCTGCGTCGGCAACGCGGCGATGATCGTCAGCGGTGCGGCCAAGGGCGCATCCGGCACGGTCACCGGCAAATCGGGCCGGTTCTCCGAACAGGTGATCATCCATTTCGACGCCGAGACGCGGCGCAAGATCGCAGTAGACGACCGCATTCTGGTCCGGGCCGAGGGCGTGGGCCTTGCGGTTCCGGAATTCCCGGACATCACGTTCAAGTCTATCGCGCCTGGGCTGTTCGACATGCTGCCCCAGAAGACGGAAGACGGCGTGCTGAAAATCGGCACGGTCGCGACGGTGCCCCCGAATTTCGTCGGGGCGGGCGCCGGTCTGACGTCCGAGGGTGGATCGCTGCACATTCAGTCAACCGATCGTGCGGCCCTTGCGGAACACGGGTTGGACAATCTGCGTCTGGGCGATGTGGTTGCCTTTGAGGATACCGACAGCCGGTACAATCATGGCTATCTTCGGGGCGCGATGAGCATTGGGATCGTCGGCCAGACCGACGGCCCGCGCGCCGGTTACGGGCCGGGCGTGACCATCGTGATGACGTCGCCCGCCGGACAGCTTGGAACTTTTAACGCCCCCGAAGCAAACATCGCAGACATGCTTGGCCTCACTGGATGAGCGACCGTATCCCGATGACCCGGGTGGACCGCGACCAGTTGCGGTCCTTTGTCGCCGCAGGGTTTGAGGCCCTTTGCCTGACGGAAGAGGATGCCGGTATATTCGCCGACGCGCTGATTTTTTCTGAGCTGCGGTTTCACCCCGGGCAGGGTCAGGGGGTCGCGCGTCTGCGGCGTTATCACCAGCGGATCGGAAACGGTGAGGTTGATCCGCGCGCTGGATGGTCGGTTCTCAAAGAAGGCCCCGCCCTTGCGCTTGTCGATGCCCATAACGGGATCGGCACGGTGGCCGCGTCGAAGGCCATGGACCTTGCGGTCGCGAAAGCGAAAGAGACCGGCATCGGCACCGTCATCGTACGCAACTCAACGCATTACGGGTCCAGCGCCGTGCACGCCTGCCGCGCCTTGGATCACGGCTGCATCGGGATCGCCTATACGAATGCAGGGCCAGAGATGGCGCCCTGGGGCGGGCGTGAAGGTGCCACGGGCACAAATCCATGGGCCATCGCCGCGCCCTCGGACGCCGGGTTTCCCGTGGTGCTTGACATCGCACTAACAACCGCCGGCAAGGGAATGATGAAGTGGTACGAGCGGGAAGGCCGCAAGATGCCACTGGACTGGGCACTGACGCCCGATGGCCACGAAACCGACGATCCCTCGGCCGCGATGGCCGGGGCGTTGCTGGGCATCGGTGGCCACAAGGGTTACGGCCTCGCCTTCATGACCGAAGCCACCACTGGCGTGCTGTCCGGCGGCGGCTTTGGCCTGACCCCCTATGCCGACCCGATGAAGCTTGACGTATCACACTACGTCCAAGCGATTGACGTTTCGTGGTTCATGGACCCGGTGGACTATGCCGCGCGGATGGGGGCGTTCATCGAGATGTGCAAGAGCCGCGCAAAGCGGCCCGGCGTCGACGAGATCTTGGTCCCAGGCGAGCAGGAGTTCCGCCGTGTCTCTGCCAAGTCAGTGGGCGGCGTTCCGTTGGACGATGCGGTTTTGGCAGATTTGATCGCCCTGGGTCAGGAGCTGAACCTCAAAACGCCCCTCGACGCTTTGGGACCCTACGAAGGCGACGTCTTGTGACGGGCGGGCTTGCCCCTCTCTCCCAGTCGTTTCACGAAGAAGCGCGTGACCGCCTGCGCGCGAAGGTGAACCAAGAGGGGCTGGACGGCCTGTTGATGTTGCGCGCGTCGAACCTCGCTTATGCAACGGGCCTCTTTCTGTCGGAGAATGAGCGCCCGATGGGTGTTTGGGTGCCCGTGGATGGGGCGCCCATCCTGATGCTGCCGGATCTGGAGCGCGAGAATGCGCAAGGGACCGGCATAGAGGACCTTCGGTTTTACAACGAGTATCCCGGCGAACACCCGGCCGAGCTGTGGATGCTGGACCAGATCGGACAGAAATTCATCGGCGTCGACCGGCTGGACGCGCTGTTTCTGGATGCCGCGCGCGCACGTTGCAAGCGCCTTGACCTGACCGATCACGCCATCGCCGTCCGCGCCCGCAAGCAACCCGAAGAGATCGCCCTGACGATCGAGGCGGCGCAGTATGCCGACCTGTTTTTGCGCCACCTCCTGGACACTGGCGGCGACATCATCGCCGACGGGGGCACCGAGGCGGATCTGATGGCGGCGTGCCTGGCACATGCGCGCGGCGCGCTTCTGGACACCCACAAGGCCAATTTTGCCGGCACACCCATGGGCATAACGGCCAGTGTTCATTCTGGCCCGCGGGCAGCCCTGCCCCATGGCGCGGTGCTTGAGCGGCGCCCGCAACCCGGCGAGACGCTGATCGCGGGCATCGGGGCCAGCCTTGGTGGGTACCACGCGGAAAGCGGGATTACATTGGTCGTGGGTGAGATGAGCGCGGACCATCGCAGCGTCATGTCGGCGATGGCAGCCTGCGATGCAGCCGGCGCGGCGGCCTGCGCAGCCGGGAAGACCTGCGAAGAGGTCAACGTGGCGGCGCTGGCCGAACTGCGATCCGCCGGGCTTGGCGATACCATCCGCCATCGGATCGGGCATGGCATGGGGCTCGACGGGCACGAAGCACCCTGGCTCGCGCCCGGCGACGCAACGCCCGTCGCGCCTGGCATGGTGTTTTCCAACGAGCCCGGCGTCTACCGCCCGGGCCTGGACGGCTACCGCACCATAAACACGATGATCGTCACCGAAACCGGCGTAACCATCCCATCACGCATGCAGGCCGACACGCCCATCGACGCCCGCGTCCTCGCAATCTGAAAAGGATCTTTCCATGCCCGAACCACCCGCCTGGCACTATCAGAAAATCACCAAGCGCATGTTCGATGCCGAGGCGGTCGATACCGTTTTCCTGGGCCGGGTTCTGACATGCGTCGGCGATGACCTGATCGAGGATGGGTTCGTTCACATCAAAGACGGCAAGATCGCCGCGGTTGGGGCAAGGTCAGAGGCGCCCGAGGGCGTGACTGTTGTGGATACCGGCGGAAAGACCCTGATGCCCGGTATGATGAACAGCCACGCACACCTGTCCTGGGACGGGATCCATGAGCTGAGCCAGCAAAGCATGTACGACGCGCCCGAGATCCGCGCGTACAAAGCCGCGGGCAATATGGTCAAATCGCTACGGGCGGGGATCACGCTTGTCCGCGATCTTGGTGTGCATGATGCCAACCTCTTTGCCAAACAGGCGGTGGCCCAGGGCATCTTTCCCGGCCCGCGCCTGCTGGTGTCGGGTGAGGCGATCATCCAGACCGGTGGCCATACCTACTGGGTCTGCCGCGAAGCCTCTGGCGCCGACGAAATGCGCCGCGCGGTGCGCGAACAGGTGCGCGGCGGCGCCGATCTGATCAAGATCATGGCCTGCCATGACACGCTGGAGTTTACGGACGCCGAGCTTGAGGCCGTTGTAGACGAAGCACATCGCAACGGCATTCCGATCACCGCCCACGCCACATACCACGACTGCATCAAGCGCGTGGCCGAGTTTGGTGTGGACTGCGTCGAACACGGCGGCTCGATGACTGATGAGACGATCCAGATCCTTCTGGACCGCAAGCTGCCCATCGTCACAACCTTCTCGGCGTTGGTCATTCAGGCGAATGAAGACATCGCCCGCGCGTTCGGCATCCCGGAATGGAAGATCGCGGAACGCCAGAAAGCCGTGGCCGACAAGAGCCGTTTCGATGGCCTGGTGCGCGCCGCCAAAGCTGGGGTGCCCATCGTCTTTGGCACCGACGCCGGAAGCCCCGCCGTGGAACACGACCGGATCGTGCCGGAGCTGGGCTTTATGGTCGAGGTGGGCGTGTGCCCCGACAATTTCGATGCACTGCGCGCGATCACTGCGCGGGCGGCCACGCTGAACGGGTTCGGGGACACGCTTGGCACGCTTGAGGCCGGAAAGTGGGCGGACATGATCGTGGTCGACGGCAATCCCGACCAGGATCTTGCCGCATTGGAACGGGTCGAGATGACCTTCATCGATGGCAAGAGGATGCACTGATGTCGTCACTTTTGTACGAACGCACAGCACCGCGTGTTGTCGAGGAAGACGGCGCCTTTCGGACCAAGATGCTGGGCATTGCGGCCGGGCGCGACGACGTGATCGCGCTTGGGCGTGGCGACCCGGATTTTCATACGCCGAAACACATCGCCGAGGCTGCGAAAGCGGCAATCGACGCCAACGCGCACCACTATACCGGCCCAACCGGACTACCCGAGTTGCGCGCAGCGATCGCCGACCATCTGCGAAGCGCCTATGATCTGGACTACAGCGCAGACGAAGTCGTCGTCACCGCTGGCGTGCAGGAAAGCATCATGCTGACCATGCTC
Organism: Pseudomonadota bacterium; assembly: GCA_039193455.1. Lineage (GTDB taxonomy): Bacteria > Pseudomonadota > Alphaproteobacteria > Rhodobacterales > Rhodobacteraceae > JBCBGF01. The sequence goes on from JBCCWO010000005.1 coordinate 133,724, forward strand.
GCCCTGTGCAGGCCGGGCGACGAGGTTCTGATCACCTCGCCGCGCTTCACCACCTATGACACAGCCGTGCACCTGTGCGGCGGCACACCGATCCCGGTTCCGACGTTCGAGAAGGACGACTTCGCCCTCGATATTGCAGAGATTGAGGCGCGGATCACCGAAAAAACGCGGATGTTCGTGCTGGTCTCACCGAACAACCCAACCGGCGCGGTGACCCCGCCCGAGGGCATTCGCAAGATCGCGGAGCTTGCCTGCAAGCATGACATCCTCGTGGTGTCGGATGAGATCTATGCCAACCTGATCTACCCGCCTCACGCGCACCTGTCCTGTGCCAGCCTGCCGGGCATGAAAGAGCGCACGATCACCTTGAACGGATTTTCCAAGACCTATGCCATGACGGGCTGGCGCGTCGGCTATCTGGCGGCGCCAGAAGACTTTGTCGAGAAACTCGTCGAGACGCGCCACACGCAATCGATCAACACCTGCACCGTCTCTCAACACGCTGCATTGGCGGCGCTGACCGGTCCGCAGGACGCGCTTCAGGCGATGAACGCGGCCTATGCCGAACGTCGTGCCTATCTGATGACTGCGCTGACAGATGCGGGCTTTACTTACGGCGCCCCGGGCGGTGCATTCTACATCTACACCAACATCTCGGCGACCGGGATGAAGGCCACCGATTTCTGCGAGACGCTTCTGCGCGAAACCGGTGTCATGGTCTTTCCCGGTGATATGTTCGGCGAACCGGACAGCCAGCACATCCGAATTTCCTACCTCCAGCCGCTGCCGCTGATCAAAGAGGCCATGGAGCGGATCAAGCGGTTCGCGAGCGCGCACAAAGGCGTCCCCGCATGAGCGCCGCCAGCCCCGACCCCGCAGAGAAATTCGTCGGCATCCAGGTCAGCCCGATCAGCTTTATCGATGAAGGGGTCGATACCGTTCTCGACACCCTGAAGGACCGGGTGGGCGTGAATGTGCTTATGCTCGGCACCGTCAGCTGGCTTGGCCTGAAGACCGGGCGCAGCATCTCGCACGAACTGGACGGGTGGCCCGACCACGGCGTGCCCGAGCCCTTCACGATGAAGGGTGGTGCATATTTTGAGCCCGATCCGCGCTATTACAGCAAGACGCACATCAAAGAGTTCCGCGCCCAGGACGAAGAGATGGCGGGGATCGACATCCTTGATCTCGTCATTCCAGAGGCACGCAAGCGCGGTATGAAGGTGTTCCCGGAACTGATGGAGCCGTTCTTCAAGTATGCCGGGCACGGGTCAGCCAGCGCCGTCGATATTCCCAACCTTGCCAGTTGCATGGAGATCGACTGTTTCGGGCGGCGCAAGGACGAGCCATCGACATCCAATCCCGACTACCGCAACTGGATGCACGCGATTGTCGAAGATCAGGTCCGCAATTACGACATCGACGGGCTGATGTGGTGTAACGAGCGGAACTCACCCCTGGATCAAATGATGCAGGGTCAGGCGCCCGGCGACTTCTCGGAACCCGCCCGCGCGGAAGCGCTTGCACGCGGCATCGATGTCGAAGCCTGCAGACGCGCCTGTATCGCGATGTACGACTTCATGCAGGCCGCGCGCAACGGCGACAGCTTCGATGACGGCGCGTTTCTTACGTTCCTGCGCACCCTGCTTGAGCATCCCGAAGTGCTGATCTGGGAGAGGTTCTGGCTAGAGCGTAACAAGGATCTCGACCGCGAGCTTTATGGCCTTGTCAAATGGTGCAAACCCTCCCTGCCCTTTGGCCTGAACGTGTGGAACCGCAACCACTTCAACATCTTCCGCCGCGCCCAATGGCCCTGGCATGAGCAAACGATGTATGCCGACTGGGTTAAGCCCATCACCTACCAGCATCAGTCGGGGGAGATCTGGCACAAAGAGTTTGGCTTCTTTCACCAGACCATCCTGCGCGACTTTGAACCTGCCCAGGCGATGGCCGTCATGGACGCGGTGCTGGGCATCGGCGGCGCCCCGTTCGAGCGCGTTGTTCAGGAAGGTCTCGACCCCGACACTTATGTCTACCGCCAGTGCGCTGATGCGTTGCGCGGCGTCCACGGCAAAGCAAAGGTGTACATGGGTCTGGGGATCGACGCACCGCGCGTCCGTGCCGACCAGGCCGTTTGCACGCCGGACATCGCGTATCGGTCGGTCATGGCGACCTACCGTGCGGGCGGCCACGGCGTTGTCCTGTCGCCGAACTATGCCTCGATGAAACTAACAAACCTTGATGGCGTGGCGCAGGCCCTAACGGAGCTGGGATTGAAATGAGCATGCTTGATACGTGCATCTTGGGCGGCGAGGTTCTGTTGCCCCATGGCGTGGCCGCTGTCGATCTTGGCATCAAGGATGGAGCCATCGCGGGCATCTACGCGCCGGGAACGGCGCCCGAAGCACACGAAACGATCGATGCCAGCGGCAAGACCGTCCTTCCCGGGATTGTCGACATCCATTTCCACGTCCGCGCCCCGGCCTACCCCGAGCGTGGGACGGTGCAGTCCGAAACACGGGCTGCGGCTGCCGGTGGGGTGACCACGATATTTGAGATGCCGATCTCAAAACCCTGTTGCTCAACGCCGGAAGAGCTTGAACGCCGCCGCGACCACTTTCTTGAGAATGCGGTTGTCGACTTTGCGCTTTATGCAGCACCGGGTGACCTGACCGAGGCCAGCCGCGACAGAATGGTCGCACTGGGTTGCATTGCCTGGAAGATTTTCACGATCGAGGCGCCGCCGGGCCGCGACGACGAATTCGATGGTCTGGCCTTCCCCGAAGAGTCCGACCAGATGCGGGCCCTGGAGCTTTTGGCTCCGACCGGTCTGCCCGTTGTCGTCCATGCCGAAAGCGCGTCCTTGCTTCGGCATTTCGCGGCTGCGGCCAAGGCGCTCGACCCGGCTGATGCAGCGACCCACAACCTGTCGCGCCCCGCGATCTGTGAGGCGGTGGCTGTTGCCAAGCTGTTGGCGATGAACGTCACGGCGGCGGCCAAGCTGCACATCGCGCATGTGACCTCGGTCGAAACCGTCGACGTGATCCGCGCCATGCACGGCACCTCCGGTTTCAGCGCCGAAACCTGCCCGCAATACCTGTTCACCACTGAGACCGACGTCGCGCGGGCGGGGGTTTACGGCAAGGTCAATCCGCCCATTCGCTTCAAGAAGGATCAGGATGCGCTGTGGCAGGCGATTGCAGATGGCGTGATCGACTATGTCACCACCGATCACGCCCCCTTCTCAAAAGCCGAGAAGGCAGCCGCCGAAGGCAACTTTCCCGCCGCACCGCCGGGCAGTCCGGGGATCGAGGTGATCCTTCCTGCGATGCTCGATGCCGTGTCCCAGGGACGTTTGAGCCTAAAGCAAGCCCACGACCTGATCTGCGCCAACGGGGCAAAGCGCTATGGCATCTATCCGTGGAAGGGTGCCTTTGCGCCGGGCAGTTGCGCGGATGTCGCGATCGTCGATCTTGCGGGTGAGACCGTGATCTCGAAGGACACCCTGCACACCCACGCACGGGATGTGGCGCATCTTTATGAAGGGCGGCGGTTCAAAGGAAAGGTGTGCCAAACCCTGCTGGCGGGCCGCACCGTGTTCAAGGACGGCGAGGTGACCGGTCAGCCGGGTGCAGGCCGCTACATCACGCCAACCTCCCCGCCCGGAGTTTAGTGGTTTTCCTTTAGACGCGGATCGAGGAAATCCCGCAGCCAGTCCCCGATGATGTTGAAGGCCAGGACCGTGAACACGATGGCCAGCCCAGGGAACACCGCCATCCACCACTTGTTTGAAAACAGGTGATCGCGGCTTTCCGACAGCATGCTGCCCCAGGTCGGCACATCCGGTGGCACTCCAAGCCCCAGGAAGGACAACGCCGCCTCGGACAGGATCACGCTGGCCACGTTGAACGATGCGATCACGGTGAGCGGCGCCATGATGTTGGGCAGGATTGTCCGGAACAGGATCGACACGGTGCGATCGCCCATCGCACGCGCCGCCTCGACATACTCCTTCTCGCGTAGCGCCAGCGTCTGCGCCCGCACGATCCGCGCATAGGTCACCCATTGACCGATCCCAAGGACAAGGATCATGTTGACAAGTCCGGGCCCCAGCACGACCAGGAACATGATCGCCAAGAGAATAAAGGGGAAAGCCAGCTGGATATCGCCAAGGCGCATGATCACGTCGTCAACCCACCCGCCGAAATAACCGGAGACGAGGCCCAGCACCGTCCCCAAGACGCCGCCGACGACGATCGCGGTGACACCAACCAACAGCGACACGCGCGCGCCGTACAAAAGACGGCTCAACACATCGCGGCCCAGTTGGTCAGAGCCCAGCCAATAGGTCAGGTCCCCCGCACCCGGTTCTCCGGGCTCAAGCAACCGCATCATGATGTTCTGACGGTTCGGATCGAACGGCGCGAGCCACGGGCCAAAGATCGCCACGAACGTCACGATGATCAGGATCCCCATGCCAAGCAGAGCCCAGCGGCTGGCCACCATGCTTTGAAACGCCCGCCGCAACTCTTTGCGCCGGTGCGAGACGGGCGCAGATTGCCGCTCTGCGTCGATGTCTCCTGGATACGGGCTGTCCGTCATTCGGCGTGCCTCTAGAGTTTCACGCGAGGATCCAGCCTCGCATAGATCAGGTCGACGATCAGGTTCAGCGCGATGAAAATCACGGCGATCAGGATCACCGACGCCTGCACCACGGGGATGTCGCGCTGGTTGATCGCGTTGAAGACAAGCCGCCCGATGCCGGGGTAGGAAAAGACGGTCTCGACCACCACGACACCGCCCAAGAGAAACCCGAACTCAAGCCCGATCATCGTGACCACGGGCAACCACGCATTGCGCAGCGCATGGTGCAGGATCACGCGGGTCTCTGAGATGCCCTTGGACCGCGCCGTGCGCACATAGTCCTGTTGCAGCACCTCCAGCATCGAAGACCGCACCAAGCGCGCATTGCGCGCCAGCGTGTAGGTGCCCACCGCCAGGGCCGGCATAATCATATAGTGGATCGAGCGCGGCAGGTTGGTAAACGCCGTCTCAAAATCACCGGCGAACAGCGGATCCAGAAACGGCACATGGCCGGAAATGGGAAACCACCGCAGGTAGAGGCCAAAGACCATGATCATCATGATCCCCATCCAAAAGTTGGGGATCGACTGGCCAAGCATCGCAAAGGTCATGATCCCGCCATCCGCGGGCTTGCCCCGACGCAGGGCCGCATAGATGCCAAGCGGGATCGACAGGGCGATGGCAAGAACCAGGGAAAAAATCGTCAACTCGATGGTGGCAGGCATCGCTTCCAGCACGACCTGCATCGCGGGCTGGCGATAGCTGAGCGAGTTGCCGAAATCACCCTGCAGCGCGTTCCACACATAGCTCAGGTATTGCACGTGCAGCGGGCGGTCGAACCCCAGCATCTCGCGCGCGCGCTGAATTTCTTCGGTCGTCGCGTTTTCTGAGACGAACAGATACGTGGGATCGCCACCAATCTGCAAAGCGACAAAGCTGATCAGCGTCACACCGATCAGGACGATTATACTTTGCAGCAGGCGTCTGACGACATAGGTCCCCATCAGCGGCCATCACCATACGTGACGCAGCTTTTGCCCAAACGATCCGCACGGACGCTCGATTTTTTACCGGGCACCCCCATGATCAAGAGAACCGCACCGGGATTTGGGTGAGCGGTTGACAACCCATTAACAGTTCTCCCAAGTTGTGAGTCAGATTGTCGACAGTAAGACAAGTCAACCATGGGCTGGCCAAGGGCGTCAAGCGCGTAGGACGCAGCTAGGGCGCGTAAGATGCAAATGCCCGGCGACGGCGGTGCAAAAAGGATCTTGTGATGATTTTCACTGCAGTCGTGCAACAGCAACTGGCCGTTCATCTATGACAGCCACGCCGGGCGCCACCACCGAAAAGCTGTTGCAGGTCCGTGACCTGCAGACAAGCTTTGATCTGACCAAGACACTCTCCGTTCAGGCCGTCGATGGCGTCAGCTTTGATGTCCATGCGGGCGAGACCCTGGCAATTGTCGGCGAAAGCGGGTCGGGAAAATCGGTCACCAGCCTGTCGATCATGGGGCTCTTGCCGAAAGACAATGGCCGGATCACCGGTGGCAGCATTACCCTTATGGGACGCGACATTACCCACCTGCCGGACGCCGAAATGCGCGACATCCGGGGCCGCGACATCGGCATGATCTTTCAGGAACCGATGACCAGCCTCAATCCGGTTCACACCGTTGGGCAGCAGATTGCCGAGATGGTGGTTCGCCATCGCGCGGTCCGCAAGTCCAAGGCCCGCGCGCGTGCTATCGAGATGTTGGACCTGGTCGGCATCCCCGAACCGCACCGCCGCGTTGACGCCTACCCGCATGAGATGTCCGGCGGCATGCGGCAGCGTGCGATGATCGCCATGGCCTTGGCCTGCGAGCCGCGCATCCTGATCGCCGACGAACCCACCACGGCGCTGGATGTCACGATCCAGGCGCAAATGCTCGAGCTGATGCAGGGGCTTCAGGACAAGTTGGGCATGGCGATGATCTTCATCACGCACGATCTGGGCGTGGTGGCCGAAATCGCGGATCGGGTCGTCGTCATGTACGCCGCGCAAGTCATTGAAACGGCGGATGTGGGTGAGATCTTTGGCAACCCGCGAATGCCCTATACGGCTGGTCTCATGAACTCGATACCCCGTCTCGGCGCCTCGCGTCGGCAAGAGCGGCTCGAGGTTATTCCCGGCACGGTGCCTGCGCTGACGGCCCTGCCGACAGGCTGCCGCTTTCACCCGAGGTGTTCATTTGCCGCTGAGGTCTGTGTCCGCGCCGCGCCAACACTCGAAGATGGCGGCGACGGGCACATGATCCGCTGCGCCCGCTGGCGCGAGCTTGATCTTGCCATGCCGCAACAGGAGGCGTCGTAATGACCGCCCTTGTTGAGGTTGACCGGCTGCACAAACACTTCCCGATCAGGGGCGGCGTCCTGCAGCGCGTCGTTAACTCGGTCAAAGCGGTCACAGATGTCAGCTTTGAGATCCGGTCGGGCGAAGTCGTCGGGCTTGTCGGCGAAAGCGGCAGCGGGAAAACCACTGTTGGCCGCACGATCCTGAGGCTTGCCGATGCCACGAGCGGCGCGGTGCGTTTCGACGGGCTGGATGTGATGGGCCTGGGCCCCGCGACGCTGCGCCAGTTGCGCAAGCGCATGCAGATCATCTTTCAGGATCCCTATGCGAGCCTCAATCCGCGCGAAAAGGTGCGCGAGGTCTTAACCCATCCCCTGAAACTCCACGGGATCGGGACACGGGCAGACCATCAGGATCGCGCCGTCTCGCTGTTAGAGAAGGTTGGGATGTCACCCGACCATCTGGATCGCTACCCCCACGAATTCTCTGGCGGTCAGCGCCAGCGGATCGGCATCGCCCGCGCCCTGGCTGTCGAGCCGGAATTCATCGTCGCAGATGAACCCGTCAGCGCCCTCGATGTTTCCATCCAGGCGCAGGTCATCAACCTACTCGGCGATCTCAAAACCGACCTTGATCTCACCATGCTGTTCATCGCGCATGACCTTGGCGTGGTCGAGCATATCTGCGACCGGGTGATCGTGATGTATCTGGGACGGATCATGGAGATCGCGCCCGCCGACACGCTCTACTCCCGCCCCAACCATCCCTATACCCAAGCGTTGCTATCGGCCGTTCCAATCCCCGAGCCGGGCAAACGCAAAAGCCGTATCGTCCTGAAGGGCGACATCCCCAGCCCGATCGACCCGCCATCGGGCTGCGTGTTCCGGACACGCTGCCAAATGGCCACCAGCGAATGTGCTAAGGTCGTGCCGCCGCTGCGGACCATCGGCCCCGATCACATGAGTGCCTGTATTCGCACCGCTTGACCGCGTTCTGGGCGGTTCTTGCCCAACTTCCTGTCCACAGGCCCCAATCAAACTTGACAAGGCAAAAATCAGTGTCGCATTGTCTGTTTATGGATTGTCGACAACACACAACCGTGCGGCACTCTGGTTTTCACGCAATACTCGGGAAAGCCTGCATACAATCGACAGCCCAATTGAAGATTGGTGTTGTTCGACTTCCTGCGCCTCCACTATGTGGCGTCCTTACTGTTTTTGGCGAAACCCGCCGTGAGCAGATCAGTTGAAAGGACACCAAGCATGGTAGCGACCAAACCAGCCAAAGCGCCCGCGATGCCGCTTGATATCGCGCCGATCGAAAACGTACCCCTCCGGGTGCAGGTCGCCGAGCAACTGCGCTCGGCCATTCTCAGCGGTCGCTTGCGGCCCGGGACAAGTCTGGTTGAAACCGCCCTCGCCGAACAAATGAACGTCTCGCGCACATCGATCCGCGAAGCCATCCAGCTTCTGGAGAATGACGGATTGGTGGAAAGCATCGCCTACAAGGGCAAACGCGTTAAACCACTCACGGAACGCGAAGTGGCCGAGACCTACTCCCTGCGCGAGGTGTTCGAGGTGATGGCCGTGCGCCGCATCCTCGAAAACGGCGCCCCGCTGCATCAGTTGCGTGTCCATTGCGACGCGATGACTGATGCAGCGGCACGGGGCGATTTCGAAGGGCTGGTGGCCGCAGACGAAGCGTTCCACCACAGCGTCATCGAACTGGCCGATCACGCATTGCTGCTGGCATCGTGGAAAAGCCTCTACATGCGCATCCACCAGATCATGGCGCTGAGAAACCGGGATGAACGCAATCTCGAAGAGGTTGCCGGAAACCATCCCCCCATCGTCGACGCGCTCGCCGCGGGCGACACCGATCTGGCCGTGCGCCTGATTTCAGAACACACGCAAACGCTCGCAACCTTCGACCCAGCGACAATCGCGCAAGACCCATGACCCCCGAACGTCTGACATATGGCACCCGTCATCCGGGCGCTTGGGGACACAACCCGAACTCGCCCAATGAAACACAGGCAAAACATCACGGCGGGAAAGTCTTCAACAGGTGAAAGGAAAACCAATGCTCAGACGAATTCCCACTCTCCTTGCCGCGGGGGCGGCCAGTCTTGCCGTTGGCACGACTGCGTTTGCCCAAGCCTCAGACGATACGCTGGTGGTCGGCCTGAGCGCCGACATTACGACGATGGAACCCTCGGCCATCTCCTCGCGCGATAACTCCAACATCGCCCGCCACGTGTTCGGCACGCTGTTCTCGATGGGCGGCGACGGCACGGCCAACCCTGACCTCGCCGAAACCCTGGAAATCACCGCAGATGGCCTGGGCTACATCTACACGCTGCGCGAAGGTCTGACCTGCCACGATGGCGAGCCGCTGACCGCCGAGGACGCGGCCTATACGTTCAACCGCGCGGCGGACCCCGCGAACGCGTTCACCGGCAACACGCCGGGCTTTGTGTTCAGCTCAATCGGATTCCAAAGCGCCGAAGCGCTTGATGACCTGCGGGTTCAGATCAATATCGAACGCCCCAACCGGATCGCGTTTGGCCTGATCGCCGAGGTGCTGATCCACTGCAAGGACAGCTACGAGGCGATGTCGCTTGACGAAGCGGCGGGCAATCCCATCGGCTCCGGTCCCTACAAGGTCGCGGATTGGCGCCGCGGGTCTGAGATCACGCTCGAAGCCGTCGCTGACGACGTAGGATTTGATCGGATCGTGTGGCGCATCATTCCCGAGGCGTCGACACGCTCGGCCGAGCTGATGGCCGGCAATGTCGACATCATCACCAACGTTGCTCCGGACCAGATGGACGTGATCAACGGCTCGGGCACAGCCGAGGTGAACCCGATCCAGGGGACGCGCCGGATGTATGTGGGATTCAACCTCAGCGACGCGATGGCCGCCTTGCCGGGCGGTGACGCGATCCAGGACCCCGATGTGCGCCGCGCGCTGCAATATGCCGTGGATGTGCCAACCATCTGTGCGCAGCTTTTGAACTTCGAGTGCACGCGGATGACGGGGATCGTGAACCCGCAGAACGCGCACCCGGATATCGAGCCCTACCCCTACGATCCTGCGACAGCAGAACGCCTTCTTGACGAGGCCGGCTGGCCGCGCGGCGATGACGGTACACGCTTTTCGATCCGCTTCCAGGCGGGCCAGGGGCGCTACCTCAATGACGTGAACGTCGTTCAGGCCATCGCGCAGTACCTGTCGGATGTCGGGCTCGACGTCGATCTTGAGATCATGGAGTGGTCCAGCGTCTACATCCCGCTTGTGCGGGAACGCAACGTCGGCCCGCTCTACTTCATCGGCTCTGGCGGCGCACTGTGGTCACCGCTTTACGACATGACCGACCTCGCCCGTATCGACAGCGGCACGAACTACACGCACTGGGACGACCCGCGTTGGTTCGATCGCTGGGCGGATATCTCGGCCGCCGAAACCGATGAAGAGGTGCGCGCGATCGTCAACGACATGCTGCAGGTCTTCTATGATGATGGCCCCTGGCTGCACATGTACTTCCAGCCAGACTTCTACGGTGTCTCGAACCGCCTGGACTGGACCCCGCGCCCGGACGAAAAGGTCTATCTCTGGAATGCAGGGCTGAAGTAGATCTTCGCGATCACTGCATAGCGATACATGAAACTGGCCGGACCCATCGGGTCCGGTCAACGCATCTAAAACGTCCCACTATATGACGCCTTTGCGCGGGTGTCGTTTAGGTGAAAGTTCAGATAGTGACGGCGCATGCCCACAAACCCGAGACGCTTCCCAAAATGACATCGACAGTACGCCATGCCTGATATCCGCATCGGCGTCGATGTTGGTGGAACCTTCACAGATCTCGTCGCGCACGAAACGGTGTCGGGCCGCAGATACCACCACAAACAAAGCTCCACCCCAAAAGACCCCGCCCGTGCAATCCTCGACGGCACATCGGCCTTGCTCAATATGGCAAGCTGCACCGCGCAGGACGTCTCGTTCTTCGGCCATGGCACGACCGTCATCACCAACATGATCCTCGAAGGCAAAGGGGCCCATACCGCGCTGGTGACCACCAAGGGGTTTCGCGACATCCCTGATCTGGGCCGACAGGCCAGGCCACATGTCTACGACTACCGAGTCCGCCGCCCGCAGGCGCTTGCGCTGCGACGGGACCGGTACGAGGTCAACGAACGGATCGCCGCAGATGGCGGCATCGTGACACCGGTCGATCCCGACGAGATCGTCGCGCTCGCTGAGTTTTTGAAGTCAAAGGGGTACGCGGCGGTCGCCATCGGATTTCTGCACAGCTACCAGTATCCCCAGCACGAGACCATCGTCGCGCAAATCCTAACGGACCATCTGGACGGCGTCTTCATTACCACCTCGCACGAGGTCGCGCCCGAATACCGCGAGTTTGAGCGTTTCACGACAACCACGATGAACGCCCGCGTGGGACCCCGCGCCGCACAGTATTTTCAGAACCTCGAAGACGGCTTGCGTGACAAGGGGATCAACGTTCCGCTCTATACCATCACCTCCAACGCGGGCCTTGTGGACGTGCAAACGGTCAAGCGGCTTCCGGTCAGAACCGCGCTCTCTGGTCCCGCGGCTGGCGTGGGCGGCGTCAGCCGTATTCTCAGTCGGCCCGAACTTGGCGGGCTGATCACCTTCGATGTCGGTGGGACAAGCACAGATATCGCGGTCCTGCCCAAGGGTACCGCTGCGACCGCCCGGACACGTGAGATCGGGCGTTACCCAGTCCTGGCGCCGATGATCGACATTGAGGTGATCGGTGCGGGCGGTGGCTCAATCGCGCGATTGGACGCGGGCGGCGCGCTGACCGTTGGCCCCGAAAGCGCCGGCGCCGCGCCCGGACCGGCGTCCTACGGGCTGGGCGGCACGGAGGCCACTGTGACCGATGCCGCCTTGGTGTTGGGCCGCATCGGTCATGGCGCCGGTCTCGGCGAAGACATGGCACTTGACCGAAGCGCGGCAGAGGTGGCCGTGATGCGCGCCGTGGGCAACCCATTGGGGCTCGACGCGCAGGCCGCCGCGCAGGGCATCATCGACATGGCAACGGCGGGTATGGCGCGCACGATCCGCTCAGCCGCCTTGTCGCGTGGCCATGATCCGGCGCGTCTGACGCTCGTCGCATATGGCGGCGCCGGGCCGTTGCTGGGCGTAGGTGTCGCGGGCGCGCTCGGCATGCAGCGCGTCGTTGTCCCAACCGCGCCCGGGACGTTGTGCGCGCAGGCCATTTTGGTCAGCGACATCGCCAGGGACTTCTCGGAAACACGGATCGTGCCTCTGGCCGACAGTGAACACGATGCCCTGACGGATGTCTTTCAGGACATGCTGACCGAGGGGGCAGCCTGGCTGACAAGCGAAGGCATCGACCCTGCGCACCACCGGTTCGATTGCGCGATTGAGTGCCGCTACAAGGGGCAAAACTTCGAGCTGTCAGTCCCCTTCGGCATCGGTGAAGACACGAGCCAATCCCTGCGATCCAGTTTCGACGCGACCCACAAGCAAACACAGGGCTTTTCCTTGCCCGATCGCACGGTTGAGGCCGTGACCTTCCGCGTGCGGGCTCGTTCCGACACCCTGTCGAACGCCTCCCGACCCAGCCAAGTCAGTGCCGGGGCCCAAGGCGACGCCGCGTCGCGCAGCGTCCACTTCGACGGGCGCGACTGGCCAACCCACGTCCTGCCCCGAGCGGCCCTGGGCGGTAGTGACACCCTCGAAGGCCCTGTCCTGCTCGAAGAAGCCACATCGACGACTGTCATCCCACCCGGTTGGACGTGCCACGTTCTAGATGACGGAACGCTCGACATCTTGCGGTCCAACGCGGCAGGGGAAGACGGGGGGCACGCATGAACCGGTCCGAGGGGTTGGCAACGATCCGCATGGGCGTGATCCATGAACGCTTGCTGGCGATTGCCGAGGACGTGGGCCAGTTGCTGATCCGCGGCGCGTTTTCGTCCAACATCAAGGAGCGGCGCGACTGTTCGACCGCGATCTTCAGTGCAACCGGCCAACTCATCGCACAGGCCGACCATATGCCGATCCATATCGGCTCGCTCGCCTGGGGGCTGCGCGCGGTGCTGGCCAAGTACCCGCCATCTGAGATTGCCGATGGCGATGCGTTCGTGATGAACGATCCCTATCTGGCCGGAGGCACGCATTTGCCGGACATCTCGGTTCTGACCCCGGTATTCTACGGCGGTGAGATCACGCATTTCATCGGCAACATCGCCCACCATGCGGATGTGGGCGGCCCGGTTGCGGGATCCGTGTCCGGCGAGTCGCCCGACATTTTTTGGGAGGGGATACGCCTGCCCCCGATCCGGATTGCCCGCAGCGGAGCAGCCGATGACGACGTGATCGGATTGATCGCCGCAAACACACGCGCACCGATGGAGCGCCAGCTTGATCTGCACACCCAGGTTGGCGCCAACCTGCGCGGGGCGGAACTGCTGCGCCAGGTGCTCGATGACTGGGGCGCGGCGACCGTGGCCGAGGCGGGCGACGCGATTATCGCGCACACAACCGCGCGCATTCAGGCGGGGCTTGCCACACTGCGCCACGGCACATGGAGCGCGACACGATACCTCGACGATGATGGCCGGGGCTCGGACCCCATCCCGCTGACGGTGACGGCCACTGTTGGCCCCAACCGCATCCTCCTCGATCTGTCGGGGTCGGGTCCGCAAGCCGCGGGCGCGGTCAACCTCAGTGCCTCGTCGCTTGAGGCAACGGTTGCCTACTGCATCAAAGCGCTGATCGACCCGCATGTCGCCGCCAACGAGGGGTTGCTGGGCTGTGTCGAGATCAAAGCGCCCGAAGGCACCATCGTCTCGCCGCGGCCACCGGCGGCCGTTGCGGCACGCGCGGTCACCAGCAATCGGTTGGCGGGCGCGATCTTCGACGCGTTGCGCCCGGCCCTGCCGGAACAATCTCAGATGGCCGCAAGCAACGATTCCACATCGCTCGTCGTGTTCTCGGGTCCGACACCCGACGGTGAGGGTTTCGTCTATCCGGAATCCATCGGCGGGGGCGCCGGGGCGATGGCGGATGCGGACGGCATGGATGCCGTGCACGTCCACACCGTGAACTCGACGAACCTGCCCATCGAAGTTCTGGAAACCGCCTACCCGTTGCGGTGCACCCGCTATGCGCTTGTCCAGGACTCCGGCGGCGCGGGGCGGTTCACGGGTGGCCTTGGCATCGCCCGCGAGATCGAAGCGCTTACCCCCGGGACAAAGATGACCCTTCGCTCTGACGGCCACCTCTTTCCCGCGCCCGGATCTGCTGGTGGGCGGGACAGTAGCGTAACCCGGGCCACCGTATATGACGCGGGCGGCGCTCAAGAGGAGCTGAGTTCAAAGTCGTCCCGTGACCTTCAACCGGGCGAGCGCCTTCTGATCGAAACGCTGGGCGGTGCCGGGTACGGCGCGCCCGACGAACGCGACCTGAGCGCGATCCGCGAGGACCTTGAAGACGAACGCATTTCAGTCGATGCAGCCGAGCGAGACTATGGGGCTGAGGCGATTGCGCGCGCGCGAACCGAAGCGTGCGACTAAACGCTATGTTTTGCGAGAGGCCTCATAGGCCGCCAGCGTGTCTTCATCTGGCGGATAGGTCCCATCCAGCGGCGCACCCGCCTTTAGCCGCTCCAAAAGGAACTTCTCGAGATGCTCCTTCTCTTCAGCCGCCGCGACAACCTCGGCCAACATGGCACGCGGGATCACCGCGACACCGTTTTCATCCCCAACCAAAACGTCGCCCGGACATACGGTCACGCCCATGCAGTCTACGGGCCGCTGCAGATCCCCGACCAGCCGCCGCGCTGGCCCCGGGATCGGGGCCGACCCCTGGCAGAACACCGGAAGCCCGGTGGCGGCAACATCCGCAGTGTCGGCAATCCCCGCATCCGTCACGATGGCCGCAACGCCCTTGCGCGCAAGAAAGGTCGAAATCAGCTCACCAAAGAACGAGATCCCGGCGTCCGCCCCGCAATCCGTGACAATGACCTGCCCTGCCCCAACCTCACGCATGGCCCGGCGATGCAGGTTTGGCGCACCCCCCTCCGACACAGCGCGCAACAGATCCTCGCGCACCGGCAAGGCGCGTATCGTATATGCCGTTCCAACAATCCGCGCAGTGCCCGGATCAATCGGGCGCAGACCCGCAAGGAACCCGTTAGCAATACCCTTGGCCGCCAGGGTCGCCGTAATGGTCGGCACGGGCAGGCCCATCAAACGCTCTTTCAGATCTGCGCTCAGATCTTGGGTGTTTGTCATTGGAAGGCACCTTTCCCCAGCCGCTGCTTTCGGACTACCCTCGGACGGGGGAATGGGGAAGGCAACTCCCCGGATTGGAAAGATGTCTCATGGAGTTAGCTGGCAAGCGGGCCCTGATCACAGGGGCAGGCAGCGACGGGATCGGCAGCGCGATTGCGCGCAGCTTCGCGGCGGCCGGTGCCAGCGTTGCACTCCACCACTTCGGCCAATCCGATAAAGCCGACGCATTGGCAAAAGACCTTGGCAGCGACGGTGCCACGCCCGCGGTTTTGGAAGGCGATTTTGCGGACCCGAAGGCGGCGCGCGAGACTGTGCACAGCGCAGCCAAAGCGTTGGGCGGGTTGGACATCACGGTGCACTGCGCGGCAACGCTCAAACGCGTGCCCTTCTTAGAGATTGACGATGCGGAGTGGTCGCGGGTGCACGACGTGAACCTGCGTGGCGCATTTTGTATCGGTCAGGAGTCCGCGCGCATCATGAAAGATCAGGGCACTGGTGGGCGCATCGTCTTTGTCTCCTCGGTGAACCAGGACCACCCAACAATGCATCTGTCCCACTACGTCGCGTCCAAGGGCGGCGTCCGCATGCTCGCGCGCGCAATGGCCCTAGAGCTCGCCCCCGATGCGATCACGGTCAATCTGATCGCCCCGGGCACCGTCGAAACCGACCTGAACCGTGCCGCACTGGCGGACCCTGACTTCCGGCAATCCAAGCTCGACATGATCCCGATGAACGCGATCGCCGCACCCGACGACATCGCCGGTGCCGCGCTTTATCTGGCCAGCCCTGCGGCGCGCTATGTGACGGGCACCGCCATAACCGTTGATGGGGGCCTGACACTGTGAGCGACACTTATGAGATCTACGCGATCAGATACGGCAAATCCGTGCGCAAGCGGTCTGAGAGCTTTCTGGGCGGCGACCCCCATGACGGCCCGATGGAGATGGCCTATTACGTCTGGCTGGTCCGCAATGAAGACCGCACCATTGTCGTCGACACTGGCTTTGCCCCGGATGTGGCCGAGGCCCGCGCGCGCGAGTTTCTGATTTGCCCGGGAGAAGCCATCCGGCAACTCGGCTCGGATCCCGACACCATCGATACCGTTGTCCTGACCCACCTTCACTACGACCACGCAGGCAACCACCACCTGTTTCCCAATGCCACCTTTCACGTGCAGGCCGCCGAGATGGCCTATGTCACCGGGCCCTGGATGCGCCAGCGGACGCTGCGCGTGGGCTACGGGGCCGAGGACATCAAGGTAATGATCGACCGGATCTTTGCAGAACGGCTTGCCTGGCACGACGGCGATGGCGCGCTCGCGCCCGGGATCGACCTGATGCTCATGGGCGGCCACTGCGCGGGGCTCCAGGCGCTGACCGTGGCGACCGAACGCGGCCCGGTCGTGCTCGCCTCCGACAGCGCCGTGTTTTACGAGGGGCTGGAAACCCGCCGCCCCTTCCCCGCCGTTTTTCACGTGGGCGATGAACTGAAGGGATATGACAGGTTGCTCGCAACAGCGGGCGGCGTCGATGCGATCATTCCGGGCCACGATGTCCGCGTGATGGAGCGCTACCCCGCTGTCATCGACGGTGTCGCCTGGCGCCTGGACGAGGCACCGATCGCGCCATGAAGGACCTGCCTGACTCACCGCCAGAGATCGACCCCGTGACGCTGGAAATCCTCGGGCATCAGTTCCGCGCCGTGGCCGAGGAAATGGGCATCGCCCTGTCTCGAACGGCCCGCACCACGTACGTCCGCGAAGCCGCCGATTTCGGAACCGCGCTTGCCACGCCGAACGGCAAGTTCTTTGGCTACCCCGAGGCGTTGGGCGTCTCGGGCTTTCTCGATCTCGACGCAGGCCCTGCGCTGCAGGCCGCGGGCCCCTTTGTCGAAGGCGATGTGGTCATCACCAACCATCCCTACGATTCCGGCGGATTGTCGTCGCATATGCCGGATCTCCAGCTTCTGCGCCCGTACTTCCACGAGGGCCGGATCGTCGCCTGCGGGTGGGCCTTCGTGCACACCGCAGATATCGGCGGCATGGTCCCGTCATCGATTGCGCCGCACCTGACGGAGCTGTTCCAAGAGGGGTTGATCCTGCCGCCAGTCAAACTTGTGGTGGCGGGCAAACTGAACGCGGACGTTGTCGCCCTGTACCGGGCGAACTGCCGCATGCCCGACGCCAATTTCGGCGACATACAGGCCATGCTGACCGCGCTCGACACCGGAGCGCGGCGCGTCGAAGAGCTAATCGAACGCCACGGGATCGATGTTCTTGAGGCAGGCCAGACAGCGCTGGCAACCTATGCGCAGGACAAGGCCACCAAGGTTCGCCAGAAGATCCCCGACGGAAAATACGTGTTCTGGGATTACATGGACGACGATTACGTCAGCAAGATCCCGATCCGGGTGCGCTGCGAGATGACGGTGAAGAACGGGGCCATCCATCTCGACTTCACGGGCACTGATCCACAGGTCCCTGCGGCCTACAACGTCCCCACCGGCGGCGTCCGCCACCCCTGGCTGACCCTGCGCCTGATGCAGTTCGTGGCGAGTTACGACCCCAGCATCCCGCTCAACCACGGCCTTTTTGACGGGATAACGGTGTCGGTCCCAGAGGGGTGCCTTCTTAACCCGATCTTCCCGGCACCCGTAGGCATACGCTCCGCCCCGGCGATCCGGGTCGGCGATGTGCTGACTGGATGCCTGGCGCGTGCGGCGCCCGATCTGATCCCGGCCCCATCTGGCGGGACTGTCGTGCCCACTGTGCTGGCCGAGTACGATCCGTCGCTGGGGACGCGTCGCGTGCAGGTGATGCAGTCGCTCGTTGGCGGCACCGGCGCGCGTATCGGCGCAGACGGTGTAGATGGCCGCGATTCAAGCCTCGCCAACTGCTTCAACACGCCGACCGAGGCCAGCGAGGCCGAGGTTGGCGCCGTGGTCACCCACTACGGTCTCCGGCCCGGCTCTGGTGGTCCGGGCAAATGGCGCGGCGGAACCGGCCTGATCTTCACAATGCGCATCGAGAAAGAAGGCAGCGCGGTTCTGGGCCGGGGTCTTGAACGCTATGTCTTCCGCCCCTTCGGCATTTGCGGCGGACATCCCGGCGCCCCCGCGCGCGTCATCTTGAACCTTGGCCGCCCTGGCGAACGCGAGCTGGGCAAGATCTCAATGATCGAGCCGAAGCCCGGAGACACCGTTACCCTAATGAGCGCGGGCGGCGGTGGCTATGGCGACCCGTTCGAACGTGACATCGCGCTTGTCTTGCGCGATGTGCGCGCAGGTTTTGTTAGCGTCGATGAAGCCTGCAGCGATTACGGCGTTGTCATTGTGAAGGGCGAAATTGACGAAGCGGCGACCAGGGCCTTGCGCGCGGCGCCGCTACCAGATCCCGCCGATTTCAACTTCGGGCCAGAGCGGACCGCCTGGGACCGTCTCTTCACCGACGCGCGGATGCAACGCCTTGTTGCCGGTCTCCTAGACCTTCCCCCTGCCCGCGCTACGCGTCTGCGCCAGGATCTTTTTGCCAGCCTGTTGCCCGAGCTCGGGCAAAAACCGATCGAAGTGCTTCTAGCGGATCCCGAAGCGTTGGGCGCCCGTCTGGATGCGCTGATCGCGGACATCCTTGACCCCTAGCCCCGCCTAGAGCGTCGCACCTTCGACTTTCAGCGCCCCTTCAATCAACGGCCCGACGGCCCGGCACTCGTCTTCGGTCGTGTATGCCGCCACCGACAAACGGGTCCAAAACGCGCCAGCGAAGGGCATGATGTGGATCTCCGCCCGGTGCTCGGCCCAAAGCCACGCCTTCATCCGTTCCGAAATCTCGCGCTCTGCAGGCAGATCGCCCGGCAAACGCACCGTCGACATCATGGCAAACATGTCATCGGATGCACCGGTTTCAGTCCCCCACCGCTCGGCCAGGGCCAGACCCTCAGCAACAGCCACTGCATGGCACCGGGCGCGCATCTCGGCCCCGCCGATCTCGCTATGGAATGCAACGGCACTCGGCACGGACAACCAGGCCGAGGCATCGCGCGTCCCTATCTTGTCGAACTCAAACGTGTAACCCTTTCCAAGATCGTGCGAAATCACTGTCGGATGCAAACCGGCCTGCCGATCCCGATGAGCCCAGACAAAGGCCGCGCCCTTCGGTGCACAAAGCCATTTATGGCAATTCCCGACATACCAATCGACCCCAAGCGCCGGGACATCGAGCGTGACCATGCCGGGCGCGTGGGCCCCGTCTACCAGAACGGGCACGCCCTGCGCCCGGGCAAGCTCGGCGACTTGACGGACGGGAAAGACGACGGCCGTGATTGACGCGATGTGATCCACGACCACCAGCTTGGTCGATGGTGTGATCGCCGCGGCGAACGCCTCAACAATCTGATCCGGGTCGCGCACGGGCAAGCCGATCTCGGCCACCCGCACTGTCGCACCCGCCGGCTCGGCCACGAACCGAACGGCGTTGCGCGTCGCGTTGTAGATGTGGTCCGAGATCACGATCTCGTCCCCCGGCGCCAGTGGAAGCGACCGCAAAACCGCGTTCACACCGGCCGTCGTGTTCTCCACAAAAACCGTGTCCTGCGCCGCGGCAACCACAAAGTCCGCCAGCACGCCTGCGGCCTTTCGGATTTCTCCCGGCGCAACCGCATTGATGAACTGGCATGGCTGCGCCTCCAGTTGGCGGCGCCACGCATCCTGCGCGGCCAGCACTTTGTGCGGCGCCGCTCCATAGGAGCCATGGTTGAGAAAGATCATCTCTGGCTCAAGCGGCCAAAGCCCTTTCATCTCAGCGCCGTATCTGGTCATCTTCGCCCCTGTATCCGCCCGGTACACCACCCGCGCGCAAGTCTCGCCGCCCGATGAGGAAACCGCAATGCCCCACGCACTTGACCCTCGCATTCGCACCCTGCTCGAAGCGTGCTCTGTCCCCTCAGTCGTGTCGACCTTGTACCGCATGGGCTTTCAGAACGTCTTTTTGCGCGGCGTCGCCCCGCTCGTACCCGCCGCCCCCGTCATGGTCGGCCCCGCGATGACCCTGCGCACCATCCCGATCCGCGAAGATATGCGAACCGCCATCGCCGAAGGGCGCGCAGAGAACCTTCAGGGCGAGGCCTTTAACGACACCGCCCCGGGCGAGGTCATGGTCTGCGAAGCAGCAGGCGCTGTCGAGACGGCCCTTTTGGGCGACATGGTCACAACAGCCTTCAAGGTCCGCGGCGTCGCCGGGATTGTCGTCGATGGCGGTGTAAACGACCGCGCCGCGATTGCGGCCATCGGGTTGCCCGTCTATGCGGCGGGCGACGCATCCCTGCCCTTTACCTCGCACCGTCACATCACCGCGCTGAACGTTCCCATCGGGTGCGGCGGCGTTGCGATCTTTCCCGGCGATATAATGATCGGCGACCAGAACGGGGTCGCCGCGATCCCGCACGATGTTGTGGGCGAGGTCGCGGAAAAAGCCCGTGAACGGGAATTGCTCGAAGCATTCTGTGCCGAGCGGCTGCGGGACGGTGCCCCGCTCGCGACAACCTATCCGCCAAACGACGAGACAATTGCAGCCTTCCATGAGAGCCGGGCGAGCAAAGCGCCTTAAGCGCGAAAGCAGCCTGCGCCGACTACTCGGCCGCGGACTCAGCCGGTCTGCCCGGCGCACCCGCGTGCAGCGCAAGAAGGTCAGCGTTCACGCAAGAGCGCAGCCGCCCATGCGCGATGTAGTCCACAACATTCTGCGCCGCGATCCGGCGCATCTCGATCACAGCATGCGGGCTATAGAATCCGGCATGCGGCGTAATGATCAAACGCCCATCGAGCCACTTCTCAGACGCGGCGAACGCGGCCAAGAGCGGGTGGGTGTACTCCATCGGCTCTTGCGGCAGCACATCAAGGCCCGCCCCGCCCAGCTGGCCTGACCGCAGCGCCGCCTCAACGGCGTCCAGATCCATCGTGCCACCGCGCGACGTGTTGATGAGGACCATCCCGGCCTTCGCCGACGCCAGGTTTTGTGCACAAATGATCTCGGACGTTTCGGGCGTAAGCGGCGTATGCACGCTCAGCACATCGCTCGTCCCCATCAGCGACGCCACATCCGGTACGCGGTCAAAGCCCAGCGCCTTCTCGATCCCCGGTGACAGATACGGGTCGCAAAACGCGATATCGAATCCAAAGGCCTTTGCCCGCAGCGCCGCCGCCGTCCCGATCCGCCCCAGGCCAAGAACGCCAAACGTCAGCCCGCGTGCACGGCGCACGGTCTTTTGCGACCGGGCATCCCATGCGTTCTCGCCCGTGCGAAGCTTGGCGTCATAGGCCACAACCCCCCGCAACAGGCACATCGCCAGCGTCACCGCGTGGTCCGCCACCTCCTCGGTGCCATAGTCCGGCGCATTGCACACAGGGATACCGCGCGCGGCACAAGCTTCGATATCGATGTGGTTAAAGCCAACACCCGCTTGGCTGACGATGCGGCAGCGATCCATATGGGCCACCGTCTCGCGCGTGATCGCATTGCGGCTGCGACAGTTGATCAGCGCATCACAGCTCTGAAACTCTGAAACCGGGGGAAATCCCTGTTCCTGCGTCCGCCAGACGATGATATCCGCCGAGGGACCGACGACACCCCGTTCCACATCCGGGCTGTCTTCAAACTGAGGATCAATGATGAGCACGCGCATGCACGCGATTAGACGGCGATGAGCGCACCTGCGCAAGTCGTGACGGTGATCATGCTCGCGGTTTTCTGGGGCCTGAACTGGCCGATGATGAAAATCGGCCTGACAACCGTGGAACCCTGGACGTTTCGCGCAACCGTCGTGCTGGTGGGCGGCATCGGTTGCCTCTTGGTCGCGCGTCTCTCTGGCCGTTCCATCGCCATTACCCGCGAAGAGATCCGCCCGCTCTTGTGGCTTACACTTCTGCAAGGCGTGCTTTGGAACGCCTTCTCCGGATTTGGCATCGCGCTTGTCGATGCGGGCCGTGCCGCCGTTCTGGCCTTTACGATGCCGGTTTGGGCCACACTGCTGGCGATGCTTGTTCTTGGCGAAGCGGTGACCACCCGGCGCATGCTCGGGCTGGCAACAGGTATGGTGGCCATGGGGCTATTGCTCGTCCCGGCGTTCGAGGCTTTGGGGGGCGAGCTCTTTGGTGCCATTCTGATGATCGTCGGAGCTGTCACGTGGGGGGCGGCGACCGTGCTGCTCAAGGCAGTCAATTGGAAGATGGGCGTGCTCGCGCTGTCCGGGTGGCAGTTCTTGCTGGGATCAGGTCCCCTGATCCTGGCGGCCGTGACCTTCGGCGATCCAAGCAGCCTTTTGCGCGTCGACTATGTCACGGGCGGCGCGTTGGCCTTTTCCGCTCTGATCCCGATGATCTTCTGCCAGGCCGTCTGGTTTGCCGTGGTGCGCCGGCTGCCAACGTCGCTCGCCTCTACTGGCACGCTTCTGGTCCCGCCGCTTGGCGTCTACTTCTCGGCGCTCATCCTAAACGAGACGGTGGGCCCTTACGAAGTTGCCGCGCTCTTGCTTGTCATCGCCGCGCTTGTGCTGATTCTGCCGGGTTTCAACTGGCGAGCCAGCCTCCGTCCACAGCCAGAGTCTCGCCCTGAATAAAGCGCGCATCGTCGCTGGCCAGAAACAGCGCCGCCCGCGCGACATCGTCCGGGCGGCCCAGCCGCGGCCAGGGCGTGCGCGCCTCTGAAAACGCGATCACATCGGGATCGATTGCGCGCCCGGTCTTGCCAGTCAGCATCTTGCCCGGCGCAATTGCGTTCACCATGACGTTCTGTGGGGCATAGTCCCGCGCCACCGACCGCGTCAGGTAATCGACCCCCGCCTTCGACACACCGTACGCGCAGTTGCCCGGTGCGGCCCGAATCCCAAGCTGAGATGAGATGTTGATGACCCGGCCCCGAACCTCATCTTGCACGTCCTGTGTGATCATCTGCGCCACCGCCCGTTTGCAGCCCAGGAAAACACCCGTCAGATTGACCTCAAGAACAGCCCGCCACTGCGCCTCGGTCGTCTCCAAAAGCGGCACGGGCGAAAACTGCGTGGTCATGGCGTTGTTGACCATGATGTCCAACCGCCCGTGGCGGGCCACGTGATCGGTGACAAGCGCGTCGACGGCGTCCCAATCCGTCACGTCGCACGTCGCGTATTGCGCCTGCCCACCCGCCTCTGAAATCACTTCAAGCGTTGGCGCCCCGCCTTCGCGCGGTGAGGGATCAATGTCCGCAATCGTGACCGCCGCACCCTCGGCCGCAAAGCATCGCGCCATCGCCCGGCCCAATCCAGAGGATGCTCCGGTAATAATCGCTGATCGCCCTGAGAGTCGCATTGTTGTGCATCCTGAGAATTAGCTGAAAATTAAGGGATTGCCGCATCGCAGGCTGACGCGCAGTATCGCACAACACTTATGGCGAAAGGTCAAGCGCGGCTGGGAGACGGGACACCCACGCCTTGAGCGCTAACTTAAGAGTCAGATGCGGGGCACAAGATGACACTCTTCTTGGTACGCCGGTTGATCCAGGGCGTTCTGATCATTGCGGCCATGTCGCTGATTGTATTCCTTGGCGTCTACGCCATCGGCAACCCCGTCGAAATCCTCATCAACCCCGACGCCACGCCTGAAATCAAACAGCAGGCGATTGAAAAGCTTGGCCTCGATAAGCCGGTGCATGAGCAATACGGCTATTTCCTTGTCCGCGCGCTTCAGGGCGACCTTGGCAACTCGTTCATCTACGATGAGCCCGCGCTCAAGCTGATCCTCGCGGCAATGCCTGCCACGCTAGAGCTTGCCATCGCGTCGCTTGTGCTGGCGATGGTCTTTGGCATTCCGCTGGGCATGGTCGCGGGATATTGGCCCGATGCCTGGTTTTCCAAGCTGATCATGTCAGGATCGATCCTGGGCTTCAGCCTGCCGTCCTTCTGGGTCGGACTGATGTTGATCGTGCTCTTTGCTGTGCACTGGGGATTGCTCCCCTCCGGCGGGCGCGGCGAAACGGTACCGATACTTGGCATCGAGGTCAGCTTTCTCACATGGGACGGGCTCAAACACCTGTTTCTTCCGGCGCTGAACCTCGCGCTCTTCAAGATCGCGCTTGTGATCCGCCTGACCCGCGCCGGAATGCGCGAGACGTTGCAGCAGGACTACATCAAATTTGCCTATGCCAAGGGCCTGTCCGTGCGGCGCGTCGTCTTCGTGCACGCCTTCCGCAATATCCTGATCCCGATCGTCACCGTCCTCGGCCTTGAACTGGGCACCGTGATTGCGTTTGCCGTCGTCACCGAGACGATCTTTTCCTGGCCCGGCATGGGCAAGCTGATCATCGACTCGATCAACCTTTTGGACAGACCGATTATCGTCGCCTACCTGATGCTCACCGTTCTGATGTTCGTGGTCATCAACCTGTTGGTCGACATCACCTATTCCTTCATCGATCCGCGCGTACGACTTACGGAAATGGATGAATGAGCCTCGTCGACGAAGACACCCCGACCGCCGCCCCTCAGCCGCCCATCCGCAAGGAACAGACAGGCTTTGCCAAGTTTGCCGCAGACTATGCCGAAAGCCCGACCGCGGTGATCGCGCTGATCAGCTGTGTGTTGATCCTGCTCGCCGCGATCTTTGCGCCCTATGTGACGCCACAAGACCCCTATGACCTCGCCAATCTCGATCTGATGGACAGCCGGCTTGAACCGGGCGAGGTCGGGATGACCGGTATGGTGCATTGGCTCGGGACGGATGGACAGGGGCGCGACCTCTTCTCGGCCATCATCTACGGGCTACGCATCTCTCTGGGCGTCGGCGTCGTGGCCGGCGTTGTGGCGCTGACCGTTGGCACGATCGTCGGCCTGACCGCCGCCTTTTTCGGTGGCCGCGTCGATACGATCATCATGCGGCTTGTCGAGTTCCAGCTATCGTTCCCGGCAATCCTGATCGCGCTGATCATGCTCGCCGTTCTGGGACAAGGCGTCGACAAGATCATCATCGCTCTGGTGGCGGTGCAATGGGCCTATTTCGCAAGAACGGTCCGATCCGCCGCGCTGGTGGAACGTCGCCGCGAATACATCGACGCCGCGCGGTGCCTCGGGCTGTCGCGCAGCCGGATCATGTTCGGCCACCTCATGCCCAACTGCATTGCCCCGCTCATCGTTGTCGCGACGGTTCAGGTTGCCAACGCGATCGCGCTTGAGGCGACGCTGTCGTTCCTGGGGCTCGGGATGCCCGTCACCCAGCCCAGCCTTGGCCTGCTGATTGCGAACGGCTTTGAATACGTCCTCTCCGGCCGCTACTGGATCTCGACCTATCCGGGCATTGCGTTGCTGATCACCATCGTCTCGATCAACCTCGTCGGTGACCGGATCCGCGACGTGCTGAACCCACGGCTCGACACATGAGCGGCGTCACCCCCCCTGCCCTCGAGGTCACCAACCTCCGCACCCATTTCTTCACCAAGGCAGGTGTCGTCAAAGCGGTGGACGACGTCAGCTTTCGCGTCGCACCCGGAGAGATCATGGGCCTTGTCGGGGAAAGTGGTTCGGGCAAGACCGTAACCGGCTTCTCCATCCTCGGGCTCGTCGACCCGCCGGGGCGCATTGTGGAAGGCAGCATTCGCGTACAGGGGGATGAGATCGTCGGCCTGCCCGCCAGCGAAATTCAGGCCATTCGCGGCCGGCGCGTGGCGATGATTTTCCAGGACCCGATGATGACGTTGAACCCGGTTCTGCGCGTCGACACCCAGATGACCGAAGCGATCCATGCCCATGAATCCGTGTCACGCAAGGCCGCCACGGCCCGCGCGTTGGAGGCGTTGAACAAAGTTGGCATACCTGCCGCGGAAGAGCGGCTGCGGGCGCACCCGCATCAGCTTTCAGGCGGGATGCGCCAGCGGGTCGCCATCGCAATCGCCCTTCTCAACCGCCCGGCGGTGATCATCGCAGATGAACCGACCACCGCGCTCGACGTGACAATCCAGGGCCAGATCCTGGCCGAGATCCGGTCGCTCGCGGCTGAGTTCGGAACCGCGATTGTCTGGGTCACCCACGATCTCTCGGTCGTTGCCGGGCTCGCCGACCACATCTCGGTCATGTATGCGGGCCGGATCGTCGAGCGTGGGTCTGTCGACGACGTGCTCGACCGTCCCGTGCATCCCTACACGCGCGGCTTGCTCGACAGCGTTCCGCAGATCGGCCAGACCCGCGGGCGCCTGCAACAGTTCCCGGGCATGACCCCGTCGCTCCTTAACCTGCCCAAGGGGTGCCCGGTGCAGCCACGCTGCAACCGCGCCACCGAGCTGTGTCGCCTGACACCGGAGCTGACCGAACACAGCCCCAACCATTACGCCCGCTGCCATCACCCGCTTGGCCAACCGGCGCAGATGGCCGAACCGTCGGAGCTTGAGACATGAGCCTCGACGCAGCACCCGTCTCATCCGACGCACCCACCAAGGACACGGATGTCCCGATCCTTGAGCTGTCGGGCATCTCCAAGCGCTTTACCAAGCACATCGATTTCGCCGCGCGCCTGCTGAACCTTGTGGGCGGAAATTATGCCGACAAGGTCGTTCACGCCGTCGATGGTGTGCACCTGTCGATCGCGCGGGGCGAGGTTGTCGGGCTGATCGGTGAATCCGGCTGTGGGAAATCGACGTTGGGCCGGGTCGTGGCCGGCATCCATCCGGCAAGCGACGGCACGATGCATTTCAATGGCACGGATTTTGCATCGATGACCCCGCAAGAGGCGCACGCGGCGCTTGTGAAGATCCAGATGATCTTTCAGGATCCGATGTCTTCGCTTAACCCCCGCAAGCGTGTCGTCGAAATCATCGGCGAAGCCCCCGAATTTCACGGGATGATTCAGGGCAGCGAGGTGGAAAGCTACGTCGATGAAATCCTATCGAAAGTCGGCCTGAACACCGACGTCAAGCGCCGCTACCCGCACCAGTTCTCGGGTGGTCAGCGACAGCGGCTTGGCATCGCGCGCGCCCTCGCCGTTAACCCTGAATTCATCGTTTGTGATGAGGCCGTAGCCGCGCTGGATGTGTCAATCCAGGCGCAGATCCTGAACCTCTTTATGGATCTGCGTGACGAGCTGGATTTGACCTACCTGTTCATCAGCCACGACCTGGGCGTCGTGCATCACATCGCCGACCGCATCGTGATCATGTATCTTGGCCGGGTGGTCGAGATGGCGCCGAACAAAGATCTTTTCGCGTCACCGAACCATCCCTACACGCAGGCGCTTCTGGCCGATGTGCCGCGCATCGATCGGCGAAAGCAGACCTATGCCGCGATCAAGGGCGAACTGCCTTCGCCGCTCAACCCGCCGTCCGGCTGCCACTTTCACCCGCGCTGCCCCCACGCGACCCAGCGCTGCCGCGAAGAGGCGCCCGCGCTGCGCGAAGTTGCCCCGGGGCGCATGTCGGCCTGTCATCTCAACGACGGCTGACGGCCGCTAGGCCGCGACGATACGCTCGATCTTTGGGGTAAAGTTGGTGACCCCGATGGCCGCCATCGAGTCGAGCACCGCCTCTAGGATCAGCGAAATGTCACCTTCAGTCAGATCGCCCATTGTCCCGATGCGGAACGTATGGGCCGAGGTCAGCCGCCCCGGAAAGATCACGAACCCACGCTTTTCCATTTCGGCATAAAACGTCTCGAAGGCGTAATTCGGATCATCCGGATCGTGGAAGGTCGCGATGATGGGGGAGGCGTGCTCATCCGACAGGAACGTCGCGAATCCATGCTGGCGCAGACCATCGACCAGCCGCCGCCAGTTGCGGACATAGCGCGCCTGCCGCGCCGCAATCCCACCTTCGGCCTTGTGCAACTCGATCGCCTTGGCCAACGCCAAGAGCACATGCGTCGGCGGCGTGGTTCGAAACCAGCCCTTCTCTTCCAAAAGCAGCCACTGGGCCGACAGATCCAGCACCGATGAGGGTGAGCGGCCCACGCCTTCCTCCAGGCTCTTCTTCTTGGCCAGAACCAGGGCAATGCCGGGCACGGATTCAAAGCACTTGTTCGGCGAAATCACCACCGCTTCGACATCCATCGCCGGGGCGTTGATCTCAAAGCCGGCATAGGCGGCAATGGAATCGATCATCAGTTTCGCACCATGCGCCTTGCACGCCTCGGCGATGTCCTCGACAGGGTTCAGAATGCCCGTGCCCGTATCGCAATGGCAGACCGCCACATGCGTGATCGATGGATCATCGCGCAGACGGCGGGCCACGTCTTCACCAGATACCGGGGGAATGATCGGCCCCTCCAGACGCGACACGCGATAGCCGATGGTTTCGATCACATCGCGCAGGCGGATCCCGTAATAGCCGTTCTCGATCACCAGAACATGCGCCGTTGAGCGATCGACAAGCGAATTGAACGCCGCCTCGATCCCATAGGTGGCGCTTCCCTGCACCGGCACGCAATCGTAGATGTCGCCGCCATGGGACAGCGCGACAACGTACTCGCGGATCCCTTTCACAAGCGCGACCATCTCGGGCCCGTTCGGGCTCTTGTCGAACTGCATCGCCGCCTTCACCTCGGCCGAGGTGGTCAGGGGCCCGGGCGTCAGCAGATAGCTGGGGTGTCGTTTCTCGGTCATCTCGATCTCCCTTGGCCGTGGCGTGGTCGTCAATCCACCTGTGACGGTGCATGCGGGTGCGCCTGTGCTGCCGCACGGGCGCGATGCGTGGCATAGGCCACCGCGCTTAGGATCACCCCGGCGCCCAGCCACGTCCAGACATCGGGCACCTCGTCAAACAAAACGTATCCCGCCGCGACCGCAAAGATCAGCCGGACATAGTCGACAGTCGCGAGCGCGGACGCTTCAGCAACCTGAAACGCGCCCACCATCAGAAACTGGCCCAGCGTCCCGGCAACCCCGACCAAGGCCAGCAACGGCAGATGGCTAAGCTCCAGCTGCTCCCATCGCAGGGCGGCGGGCAACGCGATGATCCCAAGCCCGAGCGCAGCGGAATAGAACATAATGGTCCATCGGCTCTCAGTGGCCGACAGGCTGCGAGTCAGGATCATCAAGAGCGATGCAACAAAGGCCGCCGCCAAAGCGACCAGCATACCCGGATCAACCGTTGCAAAGCCCGGGCGCATCACGATGAGCACCCCGAAAAATCCGACAACCACCGCAGCGATCCGGCGCGGACCAATCGTTTCGCCCAGGAGTACCGCCGCCAGCACCATCATGAACATCGCCTGCAGAAAGGTCAGTGTGGTCGCAAGCGCCAGCGGCAACAGCGCAAAGGTTAGATAGAACAACAGCATGCCGATCCCACTGCAGGCCGCTCGCGCAAAGTGAGCGCCCAGCCTGTTGGTCTTCAGAACGCTCCCCCGCATCAAGACGAGGATCGGGACCAGCGCAACCAACTGCACCAGCAGACGAAAGACGGCAATCTGAGGGATCGACAACGTGTCGGACAGGATCCGCACGCTCACCATCTCGGTCGTGAAAAAGATCCACGACGTCGTCAGCAGCACAGCACCCAGAACGGTGCGCGACGGGCCGGTTGCGGTAATCACAGCTGCACCATCGCGCCGCTCTCGACCGAGGTTGAGACAGCCTCGAACGTCGCAATGCCGTTGACCACATCGTCAAGTGAGATCGGGTAAGGCGATCCGGTTTCGATCGCCGCCGCGAACGCCTCCAGCTGCAGGCGCTCTGTCGACACCTGCGGAAACGTCCACTGTTGCTGCACCCCTTGGACGGGCTTCCAGACAAGCTCGGTCTCGCCGCGCAACTCTAGCCACCCCTTGTCGCCAAAGACCTGCATGCGAAAGATCGGGGCCGTTGCGGTCATCGCCGTAAGGTACCCGGTGGCCCCACTCTCAAAGCGCAACAGCATGCTCGTGGTGTCATCCAAGGCAATTTGATGCACCAGCCGCTCGCTTTGCGCGCTGACCGCGTTGATTGGACCAACAAGGTGGATCATCGCGTCGATCACGTGGATCCCCGCGCCGGCAAGGCCGCCTGCGGGGCTCTCTACCGGATCAACCCGCCACATGTCCGAGGTGTAGAGCGCGCCCACATGACCGCTCATATTACCCTCGATGTGCAGCAGCGTCCCAAGCGCGCCTTCGCCGATCATGGCCTTCATCTTTTCAATCGCAGGAAGGAACCGGCGGTTATGTCCGGCGGCAAAGATGATCCCGGCGTCGGTGACCGACGTCATCGCCCCCTCGATGGAGGCCTTCGTCAGTGTCACGGGTTTCTCGCAAAACACATGCTTCCCCGCCGCGGTCGCCTGGGCGATCTGATCGGCATGCTGGGAATGGGGCGTCGCCAGAACGACACCGTCGATGGCCGGGTCGGCCAGGATGTCGCCAAACTCTGTGACAAGCGTCACGCCCTTGGCGGCGCACCAATCGCGCGCCTTGTCTGGCGAACGCGCGACGGCGTGGGAAAACATGACGGTGTCCGAGATCCCCTGCACCGCCTCCACAAGGATGCGGCCCCAGCGCCCGGGCCCGATGATGGCCAGCCGTATCATGATTCCCTTCCAGACTTCTGTGCGCCGCCAGCCCGCAGGCCGCCGGCGCACGCATTTCAATCCCGCGATTTACTCGACGGGGATCGCGTTGACCGCAATCGTATCCTCGTCAGCGCGCGGAATATAGGTCAGCTTCTCAGTATTCCCCGCCCAGATCGCCGACAGGTTCACGATCGGGATCGCCATAAGGTCATCCATGGTCAGCTTCATGGCCTGCTCAAGCAGGGCCTTACGCTCATCCGCGTCGATCGTGCCCAGCGCAGTTTGAACAATCTTGTCAATCTCTTCATTCGAGTAGCTGAAGTGATTGAAGACACCGAATGCACCGTCCTCTTTCTTGGTATGCACCATCGATGACAGGATGTAGGACGCCTCACCGGTCAGCGAGCCCCACCCGTTCATCATCAGCGAATACTCCCGACCCGACTGGGCGGGGAAGTACACCGCGCGCGGTGTGGCGTTGACGGTTGCATCGATCCCGATCCGGGCCAGCATTGGCCCAAGCGCCGCACAGATGTCTCCGTCCATGGGAAGCCGGTCGGATGTACAGTGCAGGTCGACCTGGAAGCCGTCGGGATATCCCGCCTCTGCCAACAGCGCCTGCGCCTGTTCGAGATCATAGCTCAGTTCGCCTGCCTCAGGCGACCAGCCGAAGAACCCCTCGGTGATGATCTGCGAGGCCGGTGTCGCCAGATCTTCCATCACGCGGCTTGCAATCGCCTCACGGTTGACCGCGTAAGAGATGGCCTGACGGACACGCAGATCCTGGAACGGATTGGCGTCCAGCGCCCCGCCATCCTTGGCACGCACCAGCGGGGTGTTGTCGCTGTAATCCGGGAACAGCATGAAGATATAGACCGAAGGCCCTGAAAAGACTTCCAGCCCGCCTTCACTGCGAACCCGCGCCACGTCGGTGGGCGGCACGTAGTTGACCATATCAACGCGCCCTGACAACAGCGCCGCTGTCCGCGCGCTATCGTTCGAGATCTCCGAGAACGTGACCTTGTCCCATGCCGGCGCATCGCCCCAGTAGCTTTCGTTGGGCACAACAACCATGTCGCCCTTGGCTTCCCAGGATTCCAGCTTGAATGGCCCGGTCCCGATTGCCGCCGCGCCCGAGTTGAACTCGGCCACCGGTGTATCGAGGGCCACTTCCGACGGGATCACGAAGAGCCGTGTAAGATCCAGCGGCAGCGTGGCAGCAGGGCTGTCTGTCTTGAACTCAACCGTCAGGTCGTCAATGGCCGTCGCTTCGACGATCCGGCGCGTGTACGTGACAAGCCCGCCATCCGGGCCCGCAGCCAGCGGAATGCGGTTGACCGAGTGCACCACATCGGCAGCATCAAGGGTCGAGCCGTCGTGGAACGTAACGCCGGGCCGCAAGTTGAAACGCCATGTCACGTCATCCACAGGCTCCCAGCTTTCGGCAAGGCCAGGCTGCAATTGCAGATTGTTGTCCCGCGCTGTCAGTGTGTCATAGACGTTCTTCATCGCCGACACGTTGATCCCGATGGCCGAGAAATGCGGATCCATGGACTCAGCGCCCGAACGCACCCCGATCGTCAACTCTTCAGCCGTGGCGGCGGTTGCCAGCGCCGTACTCGCGACCAGCGCCGCCAGCATGGACTTCGTGTATTTCGGATAGTTCATTATTGAAGGTCTCCCTTGTTGGTCTTGCGCCGCAGGCAACCTGTGAAGTGTTCCGGTCACGCGCGTGGCGCACCCATGCGGATCATCGAACCAGACCGACAGCCCCACGCCAACCATCGCACGATGGTCGCACGCTTGCGCCCGCACAAATGTTCGCAATCCCCTCAGGCACCCACAGCGTGCAGCCTGAAGGCCCCGTCAGGCAAGGTTTATTTGTAGGTCGCGCCCAGGGATTGGTGCCAGGCATAGTAGTTTTCAACAGACTGACCAATATTGCAGCACGTTGGAAACACACCATCTTTCCGAAGTCGGTCGACCGACAAGGCACGCCGATCGCTTGCCGTATGTAAAAACACATTTGCGGGCTCTTCCGGGGAGGCAAGTCGGCATTGTCCGCCCTCGAACCGATGTGCCATGGCCTGACCCCAGTCCAGCACCGACCAGGTGTCACCCGTCGAGACATTGTAAAGGCGGTGCCGCAACACCGATGCCGCGAGCAGGCTGTCGACCGCCTGCGCCACGTCAGGCGCATAGATCCAGTCGCGCGCATCAAGGCGTTCGACAATGGCCGGTATGCCGCGGCTGAGCGCTTCCAGAACCTGAAACTGCGGGCTCGGCGTATCCCGTACCGAGGTGCGCCGTTCCCAGCGCCCGAACACCCCCGACAAGCGGACGTTCACCACGTCAAGGTCCCACATATCTGCCATCCGGCTGCCCACCCGTTCGGACGCGAATTTGGTGATCCCATAGATGTTGCGCGGGTCGGCTGGCGTGTCCTCCTCGTGTAAAAGTCCGGTACCCTGGAAGGCCGCGTTCCCGTAAGCGCCCGCGCTGCTGAGGTTCACGACACGACGCACAGCCTTGTCGCGCGCGACACGCAACGCATTCAGAAAACCATCGAGGTTGACACCCAGCGTCACCTCAGGCGCCTCACGGTCGCGCGCATCCCCGGCGGTCACTGCGGCGCCGTAGACGACGGCATCGGCATCGGCGAAGGCGTCTGACAGATCGCCGGCGTTGCGCACATCCCCGATGCAAACGCGCAAGTCACCGGGCAGAGCCTCAAACGCCGCCAAGGCGGCCTCAGGCGGCGGCGTAAGATCGAAGAGTGTGACGGCCCGGCCCTGCGCCAGAAACCGTTCGACGATATTGAGGCCAACAAATCCGCCGCCGCCCACCACCACTGTCCTCATCCGGCTGCGCCCTTCCCATGTTGCCAGCAATCCGTGCAGACGCGGCCATTGCCGCCCCTTGACCGAATGCTGGATCAGATTTGCATCGTAAATCCAGTGCGTTCTGTGCACAGTGCGATCAATAACACCGTGTCAAGGATCGGCTGGGGGGCTGGGAATGCAGATTGCGCAAGCGAATTGGGGTGAGGTTGAGGCCTACCTGAAAACCGACGACCGGTGCATTCTGCCGCTCGGCTCCACCGAACAACACGGCCCCCTCAGCCTCGCGGTCGATGCCATTCTGGCCGAGAAGGTTTCGCTCGATGCGGCCGATCCGCTTGGCGTTCCGGTCTTCCCGCGCATGAACTACGGCCTTTGCCCCTATTTCGCCGCCTACCCCGGCAGCGTGACCCTACGGGTCGAAACGCTGTTGGCCGTGGTGCGCGATATCCTCGACAGCTTGCGCGAAACCGGCTTTCGCAAGGTGCTGATCGTCAACGGGCATGGGGGAAACTCTCCGGCCGCGGGCACCGCACTGGACGCAATGCGCGACCACCCCGAGATGGCCATCAAGTTCCACAACTGGTGGCAGGCGCCCAAGACCTGGGCCAAGTTGCAAGAGATCGACCCGGACGCCAGCCATGCGTCTTGGATGGAAAACTTTCCCTGGACCCGCCTGCCCCATGCCCCGGTTCCCAATCACAAAAAGCCGATGGTGGATTTTGACCGCATGCGCGTGATGGGGCCGCAGGCCGTACGCGATCTTTTGGGCGATGGGGTGTTCGGCGGGGAGTATCAAAAGCCCGACGATGACATGCTGGCGCTGTGGGACGTCGCGGTCGCCGAGACGCGCGCCCTGCTTGAAGGCCCCTGGGCATGACCGCCCCGATTGTCATCTGGGGCGCCGGCGCGATCGGCGGCACCATCGGCGCCTACCTGATCAAGGCCGGCCAAGACGTGCTGTTCGTCGATCAGGCCCGGGACCACGTCGATGCGATGAACAGCACAGGGCTGAGCGTCGAAGGGCCGATTGCCGAATTCACCGTCCCCGCGCACGCCGTGACACCGGACCAACTGGACGGGACATACCCCGTCATCTGGCTGTGCACCAAGGCCCAGCACACCGTGCCTGCGATGGAAATGCTCGCACCGCATCTTGCCAAGGGCGGGCATGTTCTGTCGCTGCAAAACGGGCTGAATGAGATCGCGATTGCCGAGGTCATCGGCGAGGCTGCCACCCTCGGCGCCTTCATCAACTTTGGGGCCGACTACCTTGGGCCGGGCCGAATCCTCTTCGGCGGGCGGGCCGCGGTCGTTGTGGGTGAGCTTGATGGCGCAACGACACCGCGGGTCGAGGAAACCCACCGCCTGCTGTCGATCTTTGAGCCGGACGCGATCATCACACCCAACATCTGGGGCTACCTCTGGGGTAAGCTCGGCTACGGCGCGCTGCTTTTTGCCACCGCGCTGACAAATGACAGCATCGCGGATGTGCTCGCCCACCCGGGCTATCGCCCAATGCTCACCGCTTTGGCATGTGAGCTTACCGAGGTTGCCGACCGCCAGGGCGTCGAGCCCCTCGGGTTCAACGGCTACGATCCCGCCGCCTTTACGCCCGGCGCCGCGATATCGGCAACCGAAGCCTCGTTCGATGCGATGGTCGCGCATAATCGAACATCCGCCAAATCGCATTCGGGCATCTGGCGCGACCTCGCCGTGCGCAAACGCAAGACCGAGGTGGACCCACAACTCACCAAACCCATTGCCGTAGGGGCGGACCATGGGCTGGCTATGCCGCTGACCCGCAAACTGGTCACACTGATCCAGGACATCGAAGACGGGCGCAGACCGCTGTCGTTTGAAACACTCGATGTGCTCAAAGCCAGTTTTGAGACCGGAGCCGCAACATGAACCTCGACCTGCACGATCACAGCGCAATTGTCACCGGCGCAGGACAGGGTCTTGGCCGCGAGATAGCGATAACGCTGCACCAGGCAGGCGCCCGCGTCTCGGGCGTCGATATCGATGCAGACGCGTTAAGCGCGCTTCAAGGTACCGGTGTCACCACCCAGACCCTCGATGTCACAGACGCCGACGCGCTGCGCGAGCACGCGGCCCAATCCGGCGGCTTTGACATCGCCGTCCATGTCGCAGGCGGCGTGCGGGGCCAGGTGGGCCGCCCGGTCGAAACGATCTCGCCCCAGGATTGGGATGCCATCGTCAGCGTGAACCAGACCGCGGCCTTCTACCTGGCCCAGGCGGTTGTTCCCCACATGAAGTCGCGCAACTGGGGCCGGATCATCGCGATCTCAAGCCGCGCGGGCCTGGATGTCAGCCTGACCGGGATCCAGTCCTACGCCAGCGCCAAGGCGGGCCAAATCGGCCTCGTGCGCCAGCTTGGGCACGAGCTTGGGCAGTTTGGCATTACCGTCAATTCCGTCGCGCCGGGCTTTGTCCGCTCGAACCCCACGACGGAACGCCAATGGGACGCACTCGGACCCGAGGGGCAGGAAAAGCTGATCAAGGGAATCGCGATGCGCCGCCTTGGAACGCCCGAAGATGTCGCCGCAGCCGTGCTCTTTCTGGCAAGCCCACAGGCGGCATGGATCACCGGGCAGGTTTTGTCAGTCGACGGCGGGCGTTAGCCTGTATCAGTCGGGCAGCGCCGCAAGCTCAGCCTCCAGGCGCGCCCGAATATCGTCTGCTTGGGACATCAGCGCAGGCAGCCCAACCTGGGCAACGGTGTTCAGCCCCGGGATGCACGCCTCGATCATCCGCCGCCGCGTCTGCGCACGGATGGTGGCGGGCAGCTTCAGCAACCGTTCCGACAGACCGCAGAGCGTCGCATCGTCAAAAACGCGTTCCCACGCCTCGCGCTCAGGGCCAAAGTTGAAATCCGCAGGCGCCACCCGATCCGCCCGCAAGGCCGTGGTCGCCGCCACATCAATCGCACCATCCGCCACCGCGACACCGTAGTCGCGCGCCGCGGCCTCAACCGACACAAATCCCGCCACAACGTCACGCAGCACCGCCGCGGGATCACGCGTGAACGGGTCCCCATAGCCGCCACCACCGGCGGTCAGGATCGTGATCCGGTCCCCCGCCTCGGCCACGTACATGTCCAATTTCCCAAGCTCGCGTTCGGTCGACAGGCCGTGGTTCAGGATGACACGGCACACCGCGCCGGGCCCGCCACCGGCAACACCCCAGGGCCGGAACACAAACCGCTCAAGCCCGCGTCCCAGAACTGCCGTCCCCGCCCGCTTGATCAGCATGCGCATCTCAAGCCCGGTCCCGCCACGCCACCGCCCGGCGCCACCGCTGTCCGGACGCAAGCCGTACACTTCAACCACCACATCCGTGTCAGCCTCTGACCGCTCAAGCGGCGTGTTGTAGAGGTTGGCCAACCCGCTATCGCGCCCGTCGACGCCATCGCTGCCATCGCGCGCGCCGGTTCCACCGACGAGCGACTGAACCACCACCACCGACCGGCTGCCGGTTTGCGGGTTCTGCTCGGCGATCACCGTGGGCACCACGGTCCCGCCGGACGGGGCCGGGATCAGCCCGGGCAACGCCGACGCGATCGCCCCCACAACCGCATCGTTGATCCGAATAGCCGTGGCATGGCGCACCCCAACCGCGGCCGGGAATTCGGGGTTGAGCACCGTGCCCTTGGGAACGTGAACCGAGATGTTTTCGAACAGCCCGTAATTCAAAGGCGCGGTCGGATCATAGCTGCCAATCAGATGCATTAGCTTGAGCGTCAGCCAGGGGTGGCGCAAACCACCGGTCGGCACGT
The DNA here is from genome assembly GCA_039193455.1 of Pseudomonadota bacterium. Lineage (GTDB taxonomy): Bacteria > Pseudomonadota > Alphaproteobacteria > Rhodobacterales > Rhodobacteraceae > JBCBGF01. Next base: position 171,077 of record JBCCWO010000005.1, read on the forward strand.
TGTAAGCGGCAATGACCTGCGGGTCGGACCCGGTGAAATCCAGATGCACATGGCCGTCGCTGACCGTCATTTCACAGCGAATGCGGATGGGGATCTGGGTGGCGTAGTCGTCGTCCATGTAATCCCAGAACACATAGGTACCATCGGGGATGCGGCGCTGCACCTCCAGCGCCTTTTGGCGCGCGTAGTCCACGGTTGCGACCTGCGCCGCCTCAAACACCTCGACCCCGTGCCGGTCGATCAAATCGGCCACCCGACGCTCGCCAACGGTCAGCGCAGCCAGCATGGCTTTGATATCGCCCAGGTTCAGATCCGGCACCCGGCAGTTCGCACGGTAGATCGCCTCGAAGTCGCGATTGAGCTCACCCGCCTTGACCAGCTTCATCGGCGGGATCTGCAGCCCCTCCTGAAACAGCTCGGTAAAGCCCGGCGAAATCGACGAGGGCACGCCGCCGCCAATATCGGCAGAGTGGATGAAATCCCAGCCATAGCAAACGATCCGGTCCCCGTGGAAATAGGGCTTGATTAGTTGCAGATCGGGCATGTGCGTCGACAGCCCACCGCTTAAATAAGGATGATTGGTGATGATGACATCGCCCGGCACCAGATCGGGAATGGCGCCGATCGCAACGCTGCAGTCGAGATCAAGAAACCCAGACACACCCATATTCGCGGGGTAGCAAAAGAACTTGCCGTCCGCGTTCACCAACGCCGTTGCAAAATCCGCCGCGTCCTTGACGTAGGTCGAGCGTGCAGTGCGCGACAGCGTGATCGCCATCTCTTCGGTGACCGCCTGCATCTGGGTCTGCAGGATTTCCAGCAATACGGGATCCAGGCTCATGCCGCGTCCTCGATCCGCGTGATCATCAGATTGCCCATGGTGTCCGACCGCGCCCGCCATCCGGGGAGGATCAGAACCGTGGTGTCGGGCTGTTCGACAATGGCGGGCCCATCCACCGTCGCGCCGCTGCCGATGGCTGCGCGATCATAGACCGGCACGTCCCGCCAATCGTCGTGATACATGCGCCGCACGGTGCGCGGCTCCGGCAGGGCGCCGGGCGCGACTGTTGGCAATCCAATCTGTTCGACAATCCCCACGACGGACAGGCGCAGGGTTGTGACCTGAACCGCAGAGTCCGGCTCGGCAAAACCATAAAGCCGCTCGTGCTCGGCGTTGAACAGATCGATCAGCAGGTCGGGCGTCAGCTTTTCAAGCGCGTAGTCCGGCACATCGATCGGCAACTCAAACGCCTGGCCGGGATAGCGCATGTCGCAGGTCAGCCGCAGCTCATGCGCCCCGATCAGATCGCCCTCGTCGGCAACCCAACCCAGCGCCTCGGTCTCGATTTGCGCAAGCAGATTGGTGATACCGGCCCACTGGTCGCCCGCGCGCGTCGTGGTGATCCGGGCCTGACGGACATACTCCCGGCGCACATCTGCAAGGATCGCGCCCAGGGCGCAAAACGTCCCCGGCAGGCGCGGCACGAGAACGCCGTCAAGCATCGCCTCTTCGGCCAAAAGGTTGGCGTGCGTCGGCCCGGCCCCGCCATAGGCCGCCAGCACAAAGCCACGCGGATCCAACCCGTTCTGCGCCATCAGCTTGCGCAGTTCCGTGGCCATGCGCGCCGTCGCCACCATCAACGCCGCCGACGCGGTCGCCACCGCATCGTCTTGCCCCGCCGCCTGCCCGGTTTCCGCCAGCGCCGCAGCGGCAGCATCGGCATCCAGAGCCAGCTTGCCATCGTTGAAGCGCCCCGGATCGAGGTATCCAAGGGTCAGATAGCAATCGGTGATGGTCGCGCGCGTGCCGCCGCGCCCGTAGCACACCGGCCCCGGATCGGCCCCGGCGCTTTCGGGCCCGACCTTCAAAAGGCCCTGCGCATCCGCCCACACGATCGACCCACCGCCAGCCCCGATGGCCGATACATTCACCACAGGCAGCATCAGCGGGTAGTCCCCGATGAGTGTCGAGTTGGTGAAGGCCAGTTCGCCGCCCTGCGTGATCGAGATATCCGTGCTCGTCCCGCCCATATCGAAGGTGATCAGCGACGGTGCCTCTGGCGCTGTGCGCGTTGCCGCCAGAACGCCCGAGGCCGGACCGGACAGCACCGTATCGACCGGCCGAGCCCGCGCCGTGTCGAGCGAGACGGTGCCGCCGTTGTTGGCCGTGATGTAGATCGGTGCGGTCAGACCGAGACCCGCGAACCGTGTTTGCAGACGCTCGAAATACGTCTCCATCAGCGGGTGCACGTAGCTGTTCATGCAGGTGACCAGCGCGCGTTCGTATTCCCGCATCTCGGGCCAGATCGCGGCAGAGGGCGTGACCGGCACGCCCGGCAACGCCTGCGCGAGATGGCGCGCGACCTCCGCCTCAAGACCGGGATCGCGGTAGGAGTTCAACAGCATCACCGCCACCGCGTGGTAGTCGGCGGCAGCAATGTCGCGGGCAATCGCCGCAATCTCATCAGGATCGGCCGCCGTGAGGACGGAGCCATCACTCAGGCCCCGCGCCCCGATCTCGAACACCGCTTCACGCGGGATCAGCGGTGCCTCGCGACCCACTGTAAAATCATAGGAATTCGGCATACGCGCACGGGCAATTTCCATCACGTCGCGATTGCCCCGCGACACGACCAGGGCAACCCGCGCGCCCTTTTGCTGAATGATCGCATTCAGCGCGAGCGTTGTGCCATGCACCACCAGTTCCACCGAGGACGGCGCAATACCCTCGCGCCTAATCAGCGCCGCGGCCCCCGCCTCTGCCGCGCGCGAGGGGTCTTCCGGCACGCTCGGTTCCTTGTGAAAGGCGATCTGGCCGGTGGCCATGTCGGCAAGAACAAAATCGGTGAACGTGCCTCCGACGTCGATCCCGAGACGGTAGCGTTCTGCGGTCATTCAGCGGCGCCCGGCACCATGCCCACATGCCGATGCGATATCCACAAGATGAACATTACACGCGCCCCTTCCATCTGCGACTTCAGCGGGCGAATGTCGACAATCGTACGCTGTTCGCGAGAAGTGTTATGCCAAGTGAACCGAAACGTCCACGCGGTTCCCGCGATTGACCGCAGAGTCTGTCCGACGGCAAGATCCGTCGCCTCAATCGATCAACCAATAAGCAGTGATGCGATGGCCCCGGCGAAGCAGCCCCGCCGATGCGAGCCTTTTTTCGTCGGCGTGCAGCGCGTTTCACATATCCCCGCCGCCGCAATCGCTAGGATCACACCTTTGACAGCAGCCGAAACACGGGCATCAGCTTTCGGAACTGCTCCGTTGTGCGCTCCACAAGCGCCGGCTCAACCGCAAAGGTCGGATCCCCCACGTCAGTCCACGCGGCAAAGCCTTTGCGGCGCAACGCCTCGGCGTTCTGATGATCTTTTGCAAACCCAGAGGGCACGCGTTTGAGATCAGGGTCGGCGATACGAATACCCGCGTCACGCAGTTCTGCGGTGAGCGCGATCAATTCAGATCCCATGGGCCCAGCCATCGCTGACCGAAAACCCTCCAACGCCTCTCTTTCGTACTGAAGAACACCACAGCCGAGCGACAGCCTGTCGGGCGACAGACCAAAGAACCACATCGGCGGCTGCCGCGCCGCGCCATCCGGCATGAAGGCCAGGTGCAAGTGCGCGTTGAAGGGTGTCTTGTCCTTTGAGAAACGGACATCGCGATGAATGCGAAAGATCTTGCTGCCGAGGTCTTCACCGGTGAGGTCGCGCAGCGCATCCGCCATGGCATCGACAAAGCGCTTGGCCGGCGCCTTCAGATGCGCCTCATATGTGCTTTTATTGGCCGCGAACCAGTCCTTTGTGTTGTTTGCCTTGAGGTCACCAAGAAACCTCAACGCCTCAGGCGAGAAACTGTCAAACGGTGCCATCAGATCCTCCGCTCAGTCTTTGGCAGGTAGGCCCGCCGCATGGGCAAGGCAAAGCTGTAACCACCGCCGCAGGGCCGTGTCATCGCAATCGCTTTCCTCCACGCGGACAAAGCCGCCCAGTTTCCGGGTGCCGTGGATCGCCGCCTGTGCAGTTGGATCACGCAGCGCTGCGCTTTCCTGCGCCTTGCCGACCCGAAACATGAAACGCCCCAAACCATCCTTGTGACGCCGCGCCCCGCAAAGCATGTTGCCGTTCAGGAAAAAGCACAAACCACCCATCATGCGTTTCTCGGATATGCCAGCGTGCCCGGCCAAGGCATCGCGCATGCGGGCATTGAGGGCCTCGTCCACCGGCATCAGGTGCCCGTGCCAAGCTGCCACAAGATGGCCAATGCGAGCACCATCATCGTCACGGTTGTCAGCCCCGCGCCGATTGGGCGGCCCTTTCCGTTCGCCGCCGCACGCAGGCTGAAGTAGTGGATGAGGCGCGCGAGGATGAGCGTGCCGCCGCAAATGGCAACCAGCCACGGCGCAGTCCCTACAACCTCGGCCCCCGCAAGGGCCAACAAGGCCAGCGGAACATATTCAATGAAGTTCCCGTGCGCGCGCATCAGGCGCAACAGGTCGTCATCCTCACCATGCAGCAACAAGATCCCGGTCTTGGCCCGGCGCACCCCAACGGCGATCGCCATTGGAATGCTCATCAACACAAAGACGGCCGTGACGGCCAACGCGATCTGGGGAAGCTCTTGCATCTGATCCCTCCGGTCCCGCGCGCCTAGGACGCCATGCTTTCATAGGTGAGCAACGCAAAGCGGGCGCCCTGTGGATCGGTCAATGTCGCCACGCGCCCAACGCCTGGCGCATCCATGGCGGGCTGGAGGATCGTTGCCCCGTGGGCTTCGGCCTTTGCCACGCTGGCGTCCACATCTTCGACGGTGAAGTAGATCGTCCAACTGCCCGTGTCTTCGGGCATTGGGGAAAAGCCGCCGATGGCCGTTTCCCCAATCATTGCAGCCGAATAGCTTGACCCGTCCTGCATCGGCATCTCGTTGATCGTCCAGCCGAGGACGTCCTGGTAAAAGGCCTTTGCCTTGCCCTGATCCGGGCCGGAATGGCCGATCCAACCTGAATTGCCGAGCGTGGTCATGTCGAGGATGCTCATCCGTCTCTCCCTTGAGTGCGCCCGCCACATGCGGGTCTGATCCAAGGACGTTTGCGACGCGGGTGTCCCTACAGACCCCCCAACTCTTTTTTGCTGACGGCGATTTTCTCTTTGACGGCAAGGCACTCGGGTGTGGTCGGGGCAAGGGTCATGACGGTTTCAAAACACGCAATGGCCGCTTTGTGGTCGCCCACATCTTGCAACAGCCCACCCCGCATCGCGTGAAACCAGCGATAGGTCGACAGATCCTCCGTCAGCCCCGCCAATGCTTTCAGCGCGTGGTGCGGTCCGTGCAGCTTTGCCTGAGCCGCGATCTGGTTGAGCCGCACGACCGGGGTCGGCTGCAGCGCGTAGAGGGCAGCATAGTGGCTTTCGATCAGCGCCCAATCGGTCTCTTCCGACGATGGCGCCCTGGAATGGGCCGCCGCTATGGCGGCCTGTATGACGTAGACGCCCCGGTGACCAATGCGCTCAGCCTTCTGCAAAAGCGCGGTTGCCTCGGCAATATTGGCGCGGTCCCACAAGCCACGGTCTTGATCATCAAGCGCCATAAGCCGGCCGCTTGCATCCATCCGCGCACCACGCCGCGCGTGCTGCAACAACAGCAATGCAAGCAACGCGGCCTGTTCGCCCATCGCGGGGAACAAGGCAACGAGCAGGCGCGCCAATCGGATCGCCTCTTCACACAAGGTCAGCTTCATCTGGTCAGGACCCGTCGAGGTCGACCAGCCTTCGCTGAACATGAGATAGATCATGAGCGACACCTCACCCAGACGCGCACCCCGCTCTGCCGGGGCGGGCGTTTCAAACGCCACCGGGTTGCTTGCGATCTTCTTCTTCGCGCGGGTGATGCGCTGCTCCATCGTCTTGGGTTTCACGAGAAAACCACTTGCGATCTCCTCCACGCTCAGGCCCGCCACAACGCGCAGGGCGATCGCGATCTGGTCGCGGCGCTCAAGGTCCGGGTGACAGCAGATAAACAACAGCCGCAAGACATCGTCCCGCATCTCATCCGGGTCCGGGTTCTCGGGCGGCACCGGATGAAACTCCTCCGAATGACGCGACAGGATCGCCGCGCGGCGCTGCGATTTGCGGATGTGGTCGAGGCCGGCATTGCGTGCGGTGGTCAAGAGCCACGCCAACGGATCGCGCGGCGCACCGTCTTCGGACCAGACCGTCAGCGCCTTCACGCAGGCATCGGCAAAAGCGTCTTCCGCAATGTCGATATCGCGAAACATCCGCGTAAGCGCCGCAACGGCGCGCGGGCGCTGTTGGGCGAACGTGGCTTCCAGCCAGTCCGACATGAACTATTCCGACGAAATGGCGCCCCCGGCCCAGGCGACAGGCCGCACCTCCAGTCGCGCAATGGGGGACGAGATCATCTTGGCGTGCGCAAGTGCCTCTTCAAGGTCTTTGAAATCTGCCGCGTAAAAGCCGAGAAAGGTCTCCTTGGTGTCGGCAAACGGACCGTCCGTGATGATGGGCGCGGCGCCTGCGCCGGTGGCGGGTTCAACCATCACCGCCGAGGTGGGCGGCATCAGCTTCATCGACACGAACGGCCCTTTCTTCTTCAAAGCGTCCTGCAGCGCGCCGTGGCCCGACATCACCTCGTCCTGCCGGTCCTGTGGCAGCGCTTCAAAAACGCCGGCCTCCCCGTAGATCGTGATTGCATAGATCATATTCGCCTCCGCGGTTCCGTCACATGCTGCAAGGACGTGCGAAGACATGCAAATCCGACACCGGGGCGGTTGGCGCAGTTCGATGGGGTGCCATTTTTGGCGCGCTTGGGATGTCGGGCACCGAGAGGCGTGTGGGTGGCGGAGAGACAGGGATTCGAACCCTGGAGACGGTTTCCCGCCTACACGCGTTCCAGGCGTGCGCCTTCGACCACTCGGCCACCTCTCCGACCGCGCCATCTAGCCGCGAGCATGGGGCCACTGCAAGCCCCTCAATCGCGCGACCGGTCGATCCGGAACGACGCGACAAAGGGCAGATGGTCGGACACCCGCTCGCGAAACCGTTCGCGGCCCATATCCATCGTCCAGTGCATCGGAAAGAGCCTCAGCGAGCCGCGGATGTACTCGGTCGAATAGGTTCGCGAGATTGCGAAACCATCCAAAAGGTTGGCCCGCCCCGCCGGAAGAATGTGCGAAAAGCGGTCCTGCAAATCCCAGGACGACAGGAAGTTCATCAGATCATCCCCGCCCAGGTGATGAAAGTTCGAGACGTCTTCCCCCGGGATCATGTTGAAATCGCCCATCAACAGGATGTCCTCGCGCGACTGGGCCCGCAGATCCGCGATGAACGCGCCGATGACCCTGCATTGCGCATCGCGGATCTTCTGCTCCGCCGCGCCCCGCCCGGATTTCAGATGCACGGCGATGAGCGTCGCGTCGAACTTGCCGATCTTGATGTCGACCACCAGGGCCTTGCGCCGCGTCGGATCGCCTAGGTCAGACCCGTCGATGAAGCGCGGGTTTGTCACCTCGACCCCTTCTTTGAAAAGGATCCCGATGTTGAGGTCGCTGGCCTGCGGCAGCATCACGGAATTATACACACAACCGCAGTCTTCCAAGCCATCGATCAGCCGTTGCATATGGGCAAAGGGCTTGACCTCCACCAGAGTGACCAATTCCGCGTCGAGGATCGCAAGCCCCGTCACCTGATTGGCGAGCCGCGCGTCACTGATCTGCTTGAACCCGGCAATGTTCCAAACCGCGACCTTGGCGGTCATATGCTGAAATGACGTCATTGAGCTCTCCCCACGACCTACCGGGGAAGTGTAGCACATCCCACTGACGCGTTGGGCGTGGTCGAGGCCAGATGCACGTTGACTCGGCGGTTGCGGGCGCCCTTTTTTTCGATCTTGCCGATCCGCAACGGCCCAATCTCACCCGTACGCGCCACATGGGTGCCGCCGCAGGGCTGCAGATCGACCTGGGCCTCGCCCTCCCCGATCCGGATCAACCGGATGTGCCCCGCCCCGCGCGGGGGCTGGACGCTCATGGTCTTTACAAGCCCCGGATTGGCATCCAGCTCGGCCTCTGTGATCCAGTCCTCGCGCACCGGCAGATCGCGCGCAGCCAGGGCGTTTAGCGCAGCCTCGATCTCGGCCTTGTCTTCGGGGGCCTCGGGCATGTCAAAGTCAAGCCGTCCCTTCTCGGGCCCGATCGACCCGCCGGTCACCGGAAGCGGTATGACGACCGACAGCAGGTGCAAAGCGGTGTGGACCCGCATATGCCGATGGCGCAGCGCCCAATCGATCCTCTGGGTCACGGCCGTGCCGACGGGGGGCAGGGTCGCCCCCTCCGCCGGCACCAAAACGATTTCATCGCCCGTCCCTTTCACCGTGGTGGCCACGTCCATCTCGCCGCCGTCCCAGCTCAACCCGCCGCGATCCCCCGGCTGGCCGCCGCTCGTCGCATAAAAGAGGCTCGCGTCCAGAACGACGCCGCCCTGCTCGGTATGGGCCACCACCTGGCCCGGCGCCTCAGTACGATAGGCATCGGCGCGAAACAGCATCTCAGTCATCAATCGTCTCCCAAATCGTCGCGCGCCAGCTCGGGCGCAATCGGCGGCGCCGGCGGCCGTTGCTCTGTCTCGGGCGCCGTTTGCGGGGCGCGCGCCGCCTCGCCTGCCAAGACCTCGGGATTGCGCAGCCAGACATCGCGCTGGGCAAACGGGATTTCGATATCCTCTTCCGCGAACCGTCGCGCGATTTCGTGGTTCATGTCCGATTTCACGCTGAGCACCCAGTTCACGTCCCGCAGGATCGCGCGGATCTCGAAATCCAGGCTATCGGCCCCAAAGCCCTGAAAGATGATCGCCGGCGCGGGGCTCAGCGCGACCAGAGGATGGGCTTCGGCAATCTCGCGCAAAATCGTCTCAACCCGCCGGGTGTCCGTCCCGTAGGCCACGCCAACCGGCACAATCACCCGCCCTGTCAGATTGCCCCGCGTCCAGTTCGTGACCGTGCCCGACACCAGATCGGCATTGGGCACAATGACATCGGTGCGGTCGAACGTCTCGATCCGCGTGGCGCGCACCGAGATGTCGCGCACATAGCCCATCTGCCCGCCGACCTCGATCCAATCCCCTTCCGAGATCGGGCGTTCGATCAACAGAATGATGCCCGAGACAAAGTTCGACACGATCGTCTGCAGGCCAAACCCCACACCGACGGCCAGCGCGCTGGCAAAGATTGCAAGCGTCGACAGATCGATCCCGGCGGCGGTGATCGCAACAAGGCCCGCCAGAAAGATCCCAACATAACCCACACCGGCTGTGATCGCGTTGCGCCCGCCCACGTCCATCCGGGTCTTGGGCAGAATGGTCGATTTCAGCGTGCTCTGGATGAACCGGGTGATCGCATAGAGCACCAGGAAGACCACGATCACGGTCAGGAAATCGGTCGGCGAAATCCGCGTCTCGCCCAACGTGATCCCGGCCAGAAAACGGGCCCAAAGCTCGCTCAGGTCCGCCGGGCGCACGCCCCAGACAAGGGCAAAGAGCGGCGAAGACGCGATGCCCAGAACAAATGAGATCAGCACCGGAACCAGCGCTTCGGACGCCTGATCGGCATCCCCGCCGGAAATCAGCGCATAAACATCGCTGATCGGGCGGTGCAGCGTCGCGAGAAACCCGACAAGCGCAAGCGACAGCGCCGTGGGCAGCAAAGTCGCGCTGGCCAGGGTGCTATACCCAATCGCGGCCATCACGGGCGCGAACACACCGATCACGATCAGCGCCCGCCCCAGAAGCCGGGCCATCTTGTCGCGCAGCGGATCGGGGACAGGCTCGTCTCCCGCATCCGATTTCGACACCGCCCGGATCAACAGCCGCCCGAGCCGGTAGAGCACCAGCCCGAACAGAATACGCACCGGAAAACTCAAAACCGCCGCCGCATCCGCATTCAGCGGCGCGCCGCCCTCAAAAAACGCCGCCTCGAACAGGATCGACACCGCCAAAAGCGCGCCCAATGCCCCGGTGTAGAACCTGGCGGTGCCGCGCAGCCGGTCCTCCAGCACGGGCCAGCTCGACATTGCCTGGTTCTTCGGAAAAATCTGGTAGCCCAGCCAAACCAGCCCAAAAAACATCAGCCCGGCCTGCGGAAAGGCCTCGATCAACTCGGTCCCGCGTGCGCCAAAGATGCCGGTGGACCGCAAGGCAAGCGTCAGAACGTAGAGCCCCAGCACCGGCACAAAGACCTGCGTCAAAGACACCGCATAGCTGACCGCCACACGGCCCACTGCGCCAGACCGGTCATAGACCACCTGCGTTATGCGCTGGGTCAGATCGCGCCCGCGCATAACCAGGGCCAGCGCCAAGACGAGCAGAAAGAGCGTGATGGGCAAGTTCGCCACGGCTTGCGAGCGCTGGATCTCGCTGCGCAGCGCCCGGCGAACCTCGCCCCCAATGGCGCCAAAGATCTCAACGACGTGTTCTACTGCCCCTGGCCAAAGCGCAGGGTTCACGGGCGTCGACCCAAGGTCGAGCAAGGCGTCCGCCTGGCGATCCCGCAAAACCCCGTCCAGCTCGCGCACCAGCCCGTCGGCCCGGTTATAGGCCTCGGTCGCGGCGCGTTGCGGTGCCAGCAGGCGGATGAGCTGATCGGTCAGTTCAACCCGCCGCTCCGTGATGTCGGCGGGTTCGCTTTGCCCCTCTTCGGGCACCGGGCCCAGGGCCTCGATCTGGGCCCGCAGGGTCGCGACCCGGCTGTCCTGGCGCGATTCCGCGTCAAGAAACTCGGCCCGTCGCGCCGCAACCTCGGCCCGCAAGGCCTCAAGCTCTGCATCAGAGGCGACGCCTGCCTCCAGCGCGGATTCCGCGCGTTCGGCAAGCGCGTCCCAGCTTGCATAATCGGGCGCCCCGGCCCCTTGCTGCGCCAGCGCCGCACAGCCCAGGAACACGGCGAAAACCGCGCTCAGACAGGCTGCGATGAGGCGCTGGGTCATACGTCTTCGAAGACAGCGGGCAGGATGCGTTCTTCCCCGTCCAGCCAGCGCGGCACGGGCAGCCCCTTGTCCCGAAGAAACGCGGGGTTGAAGAGCTTTGACTGATACCGCGTGCCATAGTCGCACAGGATCGTCACCACGGTGCTGCCGGGCCCCAACTCGCGCGCCATCCGCATGGCACCGGCCACGTTGATGCCGGATGAGCCGCCAAGGCACAGCCCCTCATGCTCAAGCAGATCAAACACGATGGGCAGGGCCTCGCTATCGGGGATCTTATAGCTGAAGTCGGGCCTGAATCCTTCCAGGTTGGCCGTCTCGCGCCCCTGCCCGATGCCTTCGGTGATCGAATTCCCCTCGGCCTTGAATTCGCCCGTGGTGTAAAACGAATGGATGGCCGAGCCTTCGGGATCGCTCAGCGCGATCTTCACGCCCTTGGGCTGCAGCGCCAGGCCCACACCGGCCAGCGTGCCGCCGGTGCCCACGGCACATGTGAACCCATTCACCCGACCCCCTGTCTGTTCCCAGATCTCTGGCCCGGTCATCTCGATATGGGCCCGCCGGTTGGCGACGTTATCGAACTGATTGGCCCAAATCGCGCCGTTCGGCTCGGACTGCGCCAGACGCTGGGCCAGACGCTCGGAATACCGGACATAGTTGTTGGGATTCTTGTAAGGCACCGCCGGAACTTGGACGAGCTCCGCCCCGGAAAGCCTTAGCATGTCTTTCTTTTCCTGGCTTTGGGTCTCGGGGATCACGATCACGCACTTGAACCCCATCGAGGCGCCCACCAGCGCCAGACCGATCCCGGTATTGCCCGCAGTCCCTTCGACAATGGTGCCGCCGGGGCGCAGAACCCCGCGCTCCACCGCGTCGCGAATGATGTAGAGCGCGGCCCGGTCCTTGACCGATTGGCCGGGGTTCAGAAACTCAGCCTTGCCCAGTATCTCGCACCCCGTCGCCTCAGAGGCCGCGTTCAACCGGATAAGGGGCGTGTTGCCGATGCTGTCGGCCAGATTGCTTCGGATGGTCATGGGTGCGCGTCCAGTGGGGAAATGGTCCGTCCTGTCTAGGCCGCGCCACGCGCGAACTCAAGCAAGCGACGCCCGGTTCATCGCCAGCCAATAGGCCGTCATCAACAGCGGCGTGGTCGCCGCCTCGCCCGTGCGGGTCAACTCCATCAGCCGCTCGAACGGGATCACATGGGCGCGGATATCCTCTTGCTCGCTGGCAAGCCCCCCGAACCCGGCGGCCGCATCGGGCAAATCCGCGATCCCAACGTAGGAAAACAGAAACTCCGACACCGCCCCGGGCGAAGGATAGGTGTTGCCACAACTGTGCAGCGCCCCCAGCTCCAGCCCCGCCTCTTCCCGCGCTTCCCTGCGGATCGCCTCCTCCGGTGTCTCACCCGGATCGATACGGCCCGCCACAGGCTCCAGACACCAGGGCCGCGGATCGCCGCGCATGTGGACGCCGTATCGATACTGCTCGATCAACAGCACACGGTCGCGCACCGGATCATAGGGCACTACGGTGGCTGCGTCGGCCATCAAAAAGGCCTCGCGCGTCACCATCGCGCTCATCGTTCCGTCAAAGCGGGGAAAGCGCAGGTCGTCCATGGCAACTGAGAAGTAGTTCGTATGCGGGCGGCGGCGGGTAGCAAAGTCTATCTCCGCCCCCTGCCCGTCATGGCGCAGGGTCGTGGGCGCGGGCGTGGCCTCGGCCCGCAGCGATGACACCGCACGCGCTAGCATCTGAGGATAGCGGCCCGCCGCATCTTCCACCGAAACCGAGCCAAGGCCCGCCATATACTCGCCCGCCGCGCGGGCCGTTGCGGGCCCGATCCGCGCGCACCAGGCATCGAAATCCCACGGCGCGCCCTGCGCCCAACGCCCGGGCGCCGGGATATAGACCTCGGCCTCCACCGCGCCCTCATCCGTCTCCACCGACACCGGCGTCAGCGCGTAGCCATAGGGCCCTTCGTAGTAATCAAGCCGCGCGCACTCCGCCGCGGTCAGGCCGTCAACGACAAGGCCCTCCGCCCGTTCGCCCACCGCCGCCACAAGCATCGGAAAGCTTTGCCCCGCAGCGGTCAGAACGGTGTGGTCGCCAAGATAGCTCACCCGCGTCTCAACCACGCGCCCGACCACCGCGTATAGCAACGGCTCATAGCGCAAGGTCCCGTAAAAGAACAAAGATCGGGGCGCTGTCATGACCAGTGTCGGGAAGACACCTCTGTCAACATGGCCACGATGATACTGCCCAGGAACATGGTGCCCAAAATCTCGGGCAACAGCAGAAGCGAGCTATACTCGATCATCAGTCCCGCCAGATCCTGGAGCGCTTCCATCGGCGTGGCGTAGGCCATCTTCCACGCCCGTTCCTGCATCTCATAGGCCGCCCAGGCCAGAAGGCTGTAGAACGTGATGGCAAAAATCGTCGTGATCCCGACACCCACGGCAGACACCATGCCATCCCCCGCGCGGGCCCCGGTGATGCGCCATCCCAGGATCAAGGCAAGAAACGCATTCACCGCGGCCAGATAGGCCGCCTGCGTGCCCTCGGGCAGCTGCTGTTTCACCAGCCCGCTGACCACCCATGTCAGTATCGCGAACAACAGGGCGGCGAGGAGTTTTGGTCCTGTGGGCATGGGGTTATGCTGGTCGGGTCACCGTAATCTGCGTTACGTCACAGTTTCGGCTCTGAAAACCGCTCGCGCAAGAGGTCAGGTACAAATTCCACATCCGACGGAAGCGTTCATCGAACCCAAGCGCCGCAACATCGTCCCAACGGGCATTGAAGGTGTCGTGCCAGCGGCGCAGGGTCTGGCTGTAGCTTTCGGCAAACTCCATTGACCGCGCAACGCGCAGACCGGCCTTCTCCACCTCGGTCCGCAACACAGCCGGCGATGGCAGCATACCCCCGGGAAAGATGAATTTCTGTATGAAATCAACACCTTTGCGATAGGCTTCCCACCGCACCTCGGCCACGGTGATGATCTGTAGTGTCGCGTTGCACCCGGGTTTGAGACAGGCCTTCAGCTTGTCGAAATAGACCGGCCAGTATTTCTCACCCACGGCCTCGAACATCTCGATCGAGGCGATGCCATCATACGTGCCTTTTTCGTCACGGTAATCCTGCAACTTGATCTCAACCCGGTCCGAAAGCCCCGCATTTGCGATCCGCGCCACGGCATAGTCGTGCTGTTCCTGGCTGATCGTCAGCCCGGTGACCCGCAGCCCCCGCTTGCCCGCCGCATATTCCGCAAACCCGCCCCAGCCGCAGCCGATCTCAAGCACATGGTCGCCCTCGCGCGCGCCCATCTGGTCGATCATATTGGCGTATTTCGCCTCCTGAGCGGCCTCGAGACTCTCCTGCCCCGTGCGAAACAGGGCCGAGGAGTAGGTCATCGTATCGTCAAGCCACAGCCGATAGAAATCGTTGCCGAGGTCGTAGTGGTACGAGATGTTCTTCTTCGATCCGGCCTTGGTGTTGGACTGCAACCAAAAGCGCATCCGCTCATACGCGCGCACCAGCCCCATGCCCGGAAAGCCGTTATAGAGCATGTCGTTGTCTTCGTTGAGCAGGTCCATGAACGCCTGCAAATCGGGCGAGGACCACCAGCTTTCGAGATAAGCTTCGGAAAACCCCAGATCGCCCTCGCGGATCAGCCGCGCAAAGAGATCGGGGTTGTGCACGACCACCTCCGCCACCGGGCCGGCCTGCTTGCCCTCCACCCGGAACCGCCGCCCATCGGGCAGCACAACATCCAGCCGCCCGCGATTGAGCGTCTTCGCGGTCTCAAACACCGGCGCAAAGTATCTGGGCAGGGCGACCTGCCCCCTCGTCGTCGTCAGAACCGCCATGAAACTCCCCTGCGTCCGGGGCAGCCTAGCGCAGGTTTTGCCCGGTAAACAACTGGTATCGTTTGTCTTCTAGAATTCACGGGACTGATACGCGCCAAGCGCCCGTTTTCTGCCATCCTCTGCCGTGACAACCGGCATCGGATAGTCCGCCGACGCCGCCAAACCCCACCGTTTCGGCACGGCGTCGAAATAGGCCAAGGCCTCGGGCGCCGGGTTCGATTTTCCTTCGGCAATCCAGGTGTCAACATAGGTCCGGTCCTTATCGAACTTGTCGAGCTGGGTGACCGGGTTGAACACCCGGAAATAGGGCGTCGCATCGGGCCCGGACCCGGCCGACCATTGCCAGCCCATGGCGTTCGACGCCGGATCCCAATCCGCAAGGCATTCTGCGAACCAGTCCAGCCCGATGGACCAATGCGTCATCAGGTGCTTGGTCAGATAGCTCGCCACGATCATCCGCGCACGGTTGTGCATATGCCCGGTCACATAAAGCTCGCGCATCGCCGCATCGACAAAACGGATCCCGGTGCGACCCTGCAGCCAGGCGGTCACCTCGGGCGTCGTGACATCGGTGTTCCAGGGAAAGCCGTCCCATTCGGTGCGCCAGTTGCCGGTGGTGAGGCGCGGGGTGTGATAGACGAGGTGATAGGCAAACTCGCGCCAGACCAGCTCTTTCAGAAAGGTCTCCGCCCCCGCCTTCCCCTCGGCCAGCGCCCGCATTCCCGCGTGCCAGCAGGTGCGCGGCGAAATCTCACCATAGGTCAGGTTTTCCGACAGGCGCGAGGTGCCGGCCACACTTGGCAGATCGCGCGCCTCGGCATAGGCCGCCACCCGCGACGCGATAAAGGCATCTAGCCGTTCCGCCGCAGCCGCTTCGCCCACATTCAGATAGGGCGACACCACCGCCGCCCCACGCTGCATCGGATGGGCCAATTGCCAATCGGCGGGATCATCACTGTCAGGCCAGGCCTCCGGCGCGGCAAGCGCCGTTACCGCTGGCAGCGGCGCAGGCACCTCGCGGTCCTTCACCTGCTTCCAAAACGGCGTGTAAACCTTGTAGAAATCGCCAGTTTTCGTCTCGACGGACCAAGGCTCGTGCATCACATGGCCTGCAAAAGACCGGGCTTCGACCCCGTCGGCCTTTAGCGCAGATTTCACGCCTGTGTCCCGTGCTACGCTGTCCGGATCGTAAAGCCGCGCCCACCACACAGCGGTGGCGCCGGTTTCGGCCACCAGTTCGCGCAGCACGTCCAACGCAGGGCCCCGGCGAAAGATCAGCCGCGACCCGATCGCTGCCAGCGCGGTGCCGTACGCCTCTGCCCCCAGGCCCATCCGCCACCGTGGGCAGGCACCATGGGTTTCGACCACCTCATCCTGAATGAAGACCGGGATCACCGGCCGACCCGTGGCCGCAGCCGCGTGCAGCCCGGGATTATCGGCCAGACGAAAGTCCCGCCGCACCCACCAGATGATTGGTTCGCCCATAGATCGCCCCGTTTTCGGGGGCTTACGCGCCCCGCCCCGTCACAGAACCTGATCTAGGGCGTCGATCAAACGGTCAACCTCGGCCCGCTTGGTGTAGTGCACAAAGCTCAGCCGCAATACGCCATGCGCCGGATCGATCCCCAGCGCTTCAAGCGCACGCACAGCATAGAAATCGCCGCCATCCGTGTTGATCTTGTGCTTGGCCAGACGCGCCGCCAGCTCTGGCCCCGGTGTTTCGGCAACAATCGCAACGGTCGGCGCCCGGTGGGTGATTTCTGTTGGCCCCAGCAGGCGCACCGTGTTCTTAGCCGACAGATAGCCAATCAAAGGCGCAGTCAGCTCCCGCTCCCAATCGCGCATCAAACTGTTGACCGCCGCCACCCGCTCAAGCGCCGGGGCATCCTCGTCAAAGTGATGGGCGTAAAGCCCGTCCCAGTAATCGGCGATCCCGGCGCAGGCCGCGATCTGTGCATGGTCCGGGCCCGCGGGCGTAAAGCGTTTGTAAAGAACGCCGGCGTTGAAATAGTGCCCCTGGCTCGGCAGCGCCTCGGCCAGGTCGCGACGGATCACCATGATGCCCTGGTGCGGGCCGTAGGTCTTGTAGGTCGACAGAAAGTACATGTCCGCCCCGAGCGCGCCGACATCAGGCAGGCCATGGGGCGCGTAGCTCACCCCGTCCACCGCCGCCACCGCCCCCGCCGCGTGGCACATCTCAATTATTGCTTTTGCATCATTGATTTCGCCAACGATGTTCGAGCAATGGCTAAAGGCCACAAGCCGCACCTTGTCATCCAACAGCGCCGCCAGACCCGCGGGATCAAGATGCCCCGTCTCGGGATCCATCTGCCATTCGCGGACCTCAACCCCCTGATGTTCCAGCCGCCGCCAGGGGCCAGAGTTCGCCTCGTGATCCTGATCGGTCACGATGATGGCGTCGCCCGGGCCCAACGCGTCTGCAAAGGCGGTTGCCATGACATAGGTATTGGCCGTGGTCGACGGCCCAAAGCTCACCTCATCCGAGGCCACCCCAAGCATCGCGGCCAGCCGCTGCCGGGCCTCGTCCATCTCCTCGCCCGCGCGGCGCGACACCTTGTAGGGGGCATAGGGCTGCACCTTGCGCTCGGTGTAGAACCGGCTCAGGCGGTGCACGACCGGCGCACAGGGGTATGACCCTGCGGCACAATCAAAAAACGCGCGCTTTTTCAGCGGGGGATGGGAAAACGCGGGGAACTGGGCCCGCACATACTCGGTATCAAGTTTCATGGGCACCGACAGTGAAGACGTTGCCCCACGCGGTCAAGCATGGGGGCGCCTATTCAGTATGGATAACAGGCCTTTGCGACAAATGTCGCAATCCCGCTGGTTTGGTTCGCTCAGGCGTTCACATCCACCACGACCCGGCCCTTCACCTGCCCCTTAAGGATCGCGGCCCCAAGCTCGGGCAGATCGGCCAGCGTAGCGGGCTGGATCATGGCCGCGACCTTGTCCATCGGCAGATCCTTGGCCACACGCTCCCACGCGCGGACGCGGTTGTCATAGGGCTGCATCACGCTGTCGATGCCCAAGAGGTTCACACCGCGCAGCAGGAACGGGATCACGGTCGCGGGTAAACCCGCCCCGCCGGCAAGGCCAACGGCCGAGACCGACGCCCCGTATTTCATTTGTCCCAGCACCCGCGCCAGCATGGCCCCGCCCACGGCATCGACGCAGCCCGCCCAGGTCTCGCTCTCCAGCGGGCGCTTGACCGTCTCGGCCAGGTCCTCGCGCGGCACGATCTGCGTCGCGCCAAGCCCGGTCAGGTAGTCTGACGTCTCGGGCCGTCCGGTAACCGCGGCCACGTCATGCCCCAGATTGTTAAGGATCGCGGTGGCGACCGACCCGACACCACCCGCGGCGCCCGTCACCAGAACGGGCCCCTGCCCGACGGCAAGCCCGTGATCCTCCAGCGCCATCACCGCCAGCATCGCGGTAAAGCCCGCGGTGCCGACCGCCATCGCCTGCTGGGTGGTAAGCCCCGCCGGCAAAGGCACCAGCCAATCGGCCTTCACGCGCGCCTTCTGGGCATAGCCGCCCCAATACGCCTCGCCCACGCGCCACCCCGTCAGCACCACGGCATCGCCGGGCTTGTAACGCGGATCGGAAGAGGTCTCGACCGTTCCCGCAAAATCGATCCCCGGCACGTGGGGATAGGTGCGCACAAGGCCCCCGCCCGGTCCGATGCACAGCCCGTCCTTGTAGTTCACCGTCGAATATTCGACCGCAACTGTCACATTCCCTTCGGGCAACCGGTCTTCGCCGATCTCCTGAACCGAGGCGTGGGTTTTGCCGTCTTCGTCCTTCTCGACGATCAGTGCATTGAACATGTGGTGGTCCTTTCAGGTCGGTCAGGCCGTTTCCGGCAGAATAAACAGATCGGTATCCCCAGGCCGGGCACCCTCTGCGGTCAACATCGCGTGCACCTGGCCCCGGTGGTGTGTCTGGTGGTTGAAAAAATGCGTGATGCACAGCGTCAGCGGCTTTTGCACATCACGCCCAAGCGCGCCGGAATGCCAGGCCAGCTGGGTGCCCGGCGCGATGGGATCAAGCGCCGACGCCCAGGCGACAATCCGGTCGTCCATTGCAACGCGATCCCGACACATCGCGTCCCAATCGGGCGCAAACGCCGGGCTGCCCGCGATCCCCCCGCCGGGCGCCGCGCCACCATCAAAGCGCGACATCCAGATTGCGTCGCCCCACAGAAGGTGGCTCAGCGTGGCGTGGATCGACCCAAAGAACGCACCGCGATCCTCGGCCCGCGCGTCCGGTGACAACGTGGCGGCAGCGGCATAGAGACTCTGGTTTTGCCAGCGATTATAGCGCG
This sequence comes from Pseudomonadota bacterium, assembly GCA_039193455.1. Taxonomy (GTDB): domain Bacteria; phylum Pseudomonadota; class Alphaproteobacteria; order Rhodobacterales; family Rhodobacteraceae; genus JBCBGF01. The sequence continues at coordinate 190,281 of JBCCWO010000005.1, forward strand.
CCATCATCTGCACGTAGTCCGGTGTGATCATCGCGCGCCTGTCCTCCCGCCCGCGACTTTTCCGGCAGCGGGCGCGGGGCGTCAAGCAGAACCGCGTGCAGGGGAAAAGTGAACCGACCACCCCAGGCGCGCGTAGATCCAACAAGACACCATCATAGTGACATCGCCCATGATTGACCTCATCAACATCGCCCTCTGTCTGCTCAGCGCCGGCATCGGCGCCATCGGCTGGATCGCCCCGCGCTACACCATGGCCGCACTCGACATGACGCCGGGCACCACGACCATGGGGCATTCGGAAATCCGCGCCTCGTCCGGTGCGCTCTTTGTCGGGCTGGGCCTGGGGGCGATCGCGCTCGGGACACCGATGGGCTATGCGATGGTCGGCTTTGCCTGGGGCGGCGCCGCGCTTGGGCGGCTGACATCGATCCTCGCCGATGGCGCCGTCACCCGCCAGAAATTCACTTTCTTCGCGGTCGAGGCCGCCGTGGCGATCCCGCTTCTGGCGCTGAACTTGGGCTAGGTCCCCCCGGGCGCAACGATTGAACCGCACCGCGCAATCGCCTATGTTCGCATCGTTCCTTCGGGAACTATGGACATAAACGCGCTCGTAATAAGCGGATCGGACCCGGGGGCGGTACCCGGCGGCTCCACCAACATCCTTCGTTTGGGGATCATGGGGCCGAAATAGGATCGACGGACGTCTAAAGGGGTTTGCTTTGTCTCGGCTGGAAGCCACCGTTATCGGCGCACATAAGCTAGTTGCAAACGACAACAAAGCTCCGGTTGCACTCGCTGCGTAAGCAGCGCGGAATACCGAAATCTAAGCCCTTGCCTCTAGCAAGGTAAGGCGGGGTTCGCAGGCACCTGGCAACAGAAGCCTGCATCTTTCCACCCTCATTCCAGCCGATCCGGGCGGATATCCGGCCCCAGGCGCCCGTAGCCCGCAAATTAGGCGGCCCCTCGCAGGGCGTTGCGGAAAAAACGTGAACTTTATTGCAAGCGTTCACACAATTGCCCATGGTTACCCGATGTTTACTGGAACGCGCGCACGGCTCTTGCCGCTCTTGCTGATCGCAGCCATCGGCCTTGCCGCGCGGGCACAGGCCTGTGCGACGGCGCTCGTTCTTGCCGTGGATGTCTCGAACTCCATCGATGCGGCGGAATACGACATCCAGGTCGAAGGCCTAGCCGACGCGCTGCTCGACCCCGAAATCCGCGAGGCACTTGTCGCGGGGGAGGTCGCGTTAACCGTCATCCAGTGGTCCGGCGCCGGACGGCAGGAGGTCAGCCTGCCCTGGCAACGCATGCGCACCGATGGCGATGTCGTCGCCTTCTCGAACACCGCGCGGGCCATGAAGCGCGCCTTCATCATGTCCGACACCGCCGTGGGCGACATCATCCGCTTTTCGCTAAGCCAGTTCTCCTCGGTGTCGGACTGTTCGCGTCGGGTGATCGACGTCTCGGGCGACGGCACCGATAATGCCGGGACCGATCCGGGCTCTGCCCGACTTATGGCCGAACGGCAGGGCGTGCAGATCAACGGGCTAGCCATCGAAGGTCTGGGGGTGTCGATCACGAATTTCTTCCGCCGCCACGTGATCACCCGCGACGGCTTTGTCCTGACCTCCCGCGGCCACACCACCTATGCCGAAACGCTGCGCCGCAAAATCAAGCGCGAGGTCACGCAGGTGCTGTTCTAGCCAGGATCGCTTGACACCCACCACCACCGTTTCTATCCAATTCCCAAGGGGCCACGCGAACGCCCCGTGAGGCTCAGGCCCAAGTTTCGCATCCGTCTGGCTTTTCTCAGAAAGGATGCACCATGCCTGCACCCAACGAAATCACACCCGCCCAATTGCTGCGTTTGATCGGCACGCCGGAGGCCCCGGTAATCGTCGATATCTCAATCGATCCGGACTTCGACGAAGATCCATACCTGATCCCCGGATCCTTCCGGCACCCCCACACCGACAGTCCCGGCCTCCTCACCCGCCTGCGCGGCCGTCGCTGCGTGATCGCCTGCCAGCGCGGAATCAAGCTCAGCCAGGGCATGGCCGCCTGGCTGCGCAGCGACGGCGTGAGGGCCGAGTACCTGCGGGGTGGCATGTACGCCTGGCGCGAAGAGCCGGGGGCGCCGCGCATCCCGGCCGACGCGCTGCCCGGCCTTGCGGCGGGCGGCACGCTCTGGGTCACGCGCCACCGGCCAAAGATCGATCGGATCGCCTGCCCCTGGCTGATCCGCCGCTTCGTCGATCCCGCGGCCCGGTTCCTGTTTGTCTCTCCCGCCGAGGTTGGCGGTGTCGCGGATCGCTACGGCGCGACGCCGTTTGACGTCGAGGATGTGTTCTGGTCGCACCGCGGCACGGCATGCACGTTTGATACGATGTTGGAGGCGTTCGAGCTGAAAACACAGGCTCTTCAACGTCTTGCCAGTGTCATACGCGCGGCGGATACAAACCGTCACACGGAATCGCCCGAGGCGGCGGGGCTGCTGGCCATTTCGGTCGGCCTGTCGCGCCAATATCGGGACGATCTGGCACAGCTTGAGGCCGGGATGGCGCTGTACGATGCGCTCTACCGCTGGGCGCGCGATGGATATGAAGAGGGCCATGACTGGCCAGCGGGACGGGTGGACGCCAATGTCTGACATAACACTGCGCGACCTCACGCGCATTTTCGGGCGCATCGGTGTCCTGTCTTTCGGCGGCCCTGCGGCGCAGATCGCGCTCATGCATCGCGAGTTGGTGGATGAACGCCCCTGGCTGACCGAACAGCAATTCCTGAACGCGCTGTCCTTTTGCATGCTCTTGCCGGGGCCCGAGGCCATGCAGCTGGCCACCTATGCCGGCTGGCGGCTGCGCGGCGTGACCGGCGGGCTTATCGCGGGCGGGCTCTTTGTGCTGCCGGGGGCTTTCGTCATGCTGGCCTTGTCGCTGACCTATGCCTGGCTGGGCAATGTACCGCTGGTCCAGGCGCTCTTTCTGGGGGTGAAGGCAGCGGTTGTGATCATCGTGATCGAGGCGCTTCTTAAGGTCGCGAAACGCGCGCTGAAGGGCCGCGATCACTGGATCATCGCGGCGCTGTCTTTCGTGGGCATCTTCGCGCTGCACCTGCCCTTCCCGGTGATCATCGCCGCAGCGGCGGCCTACGGCGCCCTGACCAGCCGCGGCCCCCGCGACACCGCGCCGCCCAATGTCGCCGCGAACACGTTGCGCACCGTCGCCACCTGGCTCGCGATCTGGCTGGTCCCCATCGCCGCGCTCTGGGCCAGCGGGGCGACGCTTCTCACAGAGGTTGCGCTTTTCTTCTCGAAACTCGCCGTCGTCACCTTTGGCGGCGCCTATGCCGTGCTGGCCTACATGACCCAGGAGGTTGTGCAGGACTATGGCTGGCTGACCACCGCGCAGATGATGGACGGGCTGGGCCTGGCCGAAACGACCCCGGGCCCGCTGATCCTCGTCACCCAATTTGTGGGCTTTCTGGCGGGCGACGGCGCGGGCGGCACGGGCCTCGCGCTCGCGGCCGCGGTAGTCACGCTCTGGGTGACGTTCGTGCCCTGCTTTTTGTGGATCTTTGCCGGGGCGCCATACATCGAATGGATCTCGGCCCAGCCGCGGCTTTCTGGCGCCCTGACGGCCATCACCGCCGCGGTGGTCGGTGTTATCGCTAACCTTTCGCTCTGGTTCGCGGCCCACGTATTTTTCGCCACGGTCGGCGAAATTTCGCTGGGTCCCATCCGGCTGATTGCCCCGGTGCCGGGCACAATCGACATCGCCGCCGTGGCGCTGGCGGTGTTGGCCGGCGTGCTGATCCTGCGCCTGAAATGGTCGCTGCCCGCCGCGCTTGCCGTAGCGGCAGCCGCCGGGCTGGGCCTGCAGCTTCTTCCGTAACCGGCCCCCGGAAACCCGCCCTTTCCTTCGCAATCGAATCTCTTATTCTGCCGGTGCAGGCAAAGGATAGCGAATGACGGGCACGATCGATTACGGCAACCTGATGCACCGCGCCATGCGCGGGCTGATTCAACAGGTGCTGGACGACGTGGCCGCAAACGGGCTTCCGGGGAATCACCATTTCTTCATTACCTTCGACACGATGCACCCCGATGTCGAAATCGCCGACTGGCTGTCGGATCGCTATCCCGACGAGATGACGGTCGTCATGCAGCACTGGTTCGATAACCTGGATGTGACCGACGAAGGCTTCTCGGTCACGCTGAACTTCGGCGACACGCCCGAGCCGCTGTATATTCCCTACGATGCGATCCGCACCTTCGTGGATCCCTCGGTCGAGTTTGGATTACGTTTCGAAACCCAAGAAGAAGATGATGAGGAAGAGCAAGCACCCCAAGCGCCCGCGGAGCCCGAAGAGGCCCCCGAGACGCCAAGAGACGCGGAAATCGTCAGTCTCGACAAGTTCCGCAAGTAACAGTCTGTTTCGCCCAGTTTTCGCCACATTCGCATGCGACCGACGTATGTGGCGGTCATCCGCGCGAGGGTAACGTGGCACATCGCGAAGAGCAGCAGCAGCCGGGCGAGCTTCCTTTCGAGGGCTACTTTGCCTGCGCGCATCTGGGCCTTGGCGCGGCCGACACCCTTGCCGCCGCGCTCGACACCGAACTGACACGCGTTCGACTGGGCCGGGTCGCCAGCGCCAAGAAAGACCGTCTCACCCTGACCGTCGCCTCCGACAGCCCCGCCGCACTGGCCGAGGTTGCCCGCATCCTCGCCCGCCTCAAGGCGCCGCTTGGCACCTGGGTCGGCAACGCCGAATGCCCGCGCATGATCGACGTCGCCCACCTGCAAGGCCGCCGCGAGGACAGCGCAGACCAGATCTTTCAGGGCTCGGTCAGCATCGGTCGCTACGGCACGCTTGCGCTCTACCCCCAGGCCGAGGCCCGCCTGCGCGCCGTGCTCGAAAGCGCAACCCGCCGGGACGGTACGCGCGTGAATTGAAGCGGGTGGGCACTACCCGCCATTTACGACAAAACCCGTCGCCCCCAGACCAGATAGCCGGGCGCCAAGCTTCAATCCTGCGGTGACAACAACCGCAAGGACGCCCCATGCGCACCCATGCCCAGGCCGTCGTGATCGGCGGCGGCGTGATCGGCTGCTCGATCCTCTACCACCTGACGAAACTCGGTTGGACGGATGTCGTCCTGCTGGAACGATCGGAACTGACCTCCGGCTCGACCTGGCATGCGGCGGCCAACATCCACGGGCTGCACGACAGCACCAACATCTCTCGCCTCCAGCACTACACCATGACGCTTTATCAGGAGCTTGAGGCCGAGACCGGCCAATCCTGCGGCGTCTTCCAACCCGGCAGCCTCTACCTCGCCCAGACTGAAGAACGCGAACAACAGCTCCGCCTGCAAGAGGCCAAGGCCCGCCGTTACGGCATGAATTTTCATGAGGTCAGCCGGGCGGAGGCCGAACGCCTGCACCCCCTCGTCGATTATGACGGCATCCGCTGCATCATGTTCGAACCAGATGGCGGCAATGTGGACCCCTCGGGTGTGACCAATGCCTATGCCGTGGGCGCCCGCCAGCGCGGCGCGGAAATCCACCGGTTCACGCCTGTCACGGGGACCGAGGCGCAGCCCGACGGTACCTGGATCGTGCGCACGGAAAAAGGTGACATTGCCACACCCTGGGTCGTCAACGCCGCCGGGCTTTGGGCGCGGGAAGTGGCGGCCATGGCGGGGCTGGAGCTGCCACTGATCCCCACCGAACACCAGTATTTCGTGACCGAGACGATCGCCGAAATCGCCGCCCTCGACCGCCGCCTGCCCTCTGTCGCCGACCGCGACGGCGAATACTACCTGCGCCAAGAGGGTAAGGGCCTGCTCGTCGGCGCCTATGAGCGGGACATGCGCTTCTGGGCCGAAGACGGCACGCCCCAGGGCTTCGGCCATGAGCTGTTCCCCGACGATCTCGAACGCATCGAAGACAACATGATGCGCGCGATCGAGCGGGTCCCTGCCGTGGGCGAGGCCGGGATCAAACGCGTCATCAACGGCCCGATGATCTGGTCGCCCGACTCCAGCGCCCTCTTCGGCCCCGTCCCCGAGATGACGGGCTACTTCTGCTGCTGCGGCATCATCCCCGGCTTTTCGCAGAACGGCGGCCTCGGACGCCTCGCCTCTGAATGGATGGTCGAGGGTGAGCCGACGCTGGACCTCTTCGGCTGGGACATAGCGCGCTACGGTCACTGGGCGGGCCGCGATTTTACCAAGGCGCGCGTGGCCGACCAGTACGCCCACCGCTTCAAGATCCATTTCCCGGGCGAAGAACGCGAGGCGGGCCGCCCCGTGCGCACCCGCCCGGCCTATGCCATGCAAACGGAAATGGGCGCGCAGTTCGGGCTCAACTTCGGCTGGGAGCACCCGCTTTACTTCGACGCCGGCACCCCCGACAGCGCCGGCTTCGCCCGCCAGCCCTGGTGGGACAGCGTGGGCCGCGAGGCGCGGATGCTGCGCGAGGCCGCGGGGATCATCGACATCTCGAACTTCGCCAAGTACCGCGTCACCGGGCCGGGGGCGGAAGACTGGCTGAACGCGCTCTTCGCCAACCGCATGCCGCGCGCGGTCGGCCGGTCGTGCCTGACCCCGCTGATCGGCAAGCGCGGCGGCGTAGCGGGGGATTTCACCGTCACGCGCCTCGGTGATGAGGAGTTCCTGATCATCGGCTCCGGCATGGCCGAACGCTTTCACCAACGCTTCTTCTCTGAGATCCCCCTGCCCGCAGGCACAACCTTCACCTCGGAAACCGAGGTACTTTGCGGCTTCAACGTCGCCGGCCCCCGCGCCCGCGATCTGCTCTCGCGCCTCACCAATGATGACCTCTCAAACGAGGCCTTCCCCTTCCTCCGCTCCCGCCGGATCACCGTGGCGGGGACCGACTGCACCGCACTCCGCGTGTCCTTCACCGGCGATCTGGGCTGGGAACTGCATTGTGCCGAGGCCGACCAAGTCGCCCTCTACAAAGCGTTGATCGAAGCCGGGCGCGACCTCGACGCCGGCCCCGTGGGCAGCCGAGCGCTCATGTCGCTCCGGCTGGAGAAGGGCTACGGCTCCTGGGGCCGAGAGTATTCGCCCGAGTACTGGCCCCAGGAATCCGGGCTGGCGGGTCTGATCAAGATGGACAAGGAGTTCCTGAACAAATCCGCCCATGCCGCCGTCGCCGACAGGCCGCCCCGCGAAACCCTCGTGATGTTCGAGGTCACGGCCAATGGCGCCGATGCCAGCGGGGGCGAACCCGTGTTCCTGCCCGACGGCACCCCTGCGGGACAGGTGACCTCGGGGGCCTATGGCTACCATGTCGGCAAATCGCTGGCGCTGGGATACCTGATGGCCGGAACAGCGGGCCCGGGCGACACGGTCGAGATCGCGATCCTCGGCCAACCGCACCGCGCGGTCGTGCTGGAGCGGCCCCCGTTCGATCCCGAGGGCGCGCGTTTACGGGGGTGACGGCGTACCCACAACCATCCCCCGCACCAGCCGCCAATACGCCGCTTCCACATCCTCTCGGCTCAGGCGCCCGCCATCCCGGTACCAGGTCGTCACCCCGGTCAGCATCGCGATCACCGCCATCACCGTCAGCCGGACATCCCCCACATCCATCGCCCCCGATGCCCGCCCCTCGACAAAAATAGCCTCAAGCGCGCCCTCATAGGCGCGCCGCTGCGCCTCCACCGCCGCAAAGTTCTCGGGCGACAGGTTCCGTAGCTCCATATAGGCGATAAACACCTCGTCGGGCCGGTCCAGGTGATACCGGATGTGGAACCGTACGAACGCCTCCAGCTGCGCCAGCGCCCCGTCCCCCTTGGGCTCGGCAGCCCACGCCGCCAGAAGCGACGCCATATGCCCGTCCATCAGATCAAACAGCAGCGTCTGCTTGTCGGGGGTATAGAGGTAAAGCGCCCCCGCCTGCACGCCCACCTCTGCCGCGATCTGGCGCATCGAGACGGCGGCATAGCCGTGCTGCGCAAAAAGCCGCAGCGCCGCGGCACGGATGCGCGGGCCGGTGATGTCGGAATGGGAACCGGTCTTGCGGGCCATGGGCTTATATTATCTGAACACTTGTTCAATTCAAACCCGCCTGCTTGCTGGCCATCCCCGTGGCGTCTAGTGTCGCGCCCATGCCGCGCCTCACCCTCGCCCTTGCGCTCACAGCCCTTGTGGCCTGCGCCGACCCGCCCGAGCTTGACGCAGCCCTTCCGCCCCCTGCCCCCACAGCCGACTGGCCCCAGATCGAACCCCTGGGCGCCCTGCTGGACCAGGCGGACGCGACCGGCCATGGCGCAGACGATGCCGAAGCCAACGACGCGCTGACCGCCCGCGCCGACGCGCTGCGCGGGCGGGCTGGAGGGTAGGCTCAGGCGGCGGGCGTGTCGGTCAGGAGGGTGTAGGGGGGCAAAGTGCGTTTATCGCGCATGTCCGCTTCGAGCCCAAACCTTCAAACTGAAGTGTTGCTGCGCAATGTCCGCGTCGACAAAGGTTTGAAACCGCTATTGCCAAGACAGATTCTGTGCTGCCCCTGTTCTGCGGCATACCAACGGGAGTGATGGAAGGGCAGAGAAGGGTGTGAACGCGCTAAAGGGCGGGGAAACTGCATGATTAGGCTTCTTCGAAGAAAACCCAAGACGACCATCTTATTCGTGCTCGCGCTGCTTGTTTGGTGCATCCCCAAAGCAATTGCCCGGGCCCCTGCGATAGACTGCGATCACTTAGGTCCCGACTGTAGGATTGAAGCGAACATACTATCGGATCAAGATCACGCACCCTTCTTGTTTCTGGGCAGGGTGATGAACTCGGACCATCCTCAATGGCGCAAATATCGACGAGCCATTCGTCGCTACAACGACGTGGGGGCATGTCTCTTACGATCTGAAAGACACGTTGAAGAACCCAATTTGCTCATGATGGATTGGAAACGTGTGGGAACGGGAACGGGCGCTGAAGTTTGTATATTTCGTATTGCCCAAAGTGTCCGAGGTATCGAAGAACTCAATGACTGGATGAAAGCGCATGGGTTCAGCGTCTGGGGTCCTTTTCGTGTGGTCAGCGAAGGCTTTGTTCCTCATTTCCCCACGGAGCGTATCCGCAATTTTGAAGCAAGATGGTCGATCGACCAATACCGCGACCTTAATCCTTCCCTTTTGTCAATGAGTGGATTGGAGCTCTTGAAAAGTTATTACGTCATTGTGGGTCTGGACAGTCAGGGTCGGGTCGTAGATGTGAGCGTCGGCACGCCGACAAGATTAAATTGAAACGAACTTGGAAGTACGGGCGTTTCTCTTAATCAATTGAAACCAGACATTCGATAGTTGAAGGCTCAGGTCTGCTTTGTCCGCCTAGCAGACGTTGGGCTCTTCTTGCCTGCTAGCAAGCGCAGCGAATGTCCGGTTCGAGCCGATTCTGTGGAAAAACAACGTGATGCGAGTGCAGAAAGTGGAGCGCTGAACGGCACGAGCGCGCCTTTCTGGTCAGGCCTGTCGTGGATGCTGCGGTGCAGGAAAGATCTTCGCCAGTTTGCGGAGGTTCTGGGC
>JBCCWO010000006.1:0-171286 GCA_039193455.1 Pseudomonadota bacterium
CCTGCGTTTGCGCCATGCGCAGGTTGCCGACCACGTAGAACCCGGGGTTCAGACCGGTTTCTTCCTCAAGCTGTTTGTAGTATTTAATCGAATAATCGTGGATATGGGTCGTCGCGTAAGACATGTTGAAATAGGGAAGCAGCCCCGCCGCATGCCATGTTGAGCCCGAGGTCAACTCGTCGCGTTCCAGCAACATGACATAGTCCCATCCCGCCCTGGCAAGGTGGTAGGCGATGGATGTGCCAACGGCGCCACCGCCGACAACAAGCGCTTTGACATGGGTTTTCATGGGCTTTCCCCTTCATGACTTGCCGGAAGGCTACCGCAGCGGGCCTTTGAATGCGAAGCCCATCCGACCCCTTTGGGGGCGAATGCGACGTCTGGTTTGGCCGGTTTTTGCCAAGAGCAGACCGTTCTTTATGGACAGATTGGCCGTCCGATCCCAAGTATGGGGTAAAACAAACGAAATGGGTTGAGCATGATCGGGCGCCATTTGATCTTGGGCGGCTTTGCCACAGGCGGACTGGGCTGGCGAATGTACGATCCGAAAGGGTCCTATGCCACGCTCTTTGATATCTCGCATTGGATGACCGAGCTTGTGTCGGGCTATGAGGTACTGACGCGATTTATCAGCCTGATCCTGGTGGATCAGTTCAACGGCTTGATGCTGGGGATTGTGATTGGCACGGTGTTGCATCTGGCGCTGGGTGGGCTGAAGCAGTTGGTCATCTGGCCCGCGCGAACAGTTCGGTCGGCGATCAAGGATAACTGAGCGGCAGGTCAAGCAACTCGTCAAGCTGCCGGGCGATCCATCCGTGGGGGATAAAGTGCCCGCCCGGGTGGATATCAAGCGAAACGCGGCCTTCGGCGCATGTGGTCCATTCGGTGCGCGTCAGTGTCAGAAAACTGACCTGCTGCCAGGGGCCGGTCTCTTCTCCGTCACCGCATTTATACAGGTCGCGCCAAAGTTTCACCGGATAGGTCGTGTCGCCATTGGGGCCGAACGGGAAGCCCAGAACCCCATCGGCCAGGCCATAAACCTGGCGGACTTGACCGGGTTGCGTGGTGCAATCCTCATTTTGATCAAGCGTGCCAGATATGGCGAGCAAGGCCGCAATGTCTTCGCCGTCTTCACAGACAAAGCGCCACGCCATGTTCGACCCCCAGGAATAGCCCGAGACATAGATTTGATCCTCGATCACCGGGTAACGCGCTTTGACGTCGTTCAACACGGCGCGGCCGAATTCCACATCCGGGGTGCCTGCGTGCCAGAAATCCCAACTGCGGCCCAGCCCATTGGGTGCGACCAGTAACAAACCGCGGCGGCGGGTGGCGCCTGCAATGCGCTGGTGTCGCACGATCAGCGTGCCTTGCCTCTGCCAGCCGTGGAAGTGCATAACAACGGGCAGCGGGCTTTCGCCATCCCACCCGTCCGGTTCCAGAATGTGATAGGAGCGATCGCCGACTGGGCAGGGTGTTTGGCCATGGCAGCCGCGTTGGCCCTCTGCAAAGGATTGAAACGGGACAGCCAAAACAGCCAAAAGCAAAAAGATCTTCATGTCGAGACCCTATCGCAGGTTTGCGTGAAGTCATTTAAAAACATCGTGTTCACAGCCAGTGCTTGAGGGCAGCTTGGGCGTCGGTTAAGCAATACAAATGGAAATCTGTTCCACAGTTGCCGACATTCGCGCCAAGGTGTCCGCCTATCGTGCCGGCGGTGACAGCGTTGGCTTGGTCACGACGATGGGCGCCTTGCATGAGGGGCATCTCACACTCATGCGCCGCGCCCGCGCTGATCACGACCGCGTCCTGGCGACGATTTTCGTCAATCCTACGCAGTTTGGCGAGGTGGCCGATTTGGCGCATTACCCGTCGGACGATCTGCGCGACATTGATTTGTTGCGCGCCGAAGGCGTGGATGCCGTTTTTTTGCCCGAGGTCGAGACGATCTATCCGCCCGGTGATCAAACCATCGTGGAAACCGTTGAGCTGGCGAATGTGCTGCATGGCAAAGTCCGACCCGGCCATTTTCGCGGTGTGGCCACGGTGGTGGCCCGGCTGTTCAACATCTGCCTGCCAGATGCCGCCTATTTCGGTGAAAAAGACTATCAGCAACTTCAAGTGATCCGCCGGATGGTGCGGGATTTGCATTTTCCCATCCAAGTTCACGGGGTCGCGACAGTCCGCGAACCGGACGGGCTGGCCATGTCGTCTCGCAATCAGCGTTTGACGCAGGAAGATCGCGCAGCGGCTGTCGTGCTAAACCAAAGCCTCGACCAAGCGGAGGTTATGGTGGCGGACGGTGTCACGGTGGAAGCCTTGCGCATCGCGTTGCGCGATCTCATTCGGGCCGAGGCGCGGGCCACTTTGCGGGCCGTTGATATTGTTGCTGCGGAAACACTGGCGCCCGTCTCGGGGCCTGTCACTGACAAGATCGCCATCATGATTTCTGCTGAATTTGGCAGCATCCTTCTGATCGACCAAAGGGAGATTTCTCAATGAGTGCGCAATCCGAGAGAATTCGACGCATGACCGTCCCGCAGTTGGCCGCTCGAAAAGGCGGGGAGCCGATCGTTTCGCTCACCAGCTACCACGCGCATACGGCAGCGATCGTCGACAAATATGCCGATTTCATTCTGGTGGGCGACAGTCTGGGCATGGTGATGCATGGGATGGAAACGACGGTGGGCGTGCCGCTGGATCTGATGATCATGCATGGCAAGGCCGTGGTGCGGGGCACAAAGCGCGCCTTGGTGGTCGTCGATATGCCGTTTGGCACCTATGAGGAAAGCCCCAACATGGCGTTTCGAAATGCCGCGAAAATCATGAAGGAAACCGGCTGTGGTGCGGTCAAGCTTGAGGGTGGCGCGCGGATGGCCGAGACCATTCATTTCTTGGTGGAACGCGGTATTCCGGTGATGGGCCATATTGGCCTGACCCCGCAATCCAGCCATGTGATGGGCGGTTTCAAGACCCAGGGCCGTGACGAAGACACTTGGGTGGAACACGAAAAAGATGCGCGTGCCGTCACCGACGCCGGGGCGTTTTCAATGGTCTTGGAGGGTATGGTCGAACCTTTGGCGGCGAAGATCACCAAACAAGTTGCCATTCCAACCATTGGTATCGGCGCCAGTGTTGAGTGTGATGGTCAAATCCTAGTGCTCGAAGACATGTTGGGGCTGAACGAATGGACCCCGAAATTCGTCAAAGTGTACGGCGATCTTGGCCCGCAGATCGAGAAAGCCGTCAGCACCTATGCAGATGAGGTGAAATCACGGACCTTCCCAACCGAAGACGAAGTCTATCGTTAGGCCAAGAATTTTGGCTTTTCTGGCTTTAACGTCGCAGTGTTTCCGTATTCTCAACGGATAACAGCAATAACGCTTGTCAGAAGACCAACCCGCGTGACAAGCATCAATAAAAATACAGGCATCCAAACAAAATGAAGCATGACACGATCGAGGTCCCGGCACCGGGGCAAAAGGCGCCGCGTGACTGGATCAAGGTTCTTGCGATGTATCGCGAGCCGAATTTGAACCGCAGCTTATTCGAACTGGGGGTCACATTGGTTCCGTTCTTTGCGCTTTGGGCATTGGCGTGGTGGGCCTTGTCCATCAGTTACATTTTAAGCTTTGCGATTTCGATTGTGAACGCGGCGTTTCTGTTGCGCTTGTTTGCCATTCAACATGATTGCGGACATGGCGCCTTTTTCGCGAACCGCAGCGCCAGCGATTGGCTGGGTCGCGCAATTGGGGTTTTCACATTAACCCCGTATGATGTGTGGCGGCATGCCCATTCGGTGCATCACAGCGCTTCGGGCAATCTGGACAAGCAGGGGATGGGCGACATTCACACCATGACGGTGAACGAATACCGCGCGCTGTCATGGCTTGGACGCCTGCAATACAGGCTGTATCGGCATCCGATCATTCTGTTTGGCCTTGCCCCTGGCTATCTCTTCCTGTTGCAGCAGCGCATACCATTTGGGTTCATGAAAAGCGTGAAATACTGGTTGAGTGCCATGTCCACCAATCTCGCGATTTTTGTGGTGCTCGGCACCATCTTCTATTTTGGTGGGCTGATGCCAGTTTTGCTGATCTTTTTGCCGTCGACCATGCTGGCGGCGACAGCGGGTGTTTGGTTGTTCTACGTTCAGCACCAGTTCGAAGAAACGCATTGGGACCATAACGAAGACTGGGACATTCACGATGCGGCACTGCACGGAAGCTCATATTATGTGATGCCGCCGATCCTGAACTGGTTCAGTGCGAATATCGGCATTCACCATGTTCATCACCTGTACAGCCGCATTCCGTTCTATCGCCTGCCACAGGTTCTGCGCGATCATCCGGAATTGGCAGAGTTCAACCGCCTGACCATTCGGGAAAGCCTCAAAACGGTGCAACACCATCTCTGGGACGAAAAAAGCCGGAGATTGCTGACATTCCGTCAGGAAAACGCGCTTCGCGCCTAACTGCCTGAATGTGCAGCACGCGAAGCTCGCTTTTCCTTCGCGGCCTTTTGAAAGCGACATTTGGCGTTCCGGCAAAACGCCTTGTGGCGACGCCCATGCACGCCCGACCCTAGCCCGCTTTAAGTGATTTTCTTGACATGTGCGGATTTCTCTACAGCTTCTATAGCGGTTGAATGCAATTGGAGTTTGAGCAAGATGCTTATCCGAGGGATACTTTTGGTTGCTGTTATTGCGGTGGCCTTTGTGACCGGAATCTATTCGACAACGCCGGACGGTCAAAAGGCGTTTCGGGATTTGCGCGCCATGGTAATGCCGCCCGAAGAAAGTGCGCCCGACACGGATATGGCATCGACCGAAAACGCGGAAAGCGATGGCCCGGCCACCGAAGACGACATTGCCGCGCAGCGCGCCGCGCTGGCGGCCGCGACCGACGGCCAAGGGTTTGGCCCGCAATCCCCGCGAGATCTGGCAACCGCAGAGGGTAATAACAAACGCCTTTTCGCCCAGGCGCCTGACTATACCGGCATGAACCTGTGCAACATTCACTTTCACGAAGGTGCTGAGCATCGCGGGGGACAGTTTACAACCTATGCCGGACCTGGGAATGGCAAAGGCTATGGCACAGGGTTTCTGTTTGATGGCACGCTGACCGAGGCCGAGTTGACCCCAGTGGCCGAGCCTGTGGGCGTCCATGAGAACGGCAGCCTTGAGCCTGGGGACACCATCGAGATTCACTTCGTGCATTCCACCGCTGATGTGGTGCCGGGCCCGACCTTGGGAAGTTGCATCAGCGAGGCGATTGGCAACCCGCAGTTGCGGGTAGAAACCGTGGTCGCTGTTTTGGTCAACGATGCAGCCGCCGCCGATATGACCGAACTTGCCGCATTGGGTGAGATCAACGGCTATCAGCAGGCCTTGAACATTCCGCAAAATCTTGGCACGCCGATTGCATATCGCGGTTCGACCACGGGCCCTAGCTTTAATGAGAAAGCCTCGCCCTTCCAAGTTTCGTGGAGCGTGCGCCCGGATGTGCTAAAGCTTGACATCACCTCGGTCGCTGCGTGGTTCGCCGACAACCCGTTTGACGAAAAATACGCCCATGGCGTGCGCAACCTGGTGACCAATCCAAGCCTGATTTCAAGCCTTGATCCGTAAATGACTGCGGCGGGCACGCAGACCCGCCAACACCGCATTGGGCAGGCCAAAAAAAAGGCCGTCCGAAGACGGCCTGTCCAGTCAGGGAGGAAGATGGAGACACTCGAAAGTGTCTACATGGGAAACAATCGCTTCCGATTCAGGCCTATTTGTGGCGGATCGAAGGTCTTATCTGGAAGAGACGCTAAAATTGTGTGACCTATTGGGCGCGTCTTTGGAGTGTGGGAATGGACGGACATCTCGATACGATTCCAGAAATTGCGCTGGCATGGCACCGCGCAGGGCGGCAGGTGGCGCTGGCGACAGTGATCAAAACCTGGGGGTCGGCACCCCGGCCGGTGGGGTCGCAATTGGTGATAGATCAGACCCAGGCCTTTGAAGGCTCGGTCTCCGGCGGTTGCGTCGAGGGGGCGGTGATCTTTGAAGCGGGTGATGCGATCTCTGATGGCACAAACCGGGTGCTGAGCTTTGGTGTCTCGGATGACACGGCGTTCGAAGTGGGCTTGGCGTGCGGCGGTGAGATCGAAGTGTTGGTCGAGCCGCTGGGCATCGGCGCGGGGATTGCGACGGATCACCTCGAGGCGCTCGTGGCGGCGAAATCAGCACGCCAGCCTGTGGTGTCAGAAGTTAATCTCAGCGACTGGCAGCGCCGTCTTTTACCGCGAAACGCGAGTGATGCTGAGCTTGAAGAGCGATTTCGTACTGACAAATCCAGCCTTGATGGTGATGTGTTCCGCGCGGTTCACAACCCGCCCTTGCGCCTGGTGATCGTGGGTGCTGTGCATATCGCACAGCCTTTGGTGCAAATGGCACGCATGGCCGGGTATGACGTGGTGATGTGTGATCCCCGGGACAGCTTTGCATCTGCGGCACGATTTCCTGGAGAGACCTTTCTGGAAGGTTGGCCTGATGAGGCCCTGGATGCGTTTGGACTGGACGCGCGCACGGCTGTGGTGACCCTTAGTCACGACCCAAAAATTGATACGCCTGCCTTGGAAACGGCTCTTGCAGGCGAGGCATTTTATGTCGGCGCTCTTGGCTCTAAGCGGACCCATGCAAAACGTGTGTCCGCTTTGGAGCAAGCCGGCGTATCGGCAAACCGGATTGCGCGGATCGATGGACCGGTGGGGGCTGATATCGGTGCGGTGTCGCCGGCTGAAATTGCGATTTCAATCATGGCCGAAATGACCGAACGCCTGCGCCGCCCCGAGACACGGCCCGGAGCGCTTGCGTGAGGTTTGGCCGGATTGCGACGGCGGATGCGGACCAGGCCATACTGGCGCATTCTTTGTCGGTGCCCGGCGGCAAGCTGAAAAAAGGCACCGTTCTGGGCCCAGATGAGATTGCCAAACTGACCGAGGCCGGCATCCACACCGTCACCGCCGGGGTTCTGGAAAACGGGTATCTGAGTGAGAACGACGCGGCCCTGGTTATGGGCACGGCTTTTAAAACGACCGGCTTGAGACTGGGCGCTGTGTTTACCGGAAGGGTCAATCTCCTTGCGGAACATGACGGTGTTGTGCGCGTTGATGCCGCGGCGATCGCGGCCCTGAACGGCGTCGACGAAGGGCTGACCCTTGCGACGCTGCCCGACTACATGCGCGTGCATCAAGGCCAGTTGGTTGGCACAGTGAAGATCATCCCCTACGGCCTGCCTGGAGCCATTGTTCAGCACGGCGCCGAGGCGATGGGGCCAACACCCATTACGTTGCACCCTTTTCAAGGCGGCGAGGCGCGACTTGTCATGACCCGGACGTCCGGGTTCAAGGCCAGTCTGCTTGAAAAGGGCACGGATGCGGTGCGCAAGCGGTTGGATTCTTTGGGGTATAAACTGTCGGAAGTGACTGTGGTGGACCACGAACAAGAGGCTGTTGCCAAGGCGCTGAAACCCGCAGATTTGGTTTTGGTGCTGGGCGCGTCGGCAACTTCGGATCGTGGGGATGTCGCCCCGGCAGCGGTTTTGCAGGCGGGTGGCCAGATTGACCGCTTCGGGATGCCGGTCGATCCGGGCAATCTTCTATTCTTAGGCCAACTGGACGGCGCGCCGGTTGTCGGTTTGCCGGGATGCGCCCGTTCGCCCGCGTTGAATGGCGTGGATTGGGTATTGGAACGGTTGTCGGCGCGTCTGACCGTGACCGGAGATGACGTGGCCGCCATGGGTGTGGGAGGTTTGCTGAAAGAGATGGCCGGGCGCCCGCAACCCCGCAACCCCAAACCGTGAGTGCCGTTCTCACCTTTACCGATCGGGGCATCTATTGCCCGGCGGCAGACGCCTATATCGACCCGTGGAAGCCGGTCGAGCGCGCCTTGATCACCCATGGCCATGCTGACCATGCTCGGGGCGGTATGACGCACTACTTGGTGACAGAGGCCGCCGCCCCGGTGATCCGTCAACGTTTGGGAGAGATCACGCTCGACACCGTCAGGTTTGGCGAGGTGCGACAGATCGGCGATGCACGCATCAGTTTCCACCCCGCTGGCCATGTGCCGGGTTCCGCACAAATCCGCGTGGATGTCGGGGGCGAAGTCTGGGTTGTGTCGGGCGACTACAAAGTGGTGGCGGATGGTGTCAGTGAGCCGTTCGAGCCTGTCGCGTGCCACACATTTATCACCGAATGCACGTTTGGTTTGCCCGTGTTTAACTGGCCCGAACCAGAGGATATCGCAAAACAGATCAATGCGTGGTGGGCCACGAATGCGGCGGAAGGCAAATTCTCAATCTGCGGCGCCTACGCGCTTGGGAAGGCACAGCGTATCCTTGGCAGTCTTGATCCGTCCATCGGACCCATCCTGACCCATGGCGCGATTGAGAACACAAATGCTGTTCTGCGGGCGCAAGGCATCGATTTGCCGGACACCATCCGTGTCACACCCGAAACGAACGTGAAGTCAATGAAAGGCGCGTTTGTACTGGCACCGCCCTCGGCAATTGGCTCGGCCTGGGCAAAACGGTTCAAGCCGGCCTCGGATGCCTTCGCAAGCGGCTGGATGGCGCTGCGCGGTGTGCGGCGCAGACGCTCTGCGGATCGTGGATTTGTCATGTCGGATCACGCGGACTGGGCCGGTTTGAACACCGCCATCGCCGACACCGGCGCCGAAAGGGTCTTTGTCACGCACGGCTACACGTCGGTCTTTCGGAAGTGGCTTGAGAGCCAGGGCTATGACGCCGGGATTGTCAGCACCGATTACGGTGCGGAAGAAGACGACATTTAAACGGAAAAGCGATTCACGTCCCGTATGGAATGCGCTAAGGAGTGGCCAAAAGGGAACGCCGAGGTTGACATGAGCACGCCAAGCCCAGTGGTTTTGTGCATTCTCGATGGGTGGGGACTGCGCGAAGACCCGACCGCCAATGCACCTGCGCTGGCCGACACGCCGAATGTCGACCGGATCATGGCGACCTGCCCGCATGCAAAGCTGATCACCCATGGCCGCGATGTCGGGTTGCCGACCGGGCAGATGGGCAATTCCGAGGTTGGGCATACGAATATCGGCGCAGGCCGTGTTGTGGCGATGGATCTGGGGCAGATTGATCTGGCGATCGAGGAAGGCACGTTTCAGAACGAAGCGGCGCTGGTGGCGTTTGCCGAAACCCTCAAATCCAGTGTCGGGACGGCGCATCTGATTGGACTGGTCTCGGATGGCGGGGTGCACGCGCATCTGGATCATATCGTTGCGGCCGC
Organism: Pseudomonadota bacterium; assembly: GCA_039193455.1. GTDB lineage: Bacteria > Pseudomonadota > Alphaproteobacteria > Rhodobacterales > Rhodobacteraceae > JBCBGF01. The sequence continues at coordinate 9,313 of JBCCWO010000006.1, forward strand.
AACTGTCCTGGCGGATCTCTATGTGCCGGTCTGCATTCACGCCATCACGGATGGTCGCGATGTGCCGCCAAAATCGGCCCAGACATATCTGGCGGCACTTGGCAGCGCGCTACCGTCGGGCATCGAGATTGTCACCGTCTCGGGGCGCTACTATGCGATGGACCGCGACACCCGTTGGGAACGGGTCGCAAAGGCCTATGACGCCATGGTGCACGGTGATGGCCAGCGGTCCGCATCCGTGATCAGCGTCATCGACCAGGCCTATACGGCAGAGGTGACGGACGAATTCATTCTGCCGCATGTCATTGGGTCATATGATGGTATGTCCGACGGTGATGGGGTGTTCTTCCTCAATTTCCGAGCCGACAGGGCCCGCGAAATCCTATCAGCGATTGGCGCGCCGGGGTTTGACGGGTTTGACACCGGAGCCCGCCCCAAGCTGGCCGCAATGCTGGGAATGGTGGAGTATTCCGACGGACATAACACCTATATGTCAACGGTTTATCCGAAGACAAAGATCGTCAACACGCTGGGCGCTTGGGTTGCTCAAAAGGGGCTGAAACAGTTTCGTTTGGCCGAAACCGAGAAATACCCGCATGTCACCTTCTTCCTGAACGGCGGCAAAGAGGAGCCAGATCCGGGCGAAGACCGCTTTATGCCAAAGTCACCCAAGGTCGCCACCTATGATCTCCAGCCTGAGATGTCATCGGGCGAGGTGACCGACAAATTTGTCGAAGCGATCGAGGCTGGGTATGACCTGATCGTCGTGAATTACGCAAATCCCGACATGGTTGGGCATACCGGCGATTTGGCGGCGGCGATCAAAGCGTGCGAAGCTGTGGATCAGGGCCTTGGGCGCGTTCTGGACGCGCTCGCCACCGCAGGCGGCGCTATGGTGCTTTGCGCCGATCATGGCAATTGCGAAGTCATGGTCGATCCGGAAACCGGCGGCCCGCACACCGCGCACACGACCAATCTTGTGCCGGTTGCCGTGATCGGTGGGCCGAAGGGCGCGAGCTTGGTTGACGGTCGATTGGCGGATTTGGCGCCCACGGTGCTCGAATTGATGGGGCTCGACCTGCCGCCGGAAATGACCGGAGAGAGCCTCCTTCGTTGATACGCGTTTTTGTCACTCTTTTTGGTCTGATGGCCAGTTTGCCAGCCGCTGCAAGCGATAGCGTCACGCTCGCGCGAGAGGCGTCAGAGATGCTTGTCTCGGCCAGCGTGCAACTCGCCTCGGCGGAACGCGCAGGCGATCGGATTTCGGCCCTGACCGAGACAATCCGGGCCTATGAAACGGGCCTCAGCGCGATGCGTGAAGGTTTGCGCAGAACGGCCATTCGCGAGCGCGCGCTGGTAAAGAGGCTGGCACATGAGGATCGTGATATCGCGTCCCTGTTGGCGTTGATGCAAAACGCCTCTAAACATGCGCAAAACCGGTTCTTGATACATCCCGGCACGGCCCCCGAAACGCTGCGCGCGGGCAATCTGGCCGCCACGCTGACACCGGTTCTGCACCAGCGCGCCGCGATATTGGAGCAGGATTTGTTGGAACTGGCCGAGCTGGAACAGGTGCAGACAGACGGGTTTCGGCTGCTGGACGAAGGCCTGAAGGCCGTCCGATCTGCGCGTTTGGGACTGGCACAAGCGTTGTCGGATCGCACAGACCTGCCGCCACGCGTGGCAACGGATGAGGCGGCGATGCTGGCGCTTTTGAATTCGGCGGAAACGCTATCTGCCTTTGCGGACAGTCTTTTGCCGGTAATCTACTCTGCGGCGGAAGGCCCAGGGCGACCCTGGAGCCTGCCGGTCAAAGGCGAGTTGCGGGCGGGGTTCAACGAACGTGACGGGCGGGGAGTTCGCCGCCCGGGCTGGGTGATCGCGGCTGCCGAACAGGCACTGGTCACCGCGCCCGCTGACGCCACCATTCGGTTTTCAGGGGAAGTACCGGACCAAGGTGTGGTCGCGGTGCTTGAGGCAGATGGCGGTACTTTGCTGATCCTGACCGGGTTGGAAAAGAGTTTTGTGCATCGGGATCAGATTGTTGCCAAAAACGATCCAATCGGCTTTCTTGGCGGTCGGAATGGCGCAACACAAGAGATTTTGAACGACAACCAGGGTTCATCTGGTCTATTCAAGGCAAAAGAGCTCTATATGGAAATAAGGCAGGGCCGTGCGCCGGTGGATCCGGCAGACCTGGTCACGTTGGTACAAGAATAAGGATAAAGCATGCGAAAGTTCTTTCTGGCGTCTCTGACAGGGGTCATGTTTGGCGCCGTGGTAACAACTCAGGTTGCCGGGCCCTTGATCGCACAAGAGGCCGAAAAGAAGGCAAGCGTCTACGAACAGCTGGACCTTTTCGGCGATATTTTTGAACGGATACGTGGCCAATACGTGGAAGAGGTCGATGAGAAAGAGCTGATCGAGGCGGCCATCAACGGCATGCTGACATCGCTTGATCCGCACTCTTCTTTCCTGTCGCCGGATGACGCCCAGGCGATGCGGGTTCAGACCCGGGGAGAGTTTGGCGGGCTGGGCATCGAAGTCACGCAGGAAGAGGGCTTTGTCAAAGTCGTTTCGCCCATGGATGGCACACCAGCGGACGAGGCCGGGATGGAAGCGGGCGATTTCATCACCCATGTGGATGGCGAAAGCCTGCTGGGATTGACGTTGGATGAGGCGGTCGAGTTGATGCGCGGCCCGGTTGGCAGCGAGATCATCATAACTGTCGTGCGCGAAGGCGAAGGGGAGCCGTTTGACGTCTCGATCATTCGCGACACCATCACGCTGACGGCGGTGCGATCGCGGAATGTCGGTGAAACGGTCATTCTGCGTCTGACAACGTTCAGTGATCAGACCTTCCCGACCATGCGCGATAAGCTGGCCGAAGAGGTTGAAGCCCTGGGCGGCATGGACCAGGTCAACGGATTTGTCATTGATCTTCGGAACAACCCGGGCGGATTGCTGACCCAGGCGGTGCGCGTGTCGGATGCCTTTCTGGAAGCTGGAGAGATTGTGTCGACCCGCGGTCGTGAGCCCCAGGACGGTGACCGGTTCAACGCAAGTGCGGGCGATTTGGCGGAAGGCAAACCCATTGTCGTGTTGATCAATGGCGGTTCGGCGTCGGCTTCAGAGATTGTTGCGGGTGCGTTGCAGGATCATCGCCGCGCGATTGTGGTCGGGACCCAAAGCTTTGGTAAAGGCTCGGTTCAGACGGTGATGCCGCTGCGCGGTGATGGGGCGATGCGGTTGACCACGGCGCGGTATTACACGCCGTCGGGCCGGTCTATCCAGGCGCTTGGTGTGGCCCCCGACATCATTGTTGAACAGCCGCCGCAGCGCGAAGTGACGGAAGAAGAAGAGGATGGGCGTTCCCGGACCGAGGCGGATTTGCGCGGGTCTTTGTCGAACGACAGCCTGTCCGAAGATGAGCGCCGTCAAATCGAGGAAGATCGTGCCCGTGCCGAAGAAGCGGCGGAATTGCGGGATGACGATTACCAATTGGCCTATGCCATCGATATCCTGAAAGGTCTGTCGGCCTTGGGCCCGGAATACGCCGCGTCGCTGGCCAGACAACAAGGCAACTGAGGCATTGCGCCCCCTTCGGGGTCGCGGTGGGGCCGCGCGCGAGGCGCGCGGCCGCCTTTTTTGTTTGGAGGTTTTTTTCGCGTTTCACGCCAATTGGGGCTCTGCCCCAAACCCCAGGCGTATTTTTGAAGAGATGAAGAACCCATGAGCGATGGCCCGAGCAAATCGCATGGTCTGAGGCGCGCTCAACCCGGTGCGGCACCGCGCGATCTGATGCGCCCCGGCGTGTCTGACCCAACCGGCTGGCTGGCCCAGGTGATCAGCTTGGTGCCAGAGGTGTATCCAGGTGTGTTGGGCGCGTCGCTGACCGGCAAAGCGCTGGCCGACGGTCTTTGGCAGATCGAGCCGATTGACTTGCGGGTTTTTGGCGAGGGCAAGCATCGCAAAGTCGATGACACCCCTGCGGGCGGCGGGGCCGGTCTGGTTTTGCGGGCGGATGTCATGGCCAAAGCCATTCGTTTTGCGCAGCGCGCCCGGAAATTGCCGTTGGTATATCTAAGCCCGCGTGGGAAGCCTTTTGATCAATCTATGGCGCAGGCTTGGGCGTCAGGCCCTGGGCTGTGCCTGATTGCGGGCCGGTTCGAAGGGCTGGATCAGCGCGTGATTGACCATTTTGGCATAGAAGAAGTCTCGCTGGGTGATTTCGTGATGACCGGCGGAGACCTTGCTGCGCAAGCCGTCATTGATGCAACGGTGCGGTTGTTGCCTGGCGTGATCGGCAATGCAGCCTCGACAGAAGAAGAGAGCTTTTCGGATGGGCTGCTGGAACATCCGCATTATACCCGTCCGGCGCTTTGGCAGGGACATGCCATCCCTGAGGTTTTGACATCGGGGGATCATGGCGCGGTTGCCGATTGGCGGCAGGCGACGCGAGAAGAGCTGACGCAGACCCGGCGCCCGGATTTGTGGCAGGCTTATCTAGCCCGCAAAAAAGACCGCGAGTGACGCTGCGACGTTCTGGCTGGTAAAACGCAGGCGTTTATGCCTTTTTGCTTGATTGAAATGTCGACCGGCCTTATACGGCGCGAGTTGCGGGAGAGACACCCGTGATACCGAAGCAAAGTTGACCTGAACCCTCCGGCGGGCGGCATGATCCGGCCCCATCGATGCGGAGCTCTGAGGCGCCACAACTCTTGGGATAAACCCGAGGCAGATTATAGGAGTGCGTCAGATGGACCTGATCGCAGAGCTGGAAGCCGAGCAAGTCGCAGCACTTGGCAAGGACATTCCGGATTTCAAAGCGGGTGACACCATCCGCGTTGGGTATAAAGTGACCGAGGGCACGCGGACCCGTGTCCAGAATTATGAGGGCGTATGCATCGCCCGCAAGAACGGTGACGGCATTGCCGGATCGTTCACGGTTCGCAAGATTTCCTTTGGCGAGGGCGTGGAACGGGTGTTCCCGCTGCATTCGACCAATATCGACTCGATCACCGTGGTGCGCCGGGGCCGTGTGCGCCGCGCGAAGCTGTATTACCTGCGGTCGCGCCGCGGTAAGTCCGCCCGGATCGCCGAAGACACCACCTACAAGCCCAAGTCGGGCGCGAAAGCCTAAGGACTGGATCGATGAAAAAAGATACGCATCCCGACTATCACGTGATCGACGTCAAGATGACGGACGGCACGGTTGTACAGATGAAATCGACCTGGGGCGCCGAGGGCGACCAACTCGCGCTCGATATCGACCCCAGCGTGCACCCCGCCTGGACCGGTGGCGGCACCCGCCTGATGGATACCGGCGGCCGGGTTTCGAAGTTCAAGAAGAAGTACGAAGGGCTGGGGTTCTAAACCCGGACCGAGTTCGGTTTTATGTGAGGCGCCGTCCCGTTGGGGCGGCGCCTTTGGTTTGCGGATGATGACCGATGCGGTCGGGCGGTTGTCATCCGGCAGTTACCCTGGTTTGCCAGAACGCACGCAAGTGACGGAGCACCCATGCAGTACAAGCGCTATGCGATCTACTACACGCCCGAACCCGGCCCGCTGGCGGGTTTCGGCGCGGCGTGGCTGGGCTGGGATCCGGTGGCGGGGAGTGAACTGCCCGCGCCTGAGGTCAACGATTTGCCCATGCAGGTGCGCGACCTGACCGCGACGCCCCGGAAGTACGGGTTCCACGGGACACTGAAGCCACCGTTCTTTCTGGCCGACGGCATGACGGCTGCCGCTCTTGCAGAAGCCGTAGGTGCCTTTGCCGCCACGCGCCACGCAGCAATTGTCCCGGGGCTGCGGATCGCCGCGCTGGGCCGGTTTCTGGCGCTGGTGCCCGTGGGTGACGACACCCCGATCAACGCGCTTGCAGGTGAGATTGTGGCCGAGTTTGACCGGTTTCGCGCCCCCGCATCCGATGCCGAGCTTGCGCGCCGTCGTGCCAAGGGTTTGAGCGCCCCCCAAGAAGCGAACCTTGTGATGTGGGGCTATCCCTTTGTCATGGAAGAGTTTCGCTTTCACATGACATTGACCGGGGCACTTCCGCCCGAGGTCGCAGAAGCGACGTTGGCGGCTTTGGATCCGCTTGTGGCACCGCTTCTGCCCGCACCGTTCAAGCTATCTTCGCTGACGCTGATGGGCGAGACGCCCACCGGACAGTTCCGCGAGATCGAGCGCTACCCTCTGGCGGGCTAGGGTAACCTTGCCGATCGCCCGAACTGCCACTTTCCTTGGAAAGCCACACAACATATAGTGGCGCAAACACCCCGAAACAAAACGGGGGACAGGCATATCGAGGGCAGTCGTGGCGCATATCATCGTCGTGGGCAATGAAAAGGGCGGGTCGGGCAAGTCGACCACGTCGATGCATGTGGCAACCGCCTTGGTGCGCATGGGGCATCGGGTGGGGACGCTGGACCTGGATCTGCGCCAAAAAAGCCTGGGCCGGTACATCGAAAACCGCAAGGCTTTCAACAAGAACCACGATCTCAGCCTGCCGCTGCCGTCCTATCGCGATTTGCCAGAGGTGACGCCAGACCAGCTGCGCCCGGGTGAGAACGTCTATGACCGCCGTCTCTCGGCCGCTGTGTCAGGGATGGAAAATGACAGCGATTTCATTCTGATCGACTGTCCCGGCTCACACACCCGGCTCAGCCAGGTGGCGCATTCGCTGGCCGATACGCTGGTGACGCCGCTCAACGACAGTTTCGTCGATTTTGATCTGCTCGCGCGCGCGGATCCAGAGACCAACAAGATCCTGGGCCCATCGATCTATTCCGAGATGGTGTGGAACGCGCGTCAGTTGCGGGCACAGGCGGGGCTTGCGCCCATTGACTGGATCGTGGTGCGCAACAGGCTTGGCGCGCAGGCGATGCACAACAAGAAGAAGATGGGCGATGCATTGGGCGATCTGGCGCGGCGGATCGGGTTTCGTGTGGTGCCAGGGTTCAGTGAGCGGGTGATCTTTCGCGAGCTGTTCCCGCGGGGCCTGACCCTGCTGGATCTGCGCGACATTGGCGTCAAAGGGCAGATGAACATCTCGAACGTCGCCGCCCGCCAAGAGGTTCGCGATCTCGTGCGCGAGTTGCGATTGCCCGGAGTCAGCGTCGACTTTTGAACCGCTCAGAGAGTGGCCCTCGCGGCGGTGCGCCCGCAGTCTGGAGCGCCCGTTGCGACGGGAGCGGGTCAAACACCGGATGGTGGCCGATATCGGCGTCATCGTCGGGGTCGTAGTCCGGCAGATAGCCGATATCGACCGCCTCACGCTGGCGATACGCGCGCAACGACACGGCCACGGCGACCAACATTACGACAAGCGCGCAAAGATAGAGCGCCCGGTGGGACAGTGACACGTCTTGGTTCATCAGGGCACTGTCGCGGCCTTGCACGAAGGGTGCGACGCTGACGAAATCGCCAGCAAGCGTCAGTCCCTGAGCTGTGAAAGCGCCGTCGGCCATCAGTTGGAACGCGCCCGCGTCGGCGGCCGCGCCGTTCAAGCGCATCACGTCCCCAAAGGCGCCGGGACCCAATGGGGCCAGGCCAAAGGTTTCGGCCTCAATCGGGCCGGTGGGGCGTTCGGACGTGACGTGGATCAGGTAACCCGACAAGAGGCTGGGATCGGTTGAGGCGGCTCCGGGCAGCGGGGCCTCCGGCGGCAGGCGCACAGAGCCTGCGGTGCTGACATCGAAGAGCGGGGCGATGATCGCATGGCGGGGTGGGTTGGCGCCGCGGTGGGTCAGTACAAGCGCACGGTCCAAGGCCACCTCGGCCCAGATGGCAACTTCGCTGGCCGAGCCGATGTCGCGGGCGGCAACAAAGTCTTGAAGGGCTACTGTCTGCGGCGGACCGGCGCGCAGCGCCAATGTACGTACGGCGCGCTGCTGAACCTCGACATATCCGGCGAGCACACCCATTGCGGCAAGCAAGCCCGCAATCAGCATCATTTTGCGCGGATCCGTCAGGCGCGCGCTGAGGATAGCAAAGGTTGGCGGCATGCCCGGTGGTCTCCGACTCAGGTCGGGTCCGTTCTGGCCGGTCAACAGGGCACGACTGTGGCGTGTGCGGGCCGAATTCGGAGCGTTACCGGCGCCAATTGCGCCATGGATGTGAACGCCGGGGCTAGATGTCGAGGGTGTAGGTCCTCTCCCACTCGGACAGGTGGGCTTTGAACGCCTCCCATTCCGCGTGTTTGAGCTTCAGATAGGCGGCAGAGAACGCGTCGCCCAGTGCCGATTTCAGCGCCTTATCGCGGTCAAAGGCGCGAAGCGCATCAAGCAGGTTCAGCGGCAGCTTCTTGGCCCCGCGTGCCTTGCTGGCCTCGGTATACATGTTTATAAACAGCGGCTTGCCCGGATCCGCCTGCGATTCCAGCCCGGAAAGGCCGGCTGCGATAATGGCCGATTGCAAGAGATAGGGGTTTGCCGCCCCGTCGGGCAGGCGCAGCTCGAACCGTCCGGGGCCGGGAACGCGGACCATATGGGTGCGGTTGTTGCCCGTCCAGGTCACCGTTTTGGGCGACCATGTGGCGCCCGAGCGCGTGACCGGCGCGTTGATCCGCTTGTAGCTGTTGACCGTGGGGTTGGTGATCGCGGTCAGCGCCGTGGCATGCTGCATGATGCCGCCGAGGAAATGGTGACCATCGGCGCTGAGCCCCATGTCGTGGCTGTCATCGGCGAAGGCGTTGTTGCCCGCCTGATCCCAGACGGAGACGTGGACGTGGCAGCCATTGCCAGTGAGCCGTTCCAGCGGCTTTGGCATGAAGGTTGCACGCAGCCCATGTTTCTCGACCACCGATTTGACCATGAACTTGAAGAACGAGTGTCGGTCGGCGGTGACCATCGCATCGTCGAATTCCCAGTTCATCTCGAACTGACCATTCGCGTCTTCGTGGTCGTTCTGATACGGGCCCCAGCCCAGCGCGCCCATATAGTCGCAGATCTCGGCGATCACGTCATAACGGCGCATGACCGCCTGTTGGTCGTAGCAGGGCTTTTCGGCGATATCAGACGGGTCAGAGATGTCGGAACCATCGGGGAGGAGGAGGAAGAACTCGGCCTCTACCCCTGTTTTGACCGTCAGCCCCTTCTCGGCGGCCTTGGCGACTTGGGCAGCCAACACGTTGCGCGGGGCCTGATGGACCAAGTCGCCTTCCATCTTGCAGGTGGTGGGGACCCACGCGACCTCGGGTTTCCAGGGCAGTTGGATCACCGCCTCCGGGTCGGGGACGGCCAGCATGTCCGGATCGGCAGGCGTGCTGTCGAGCCAGGCGGCAAAAGCGGCAAAACCTGCCCCCTCCTCTTGCATGTCGGCAATGGCGGCAGCGGGGACAAGTTTCGCCCGCTGCGCGCCGAAGAGATCGGTGAAGGACACCATGAAATACTTCACGCCCTTCTCGCGGGCGAAGGTCTCTAATGATTGGGTCATGGTGTTCTCCTTCAATAACCGCCCTGCCCGGGGATCCACTCGGTACCTGCAAGCGGGACGCCCGCCATCGCCGCCGCTTCGACCGTCAGGGCGCAGAGGTCTTCGGGTTCGAGGTTGCGCACATGGCTTTTGCCGCAGGCGCGGGCGATGGTCTGCGCCTCGAGTGTGAGCACGCTGAGATAGTTGTAAAGCCGCCGCCCCCCGGCAACGGGATCAAGGCGGGCGGCCAGTTCGGGGTCTTGCGTGCTGATCCCGGCGGGGTCCTGCCCCTCGTGCCAGTCGTCATAGGCGCCGGCGGTGGTGCCGAGCTTTTGGTACTCGTCCTCCCAGCGCGGATCATTGTCACCCAGTGCAACAAGCGCGGCGGTGCCGATCGATACCGCATCGGCGCCAAGGGCGAGCGCCTTGGCCACATCTGCCCCGGTGCGGATCCCGCCCGAAACGACAAGCTGCACCTTGCGGTGCATGCCCAGATCTTGGAGCGCCTTCACCGCAGGCCGGATGCAGGCCAGCGTCGGAAGGCCGACATGTTCGATGAACACGTCCTGCGTTGCCGCGGTCCCGCCCTGCATGCCATCCAGAACCACCACGTCCGCCCCGGATTTCACTGCCAGCGTCGTATCAAAATAGGGCCGCGCGCCGCCGACCTTGACAAAGATCGGTTTCTCCCAGCCGGTGATCTCGCGCAGCTCGAGTATCTTGATTTCCATGTCGTCGGGGCCGGTCCAATCCGGGTGGCGACAAGCAGAACGTTGGTCGATGCCCATGGGCAGATCGCGCATGTCCGCCACGCGGTCAGAGATCTTTTGGCCCAGCAGCATCCCCCCGCCCCCGGGTTTCGCGCCCTGCCCCACGACGATTTCGATCGCGTCGGCGCGGCGCAGATCGTCGGGGTTCATGCCATAACGCGACGGCAGGTATTGGTAGATAAGCTTGTCGGAATGGCCGCGTTCCTCTTCGGTCATGCCGCCATCGCCCGTGGTGGTGGAGGTGCCGGCCAGTGTCGCGCCCCGCCCCAGCGCCTCTTTCGCCTGGCCCGACAGCGCGCCAAAGCTCATGCCCGCGATGGTGACGGGGATTTTCAGCTTGATAGGCGTCTTGGCGAAGCGGGTGCCAAGCGTGACATCCGTTGCGCAGGTCTCGCGATACCCTTCAAGCGGGTAGCGCGAGATGGATGCGCCGAGGAACAAGAGGTCGTCGAAATGGGGCACGCGCCGTTTGGCACCGCCGCCGCGGATATCGTAGATGCCGGTGGCCGCCGCGCGGCGGATCTCGGCGTTCACCTCTTGCGAAAAGGTCCAGCTTTGGCGGGGTGTGGTGCGAGGAATGTGGCTGTTATCCATCAATAGGCCCCCGCGTTGTCGACGTGGAAATTATAGAGCTGACGCGTCGAGCCATACCGGCGGAAGCGGGCGGCATCGGCGTCGATCTCTGCCTGTTCCAAAAGGGCGGCGAGCGCTTCGGTATGGGACGGGGTCATCTCCTTCTCGACGCAATCGGCGCCAAGGCTTGCGACTTGGCCCTGCACGAACAGCCGCGCCTCGTAGATCGAGTCGCCCAGCGCATCACCCGCATCGCCACACACGATCAGATTGCCCTTCTGCGCCATAAACGCCGACATGTGCCCGACATTGCCGCCCACGACGATATCGATCCCCTTCATCGAAATGCCGCAACGTGAGGCGGCGTTGCCTTTGATGACGAGCATCCCGCCATGCCCCGTGGCTCCCGCGTACTGGCTGGCATCGCCGTCGATCACGACGCGGCCGGACATCATGTTTTCTGCGACCCCCGGACCCGCGCTGCCGGTGATCCGCACCGTGGCGTGCTTGTTCATGCCTGCGCAGTAGTAGCCGGTTGAGCCACGCACGGTGACATCAAGCGGTGCGTCAAGGCCCACCGCCAGCGCGTGGCTGCCGCGGGGATTCAAAATCTCCCACGCGGTTTGGTTCGTCGCCCCCGCCTGCGCCTGCAGCCGCGCGTTCACGGCGCGCAACTCGGTGTCGGCCAGATCGATCGCCTGCATCACTGCCTCCAGAAATAGACGGTGGCGGGCTCCGGCTCCCAGACGCGGCCGGCGTCGACGCCCGGCAAGGGGGCGAGCGCGCGGTATTCCGAGCCAAAGGCCACGTAGGCGTCCGTTTCGGCCATGACGGCAGGCTTGCAGGCCACCGGATCGCGCAGGACACCGAAGCCGTCACGGGTGCCGACAACAAATGTGTAGAAGCCGTCAAGGTCATTGAGCCCGGCCTCGAGAGCCGCGCCCAGGTCATCGCCATCGGCCATCCGGGCGGTCAGATACGCGGCGGCCACTTCGCTGTCATTGTCTGTCTCGAAGCCCACACCCTTGTGGCGCAGATCACGCCGGAGGTTGTTATGGTTCGAGAGCGAACCGTTGTGGACAAGGCACTGATCCGCACCGGTCGAAAACGGATGCGCGCCCATCGTGGTCACGGCGCTTTCGGTGGCCATGCGGGTGTGGCCGATCCCATGGGTGCCCCCCATCGCCCCGATCCCAAAGCGTTGGGCGACGTCGCGGGGCAGGCCGACCTCTTTGTAGATCTCGATCGCTTCACCCGCGCTCATCACGCGGCAGCCGGGGCGCAGGTCTGCCAGCGCGCTACGCGCCTGCGCCACGACATCGGCGGGCATTCCGAGCACTGCGTGGGTGGCCTTGATGCGCAGCGAGACAGGGACACCGATGGCGCCCGCCAGCGCGCTGTCCAACCCGTCGAAATCCGTGTCCGGGTCGGGCGATTGGATGGTGATCTTGGCGGCACCAGAACCCGCGCCGTCATAAATCGCAATCCCGGCGCTGTCCGGGCCGCGGTCGGTCATGGTGACCAGCATATCCGCCAGCATCCCGCCCAGATCGGGCGCGAGGCTGTGATCCTTGAGAAAAAGACCGACGATCCCGCACATGGATTGCCTCCCTTAATATGCTCTTCGTTACGCTATGCAGTTATTCACCTGTGGCAAGTAATTTTGCTGTTGGGAAAAACAATGCGAGCCTGTTTGCCCGTTTTGGCAGCACTTCATGGCTCTTGCCGATACGAGATGACCGACAGATAGCGCGCGGGCAGCGCGATCAGTTCCTCTGGCCCGTGCGGGGCGTCCGCGTCAAAGAACAGGCTATCGCCAGGCTCCAGTCTGTAGGTCTGATCGCCGTGGCGATAGGCGACCGTGCCCTCGAGCATATAGATCAGTTCGACCCCACCATGCTGAAACGCGGGAAAGGTATCTGACTCGGTCGTCAGCGTGATCATGTAAGGTTCCACGGTGACGCCGCTGGTATTGGCGCCAAGATGACCCAGCAGGTTGTACTGATGCCCAGCCCGCGTGCCCTCGCGCGCGGTTTCGACCCCCTGCCCGGCCTGGATATGGACCGCCTCGCGCCGTTCCTCGAACCGGCTGAGAAACGCCGTAAGCGGCACGCCCAGCGCGTGGCTCAAGGTCTGCAGCGTCGTGAGCGAGGGCGAGGTCAGGCCATTTTCGATCTTGGACAGCATGCCCGGCGACAGTCCTGTGCGCGCGCCCAGGTCGGTGACCGTCATTTCGCGCTGATGGCGAAAGGCACGCACCGCACGCCCGATGGCAACCTCGAGCACCCGCTCGCGGGCGGGGGCGGCGCGGTGCGGATTCTGGCGCAGCGGCTTCGGCTCGGTCATGGACCCATCGTGGCGATGATCCGGCCCTTCAACAAGCCACGCACCCGGGAAATTCACCCATCGCGCGGAATTGAGGCGATCGGCGATGGATGCAGGCCGCGGTGCTGATAATGGTAGCGCCAACAAAAAGCGGAGGGACCTATGGCATTGGCAACACGACGGTTTGGCAAGACCGGCTGGCAGGTGAGCGAGATCGGCTTTGGCGCCTGGGCCATCGGCGGAAACTGGGGCGATGTGACCGAGGCGGATGCCAAGGCAACCTTGCAGGCGACGCTGGAGGCCGGGGTTACATTTCTCGACACCGCAGATGTTTATGGCGACGGCCGGTCAGAACGGCTGATCCGTGATGTACTGGCCGAGTGGGACGGTGACCGCCCGGTGGTGGCGACCAAGGCGGGGCGGCGGGTCGATCCGCACGTGTCAGAAGGCTATACGCCCGAAGCGCTGGAGGCGTTCATCGACCGCAGCCGCGAGAACCTTGGGATGGAGACGCTGGACCTTGTCCAGCTGCATTGCCCTCCGACCGAGGTCTACTACCGGCCCGAGATCTTCGCGGCGCTCGGCGATATGGTTTCGCGCGGCAAGCTGGCCCACTACGCGGTGTCGGTGGAAAAGGTCGAAGAGGCGATGAAGGCGATTGAGTATCCCGGCGTCGCCTCGGTCCAGATCATCTACAACATGTTCCGGCAGAGGCCCGATTGGGTGTTCTTTCGCGAGGCGCGCGCGCGCGACGTGGCGGTGATCGCGCGGGTGCCGCTGGCCAGCGGGCTGTTGACCGGCAAGATGCGCGCCGACACCGCCTTTGCAGCGGACGATCATCGCAACTTCAACCGCCACGGCGACGCGTTCGACGTTGGCGAAACCTTTGCAGGCGTGCCTTACGAGATCGCGCTGGAGGCGGTAGAAGAGATCCGCAAGCTGGTGCCCGAAGGGGCGACCATGGCGGCGATGGCGCTGCGCTGGATCCTGATGGCCGAGGCGGTGAGTGTGGTGATCCCCGGCGCGCGTACGCCCGAACAAGCGGTCGCGAACGCGGGCGCGGATGCCTTAGCGCCGTTGGCCGATGATGTGATGGCGGCGGTGAAAGAGATTTACGACGGCCGTGTCGCAGAACACGTGCACCACCGCTGGTAGGCTATCCGAGCCGCGCGCCGCTCTGCCAGACCGCGTTCAAGTGAAGATCATCGGTAAGGTGCACGAAGTCCGCAGGGCCCTCTGGCGCCAGACGACCCTGCCCGGCCGAGAGGCCTGCAACCTGCGCCGGGCGTGATGTGGCCATGGTGAACGCCTCGGCCAGATCAACGCCGAGCGCGTGGACATTGCGTATGGCGGTCGCGAGATCCAGATCGGCCCCGGCTAGCGTGCCGTCCGCGAGCGTGAGACGGCCATTGGCGCGCTGAATCTCGCGCCCATTGAGCTCAAAGCGCGTGATGTCTGACCCGGCGGGTGCCATCGCGTCGCTGACAAGAAATATACCGCCCGGTCCCGCTTTGGCCGCCAGTGCGGCGCGCATGTTTTCGGGATGGACGTGGATGCCGTCGGCGATCAGGCCTGCCGAAAGTGCGCGGTTCGAGAGCGCCGCCCCCACCAGACCGGGGGCGCGGGCGGTCATCTGGCTCATCGCGTTGAAGAGATGGGTGACGCATGTGGCGCCCGCGACTTGAGCCGCTTCCGCCCCCTCAACCGTGCAATCGCTGTGGCCGAGCGAGACGATGATCCCTGCGTGTGCGAGGCGGCCAATCTGTTCCGGCGTAACGGCTTCGGGCGCGAGGGTGACTTTCAGAACGGCTAGTTTCTCGGCTGCGGCGATCAGCATGTCTTCGTCCGCCGCTGTCATGGGCCGGATCAGCGTGCCAGCATGGGCGCCTTTTCGGGCGGGGCACAGATGCGGGCCTTCGAGGTGCAGCCCGGCGATGCCGGGGACGTTTTCATGCAGCGCGTCCACGACGGCAGCGATTGCGGCGCGGGTCACCTCGGGCGTGTCGGTGATCAGCGTCGGCAAAATCGTCGTTGCGCCGAGCCGTGCATGGGCGGCGGCGATGGTGGCGAGCGTCTCAATGGTCGGCAGGGCGTTGAACATCACCCCGCCCCCGCCATTGACCTGTAGATCGACAAAGCCCGGTGCGAGGATACCGCCGGGCAATTCCTGGCGCGCAACGTCGGGCGAAAGCACACTCTCAGGCGTGATCGCCGCAACCCGGGCGCCATCTACCACCAGGGCATGGCCGTCGCGCAGGCTGTTGCCGTCAAACACCCGCGCGCCGGTGTAGGCGATGGCGGTCACAGCGTTTCGGTCACTTTGCTAAGGTGGCGCGGGCGGTCCGGGTCGATCCCACTGGCCAGCGCGACGCGTTCGACAAGCCCGTAGAAGGTGGTGATCAGGCTGATCGGATCGGTCAGGGGGTGGGTGGAGCGGACATGTTCCAAACTGGTCGCATGCGTGGATGTGTCAGACGTGACGAACACCCGCGCGCCCTTGGCCGCCAACGCATCCGCGGTTTCCACGACTTGCGCCCGGGCGGCATCGGCGGCGGCAAAGCAGATCACCGGGAACCCGCTGCCGACGATTGAGACGGGGCCATGCAGGACCTCTGCCGACGAATAGCTTTCCGCGTGGAGCCGGCAGGTTTCCTTGAACTTCAGCGCCGCCTCGTTCGAGATCGCCCAGGCCGGGCCGCGGCCCAGCGTGAAGAGAGAGCTTGCGCCAGCCAGTGCGTGCTCCACCTCGCCCCAGTCGATGGCAATGGCGCGTTCAAGGACGGCAGGCAGGTTGCGGATCGCGGCCCGTAACGCGCTATCGCCGCGCCACTCGGCGATCAGGAGCAATCCGGCTACCGCTGAGGACACAAAGGTCTTGGTCGCTGCCACGCTGTGTTCGGGACCAGCGTGAATATTGAGGGTGTGAAGGCTCGCCTCGGACAGGGGCGAGTTCGGCGCGTTCGTCAGTGCAATCGACAGCGCCCCATGCGCACCCGCGCTGCGCGACATCTCGACGATATCGGGGCTTTGCCCCGATTGAGACACCGACAGGCTGGCACAGCCGTTCAGCCTGAGCGGTGCATCGTAAATTGATGCAACCGAGGGGCCGATCGACGCCACGGGAACGCCCATGGTCAGTTCGCAGGCATACTTGAGATAGGTGCAGATATGGTCGGACGACCCGCGCGCGACCGTGACCAGGCAACTGGGATTGCGGTTCGCCAGTTCGCGGGCGACAGCGGCGATATCCCGGCTGCCAAGGCTCAGCAGGCGTTCGACCGCGTCGGGGATTTCGTCGATTTCGCGGCGCATCAGGCTGGGGAGGTCTGACATAGGGGGTCCTGGGGAAAGTCGCGTCTGCCTACCCATGTCGGCCAATCCGGGCCGCGAGCGCAAGCGCACCGTCAAGGGCGGTGCCATTTGGGCGGACAACTGTGAGATTTGGGTCAAGATAGGGCGCGTATTCCGGCGCAACGCTTCCCATCAAATAGAGCGGATCGGTGGTTCTGTGGCCCAGCGCCGCCAATGCCGTCGCGATATAGGCCGCACCGCGACCAAGGAGGTCCGTGGCGACGGGGTCTTGCGCCACGGCCGCCTCAAAAACAGCGCGCACGCGGGGCTCGGCTCCATACGCGTCCGGCGTGGCGTCGCGCGCAAACGCAACGGCCCCGTGCGGGCCGCCAAGATCGGCCAGCACGGTTCGGGTCAAGTCGGTATGCGGCATCATCCCGTCCTCGGCACGCAGCGCGGCGGCGAGGATTTCGCGCCCGATCCAGGCCCCTGACGCCTCATCCCCCAGCATCAAGCCCCAGCCCCCAACGAAGGTGACGGCTTCGTCGGTCTGCCGTCCAAGAAACGATCCGGTGCCGATGGCGGCAACACTGCCGGCGCGTGCGCCAAGCGCTCCGACAACGGCGGGCAGGCGGTCTTCGGCGTATTCTGCCCGCTTGAGTGGCAGCGCGGCGGCGATCGCGCGAGCCGCGTCGTCGGTTTGCAACCCGGCGAGCCCGAGGAAGGCGGGCATCTCGGCAAGGGCATCCGGTGCGATCTGGGCCATCGTGGCGAGTTGTGCAAAGCCGTCGCGCAGGGTTTCAACGGCGGCGCCCGGGTTTGTGGTGACGTTCACACCCGCCGTCTCGACGACCGTGCGCTTCTCGCCCTGTTGCAGTGCGAACCGGCAGGTTGTCGCCCCGCCGTCGACGCCAATCAGACCGTTTTGCCCTGCCCCTGCCATAGGGGCGCTATAGGCCAGCGGATTGGTCGCGGCCATGGTTGCGATGGGCCTGCGGCGGCACCGTTGCGCGCGGGTGACGCGTGTGCGTTTGGCAAAGGCGGTGCACAGGCCCGTTTTTGATGGATTGAAGCCGCAACCGGATTGGCGCAGACTCGCGTCGGGCAAGACCGGAACGGGCACAGTGCTGGCCAACGGCAACAAGATATTCTGCATCGGGTTTCAAAAGACGGGCACCAGTTCTGTGGAAACCGCGCTCACCGCGCTGGGTTTGAAGGTCGCGCCCGCCTATGTCGGTGCCAACAGGTTACTGAAACGTCGTCCGTCCGAGCCCCGAGCCGCCTTGCAGGCGCTGGTGCTGGAGAAAATGAAGACGCACGACGCCATTCAGGATGCACCCGCAAACTTCTTCTTTGAGGAATTCGACCAGGCGTATCCGGGCTCGAAGTTCATCTTTACGACGCGCCCAGTGGACAGTTGGCTGACGAGTTACCGGAACTTCTTTCGGGACACGAATTCGCCGCTGCACGCCTGGATGTACGGTGTCGACACGTTTTCCGGGAACGAAGATCGGTTTCGGGACGTTTATATCAGCCAGACAGATAAGATTCTGGAGTACTTCGCCGGACGCCCCCAAGACCTCCTGACGTTAGATTTGCAGAACGGCGATGGCTGGTACGAGTTGGTTTCTTTTTTGGGGCCGGACTTCTTGCCGGACTTTCCAAAGGTGAACACCGCTAAGGCCAAGACTGAATAGAGACGCAAACTCTGTCGGGCCCGTGCCTAACGCTTTAGGCGCCCTGCTCTTCACGCGCTGCCCGCGCGGCGAGCACGCCTTGCCCAAGCTCAAGCGTATAGGCTTGCAGTTCCGCCAGTACCGCATCGGCCTGTTCCGGGCAGCGCGCTTCAAGCGCGTCGACGAGGCGGGTGTGTAGATCGACGATGCGACTGCGGGAACGGGCGGTGAAGGTGATCATGTTCATCAAGGGTTGCATCGCCTCAACGGCGCCCGCCAGTTGGTAGGACAGCACCGGGTTGCCCGCACTGTCCACCAGCGCACGGTGGAGCGCTACGTCCGAGGCGCAGAATGTCTCATCACTCAATTCCGGCAGGGCCTGACGCGCGAGCTCTGCGCGCATCGCGGTAAGATGCGTTTTGCTGCGGCGTGACGCGGCAAGCGGGGTGCAGGCCCGCTCCAACGCAAAACGCGCCTCGCACGCAACGTCGAACCGCACCGCGTTCATCGACAAGAGCAGCGTCGAGGTCGTGATGTGCTGGGCCTGTGCCTCGCCATAGGACAGGTGCCGTACGAACGCCCCGCCGAAGGCACCCCGTTCGGTCCGGATCAGCGACTGTGCGGCAAGACGTTTGAGCGCCTCGCGCACCGTGGGGCGCGAGACTGAGAATTGGTCGGCCAGTTCGGCTTCGGACGGCAAGCGGTCGTCGGCCAAAAGCGCACCCGACAGGATCTGGTCGCGGATGGACTTGGCAATCTTGGCCGACAGGTCGGCTTTGGACTTGGATGCAGATTTCATTTGTCAGGCATTTAATTGTCTGGCATTTCTACCGATCAGGCGGTTGACGCGCAAGGGAGGGCCATCGGCGATGGTTGCGTTTATCCGGGCCAGGGCCAGGGTGCATTGGGCGCTGCTGTTTGGCGGTGTCCTTGTTGGCTGGGCGTTGCTGTTTGCCATGGCCATTCCGCAAGAGCTGCGCGTCCTGGAGGGCACCTATGGCGCCGCTTTGATTGCGGCGCTTTGCGGCCCAACACCGGGAACCGCGGGGCCGCTGGCCGCGATTACCATGTGGGCGCTGATGAGCGCGGCGATGATGGCGCCGACCGCCCTGCCCGCTTTCGCCGCCTATGACGATCTGGGCCATGCCACAGAGGTCCGGATGGGCCCTCTGGTGGCCGGTTATCTGGTGGTCTGGCTCGGCTTTTCTGTTTTCGCTGGCCTGGCACAGGTGGCGCTGTTTGAGGTTGGTCTGATTGGCCTCTTCGGGCAAAGCCAGTCGGCGGCCTTCACCGGCGCGCTCTTGATTGGCGCGGGACTGTATCAGTTCACTGCACTAAAGGAGGCCTGCCTGTCCCGCTGCCGCGCGCCGCTGACGTTCTTTATGCAGCACTTTGACGAGGGGCCGTGGCGCAATGGGCTGCGGCTGGGCATGGATTGCCTGGGATGCTGCTGGGCGTTGATGTTGCTCGCTTTCGTGGGGGGGACGATGAACTTGGCGTTCATGGGCCTCGCCATGGTGATCATGACATTGGAAAAACTGCCGGAGATTGGCCGGCCTGTGACAAAGCCGCTGGGCGGCGCCTTGATCGCGGCAGGGGCCGTGACCTGGGCGCTTGCGCTGGCCTGAGATCGGAGACTGACCTATGCCACTTGACGCATCCTCTATCCCGCCCTGGACAATCAAGGGCGAGTTGATCCTGAACTGTAACTGCACGGTGTTCTGCCCCTGTGTGATCAGCCTAGGCCAGCACCCGCCGACCGAAGGCTATTGCCAGACCTGGGGCGGCATCCGGATCGACGAGGGGACGTTCGGCGATACCGATCTGTCGGGGCTGAACGTGGGGCTGCTGATCGAGATCCCGGGCCGGATGGCGCGCGGCAACTGGAAGGCCGCGGCGTTCATTGACGAACGTGCCAGTGACGCGGCCTATGAGGGCCTCGTGTCGATCTTTAGCGGCGCGGCCCGGGGCACGACGGGTCTGTTCAAGGTTCTGGTGAGCGAATTCCTCGGGGCTGAACGCGCACCGATCAGCTACGAGAACGACGGCAATGCGCGGCGTCTGATGGTGGGCAAAAAGATCCAGGGCGAGGTGGTGCCGGTCAGCGGCAAGGACGGCAAGGACGTCGTCGTAACCAACACCGAATACTGGATGGGCCCGGACATCACCGTGGGCACCGCCACAAAGGGCCGGGTGCGGGCCTTTGGCCGGGTGTGGGATTTCGACGGGCGATCTGCCGAGATCTGCCAGATCGACTGGCACGGGCCGCGCTGACCCCATGCAGCGCCATTTCGACGCCTTCGCCCCGGATGCCGCCAACCACGTGGCGCTGTCGCCGTTGTCGTTTCTGGATCGGGCGGCTGTCGTTTATGCCGACGATCCGGCCATTGCCTATGGCGAGACACGGCGGGGTTGGGCTGAAACGGCCGAGCGCATCCGGCGGGTCGCGGCGGGCCTGAAAGCACGGGGAATAGGTCTGGGCGATACGGTGGCGGTGCTGTCGCCCAACATCCCCGAACTGTTTGAGCTGCACTATGCCGTGCCGATGGCAGGCGGGGTTCTGTCAGCCATCAACATCCGGCTGGAGCCCGAGACCATCGGCTACATCCTTGATCACAGCGACTGTAAGCTCGTGATCTGCGATGCCGCGCTGCGGCCTGCGCTGGATGCGGCGATGGCGGGGATGGATCGGGCGCTGCCCGTGATCGAAATCGTTGATGCAATGGGCCCAGCGCCGCAAGGATCGGGCGCTCCGACTTACGAAGACCTGGCGGGCACAACCGCCTTGCCGACGGGATCTTATCTGCCCGCCGATGAGTGGCAGGCAATTGCGCTGAACTATACCTCTGGCACCTCGGGGCGGCCCAAGGGTGTCGTCTACCATCACCGCGGTGCTTATCTGATGGCGATGGGCACGGTCGCGGCGTGGGAAGTGCCGCAGCGCCTGTCCTACCTCTCGGTCGTGCCGATGTTTCACTGTAACGGCTGGTGCCACCCGTGGATGATGGCGATTGTCGGCGGGCAGACGAATTTTGTGCGTGATCTGGACCCCGCGCGGATGTTCGACACCATCGCGCGTGAGCGTGTGACGCATCTGGGCGCGGCGCCGGTGGTGCTGCAAATGCTGGCCGAAAGCGATGCGGCCCCGGCGCAGCCGTTCGATCCCCCGATCCACACCATGACCGCCGGGGCCCCGCCCCCGCCCGCGATCCTGGAGCGCACGGCGGCGATGGGGATGGAGGTGATGCATGTCTATGGCCTGACCGAGACCTACGGCCATATCACCCAATGCCTGCCCAAACCCGCCTGGACGGACTTGCCCCCGGCCGCGCAGGCCGAGCAACGGGCGCGACAGGGTATCGCCTTTCCGATGGTGGAAGAGATCGCCGTGATCGATACCGAGACCGGCGCGCCCGTGCCCCCTGACGGCGAAACCCAGGGTGAGATCGCAATCCGGGCGAATACCGTGATGAAAGGCTACTACAAAAACGCCGAGGCCAGCGCCGAGGCGCTTAAGGACGGCTGGTTCTGGAGCGGGGATGCCGCCGTCGTGCACCCCGACGGCTATGTGCAGATCCGCGACCGGCTGAAAGATGTCATCATCTCGGGCGGTGAAAATGTCTCCTCCGTCGAAGTGGAGGCCATGCTCTATCGCCACCCGGATGTGCAGACCGCCGCTGTCGTTGCCAAGCCCGACCCGAAATGGGGCGAGGTGCCCTGCGCCTTCGTTGAACTGCGTGACGGTGCCAGCGCGAGCGAAGACGACATCATCGCGTTTTGCCGCGAGCACCTCGCCGGGTTCAAAACACCGAAAACCGTTCTGTTCACAGAAATCCCGAAAACCGCGACCGGCAAAGTGCAGAAATTCGTGCTGCGCGCCCGGGCCCAAGATCTGTCGTGACCTGCCATGCCACAGCTTTCCCCTTCCCGCCGCCTGCGCCGGACCCCCTTTAGTGACGGCGTAGAGGCCGCGGGCGTCGCCGCCTATACCGTCTATAACCACATGTTGCTGCCCACTGTGTTTCGGTCGGTGGAAGAGGACTATCACCACCTGAAAGAGGCGGTGCAGGTCTGGGACGTGGCCTGTGAGCGGCAGGTAGAACTCCGCGGGCCCGATGCCAGCCGCCTGATGCAGATGCTGACCCCGCGCGATCTGCGCGGCATGCTGGCGGGGCAATGCTTTTACGTGCCGATCGTTGATGAGACTGGTGGCATGCTGAACGATCCGGTCGCGGTCAAGCTGAGCGACGACCGCTGGTGGATCTCAATTGCGGACAGCGACCTTCTCTATTGGGTTAAGGGTTTGGCCAACGGGCTGCGATTGGATGTGCTGGTCGACGAACCCGATGTCTCGCCCCTGGCCGTACAAGGCCCCAAGGCCGAGGACCTGATGGCCGAGGTCTTCGGTGATGCCGTGCGCGCAGTGCGGTTTTTTCGCTACGGCTACTTTCAGTTCATGGGCCGCGACATGGTGGTGGCCCGCTCGGGCTATTCCAAGCAGGGCGGCTTCGAAATTTATGTCGAAGGCGGCGATATCGGGATGCCGCTTTGGAATGCTCTGTTCGAAGCAGGCAAAGGCATGGATGTGCGTGCAGGTTGCCCAAACTCGATTGAGCGGATCGAAAGCGGGCTGCTGAGCTATGGCAACGACATGACCGACGAGAATACGCCACATGAGTGCGGGCTGGGGCGGTTCTGCGACACGCAGACCGCAATCGGGTGCATCGGGCGGGACGCCCTGCTGCGGGTTGCCAAGGAAGGGCCCGTGCAACAAATCCGGCCCATCGCAATCGAAGGCGGGCCTGCGCCGTCTTGTGACCGGTACTGGCCGATCCTATCGGGCCGGGGGGAGCGGATCGGCCAGGTGTCCTCGGCGGCCTGGTCGCCGGATCACGAGACGAATGTCTCCATCGGCATGGTGCGCATGACGCATTGGGAACCAGATACGATTGTGCGGGTAGAGACGCCCGAGGGCGTGCGAGATGCTGTCGTGCAGGATGGGTTCTGGAATGAGCGGGCCTAGGCGCCGGGTCGTTTCGGCATCAAGGTTAACGCCGGCAGGGCGTTGTGACTCGAAACCGCCCCGGCCCAGCAGCGCAGCACAAAGAAACAGTATGCCGGTGACGGGGTTGTTTTCCGTGCCTTGGGCCGCGCTTGGGCGCAAAATCGAAACGATCCGGGAGCTGGGGAAGCGATTGTAAGCGTTGCAGAAATAACGCCATCAACTTTCCTCAAAAAGATTTCGCGTGCGCCCTATTTCAGAATGGCTAATGTGCAATAAGCTTCCTTAATAACAAGTTGCCCTGGTAAAGAGTTCGGGTGAGGGCAGAGTAGAAGACGCGTAGCGAGTAAGACAGTACCACGATCCTAGAACGGGATATCACACAGTACGGTGTGATGGTCGAAATCACCGAGGGACAGCGCGGCAGTCGCCAACCCGAGGGTCCGTTACTAGGAGAAAGAGCTATGCCAATCGGAATGGACACACTTGTCGGCGGTGCAATTATCACGATCGTTCTGAGCGTCCTCCAGGCCGAGACAGCGCAGAACTTCATGGCTCTGAACCTGTTCTAATCCCCAATCATCACGACACCACCGGTAATCGGTACAAGGAGTAACCCCATGCAATTCCCCGCACGCATCCAGCCCAAGCGCCCCACAACCCGCATCCGCCGCAACGACCCTACGGTTTTCGCCATGCGCAGCCAGCTTGAAACCCTGTCCTCTGACGCGTTCCGTCGCCTTGAGGCCGAGCTGCGCGCTTACGAGGCCAGCGGCGTTGAGGGCGACCTTCTGAAAGGCCTTGTCGAACAGGCTGCCAACGACGCAACGGCCGAGTACAAGCTGGCCGCCTGATGCCACGGGGATGGGGGGCAAGACGAAACGGGCGAAGCGAGCGACACCTATGCGCCCGCTGACAGCCAAACAGCGCCCAGGCTTCGCGGTAATGGACCGCGAATGCAGGGCAGCGCAGACGGCGGCTAATGCCGCCAGCGCGCGGTTTTCCAAGAATTTTCAGAACCTTTTGCAGCGGGCGCTACGGGGAACTCTGCCGGAGTCTTACCCTTACCGGCCCCATCAGGCGCACTTAACCCTGTGGCAGGAGGTGCCTGTTACCACCGCACGGGCAATCACAGACATGACGGCAGCGCGGTTTGTCTGCCAGGGTGAGGGAACATGAAATCAGGGACTCAGCCGCCCGCCTTGTACGACACGGTTTTGGGCCACGTCCTGAAGCAACGCCGCAAGGACGCGTCGATGACGAAAACCGCCCTTGCCAGCGCCGCCGGAGTGCACCTGCACCAGATCAAACGGTACGAGGTCGGGACGAATAAGGTATCAGTCTCGCGGCTTATCCAGTTGGCCCAGGCGATGGGCGTGTCTGCCAGTGAAATTGTCGCGGAAGTTGAAGAGCTTGTGGCCCAGGACGGTGTGGCAAACACCACCGAACGCCCCGGGTCGGCGCGACACTGATCCACGGCGCACCTTGCTGATCGGAAGTCTTCCGGCGCAGGCGTAGCGACCGGCGGCAGCCCCCGGAGCTACGCTCGTCGGCGACCGAGCAACCAGACAAAAAACACGCCCCCCACAAGCCCTGTGACGATCCCGATGGGCATGTCTTCGGGCGCCATAACCGTGCGCGCCGCGATATCGGCCCAAAGGAGGAACACCGCGCCAATCAGCGCGCTCATCGGCAGTACGCGGCGGTAATCGCCGCCGACCAGCAGGCGGACGATGTGCGGAACCATCAGGCCAACGAAGCCGATGATCCCCGAAAAGGCGACCATGACACCGGTGATCAACGCGCCGACCACAAACGTGATCACGCGAAACCGGGCGACAGGCAGGCCAAGGGTGGCAGCGGTTTCATCGCCCACGGTCATCGCGTTGAGGTCCGGCGCACGGGACCAAAGCCAAAGACCGCAGGCCACCAGAACCACCAGCGGGTAGATCAGTTGATCCCATTGCGCCAGCCCGAGGCCGCCCAGCATCCAGAAGACAACAGTATGTGTGGCGCGGGGATCGCCCAGAAAAATCAGGATATTGGCACCCGCCATGACGATGAAGGAGACCGCGACCCCGGCGAGGACAAGACGGTCCGCACTGGTGGCATCGGCAAGGCGGACGACCGAAAGCACGATGGCGGTGGCGCCAAGCGCGCCAAGGAAGGCAAGCAGCGGCACCGTCAAAAGACCGATGAACAACCCGGTATGCAAGAGCGCCAGGATCGCGCCGAAGGCGCCGCCAGACGAGATCCCCAATAGGTGCGGGTCGGCCAAAGGGTTGCGCGTGACGGCCTGAAGCGCCGCACCCACCATGGCGAGCCCTGCCCCCACAATCATGGCCAAGATCGCGCGGGGAAAGCGGATCTCCCACACGATGGCCTCGCGCCCGAGCGACCATGTTGGGTTGACGACCCCGGGCGCCACCTTGTTGGCCAGGACACCCCAGACGGTTCCAGCAGGCACGGGGACGGCCCCCAGGCTCACCGCGACCGAGAGCGACGCGACCAGCACGCCGACCACCCCGGCACAGATCAGCAGAAACGCACGGGAGAGACCCGCATGCGGCTTCGCCGGCTGTACCGAAGTGGCAAGTGTCATGTCATTCGCCCCAGAATGCGTCGGCCAGGGTTTTGACCGCACGGATGTTGCGCGGGCCCGGCGTTGCCTCGACATACTCCAATACAACGAAACGGTCGTTCTTGACCGCGTCAAGATCGGCAAAGGCGGGGTTTGACATCATGAAGTTGCGCTTTTCTTCGGCGGTCACCTGACCGTAATTCACGATCACCACCACCTCGGGGTTGCGTTCCACGACCTCTTCCCAGGTGACAGTGGCCCAGCTTTTTTCGAAGTCATCCATGATGTTGACGCCGCCCGCGGCCTCGATAAGGGCCGTGGGCATGGCATAGCGGCCCGCCGTGAAGGGGGTATCCTCGCCACTGTCGTAGACGAAGACCCGCAGCGGTTCACCCGAGGCTTCCAACGTATCGGTGAAGGCCGCCAGATCCGCCTCGTACCCCGCAATGAGCTCTTCAGCGCGATCTTCGACGCCAAAGATTTTGCCGAGGTTTCTCAGATCGTTATACATGTCGGCCATGCTAACCTTGGGTTTGTCGCCGATATGGATGCAGCTTTCCGTGAGCTCATAGACCTGGATGCCGAAGGGGGCGAGCGTGTCTGGCGTCACCTCGCCACCGACCTTCATGCCGTAGTTCCAGCCCGCAAAGAAGAAATCGGCATCCGCGCCGATGAGGACCTCTTTGGACGGATACTTTTCGGACAATTCGGGCAGCTCCTCAACACCGGCCCGCATCTCTTCATCCAGCGTTTTCCAGCCCGAGATACCGGTGTAGCCGACCATGCGGTCGGACAGGCCGAGCACCAGCATCATCTCGGTCAGGTTCACATCGTTTGAGATTGCGGCGCTTGGCGGGGCGTCAAACTTCACCTCGCGGTTGCAGCTTTGGACAGTGGTCTGGGCTAGTGCGCCCGAGGCAAGAAGGCATAGGCCAAAGGTCGTTGTGGTCAGTTTCATGGGGCGCCCCGTTCAGTATGGCAGATGGAAGGTCAGATGATCGGTATTCGATGGCGTGAGGCTTTCGCGCCGCGCGACGATGTCGAAGGTGCGCGAGACGGTGTCCTCGGACAGCACGTCCTGCGGTCGGCCCTGCGCCACCGGGCGACCGTCCTGCAGGATCAGGATCTGGTCGCAGATCTCGGCGGCCATGTTCAGGTCATGGAGAGATGTCACGATCGTCAGGTCGAGCGTGCGCACCAGGTGCAGCATGTCGAGCTGGTGGCGGATATCGAGGTGATTTGTCGGCTCATCGAGGATCAGCACCTGCGGCTCTTGCGCCAACGCCCGGGCCATCATCACCCGCTGACGCTCACCGCCAGACAGCGTGCCGAGCGTCCGCCCGCCAAAGCCGCTTAGATCGAGGCGGGCGAGGACGGTGTCGATGATCTCGGCATCGTTGGCGCCCTCGGTGGCAAAGCCAAGGCGATGCGGCGTGCGGCCCAGTGCCACGATCTCGCGCACGGTGAGGCCAAAATCGGTGGGCTGCTCTTGCAGGACGGCGGCAACCCGCCGGGCGGCGGCGCGCGGTGGCATGGACCAGATATCCTCGCCGCCCACGCGGACATGGCCGCTGAGCGGGTTGTTGAAGCGATAGAGCACGCGCAGAAGCGTGGATTTACCCGCACCGTTCGGGCCGACGATGCCCATGATCTCGCCCGCAGGCACCGTGAAGCTGGTGGGATGCAACAACAGCGGGGCGCGTTTGCGGGGCGCCCAGCTGACATTCTCGACCGAGAGTTCGGTGGCGTTCATGACGCCGACCCCGGGCTTTGCCAGCTGGTCAGTTCATGGTGTGGACGGCAGTGGTGGCCTTGGGGATTGCATGGCGTGCCGATGGTGATGTGATGGGAATTGGTCCGGTTCATGGCGCCCTCCGCGCGTGCGCAGGGGCATGGTGGGACCGGTCATGTCATCAGCAAACGCTGTCATCTGGCCTCCTACCGGGGCACCCCGCCCGGGTTGGGTTTCGGTAAGATGGCAGGTCTCCTGACTTGCGGGTCGCGGCTTTCCCGATCCTTCCCGGCCGGACGTCGGGCCAGTGGGTCATTTCGGGTCAGCTCACCGCCTACAGTTGCGGGGGCAGTCGCGGAATTGGGCCAGAGGCCCGCACCGAGTTCCCTATTCATCCCTTGGCAGAGGACCTGCCGCGGGAACCATCGCGTGCAGATAGACAGATTCTGTCAGGCAGTGTCAACGCTGCACTGTCAACTTCGGAGAAGTGCCGAGCGGCGGCCCGCGTAAAAAGCCGATAAATTTTGTCGGAATTGACAAAGGTGAGCTATTTTGTCAGGTTTGTCTTGCGCGACTGCGACAAACTGTTGCGCCGGCAACCGCAAACCGAAAAGGCCCGCATGGACACCCGCAACATGACCCACCCCAGCACCAAGGACGGCGTGCAAGAACCGGATCGCTGGGCGGCCCTGTTCCACTCGCTGCTTGCAGGCGACGGCTGGTCGCGTTGGTCGTTTGATGCGTTGCTTGATCGGTTGGAGCGCAAGAGATGACAAAGCACACGCCAATCCCGCAAACGGTGACACCGGCAAAAACATCTGAGCCCGACTGTCATACCTATGATGCGCGCGCGCTTTTGGAGGGCGGGCAACGGGCGTGGATCCGGCTGGATGATCAGATGTACGTTTTGCGGATCACACGCGCCAACAAGTTGATCCTAACCAAGTAAGCCGACCCGGTCCTCGGACGGCCACAGCGTCGCAGGCTGCGTTCCGGCTTGCACCGGTTTCCCCGCTCGCCCTAGCATGGCCTGCGCGGTGCAGGGAGGCGGCGGGCTGCGATGAATTCGGATGTGATCATCACCTGCGCCGTCACCGGCGACGACGCCCGTGTGAAAGGCAATCCGCACTGCCCCATCACCCCGGCCGAGATCGCGGAGAGTGCAATTGGCGCGGCCCGTGCGGGCGCGGCGATCGTCCACATCCATGTGCGCGATCCGGAGACGGGGGACTTCAGCGGCGAGACCCATCTTTATCGCGAGGTGGTCAAGCGTATCCGCGAGAGCGACGTAAACCCGGTGATCAATCTGACCTCGGGGATGGGCGGATACATGTGCGTCCACGACGATGGGATCGCGCAAGGCCTGGCCGAGGGAACGGATTTCGTCAGCCAAGAGACGCGGATGAAGCACGTCATCGAACTGGCTGAAGAAGGCCTGTATAAGCCCGAGATCACAACGCTGGACTGCGGATCGTTGAACTTTGGCGATGGCAACCGCGCGTATGTTTCACCCACGTCCTACCTGCGGCGCGGGGCACAGATTTGCCGGGATTTAGGGGTCAAGCCGGAGCTTGAGATCTTTGACACCGGCAATCTTTGGTTTTGCCTCAAGATGATCGAAGAGGGGCTGATCGCCGCGCCCCCCATGCTGCAACTGTGCACCAATATCCCGTGGGGGATGCCCATGGACATCGGCATGGTATCGGCGCTGACCAAGATGATCCCCGACGACGCAGTGTGGAGCGCCTTTGCGATCAGCCGGATGCAAATGCCGATGGTGGCAGGTGCGGTCCTCTTGGGGGGAAATGTCCGGGTTGGATTGGAAGATAACCTCTATCTCTCGCGCGGCGTCTATGCGAGCAACGCCCAACTTGTAGAGAAAGCGCGCGGTATTATCGAGGCGATGGGTGCCACCGTGCGCGACAGCGACTTTGCGCGGGAGCGACTGAAACTATGAGCGAATTCACCTTGGATGGTCAGGTCCAGCATGAGTGGGTCGACTATAACGGCCACATGCGCGACGCCTATTACGGTCTGTCGTTCAGCTATGCGGTTGACGAGGTGATGATCGCGCTGGGCATGGATGCGGCGTATCGCGAGGCCACCAAGGGCTCATTATTCGTCGT
The DNA here is from genome assembly GCA_039193455.1 of Pseudomonadota bacterium. Classification (GTDB taxonomy): domain Bacteria; phylum Pseudomonadota; class Alphaproteobacteria; order Rhodobacterales; family Rhodobacteraceae; genus JBCBGF01. The sequence goes on from JBCCWO010000006.1 coordinate 38,803, forward strand.
TGAGGATCATACGTTTTACTTGCACGAATTGCGCGTGGGGGCCGAGTTCACGATCACCTCCTACGTGGTCGACTATGACGAAAAGCGGATCTATCTGCGCCAGGAGATGCATGCCCTAGATACGCTGCGCGCGGTGTACGAAAGCCTGCAACTGCATGTCTCGCGCAGCGGTGGCGTTGCCAAGGCGGCGCCGATGCCGTCGCCCGTTCTGGCCGCACTTGAGGCCGCCAAAGTGAGCGCAGCAGAGGCCGCTGCATTCACCCACCGCGCCGGCGCCATCGGCGTCCGCCGCACCAAACCCCCGAAGTAACCCGATGCGACGGGTCAAGACGCTTGGGCTGCTGGGCACCGGGGTGATCGGTGGCGGCTGGGCGGCACGGGCGCTGCATGCAGGTGTCGATGTTGTCGCTGCCGATATCGATCCGGCCATGGTAGAGTGGCTGCAAGGTGCGGTGGAGACGGCGCGTCCCGCCCTGGCGGCCTTGACCGAGGGGACGCCCCTGCCCCCGCCCGGACGGTTGCGGTTTACCACCGATATCGAGGACATGGCCTCCGTCGCGGATTTCATCCAGGAGAACGTGCCCGAGACCTTGGAGATCAAGCGCGACGCCTTGACCAAGGCTGGTGCTGTGGCTGACTCGGGTGTTGTGATCGCGTCGTCTACCTCGGGCTTCATGCCGACCGAGTTGCAAACCGACCTTCCGCACCCCGAGCGCATCCTTGTCGGGCATCCGTTCAACCCGGTCTACCTGTGCCCCCTGGTCGAGATCGTGTCGGGCCAAGCGACCTCGGCCCTGGCACGCGATGCGGCGGAAGCGTTTTACCAGTCCATCGGCATGCACACGTTGATCGTGCGCCGCGAGGTGCCAGGGCATCTGAGCGATCGGCTGCAAGAGGCGATGTGGCGCGAGATCCTGCATGCACTCAACGACGATATCGCGACCACGGGTGAGCTGGACGAAGCCATCGTCTATGGGCCCGGGCTGCGTTGGGCGGTGATGGGGATCAACCAGATCTACATGATTGCAGGGGGCGCAGGCGGCGCGCGGCATTTCATGCGCCAGTTCGGGCCTGCGCTTGAGTGGCCGTGGAGCCACCTGAAGGCACCCGAACTCACCGAGACGATCATCGACCGGTTTGCGGACGGAACAGCCGCGCAGGCGGACGGCAAATCGGTACGTGAGCTGGAAGCGATCCGGGACGAGTGTTTGGTGGCAATTCAGAAAGTGTTGGCCAAACACGACATGGGCGCGGGGCGGACGCTGAATGCGTTTGAGGCGCATCTGAGGGCGCGCGCGGGCGGCGACGGGGCGTGACAGCACACACGGCGCGTACGGGCCCCGGCCGCCATCAACCCGCTGACCCCTTGATCTGTAACATTTTCTCACATTCGCAAAACTAGGATTTGGTGACTCGCCTTGGGCCGGTTACGGTGGTGCATTGGCGACTGCGATCCGTCGCAAGAGCGCCGAATCATAAACTGTGCCCATAGAAGGGCACAGGCTGCCCGTGGCGCATCAGAACGCCACGGCCGACAAAGGAGGAGACACTGATGTCCATCAAGCCACCCTTGACGGAGCTGCCTATCCGAATTGCGGAGAGCGGATTTTACAAAGGGTTTACCAAAGACGTGACGATCACCGCGAAGATCGCGGTTGGTGCGTTGATCCTGTGGGCCGTCGCGTTCCCGGAGCAGGCGGCGACCGTACTAGGCGCGCTCAACAGCTTTATCCTGGGGGCCTTTAACTACTGGTACATCTACGCGATGGCCTTCTTTGTCATCCTATGCTTTGCGCTGGCGCTTTGGCCCACGGCGGGCCGGATGAAGCTCGGCCAGCCGGGGGATGAGCCTGAGTTTTCGAATTTCTCATGGTTTTCCATGATGTTCGGCGCAGGGATCGGGATCGGCATGCTGACCTTTGCCACCGCCGAGCCGATGTATCACTGGGCCTCGAACCCCGACACGATCCGCGGGATCACCGAAGGTTCCTCCGCCGAGAATGTGCGCCCGGCCTATGTCTGGTCGTTCACGCATTGGGGGCTGGCGGCCTGGGCTTCCTATGCGATCGTCGGGCTGTCGCTGGCGTTTTTCTCTTACCGGCGGAACCTGCCTTTGACGATCCGCTCGGCACTGGCCCCGATCTTTGGGCGCTCTTTGTCGGGCCCCGTCGGGCACCTCGTCGACATCGTGGCCGTGGTCGCCACCGTTCTGGGCGTGGCCCAAACCCTGGGCTTCGGCGTCGATCAGTTCGTCTCCGGTCTGAGCCGGATCGGGGTTGGTGATTGGCTCTACACGGCGACCGAAGATGGCGGTCAGAAAACCTCCACCGTCGCGATTCTGTTTGCGCTGGCCGTGATCATGGGGGCCTCGACGCTGTCGGCCCTGTCCGGTGTCGGTAAGGGCATCAAGTGGCTGTCCAACATCAACATGGGGCTAAGCTTCTTCCTCCTGGCGTTCTTCCTGGTGTTCGGGTCGACGTTCTTTGGGCTGCAAACGCTGTTTGTCGGCATCTTCGACTATCTCGTGTCGATCCCGCAGAACATCTTTGCGGTATGGGTCAGCGACGGTGTCGAAGGGTCCGAGGCGGCGCAGCTTGCCGGATGGCAGGGTGGCTGGACCATCTTCTACTGGGCCTGGTGGATCGCGTTTGCGCCATTTGTCGGTGTGTTCCTCGCACGCATCTCGCGCGGGCGGACGATCCGGGAATACGTCCTTGGCGCGCTCGTTGTGCCGGCGCTGATGTGTTTCCTGTGGTTCGCCATCGTCGGCGGTACAGCCATCGATCTGGAACTGTCGGGTGAAGCTGCGGGTGCGATCACCGGCGCGGCGGCCTCGGATCAGCTGTTCGCGACCCTTGCGGTGATCCTTGATGAGGGGCTCGCCTGGGTGATGTCGCTGATCGTGGTGATCTTGCTGCTGACCTATCTGGTCACCTCGGCGGACTCGGCTGTGCTGATCATCAACACGATCAACGCCGCGGGCGACGAAGGGCCGAAGGCGCGTCCGCATATCCTGTTCTGGGGGGCGGCCTTGGCGCTGGTGGTTGGTGCGTTGATCATTGCCGGGGGCCTGAGTGCGATCCAGACCGCCATGGTCATCGGCGCCCTGCCATTTAGCGCGGTGATGGTGCTGATGGGGCTCGCGCTGATCAAGGCGATCTGGCGCGACGGCCGCCGCGAAGCGGCAGGTCTGCCGACGACGCATAGCGGCGACGGGGCCATGGCGGAACCGGCAGAGTAAGGCGCCCTAAGCGTATGCGGGCCCCGGGGCGACACGGTCGCCCCGGGGCCCGTCTTTTGGGCAGATACCCGCGGCCCGGGATCACGGTCGCGCGAGCCCGGCCCGCAAGACTGGCAGCGCGGGACCGCGCCCCCTACCAAGACCTATGGGGCGAGGAGCGGGCAGGATGCGCAAGCTTGGACTGACACTATGGATGTGCGGGGCATTGGTGGCCCCGGCGCAGGCCACAGTCCTTGGCGGCGCGATCGTTGAGCAGACGGGGTCAGGGCAATTCGTCAAGCTTGACACCGACACGCCCTTTGACGTGGGCGAGGACAACTTTAACACCGATCACCTCTACGCCTTCGACGAAGACCAGAACATCCTTTTGATCGAGCCCATCCGCGTGGATATCGGCGGTGATCGGGGTGTGATCCCCGCCGGGCAGGTCGTCGCCAGCCACTATGTGTTCTTCGACAGCCTGCGCGGCACGCATTATGGCTATGTCGACTTCGATGCCCCGATCCTAGGTGTGGCCGCCCTGCCGGCTTCGATGGATGCCACAGACTTTCTGGCCAACACCGCCGTTAACTATATCTCAACCGATCTGCGCGGGCTCGAGCGCGGCGACTATGTCTGGGTGGACAACACCGATCCGTTCCGCCTGTGGGTCTATTGGGCGGGCTCCTCGCCCGGCGACTACATCCGCGTTTTCACCGCCCGCTCGCCCGGCGCGATGATGTGATCCCTCAAACCGACACCGCCTGAAGCAGGGCATCGCGGTCCAGTTCGTCCTTGCGCCCCTGCAGGCTGCTCTTGCCGCGCTGCATCACGCAGAACCGGTCACCAAGGTCGTAGGCAAAGCTAAAGTACTGTTCCACCAGGATGATCGACATCTCGGCCTGTTGACGCAGCAGATCGATGACGCGCCCGATCTGTTGGATGATGTTGGGCTGGATGCCCTCGGTCGGTTCATCAAGAAGAAGTAGCTTCGGTTTGGCGATCAGCGCCCGGGCGATGGCAAGTTGCTGCTGCTGTCCGCCCGAAAGATCGCCACCGCGGCGATTTAGAAAGTCTTTGAGGATCGGGAACAGATCGAAGATCTCGTCGGGGATCCGGTGCTCGCTGCGGGGGAGGCAGGCATACCCGGTTTCCAGGTTTTCCTTCACGGTCAGCAACGGAAAGATATCGCGGCCCTGGGGCACATAGCCCACACCACGCCGCGCCAGTGCATGGGCGGTCGCGCGTTTGACCGGTTCACCGTCGAGCCGGTAGCTGCCGCCTGAAAACGGATGGGTGCCAGAGATAGCCTTGAGCAGGCTTGTCTTGCCGACGCCATTGGTGCCCATGACACAGGTCACCTCGCCGATCCGGGCGGTCAGGTCGACGCCGTTCAGGATTTGGCTGCCGCCGTAGTGCAGGGTCAGCCCTTCGATTTCGAGGAAGTCAGCGGCCAAGATACACCTCGATCACCCGGTCGTCCCGCGTCACGTGGTCGATGGATCCCTCGGCCAGGACCGAACCTTCGTGCAGCACCGTCACCTTGCACTCGAGCCGACGCACGAACTCCATATCATGCTCCACCACCACAACGGCCCGGGTCTTGGCCGCTTCTTTCAGGATGTCGGTGGTGTGCTCACGCTCGGACGGGGTCATGCCCGCGGCAGGTTCGTCGACGAGGAGTAATCGCGGATCCTGCGCCAAGAGCATCCCGATCTCCAACCACTGCTTCTGGCCATGGCTCAGCACCCCGGCCTTACGGCCCAAGGCGGCCCCGAGCCCGATCTCTTCTGCGATCTCCACTACGCGGTCATGATCCGCGGCGTCAGGCTTGAAGCGCAGGACCGAAAGCGGGCCACGCTCTTTCTTGAGGGCCATCATCAGGTTGTCGGCAACGCTTTGATCCTCGAACACGGTGGGTCGCTGAAACTTGCGCCCGATACCGGCCCGGGCAATCGCGCTCTCGGACATCGACAAGAGCGACACCGCCTTCTCACCCCAGATCACGCGGCCCTCATCGGGTCGGGTTTTGCCGGTGACGATATCCATAAAGGTCGACTTCCCCGCCCCGTTGGGTCCGATCACGGCACGCAGCTCGGCATCGCCGATCTGAAACGACAGGTTGTTGATCGCCTTGAACCCGTCGAAGGACACCGACACGCCAGAGACCTCAAGAAGGGTGCTCATGTCTCGGCCTCCTTCTCACGCAGCGCGCCCGGGTCCGGCCCAAGGTCTGCACCATGGCGATCCGGCGTTTTGCGATCCGCGATCAGGTCGATCAGCCCGCCGATGCCTTTTGGCGCAAAGAGTGTGACGGCCACGAAGGACAGGCCCAGAAGCACCGTCCACCAGTCCACCCATTGAATTCGGTAGAAGCCCAGGTTCACATCGGGCGCCTGGCCACCGGTGAACCAGGTCGACAAGAGTGACACGAAAGCCGCCCCGATCACCGCGCCGTAAAGGCGCCCACGCCCGCCAATGGCCACCCACACGGCAAGGTAGATCGAGGCGATCGGTGCCACCTCGGCCGGGTTGATGATCCCGGCTTGCGGATAATAAAGCGCCCCGGCAATCGCCGCGATCACAGCGGTGAGCGTGAAGATAAAGAGCTTGAAGGTCTCTACCGGGTAACCCAGGAACCGCACGCGCGCCTCGTCATCGCGAATGGCGCGGATGACCGACCCGAACTTGCCCGACACCACCCAGGTGCACAGCAAGTAGCCCAGGCCCAGCGCCAGCGCGGACGCCCAGAAGAACCACATCGATATCACCGATTGCGGCACATCCCCCAGCCCCGGCAGGTTCTGCAGACCCGAAAGCCCGTTATTGCCCCGCAAGCCGCTGTCATTCTGAAAGAGCCACAGCGACAGTGCCAGCGTCATCGCCTGCGTCAGGATCGACAGGTAGACGCCGGTGACGCGGCTGCGAAAGGCCAACCAGCCAAAGATCAACGCCATCAGCCCCGGCACCAGAACGATGGCCGCAAGCTGCAGCGGCAGCGAATGCGCAAACGCCCAGATCGCTGGCAGCTCGGAAGAGCCCACGACCCCGAAAATCTGGTTGGCGATGCCGTCACTGATTTCTTGTGGGGTGGGTGGCAGCGGTGCAGCGGCGAGACTGTCGATCACGATCAGCTCGGTGCGCGCATACATCAGCCACATGCCAATCGCGTAGCCACCAAGGCCAAAGAACGCCATGTGCCCAAGCGACAGGATGCCCGTGTAGCCCCAGACCAGATCCATCGCGAGCGCCACAAGGCACAGGCACAGTGTCTTGCCAAGCGTTTTCACGAAACTGGTTGAGATCACCCCGATACCGAACCCTTCGGCAAGGATCGTGACGCCGACCGTGAACACGGCAAGGCATATCAGGAAAATCAGCACCGAAGGATGGCGCGCAACGAACGGCCGCCGTGGGGCCGCACCGATGGCAATGTCGCTCATGCCACGGGCCCCTTCATCTTGGCGAAAATACTCACATCCCGCACCCTCATGCCTCCGCCGCCCGCCCCTTCAGCGCGATGATCCCGCGCGGACGGAACTGGATGAACAGGATGATGAAGAGGATCATGTAGGTCTGCGCGGCCAGCGTGTTCGAGGGGTTCATCCATTCGATCCCCTTCTGCAAAAAGCCCACGACCGAGGCGCCCAGAAGCGTGCCCCAGATGTTACCGACACCGCCGACGACGACCGTCATGAAGGACTGTACGATATAGTCCTGCCCCATCTCGGAGGTGACTTTCGCATATAGCCCGATGGCCACCCCCGCGATCCCGGCGATGCCCGAACCGAAGCCGAAGGTCAGCATATTGATCCGATCGGGATTGATCCCCATCGACGCCGCCATCCGCGGGTTCTGGGTGACCGCCCGCACCTCAAGCCCCAGGCGCGTCCGGTTCATCACGAATAGAAACAGCGCAAGGAACAAAAGCGCCATGACAAAGATCGCGATGCGGATGTAGCTGATCGAAACGACGTCATTGAACACCAGTGACCCGCTCAGCCAATCGGGCGCGGTCAGCGGACGGGCTTGCGTGCCGAAGATGTTCTTGGCGAGCTGTTGCAACGCGATCGAGATGCCGAAGGTGGCCAACAGCGTCTCGAGCGGACGGTGATAAAGCCAGCGGATCACCAGACGCTCCATTGCCACGCCCGCCCCGAATGTCACGGCAAAGGCGAGCGGCAGGGCGATCAAGATCGACAGCGTATAGTCGGGCACGAAGAGCTGGACGACATAGCCGGTATAGGCGCCCATCATGATGAACTCGCCATGGGCCATGTTGATCACGCCCATAACGCCGAAGGTAATCGCCAGCCCAATGGCCGCGAGGAAATAGATCGAGGCAAGCGACAGCCCGTCGAGGAAGAGGTCCGCCGCCTGATTGAGCGCAAGCCGCGTTTCAATCGCGTCCAGCGCCACTTGCGCAGCAAGGGCAACGCCCGGTGGCGCGGCTGAGTAACGCTCGAAGAACGTGAACGCTGCCAACGCCTCGGCCACCTGCGCCTCGGTCGCCACAGGCTCGACCGCGCCGGTTTCCGCCAGCGCGGCATAAGCCAGATCGCGTGCGGCCTCGGTATCTAGCGTGGCGACCTGGATGCCGGCCACCGCACCGTCCGCGATATGTGCCACCAGCGCGTCGCGCTTGGCGTCGCGGGTGATGCGGGGGGCGGCAAGATCGGCGCGCACGAGCAAAGCATAGGCCGCATCTTCGCTGAGCGCCTCGGACCCCACGGTGAGAATTCCCGCGATATCATCACCTTCGGGCGCGGCGTCGGCAACCTCGACGCGCGTCACCACCATGCGATTGAGCACCGCCCGCAGATCGACACCCAGATCGCCCTGGAACCCCTCGATAGCGGCGATGCGTTCCTCATCGGTTTCCCCGAACTGGATCGTCAACAGCCGCTCAAGCCGCTCTTTTCGGGAACGCAGGTCAGGATCGTCCTCGCCCTCCAGCGATCCGCGCAGCGCGGCCAGGTGGCTTTCCTCGGCATCGCGTTCGATGGCGCGCAGCGCGCGGGCGCGATTGCGCGGGTTGGGGTCAGACAGCTGGAATTGCACAAGGGCCGAGCCAATCATCCCCCGGATACCCGAGTTCGGCTTTAGCTGTTTGAAGTCGTTGTCGGGGACCTCACCGATCTCGGACCCATCGGCGAAATCGAAGATGCGCAGCGTGTCGCGATCAACCTCTTCGGCATAGACGAAGAGCCCGGTCTCTTCATTCAGCCACATCTCTTTGGCCTGCCAGCGCTCCAGCACAACCTGTGCCTCGGGCAGACCGCTTGCCGCCAGCGCCGCCACCGCGGGGCCGATGGTGCGGCGCGAGCTTTTGGCGATGATCTCGCGATGCTCTTGCAGCAACCCTTGGATTGGCGCGTCGGCCGTCTGCGCCCGAAGCCCGTTGGCTGCGACCAGCATCGCAAAGGCCAGTACCGCTCGAAGGATCATCCCCCGCCCCTTCATCTTGGCCAAAATACTCCCGCCGGAGGCACTGACGGGCCCGAAGGCCCGCCAACAGCGATTTATCCCAGACTAGTAGTTCGACTTGATCTGAACGCAGGTCTCGGTCTGGGTGTTGAACATCCCACATCCCAGTTCCTGCCAATCCGACATCAGCACCGCCGATTCCGGCAGGAAGTCGGTCCAGGCATCGCCCGGCACTTCTTCGGTCTGGCTGATGATATCGAACTGACCGTCTTCCTGGATCTCGCCGATCAGCACCGGCTTCGCCAGGTGGTGGTTGGGCAGCATCACGGCCGTCCCGCCGGTGAGGTTCGGAAACTCCTGGCCGTACATCGCCGTGCGTACCGCATCGACATCGGTGGTGCCAGCGGCTGTGACCGCGTTCACCCACATGTTGAAACCGATGTAGTGGGCTTCCATCGGGTCGTTGGTCACACGCTCTTCGCCCATACGCTCTTTCCAGGCGGCGACCCAGGTCTCGTTGGCCTCGGTATCTGCGGACTGGAAGTAGTTCCACGCGGCGAGGTGGCCGACGAGGTCCGAGGTGTCGAGGCCCGAAAGCTCTTCCTCACCCACCGAGAATGCGACAACAGGAATATCGTCGGCCGAGATCCCGGCAGCGGCGAGTTCCTTGTAGAAGCCCACGTTCGCGTCGCCGTTGATCGTCGAGATCACGCCGACCTTCTTACCATCAGCGCCAAGTGCGACGACGTCGGCCACGATGCTGGACCAGTCCGAGTGACCGAAGGGCGTGTAGTTGACGAAGATATCCTCGGCCGGGATGCCATTCTGCTGAAGGTAGGATTCGAGAATGTTGTTCGTGGTGCGCGGGTAGACGTAGTCTGTGCCCAGAAGCGCGAATTTTTCGACCTCAAGCTCTTCGAGGAAGTAATCCGTGGCCGGGATCGCCTGCTGGTTGGGTGCAGCGCCGGTGTAGAAGACGTTCTTCGAGCTTTCTTCGCCCTCGTACTGGACCGGGTAAAAGAGCAGCCCGTTCAGTTCCTCGATCACCGGCAGAACCGATTTGCGGCTCACGCTTGTCCAGTTGCCGAAGATCACGTCCACTTCGTGAACCGTCAGAAGCTCGCGCGCTTTCTCGGCAAAGAGTGGCCAGTCCGAAGCGGGGTCGACCACGACGGCTTCCAGTTCACAGTCCAGAACACCGCCCGCACCGTTTTGCTGTTCGACCAGCATTTCCATGGTGTCTTTCAGCGTGGTTTCCGAGATCGCCATCGTACCCGACAGCGAATGCAGAACGCCGACCTTGATCGGGCAGTCCTGGGCCAACGCTGGCGCCGCGGTGGCGAGCACAGCGATGGCGGCGGCAGACGAAAAGAGAGATTTAGACATCAAGATGCCCCTTTTTAACGAGAAGCGTGGCGGGCCTTGCAGAAACGTCCCCATGCACCCAAATCAAGCCCACGCAATTAAGTTGCGAAGTGCGGTGGTTTCAGGAAGTCAGCCCAGTGCCACCGCACGCTCACGCCGCGGCATCCGCCCCAGCGCGCGCAGGCTGTGTCCCAGACCCGATCTATGAAAGCCGCCCGAGCGGATTTTGCACGCGGCACGCTTTCATTTGCGCAGTGTTTAGGCGTCCGCCGGGCAACTGCCCGCGGATTAGGCGGTTCATGTCAGTGTTTTTCGGAGTGCTTACCGAAACTGCTCAGCCGCGAGTCAGGCCAGTAGAAACGCTGTGCAGCCGGCGACATGCGCCTTGGCCAAACGTCGCGCCCGCTCGGCCTGGTCACGATCTGGCCCAAAGCTTGCTTGCGTCAGCAGCGAACTGTGCGCGAGCTTGGCATTGATGCGCAGGTCGTAGACGCGCAACGCGTTGTCGGCATCTGTCACGGCAGTCAGCAGATCGGCCATGGCATCGCGCCGCGTCTGCGTGGCGTCGCCCCGCCCGTCCTGCATCAGCCAGCTATGCTCCATCTCGGCGGAAAGCCGGCCCGTGCAAACCGCAAAGTCGCGCACCAGATCGCGCGCCGCGCTTGCGGGGCTCAGCACCATCAGACTTGCGATGGCACCCACACAGTATTTGTACGCCGGTCGCATAGGCACAGGGTGCCGCGCGATCTTGTCCAAAGATTGTTCGCAAGTCGGAGACAATGTGCCGGTCGACCCGTGTTTAAGGCCCCATCACGAAAAAGGCGGCTGCAGAATAATCCACAGCCGCCAAACACTCGTTAACGCACAGCGGGCAGACGAAGGCGTCCTCAGTAGTCGTAGGATGCGGGCTCGGGGGCCGGACCCTGCGAGGTTGCGTAAAGTGAGCCGGTGTAACAGGCCGCAAGGGCCAGTACGGCGATCAGGGCAAATGCAAAGCGTTTCATCATCCCCTCCGATCAGTTCCGAACCACGTCCCAAACGCCACCGACGCCATCGCCAGTTGCATCTCCGCGCGCGCTGTCGCCCGCCCAGAAGTAAAGAGGTTGACCGTTCAGCGCCCACTGACGGGTGCCGTCGTTACGGTCGATGATCCCAAGGGCGCCCTCGGGCTTGGCTGCGGCGCCTGCGGCGAAGGGCGGCCAGGCCTGGGCGCAATCGTTGTAGCAGTTCGACTGGTTGGGCGCGTCGTTGCGGAAGGTGTAGAGCGTCATTCCGTTGTTCGCCGCGGCGACAACCTGGCCAATGTCGGTGTTGATGGCGACAAGCGTTCCGGCGGCAGCCTGGGTGCCAAGCGTGGCGGCGAGAACGGCTGCGGTGATGAGTTTGCGGGTCATGGGTATGGTCCTTTGTGCAATGTGTGGTTCGGTTAGCGTGAGCAGATGTGCCTCACTGCCCGTCCCTACGCCTCAGCCCGCCGGGTTATTCACGGGTCACCGAAAAAAGTTTGAATTTTTTTGCTGCCCGGCGCGTAAGCCCTTTGAAACAAGGCAAAGAGGAGTCTGCGATGTCGGCAGCTTTGGCCTATCACACAGTGGCGAACATACCGGTGCGTTGCATCGGAACCGGCAGCGGTGCACTAACAGTGGGCGGGCTTGCTCCGTCCCCGCCGGCTGTTGAAGAGGCGCCTGTGTCGACCGATCTGAAGCGTGATCTGATTGCGCTGTTGCCCAGACTACGCCGTTTTGCGCGCGCTCTCACGCGGTCGGTGCCCGAGGCCGATGATCTGGTGCAAGAGGCCTGCCTGCGCGCGTTGGACCGGGCGGATCAGTGGAACAGGACACAACCGCTGGATCGCTGGATGTTCCGGATCACCCGCAACCTGTGGATCAGCGAGATCCGCAAACGCGGTGTCCGGCTGGGCCAGGGCCACGTGCCTGCCGATGAGACGCCCGAGCTTGTCACGGTGGACACCGGCGAGGCGCAAATGGCAGCGGCCGAGTTGCAGCGTCGGATCGCGGCGTTGCCGGAAGAGCTGGGCGCGGTGCTGTTGACGGTGAGCGTGGAAGGCTACAGCTATGCCGAAGCCGCCGAGCTGTTCGATATCCCCGTGGGCACCGTCATGAGCCGCATACATAGAGCACGCAAAACCCTGGCCCGCGATCTTGGGGCATCTTCGGGAGTGGCGCAATGACCGCGTATGCCGACAAACTGAGCGCGTTTTTGGATGGCGAACTGCCCGAGGCCGAAGCCCAAGAGATTGAGCGCGCTCTGGCGGAGGATCCCGCGTTGCAGGCCGAGCTTGAGGCACTGATGGCCACGGACAGCGCGGTGAAGGACGCGTTCGACGACATGCTGCGCGAGCCTGTGCCTTTTGAGCTTGCATCCGCCATTCAAAGCGCCCCGGAGACAACGGTTGCCAACACGCCACAGGCCCCGGCCCGGCGCGGCTGGCTGGCTGCGGCGGCCGTGGTGATTGCGCTGGGAATGGTGGGCACCGGTGGGTACTTTGCCGGACTGACACAAGGGACCGAGGTTGCGGCAGCGCCAGGATGGCTGGCCGATATTGCGGATTACCACCAGGTTTATGTCGCCCAATCGCGGCACCTGGTCGAGGTGGGCGCGGACGAGGCCGATCATATTCAAACCTGGCTCACCGCGAGCGTTGGGGCCACGGTTCAGATCCCTGACCTGACCCAACATGGATTGACCTTCCAGGGCGCCCGCTTGCTGGTCGCCGCGGGCAAACCGGTGGCGCAGTTGATGTTCACCGATGCCGAGATGCGGGTGGTCGCGCTGTGCCTGATCCAAAGCGAACGCCCGCAAGACGGGTTCGCCGCCCGCCAGATCGGCGCGTTTGAGATGGTCAGCTGGGGCGGCGCAGGGGCCAATTTCGTGGTCATCGGAGATGAAGGTCGCGGCGATCTGGACGCCATCGCGCAAAGCGCCTCGACACAGACGTGACGCGGATCGACCGTACTTTCGTCGCGTGCGCCTGCGATGCCGTGCGAAAACCACGCTGAGCGCTGAGGTGCAGCCATCGCCAAGATTCTGATCGTCTGTACCGGGCTGACCAGCAACCTTTTTTCAAGCCTCGCCCTTGGGGAACGGCTGCGAGACGCGGGCCACGATGTTGTGGTGGGCGCGCCGGAGAAGTGTCAGGCGCACATTGCCGTCACGGGTCTAGAGGCACACACTGTGCCCGCGCCGCGCTTGGGCGCGCTCACGGGATACCTGCCCCCGCCAGACCGGCGCAGCATGACCGTTTGGAGCGACCGACGGGCCGCTGCGGCAGAGAGGGTACTCAAGGACGGTTTTTCGGATGTCCTCGACACGGTTCGGCCCGACCTTGTGGTGTCCGATTGCGAACACCACGTCGCGATCTTGCAAAGCCTAGCTGCCGGGAAGAGCCTTGTCTTGCTGTCGTTCATCTACCAGGCGGCGCCTGGGCCACAGACGCCGCCTGTCAACGCAGACGTTGTGCCGGGACGTGGATTGTCTGGCTCGACCATCGGTATACGCCTGTCATGGCTGAAACTTGCTGCCAAAAAACGCGCTGGTCTGGCGCGGGCGCGATGGGCGCATTGGGGGGCGGATTTCACCACGGCGCATCGGAAAGCGGCGGCGCGTCTTGCGGTGACGCTGGATCGGCTGACGACGCGGCGCGGGTTTCAGATGCCGTGGAGCTACCAGCTGCCCACGTTGTTTCTGCTATCCGACCGCGCCGATTTTCCGACCCTTCCGACGGCAAACCAAACTTTCGCAGGCCCGATGATCCTGCGAACGCGGGCCGCGGGGGAGATGGGCGAGGGTCTGCGCGCGTTCCTACAGGACGTGCCGGGCACACACAGGATCTATGCGGCGTTCGGGTCGATCCGGCAGCCACCGAAGCGGTTTGTTCGTGCGTTGGCAGAAGTGGCGCGCACGAACCCCAGTTGGCGGGTTTTGATCGCGAACCTGGATCCAACAACCTTAGACGAGCCGCCCCCTGACAACATGACGTTCGTTCCATGGGCGCCCCAGCTTGAGGCACTTGGCGTCGCAGACTGCGCGATTTTTCACGGCGGCGCTGGGACGCTGAACGAGTGCCTTGCGACGGCAACGCCGATGCTCATCTATCCCAACGCGCTGGACGGCAAAGGCAACGGGGCGCGGGTGGTGGCGCACGGGCTTGGCACCGTCGGCGCCTATGACGACAGCGCCGACAAGCTTGCCCGCGATATCCGGCATGTTCTCACCGCGCCCGACATACGCGCGCGTTTGAAGGAACATCAGGCCCATATCGCGCAAATGGCCCACGCGCAGATTGCAGAGCGCGTGATTGCGCAGGTGCTGGAAGCGCCTAGACCCGCTTGATCCGGCGCACCATGCGCGAGGTCAGCGACAGGCGCGCCTCGCTGTCGGTCAAGAGGGCCTCGTGACCGAACGGCAGCGTCTCGACTTCTACATCCTGAAGCGCAGTGTGCAGCGTGCCACCCGCCGCCATCGCCGGGTTGCCGTCGGTTTGCAGCACATGCACCGGACCATCATAGGGCTGCAGACGATAGCGCCGCATCGCGAGAGCGTAGGCCTGGCTTACCACGTTGCGGCGGTGCGCTTCACCATCGCGGGCGACCCGTTCCAATGCGCGTTCGGCAAGCCCGCGCGCCAGCGTCATCCCCTGCATCGCCAGATCGGGCAGTGCGGGGCCACCGCTGCTGCGCCCGTCATAGGGCGGGTCAATCAGGCAAACTAGCGGCACCTCATGGCCTTGCGCCCGCAGGCGGCGTGCAAGGTCGAGCGTGATCATCGCGCCTGCGGAGTAACCGCATATAATGTAGGGTCCGGTATCGCGCAAACTGGTCAGAGCGCTAAGGGCCTCGGTCGCGAAGTCTTCGATCGTCCCGCCAAGCGCGACGCGTGCGCCGTGGAAGTGGTGGGAGAACTGAAGCCCCACCGGCCAGTCGCGCCCGAGCCCGTGGGTCAGTTGGCGATAGATCCACATGTTGCAGTGCAAGAGGAAAACCGGAGACCGCGCGCCGCCGGTATTCGCCAGCTTTAGCGGAGACTCGGCAGGGCCTTCGGCGTCATCCTCGGCGCTGCGCCGCACAAGTGCCTGGGCCAGATCAGCCAATGTCGGATGATCGAAGATATCCGTTGGCCGGATCGGCAGCCCCTCTTGCTCGGCCCGTGCGAACAGGCCAATGGAGAGCAGGCTGTCGCCGCCAAGCTCAAAAAAGTCTGCGTTTCGCGCGACGGTCTCACGCCCCAAGACATCACACCAGATCTCCGCGAGGCGCTGTTCGGTGTCGCCATGGGGCGGGTCGTCTGGCTGCTGTGGTTCAGGTTTGGTCGAAATCCTTCCCGTAAGCTCCGCCACATCCACCTTGCCGTTCGGCAGCCGCGGAAATGCAGGTATCCATTGCAGCCGCGCCGGACGGGCATGCGCAGGAAGCTGCGCCTGAAACGCCGCGCTCAATCGCGCTGCCAGGTCGGGATCTTCGCCGTGGGCAAGGCACAGGACCAGCGTCAGCGTTACGACGGATTGGTCGATGACGACACAAAGCTCGATGCCGTGCGCCACGGCGTGTGCGCAGGCCTCGACCTCGCTCAGATCGACGCGAACGCCGCGGATTTTGACCTGCTGGTCTTCACGCCCGAAGAAAAGAATCTGTCCGTCTGCACGCCGCACGCCCAGATCGCCGGTTGCGTAGCTTCGGCTGGTGCCTGTGCCGCGGAACGGACCGCCTGCCCCGCCATGCAAATAACCGGGTGAGACGGTCGGCCCTGTAGCAACGATTTCGCCAAGCACGCCATTGGGCAGCGGGCGACCGTCCGCGTCGCAGATGCAAACGGTGACGCCGGGGATCGAACGCCCGATTGGAACCGCCTCCTCTGCCCATTGGTCCGTCAGGTCTGCGGCGGTGCACCAGACCGTTGCCTCAGTCGGACCGTATTCGTTGAAGAGCCGCACGCCACCGCCCAACGCATCGCGCGCCGCAAGGGAGGCTGTTGTGACCGCCTCGCCCGCGACGATGACCGTCTTGAGGGAGGCAAGCGCATCGCCCTGTCCGGCGTTGACAAGCGCCTCGAACAGCCGAGGCAAACACAGTGTCGTGTGCACCTTGTGCCGTGCGATCACAGCGGCCAGTGCGCCCGCATCCTGCTCTATCCCGCTGTCGGCAATCACAAGATGCCCGCCCGTGGCCAGCGTCCAATAAAGCCCGGCAACTGAGCTGTCGAACGCAAGCGAGGACAGTAAGAGGAACGTCTCGGGCGGTTGGCCGTAGACGTCCGCCCGGACTGCATTCGAGTGGGCGAGGTTTGCGTGGGTGATCTGGACGCCCTTGGGGCGGCCCTGTGAGCCAGATGTGAAGATAACATAAGCCGCGTCTGCACCGCCGGGTAAGTCCGGCAAGTCCACCGATGGCGCGTCGTCACGATCGATAAGCAGAGCCGGAATGTCCGCAAAAGAGGGAGTGACCTCTGCAGCAACCACGAATTTAGGGACCACTTCGGCCAGCACTTGTTCGATCCGCGCGCGTGGGTATGTGATGTCGAGCGGAACATACGCCGCGCCGGCGCGCATCACGGCGAGCATGGCAACGACGGCGTCCACACCGCGCGGCATCGCCACGGGGATTACGTCGCCGGGGGCCGCTCCCGCGGCGACGAGGTGTCGTGCGGCATTCTCGACCTGCCCGGACAGTTCGGCGTAGCTAAGCGTCTTCACAGAATCTGAAAGCGCGGTGGCATCCGGCGTCTGCTCAGCGGCGGCGGAGATCGCCTCAAGCACTGAAACAGGCGGGCGCTCCAGCGGCGCTGGCGCAGGTATGGCCGGCAGCGCGTCTGACAAATCAGCAACAGTCAGTTGGTTGCGCTGCAGAACGGCCCGCAACAGGCGTTCAAAGTCGTCAAGCAGATCGTCGATGAGGGCGGGTGTGAAGCGCGCCGGGTCGAAGTAGACCTCGATCTTCAGACCTTCGCCCGGGGTCACCAAGAATGTGAGCGGGTAGTTGCTGGACTGGACGGTCTCCAAATGGCCCAGGCGAAGCGGGCCGGTATCCCGCGCAACCTCCGGCAGGCGCTCAAAGGCGAAGACACAGTCGAAAACAGGTGTTCCGGCGGGTATCGGGGACCAGGATTGGATATCGCTCAGCGCCGTGGCCTCGTGCGCGCGGCGGCGCCGGGCGCTGGCTTCGGCGGCCTGAAGTGTAGCCTCGACCGTTGACGATGGATCAAACTGCAGGCGAATGGGCACGGTATTCAGGAATGCACCCGCCGCTTTGTCCGCCCCCGGCAACTCGGCCGGGCGACCGGCGGTGGTGGACCCGAAGACAATATCGTCTGAGCGGGCGTAGCGGCGCAGGACCAGTGCCCAGACCGTCGACATCAGCGTGCTTTGCGTGATGCGTGATGACCGGGCACGTGCCTCGATGCGGGTGAGCAGCTCCGCTGGCAGAGTGCGGTGAACATGCACGTGCATCGGTGCTGGGTCTGTCGCGGCATCGACAACGGTTTCGATCCGCGTGGGCGCTGCCAGGCCGGCCAACGCCGCGCTCCAATAGGCTTGATCACCGGCGGCATCCCGCGCCTTGAGCCATCCCAGGTAGTCGCGAAACTGGGTTTGCGCGCCCGCGGGTTTTTGTCCGTTGTAGCGCGCCAGAATGTCGTCCAGCAGGCAGCGCGTCGACCAACCGTCAGAAACGATGTGATGCACCGCCCAGATGAGGCGCGTGCGATCTGGCCCAATCCTGGCAAGTGTCATGTGCATCAGCGGCGCCTGGCTCAGATCAAAGCCGGCGCGCCGGTATCGGTCGACCACCCCCGCGGCGGCCTGTTCCATCGCCTCGGCGCCAAGACCGGTCCAATCCACAACGTCCCACGACAGCTCGACCCGTTTGCGCACAACCTGCAGTGGGCGCTTCACCCCTTTCCAGACGAAACAGGCCCGCAGCGCATCCGTCGCCATCACGGTATCTGCGAAAGCCGCTTGGAACAGCACCTCGTCCAGTGGCCCTTCCAGATCGGCTGAGACAACGCCGACATAGCTGCCATGCGCCGCATCGGCGCCGATGCAATGGAACAGGATCCCCGATTGTGCCGGGCTTAGCGGCAGAACCGCGTCGACATTTTCCGGAAGCAGTGCGGTCACGAGAGCGCCCGCGCGATCCCGGCCAGATCCTCGTCGTCCAATTCGATCAGCGGGGTCTCCGGGGTAACCACCTGTGCGGCTGCACTGGCTTCCGCAGCTTTGGCCAGACGGGCAATCGTGGGATGTTCGAACACAGCCGTGGCCGGGACGGACAGCCCGGCCTCGTTGGCCAGGATCGCGATCTGAATGGCCGCAAGCGAGTCACCGCCAATGTCATAGAAATTGTCATCAACACCGATGCGCGGTTGCCCCAGCACCTCGGCGAAGACCCCCGCAAGCGTCTCTTCCGCGGTCGAAGAAGGCGCACGATAGGGCGCGCGGTTGCCCGCGCGATCGCGGGTGGGCAATGGAAGGCGCGCGGTGTCGACTTTGCCATTGGTGGTCAGCGGGATCTCATCGACCAAAACGATGTCGCTTGGCAGGGCTTCGGGAACCACTTTTGCCCGCACCGCTTCCCAAAGCTGGCCCAGATCTGTGCCGCCATCCGCCGCCACATAGGCAACGATTCGGGTCGCCCCGTCCGGGGAGACGGGTTCGTCAAACCCAATCTCCGACAAGATTTCGGTCACACGGGCTTCGTCGATTTCATCGTTCAGCTCGTCCAGCGCCTCATGCCGGGTTTTGTGCCCAAGGCGCACGTCCCAACTGTAGGGCAGCGCATAGTTATGAAAGCCCTCGCGCTTGCCGTGGACAAAGATGCCCACGTCGTTGATCAAGCAGTTGGTCGAACGACCGGTATCCTCGGGCCGGATCCAGGAGGCGCGTTCACTGAGGAAGCGATAGATCTTGGACACCGGTACGTCGATGTAACGGTAGATATCGAGGAACTGCACCGCATCGAGAACCGCCCCATCCTGGAGGTCGCTGGCACAGAGCAGCCGGGACACCGCGTCGTCCTGCGCGTGGTACTGGCGGCGCGCGGTGTCCACCAGATGCTCGATCTCGCCCGTGCTGGGCGTGCCTGCCTGAAAGAGCTCGGGCGTAAGCCGGGTCTCAAAGAACTGGCCGCGCGACAGGCCGGTGACGATGGCCGCCACGCCTTCGTCGCGGGCAATCCGCAGCGCCAGTGTGTAGATCGCCTTGAAACACCCCTGGCAGACATTGGAATGCGCTTTCAGGCTTTCGACGAAAATCTGGTTCATCGCATCGGTGTGCATGAACCGATGGTCCCAGCCCAGATCGCTGGCCACGCGCCGGATGTTTGCCATGGCCCCGTCCGAGATGTAGCCGTTGTCCAGTGTCAAAGCGAGCACGCGTTTGCCATGTTCGGCCAACCGGTAGGCCGCGTATGTGCTGTCCTTACCGCCGCTGAGCAGCATGATCAGATCGAACTCACCCGTACTCTTGTCGGCGGCGGCATTGATCTTGTCGGTCAGGATATCGGGCGTTTGGAAATAGGACTGTGCGCGGTCCTTGTACCCATCGTAGGCCGCGCAGATCGCGCAGAGGCCATCGTCATGAAAGGCAACGCCCGGATAGGTATCGGGCAATCCGCAGCGGGTGCAGGCCTTGGCCGGCGCGCGGGTCGTGCGCGCGTGGATGTGGACCCCGCGAACGCCCAGCACACTGCGCAGGGCCGCCTCAACCTCGGCCGGTTCGATGCGCACACCACCGACCTTGAGCTGGGCGTCGGCGCGCCCGAGATATTCGAACACACCAGTGGGCAGCAGGCGGCCCAGATCGCCGGTCCGGTAGATGCGTGCACCCGGCGCGATGGGATCCGCCACGAATTTCTCGTCCGTCAGTTCAGCCCGGCCAATGTAACCACGCGCCAGACGGCCGCCGATGCAAATCTCGCCGATCGCACCGAAGGGCACGGTGTTCAGGCCCGCATCGCGGATCGTGATTTCAACACCGTCCGCCGGGCGACCGATCGGAACCGAAATGCCGGTGTCCACCGCACCGTCAAAACGGTGGATCATGCAGCCGACGACACCCTCGGTTGGGCCATATTCGTTGGCGATAACGATGTCCGGTGACAGCGTCTGTTGCGCCTGTCGGCACAGCGCCGTTGTCAGGTTCTCGCCGCCCAGAACCAGCGAACGGATGGTCTTGACCGGCGTTCCTTGCGCGACGATGAGCGAGAGGTGGGAGGGCGTGAGTTTGACCACGTCGACGGCGTCGTCGGCGAACACATCAAGCACCGCGAGATCGGAGGGACCGGTCTCGGGATAGACAACGACCGTGCCACCAGAGACGAGCGGCGCAAAGATCGACGTGATGGTCAGGTCGAACGACAGAGAGGAAAACAGCGCGTAGTCCGCCGGGCCCGTCCCGCCAAAGGCATCCGCCGCCCAGTCAATGTAACGCGCAAGCCCCTCATGCGTGACGGCGACGCCTTTTGGTGTTCCCGTGGAGCCGGACGTGAAGATTGCATAGGCTGTGGCGCCAGGATCGATGGGTTGGCTTGAAACCAGCTCTGCGGCACTTGGGGAGCCCAAGAGAAGCGTCGGGACATCAATTCCCTGGACCGCCTCTAAAGTCGTGGGATCTGTGATTATGGCGGTCACGCCCGCGAGACGCGCAATCTCTTCCACGCGCGCCTTGGGCGTGTTGGCGGCGACGGGGACAAATGCTGCGCAGCACGACAGAACACCCAGAAGGGCTGGGACAAGGTCAAGCGCGCGCTGGCAATGGACCAACACGAAGTCGCCAGGCGCGACGCCGCGGTTGGCAAGGTCCGCCCGATATTCTGCTGCCCGGTCCGCCAGACCGGCGTAGGTCATCGTCTCAACACCCTCTCGCACGGCCACCGCATGGGGCGCCTGGGATGCAATGCGGGTCAGGATATCGAGTGGGGAGGCTTGCGGCGCTCCGGAACACAGTACAGCAATCCGGGTGGCCTCTTCCGTCGCGCACATGGGGATATCCCCGATGCGCCGCTCGGGCGCCTCCAGAAGCGCACCAAGGAGCGCAGTGAAGTGGTTTGGGATGTACTCAAACGCGGTTTTATCGGCGAGCCCATCGTTGATGTCGAGTGCAAGCGTCAGGGCGTTGTCCTGAA
Source organism: Pseudomonadota bacterium (assembly GCA_039193455.1). GTDB lineage: Bacteria > Pseudomonadota > Alphaproteobacteria > Rhodobacterales > Rhodobacteraceae > JBCBGF01. The sequence continues at coordinate 59,950 of JBCCWO010000006.1, forward strand.
ACCGCATGGCGTGCAGGCGCACGCCGTGGCGCGGATCATGCGCCCCCGCGTGAACCCATTTCGTCCGCGCAGCGTGGCCCGCAAAATCCCCGATTTCGGCCGTGATGTAGTTGAAAACCGCTGTGATCCGTTTTGCAGCGGCCCCGGTGCTGGCCCCGGGACGGGCATGGCGCAGGTAACCGCCCAGCGCGGTTTTTGTCTTGTCAAAAAGCTCTTGGAAGCTTTCTGCCGGGTCGACCTCGATATCGATGGGAAAGGTCTCAACAAACAAACCCACCGTTTTGCGGGCATCCGGCGTTAGACGGTTGTGCGCGGGCGCACCGATGGAGACACGCGTGTCGCCGGTGACCCGGTGGACAAATGCGGCGAAGGCGGTGAACAGGATCGCGAACTCAGTAAGCTGCGCGTTGAAGACCTGGAGGTCTGGGTTTTTAACGGCCCGAGCGAGACCTTCTTCAAGAACGCCAGAGAAAGGAACGGAGACGCGCCGCGAAGATGGGTCCGTCGCCGGGCGACCGCCATAAAGCGGCGTTGGCGTTGTAAGGCCTGGGGCACCCTGCCAATAGGCCTGCGAGGCCGCAAGATCCTCAGTGCCCGAAGCAAGCGCGTTTGCATGGGCGAGGTAGGACGGGGCGTCGTCCAACGGCTGCCCTGCGTAGGCCTTCGACATCTCGGAGAAGACCAACGCTGCCGATGCCCCGTCGGTCGTGAGGTGGTGCTGATTGAAATACCAGATCCAGTGATCTGCTCGCACCCGGAGCAGCGCGAGATCATAGGCCGCGCGGGACAGATCAAAGGCGCGCGACACCCGGTCGGTGATCCACGCATCTGCGGCTGAGTCCGGGTCCGCTTCATCCGACAGGTCTATAACGTCAAGATCAAAGCTGGCCTCGGGCGCATGCTGCAAGACCGCTTGGGCCGCGGGCTGAAACACCAGGCGCAGGCCGTCGTGTTGCTCCAGAACCGTGCGAAACGCGGCCGCAAAGCGATCCGGATCGATCTCTTGGTACAGGTCGAAGCGCCAGCCCATGTTGTACAGCGCGGCGTCCGGCGCAAGCTGCTGCCCCGTCCACAACACATCCTGTGCCGGCGTGAGCGGCGCCGTTGGGCTATTGTCAGAAAGCGTCGTCATTCACGCCTTCTTCGCAGCGACATAGGCCTCGATCGTGGCGACGGACGTGAAGTTTTCAAGCACGACCTCGTCCAAGGGGACGGCGATGCTGAAGGTCTTTTCCAAAAAGGCGACCAGTTCGAACACGCCCAGCGAGTCGATCAACCCGCTGAGCAGCAGGTTTTCGTCGTCCGCAATGGCGCGGCCGTTGAGCAGTTTTGATACGATGAAGTCGCGGATCATCGATTTTGGGTCCAGTGCGGTTTGGTCAGACATCAGAAGCCTCGGCAAGGTGTTTACGGTCTATCTTGCCAGTGGCGGTTCGTTTGAACTCGGGCAGGACACGAAGAATGGTTGGCACCGCTTGGGGCGGCAAGTTTTGGGCGGCAAAGGCGCGCAGATCGGCGCTGTCCGCATCGATGTCAGGCGGCGCGGTGATGTAGACGGCAATGCGAGGGGGGTTTCCGGATACGACGGCCGCCGCCTCGGACACGTCGGGGTGGCGGGCCATCACCAGTTCGATTTCGTCGAGTTCGATCCGGAAACCGCGCACCTTCACCTGGCGGTCGGACCGGCCGAGAAAGTGCAGCTCGCCCCCGTCATCCCGGCGCACCAGATCGCCGGTGCGATAGTACCGGCGCGCAGGGGCGTTGCCGATGGACCGGAAGGCCGCGGCGTTGCGGGTGTCATCGTTCCAGTAGCCTGCCATCATCGCTGGGGTTGCCACGTAAAGCTCACCCTCATCAGCGGGCGTGTCATCATCAAGGATCACCAGATCCGCGTGATCGCAGGGTGTCCCGATCGAGATCGGTGCCTCGGTCAGGTCGGCAAGATCGAGGTGTTTGAAGCTGCACTGGTTCACCTCGGCGGGTCCGTACGAGTTGCTGAACCGCGCGTTGGGCGTGTGCGCCCCAAAGGCGCGCAGCTGGCCCGGCAGCATCGGCTCGCCGCCAAACACCACCCACCGCAGCGCTGAAAAGTCCCGATTCTGAAGCGCGCCACGCTCGACCAGCTGGATCAGAGCATGAGGAACCGAGTACCAGATCGTCATCCACTCTTGCTCGATCAACTGCGCAAGGCTCGCGGGCAGCTTCATATGCATCTCGGATATGATGACCGTGGTCGCGCCGGCGAATGGCCCGCTGAACATGTCAAACGTGGACATATCGAAATGAAGCGGAGAGTGGTTGCTGAGGCGGTCGTCCGGTGTCAGGCCATAGAGCGCAACGGACATCCGAACATAGGCCAAGCCGCTTTTGTGCGTATGGGTGATGCCTTTGGGTGTGCCGGTGCTGCCAGACGTAAAGATGATGTAGGCCACATCGTCGGGTGCCCGTGGCCGCAGGTCAACCGGCTGGGGAGGCTTTAGAGCCGCGTGTATCGGGGTTCCGTCGCTCGCCAGCACCGTGGTCAGATCCGGGACCCGCGCTGTCACCTCTTCGAACACGCTTTGCTTACGTTCTTGCGAGACCATGGCCTTTATCCCGCAGGCCTGGGCAATCTGAACCAATCGTTCAACCGGCGCACCGGGGTCCATCGGGACATAGGCCGCACCGGCGCGCATGATCCCGTAAATGGCGAGGGCACTGTCGAGCGATTTGTCGACGAATACGCCCACGCGGTCGCCGGTTTGAACGCCATTCGCCCACAGCGCCTGCGCCAGTCGATCGGCACCTGCGTCGAGGGCCCCATAGCTCAGCGTTGCATCGCCAAAGGTGAAGGCCACCGCGTCGGGTGCCCGCTTCGCCCAGATGGCGGCGATATCGTCGATATACTGAGCCTCGATCATCAGCTCACCAGACTGATCAGTGTTTGGCGCACCGGGCCGAGCACGTTGTACGTGCGCTCAACAAACCAAAGCACCGCGACGGCGATCAACGCGACCGATCCCATGCGCAGTGCTAGGAACGGATAAGGCCGCCAGTTGCGCAATGCATAGAGGATGGGAAACGCGGCGAGGACGATCGCAAGTTGGCCGATTTCGAGCCCGATGCTGAAAGCGGTAAGGCCGACCGCCTTGGTGGTTGGGTCCGCCCCCAAAGGCGCCATGACACCCACATAGCCGAAGCCATGGAACAAGCCGTAGACAAACACCACGATCCAGGACCGCGTGTAGAGCGACGGCACAAGGTTGCCCAACGCGACCAGCGCGATTGACAGGGCGATCACGCCCTCGACCAGCAAGGACGGCAAGCGCACCACGCCAAAGGCCGCCAGGCTAAGCGTGAATGCATGGGCCAGGGTAAAGATCGTGATAAGTCCGATCATGTTCATCAGGCTCTGTCTCGGGTTGGGCGACGGGGCCCAATGCGTGCCTTGCAAGACCATCGCCGCCGTCACGAGCAGACTGGCCAGAAAAAGCAAGTGATCAAAGCCAAGCCAGATGTGCCAGATGCCGTGCAGCACAAAGGCCGCGAAGACGTCCCCCAGCGGCTCACCGACTAGGTTCAGCGTTTGCGGGCCCATCCCGGGTGCGAAGGTCAGCGAGATGTGGCTCTCGTTTTTCCACACCCCGGTGCGCGAATTGCTCTCGATCAGGGCGTAACCCAGATGGTTGGGATCGATGTCGGCAAAGAGGAAGTCATACGAAAGATCGATGGTTTCAGGTGTTGCGCCAAGTTCGGGCACCGCGAAGCTAAAAAGCGCGAAGGTCGCAATGTCGGTTTCAAGGAAATCCACGCCTGTTGGCGCGATCGCATAGCTTTGACCCCCGGACAGAAGCGTCAGGCGTTCGGCGAGATAGGCAAAGATCTCATCAGCGCGTGCCGCGATCTGATCGTTCGAGGGCGGGCCATCCGCACCTTCGAAGGTGAACACCTGAGCAAGATCTTTCGCGGTGACTTCGAACCGGCCGGTCAGATCTTCGTCGGTGACCTGAAAGTAGATATAGCTTTCATCGATGCGGTGGGCGGAGGCGGGCGATGCGATAAGGGCCAGCGCCAGGGCACAGCCAACGAAGATCCACCTAAGTGATTGAAAGACCATCACAGAACTTAACCCCCACCGGGCACATCGCCCGCGTACTCATTCACCATCACATGCGCGCTGCGCTTCTACGCGATCGGTTACGCGCGCTATCACGCGCTGGGCGTGCCCAGCATCCGCGCAATTATCTGCCGTTGTACGTCAGATGTTCCCGAATAGATCACGCCGCCAAGCGCATCACACAGATCTGTCGCAGGCGCGGAACCCGCGAGATACCCCGCACCACCATGAATGCGCAAAGCGTCAAGACTTGAAGCCGCGAAGGCTTCGGAGATGTGCAGCTTGGTCATCGCCGCATGGCGCAGCGCCACCTTACCCGCATCCTTCAACTCGGCCGCGCGGTAGAGCATCAAACGGCTCGTCTCGAGCCGAACAGCCATATCGGCAAGACGGTTTGAGACGGACTGATGCGCCGCGATCGGTTTGTCGAACACCTTTCGGGTGCGGGCAAACTCTGTGCAGTCCTCAAGTTGGCGCGCCATCGAGCCAACGTGGCTTGCAAAGATAAAGCTGCGTTCCCAGTCCATGGTGGATTGGAATATGCTCGCCCCCGCGCCTTCACGTCCCAACAAGCGCTCTTCGGGGATCCAGCAATCCTTGAAACCCAGTTGTCCCATGGGCACGGACGTCAGGCCAAGCTTGTCCTGATCCGGGCCGCGCTGAAACCCGGGATCATCCTTTTCGACAAGAAAGGCCGAGATGCCCCAGGCGCCACGATCCGGCGCGGTTTTCGCAAAGACGACCGCCACATCGCACACGCTGGCCATGCCAACATACGTCTTGTGGCCGTTAAGCACATAGCCACCGTCGCGGCGTTCGGCTGTCGTGGCAATTGCCGCCGCGTCCGAGCCTGACTGCACCTCGGTCATGCCATGTGCACCGACCCAGGCACCGCTTGCGAGCTTTGGCAGATAGAGGTCTTTCTGCGCCTCGCTGCCATAGGTCATGATTGGCTCTTGGACGGCCCAGATCTGTCCGTTGATCGCCAGAGTGAACCCGTTGTCGGGGCATGCGTAGCCGATGGATTCAAGGGCCGCGATGGTCGCCGTAACACTGGTCGCCGCGCCGCCGTATTTGCGGGGCACGATCATACCGAAGACGCCGGCGTCAGCGCAGGATCGCCACGCGCCGCGCCAGCCGTCCGGCTCTGAATCGATGCCTAGATCGAGCGCCCCGTAGGTCGCACGGATCTCATCCAAATCTGGCGTAGGTTCCGTCAGCAAGATATTGCCCCCATCCGCGCGGATGCGCGCGTTTCGCAGAGGTAGCATGCGCATAAAATTCGTCCAAAAAGGTCAACTGTCTGTGAGGATTGGGCGCCAAGTGTCGCAACAAACCAGCGCGTCCGGGGCGACTGTCGCGGAATCTGGGCAGGGCAGCTTGTTCCGCAGTTATGCTGACCTCCCGATCAGATTGGCGCGCAGACCGCTCGTTGGCTCAAATGGTTCGATTGTAGAGTGCTTTCAGGCGCGTAAGGATGCCGCCGGCCGTGGTGTGCATATGCGGATTAGGACTTCTGTAACGTTGACACAGTCCTAACCCCTGCGATTTGGCGTGGCGCCTTGGGCGCCACTATCGATGGCTAGTCCAGTTCGGCAAACAAGCCGTCAAAGAACGTGCCCGGCGCGACATCCATTACTTCGCTGATTTCCCAAAGTCGGCTTGCCGAGATCCGGTTGGTGCCCTGCTCATATTTTTGAACCTGTTGGAAGGAAACGCCGAGTTCTCGGGCCAGCTGCTTCTGCGAAAGGCCGTTGATGGCTCGCAATTCGCGCAGGCGCGTCCCAATGTGGCGATCGATGTGCTTGGATCGCGGCGTCGTTCTTGTGTTATTCATGGTTCAACTGCCAGTATTTGTGCATATGTTGTGGGTGCAACGCATACACCCAGTAGCTTTGGTATGCGTTCGCGCAGCGGTAGAAAATTCATTGTTTACGAAACCCTTACGCCGGGACTATTGACCTAGCATAGATGATAAATCATACATCTGACCGAAAATTTCTTATTGGAGCAATGACTTGCCACGAAAGCAGATTGGCGAAGAAACGACGCTTGAGATGCTTAAGGCATTCGTCACATTGGCGGATACGCTTAACTTAACTGAAACATCCACCGAACTCAGCGCGACCCGGCAGACCGTGCGCCGGCATATTTCCCACCTTGAAGAGATCAAAGGGGGCGCGCTCTTTACCCTTTCAAAGAACACATATGTCCTGACCCCCATTGGCGAAGCCGCGCTTCCGGATGCGCGCCACATCCTGCGACAGGCCGAACGTTGGTCCGATCCACGGGTCGGCAGCGACATGGAGTCGGTCTATCTGGAGGCCATTCGCTTTGTGGATGACGAGGGGCGCGAGTTTCTGTCTCAGCAGCATCCAGTATCTGCGATCTCAAAACTGGGCAGCCCGCTTTTGCGCACGGCACTGGCGGCATGGGCCAACGGGGCGGCGCAGCTTGAGTCGGAGGTCGCAGCGCCCATCCGGCCTTACCTCGTGATCTACCGACGCGATCCGCGCGGCTGGTTGTGCGTGGAGATCGGCGAGAAATCTGCCTACGCGCGCTGGTTTGGGTGGACCTGGTCAAAAAGCGCGGTGGGCCGCCTGTCATACGAGGACCGGGCGGGCGATGATTTCGATGCAATGGTGTCCGATGCCTATTCCAAGGTGCACGGCGAAGGCACGGTCAGGCTTGACCACCTGTATGCACACCTGCCCCGCGAAACGAGCGGGCGGCCCGAGCCGGTGACATTTCAACGTCTCTTGATGACTTTCGCCCTGCCAGATCTCACGCCGGTACTCGCCGTGCTGGTCGTGATTACCGATCAGGTCGAGATAAATCTGCTGGATCCGGACACGCAAATTGAGATTCCGAGCGAGGTGGATATGCAATTCGAGCAACAATCGGGCGAAAATACGCCAAACTTTTGACAAGACGCTATTCTTGCAAGGTCTTTATCATTCTATGGTTCTCCTCCAGTTATAGGAGAATCGTTCGTGACCGCACTCAGCCTCTTCACCACGATTGTGAATGTCTCAAACATCATCCGTGAATTGGAAGTCGCTGGCATGCGGCTTGAGATTGGGGGCGACTTTGTCGCTTATCGAAAGCTCCGACACGCGCAGGCGGACCGGCCACCGCTTTATCCGATATTCGATGTCGCAAGTTCGTTCATCGACGATTCCAACGCGTTTTGGGTCTGTGGGTTCAACGACAAGAACGAACTGATCCATACGCAAGTCATTCGCCATATCGATATGACCGGGACGAACCTGCGTCATCACCTTGAGCATCACCGCCACAAATATCTGACGCCTGGGATGATCGCGGACCCGGACCATATCCAGTTTTCGGAGCTACCGTCGCTGGAACATATCACTGGCCGGGTCTGTTACCATGGCGAGTTCTGGCTGAAAGGCGGCGATGGGGGCCTGCGCAATCAAGGCTTCACCTCGCTGATGTCGCGCATCGTCTTTGAAATCGCGCTTAAGCTTTGGTCACCGGACTACCTGTTCGGCTTTGTTCCGATGGAACTGGCCATGAAAGGGATCCCCGTGCGGTACGGATACACCCGCTGCGAACTGGGCGCCTGGGTCGGGCCCGATGAACAGGTTGCGGCAGAAGAGACATTCGTCTGGATGAGCCGGGCCGAGATGGAACAGTTCCTCGAATCCTCGCCCACAGCGCTGTCGCAAGAGCGCAAACTGCCGACACGTCAGGAGCTTATGCGCAATATGAGCGTCGTGGCCTAGGAGGCAGTCGTCGCGCGGCGTCGCTGCGCGGACGGTAGGCTCAGCCCAGGCCTTGCTGCATGTCGGCAAGCGTTGCGCGTAGCGCGCTCTGGTCCACGCGGATCAAACCCTCTGACGCGCGCTGGACATCGATGACCGTCATCATCACCACCAGAAGAAGCCCCGAAAACAAAAACGTGCGCCATGTCAGTTTGCGCCCGGCGAGCCCGGCGCCATTGCCAAGAAGGAACAGGGCGGCGCAGGCAGCGAGCACCACGATGAACTGGGACAACTCCGATATCGGGACCGAGACGCTGCGCATGCGAAGTTGGTGGGCATCGATCACATCGTTGATCGCACTAGCCACAAAGGTCGCCACCGGTGGCGGCACGGGATCTGCTGTCGCCTCCAGCGTAAGGGGCCAGAGCCGGGCCTGAGCCGCAAGGCTGCGCTCAATAAATGCGATCGCGCGGTCACGGGTGCCGAGCGGTGCGTCCGGTTCGACGATGCGCGTGGTTGCATAGTCGTAGAGCGCTTGCTTGAGCTCGGACCGGTGCGGTTCCGGCAAATAGTCGGCCCGCAAGAACGCCGTCCCCAATGCATTGGCCTCAGCAATGATGTCGGCCTTTCGCGATTCAAGCAAAGACAGCGCATTTCCAAAGCTGAACGCCAGCAGCAGACCCAGCAATGCCAGGATCGCCCCGAGAGAGGAATCTCCGATCAACTGCTCGATGTCCTTGCCATCGGCGATCTGGCGTTCCCGGCGGGCGCGGCCTGACAGAAAGCCGAGGATCGCAAAGATCGGCAGCAGGGCCAGCAACACGAGCGCGGTTGGAAGAATCCCGAGAACCGGCAGCGTTATGTGTTCATACGCCGTAGCAACCGTTGCCTGATCCATGTGGTGGCCCCCGTCACCCCGTCTGTCCCCAGTTCAGACTATCCATGCGCGCGATAATTTCCATAGTGAAGCTGGTGGGCCCCGGACAACGCCCTGCCACGATTTGATTTCGCAATTGGAGGGATAGGAGATGAAACCCTGGGTGCTGTGGCTCTTGATCGGTATCGTGTCGGTGGTTGGCGGGATCCTTGCGTTGATGAACCCGTTCGCCGCGTCCATCACGGTTGAGTTGTTCATCGGGTACATGCTGATTGTGATTGGAACGCTCATCATCCTGTCGGCATTTCAGGATCGCGGATGGGGTGTGCGGATCTGGGCCCTGCTGCTGGGCGTTTTGGTGGCCGTGGTCGGGGTAAACCTGGTCACCAACCCGTTGCAGGGCGTTCTTGCGCTGACGTTGGTTGTGGCGATCCTGCTGGGTCTTTTGGGGATCATCCGGCTGGTGATCGCGTTCAATCCGCTGGCCGCGTCGGCGCGCTGGCCACTGGTTTTCTCGGGAGTCCTGTCGCTCGCGCTCGCCACGATGATCTTTGCGAACTATCCGTATTCAAGCGCCGTGGTGCTGGGCCTGTTTCTGGCCGTTGACCTGATCTCGAACGGGGTGTCCCTTATTGTTCTCGGGTTGGCCCGCCGCAGCGGCGAGACCACCAAGGCCTAGGACTCACTCGCCGCTTTTTGCCCCTTGAGCCGTTCACGCAGGCTTTGGAACACGACGTAGAGCGCCGGAATCACAAAGATGCCGACGAGCGCCGAGGCAATCATGCCCCCGGCCACGCCCGTGCCCACCGCGCGGCGTGATAGCATGGAGGCGCCTTCGGCCGTCACCAGTGGGATCAGACCAGCGATGAAGGCAAAGCTGGTCATCATCACGGCGCGGAACCGGGCCCCTGCCCCTTCGATGGCGGCATCAATGATTTCGGCCCCGGCCTCGCGCCGCGCTTTGGCAAACTCTACGATCAGAATGGCGTTCTTGGCCGCAAGCGCCAACAGCACAACGAGGCCGATCTGGGCATAGACGTTGAACGGCAGGCCTGTGATCAGCAGGGCGAGCATTGCCCCGGCAACGCCAAATGTCACCGACAACAGCACCGGCACCGGAATCGTCCAGCTTTCATACAGCGCGACGAGGAAAAGATAGGCGAACAGCACGGCCAGCGCGAGAATCCCTGCGGTCTGACCCGCCGCCTGCTTTTCCTGAAGCGCGGTGCCAGTCCACTCATAATCGTAGCCGGGCGGCAGGTTGGCGTCGGCCACCTGTTCCATCGCTTCGAGCGAGGCGCCCGAGGAATACCCAGGCGCAGGATCGCCGCTGATCTTGGTCGAGCGCTGATTGTTGTAGCGTTGCAGCGAGACGGGACCGACTGTGTACTCGGCAGTCGCAAATGCACCGATCGGGACCATGTCGCCGCTGGCCGACCGCACATGCACGCGTGCAATATCGGTGACGGCATCGCGGAACTCGGGCTCGGCGGTCATGCGCACCTGCCAGGAGCGACCGAAAAGGTTGAAGTCATTCACGTAGGACGACCCGAGCGTCGGCTGGAGGGCCGCGAAGACGTCCGAGACCGGGACGCCCAGCGCGTAGAGACGCTCGCGGTCGATATCGAGGAAGAGCTGCGGGCTGTCCGCCGAGAAAGTGGTATAAACACCGGCCAGGCGGTCATCCTGGTTGGCGGCGAAGGACAGACCGCGGGCGACAGTCGCCAGCTCTTCGGCGGTGCGGCCCTGGGTATCGAGGAGCTGGAATTCAAAGCCTGACCCACTGCCAAGTCCGGCGATTGGCGGCAGGTTGAACGCGATCACCTGTGCCTCGCGCAGGGCCGCGCCACGGATCATCGTTTGTTCGATGGCATGGAATACCGAGGTTTCCTCGGTCGTGCGCTCTTCAAAACCCGCCATGGTGACAAGCGCAAAGGCCGCGTTGGATTTGGCGATGCCATCCAGGATCGAGAACCCGGTCACGGAGGTGACGCTGTCGACACCGGGCAGCGAAAGCAGAAGCTCTTCCACATCGCGCTGTGCATTTACCGTGCGGTTGACCGAAGCCGCTTCGGGCAGCCGGGTTTCGACGATGAACGACCCCTGATCTTCGGCGGGCAGAAAGCCCGAGGGTACGGTTTGGAACAGGCCGCCGGTCAGGGCGATAGCACCGGCCAGAAGCGCGAGGCACAGAACCGCGCGCCGCGCAAGCGCGCCAGCCACTGTCGTGTAGCGGTCGCGCACCGCATCGATGCCTGCCGATATACGTCCGAGGATGCCCGTCTTCGGACCGTGGTGCGGTTTCAGGATGATGGCGCACAAGGCGGGTGAAAGTGTCAGCGCATTGATGGCGGAAATGACCATCGAGACCGAGACAGCCACAGCAAACTGTTGGAACAGCTGGCCCGAGATCCCGGGAATGAAGGCCACCGGCACAAACACCGACAGCAGCACCATGGTAATCGCAAGGATCGCCCCGGTGATTTCCTGCATCGCGCTAGAGGCGGCCTCGGCGGCGGTCAGTTCAGGGTTTTCGGCGAGCTTGGCCTCAACCGCTTCGACCACCACGATCGCATCGTCGACCACGATTCCGATGGCCAGGACAAGCGCGAGAAGCGAGACGGTGTTCAGCGAAAAGCCCATAGCCAGCATGACGGCAAACGTGCCCACGAGGGCCACCGGCACGGCAATCAGTGGAACGATCGTGGCGCGGAGCGACCCAAGGAAGATGAACACAACGATGACCACGAGGACGAAGGCTTCGATCAGCGTGTGCTCAACCTCGGAGATACTGTCTTTCACAAACTCGGAACTGTCCGACACCACCTCGAACGTCATGCCCTCTGGGAAGGACGGCGACGCGCGCTCGATCGCCGCCTTTACCCCATCCGCGGCGGCAATCGCGTTGCCACCGGGGGCAAGGTAGACACCGATCAGGGTGGATGGCGCCCCGTTGAATGTGGTTGTCACGTCCGAGCTCTGTGCGCCCAGCGTGACGGTTGCAACGTCGCTGACGCGCACCACGCTGCCATCCTCATTTGCGCGCACAATGATGCGCGCGAACTCGTCTGCCGTCTCGAGGCGACCCTTCGTTGTGATGTTGAGCTGCAACCCGGGATCTTCAGTGACCGGCTGCCCCCCGACCCGGCCGATGGCCGCCTGTACGTTCTGGCTGCGGAGGGCCGCAATGATGTCGCCGGGCGTAAGGTTCAGTGCGGCCAGTCGGTCGACATCCACGTCGATGTTCATTGCAAACTGGTTAGAGCCGAACATGGACGCATCGCCGATCCCCTCGACCCGTTTGACGGTATCCAAGAGGTTGATGCGCGCGTAGTTTGTCAGATCGGCACCGCTGACGCTGTCATTCTCGGCATAAAGCGCGACGCCCAGCAGCAGGGAGGCAGATTTCTTCGACACCTGCACGCCGGTTTGCGTGACCTCAGACGGCAGCAATGGCTCGGCCAGCGCGACCCGGTTCTGCACGTTGACTGTGGCGATGTCGGGGTCTGTGCCGACCTCGAAACTTATATTGAGGATGTATGTGCCATCCGCGCCCGAGGTGGAGGACATGTAAATCATGTCATCCACACCAACGACTTTGTCCTCGATCACCTGGGCGACGGTTTGTTCAACAACCTCGGCCCCGGCGCCGGGGTAGACCGCGACAACGGACACCTGTGGTGGCACGATGTCGGGGAACTGTTCGACCGGCATGCGGGTCAGCGCGATGAGCCCAGCCAGAAACATCACGATCGAGATCACACCCGCAAGCCGCGGTCGCTGAATGAAGATATCCGCGAACATGGCTAGTTGCTCTCAGCCGGAGCTGCATCAACCGGCGCGCCGAGCCGCACCTTGTTGACGCCGTCGGTAATGACCTCTTCCCCGGGTGTGAGCCCGTTGGTGATGACCGCAAACCCCTGGCTGGTCCGCCCAACCTCGACGCGACGTTGCTCGGCAACGCTCCCCTCGCCCACGACAAGCACGAACGCACCCTGGACGTCACGCTGCACGGCCTGCTGCGGGATCGCCAGTTCGGGCGTGCCTGCCTGTGCGGTGAGCGTAACCTCTACAAGTTCCTGGTCGAGCAGACGGCCATCGGGATTGTCGAACCGGGCGCGCATTTGGACGCTGTCCGTTCCCGTGGTCACAGTCGTATCAATGAAATCGACATCGCCGGGCGTGTCGTAGACGGTCCCATTGGCCAGACGGAGCGTCACCGCCGCAATATTGCTCGCCGTGCCGGCGTCGACATTTTCGAGATAGTCGCGCAGGCTGGCGGTCGGCACCTGAAACTCTGCATGGATCGGGTCGAGCTTGGTCATCGCCGCCAACGCCCCACTTTGTGGGCTGATGAATGCCCCCGCATCGAATGCCGCCGGTCCGATGATCCCGGCGAACGGGGCCATAATTTCAGTGTAAGACAGGTTGATCTCGGCCCGGTCCAAGGCCGCAGACAGCCGCACAACGTCGCCTTCGCGGGCCGCAAGCTCGGCCTCGACATTATCGAGCACCGCCTGCGCGACCGTATCGCGTGCGACGAGTTCGGCCTGACGATCGCGTTCGAGCTGTGCGACATCGCGGGCCGCCTCGGCCGACTGCAGGGCCCCGCGGGCCTCGGCCACGGCTGCCGCAAAGAGGCTTGGGTCAATGCGGAACAAAAGCTGACCCGCGTCCACGCGATCGCCGGGCTCGAAGAGCACCTCTTGCAGGGTCCCGCTGACCTGCGCGACCAGACTGACGCGGCTGTCCGCGTCGAGGCGACCATTGTAGGTGACGGTGATATCGAGATCGCGTTCTTCGGCGAGTGCCGAGACTACCGCCGGTGGCGGCGCGTCCTGTGCAAAGCTGACTTGGGAAAAGAGTGCTATCGTGATTGCGAGGACTGCCTTGGGCATCCACGGGCAATGCTGAAACATGTATATGGGTCCGATCTACGCGCCTTTGTTGGGTGCCATGGTTGGCGCGGGTGCGGCAGTTTGTCAACGCGGCCAAAACAGTGGTAGGACGCAAAATGTCCGCTTGGCGGGGCCATGCGGGCGGCGCATATTTGCAGTGCAAACGTGTCGACGCGGGCGCCCTGGGGGAGGTTAGGTACAAGATGCTGGTCGGCGCGCGCGGCTCACAGAAGAAATAACACAAGGGCAGCACGTGAGCGACGGCGGAACCTTCCTGATAATCATTGCATTGCTGCCGTTTCTTGGGGCTCTTGTCCCCGGCATCATGATCCGTGCGGGCCGTACCGCCTGCGCTACCTTTACCGCGGTTCCGACGGGCCTGGCCCTGATCATGCTTTTGATCCTGGCGCCCTCTGTGATGCGGGGTGAGGTCGTGCAGGCCGAGCTTTCCTGGCTGCCGCAACTGGGGCTGTCGGTGTCCTTCTTCCTTGACGGGCTGGGGTTGCTCTTTGCGGGTATGGTGCTGGGCGTGGGGTTGCTGATCACGCTGTACGCGCGGTTCTACTTGTCGGGCGACGATCCGATGGGGCAGTTCTACACCTACCTGCTGCTCTTTCAGGGCGCGATGCTGGGCATTGTGATTTCCGACAACATTCTGCTTTTGCTCATTTTCTGGGAACTGACATCGCTATCGTCCTTTCTGCTGATCGGATATTGGAAACACTTGCCCGAGGGGCGGCAAGGCGCGCGCATGGCGTTGACCGTCACCGGCGCGGGCGGGCTGGCGCTGATTGCGGGGCTTTTGATCCTGGGCAATATCGCGGGCAGCTATAACCTGACCGACATTCTGCAGGCGGGCGATGCGATCCGCGCATCCGAGTGGTATCTACCCGCCCTTATCCTGATCCTGATTGGCGCCTTCACGAAGTCTGCACAGTTTCCGTTCCACTTCTGGCTGCCCCATGCCATGGCCGCCCCGACGCCGGTGTCGGCCTATCTGCATTCGGCGACGATGGTGAAGGCGGGCGTGTTTCTGATGGCGCGCCTGTGGCCGGTGCTGTCGGGCACGGATGCGTGGTTCTACATCGTTGCGTCCATAGGGTTGATCACCATGGTGCTTGGCGCGTTGATCGCGCTGTTCAAGGACGATCTGAAGGCCCTGCTTGCCTTTTCCACGGTCAGCCACCTTGGGCTCTTGACCATGCTCTTGGGCTTTGGGACCCAGGCGGCCGCCGTTGCCGCGGTCTTCCACATCATCAACCACCTGACCTTCAAGGCCGCGCTCTTCATGACCGCCGGGATTGTGGATCACGAGGCGCACACGCGCGACATCAAGCGCCTGGGCGGCTTGCGCCATCTGATGCCTGTCACCTTCGTGATCGGGACGGTCGGGGCCTTATCGATGGCAGGCATTCCCCTGTTCAACGGGTTCCTTTCAAAGGAAATGATGCTTGAGGAAGCCTCGCACACCGACTGGCTGAGCAATCGCTATCTGGTGCCGGCGCTTGCCACGCTGGGCTCCTTGATGTCGGCGGCTTATTCCTATCGCTTTGTCTCCCATGTCTTCCTAGGCCCGGTGCGCGAGGACTATCCGCATACGCCCCATGACCCCCCGTTTGGCATGTGGGTCGCCCCGGCGCTTTTGGCGGTTTTGGTGGTGGCCATCGGCGTTGCGCCGTTTCTGGCCGAAGGGCTTGTGACAGTAGCCGCAAACGCCGTCACAGGTGCTGATCTGCACCCGCATCTCAAGATCTGGCACGGGGTCACACCGGCGCTGTGGATGTCGGTCATCGCTCTTGTCGGAGGCGCGGTATTGCTTGCTGCGCATGCGCCGCTGGATCGGCTTTGGATCGCCGCGCCGCGCCCTGAGGCGAAGACAATTTTCGACCGGTTGATTGCCGCTGTTGTCACCGCCACGCGGGCTTTAACCGAGGCCACGCATAATGGCGCAAACAGCAGGTATCTTGCCATATTCACCGTGACGGCGGTGCTGTTCGGCTGGGTGGCCTTCTCCGGCAGCGGGCTTGCCGCGCCCACGCGCGAATTGCTGCCCGTCCCGATGGTGATTGCCGTCGGCTGGATCCTGATGATCGTGGCCACCGGATCGCTGGTGATCATGCACCACCGGCGGTTTCGGGCACTTGTACTGATTGGCATTATTGGGCTGTCGATTTCGGCCGGGTTTGTCTATCTATCCGCCCCCGATCTCGCGCTGACGCAGATTTCGGTCGAGACAGTGACGATCATGCTCTTGCTTCTGGCCCTGCATTTCCTGCCGCAGGCCACGCCACGGGAAAGCTCAACCGGGCGCAAGTTACGGGATGGGGTCATCGCGCTCGCCGCAGGCGGCGGCGTCGGGGGGCTGGCCTATGCGTTTTTGATGCGCGATGTCGACACGATTTCGGGCTTTCACTTGGACAACAGCTACGAAGGCGGGGGCGGCACCAATGTCGTGAACGTCATCCTCGTCGATTTCCGGGGATATGACACCTATGGCGAGATCATTGTTCTTGGCGTTGCGGGTTTGGTGATCTTTGCGCTGATGCACGCGCTGTTGGACGGCCCGGCGGCGCGGCGCCTGCGCAACGCCGATTACGCAAAAGACCTGTCCCGAGACCGGCATCCGATGATGATGGTGGTGGTCACCCGGGTGTTGATGCCAATCGCGCTGGTGGTCGGTCTCTACATCTTCCTGCGGGGCCATAACCAACCAGGTGGGGGCTTTGTGGCGGGGCTTGTCGTCGCGATTGCGTTGCTGATGCAATATATGGCGTCGGGCTTTGCCTGGACGCAGGAACGCAAGAAGATCGAGTATCACACATTGATTGGTCTGGGCGTCGTGATTGCCGGGCTTACGGGTGCCGGTGCCTGGCTCGCCGGCCAACCCTTCCTGACCAGCGCATTCACCTACGTGCATCTGCCCCCGATCGAAGAGTTCGAACTGGCGACGGCCATGCTGTTTGACCTGGGCGTGTTTCTGACCGTTTTGGGCGCGGTGATGCTGATGCTCTACAGCCTGTCGCGGATCGCGCGGTTTGCGGGCACCTCGGTGAATGTCGAGCCGATGGACTACGATCCCGGCGACCCAGCCTACGACGATGGGGTGGAGCGCTGAGATGGAGATCCTGATTGCAAGTACGGTCGGGGTGCTGACAGCGGGGGGCGTGTACCTGATCCTGCGGCTGCGGAGCTTTCCCGTCATCCTCGGAATCGCGCTGCTGTCCTACGCGGTGAACGTCTTTCTCTTTGCCAGCGGGCGGCTGGCGATCGACCAGTCGCCGATCCTCGCGAAGTATGGCGAGGCGAGCTATACCGATCCGCTGCCTCAGGCGCTGGTGCTGACGGCCATCGTGATCTCATTCGGCATGACAGCCGTTCTGGTGATGATCGGGCTGGCCGCGTACCTTGAAGCGGGACACGACCGGATCGACATCGTCGAGGGCGAAGACGACGCCGGAGACGCGCAGTCATGATGCACGCAATCATCCTGCCCGTCGTGCTGCCGGCGATGCTGGCCCCGCTCATCGGCTTCGTCATGCGCCACGACATCACCCTGGCGCGAACGGCATCGGTGGCAGGAACGGTTGTCTCGTTTGCCATCGCCATTGGGCTCGCACAGTTGGCCGCGGGGGGTGAGACCCACATTTACCGGCTGGGCGATTGGCCTGCCCCGTTCGGGATCGTGCTGGTCCTTGACCGCCTTTCGGCCCTGATGGTGCTGCTCACTTCGACACTTGCCCTGATCGTCCTGATCCATGCCATCGCGACCGGGTGGGACGCGCGCGGGCGGCATTTTCATGCCCTCTTTCAGTTTCAACTGATGGGTATCTGCGGCGCGTTCCTGACCGGCGATGTGTTTAACCTGTTTGTCTTCTTCGAAGTTCTGCTGATCGCCTCATACGGGTTGATGATCCATTCGGGCGGGCGCGAGCGGATGCGGGCGGGGCTGCAATACGTGGTCATGAACCTTGCGGGGTCGACGCTGTTTCTGTTTGCGCTGGGGACGCTTTACGGGGCGACTGGCACGCTTAACATCGCAGATCTGGCTGCGCGGATACCAGAGATCCCGGCTGAGGAAGCCGCCTTGGTGCGCGTTGCGGCAATGCTGCTGATGATCGTCTTTGCGGTGAAGGCGGCGCTCTTTCCGGTGCAGTTCTGGCTGCCTGCAACCTACGCCAACGCGCCCGCGCCTGTGGCCGCACTGTTTGCGATCATGACCAAGGTGGGCGCCTACGCGATCCTGCGGGTCCACACGATTTCGTTCGGGCCGGGCATCGGCAGTACCGAAGACCTGGCCAGCACATGGCTTTTTCCGGCGGCGATCGTGACCATCGCGGTCGGCGCATTCGGGGTGATCGGCGCGCGGCGGCTCATGTCGCTGATCGCATTCTCTGTGGTGGGGTCGATGGGCACGCTGCTGGTCGCTGTTGCGGCCTTCTCGCCCGGGGCGACCACGGCTGCGCTCTACTACATGGTGCATTCGACCTTTGCTGCGGCCTGTCTGTTCCTGATCGGGGATCTCGTCGTCACGCGACGGCGGGGCGATACGCTGAGCGCGGTGCCCGCCACGGTCGAAAACGGCCTGCTTGCGGCGTTGTTCTTTGCGGCGGCCATCGGCATGGCGGGCATGCCACCGCTCAGCGGGTTTCTTGGCAAGCTGTTGGTCCTTGATGCGCTGCGGGATCCCGGCCTGATCGGCTGGGCGTGGACAGCGATCCTGGTGGGCTCGCTCTTGACGATTGTTGGGTTTGCGCGGGCGGGGAGTGTTCTGTTTTGGAAATCAACCGAAGCGACCTTGAGCGCTGATGCAACCGAGGATGCACCGGCGGCCAGAGCTACGGCGCTGGAACTTGCGCCCGCCATGGCGGGGCTGGCGATGCTCGCCGGGCTCGCGATCTTTGCCGGACCGGTGGCGACCTACCTGGAGGCTGCGTCGGCACAGCTTTATGACCGCGCCGGATACATGTCCGCGGTGCTGGGACCAGCGGAGGCAGAGGGTTAGACGATGCTGCGACACCTGATCCCGCACCCTTTTCTCAGCCTTGCACTGCTGTTTGTGTGGCTTGCGCTCGTCAACACGGTGACCGTTGGCAACCTCATCCTGGGGACGGCCTTTGGTCTGATCATCCCCATGATCACGGCGGCCTATTGGCCCGACCGCCCGCATATCGCGCGTCCCAGGAAGGTGATCGAGTACGTGTTCATCGTCCTCTGGGACATCGTCATTGCAAACGTTCAGGTGGCAAAGATCATCCTGTTTCGGCGCGAGGCCGACATTCACTCCAAATGGGTGCCGGTCCCTTTAGAGCTGACATCGGCCGAGGCGATCACCGTGTTGGCGGGGACGATCACCATGACACCGGGCACGGTGTCTACCATGCTGTCAGCGGATGGGGGATGTATCCTTGTCCATTGCCTGCATACGGACGACCCCGAGGCCATGCGCGACCAGATCAAAGCCCGCTATGAGACGCGGCTGAAGGAGATTTTCCCATGATCGAATATGCACTGCTCTTTGCGGCCACCTGTTATGGCGTCGCGCTGTTGTTCGATCTTTGGCGCATGGCCGTGGGCCCGGATGCCGCCGACAGAATCCTGGCGCTTGATACCATGGTCATCAATACGATTGCGCTGCTTGTTCTCTACGGGATCTGGCGGGGGACGGCGGTGTATTTCGAGGCCGCGATGCTTTTTGCCATGGTGGGCTTTGTCTCAACAGTCGCATACTGCCGCTACATCCTGCGCGGCGACATCATCGAGTAGGAGTGTCCATGCCTCTGATCGCAGAAATCCTGATTGCTCTGTTCTTGGTTGTCAGCGGTGTGTTTGGCTTTGTGGGCTCATACGGGCTCATCAAACTGAAAGACAGCATCCAGCGCCTGCATGCGCCGACCAAGGCCACCACCCTTGGTGTCGGCGGTGTTTTGATCGCATCGATGATCTATTTCTACGCCGAGACTGGCCACGTGTCTTTCCACGAGCTGATGATTACGCTGTTCCTGTTTCTGACCGCCCCCATCACCGCGAACTTTATCGCCAAAGCCTATATGGCGAAAAACACCCGGGAAGATGAGGTACCGCCCAGTACGGGGGACTATGGCTGGTCGGTCTACGACGATCCGCCGGAAAGCCCGCAACAGCCGTAAAAGACCGCGTGGATCAGTTGCTCGCGTCCAGCCGGACATTGGTGCCGGACTGTTGTTCCTGACTGGAAAAGCCAGCCTGGTTTAGCCCGTACCAGGCCGCGGCAGAGATCACGACTATCGCCGCAAATCCAGAGAGCATGGCTTTCATCTGATCAGTTCCCCGTCGTGGCCTCTTTGAGATACGCGATCAGGTCCGCACGGTCGCTGGGCTTGGCGATGACCTGCATCGGCATCTTTGAGCCCGGGATATAGTGATCCGGGCCAATGTCAAAAAGCGCGTCTATTGTCTCATCATCCCAGATGATGGCTGAGCCGTCCAGCGTGTCAGAATATCGGTAGCCTGGGACTGCGCCAGCCGCCCGACCAAAGACACCGTACAGCGTCGGTCCTGCTTTGCGCGAGGGGCCGTCTTCGAGCGCGTGGCAGATCGAGCACTTTCGCATGAACTGGCGTTCGCCATTGGACATCGTTTCTACGTCGCGCAGAAAGCTGCGCTCTCCGTCGATGGCGGCATCGAACCGGTCAAGCAAATCGACAGGCCAGGCATAGATGGCATCGTCGAGGCCGCCCGCATAGATCGTTTCGCCATCTGGCGAGAAGGCCAGCGCCCAGACCGGGCCCTGGCGTGCGGCGCGAAAGTCGTGGGTGATCCGCCAGTCTGAGGTGCTGATCATCATGATGTAGCCCTCGCCATCCCCAACGGCGAGTTGGCCAGAGGCGGCGTGATGGGCCATGGCCAGAATTGGACGGCGGTCAAGGCTGAGATCGCGCAGCTCTGTCTCGGTTGCGAGGTCGATGATCCGGGTCACGCCATCGACCGCGCCATAGGCCAGCCAAGCGCCCGCGGGATCCACGACAAGCTGATTGATGGCAAAGCCGTGTTTGACAATGACGCGGGATGTGCCGTCCGTAAGATCCCAAAGACGGATCGTACCGTCTGTGGACGCCGAAAAGAGCGCGTTCCCGGGGCCGAACGCAGCGGCATTGACCCCTTGCTTGTGGCCGGTCAGCACACGCTCTGGCGCTCCCGACCCGTCTAAGCTGGGTGGCAGCGACCAGACCTGCAGAGTGCCGTCCCAACTGGCGCTCACCGCGCGTGCGCCGTCGGGCGCTACCGCAAAACCCGTCACCTTGGCAGTGTGCCGTCCCAGGACCTGTGGTGATGGGTCTTGCAAGGTCCAATACCGCACAGCGAAGTCGTCACCACCCGAAAGGATGCCGTCCGCACCCGCAAAAACCACGGCGATCACCGCTGCCTCGTGACCTTCCAGCCATGTGGGCGTGCCGTCGCGCCAGAGGCCCACCGCATTGTCGAAACTGGCGCTGGCAAGTTGTTCATCCTTGGACACGGCAAGGCCCATGATTGGGCCACCGTGTCCTTTGAACGTGGTAAAGTCCTGCGCCAGCGCGATCGCTGGCAGCAGCCAGAGCAGCACCGCAAGCGTTTGGCGCATTCCCTACTCCGCCGGGGTCGCTTGCTTGGGCCCCTCGTCTTGCTTGGCCTTGACCTCATCCAGCCAGATCGAGTGATGCTGATGCGCCCAGGCTTCGTCGACCTCGCCCGATCCCATGGCGGCATAGGCGCCCTCCATCCCAACCGAACCGATGTAGATATGCGCAATGATAATCGCCATCAGAACAAAGCTGACGATCGCGTGCCAGGCTTGGGCGAACTGCATTTCCTCGTGTGGTGTCAGCACCGTTGGCAATTCCGCAATTCCGATCAGGCCCGGAATGCCCAGGTTGTTGAGCACCTCGAACGTCTTGGCAAAGAGCGGCATTTCGAACGGGAACAACAGCGATAGGCCCGAGACCGAGATCGATCCGCCGAGCAGGATGCAAGACCAGAAGATGATCTTTTGGCCAGCGTTGAACTTTTTCGCCGGGGGGTGCTTGGACCCGACGATTCCGCCGGCCTGGGCGAACCAGGTGATGTCGGTGCGGTTCGGGATGTTATGCCAAACCCACATGACGAAGATCATGATGAGCGAAAGCATAAAGGCCCAGGCCACGTTGTTGTGGATGAACTTGGAGGCGAGCAGGAGCGTCGCGTTGAAATCCTTACCAAGGTAGGGCGCAATATAGTCGCGCCCATATTTGACAAAGAGCCCGGTGATCCCCAGCAAAATGAAGGAGCCTGCCATCAGCCAATGGCTGAAGCGCTCGATGAACCGAAAGCGGGTCACCGTGCGGCCGGTCAAAGGTTCGTCAATCCGAATGCGCCCCCGCAGGACGAAGAAGAGCACAAGCGCGCCCAGCGTCCCTAACAGCAGATAGCCCCCATAGGTCGCCAGCGGCCCCTTGCGGAACTGGTACCACGCCATTCCGCCGTCCTGGACCAGCACCTTGGCCACGTCCCCGCCAGACGACACCGAGATATCGGCCGAGTTGTAACGCAGTGCCCGCCAGAGATCGGGGTCCGAAGCGCCGCCCAGCGTTCCAAGCTGGTTGGCGATGCCCGCCGCACTGTCGGGGTCGCCAAACTCACGGCGGAAGGTCGTGTCCACTTCTTCGCCCCGCTGGCGCGCCATGATGTCTTCGCGCGTTAGCGCACCACCGGTCGATGGCCGCGCCTCGATCTTGGGCGGCGCAACAGGCGAAACAGGCTCATCATCAAGGCGCACGTTTGGATTGTCCTGCGCGACGGCAGTTCCAGCAAAGACAAGGAAGATAATGCAGAGAAGAGCGCGCATACGGATCCTCGATCTGTCGGGTGTGAGTTTATTGATCTTATGCTTCATATAGCAATGGCCCGGGACGCGTCCATTATCGCGTCCCGGGCCTTGGTTTCTCAGGTGAAGATCGACCTGTTAGCCGTCTTGCTGGCCGTAGGCCGATCCCCAGCCCCAGGCGCCCGAACCAAACCCGCGGGCGACGACACGCTCGCGGTAGATGGCCGACACCACGTCGCCGTCACCGGCCAAGAGCGCCTTGGTCGAGCACATTTCGGCGCAGATCGGCAGCTTGCCTTCGGCGATCCGGTTGCGCCCGTACTTGGCGAACTCGGCGGTCGAGTGCGTTTCTTCCGGGCCACCGGCACAGAAGGTGCACTTGTCCATCTTGCCGCGGCTGCCGAAGTTGCCGGCCTGCGGGAACTGCGGCGCGCCGAAGGGGCACGCGTAGAAGCAGTAGCCGCAGCCAATGCACAGGTCTTTGGAGTGTAGGACGATCCCTTCTTCGTTCTGATAGAAGCAATCGACCGGGCACACCGCCATGCAAGGCGCATCCGAACAGTGCATGCAGGCCACCGAGATCGACCGTTCGCCAGGCGAGCCATCGTTGATGGTCACCACCCGGCGGCGGTTGATGCCCCATGGCACCTCGTGCTCGTTCTTACACGCCGTGACGCAGGCATTGCATTCAATGCAGCGCTCGGCGTCACAGAGGAACTTTGCTCTAGCCATTCCTTTTTCCTCCTTACGCTACAGTGATTTTGCAGAGAGTCGCTTTCGTCTCCTGCATCTGCGTGACCGAGTCATAGCCATAGGTCTGGGCCGTGTTGGTCGATTCACCCAGCACATAGGGGTCTGCCCCGTCTGGATATTTCGACCTCTGGTCCTCGCCCTGGAAGTGGCCGCCAAAGTGGAAGGGCATGAAGGCCACGCCTGCGCCCACCCGTTCGGTCACCATGGCCATTACCTTGACCTTGCCGCCCTCGGGGCCTTCGACCCAGACTTGCGACCCGTCGCGCACGCCCAGATTGTTGGCATCCCGTGGGTTCATCTCGACGAACATGTCCTGCTGCAGCTCGGCCAGCCACGGGTTTGACCGTGTCTCATCGCCGCCGCCCTCGTACTCGACCAGTCGGCCGGAGGTGAGGATGATCGGATAGTCCTTCGAGAAGTCCTGCTTCTGGATCGAGGCGTACATCGTCGGAAGACGATAGAACTTGCGATCCTCGTAGGTCGGATAGTCTGCCACGAGATCCCGCCGATTTGTATAGAGCGGCTCGCGGTGCAGCGGCACCGGATCGGGGAAGGTCCACACGACGGCGCGGGCCTTGGCGTTGCCGAAGGGTGCGCATTCGTGCTTGATGGCCACCCGCTGGATCCCGCCCGAGAGGTCGGTCTTCCAGTTGGTTTTCGGCCCGGCCACCGCTTCGATGGACGCACGTTCCTCGTCCGTCAGATCGCCGTCCCAACCCAGATCCATCAGCATCTGCATGGTGAATTCGGGATATCCGTCCTGGATTTCCGATCCTACCGAGTAGACGCCTTCGGCCAGAAGGTTGTCACCATCACGCTCCACGCCAAAGCGCGCGCGGAAGGTCAGGCCACCCTCGGACACAGGCTTGGACATGTCATAGAGGTTTGGCGTCCCGGGATGTTTCATATCCGCGGTGCCCCAGCACGGCCATGGCATGCCGTAGTAGTCGCCATCCGCCGGGCCGCCCACAGCTTGCAACGTGGTGCGGTCGAAGGTGTGCTGGTTCTCCATGTGCATCTTGATCCGCTCGGGGCTTTGGCCGGTGTAGCCCACCGTCCACATGCCGCGATTGATCTCGCGCAGGGTGTCCTCGATGTTCGGGGTGATCCCGTCGTCTTCCAGCGCGATGTTGCGGAAGATGCGTTCGTGGAACCCGAACTTCTGGGCGAAAAGCCCGATGATCTCGTGATCCGTCTTCGATTCAAAGAGCGGATCGATCACCTGCTCGCGCCACTGGAGCGACCGGTTCGACGCGGTGACCGAGCCGTAGGTCTCGAACTGCGTCGCCGCTGGCAACAGATAGACACCATCGGTGCGGTCATGCAGCACGGCCGAGACGGTGGGGAACGGATCGATCACGACCAGCATGTCGAGCTTTTCCATCGCCGTCTTCATTTCGACCATCCGGGTCTGCGAGTTGGGCGCATGCCCCCAGAGCACCATGGCGCGGACGTTGTCCGACTGATCCATGTTCTCTTTGTCCTCGAGGATCCCGTCGATCCAGCGCGACACCGGGATACCGCTGGCATTCATCAGCGGCTTGTCCTTGCCCTCGGCATCCTTGATCGTGGCGAACCGGCCCTTCAGCCAATCCAGATCCTCGCCCCAGACACGGGACCAGTGGCCCCACGCGCCGGCCGACAGACCGTAGTAGCCAGGCAGGGTGTGGCTCAGCACGCCCAGGTCGGTCGCGCCCTGCACGTTGTCGTGGCCGCGGAAGATGTTGGTGCCGCCGCCGGTCGTACCCATGTTGCCAAGGGCAAGTTGCAGTACGCAGTAGGCCCGTGTGTTGTTGTTGCCGTTGGTGTGCTGCGTACCGCCCATACACCAAACCACGGTGCCGGGACGATTGTTGGCCATGGTACGCGCAACGCGCTTGAGCTGGCTGCCCGGCGTACCGGTGACCCGCTCAACCTCTTCGGGTGTCCACTTGGCCACTTCGTCCTTGATCTGATCCATCCCCCAGACGCGGGTGCGGATGAATTCCTTGTCTTCCCAACCGTTGTCGAAGATGTGCCAGAGGATGCCCCATACGAGCGCCACGTCCGTGCCGGGACGGAAGCGCACATATTCATCGGCATGGGCCGCGGTGCGCGTGAAGCGCGGGTCGCAGACGATCAGAGGCGCATTGTTTTCTTCTTTCGCGCGCAGGATATGCAGCAGCGAAACAGGGTGCGCCTCGGCCGCGTTCGAGCCGATCATGAAGATCGCGCGGCTGTTATGGATGTCGTTGTACGAGTTCGTCATCGCCCCGTAGCCCCAGGTGTTTGCAACACCGGCCACTGTGGTTGAGTGACAGATCCGCGCCTGGTGATCGACGTTGTTCGTGCCCCAGTAGGCTGCGAACTTGCGGAACAGATAGGCTTGCTCGTTGTTGTGCTTGGCAGATCCGAGCCAGTACACCGAGTCAGGGCCGCTTTCGTCGCGGATCGACAGCATCTGGTCGCCGATCTCACCAATCGCCTGTTCCCACGAGATGCGGCGCCATTCGCCGTTCTCTTTCTTCATCGGGTACTTCAGGCGGCGCTCGCCATGGGCGTGCTCGCGGACGGCGGCGCCTTTGGCACAGTGGGCGCCCAGGTTGAACGGGCTGTCCCAGCCGGGCTCTTGCCCGGTCCAGACGCCGTTCTGGACTTCGGCCACGACGGTGCAGCCGACGGAGCAGTGGGTGCAAACGGTCTTCTTCAGGTCGACCGCGCCTTGCACCGCAGCCATCGCGTCGGCTTGCCGGACGGTGCCGCCGGTTGCGGCAATGGCCGTCAGGCCGCCAATCGCCAGTCCTGACCCGCGCAGGAATGCGCGCCGGTCAACCGAGGTCTTTCCGACCTCGGACAGGATCGAAGTCCGCTGGGGGCGTCGCGCAACCCCGTTGGTCTTTTTCCTAAGCATGTTCTGTCCTTCCTTGCTAGCGCGGGAAACCCCGGCTCGCTTGGTGTTCTGTCTGCATCGGTCAGTCGGGCGTCACGCAACCAGTCGTCCGATACGTTTGTGCTGCGCCCGGTGCCCCGGATGCGGCGGAGGTGCGCCTTAGAAGCGTGCCGATTCGTAGTAAGCGCGGGTATGCGCCGTGTCCTGCATGGTCTCGCGGGACAGATCGGGTTCGGCCGCCTCGGCTGCATCCGTGCCCGAAACGGCAGCGACAGCGGCCAGGGGCGCTGCGGTTGCCGAGAGTTTCAGAAAATCGCGGCGTCCCTTTTTGGGTGCCTCGGTCTTCTCGGTCATCAAGAGGTCCTCCTCTTTGGTGTGCGGCGGTTGCCCGCCGGATGAGACCGCCCCAAGGGCGGCCGAAGTTACGTCAAGCCATCGCGAAAGCTTCGGTCTCGATCTCCATGAACGTGCGTCCAACCGTGCCGACCGGCAGGAAAAACACCGAGTTTTTCGCAGCCTCGAGATCGCCAAAGAAATGCGCCGCCCAAGGGGCGATATGCTTGTTGAAGAACGTGCGCTGGCGTTCGAGATCCGCCGGAGCACCAAAACGCCCCACGATCAGGGCGCCCATGATCTCCATCAAACTCGCGATGTTGTCCTCGGGTTCAAACACGGACTCCGAACGCGCAAGTCCTTGTGCCGCCATGTCCTTGCGCAGGATGGCCAGCGGTTTTTCGTTGAGAAAACCGGTCATGTAATAGCTGGCATAGGGCAGTAGCTCACCTCGCCCGAGCCCAATGAACAAAGTATTGAATTCGGACTCGATGGTCCGCGGCTTTGACAGTTTGGCGAGCTTGGCCAGAGAGGTGATGCCCTGCCCTAGATCGCTGTCGTCGCCTTCCAGGCTTGCGATCTGCGCGAGCAGCATCTCATCGGGCGGTGCCGCAAGCAGGAGGCCCAGAAAGTTATAGAGATCGGCGCGCAGCCGGTCTTCGTCCGCAATGGTAATGGCTGCGGCTGCGGTCATGCGACCCCCTCGATCTCGGTTTCGCGGAAGGAAAACGCCATGCGCCGGCGGGCCGGTGCAGCAGGCCCGAAGTCTTCGGGCTGCGGTTCGACAGACGGCGCGGCCAATGCGACGGGTGGCGCGTCCTCAATCGCGGCCTCGGCCACTACAACGGCTATGTCTTCCTGCTCTTCTTCCTGCTCTTCTTCCGGCTCTGGTTCGGGCGTGGGCGCAGCGGGCGCCTCTTCCACCTCTGCCAAGGCCTCGACGTGTTTGAGCATGCCCTTCCCGACCTGATAAGCCGTCTGCAGTTGTTCGACCACGGTCGCGGCATCCGTGTAGTCTTCGCCGTAGTCCACAAGACCATCGAGATTGGCCAGCACCGGGTTCAACCGCCAGAGACGCCGCAACGCGCGGGACTTGAGCCGCTGGGGCACAGCACTCTTCAGGAAGTCGCGCACCGCGTCCGGGGTTTCGAGGGCCTCGGGCTCGGGCAGGCCCAGTTCCTCCAAGATGTCTTCATCGGTGCGGGCCGCCAGCTCAACCTCGGCGGCCTGGCGTACACGCCCCTCTTCCACAGCCGCGTCTTTGCGCGCCTCCTGTGCAACCGCCGCCCTGCGGCGCGACCAGAAATCCGTCGCCGTCATTGCACCCGCCTCCGCATCAGCGAAGGAGAGGCGTAGACATCGGCTGTCTTGATGATGCGCGGGTCGCCGATCCCGTCCTGCACCAGGTCAATGCGCTTCTTCTCGCGCTTGCGCTTCACGAACACTTCTTCCTCGTGATGCGTCTCGACAAAATCTTCGACCCAGGCGCGCAGAAGATCCGGCATCGCAACCTTTTCGACGAGCTCTTCACCGCTGTCGGTGTAATCCTGCGCCTCGTAGGGGGACACGGTGGCGAGCACCAATTCATAGGGCGCGTCACCCATCCCTTCGCGCAAAACCACATAAACGCTCGGTTCCGCCGCCGACAACTCGTGCAGGTATGCTTCGGTCTCGGCTCCGTGAAGTTCGATGGACAGCGTTCCGGCGTGGTATTCTGCCGTCTCGCCCTCGGACCGAAGCAGCACCCAGTCGGCAGGAGCGGCGCCCGGTAATACAGAGGTCACGGTCCAATTCCACTTGACCCAACGGGTCAGCCCGGGCGCACGTCTCATGACCACGCCAACGCGCCAAATCCGATAGGCTTTCGGATTGTGGATCATCCGAACGTGTCCTCCTCCACACGTGCCGATCTGTCACGAAACATGACGGAATGGGTGCGCGCTGAGGTATACGATAGAATACGCGCGCGAGCTTCGGGCGGCACATTTTGACGCAGAGACGCCTTTAATAACCGACTTTTTTTGTCGGAAAGCCAATGCTTTAAGGAATTTTCTCACGCCCGTGCAAGGGCTTATCCGGCGCGGCACTTTAACGATTTGTGGTCCCCCGCATTCTGTGGCTAGGATTTGCGCCGAGGACGCTGATCCATGGACCAAGCCGCGCGCCAGGGAGGAGACATCAATGTCCAAAACGGTTCTGACGTGCACATGTCTGGGCACGCAAAACGTCGATGCCAAAGCGCTGAGTGAGGCGACGGGCATGGATGTGAAAGCGCCCTGCGCGGCGCTTTGCACCAACCAGATTGACCTTGCCGCCAAAGCGCTTCGCGACGGCGACGCAATCATATGCTGCACACAAGAAGCCGCGACGTTTGAGGCGTTGGCCGATGATCTGCAGGTGGCCACACCCGGGCTTGTCGATATCCGGGACCGCGGTGGGTGGACATCGGATACCCGCGAAACCGCGCCCAAGATGGCCGCGCTTTTGGCCGAAGCCGCCTTGCCCGCTGTGCCGCATAAGGCGGTCGACGTTGTGTCCCAAGGTATATGCCTGATCCTGGGCCCGGAAGAGGTGGCGCTTGCTGCGGCGGATCAGCTCAAGGAATTTCTGAACGTCACTGTCCTGCTGTCTCCCGGTGCGGAAGTTCCTGATACGCGTGCCTTCGACGTGGTCGTCGGGCACCTGCGCCGCGCCTCGGGCGCGTTAGGCCAATTCGAGGTTGTCATCGACGGCTTGCAGCAAGTGATCCCAGGCGGTCGCGGTGCGCGCAGCCTCAGCCCCCCGCGTGACGGCGGGCAATCGTCCTGCGATATCATTCTCGATCTGCGGGGCGGGCCGGCCTTGTTTCCCGCTCCCGAGAAGCGCGAGGGATATATGCGCGCAGACCCGGCCCATCCACCAAGTGTCGCTGCGGCGGCGCTTGAAGCGTCTCATCTGACGGGAACCTTTGAGAAGCCATTGTACGTCAAGGCAGAGCCGGTGCTTTGCGCCCATTCGCGGGCGGAACAGACCGGTTGCACGCGCTGTCTGGATCTGTGCCCGACCGGCGCGATTGTGCCCGCAGGGGATCATGTGAGCGTCGATCCGATGATCTGCGCGGGCTGCGGCGCGTGCTCGTCGGTGTGCCCGTCGGGCGCCATCAGCTATGACGCGCCGCCCGTTGATCTGACATTCCGCCGGGTCCAAACGCTGGCGCAGACGTACCTGGCCGCCGGTGGTAAGGATCCACGCTTACTCGTCCACGATGTCCATGGGCGCGACATGATCGAACTCGCCGCGCGCCATGGGCGAGGGCTGCCCGCCGATGTGATCCCGTTGGAGATGTCGGCCATCGGCGCGTTCGGCCATGCCGAAATGGTGGCCGGGCTCGCCGCCGGATTTGCGGATGTCACGGTAATGCCGGGTCCCGGCGCGGACAGAGCAGCCCTCGAAGCCCAGGTTGCCCTCGCGCAGGCGTTGGCCGAACCGAACCGCGTGGCGCTTCTGGACTGTTCCGATCCCGAGGCGATGAGCGATGCCTTGTTCGATCAGGCCCCTGCCCCCAGCATTGTTACACCTGTGCGCCCCATGGGCACCCGTCGCCAAATCACCCGACAGGCGACGCGCGCGCTGCACCCCGATGCCGAGCAGCTACCGTTGCCCGACGGGGCACCCTACGGGGCCATTCTGGTCAATAAAGACAGCTGCACGCTGTGCCTGTCCTGTGTGTCGCTGTGCCCATCAGGCGCGCTTGGCGACAATTCCGACAAACCGCAGCTTAGGTTCCAGGAAGACGCCTGCCTTCAATGCGGGTTGTGTGCAACGATTTGCCCCGAAGATGCGATCACGCTTGAACCACGGCTCGACCTGACCGAGGCGGCGCTGACGCAACAGGTTCTAAATGAGGAAGAACCCTTCGCCTGCGTCGAGTGCGGGGTCTTGTTCGGTTCAAAGTCGACGGTGGAGCGGATCACAGCGAAGCTGACGGGGCATTCGATGTTTGCCGATCCCGCTAAGCTGCGCATGATCCAGATGTGCGATAACTGCCGCGTGACAACGCAGGTGCATTCCGCGGATTCTCCATTTGCGTCGAAAGAACGCCCGCGCCCGCGCACAACCGACGACTATTTGAGCGAGCGCAAGGATCACTGATGCTTGAGCGGCTCCCCCAGATCGGCGGCGGGCAACACCGCCACATAGGCCACGAGCGCGTCAACCTCGTCCAGCGACAGTTCGATCGGCGCAATGGGGGACGGGCGATCGATTGGAAACGGCAAGGTCAGATTCGTGATCTGGGTAAAGGCCGCGTGCGGTTTGAGCGTGTAGAAGGCGACAAAGCGTTCCTCCCAATCACTGAAGGTGCGCAGAACAGCAAAGCTGGGCGTCGAGCCAATGGGCGACCACTGCGTTTCCTGATCGACCGCATGGCAGCGCGTGCATTTCGCGCGGGCAACTGCTTGCCCCGCCTCGGCCTCAGCGTCGAAGGCTGCCGGCGCAACCTCCGCCGCGACGTCATCCTGCGAGGCGAAAAGGGCGACGCCCTCCGGCGCAAAACTCTCAATCGTGCGGGTGCCGACTTCGGAGGTCAGCCATCCGGCCAGCGCATCCGCAGACGGATCACCAGCCCCGGGCACATCAAGGTGCCAGACCTGCCCGGCCCCCTTGAAAAGCGCGCGCCCGGACGCGCCCAGCACCACCTGCGCCTCTCCTTCGGCGACCATGTCCACCTTGATCTGGGTCTTGAGAGAGAACCGCGGCAGGATGTGTTTCATCAAGCCCGTTTCGATCAGCGCATCGGGCGCGTGGATCGTCGCGCGGCGTTCCTCCGCCCACCCGAGAGAGGGCAAAACGAGTAAGAGAGCCAGCAGTTTCCAGAGTCGAACCATGCGACCCCAAGCCTAGTGGTGGGCTCGCAGCCCCGTCAACACATCCAGGGAGATCCCCCATGAGCGACGATTTCAACATGTCGATGCGCAAGTTCCTCAAACAGGTCGGCGTCACCTCGCAGCAAGCGATTGAAGAGGCCGTGCGCAATGCCGAAAGCTCGGGCAAGACCTACGCGGTTACGGCGACGATCACGATCGCTGAACTGGGCATGACCCACACCGTCACGGGGACCATCCAAGGCCAGGACGACTAGGTGAGCACTTTGCGCGAGGCGGTCCAGGCCGCGTTGAAACAGATCGATGACCCGGTCGCCGGGTCCGACATTATGGCGAGCGGCGTTGTGCGTGCCCTGAACGTCGAGGACAGCGGCGCAGTCCGGTTTGTCATGGAAATTCCGCCCAGCCAGGCAGAGGTCTACACCGCCGTTAAATCCAGTGCCGAGGCGGCGCTTGGTGCGCTCGAGGGGATTACCTCGGTCTCGATCGTGATGACCGGGCATTCCCAAAAGGCGCCTCCCCCCGATCTGAAACCCTCACGACCCGCGGAGGCCAAGGGGCCAGAGAAGATCCCGGGCGTAGACCGGATTGTTGCGATTGCCTCGGGCAAAGGGGGCGTCGGTAAATCCACTGTGTCGGCGAACATCGCCTGTGCTCTTGCTCAGAAAGGTCGGCGCGTAGGTTTGCTTGACGCCGATGTCTATGGCCCCTCGCAGCCGCGGATGCTTGGTGTGTCCGGGCGACCTGCGTCACCCGATGGAAAGATCATCCTGCCGATGCGCAACCATGGCGTGACGATGATGTCGATCGGTCTGATGACAAACGAGGATCAGGCGGTGGTCTGGCGTGGACCGATGTTGATGGGCGCCTTGCAGCAAATGATGATGCAAGTGCAATGGGGCGCTCTGGACGTCTTGCTGGTTGATCTGCCCCCAGGGACAGGCGACGTGCAGATGACGCTGGCGCAAAAGGCGCAGGTGGACGGGGCGATCATCGTCTCGACCCCGCAGGACATTGCGCTGCTCGATGCGCGCAAGGGCGTTGATATGTTTCAGCAATTGAACGTCCCGATCCTGGGTATGATCGAAAACATGAGCATGCATGTCTGTTCCAACTGCGGTCATGTAGAGCATATCTTCGATCACGGTGGAGTCGCCGACGAAGCCGCCAAGCTGGGTGTACCACTGCTTGTTGAAGTGCCCCTTGATCGCCAGATCCGGCTGGCTTCGGATGGCGGGGCCCCGATCACGGTCAGTCAGCCCGATAGCGCATCCGCGGTCGCGTTCCAAACCGTTGCACAAACCCTGATCGACGCCGGATCGGCATGACCACAGATCTGTCATTTCCGCCACTGATGTGGGGCGAAGAGGTTAAGGGCGATGCGCTGGGGCATGCGGCCCGCCGCGCAACACTGGGTTGCGATGCGGGTCTGGTGGCCTATGCGTTGGGGCCAAACGAAGTTCAGGCCGCGCTGGTCTTTGCGCCCGAGTTGCCGCTTGCAAAAGCGATGATCATGTTGCCGCTGTGTGGCGTGGGGTTTCAGAACGCGCTGGGGGCCATCGCCCCACCCGAGGTCGCCGTGCATCTTGAGTGGAGCGGCGGCATCCGCGTGAATGGCGCATCTTGCGGTTCGCTGGCGGCTATGGCTTCGACAACTGATGCGCGGGCGGTGCCCGGCTGGCTCGTGGTCGGGGTTCGGATCCCGCTGATCCCGGACCGCGATGACATGGGCGAGGTGCCGGATCGCACAGTGCTTTATGCGGAAGGGTGCGCGGATGTTCAGCCACCGCATCTGGTTGAAGCCTTTGCGCGGCACACGCTAAATTGGATCACGCGGTGGGAAAGCGGTGGTGCAGCCGCGCTGCATGCTGAATGGCGCGGGCTGGCCCATGGCGTGGGCGAAGTTGTTGAGCAGTCTGGTATGAGCGGCACTTTTCTTGGCGTGGATGAAGACTTTGGAATGCTCTTGCGCACGGACGATAACGAGACGCATCTGATACCGCTGACCACCCTGTTGGAGGACGTAACATGAAGCTCGCGCGTGCGATTCACTTCGACGAGAGCGATCAAAGGGTCTTCGCAAGCCCCGCGCAAACGGGGGAGTGGTGCGTCTCTGGCGGTTTTGAATTCTCAAACTGGACCGAAGGGGACCTCACCGGAAAGGCCCGCCAAGCCTTTGCGAACGGGTGGTTCGGGCTTGAAACCGGCGGACGCGTCACGTTTGTCGCGGTCACAGAACTTCAGGACAGCGAGCTTGACCCGCTGGCAAAGCTCTTGGCCGCACATTTCGTGACCTACTATGGTGCGCCGGACGTTGAGGCCGCTCTGCCCGTAGCCCACGAAGAACTGAGCCACATGGCCGCACTGTGCGACGAGCATGATCCAAACACCCTTCTTACCGTCTCGCGGGAGCTGACCGAGGCTGGTGTGCGCGAAGCCTATCGGGTGATCGCTCCGCAGGATGCGGGTCTTGAACAGTTCGCCATCCATGGATCACTGGACGACGGCTAGGCCACCTACCCTTCGCCGTCTGCGTTGAAAACAAACAAGGTTTCCCCGTTGATCTGATAGGCATTGATCAGTTCGGCGGCGTGCGGCGATGTGAGCCATTCTTCAAGCGCCACGGCCAGATCAGCCTTCACGTGCCCATGGCGGTCCGGGTTGACCGGCAGATAGGCGTACTGATTGAAGAGCGCCGGATCCCCCGCGTAAAGCAATGCGAGGTCGCCCTTGTTGCCAAAGTTAAGCCAGCTTGCGCGATCAGACAGGATGTAGCCGTTCAGCCCCGCAGCGGTGTTCAGCGCCGCACCCATGCCGGAACCGACCGAGTTGTACCATGGACCGAACGTACCGGCGTCCAGACCCGCACTCTCCCAAAGGCTGAGCTCCATCTTATGCGTTCCACTGTCGTCGCCCCGGCTGACAAATGCAGCCTCCGCACGCGCGATGCGCATTAGGCTATCCGTGGCCGCTTCGGCATCGGCCACACCTGCGGGGTCGTCGGCCGGGCCGATGAAGACGAAATCGTTATACATAACCTCGCGCCGATGGGTGGCGTAGCCTGCGGCCACGAACGCCTCTTCAGCAGCGCGGGAGTGCACAAGGATTGCATCAACGTCGCCCGCGCGACCAAGGCGCAGGGCCTGGCCCGTGCCCACAACCAAGAGTTGGACCTCCAGATCAAGATCCTTGGCGATTTCGGGCAAAAGAACCTCGGCCAAACCCGAGTTGTGAAATGAGGTGGTGACCGCCATGCGCATCGTCTCAGTCGCGTGCGCCGCCACGGCGCTTAGCATCAGGGCACCTGCCAACAGAATTGATCTCATTCGACAATGTCTCCTCTTAGAAAAGCCGCGGCTTGTTCGGTTTCGGGGCCGTCAAAAAACGGGGCGGCTGCGCCCGTTTCTTGTACCCTTCCATTCAGCAGGAACACCACCCGGTCCGCCAGCCGCCGGGCCTGCCCCATGTCGTGGGTCGCCAGGATGAGCTTGGTGCCAGATGCCTTCACGTCCTGCAAAATCTCTTCGATCTCGCGCATGGCGCGCCCGTCGAGCGCGGCGCAGGGTTCGTCCAGAAACACCACACCCGGTTCGGTGATCAGCGCGCGTGCTAGCGCAAGTTTCTGCTGTTCCCCGCCGGACAGAACCGTTGCGGGTCGTTCGAGCATATCCTGCAGCCCGACGCGTTCGGCCCAGACCGCGCCCTGCCCGAGCGCCGCCTTCTTCGCGACACCGCGCATGCGCAGGGGATAGATGATGTTCTCCATTACCGAGCGGCGCAGAACGATCGGGCGTTGGAACACAAAGCTCTGCTGCTCGCGCGCGGCGTCCAGACCGCACGCCCAGGCAATGCTACCCTCGGTCAAACGCGCCGCACCGTGCAGCAGGCGCAGCAGTGTCGTCTTGCCCGACCCGTTCGGCCCGATTACGACAACGCAGCTCTCGCCCAGCAGTGTCAGCGACACCGGTCCGACCAGCCGCTTGCCACGCCGCTGAGTAGCCGCATCGGTGACCACGAGGGGGAACAGATCGCTCACCACCGGCCCTCCCGCTCAGTCTGGCTGAGCCAATGGATGCAGACGTTGACGAGAACCGTTAGCGCGATCAGGACAAAGCCCAGAGCAAGTGCCAGTGCAAACTCGCCCCGTCCGGTTTCCAGCGCGATCGCGGTGGTGAGCACGCGGGTCGCGTGATCGATATTTCCGCCGACGATCATGATCCCGCCGACCTCCCCGATACCACGTCCGAACCCCGCAAGCGCCGCGGTCAACAGCGCCCGCCGCGCATCCCACAGGAGCGTGCGCATCTTCTGGCTTTGGCTGACGTTCATCGAGATCAGAAGATCGTGGTAGTCGTGCCAAAGATCGCGCAGCGATTGGTGCGCGATGCTGGCGATGAGCGGCACAATGATGATCATCTGCGCGATGATCATCGCCGTTGGGGTAAAGAGCAGCCCGAGCACGCCCAAGGGCCCCGACCGCGAGAGGATGACATAGACAACCAGCCCGACGACCACGGGCGGCAACCCCATAAGCGCGTTCAGCACCGCGATGACGGCGCGCCGCCAGCGGAACCGCCGCACCGCGAGCATGGCGGCGAGCGGCAAGGCGATCAGGCAGGCCAGCAAAAGCGCGGTGCACGTCACCTGAAGTGAGCGCAGCGCAATCTCGACCAATTCGGCGTCCGCGGTGACAATCAGCCAGAACGCCTGCGCCAAACCGCTCCAAAGTTCGGCCATGGGCCGGGGTCCTCCTCCCTGTTTTTGGCCGTCGACCCTCGCAATTTTTGGCGGGCGTTGCCACCCCTATTGGCGGGAAGAATGGCCGCAGGCCAACGGGATGCGTTCAGGGAGCGTGGCTCTGGAACACTTCAACGTTCCACAGAAGGCGTTTAGGTCACGCGCCGGATTGGGCGAGCTTTGCGGTCCCGATCGACGCCTCAGTGGTCGCAACAGTCAGGACCGGAACGCCAAGAACACGTGCCCTGATTTGGCGCCAGGCGGCGTTTTGCGCGCCGCCCCCTGCTGTGATGACCTGTTCTGGGTACGGACCACCCTGCTTTTGCAAAGTCTCGTAAGACAGGCGTTCGATCCGCGCCATGCCTTCAAGCAACCCGTGGAGGAACTCGACCGGATCCGCCGGGCGCGGGTCAAGTCGCGGGAGGAGCGTTGGATCGTTGATCGGGAAGCGTTCGCCGGGTCTCGGCAATGGGTAATAGTCTAATTCGGAGGGTTGGTCGGGATCGATCTGTTGGGACAGCGCCGCAAGGTCATCCCCCGAAAAAAAGGACTTCAAAACACCACCGCCCGTGTTTGAGGCACCGCCCACCAACCACCCCTCGCCGATCCGGTGGGCGTATAGACCAACCTCTGGGGCATCAATGCGTACGTCCGAGTAAAGCTTGATCGCCAGGGTCGTGCCCAAGGATGTGACCGCGGCCCCGGGCTGCGGTTGCGCGGCTGCGAGAAACGCGGCGATGCTGTCGGTTGTGCCCGCATGCACGGCGGCGCGGGGGGAGAGGCCGAATTGGGCCGCAACCTCGGCTGAGACCTCTGCAATGGCGGCGCCCGGCAGCAGGAGCGCGGGCAAGAGACTGGGCGGCAAGAGCCCATCCATCCAATCCGGCCAACTGCAGGTCGCAGGGTCACCGCCGGTTTTCAAGGCGTTGTTCACATCGGAAAACCCACCGCGTCCGATGAGGCGGGCCGCAACGAAATCGGCCTGATGCAAGAGGTGGCGCGCCCGGTTGTCCGTATCCTTCGCCGCGAGATGCAGGGCGCGCGCCAATGCGGAGCCGGACCCTCGGGCAATATGCGGATCGGGTGCATGTTGCGCGATCTGGCCCGCCTCAGCCTCAAAACCGGTGTCGTTATACATGAGCGCCCGGGTCACTGGGGCAAGCGCGCTGTTGGTCAACACCAGGCTGCCAGACGTTCCGTCCACCGCGATGCGCGAGACCTCGTCCATGGACCGGCCTGCCGCTTTCAGCGCTGCGCATTGCCTCAGCAAACAGTCCGAGACGGCCGACCACCAGCGTTCGGGGTCGCGATAGTCATCGGCGCGAGGGCCGTAGCTGGAGCGCGCAGAAGAGACCAAGTCTCCGGCGTCATCCAACACCGCAGATCGGACGCCAGAAGTACCAAGATCAACGCCGAGGGCGAGGCCCGTCACGACCGTGCTGCCAGGGCTTGGCGGTACTTCTCGGCATCCCAATCCAGAAGCTCGGCCTCCGCCGCTTCGCCGATGGGCAGCGGCGGCCAATCCTCGGGGAGCCGCGCGAGCAGATCAGACAGACACCGCAGCATCGCCTTTTGCGACGGCGTGGCCCCGTTGCGCAGCGCAATGCCCACCGCTTCGACAAGCACGGCGGGCGGCGCACCGCCATGATCCGCTGGCGGCAGCGCTGGCCCGAGGAAGACCACATGATCGGGGTAGTAGGACCCGGCGCGCGCCAGCGCGGCAGCACGCGTATCCCCCGCAATCCAGCTTTCTTCAGCCCAGTCAAACCCTTCTGGTGCAGCCACTTGGGGACGGTCGCTGTTGCCCCGGAGATCAGGCATGGCAAGACGCGTTTCGACTTCTTCCATCAGCGCCTCTGTCGCTGCAACGTCAGGGCCACAGACGATCAAACCGTGGTTTTCGAGCACAAAAACCTGCGTTTGCGCCTCAGCACGGGCCAGGATTTCACGCGTGAGTGGCAAGCCCGGTTTCGCATAAGGAACAAAGGCTGCGGGCAGTCCGGCAAGCTTTTCTCGCGCCGCCTTGCGGCCATCGACAGACACGCCGTGTGTCAGGGTCGCGATCGAATGGGTGTGCGCGACGACATCCCAATCGAGCGCCGCGTGAAAGGTGGTTTCAATCGAGGGGCGCAGCGTGTTTTGGGGGTCGAGGACGGTGGCTTTGCAGCTTCCATCCCCGGCGGTTTCCTGGGCCTCAGCAAGCGCGGCTGCCCGATCAACAGGGACGAATATGTCCTTTGTCTCGGCATCCGCCAATTCGGTGCCCGAGGCTTTGATCCACATGACCCCGCCGGACTTGATCGATGTGTTCCCGCCCGGGCCTTGAACGCGCAGCGGGTCTTGGCCGAGACGGGCGGAAAGCGCGCAGAAGGCCGCAAATTCGGTGGGTTTCGACAGGTTCATTCTAGCCTCGAAAGAGTAAAATCCGGGGATGGCGTGCCTTGTTCGGCGACAAGTCGGACAAGCGCCGCGTCTGGATCAGGGCCTACAAAGCGGCCGGCATGGAGGCCCCCTTCCACGAACGCGGTTGACCAGCCAGCCGCGTGGCCGCCAGCGATATCGTGTTCCAGGCTGTCACCGACCATGAGCAGTCTTTCCGGGGCAACCCCAAGCGCAGCTTCAAGCGCACTGAACACCGGGCCATGCGGTTTGCCATAAAACCGCACCGTGCCGCCGGCCTCTGCGTAGGCGTGGGCCAAGGCGCCGGGCGAAAGGACGATCTCACCATTCGCCCGCGGCGAAGCCCGATCGGGATTGGTGCAAAGAACCGGAATGCCTTGACTCCTCGCAATATCCAGGTCGTCCGCGAAGTCCGCGTGCTGCGCGCCATCGGGTAGCCCCATCAAGAGCACGGCCTGCGCATCCTCTGGCCGGTCTACAAAGGTGACGCCCAGCCCCTCGGCCCAGGCTGCCGCGTCACCCGGCGCGCGTTCGATCGCGAAGAGCACAGTCTCTGCCACCCGGCCCGCCGCGACATCTTGCCAGAGCGCTTCGCCCGACGTCATGACCGCGTCGAAGAGATCGGCCGCAAAGCCCATCCCCGAGATCCGATCCTGGTTCGGCGCCGCGCGTTTGCCCGAGTTTGACAGGACGGCGAGCCGGGATCCGGTGGCGCGTAGGCGTTGAAGGCAAGCGACCGCCCCTGAATAGGCGACCGTCCCATCGTGGAGGACACCCCACTGATCGAGGACGATCGCATCGAACCGGTCTGCTACTTCGGTGAGCGTGGCGAGACGCCGCGTCATGTCTTCAGCTTTCAGCCATATCCTTGGGGTGCTTCAGCCCGGCCAGATAGGTCTTCGCCTCGGCCTCTGACATCGCAGGAGCCGCTTTTGCAACGGTGCCCGCAGGCATGTCACCGAAGTAGAATTTCAAACCGGGAATGTGTTGGCGGCGCTTGCGCAACGGCATGCCTTCATAGGGAAACACGTCCGAGCGTTCGTTGGCCTCTGCGTCGTGACAGGGCAAGACGTAGTCAGCGCGCTTGTCGATCTCTTCAACCGATTTCCACCCTTCGTAGGAGTTCACAAACCGCGCGGGCACCCAATACCGCCAGCCCTCGTCCGGGTTGGGTTCCAGGTTGCGCTCAACAAAGATCGCGTCGCCAGCGACGACGATGTCGCCCATCGCGGTGGCAACGGTCACCCCCATATGGCCGACCGAATGGCCGGGCGTATGGAACATCGTAATCCCGGGCAGCACTTCACACTCATCAGCAACCGCCTCGAACACGCAGCCGCTATAGGCGGGTTCGATCCCGAGGTAGCCGCTTTCGTAGGTGCGGTAGTAAAGCGGCAATGGATTGAACGCCATTTCGATCTCGGCCTTTGGGGCGATGTAACGGGCGTTCTTGAATTCCTTCATGTTCTGCACGTGGTCCCAGTGCAGGTGGGTAAAGACGATTGCGTCGATTTCGTCGGGGTGCACGCCAAGCTTTTGCTGAAGATGCTCGTGCACCTGAAGGCAGCCCCGCTTGTCGCACTTGTGGTGGTACTTGGTCGCGCGCTCTTCATCGCAGAGGCCCGTGTCTATCAGGATCTTGTGCTCGCCCGTGTCTACGTAGTGGCAGTAAACTGGGTTCCAGTACTTCTTCCCCGCCGGCCCTTTCCAGAAAATATACGTCCCAAGGTCGGCCTCGAGCCATCCTGTATTGATTGGGTAGATCTTGGTTTCCTGCACGCCCATCGGGCCCTCCCCAGGTGGTGACTCGCGTTTTGCATACAAAAGCACTCAAATGAATGCACGCGCAAGTCCAAACCCGGAATATGGTGTCAGTTCGCCTCAAGCGTTCGCAGGAAACTCTCGGTCATATGCGCCCGCATACCGTCAGATGCGGTCTTTGAATCCTCGGAAAAAATTCCCGCAATCAGCTCTTCGTGGCTCTCGGCCGACGCAATAAGGTCTGCTCGGGTAGCGAATTTCTTGGCGCGGAACGGGCCCGTCCGACGCCGAAAGTCCGCGGCGATCTCGGCAATGTAGGGGTTGCCGGTTGCGCGATAGATCGCCTGGTGAAACCGTTCGTTGGCACGCATGTAGCGATGGAAATCACCGCTCTCGGCCGCGGAAACACAGCCAGCCTGCGCACGCTCAATCTCGGCCCGGCTCAAAAGCGACAGGCGCTGCGACGCGATCCGCGCGCATGTGGCTTCGATTTCATGCATTGCTTCAAATATTTGCGCCAATTCTTCGCGCGTGTACTCTGCGACGCGCACCCCGCGCTTTTCGCCCTGAACCAGGATGTCTTGCGCCGTCAGACGTGTCAGCGCCTCGCGCACTGGCGTGCGCGACACCCCGAACCGCTCGGTCAGCTTAACCTCGTCAAGCCGTTCGCCCGGCTGCAATACGCCGCTGGCAATATCTTCCATAAGAGCGGATTCAATGCGTTGAACCGCAGTGCTTCGGCTGGTGCGTGGCGCGTGTTCGTTCATCTATGAGATCACCCTATTACTGGGCCCATGATACACCTCGCCTCCCGAGTTTGCAAATTTGGATATTTACTTTCTGTTTTGGATACAGAAAACTAGATCAACGTGGAGGAGAGGGATTCGATGCCCGAAATTCGGCTTGAACAGCTGGTGAAGCGTTATGGCGCCGTCGAGGTCCTTCACGGGATCGACCTTGATATGGCGGAAAATGAATTCACCGTTCTGGTCGGGCCGTCTGGCTGCGGGAAATCGACAACGCTGCGCATGCTCGCCGGTCTTGAGTCGGTCTCGGACGGCGATATCACCATGGATGGCAAGTCGGTGAAGGATCTCGATCCTAAGGATCGCGATATCGCGATGGTGTTTCAGGACTATGCGCTCTACCCGCATATGAACGTTGCCAAAAATATGTCCTTCTCGCTCCGCCTGCAAAAGCGTCCGCAGGGAGAGATCGACAAGAAAGTAAAAGACGTCGCGGCGATGCTGGGGCTGTCAGACTTTCTATCGCGCAAGCCGGGCGAATTGTCGGGCGGCCAACGTCAGCGGGTGGCAATGGGTCGGGCGCTTTGCCGCGATGCGGGCACGTTCCTGTTTGACGAGCCACTGTCAAACCTTGACGCCAAGCTGCGCGGCCAAATGCGCGCAGAGCTGGCGTTGATGCGCCAGAACGTCGAGAAAAACATGATCTACGTGACGCATGATCAGATCGAGGCGATGACATTGGCCGATCGGATCGTCGTGATGCATGGCGGGCATATCCAACAACAAGGCACGCCGGCAGAGCTGTTCAAAAATCCAGTGAACCGGTTTGTCGCAGGCTTCCTTGGCTCACCGCCCATGAATTTCCTAGATGCCAGTCTGGTGGATGAAGCCGGTGCGTTGTTTGCGAGCGGCGCGGGCTTTCGCCTGCGCCTTCCCGATGATCTGGCCGCGCGGGCCAAGCGCCACGGCGGTGACTCCGTTGTCCTGGGCGTGCGCCCGTCCGATCTGGAGTACGCGCCGGAGGCCGACGCGGAAACATCTTTTGACCTGCAAGTGGTCGTGTCCGAATACGTCGGCGCGCAATCGGTGCTGATTTGCGACTGTGGGCCCGCACGCGTGACCGTCGAGATCAAGTCCGAAACGCCAATCGCCCTAGGCGAGACATTGCGCTTCGCCGCCCGGCCAGAGGGCTTGCATCTCTTTGATCATAAGACCGAACGGGCGCTCTGACGCCCGACACATCAGCAACTGGGAGGAAACCATGCTGAACCTACTTAAGACCACGACGATGGTGGCTGGCCTTGCCGTGGCCAGCGCCGCCTTTGCCGGAGGCCACGGGGGCCCGTATGACGAATACGCTGGCACAACGCTGGTTGTGAACTTCCCCGCGCACCCGCACTACAATGCCGTGATGGAGGTGCTGCCGCAGTTCACCGAACAGACCGGCATCGAAGTTGAAGTCGATATGCTGCCGTACCTCGACATGCGCGAGCGGCAGACGCTTGAGCTGGCGCTTGACGAGGGCGCCTATGACCTGATCGCCTATGTGGTGTTCTCGAAGGCTGACTACGTCTTTGCCGATCAGCTCGACAATCTGGCGAAGTACTTCATGAACCCCAAGCTCGCCGATCCGAACTATGAAGCAGACGATCTGATCGACGGCTATGTCCAGAACATCGGCGTGGCCGGCGGGACGAAAGGGTATCTGCCGGGACCAACCGGGTCGCTTTATGGTCTGCCCTTCGGTTCGGAAACCTCGGTCCTGTTCTACCGCGAAGACATCTTTGAAAAGCATGGCATCGCGGTACCCGAAACTTACGAGCAACTGCTCGACGCGGCCTGCACGATCCCAGAGGTTGAACCCGGCATGGGCGGCGTCGCCTCCCGCGCGGCGTCTGGCCACCAGGCAAGCCACGCTTTCCTTCTGCACCTCGCACCGCTGGGGGGCCGGGTGTTTGACGAAGCCTGGGGCCCGATCATCAATAACGCAGCAGGCGTTGAAGCCGCCGAGGCGCTTAAGCAGATCGTCGATTGCGGGCCCGAAGGGTCGTCGGCCTTTGGTCCGGCAGAGGCTGCAAACGCCTTTGCCCAAGGCCAAGCCGCGATGTTCCTTGATTCCATCGCCTTTGCGCCAACCTTCCAGGATGCAAGCCGCAGCACGGTCGTCGGCAACGTGGGCTATGCCATGCACCCCATGGGCGTTATGCGCGCAAGTCAGACCGGCGGTTTCGGGCTGGGCATTCCCGCGAATGCCGAGAACAAGGAAGCCGCTTTCCTTCTGATGCAATGGCTCACATCGAAAGAGGGTGACCTTGCCGTGGCAATGGCCGGTGGCAACCCATCGCGTTTTTCGACCTATCAGAACGCCGATCTGAACGCGAAGTTCCCGTGGTCCGCGACCTTTGGTGAAGCGCTTGAGTTCGCCGATCCGGACTGGCGCCCGATCATCCCGGCCTGGGGCAAGATCAACGCCGACATCGGCACGACCATGAGTCAGGTCCTGACCGATGACCTCGACATTCAGGAAGCACTTGATGGGATCGCCGAACGCACCCGCGCCCTGATGGAAGAAGAGGGTTACTACATCTGGCAGTGATGCCGGATGCGATCCCGGCGCGCTGCGCTGGGATCCTCCCTGGTCTCTGGCCGCCGCTTATGGGGGCGGCCAGAGGCACCCAAGGCGCCTAGAAGGTCGACGCACGTGTCCCGCACATCTCTCAATCGTCTGACACCCTATATGTTCGTCGCGCCCGCAGGGTTGGTGATGATCCTGGCGCTGTTTTACCCCATCGCCTACATGGTCTGGGGCAGCTTCCATGACTGGGATCCGAGCCAGAGCCTGGGCGAGGCGGATTACATCGGTCTCGGCAACTACATCAAGCTCTTGGGCGACGCGGCCTTCCACACAAGTTTCTGGATCACCCTAATTTTTGCCTTCACCGTCGTCGCGGTCGAGATGGTGCTGGGGGTTGGTCTGGCACTTCTTCTGGATCGCAACATCCGCGGAATGTCGGTGCTGCGAACGCTCTTTATCCTGCCGATGATGATCGCGCCCGTGGTCGTGGGCCTCGTCTGGCGGTACATGTTCCACGCCACCTACGGCACATTTAATCGCTTTCTGGAAAGCATCGGCCTGCCAAAGGTCGACTGGCTGGGGCAAAACCCACTGCTGAGCGTCATCATCGCCGACATCTGGCAATGGACGCCGTTCATTTTCATTCTCTCGCTCGCAGCGTTGCAATCCCTACCGCGCTCAACCCTTGAAGCGGCGCGCATCGACGGCGCCACCGCCTGGCAGCAAATCGTCCACATCAAGTTGCCGTTGATGATGCCGGTGCTGATCGTGACGATGCTGTTGCGTCTGATCGACGCCTTCAAGGTGCTTGAGGTCATCCTTGTCCTGACGGGTGGTGGACCGGGTCTGTCGACCGAGATCCTGGCCCTGCGCATTGCCCGCACGGCGCGAGAGTTTCGGGAACTGGGTGAGGCGGCGGCAATGTCGAACTACCTGCTGATGCTTCTGATGGTCCTGACGCTGGGTATGTTTGCCTTCACCCGCTGGCAAGAGGCGCGGTCGCGGCGCCTGAAATTCACCGCTGAGGAAGAGGGTTAGGTCGATGT
Source organism: Pseudomonadota bacterium (assembly GCA_039193455.1). Taxonomy (GTDB): domain Bacteria; phylum Pseudomonadota; class Alphaproteobacteria; order Rhodobacterales; family Rhodobacteraceae; genus JBCBGF01. The sequence goes on from JBCCWO010000006.1 coordinate 104,449, forward strand.
CAGACACCAGCTACGATCGGCAGAACCCGGCCTTCTACGCACTCATCGCTGTGCTCATCTTAATGTCCGTCGGGCCGGTTCTCTTGCTGTTGACCAACTCACTCAAGCTGGACGTGGACATCACAAGCGGGGCTGGCGGGCTATTGTTTATGCCCACGATCCAGAACTACGAGACCGCCCTATGCGATATTTTGTGGTACGAGCCCGATCACCTGCGGTTTTGCCAGATCCGGTTCGGCGGCGCCTTTGTCAACTCCATCATCATCGCGCTTATCTCGACGGCGCTGACGCTGATCTTGGGCTGCATGGCGGCCTATGCCCTGGTGCGGTTTCGGTTCCTCGGGCGCGATAGCCTGTCGTTGTCGACACTTGCGGTTCGGATGATACCGCCAGCGGTTCTTCTGGTGCCGGTGTTCGGGCTTTGGAACAACGCCTTTTGCCTCGACAACGACTATGGGCTTGGCGAATGGATCCGCGACACCTTCGGCGGGCGCGGTGATGTGTGCCTGGCAGGCACGCATTCTGGCATCATCCTGATCTACGTGGCGATGAACCTGCCCTTTGTGATCTGGATCCTGCAAAGCTTCATCGTTCAGGTGCCGCCTTCGCTTGAAGAGGCTGCGCGGGTGGATGGTGCGGGGCCGTTCCAGACCTTTTTCATGGTGGTTCTCCCGCTGATCAAGCCGGGCCTTGCCGCCGCCTCGATCTTCACCTTCCGCATCGCCTGGAACGAATACCTTCTGGCCTCGGCGCTGGCGGATCGCGATACGATGACCGTTCCGATCCTGATCGTGAACAACGCGAGCGAGTTTGACGGTTTGGGCACAATCTTTGCGACCGGCATGTTGCTTGCCATTCCGCCAATCTTGTTCACCTTGTTCGCGTCACGTCAGATCATCACTGGCATGACAGCCGGAGCTGTGAAGGGCTGAGTATGCCGCGGGTCCTTTTGATTGGGACGGTTGAAACCAAACGAGCTGAGATGGACTACCTTGCCGGGGCGCTTGGCCGACGCGGTTTTGCGATAGAGCTTGTCGACGTGTCACTAGGTGCAGGTGGGCAGGTTCTGTCATCGCCCGAAAAGCTCGCGCGGATGACCGAGCGGGCCGAAGCGGCGGCGCGCCACGTTGCAGCGCAATGCAGCAGTTGCGAGGTCGCGATGGGCCTTGGCGGCGGTACGGGGGGCGAGATCGTGCTGGGCGCACTACGCGCCCTTCCCGCGGCCTATCCGAAGGTTTTGATCACGACGCTCGCCTTCGATCCGCGGGCGGCACTGGCGGACAGCGCGATCACCCTTGTCCCGACGCTTTGCGACATCGAGGGGTTGAACCCCATGCTACGGCAGACATTTGAGAATGCTGCTGCAATGGTCGAGGGCCTAAGTAAGTCCACCAATCTGCCGCAGGAGGCACGCCCGAATATCGCGGTGACAACCCTTGGGGCAACCGGCCCCGCTGGCACTGCGATTGCCAAAGGGCTGGATGCGCGGGGAATGGATGCGACCGTGTTCCATGCCAACGGGTATGGCGGGGCGGCGTTTTCCCGTTTCGTGCAAGAGGGCGGTGCGGCCGGGGTGATCGACCTCAACGTCCACGAACTGGGGCGGCTGCGGCTTGCCGGGGCGCACGTACCGATGCCGCACCGCTTTCGCGCGGCGGACGCCCTGCCCCGCGTAGTACTGCCCGGTGCGTTGAACTTCGTAGGTCTTGGGGCGCTGGAAACGGTGCCGGAAACGTATCGCGCACGCCCGCACTACCAGCATTCCGGACATTTTACCCATGTTGTTCTGACCGAGGCGGAGATGGTGGATCAGGCCCAAGCGCTTGCCGCGGAACTCAACCATGCGAAAGGGCCCTGCCAGATGCTGATCCCCATGGGCGGCTTCAGCCACGAAGATCGCCCGGGCGGCGCAATCGAGGCGCCAGAATTGCGCGAAACCGCAGCCCGCGTTCTGGAACGCGAGGCGCGTGCCTACGGCGTCACCCGCCTGCCCCACCACATCAATGCGGAAGAAACGGCAGCGGCCGCTGTTAACGCGCTTTTAGAAAGGATGCCCGATGGCTGACACTGCCCGCTTCCCGGACCTGTTCGACAAAATGGACGCCCTGATTGCGAGCGCCCGGCGTTGTTTTGACCAGGGGCTGCAGACGAATGCCGGGGGCAACCTGTCGGTTCGTCTGGACGCCCGCGATGCGATCATCATCAAACCGTCCGGCATTGGCTTCGCCGAATGTCGCCGCGACAACCTGCAAGTTGTCGAACTCTCAGGGACCATCCTGCCCGGCGCCGAGGGGCTCAAGCCGTCCAAGGATCTCGACTTTCACCTCGACCTCTACCGCATCCGCGACGACATCAACGCAATCGTCCATTGCCACAGCCCCTGGGCAACCGGATACGCCAGCGCCGGCATTGAGATCCCTTGTTTGACCGTCCAAACCATCGAAAAGATCGGGCGCATGCCGCTTATCCCGCTGTCTGCCAATGGCGGGCCACAGACCGATGTTGAGATCAGCCCCGTGTTTCGCGATGTGGACGTGCGGGCCGCAGTGCTTGCAAACCATGGGACTATTGGCGTCGGCAAGACGCTGATGGCAGCGCAATACCTCGCTGAGATCATCGAAGAGACCGCGCATATTGCCTTTGTACGCGATACGCTGATGGCGGCGCATGGTAAGCAGTTGGCGGATCTGCCAAGCTATGGCACCGCGGCCGACGCGAAGGCCGCCATGTCGTAGCCGGCGGCCACGCCGTCAGAGGCTGACAAAGAACTGGATGACGATTGCGTTGGCCAGATCGACAAAGAAGGCCGACACGAGCGGTAAGATCACGAAGGCCAATGGGGACGGCCCATAGCGTTTGGTGACGGCGGTCATGTTGGCAATCGCCGTGGGCGTGGCCCCCAACGCAAAGCCGCCAAACCCCGCCGACAGCACCGCCGCGCGGTAATTGCGGCCCATTGCCGGAAACAGGACACAGATGCAAAACGCCAGCGCCAACAGCACTTGCAAACCGATGACGACAAAGAGCGGCCCTGCCAAGCCCGCCAACGTCCAGAGCTGCATGCTCATGAGCGAGATGGCGAGGAAAACGCTGAGTGCGAACTCCGAGATCAGGGCAAGAACCGGCGTGCCGCGCACCTCTGGCAGCTTTGGCAACACGTAAGGTTGCAGATTCGCCAGTACGATACCGGCGATCAGGCACGGCACGAAAAGGGGTAGGCGGATGCCCACGTCCAAAATGACCTGATGCGAGAAATACCCGATGATGACCGCGAGGTGGATCGTGACCATCGCCTGCATGAAGCCCACGTAATCTAGGTTTGCTTGCGCCGAGTCGTCGAAACCCACGCCGACGACAGGGTCTGCATCCGCATCCCGCGGCTCAAGCTTGTTGCCTTCGATAAGAAAGCGCGCAATCGGACCGCCGATCAGGGCAGCGAAGATCAGGCCAAGGGTGGCGGCCGCCACCCCGATCTCGGCCGCGCCTTCGACCCCGCGCGCCGCAATCTCGGGCCCCCAGGCGATGGCGGTGCCGTGTCCCCCAATGAGCGCCGCGGAGCCGACCAGTACCGATGCCGAAGGTGGCATGCCAAAGAGCGATACGCCCGCGAGCGCGACCACGTTCTGAAGCACCATGAAGAGGATCGTCAGCACGAGGAGGATCAGCAACGGTTTGCCACCCCGAACCAGATCGGAAACCCGTGCGTTCAAACCGATCGTCGTGAAGAAAACCACCAGTAGATGGTCGCGGGTGTCCAGCTCGAACGCGACCGAGCGCTGGGCAATCGCAACGAACGCCCAAACCGCAAGCGCCGCTGCAAAGCCACCAGTCACCGGTTCGGGAATGTTAAAATCCCGCAGAACACGAATGCGTTTTGTGAGTGCTGCCCCGGCAAAGTAGACGATCATGCCAAGGGTAAAGGTGATGAAATCCGGAACTGTCAGAGCATCAGACATGTCAAATTGGTGCTTGCTTGAAGGCCGCCGCGGGCCGCCAAGTCAGACGGCCCGCGGCAAACCTCGGGATGGGTGTACACAGTTCGAGTTCTATCACGGGGATAGCTGGCGCGCACAGGACACGACAGCGCGTTGAAAATCCGCTCACCCACATTCCAATGGGAAGCGTCGTGCCATGCGGGCCCCCTGCCCCGCGTGCCAATAAAGTGCCGGTCTGCAGGATAGACGCTAGCCGGAAAGCTCCGTCCGCCAGCTATGTTTGGGCGCAAAACCCAGCATCTCTTTTGCCTTCTTGTTGGCGTAGAACGTCTCAGTGCTGTCCATCTCCGCCACGGGCACACCCGCATAGTAGCGTTCCACAAGCGCCTGCGTCGTCAAATCCACCGAGTGGTCATCATTAGAGACGTTAAAGATCTCAAACCCAAGGCCATCGGTGTTCAAACAGCACTCCACCATCTGCCCAAGATCTCGTGCGTCGATATACGCAAAGATGTTGCGGCGACGGAGGTCCGGGTTTGCAACGTAGCCGGGAAAGTCGCGCGCGTATTCATGCGGCTCGATCACGTTGTTGATGCGCAATCCGTAGATGTCAAAGCCAGAGCGGCGCTGGAACGACCGCGCCGTGACTTCGTTCACGACTTTCGACATGGCATAGCTGTCTTCCGGAACCACGGGGTGTTCTTCGTCGATAGGCAGGTACTCGGGCTTGCGCTCTCCATCGGCAAAGCAGATCCCGTAGGTGGTCTCAGACGACGCAAAGATAATCTTGCGAACACCGAACTTCACGGCGGCATCGATGACGTTGTACGTCCCAAGCGTGTTAACCCGGTAGCATTCATTGTCCGAGGTCATCAGCAGGCGCGGAACGGCCGCAAAGTGGACAACGGCATCGAAGGTTGGAACGCCCGTGCCCGGCTCCAACTCATCGTATCCGGCATAGGCCCCGAAGATGTCGTACATCTGGCCTGCATCGGTGATGTCTGCCAACCGGTCACTCACCCCCGGATGGCCCAAGGCGACTTTGTCAACATTCAAGACGCGGTGCCCGCGCTCGGCCAGAAAGGCGACGGCGTGGCGACCCGCCTTGCCCGATCCGCCGGTGAAGAGAATTCGCATGTCGCTGTTATCCTTCGCTTTCTTAGGTTGCGTTGGTGCCTTTGCCGGTCCCGCGTGCGCTCAAAGCGGGTTGGGCCGGTCTTGTATTTGTGGCTATCCGGCAGACTGGTCGGCGACCTCAGCCGACCGCCCCGGTGGGGGCGGTCGATCTTTGACACTGCCTCAGGCGGCCTGTCGGTTTTTGAGTGCGGACAAGGACGCCGCAAACGCCGCGCCAGATGCGCCCTGCTCAACGGCCTCTCGCAAAAGATCGGCCTGGCTTGCCGGCGCGTTGCCGCCGACCGGAGGATCGGTGTCGAGGTTTGTGGGAAACGGATACCCCTCGGCGCAAGCCGCAATGGCCGCGTGCACCTCGGCCTTGCTCAACCGCCCCGCCTGTTTCAGCGCGATGAGCGCGGGCAGCACCGCTTCGGACATTGCCGCCCGGTCCACTGCTTCCATGGCACGTCCGAACGCCGAAGACACCTGAAGCAAGTTCACCAGCCGCAGCGTATCCGCGCTTCGGTTTTCGCCCGCCGCGTGAAACAGGGCTGGATTGAAGAACACAGCATCCCCCTTCTCAAGCGGCAGCTGCACATAGTTCTCTTCGAACCATGCCCGGTGATCATCCTGGTGGAAGGCCAGATAGCCCGGACCGTAGAGCTGCGAAAACGGCAGCAATTTGGTTGGCCCGCTTTCCACATCCATGTCGCAATGTGCCACGGCGCCCTGCAGGGTTAGTGTTGCCGTCACCTCATGGGCATGAACCGGATAGGACGCCGCGTTGTCCGCTGTTTGAAATCCCAAGTGATAGTCACGATGGGCCTGTTGGGCTTGACCGCCGGGGCGGACCTGATTGACCTGTGCGGTCATCTGATAGTTCGGCCCCAACCAAGCTTCAGCTGCCGCTGCGATCGCCGTATTGCCAAAGTACAGCGCAAAGTTTTCGGGGTCCCGCAGGCAGTGTTTCTGAAGCGAGTTCCAGATGCGATCATTTGCACCGCTTGCAGCGAAGTGGTCGCCTTTGCCTGCGCTACCGGCGCGTTCTGCGGCAATGATCTCTCTGAACACTTCCGTTGCGCGATCGATGGGCGCTGTCTCGGCATAGGCACGCTTGAGCACGATGACCCCCGCAACGCTGCGCAACACGTGCGCCCATTCGGCCAACAGCTGTCGCCGCTGTGCGGGATCCTCAAGACACGGCGCCAAGTGGGCCATGTCGTATAGCGGGATGTTGTGTTCGATAGCCGACGCGGCGGGCACCGCATCGGCCCGGAGGTTCTGGGACGTCAGCACCTTGAATTCATCGAGGTCGCAGGACTCGCGATCGAAATACCCGATATATCCAAACTGACGATCCACCATGTTTTCCTCCATTGATGTGGGTCGCGGTGTAGCCCCATGCGGGACCGGTGAAGCTAGGGGGTGATGCGCAGTCTGGTCGTGCCGTTCGTCTGGCTGCCAGGGCGCAATTGCGTGATCAGGGCCTGTCGGGGTCTCCTTGTCTTTGCAGGGTTGTGCCCACTAAGTCCGCATCAAAGCGTTTAACTCGCCGGGTCGCGAGGAGCGCCGTGGGCAACCCACTCGCGACCCTGCCTGCCTGCCACGGGAGGTGGCAGGTACAGGCGAAAGGCAGCTGTTCCTCAGACCGTACCGCCAAGGGACCCTTCGAGCTCGGCCATCTCCTGACCACCGGCCATCAAGTCCTGAAGCTGTTCGGGCGAGATCTCGCCCCGCGTCGCGGTCCCGAGCGTTTTGCCGCGGTTGAGAACCGTGAAGCGATCCCCCACCGCCAGCGCGTGGCGGACGTTGTGGCTGATAAAGACCACACCGACGCCCTGCTTACGAACGCGGTCGATCGTGGCCAGCACGTTCGACGTCTGGCGCACGCCCAGCGCCGAGGTGGGTTCGTCCAGGATCAGGATCTTTGCACCGAAGTAGACCGCGCGCGCGATGGCCACCGTCTGCCGTTCCCCACCCGACAGGGTGCCAACCGCCTGGTCCGGGGCCCGGAGGTTGATGCCCATCTTGCGCATCTCCTCCATGGTCGCGGCGTTCATCTTCTCATTGTCCATGCGCTTGAACGGGCCGCTTCCTGTCGTGGGCTCGCGTCCCATGAAGAAGTTTCGGGTCACGCTCATCAGCGGGATCATCGCCAGATCCTGGAACACGGTGGCGATGCCCGCCTCCATCGCGTCGCGTGGGGTGGCGAAGTCCATCTTCTTTCCTTCGAAAAGGATCTCCCCTTTCGTCGGTTGATGTACCCCCGACATCGTCTTGATGAAGGTCGACTTGCCCGCGCCGTTGTCACCCAGCAGGCAATGACATTCGCCGGGTCTGACATCGAAGCTGACCCCGGCCAACGCGATGATGTTGCCAAAGTGTTTTTCGATGTTCTTCATTTGGACGATGGGCGCAGAGTTCGGTGCGTCACCGTGGTGGAACTTGGTGTCCTCGGTCATATCAGCGCTCCCCCGTTACGCGCTTGCGAATAGCGTTGTTGAACAGAACGGCGATCAGAAGCATCCCGCCGAGGAAGACCTGAAACCAGTCCTGATCAAACCCGGTGTAGGTGAGCCCGATCACAACCATGCCGAAGATGATCGCCCCGAAGAACGCGCCGATGGCCGAGCCGTAGCCGCCTGTCAGCAGGCAGCCACCGATCACGGCGGCGATGATGGCTTCAAACTCTTTCTGGAACCCACGCCGCGCGTCTGTTGAGCCTGCGTCCATGACCGTGATGATCGCAACCATCGCTGCACAGCATGCCGTGACCATGAAGAGTGAGATTTTCACCTTCCGGACGGGCACGCCCGAGTTCGTTGCCGCATTGGCATCGCCCCCGGCCGCAAAGATCCAGTTTCCGACCGGTGTTCTGAGCAGAACCCAGGTGGCCACAAGTGCCACGACCAGGAACCAGATGATCTCAATCGGGATTCCGGGGACCTTTGGCGTGCCGTTGTTGAATGTCTCAACCAGGCCGCGCTCAGCGAGCCACGTGAAGAGGCCCGGGAATGCATCGCCTGAGAAGAACGGCGCGAGCCAGTCGTCTTCGACCGCGTCACGAACACCGCGAAGCTGGGTCGACCCACCTGTGGCAAGTTTCAGACCCACAAGCGAGAGACCACGCAGGATGAAAAGAAATGCCAGCGTGACGATGAAAGAGGGCAATCCGGACCGGATCACGATGACCCCGTTAATGGAGCCGACCGCGGCCGCAAAAACGAACGTCGCGGGAATAGAGATGAACAACGGCAGTCCGAAGGTGACGGTCGCAGCGGCAAAGAACAGTCCTGAGAAGGCCACCATCGATCCGATGGACAGGTCAAACTCACCACCGATCATCAAGAGCGCGGCCCCAATCGCAAGGATACCGAGCTGTGCGGCGGGTGTCATGAAGTTCATAAAGCCCGACAGCGTGAACATCGCGCTATCCGCAGTAATGAGGAAAAAGATCGTTACGAGGACAACACCGGCGATGGCCCCCAACTCGGGGCGTTTCATCATGCGAGAGCCAAAGCTCTCTGCTTTCAGTCGTTCATCGACGACCTGCTCTGGCGTAGTATCCGACATGGTGGTCTCCTCCCGTGACCTTTTGAATAGAAAGGGCCGTGGCGCGGTCCCACGCCACGGCCCTTCCTTGCGGTAAGGTGGTGTGGCTTAGCGAATGCCCTGCGCCGAAAGCTCGATCACTTGCGCAGCCTTATCAGCCGTCACCAGGTTCGGACCGGACGGGACGTTGCCGCCAGGCATCAGACCGTAGTTCGCGGTGTTGGCCAGGAACACGACCGGCAGATAGCCTTGCAGGAACTGTTGCTGGTCGATGGCGAAGGCCGCGTCGCCGCCCGCGATGGATTCAAGGAAGCTTGCCGACAGGTCAAATGAGGCCACGTTCACGTCGCGACCCGAGCTTTGAGCGGCGTTGACCGCAGGTTCACCGGCGAGGCTCGCGCCCAGCGCCATCACCGTGTCGATCGCTTCGTTCGAGGCCAGAGCCGCCGAAACCTTGGATTCGATTTCCGCAGGATCGTTGCCAGTGGGCAGAACCTCGACCGTGCCACCAAAGCCTTCAGCAAAGCCCGAGCAACGCAGGTCGAGCGCGACGTTACCAACCTCGTGGTTGACGCAGACCGCCGTCGTACCGCCCATCTCAGCAAGCTTGGCACCAGCGGCGACACCGGCGTCATATTCTGACTGACCGACATGCAGGCTAACGCCGAGGCTCGCCGCAACGTCCGAGCCCGAGTTCATCGAGATGACCGGAATGCCCGCAGCAACAGCACGCTCGATCGAGGGCCCGAGGGCGTCACCATCGGGGATGGAGACAACAAGGCCATCGGGCTCCTGGTTCACCGCCGCATCGATCAGCTGGCTCATGGCCACCATGTCAAAGGTCTCAGGTGCGCGATAGTCGACGTTAGCACCGGTGTGTTCGGCAGCCAGGTCGACGCCGTTCTTCACGACCGACCAGAACGGGTCATTTGCTTGTCCGTGGCTGACCACGATGATGTCCTGCGCCATGGCTGGCGCAGCGACGCCAAGAGCCGCGGCAAACGCGGCCGTTTTCAGAAACTTGGTCATATTACCTCCCTAGACCTATATGGGGTCTCCCGCCCCCTAAGAGCGCGGCTAGTGCCTTACGCCCACTCCTTGCCTCGTTGAGACAAAATGGAATATTTATTCCGTTACGTCCGAATCGGACAACCTGTCAAGTCGGTTCGCTGAGCCCCCTTACCGCTACAGCCAGCGCTGTTGTGAGCGTGATAGAGGCGTTCAACGCCCGAAAGCCACTCACCTCATCTTCCCGCGCAATCAACAGCTCCAACGCGTATTCAGCAATCGGACACTTTTCCGTGTCGGTCAAACAGTAGACGGGAATGCCGCGTTGCGAAACCGTCTCTGCCAAACGGACTGTTTCTTCCGAGAATGGCGCATAGGTTGCGGCGAACAAAACGTCGCTCTGGTAGATCGATTTGCCGGAGCTTAACATCCCCGCCCCGTAGTGGAGCTGTGCCGGAACGCCCATCTGATCGAAGATGTAGGCCATGCTGCTGACGACGGAAAAGGCCCGCCGCAACCCAACAAGGTGCACGGTGCGCGCAGCGGCCATCCCATGGGCGATCCGGTCAAGCCCGTCATTCGTCACGGTATTCGCGAGAGCCATCAGAGACTTGTGCCCTGCCTCTCCGAAATCTGCCAGAAGACGCCCGGTCCCGACCGCGCCCTCTTCGCGCAGGTTGGCCAATCGCTTGTCATAGTCGGGTCGGAAGTCGGTAAACCGCGCCCGAAACAGAGACTGCATCTCGGTATAGCCGGAAAAACCCAGCGCCTGGCAAAACCGGATGTAGGCAGATGGCGCAACATCACAGGCGCCTGCCATCTCAGATACGGTGGATACAGCGATCAGGTGGAGATGTCGGCGCGTGAAGCCAGCGCACTGTTTCAGGCGTTTTGGTAGGCCGTCATTCACAGCATCCAGCCGTTCGATCACCTCGGCAACGCTGCCGGGCGCGCTCTGAATACGGAGCTGCTCGTTCATGGCTGTCTCCATCTTGACAGCGGCACCATAGCAGCAGACTAGAGAATTGGAACAAATATTCCGCCGAAATCGACGCCGCTGTACCTTTGCGAGGGACGGCGTGAAGGTGATCTCGGCCTTTGGGAGGAACACGATGAAAGTCGCGCTTTTTGGCGCCGGTCGGATCGGAAAGGTCCACGCGGCGTCTATCCGGATGGACCCCAGATCCGAACTGGTTTCTGTGACCGATGTCATGACAGAAGCTGCCGAAGCATTGGCCGAGGAACACCACATTGCTGTTGGCAGCGCGGACGACATCTTCGCCGACCCAACGATTGACGCCATTCTCATTGCCTCTTCGACGAACACCCATGCAGATCTGATCGAGGCGGGCGTAAAGGCAGGCAAGGCGATCTTCTGCGAGAAGCCGATCGACCTGGATCTCGCGCGCGCGCATGCGGTGCGCAAGATTGCCAAGGGCCATGACAAACCAGTGATGATGGGCTTCAACCGGCGCTTCGACCCCAGCTTTGCAGCCTTGAAGACAGCGCTGGACGCCGGTGACGTGGGCCAAGGGCACCTGTTGTCCGTCACATCCTACGATCCAGCGCCGCCCCCGGTGAGCTACATCAAGGTGTCCGGCGGGCTCTATCGCGACATGATGATCCACGACTTCGATATCTGCGCCTTCCTGTTCGGCATGCCGAAATCGGTCATGGCGCATGGATCATGCCTGATCGATCCGGATATCGGCGCTGCTGGTGACATCGACACAGCCGTGGTGGTTCTGACCTACGAAGACGGGCGACTGGCCACGATCCGAAACTCGCGCCGGGCGCCCTATGGATACGATCAACGGGTCGAAGTGCTGGGATCAAAAGGCGCTTTGGCCGTCGAGAATGAGATTCAGAACAAGGTTGTGAAGGCAACATCCGACGGGGTCGTCTCCGCCAAACCCGTACATTTCTTTCTCGAACGCTACATGCGCGCCTATGCCATAGAGTGGTCGGCCTTTGTGGACGCATGCGTCGATGGCAAGCCCGTGCCAGCAACGGTTCAGGATGGCGTGAACGCACTGGCGCTTGCAGAAGCCGCGAACAGATCGCTTGCGACAGGAAGCCCGGTAGAGGTTACCAAAGACCTAACCGGAGGCTGAGCGCCCAAATGCGCTAACGCCAAGCGCACCCTTCGAAAAAAGCGGCGGCGACGGGTCCATAACGTTTGCTTCCAGGGCTCCCGCTTCTATGTCCCCGGATAACATCAGGACATCGAAAAACGAGGGGAAAGCTGTGCCCGACAACAGCTTGCGCGGCGGTTGGCGTTCGTCCATCGCGTCCATGCTACGGAACCGAAACTTCGTCGCTTTGCTTTCGGCAAACACCATTCTCGGCGCCGCGTTTCCCATCCAGCTCATCCTTGGTGGGCTAACTGGGCTTATGCTGGCGCCAAGCCCCGGTCTGGCGACACTTCCAGCGTCGGTTCAGACCCTTGCGGGGTTGGTCGCCGCAGCCCCGTTCTCATTGCTAATGGGGCGCCTCGGACGGCGCGCCGGGTTTGCAATTGGGGCGCTTATGACGCTGTTTGGCGCCCTGGCCGCGACGCAGGCGCTGTATTCGGGGAATTTCGCGCTTCTCTGCCTCGCGCATTTCCTGATGGGCGCGGGGTGGGCCTCGTTCCAATACTTTCGATTTGCCGCAGGCGAAGTTGTGGATACGTCCCTGCGGCCTGTTGCAATCTCATTGATGCTGACGTCGCTATTGATTGCCGCAATCGTGGGGCCGCAACTCTTCATCGGAGCAAAGGACGCTCTCGCCCCGATCCCCTTCGCCGGAGCCTACGCCGCGATCGCAGTGGTTTCGGTGCTCGGGCTTATCCCTCTCGCAGCCGTCCGAATGCCGGTACCCGCACAGGCTGCAACCGGCACCGGCGGCGCAAGGTTTGCCGTTCTTGCCGCGCTGCGCCGCCGCCCCGTTAAGCGCGCGGTCGGAATTGCGGCCGCATCGCAGGGCATCATGGTGTTCCTTATGGTGCCGACGCCCATTGCCATGATCGCCTGTGGGTCCAGCGAAGACACCGCCAGCGATGTGATCCGCTGGCATATCGTGGCAATGTTTGCGCCAAGCTTCTTTACCGGTTTTCTGATCCAACGGTTCGGTGCAAACAGCATTGCGATGTGCGGTCTTGTATCGATTGTCGCCGCGGCCGGTGCCGCCGCTCTGGGCATCTCGGCACTGCACTTCTACGGCTCTTTGATCATCCTCGGGCTCGGCTGGAACTTTAGCTTCATCGGCGCCACCACACTACTCGCTGCAGCCGTGTCCGAGGACGAAAAAGCCGCGGTGCAGGGCGCCAACGATACGATCATCGCACTTGTGTCCACAGTCTGCGCCTTTGCCGCGGGGTTTGTCTTCTCGGGTCTGGGATGGGCGGTCCTTGCGACACTCTCAGGTGGGATCGTGCTGCTGGTTCTCGCCGCCCTGGCCTTTGATCGTGGCCCAGTGGCGGAGGCCTAGGCAACGATCAATGCGCAACCCGCTTTGCGCCAATTGGATACGACCACGACCGGATCAGAAGACGACATTCATCATTACAAGAGACACTACCAGGAACAGAACGGTCATCACACCACCACTCTTCATGAAGTCGGTCACCCGATATCCCGCGGGCCCCATGATCAGCGCATTGACCTGATGGGTTGGGATAAGAAATGAATTCGAGGTGGAAATCGCCACAGTCAGGGCAAATATCGCGGGGTCACCACCCGCCGCTAAGGCGATGGAGACGGCGAGCGGAACAAGCAGAACGGTGGCACCGACGTTCGACATCACCAGTGTAAAGACGGTCGCAAGAACGGCAACGCCCGCTTGCAACCCCCAGATGGGCCATCCGTTCAGCAGGGTCAGGATCTGCTCGGCGATCCAGGCCGCCGTGCCGGTGTTTTGGACAGCCTGCCCCAGCGGAATGAGGCTTGCGAGAAGAAAGACGGTTTGCCAGCTGACGGCCTCATAGGCCTCGTCAATGCGAAGGACGTTCGTCGCAATCATTCCGCCAGCGCCCACCAGCAAGGCGAGCGACAGTCTGAGATCCGAAAAAAGGATAAGTCCCACCGAGAGGACAAAGAAGACCAACGCCCAGATCACCTTGTTCGGGCGCAGCTCTTCCATCGGGAAGTCGCTGGTCACGACAACGAAATCACGATCCTTGGTCAGCCGCGCAAGACCGGTCCAGGTGGTGAAGGCGACAAGCGTATCCCCCGCGCGAAAGGGCTCCTGACCGATGTTGGTGGCCTTGTGTTCGTCGGTCTCCACCAAGCTCAGCGTTTCGCCGCCGCGGTGGATCGCCAGGAGGCCCAAGCCGTAGGTCTTGCGCATCACGACGTCGCGGGCCGTCTTGCCGATCAGGTTGCTGTCGGGGGGGATAACAATCTCGGCCACGCCGGACACGGTCGGGGCATACGCTTCGGCAAAGATGTCGAGCTCTGGCAGAACCTCCAGCCCATAGTCATTCGCAATCTGCTGGATCACCTTGCGGCGCCCGAGGATCGCCAACCGGCACGGATCCTCCACCTGCGTCGACAGAACGGGCGTAAACCACCTCTGCCCCCGGTGATAGGACCCTATGATGTAGAGATTGTGCGCCAGCATGATGTCCGAAAACGTCTGCCCCCGCAGAATGGAGCCTTCCGGGACAACGACTTCGACCAGATCCGATTTGAGCCCATAGATCTTTTTGAGGTAATCGCGCACGGACTGGCGGCTGCTGATGTCCTCTTTCGTCCCGCGGTTGGGGAGCACCCAACGCCCGAGAAGAACAAAGTAGAGTATGCCTGTTGCCAGCAAGCACGCCCCCACTGGCGTGACCGAGAACAGCGAGAACGTCGTCATCTGTTGATCGCTTGGCAGCGTGGTGTTCGCCGTCTGGATCAGGTCGTTGAGCAGGATAAGGGGCGAGGATCCGACCATCGTGATGGTGCCGCCCAGGATCGCGCAAAACCCCATGGGCATCAGCATGCGGCTCAGCGGCAAACCCGTTCGCACAGAGATGCGGCTGACCACGGGGAGAAAGAGCGCGGCGGCGCCCACATTCTGCATAAAGCTCGAGATGACGCCGACGGTGCCGGAGATGATTGGCACGATTCGAACCTCGGTTTTGCCGCCATACTTCAGGATTGCCGCCGCGACCTTGCTCATCAGACCCGTCCTGTCGAGCCCCGCCCCGATGATCATCACCGCAATGATTGAGATGACGGCGTTCGATGCGAACCCTTCGAACAGGCGATTGGGATCGGCGAGTTTTTCAAGACCCGGAAATTGCGACAGGATCCCAAGCGAGACCATCACGAGAATGGCCGTGAAATCGATTCTGAAAAACTCGGTGACAAAAAGCAGTACGGTCGCTGCAAGGATGGCCAGAACGACCATCATGTCAAAAGTCAGCTCAATCGGCATGCGCCCCCCCTTGGCACCCAGCCTATACCGAGGGCGCCCGACGCGCGAGCCCGGGAGTCTTGTTATCGCTAGGCGCCGTCCAACTCTTTGGTCGGCAGGAGGAAATCCTTCAAGGTAGGAGCATTGGTTGTCTGATCGGCAAACCTAATGTGACTGGTGATTCAGCAGCTACATTGCATTACCGGGCGCGCCGCCATTGGTTTGGATGCTGCGGTCGGGGCTCGAGTTGCCGACGCCCGCCCCGCTGCTCAATTTCAACGGCGGCACACTCCCGGATTGCGAACAAAACGGACGATTCTTGTGCCGCAGTTGTATCTCAGGCGCGACAGTAGTGAGACGTGCCGCTCTCCGTCGCAAAAAATCACACTCTCCCCCGCTAGCCCTCCGGCACGGTGAGCAAGTCCGCAACAGCCGCGGTGGGAAGATCCAGGCGTTCTATCGCAAGCTCGTCAAGGAACTTAGACTCCATGCGCGTGATGGGATCTTGGAGCAACGCGATATGGCCAGACGCGGACCTTTTCGCGATCTGGCGCGCGAAGGTGCGAAGCATTTGATCGTCAAACCTGCAGCCGATGAAGAGCAACGGCTTTCCTGTGCGCCGCGCCTGCACCTCATCTGGGATCGGGCGTTGAATGTCGATCTCGGTGAGCACCTCGACATAGTCGCTGTCAGACATGAGGTATGATGACCCTGCTTTGCCCCGGCCGTGGGGCTTGTAAACAAGCGTTTTCCAGCTGGGGTCGACGCCGTCGACCTCATCCCCGTCGGCGGCGTAGGCGCGCGTGAAAATGTCGATCCATTCGCCGTTGCGGCTGACGCCTTGCACGAGGCCCCACTCCTTCGTCGCCCGTCCGATCGCGCGCAATAGTCCGTCATCATACCAGCTGTCTACGATCATTGGCGGACGGGCGCGGGCCAGCCAATCGTGGATCGGGTTCGGACCGGTGGGACCGTTCTCGAAGGCTTTGTTTACAATGGCGTCAAGCGTTGCGCGAAACTTGCGGCTTTCGACGTATTGCGCAACGGCCCACAGGTTTCCAGAGGCACGCCGTGGCGCGCGCACCTCGGCTTCGATCAGCGCGCAGAGGGCTTCGGGCGTCGTTGGGGCATCGCCACCGGACAGGGCCGCGACGCCGGGGCCCAGATAGGGAATGCGGGTGCCTGCAGCGACCTCGTTCATGGCGTGTTCAAGCTGGTCAAGCGCGGTCATGTCAGTCCTCCTCCGCTGTCGCGATGCGGCGGGCATCGACCGTTATGGGCAGGCGCGGGGCTTCGTCGAAGCTGGGCATGTCAAAGACCTAACCATTGGAAAGCCTGGCCCAGCCACCCCAAAGCGTCGGGGTTTCTTGCTCGACGATCATTTCCTCGAGGTCTTTCTTGGGCACATAGGCCTCAAGCCCCTTGGGCGTTTCGCGGATCATGACCTTCATGGCGCGGCCTCCTGTGGTTGGCGGGTGACGATATGGGATTGCAGGACCGTGCCGGAGCCATCCGTGCTGCGGGGTACGGCAACGGAAAGCTCAAGCTCGCGCTCGCGCATTCCGACGATGCTGTCGCGGCCCTCGAAATCGACGGCGTAGATGTAGAATTGCTGTAAAAAGACCCCGATGTCGCGGACATACCCGACATCGCCCTTCTTCACGACGGTCTCGCCGATCTCTTTGCCGGCCATGGTGCCGTCGTTCTTGATGTTCTTCTTCGAGATGACCTTATCGCCGGGCTCATAGGCCGGGTCGCGGTACACCTCGATCTCGCGGTCGTCTGTGGACATGGGGTCAAGCCTCCTTTTCAAGCTCTGCGAGCCGCGAGGCGGCGGTTTCGCGGATGATGTCTTCGGGGTCGTCGAGCAGTTGGGCCAGATCCTCGGGCGCGCCGGTTTCGGCCACCACGTGGCGCACCCGCATGTCGTCGTCCGCTGCAAAAAGCGATGGCCGACGCTGGGCGGCCTCGCGTCGGACAAGAGGGTCGGGATCGGCCCAGAACCTGTCGAGCCATGCGGTGCCGAGACGGCGGGCGACGATGCGGCGGATCTCGGGGTCTGCGTCCGGGATCATCACGGGCAGCAGGCCTGGTTCCGCCCGGCGCGCCACAATGGAACGGACGTAGCTGTCTTCGTCCTCGGTCATTGCGATCAACCCATCGGCGGGGAGCCTGTAGGCCACGGCAATGCGGACGCGCCGGTCGGGATCCTTGATCTTGCGTTCCGCATGGGCGCCCGGCAGCCGCAGGATCGCCATCGCGCGCACGCCCGCATCCTCATCGTTGAGCAGCCGTGGCAGGCGAAAGACTGAGGCGACGCGGGCCGCGTTTGCGCGGGTTTCGAAATAGGGGTGCGTCAGGCACTCATCAGCCAAATCCCTGTTCAGCACAAAAAACCGTTCGATCCGTTTGGCATAGCGGTCATGAGCGCAGGACCACCCCAAGCCGCAGCGCCCCGGCCCAAGCCGCGCCTGAAACGCGCAGCCTGCGCAGTCCAGCACTGCGCCTTGCCAATCGACCGGGGCGGGGCCTTCTGGCATTGCGTCAGGCCGGCATCGGGATGCAGGTTTCCGGGACGGGGCAGACCTCGGCACATTGCGGAAGCTCGTAATGCCCTTTGCATTCGGTGCAGAGGTCGGGCGCGATGATGAATGTCTCGTTCTCGAAACTGATCGCCGCATTGGGACACTCGAACTCACACGCGCCGCAGACGGTGCAGTTTTCGTCGACAATCTGAAAGGACATGGGCAGTTCCTCGTCTGGTAAGCATGCGCGCGCACAGGGTTTCCCGGTGAGAGAGTGCGCATCGCGGGTGCCGTTACGCGGTTTCGGCTTCCACTGCCGGAAGACCCTTGCGATCGCGGTAAATGGCGGAAACGGCGGTTTCGATGTAATCGTAGGCGTAGTCCTGGATTGCCGTGATACCCGCCGCTTCAAGATCCTCACGCGGGCAGTCGCCGATTTTGGCCACCAGGATCGTATCGATGCCCTCGAGCGTCTTGATCACCAGATCGAGCTTGTCCTCTTCGCCATAGCCGCCGACGCAGTAGTTGTCGCACCGACGATGTGTGACGAACCGGACACCGTTGGTATCGACCTCAAAGACCTGAAACTCCGTTGCGTGACCGAAGTGCTGGTTGATCCGGCCACCGCCCTTGGTGGCCACGGCGATCAGCATCGCCCCCGCGTCCTTGGCCACCGATGTCTCCGTTTCGGCCTGTGCCTCCGCGGCCGCGGCGCGGCGGTCTTCGCGTTCCTTGGCGACCCACTCGCGGTAGCTTTCCCGCTTTGACGGATCGTAGGTCACCTCATCGGGCACCAGATCCATCGTGAATTCCTGACCGCGATCTTCGCCCAGAAGGCCAACAGCATCGGCGCGGCATTGCCGGCAGTGCTTCATCAAGTTGGCCCCACCGGCACAGGCATCTTGCAGCTTCTTCAACTCCGCTGCGGTTGGTCCGCGTTGCCCTTCGAGGCCAAAGACCGTCCCGTGTTCGGGGGCCGAGATCAGGGGCATGATGTTGTGCAAGAACGCACCGCGCTTCTTCACCTCTTTATTGAACGCCAACAGGTGCTCGTCGTTGATCCCGGGGATCATCACGGAGTTCACCTTAACGAGAATCCCCCGCTCATGGAGCAGGTCGAGGCTTTCCATCTGGCGCTCATGCAGGATCTGGCTCGCTTCTAACCCGTGGCGGCGTTTGCGTTCGTAGAAGATCCACGGATAGATCTTGGTGCCGATTTCCGGCTCGATCATGTTGATGGTGAGCGTCACGTGGTCGATGTTCATATCGAGCAAGTCGTCGACGTGATCCGGCAGCGCGAGGCCGTTGGTCGAGAGGCAGAGTTTAATGTCAGGAAGCTGTTCCTGCACGAGCTTGAACGTCTCTCGCGTCTTCTTCCAGTCATAGGCGCTGTCGCCCGGACCAGCGATGCCAAGCACCGAAAGCTGCGGGATTTCATTGGCCACCGCGATGACCTTCCGCGCAGCTTTCTCGGGCGTCAGGCGTTCAGAGACAACGCCCGGACGGCTTTCATCTGCCCGCCACCACGCGTAAAAGACGGTCGATGCCAGCAGGATCAGCCAGTTCCGCGCGCCCCTCGACAGCGTGTAGTACGCGGCCAGGAAGACCGGCAGAAAGCCAAAGACAAACATGGGCGTCGAGAAAACCATCGTCCTAGCCTTCGAGGTTCGGACAGAAACGGTTTTCGATAAGCGCGGCACCGTCCGGACGCGCGACAAAGGTAACATTCTGGCCGCGGCGCAGGCGGACGTCGAAAGTGCCCAGCGTGGTGTTTTCTTCCGCGACAACCATCAGCGTGG
The DNA here is from genome assembly GCA_039193455.1 of Pseudomonadota bacterium. Taxonomy (GTDB): domain Bacteria; phylum Pseudomonadota; class Alphaproteobacteria; order Rhodobacterales; family Rhodobacteraceae; genus JBCBGF01. Next base: position 123,769 of record JBCCWO010000006.1, read on the forward strand.
CGGCGACCGGATTCACAGCGCGTGCGCCGGCGGTGTCGGCGGCAACTGCGTCGATAACGCCGACATTCTGCTCCGCCAGCACAAGACGAACCGGCGCGTCGGTGAGGTTCAGAAGGGTCAACAGAACCTTCGTGCGATCCGCTCGCGCCGGCTCTTCGACCACCACGACATCGCCTGCGGCGTTGAGCGCAATCGTATAGTAGACGCCAGCCTCAGCGCCGTCGGTCAGAGAGGCGGACACCGGGTGGAAAACGTCGCCATCCGTTCCCGGGCGCGCGATGCCGAACACATCGGGCGCTTGACCCGCCGTGATCCAGCGCAGGAATGCCGCGTCCTCAGGCGGTGGGGCGGCATAAAGCTCGTTGTCCGCGGCCAGTGCGGCGTTTGCCGTCAGGACGATGCCAAGGGCGGCGATACTCGTTAACTTCGTAAGCGACATTTGGTGGCTCCTTTTGAGAGCCTGATAAAGACCCGCCACCTCTTTTGGGGCGCTCGAAAGTATAGGTGTGGGTCTCTGAGGAATATGGTGGACCTGAGACCCCGCACGAACCTTGCCAAGCCGATGGGATTCGCGGTCTTTGGTGCGCGAGCTATCATCGAATAACCGCGGCATCTGGAGCAACCAGCACGAATGTCAGATCAAACATGCACCCTGTCGTCCGAGCATCTCTCACTTGCCGTCGCGCCGCTGGGTGCCGAGATGCAATATCTTCGAACGGCATCCGGCCAAGAGCTTCTCTGGCATGGTGACAAGGCGTTTTGGACCGGCCGCGCGCCGATTCTGTTCCCAATCGTGGGCCGCGCCGTGGATGACGTCGTGCGTTCGGGCAATCTAACGGCCGAGATGGCCAAGCATGGGTTTGCCCGTCGGCGAACCTTTGCAGTTGAGGAGGCATCCCAAACCCGCTGCCGCCACGTCCTGCACGCGTCAGAGGCCACGCGCGCCGTCTACCCCTTTGAATTCACCCAGACCGTGACGCACGAACTCGATGGGCCCACGCTCTCGGTCACGGCTGAGGTTGCCAATGCAGGCGATGCGCCGATGCCGTTCGGCTTTGGCTTTCACCCCGCGTTTCGCTGCCCCCTGCCCGGAACCGATGCGCCCCACTCCGTGACGTTGGCATCCGGCGGCGAGCCCCAGCAGCAACCTCTGCGACCCGACGGACTGTTGGAGCGCGCGCTTGTTCCCGGCCCCTTCCGTGAGGGCTGTCTTGAGATCACTGACACACTCTTCGAAAACGACGCGCTGGTCTTTCCAGGGGCAAGCGAGCCCGTGCGATATGGCCCGGCCAATGGGCCGTGGCTGGACTTTGCGTTCAGCAATCTGCCCGATCTGGCGCTGTGGCGGCCCGTTGGAGCCCCGTTTCTTTGTGTCGAACCCTGGCATGGGACGGCCTCGCTGGTCGGGGACGGGCCAGAGATTGCGCAAAGGCCCAACAGCCTCACACTCGCCCCGGACGCGGTGGCTACATTCGGATACCGCGTGACCTTTGTGTTTGTGTAGCCTGAACACTTGATTGGCTTGACCGCCGTCACCGCAACACAGTGGCGCGAGAGCGAAGGGGAAGGTGCGATGAAACCTTGGAAAACGCTTCAGAAAGAAACGGTGTTTGACGCATCACCGTACGTGAGCGTTTTAAGACAAGTGGTCGAACTGCCCGACGGCGCCCGGATCGATGACTTTTACCAAGTCGACCTTCGGCCCTTCGTTGTGGTTGTTCCCGTGCTGCCGGACGGGCGGATCCTTGTCATCTGGCAGTACAAGCACGGCCTCGGCCGCACCTCGCTGACCTTTCCGGCCGGGTTTGTTGAGGCGGGAGAAGCCCCGGACGACGCGATCCAGCGGGAACTGATGGAAGAGACGGGCTATGCGGCGGGCACGATCTCACACCTTGGGGAGTTTGTGGATAACGGCAATCAACGCGGTTGCACGGGGAACTACTATGTCGCGACGGGATGTGTGCAACGCGGGCAACCGAATTCGGGTGACCTTGAAGAGATGGAGATCAAGACAGTGCACCCGGGTGAGATTGATCGGGCCCTGGCCTCCGGGGATATCGGGATAATCCACCACGCCGCGATCTGGGCCATAGCAAAGGCGCGCGGGCTTGTTCCCGAAAGCGCAAGGTGACATCCAGATCGGGCCGCTACGGTGGGTGCTGGCCAAGCCCTTGCGTTTTTGCGTATCGAGCGCTTACCTAACGGCCCAGACGCAGGGCTTCACCGACATTCCGGGCAGCCGATCCATATCCGAAAGTGGCCAAAGTGCCCGAGAGTAACCATGACCGCATCCGACGCACCTGGGCCCAGGCCGCGGCGATTTCTGGCGAGACGTCGACCGTCTTTTACAGCAACCTGTTTCGTCTGGACGCGACCACAAAACCGCTCTTTGTCGGTGACCTGGACCTGCAAGGGCAAAAGCTGATCAAAACGCTGGGCTTCATTGTCGACAACCTCGATGAACCGGCAACGCTCGTGCCCGCGGCACAGGACCTTGCGGTAAGGCATGTGGGCTACGGGGTGTCTGCCGATCAGTATGCCTCGGTCGGCGCGGCGTTGATCAAGACACTTGATCAATTGCTCGGTGACGCCTTCACCGAAGAGGACAAGGTCGCCTGGGCTGACACATATGCGGACTTGTCGAAAACGATGATCGACGCCGCCTATGGGGCATGACCTATCCTTTCGGATAGTCGGCTATACGGATTGGTTGGCCCCCGGGCCGCGCCGGACACGTAGAAGCGGCGGGTCGGTGAAACGGACGGGTCCATGAAAATCACAGCAATCTCAAGCACGGATAAGGGCTTTTCCCCGGGTCTGCTGCAAAACGCAGATTTCGTTGCCGTCCACGGAAACTGCAAAACGGACCTGCCGGAACTGGGCCTTGACCGGCTCCAGGGGCAGATCCACGGGGCAACTTCCTGCCTTGGCGCGATGACCGGCGCAGGCGTGACCGAGGGTATGAGCTTCTTTGCCATCGAGGACCCAAACGGGGCGTACGGAACGGCCCTGCGGCAGCTCGCTGCGGACCCGTCGGCGGCTGCGCGGGCGGCGACCTTGGCGGCGCTTGAGGCGATCGATCGCGTCGGAGAAACCCCCGATCTCGTCTGGGTCTCCAGCACACCCGGCTTCGAAGAAGCCGTCTTGTCAGGCATCGAGTCGGTGACGGGGCCAGACGTCGCGATCATTGGCGGCAGCGCAGCGGACAATTCGGTAGCCGGGGATTGGTTCGTCTTTGATGGCGCATCACGCGCCGCTTCGGGCGTGGTTGTCACCGTCATGTTTCCATCGCGCCCGGTGTCTTTTGCCTACCACAACGGCTATGCCCCCACCTCGGCAAGTGGACGGGTCACCCGGGTCGAGAACCGGCGCGTGATGGAGATCGATCAGCGCCCCGCGCTTGAGGTCTATCGGGATTGGACGGGGCAGGATGTGGACGCAGGCGCAGAACCCGGCACGCCAGTCTCCATTCTGTCCGAGAGCACGCTTTGGCCGCTAGGACGCAAGGTGGCCGAGCTAGATGGCGTGTCGTCCTACCTCTTGGCCCATCCCGCCGTGGCGCATGCCGACGGATCAATCGACCTTTTCGCTACGGTTGAAGAGGGCGAAGTCCTGACCCAGATGTCCGGCACCGAATCCAGCCTCGTGGACAGGGCCGGTCGCGTCGCAACACTGGCCCGCGCGGCAGGGCGCATGGAGGCCGAACCGATCGCGGGCGCACTTATGGTCTATTGCGGGGGGTGCATGCTCTCTGTTCGCGACAGATTGGACGAAGTTGTCGGTGGCGTGGCCGCGGCCCTCGACGGGGCGCCCTTTCTTGGCACCTTCACGTTTGGCGAGCAGGGGCAAATCCTTGGGGCCGGAAACCGACATGGAAATCTGATGATATCCTGTATAGTTTTCGGCTGACCAAAGCTAAGGCAGCCCGTGAATGGCCGAAGATGAGCGGTTGCGCGAGGCGCTGCTCGAACTGCAGCTGCTGCGTACAAGAGAAGCCCAGTCTCTGGACGAGACGCGGAAACTCGTCGAATGCCTTGAGGCATATTCCAGCGCTGCGACGCCGGGCGAAGCGCTGAGCAGCATCTTTGTTTCGCTGCGCAATACGATTGGCGCGGATGTTTCGCTTTTGGGCCAGATCGACGAGACCGGCACCTTTACGGTCCTGGCAAGCGACGCGCGCGCGTTGACGGGACAATGCCTGGTGCCGCCCTTCGATCTGAGTGCGCGGGCGCGCAACATTGCCGACCTTGCAATGCTTGGACCGTGGGACGGTGAGTTTGACGCGTCCCGCTACAGCGCCTTGCAGGCCGTACCGGTGATGGCGGACGGCGCGCCCCACGCGGTTCTGGTGTTCAAGGTCGACCAACCGCCCTTTGAGAAAAACAGCCTGCGGTTGGTCGAGCGTTTGGCGGGGCTCGCCATGCGGGCGTGGCAGGGCAGCAAGATTGCCGGCGAAAACAAACTGCTGGCGGCGGCGATCCACGGGTCGTCATCGGGATTTGCAATGGCGGATGCAACCTCGGACGAGCGTCCGCTGATCTATGTGAACGAGGCGTTTGAGCGAATTTCGGGGTACCAAGCCTCCGAGGTTCTGGGGATCAACTGCCGGTTCCTGTCCGCCGAAGCCGAAGACTCTGACGAGCGTACACGCCTTCGCCATGCCGTGGCCGAAAACGCCGCCGGGCAATTCCTTCTTCGCAACCGCAAGAAGGACGGCACGCTTTTCTGGAACGAGCTGAGCCTGTTTCCAGTTGAGAATGAAAAGGGCGAGGTGGTGAGCCTTGTGGCCACCCAGAACGACGTCACCCAACGGATCGAAGCCGCAGCAGAACGCGACAAGACGCGCGCCCAGATGGCGCAGGCCCTGACCGCCACCGAAGACGCCTATGTGGTGCTGGAAGAAGGACGCGTCATTGCCTTTGCCAATGATGCCACGCGTGAGATTTTTCCTGCGCCGAATGTGGAGTGGGCCCTGGGCACGACCTTCGAGGCCAACTGGTCGGCTTATGTTACCGCCTCCCAAGACCTGCCCGGGCGGGTCACCTCTCTGATTGCCAATCCCGATTTGCAGGGGCTGGCGCAGCTGTCAAACGGACGCGAAATCGATCTGCCCGATGGCCGCACCGTTCTTGTCCGCGCCGCCGATATGTCGAACGGCGGCACCGTTCTGTCCGCGACAGACGTGACCCCGATGAAGGCGGCGCAGCGGCTCTTGGCGCAGCGGCTCGCCGCCATCGAAGCCGCCGAGGACGGGATCGCAATCACCGATGACAGTGGTCGGCTGACGTACCTCAACGGGGCCGCGTCCGCGATGCTGGGCTTTGCATCGCCAACCGACGGTCTGGGCAAGCTGTGGTATGCGCAATATGCCTCGTCCGAGCGGCGCTTGCGCCAGCGCGCATTCAAAGAAACGCTCGAACGCGCCGAAGATGGCCATACCAAGACCCACGACGTGACCGGCACCGCGCTGGACAGCGGAGGGGTCGTGCTTCAGTTCCGCGACATCACCGACAGGCTTGCGTTTGAAACCCGCGAAGCCGAGTTGAAAGCGGGGCTTCAGCAGTTGCAACGGCAGGAAGCGACCGCGCAGCTCACGGCCGGGATCGCGCACGACTTCAACAATCTGCTCTCGGCCATTAACGGCTCTGCCACGCTGATCGGGCTGGAAGAGGATCTGACTGACGGTCTGCAAGGGCACGTTGATCGGATTGCCACCGCTGGCAACCAGGCTGCGCGTCTGGTCAACCGGCTGCTTGATGTTGGCGCCCCCCACGAAGGGCCGGGTGCGTTCGATTTGGCCTCGGCGCTGGCTGACATTCCGGCCTTGGTTGGGCCAAGCCTGCCGCCAGGTATCGCGTTTGAGATAACGGATGTGGAAGACAGCGTCGCGTTGAAGGGGCCCCCGGGCGATCTGAGCCAGGTGGTTGTGAACCTCGTCTTGAATGCCCGCGATGCAATTGGCGCGGGGCCGGGCCAGATTACACTCACCGCGCGGCGCGTGAAAAAACGATCACACGAACCGATTGCGGTTGGCGAGCTTTTGTCTTCGCAGTCCTATGTCCGCATTGATGTCTCTGACACAGGCGACGGGATCCCCGCGGACGAGCTGCGCACGGTATTTGAGCCCTACTATTCCACGAAGGGGCGCAAGGGCACGGGGCTCGGCCTTGCCATGGTGTCGCTCCAGACCCAGGGCGTGGGCGGGGCCGTCGGCATCGCCTCGACCGAGGGCAAGGGCACCGTCGTGTCGGTCTACTGGCCCGTCGCGTCGATGGAGCGCGGCGACGCGCAGAGCGCGCAGACGGGCGCCCAGGATCTGTCCGGCCAGACGATCATCGTCGTCGACGATGATGCCGAAGTGGCGACGGTGGTGGCCAAGTACCTTGAAGCACAGGGCGCCGAGGTGGCGGTCTCGATTGATCCGCGCGACGCGGTCGAAGCGGTCGAGGATGACCCCGACGCCTGGGCAGCGGTGATAACGGATTATGACATGCCGCATATGACGGGCGGCGATCTGGCCGAACGGGTCAAACAGGCGGGACCGGAGATACCCGTGATCCTGGTCACGGCTCTGGCACGCCGTCTGTCAGACCCGCGTATCAATGACGGCACAGTCGACGCGGTCTTGCCCAAGCCAACCGACCTGAACCATTTATCTTCGCTTCTCTCCGGCTATGATCGCCGCCACAGCCACGGGTGAGCCATGCGCGTACTTCTTGCCGACGACCACGACCTTGTTCTTGAAACTCTCGCGGCCTTCCTGCGCACCGAGGGTGATTTTGAGGTTGAGACCTGCGGCTCTCTGGACGTGGCCGTGGAGAAGATCGGCAATGACATTGCCTACGATCTGGTACTGCTCGACTATACCATGCCGGGAATGAACGGGCTCGACGGCATGAAAAAGGCGATCGACGCCTCTTTCGGGCGGCCGGTGGCCTTGATGTCTGGCACAGCCTCCAAAGCCATTGCGCAAGAGGCAATCGATGCTGGCGCGATCGGGTTTTTGCCAAAGACCATGGCCGCCAAATCGATGGTCAACGCCGTCAAATTCATGGCCATGGGCGAAACCTATGTTCCGCTCGACTTTCTGAACGCGGTCGAAGAAGAAGTGGACAAGCCGCTGGCCAAGCTTCTGTCAGAGCGCGAGTTGCAGGTGCTTGGCGGCCTGTGCCAGGGCCAGTCGAACAAAGAGATCGCGCGCGACCTCGACCTGCAGGAAGTTACGATCAAGCTGCATGTCAAAACGCTCTGCCGCAAGATCGAGGCAAAGAACCGGACACATGCGGCGATGATCGCAAAAGAGGCGGGCCTCTTCTAAGGCCCGCCACGGTTGGCGTCAGAACAAAAAACCGTCGCAGATTTCCTGATACAGCGCACCCTCGGCATCTTCGTCCCGGGCGTCGAAATTGACGGTGCAGTCGCCCAGATCGACCGAGACGCTGTTGTCGTCCTGCTTGAAGACAAAGGCGGCGATCCATTCGTCTGTCGACAGGCCGTCGGACAAGAGATCGAGCGCGCGCATATCCAGGCGGTCCTTTTCCCCGCCCGCATGGCGGAAATCGGTGATGCGGTCGGTGCTGCCATCAAGATCGTCAAAGCGGAAGACAAAGCGATCACTGCCATATCCGCCCGTCGCGATGTCGGCACCGGCCCCGAGGTAGAGCGTGTCGTTCCCTGCCCCGCCGTCGAGCGCGTCGTCGCCCGTGTAACCGGTCATCCGATCTTTGCCTTCACCGCCCGACATGACGTCATCGCCGGACCCGCCTTTGATGTAGTCGTCGCCCGCACCGCCAAAGACCTCGTCATTGTCGCTGCCCCCGTCGAGCCGGTCATTGCCTGCGTCGCCATAAAGGACGTCTGCGCCCGAGCCACCCCGCAGGTTGTCGTTGTCGTCACCACCATGCAGCGCGTCGTCTCCACTGCCGCCGACCATGACATCTTCACCGGCGTCCCCGTAGAGCGTGTCGTGACCGGACCCGCCATTCATTGTGTCCTCGCCATCGCCACCCCACAGGTGATCCTGGTCAGAGCCACCGTTGAGAGTGTCGTCCCCGTCTTCACCGTAGAGTTTGTCGAAACCGGTCCCACCCTCGAGCGTATCGTTGCCGACCCCCCCGTAGATGTCGTCGTGGCCCGCTGATCCGCTTAGGTAGTCGTCGCCATCCTCACCATAGATGAGGTCGTCATCTTCCGGCAGCACATTGCCAAACGGATCGTAGCGCACGCCCTCCTCGTCGTAGGTCGAGACGAAAGACGCGGTGCTTTCGGGACCAGCGCCGCCATAAATCGCATCGTTGGCCGCACCACCGCTGAGGACATCACCGCGCCCTGCCCCCACGATCAGGTCTTCGCCATAGCCGCCGTCGACAGTATCGATGTCTGCCCCCGCGTGAATGGTATCGTCATAGGACGTTTCCGGGTCTGGGGTCTCGACCACCTCGGGCGACCGGATCAGGACGTTCGCGTAAGTGTCCTTTTCGGTGAAAGGATCCATCGTCCGGGGATCGACGGCACCATCATTCGAATAGGCTTTCGGCGCATCCGCGACGAGATCCAGGGCGATCTGACCCGTCTCCTCATCGAACACGACCTGATAGATACCGCCCGAGCTTTTCGTCGCCGGGTTCATGTCATGGTCGCCGCCGTTCCCGCCCGCGTAAAGGTTGCCATCGCCATCGACGACGAACGCGCCAAAGGTGATCGCAGGAACGCCCTCGATCAGCGTATCCCCGACATAAGTGCCGACGATGGGCGATGTCGAAAACGTGGGCATGCCACCGTCGGCGACCGCTGAGATATCGATCTCGAACAGCTTGGCGACCTCACCTGCCTTCGACGGGCGCACGACGCCGTAGAACGTGTCGGTGCGTGAATCAAAACCCACGTCCCAAACCTGATCGGTGACCATGTGCTTGGGGAACTTGAACGTCTCTGTCACCGGGTTACCGGCCGCATCGTAGTGGTCCAGATCGATCCGCGTCACGCGATCCATGCTGGAATGAAACGCCCAGAGATCGCCATTGTCATCGATATCCGCGGTCCAGCTGCGATAGGGCGTTTCGCCCATGCGGTAGGTGTCGCCCGCAGCATCGTACATCACCAGATCGCTTTGCTTCACAGGGTTTCCAAGCGAATCCGTCCCGTTTCTGACGGCGATCCCGTAAATCAGGTTGTCTTCCTGATTGAAACCAATGGCGTTGACGACCACCGTCGCCTCCGCACCCGCGGGCGTGTAGGTCTCGGCCACCGGATCGAACACGTGCAGCTTGCCGTTCAGCACCTGATAGATGTGCGACTGGCCCTCTGCGATCGCTTTGACCGTTACCTCTTCGCCGCCGACGATCTTGGTTGTCTCATAGTAGAAGACCGGCTGATCGGTGAAAATCTCTGGGCCTTCCGCGGCACCCTCGGACTCGATCGATCGGAAGGTCAGTTCCCCTTCGCCGCCATTGCCCGTGAAGGCGACCATCTGATCCTGAAAGACAGCGCTGTTGGTATCAAAGGTGCTGATCACCGCGCCGTTCCAAAGCACCTCGACAGCCCCGGACAGAGAGTTCGCACCATAGTTCGCGGCCAGCTCAAAGCTGATCTCGTACTGCGCGCCCGCGACCGTATCGATCGACTGGCTCATGCTGGTGTGGCCGTTGCCTTCATCGCGCACCGTCCACGCACCGGTTTCGCCGTATTGGGCAAAACTCGTTGCGGTGTCGACGCCGTCAAGAAGGTTCTCGCCGATGAAGTCGCCATAAATGACATCTGCGCCGCCAGCGCTTTCAATCACGTCATCTCCGGCAAGGCCAAGGATCGTGTCGGCGCCAGAGGTGCCGATCAGGGTTTCGGTCTGGTTCGTCCCGATGATCTCGGTCTGTGGGTTTGGTATCGTCGTCATGTGTTTTCCCTCGCTCTCTTACTCAGTAATTCACCAGCCAATGCCCTGATAAGTCTGTGCTTTCGGGCATTCGTCGAAGAGACGTACAACGTCGATGATGGGCGTCTCGCGGTCGTTGGCGGCCGATTGGGCGACGCCTGCGTAGGACCCGTTGCGCTGGGTCACGATGATCGCATCCGCAACCCGCGCGACGTCTTCGGGGCTGTCGACAAGGAGGTCGCGAAGGTCACCGGCCAGCGCGGCAAGACCCGGGCTGCCGTGCTTGACGTAGCCAAGTTGGCTTTCGATGGCCGTGTCTCGGGTGATGGCAGGATCGTGAACCACCACCTCGACGCCGTTGTCGCGAAGCGCGGCAATCACTTCGAGGATCGGGCTTTCGCGCAGATCGTCCGTGCCGGGTTTGAACGCCAGACCCAGGATACCAACCCGCTTGGCGCCGGTGCCCAGCGCCATGCGCGCCGCGCTTGCAATCTGCTCGCGGTTCGAGACCCCAAGGTTTTCGATCAGCGGCAGCGACACACCCTGCTTGCCGGCGATATGCGCCACGGCGCGTACCTCTTTCGGCAGACAGGATCCGCCATAGGCAAAGCCGGGTTTCAGGTAATAGGGCGACAGGTTCAGTTTGGTGTCCTTGCAGAAGACATCCATCACATCGTGGCTGTCGACCTGAAGCGATTTGGCCAGCCGGCCCACCTCGTTGGCAAAGCACACCTTGGTCGCGTGCCAGACATTGTCGACGTATTTGACCATCTCGGCCGTCTCGATCGAGGTGGTGATTGGCGCGGCATCGACCGGCAGATAGATCTCGTTCAAGACGCGGGCGGTGCGCGCGCAGGTTGCCCCGATCACGGTCTTCGGGGGCGCGTAGAAATCCGCCACCGCCACGCCTTCGCGCAGAAACTCGGGGTTGAACGCCACGCCGAAATCAACGCCCAGCGTCTTCCCGGACATGCGCTCCAGAATTGGTGTCATCACCTGCATCGTCGTCCCCGGCGGAATCGAACAGCGCATGACAAACACATGGAACTCAGACTTCTGCGCCAGACCCACCGCCATTGACCGCGCTGCGGCCTCGATGAATCGATAGTCGCAGCCTCCGTCAGGGGCCGTTGGCGTGCCCACGGATACGAACGTCACATCCGTGTCGCGTACTGCGAAGGCCAGATCATCGGTGGCTGTAATCAGGCCCGCATCGACGCCCTCGCTCAACAGCTTGCCAAGATCCTGTTCGTGGATGGGCGCGCGGCCCGCGGCGATGTCGTCGACTTTCTTCATGTCGATATCCACCCCCACCACGCGGTGGCCAAGGCTGGACAGACAGGCGGTCGACACAGCGCCGACATAGCCCAGGCCGACGACCGAGATCGCGACCTTGAGTGTGGCGGGAACGACGGCCTCGATGTTGCAGGGCGAGGTGTCGAGAGGGCTTAGATCCAACATGATTGGGTCCTTTTTTGGAGAACTGGTTAATCTGCTGGATGCGTTCTAAGCCTTTGAAAGAAAGGCGACCTTCGTGCTTAAGGTTAACGTCGGCTCCAAAAGCATGAGGGTGCTGTTCTTTCGGATAGGGCGCTTCAAAACCGGTCCCGAAACGCAAAAAGCCCGCGATGCCAGGGTCATCGGCATCGCGGGCGGGGCCCAATCGATCAGCGTGGCTAGGCGGCCTGGGTGTCATCCTCGCGGGCGTACACATCCTCATACCGGATGATGTCGTCCTCGCCGAGGTACGCCCCAGATTGAACCTCGATGAGATTCAGAGGAACTTTGCCACGGTTCTCCAGCCGGTGAACGGCGCCGAGCGGGATATAGACCGATTGGTTTTCAGTGATCAGCGAAACGTCCTGGTCAACGGTTACATGCGCGCTGCCTTGCACGACGACCCAGTGTTCCGCGCGATGAACATGGCTTTGAAGGCTGAGCGCCGCGCCCGGTTTCACCATGATGCGCTTCACCTGATAGCGTTCGCCAAGCGATAGCGTCTCATAATACCCCCAGGGGCGGTGACAGCGGCGAAAGCCCGTCGCTTGCAGCGCCTTTTGCAGCTTGAGTTCGGCCACGACGTCTTTCACACGCTCGCTGTCGTCCAGGTTAGCCACGAGGATCGCATCATCGGTGGCAATCGCCGCGATGTTTTCCAGGCCAAGCCCGACGAGCCTTGTATCGGCGCAGGTCGACTTGAGCATGGTGTTCTTGCAGCCGATCTGAAGCGCATCGCCGTCAATCGTGTTCCCGTCCTCATCATGCTCGGACGCACCATGGACCGATCGCCAGGATCCAAGATCGGTCCAGCCGCAGTCGACGGGAACAACAGTAAGCGCCTCGGCAGCCTCCATGATCGCATAGTCGACCGAGATGTCATCGCAACGGGCATAGGCCTGGGCGCCGAGGCGGAAGAAGCACAGGTCTTCCTGGCCCGCGGCCAATGCGGCGCGCACCGGCATCACAAGCCGCGGCGCAAGCACTTCGAACATCTCGATGATGGTGCCGACCCGGAACATGAAAATACCGGCATTCCAAAGATGGCGGCCACCTTTGACCAGCTCTTTGGCTGTCCCCAGATCGGGCTTTTCAACGAATGATTTCAGGGCTTGCGGCTTGCCAAGCTCGGGAACCGTTGTCAGCTCAAGGTAGCCATAGCCTGTTTCCGCGGCCGACGGTTTGATCCCGAAGGTGACGAGATTGCCTTTCTTCGCAGCCTTCTCACCTGCGCGGACGGCGGCGAGGAAAGCGGCGTCATCCGTAATCTGATGGTCAGAGGGTGAAACAATCAAGATCGCGTCGGGATCGGCCTCATGGCGCAGCGCGGCGGCCAGGATGGCGGGCGCGGTGTTGCGGCCCACGGGCTCCAGCAGGATGTCGGCGCCGGTGACCCCCACACCGTCCAATTGCTCCGCCGTAATGAAACGAAAATCATTGCCCGTGATGACAGTTGGGGCTGCAAAGCCCTCGCCGCTCAGGCGTTTGGCGGTGCTTTGAAACAGGGTCTCCGCACCCACCAACTCGGTGAATTGCTTGGGATAGCTCTTGCGCGAGGCGGGCCACAGACGGGTGCCTGATCCACCTGCCAGGATAACGGGGACAATCATGAAGGTACTCCTTGGGGCAATCCGATTGGCGCGACCCTGCCCCGATGGCGCACCCAAATCTTCTGTCCGAGAGAAGGGGGACGGGGCGAAAAAGAGGGCCGCTCTATCCTTTGGGATAGGCTAGAACCAGGCCGGTTCGGGCAAGGCGCCGATGTAGATCGCCAAAAGGGTGACGAAGGTCGCGACCGCGGTGACAAGCTGGGCTTTCGCCGTCCAGTTCTGTGCCTTGGCGACGAACCCGCCGCCCCCGCCGGACGTCTGGTTTCCGCGGTTCGACCATTTTTGCTTTGACAGGTGGAAGATCATGAAGATCTTCACCGACGCGTTGATCACCTGGTTGAAGTACAGGATGAACGGCCAGCTCAGGTCGACCGTGCGGCTATAGCGGTAGAGAAACAGGCACAGCACCATCCGGCTGAACATCACCCAGATCAGCGCGCTCCACAGGTAGGCCGGGTCGACGAAGGCCGCGAGTATGGCGAGCGTCGGGCTCACCATCATCGTCCACATCGCAATCCGCTGGTCGACGATGCACCACCAGATGAAGGGCTTGACCGTGCGCGGGCCGAGCGCAATCGCACGGCTGCCATTGCGCAGCATGTTGCCCGACCAGCGGCGGAAGTTCTGGATCATCCGCTCCAGACCGTTTTCCTTGATGACTTCAATCGTGTAGACGGTCGCGTCCGGCACGTATGTCATCTTCGATTTGCGGGTCAGCATGTGGTACCAGGTCGACTTGTCGTCGCCAGACAGAAATCGGAACCGTCCCCACAGCCAGTGATCAAGATGATCGGCCTCGATCGTGCGGATGAACTTTTCGCTGAGCATGTGCTGGGCGCGAAAGACGCTCATCCGCCCGGTCAGGGTCAGCACCTTGTCGGACATCGCGTGGCTCTGCATCGCAAGGCGGCGTTGGGCGAACCGCATGTCCAGCCAGTTGGCGATCCACTTCGGCCCGTAGCAGATCACCTCTTCATCGGTGGTCAATGCCTGCAGATCGGGATCCGCCCCGAACATCGACAAGGTCTTTTCCAGCACGTCATGGCCAAAAAGCGCGTCCCCATCCATGAAGATAACGAGGTCATCGGGATCGACCCCGTTGCGGTTGATCGCTCGCAGGATCAACCCAATCGCCATCCGTTTGCCAGGCTGGTTCTGGCGGATGAACACCAGCTCGGCCAGATCGTCGGGAATGTCCTGCGCGTGGGTTTCCACAAAGGACCGAATGATCAATTCGTCGTACGAAGACCCGGTACCGATATAGAGCGTGGTCGGGATTCTCTCGCGCCGGATCTGGCCGAGGATCGAGCCGATCACACGTTTGGTGATCGCGGGTTCCTCATAGTAGGTCGTCATCTGAACATGCAGGCGACGCGGCCGCCAGCCGCTGTGCCACACCGCATGGGCCCGGGCACGCATGCCCGGCCACTTGAAACGGCGATAGAGCTCGGCGCGGACGGCGTGGGTAAACCACCAGCCAAAACGCCAGATACCCAGCGTTCCGATCACAAAGGTCACATGCAGCACGTCGGGCTGAAAGAACCGGTTGCTGGTGGTGACCAGAAGGTAGGTCAGAACCACCGACGCAACTGCCATCATAAACCGCTGCCCGGCGGACCATTTTCGCAACCCTTTTTTCGGTGGGCTGCGGAAACGGCGAAGACGCTCGGTCAGGTCCTTGTCAAAGGCATAGTCGGACTCAGGAGCGCACATAAAAGACCTCGCGAATCCGGTTCAGCCATGGTCGGCTGCGTTCGAGCGACAGTTGGATCGGTGCATCCGGGCGCAACAGCTCTGGCGCGTCACGGCCCACCCAGGCGGCGGGCAGGACAAGAACGCGCAGACCAAAACTGCCCGCGCCATCCGGGTTGGCCATAGCCACGACCTCGACGACCTCACCCTCGATGCGGCGGGTCGCACCACCGGAATTGGCGATCATGTTCGCGGCCATGCCCGGAAAGACAGCTGCGGCCATACCCTCATCGAGCCACCCTTCAATGTGGCGTGGTCCGGATGTTTCGAGCACCAGGGCGATCTCACCCCGGGGAAGGAACTGATCGGCAAAGACCGGCAGGTCGGTCACAACACCGTCTTCCAGGGCCACAATATCGGCCGCGCCGCCAATGCTCTTCTCGGCGCTCAGCGCGCGTTTCAACTTGCCGAGCGCCGTTTCCCTCTGCCGCAAGACTCCCTCAAGGAAAGCCCGCCGTTCGTGGAAGTCCCCCGTCGCCTGCGAAAGCCCCGCATCAAATATCGCCAGCGCCTTCAGGGCGCGACGCACCTCGGAGAGATCGTCGTCGGAAAAGAAGTCGCGCAGCCGTCTGGCGGCGATGGCGCGTTCCAGCGCCGCTATAAACGGTCGGCGCGCGTCTTCGATATCTTCAAGATGCAGGTCCAGCGCCCGCCGCGCGGCGCGAACATCGGCCTCGGCAAGCCTGATATCTGACCGGATCTCGGTCAGGGTGCCGGTGTGCCCCGGGCTGGTCAGCACAATAAGCGTATCGCCCTGCGCAACCGTGTCGCCCTCGGCCACCAGAATTCTCTCTACATAGGCACCCGCAGGCGCCCGATGATCAACGAGCTCGGCAACGACCCGCGCCTGGCCGACCGAGATTGCGCTCAGCCGCGACCAGATCTGTTGACCCAGCATTCCGAACACGACGGCGCCGACCATCGCATAAAGGGACAGGCTCCAGAGAACGCGAAGGATCCGGGGCGTTTTGCCCTTGCTGTCCTCGACCCTCTCCTCTTCGGTCTCTTCCATCGGGACAAGATCGACCGGCGTGTCGAGGCTCGTGATGATGTCTTCCGTGCTCGCCATCTTGCCCGACAGGATCGAGCGATAGAACACCGCCAGTGTTTCGCGCTGGCGCCCGGTGAGGCCTTCGAAGATCAGCTCGCGGTCGGCCCCGCCAGGCGTGAACCGAACCGGAAAGCGAATATCGACGCCCTGAAACGGGATCGACAGCACCCCCTGGCTGGGCAGCACATCGGTGTCATGCGGAAATTCAAGGCCGTTCAGCGACCAGCACGTCACGCTCACCACATCGCCGGTCGCCAGTTCGAGCCCCAGAGGGGCGCGGACCTGGAACGACAAATCGGACATTGGCCGCTCGTGACGGATCTTCATGGGCGTACTGCCTCGGCAACGTGAATTGCCGGGCTTCTAACGCGCGAACCCACCGGTGCGGGCGCGCGCTCGTATACGCCAAAGTCTCAAAAGTATAGCGCCGGGGCATGCGCATAGGAGCGGCGGAAAACGCTTCTCAGCGCGCGTTTGCGGCCCTTATTGCATCAGGCAATGCGTAAGGAGTGTTATCTCATGAGTAAACTTGCCTGCTTCAAAACCTACGATGTCCGCGGGCGCGTGGACGACACGCTGGATGCCGATATCGCCTACCGGATTGGCCGTGCGACAGCAGAAGTTCTGTCGGTTTCCACGGTTGTCGTGGGCCAAGACATGCGCGCAAGTTCGCCCGATTTTCTGATGGCCGCAGCCGCGGGCGTGCGGGACACTGGCGCCAAGGTGTTCGACATTGGCCTGTGCGGCACGGAAGAGGTTTACTTCGCGACAGACCACCTTGGCGCCTGCGCAGGTATGATGGTCACGGCGTCGCATAATCCCATCGACTACAATGGCTTTAAGATCGTGGGCCGCGGCGCACGACCCTTGCCCGATTCTGACTTTCGCGAGATCGAGCGGCGCGCCGCCACGTGCGACTTTGCACCCGGCGCCACGGGCCCCGGCGCGCATGAGCATGCCAATCCCCGTGCGGCCTATGTCTCTCGGGTCTGTTCCTTTGTGGATGCAACGTCCATTGGCCCAATCCATCTGGTCGCCAATGCAGGAAACGGGGCGGCGGGCCCGACCCTCGACGCGGTTGTCGAAGAACTCATCGCGCGCGGCGCCCGGATCAAGGTGACGCGCAAACACCATCACCCGGACCCGACCTTTCCCAACGGCATCCCAAACCCGCTCTTACCAGAAAACCAGCCCGCAACCTCGCGCGCCGTCTTCGATGCCCAGGCCGATCTGGGCGTTGCCTGGGACGGGGATTTCGACCGCTGTTTCTTCTTCGACGAGAACGGCCATTTCATCGCCGGTGAATTCGTCGTGGGCCTCTTGGCCGAGGCGATACTCGAGACAAGCCCCGGCGCGGGCATCGTCTATGATCCACGCGTTGTGTGGAACACCGAACGGATCGTCCAGGCCTGCGGGGGCCAGGCGATCAAATCGAAAACCGGCCATGTTCTGGTGAAAGACACGATGCGACGGTCCGGCGCGATCTATGGCGGCGAAATGTCGGCACATCACTACTTTCGCGACTTTATGTTCTGCGACAGCGGGATGATCCCCTGGGTCCTGCTGCTGGAACGCCTCTCAGCAAGTGGCCAAAGCCTGTCGACCCTGGTCGCCGACATGCGCACGCGCCATCCGTCTTCGGGCGAGATCAACTTTCGCGTGGGCAATGCCGGGGCGGTCATGGACCGGCTTGAAAGAAAGTACGAGGACACAGCGGTCGGGGTCGATCGCCTTGACGGGCTGAGCGTGGAGTTCGACGACTGGCGCTTCAACATTCGCGCGTCAAACACCGAGCCGCTGCTGCGCCTGAACGTGGAGACATTGGGAAATCCCGCCCTGTTGAAGAAACGCGTCAACGAGGTGGCCAAGGCGGTCTCGATCGCCGCGTTTTGGAATGAGTGGTCACGGGTTGCGTAACGTGCCGCCCGCAGCATCGTTCAATCAATTGTCATGAAGCAGTAGTCCAAGCGCGGTGCTAAGGTGCCATTCGCTCTCAACCAAATTGCCAGTTTCACTAAGAAATGCACTCCTGTCCAAAAGTCACTGTAGCCATAAGACTACACTGATGACATGAGACGTAGCCACGCGCACCCGCGTGACACCACTCCTTCGTTACAGTCCATGACCTCCGCAATGAGGCTTAGCGCCGGTCTATAGATCCTTTGAATTAGGTGACCTTGTCAAACTACTACACCTGCCATGGTGTCACCCAACGGATATGGGGTTGAACATTCTGCCAAGGATCACAATCCGCCACTGATCGCCCACCACAATTTGTTCGACGATCCGAATGCTCGGCAAGCTGACACAAATCAATTCTCCAAGTTTCGATAATCTCCTAAACATTCAAGGTAAGGTGTCTAGCCACCCATTACTGGGCCATTCTTGACGTCCAAGGCGCCGTTAAATATGGAGCTAGGTACCGGGCGGGTATGGTGAAATGGTATCATAAGAGCCTTCCAAGCTTAAGGTGCGGGTTCGATTCCCGCTACCCGCTCCAGAGTTTCGGCTCCGACATTCTGCCTGCAAATTTTGACGTGCGGTCGCGCTAAGCATCTGTGTAGAAATCGTTACTTATGATATACACACTTGCCTTCCAAGCTGATGAAGCGGGTTCGATTCCCGCCGCCCGCTCCAAGGCCACCCACCGGAAAACCTCTATGCCCCTGCGGCATCGCGCGCGCCTGGCCTGCGCTTGCTCCGGTCATAGGTCGCGGCTATCTGTGTCAGAGGGAGGCGCGGCATATGGCAGAGCCCATCGTTCAACGCGGGGATGAGCGCGAAAAGTCAAAGCGTTTGGGGGCTTTGCGTTCTCTGGTGCCGTTTGTCCTGCCCTATCGCGTGACGCTTTTTGCGGCCCTTGTCGCTCTGGTCACAACCGCGGCTATCTCGCTGGTTTTGCCGCTTGCCGTGCGGCGCGTGGTCGATGGATTTGAAACCTCGGCGGCCGAGCTGCTTGACGGCTACTTTCTGGCCGCTCTGGGCATTGCGGGGCTGATGGCGGTTGGATCGGGGCTGCGATTTTATCTGGTCACCCGGCTGGGGGAACGCGTGGTTGCGGATATCCGGCGCGCCGTTTTTGACCGCATGATCGGGATGAGCCCGGCCTTCTATGAAAAGATCATGACGGGCGAAGTGCTGAGCCGGATCACCACCGATACAACGCTGCTTCTGGGCGTGATCGGATCGTCGATCTCGGTCGCGCTGCGCAATACGCTGATGCTGATCGGCGGATTGATCATGCTGTTCTATTCCGCGCCCAAACTTGCTGCGCTGGTGCTGCTTATCGTTCCGGTTGTGATTGTCCCGATCATCGTTCTGGGGCGGCGGTTGCGGAAACTTAGTGCGCAGACACAAGACCTGATTGCTGCGTCGTCAGGCAACGCGTCGGAGGCGCTGCTGTCGGTGCAGATCGTTCAGGCCTTCACCCATGAAAATGCCAGCCGCGGCACCTTTGCGGACATTACCGAGCGGTCTTTCTCGGCGACGAACCGGCGGATCCTGATGCGATCGCTGATGACGGTCATCGTGATCATGTTGATCTTCTCGGGGATTGTCGGCGTTTTGTGGATCGGGGCCCGCGATGTGCGGGCCGATGTTATGACCGTCGGCGAACTGGTACAATTCGTCATCTACGCGATCATCGTGGCGGGCGGAGCGGCAGCGTTGTCCGAGATCTGGGGCGAGTTGCAGCGGGCCGCGGGGGCCACGGAACGGCTGGTCGAGCTGCTGAACTCCGAAGATACGGTGAACGATCCCGCCAGCCCGGCGGTGCTTAGCGGGCCGGTCACCGGGCGGGTGACGTTTGAGAACGTAGGGTTTTCCTATCCGGGCCGCCCCGAAGTTGCGGCGTTGGAGAATGTAAGCTTTGAGATCGCTCCGGGTGAAACCGTGGCTCTGGTGGGTCCGTCCGGGGCGGGCAAAACGACGGTCTTACAGTTGCTGCTACGGTTTTACGACCCGGCGTCGGGCCGCGTGTGCCTCGATGGCCAGGACATCCGCGGGCTTGAGCGGGCGGCCTTCCGAAAAAGCCTGGCACTTGTCCCGCAGGACCCCGTGATCTTTGCAGCCTCGGCGCGCGAGAACATCCGGTTCGGGCGCCCGGGGGCCAGCGACGCCGAGGTTGAGGCCGCGGCACGGGCAGCGGCGGCGCATGACTTTCTGACCGCCCTGCCCGATGGCTATGAAAGTTTTGTGGGCGAGCGTGGTCTGATGCTTTCGGGCGGACAGAAGCAACGGGTGGCCATTGCGCGCGCGATTTTACGTGACGCACCGATCCTGCTGCTGGATGAGGCGACATCTGCGTTGGATGCCGAAAGTGAGCGCGCCGTTCAGGCGGCGTTTGAGCGCCTGACAGCCGAGCGGACGACGCTTGTCGTGGCCCACAGGCTTGCCACGGTGAAGAAGGCGGATCGCATTCTGGTCTTTGACAGCGGCCAGGTTGTGGCGATGGGAACCCATCAATCGCTGGTAAACGAGGATGGGCTTTATGCCCGCCTTGCACGGCTGCAATTCACGGAAGGCATGGCTGCCGAATAGGCCAACGCCAAAGGCGTTCCCGAAGGCACTGCGCTGCATCACAGAAGTGCCGCCCAAACTGTTGCGCACCCACACCTGTACTGATTCTTATGCGCAACAGGTTCCCGCCTCGTCACCGGGCGCAGATTGACCGTTTGGGGTCATGAGGTGTCCTGTGATGACAAGGCAGGCAAAAAAATGATCGGTTCCGTGAGCAGTCCGACCGAAAACATAGCAGATCGCGATGTACGCACGCGTGCGCATAGCGCCCGGGCCAAAGGCGCGCCGCAGGCGCGCCCCACTTTTGCCACATATAAACGTTTCTTGGTTAGAGGGGCTGTTAAATGTGCGGAGGGCAAGATGCTAACCGGTCTATTGGGTACAGCAATGCTAATCGGAATGATCTCGGCGGGCCTGGCCTTTTCGGCGAGCGGCTCTTTCCTGGTCGCGCTGCTGGTCTATTCACTGACCGGCACATGCGTTTTGCTGGCGGCCATGCTCATCGCCGCTGTGCGCGACAGCCGCGAAGAGCGGCATGAAAAGCAGGCAAAAGCGGTGCGCGAGGCGGCCTAGGCCGCAGAGCGGGTCACGACATCGCAGCATGCGGATGTCACCCTTTCAGATACGCAAACCGTGAGAGTCTGCGCGACCTACCCCTCGATCGGCGGAAGCCAGGTGAGGGAGGAGTGATGCAGCGATATCAAAACACGCCCGTCGATCTTGTGATACGCAAAGGTGTAGTCCGCGCGGGTCGCATTCCCGTCGCTATCGATGAACGTGTAGTGGCCCATATCCTTGTAGCCCAGCCCCCCGGCTTTCAGTATCGGACCTGCCGCGCTTTGAAACTCCACACGCGTCCAGCCGCGGTTTAGAAAGCCGTCGTCATTGGGGTAGTTCGGATCACCGCCGACAAAGTAAGACCGTGCCCCGGCCCTATCCAGGCGAATGACATCTGCCAGAGTCGGCTTGAACAAGAGCGGTTCGTCAGGCGCCCCGAAATCGTAAAGATCCAGAAGGTTCTCGACGTCTTTTTCCGTGACATACTTGGCCCAGGCCCGCTGCGCGGCCACTACCTCGGCCTTTGTCATCTGTTCAAAATCGCGCTCGATAATCGCCCCGTCCCCTCGCATTTTCGTCTTTCCCCATGCCCTCCGCCGCGGTTTTGCGCTGCGGCGCCAACGGCGGAAGGATGACACTTTAGCACCACGAGTTTCAAGGTAGGCTCTTGTGCCGCGTCAATCGCGAGTGGACCGCGGTCTGGGCTTGGTTGGCGACCCGTTGCATGGCGGCGTAAGTGCTGATCCCTGATTCAGGAATCAGATGAACCACGATCAAATGAAATCGGCTTAGGTTCAGCGAGCCGATCCGATCCGTTGTTCATTTTCGACCGAACGACCCGATGACCGTCAACGGGCTTCTAGGAACAAGCGCCCCTACTTAGCGGCCCGTCTGGTTAACGATCCACAATTTCTGGCAAGACTGCTTGAGACAGAGCGACCAATCACTGGTTGCTCGGCCATGTCGCTACGCCGGTCCACCTGAATTGCGTAAAATCGCACCCCGCGTGTAGAAATCTATAGAGCTGCCCGAACGAGTAGGAATTTGTTATGCGTTTTCTTTTGATACTCCTTCTGATTGGAGGGTTAGCCTCTGCCGGGCGCAATGGAGATGCCCGAACTCTGACAACGGAAGCGTTGGGCGAGGACGTCATCACGACAAAGCAGATGGGCAACGCGGCGGATATGCTGGTGACACGCGCCCGCTGTCAGGACGTGACCCGCGCCTTCGCGCAAGCCGCCCGACCGGACGCATCCAAACAGACAAGGATGAGCAATGTGGCCTTCGTGACCTATGCGTTTGGCTACGCGCAGGGCCGCGGGCTGAGCTTCCCGGACGCGGTGGCGGAGTTGCTTGCATATTGCAGAGAATTCCCGGAGCGCCCGTTTGCGGGGTTCCCTGACTGAAGCCGGTTTGGACGCCCAATGGCGCGTGCTACCACTGAAATCGCGTTCGCGGCGCTGCGCGGTCCCGCCTTCGGAGTGCTGTACGGTCGCAACCGACAGACGCTCAAGAAACAAAATGGCCTGGTAGGGAAAGCACAGCGCGGGAATTGTGAAATGGCGCGCTGGGGAGGATTCGAACCCCCGACCCCTTGATTCGTAGTCAAGTACTCTATCCAACTGAGCTACCAGCGCGCGGACCATCGCGGCATACCGGGCCGCCTTGGCCAATGCAAGACCGATTTACTCGGCCGCCGCGTCAAGTCCGGACACGGATTTCGGCAGGTCGATCCGGAACTCCGTCCCGCTCTCGTCCGAGCGTACGAGGCTCAGCTCGCCGCCATGTCCGCGCACAAGCTCAGAGGCGATTGCCAGGCCCAGCCCGGTGCCGCCCTTCCGCGTGCCGCCCTGAAAGGCCCGAAACAGGTTCTCGCGCGCTTTGGGCGGCAGGCCCGGGCCGGTATCGGCCACGCTGACCGACCAGCACGCCTCGCTTTCGGTGGCCGAAACCGTGATCTGGCCGGGCTGACCGGTGGCCGCGATCGCCTGGCGCGCGTTGCGCACAAGGTTCGATACAACACGGTGCAGCTGTTCGGGGTCGACGCGCACCACAAGGCCTGGGGGCAGGCCATCCACGAACTGAACCCCCTGCTCTTCGGCGGCCAGCATCTCGCCGTCGATCACATCCTGTACAATGCGTTCGAGCGGGACGCGGTCCAGCGCCGGAGGCGCCTCCTCGGCCTTGCCGAAGGCCAATGTCGTTTCGCACAAGCGCACCGCACGGCTGATCGAATCCGTCAGCTTCGGCGCCATGCGCTTGACCTGCGGATCCTCGCTGTTTTCCAGCCGATCGCCGAAAAGCTGCGCCACCGTGAGGATGTTGCGCAGGTCGTGGCTGATCTTGGCCACGGCACCGCCCAGCTGGGCCAGCCGTTCTTTCTGGCGCAGCGAGCCGGTGAGGTCGGTTTGCAGCATTTGCAGCGCTTCCTCGGCATCGCGCAGCTCGCGCACGCCGGCGGTTGGCTGAATGATCCGCCGCGCATCCTCGGGCGCCGAGGCATAGCTTTGCATCGCCTCGACCACACCGCGGATCGGTTTGACCAAGAGGCTGCGCACGGCAATGAACAAGAGCGTTGCGGTAAAGATCGAGATGACGGCAGACAGGATCAGAATACGAATACCGTAGTCAATCATCTCGGCCCGCAAGGGCCCGGTCGGCAGCGTCACTTCGATCAAAAGGCCCGCCTCGCGCACCGGGTTTCCGATCACGCGGATCACCCGTTCCTCGGTATCCGCCAACCGCATCATTGCGTCGCGGATCAACTGGGCCGCGCCGGGATCGCGCAGATCGAAGGTGCCGTCCACCGGTCGCGGGATCGGCGACGACAGCATCAGCTGGCGCACCTCATTGCGGCGCAGGACAACGTTGTAGACGCCCGCATTTTCCAAGAGCTCGGCTTCGAGCCCTTCGTCGATCATGTCGTCAGCTTCCAGCGCCAACGACGCAATTTGTGCCTTTTCAAGCCGTTGCAGCAAGTAGTCTTCCCGAAACCGCGCAATCGAGGGCACGAAAATCAAGATCTCGGCCAGCATGACGAAGATAATCGTCAGCATCAAAAACCGGCCAGAGAGAGAGTTCAGAAACATGCCCAAGACTGGCGCCTTTCCTCACGGCAAATACCGCTGCACAAAGCCAACGACCCGTTTAACGGTCGGGTTATCAAACAGCCTGGGGGAGAAATAGGCCCCCGCGGCGCGCTTGTTAACCTCTCCAAGCGTCGGGTAAGGCGCGACCATATTGGCGACCGCGCTCATCTTCAACTTGTTCGCGATGACCAGCGCCCAAACACCGATCAACTCACCCGCCTGCGGGCCGACGATAGAGGCACCGACGGGGCGGCCCTTGACGACCATCACCTTGATCAGGCCGGTGGTCTTGCCCTCGGCAATCGCACGGTCGTTTTCGGCAAACTCGAACCGGGCGACTTCCAGACGCGCGCCGTATTCCTTCTTCGCCTGCGCCTCGGTCAGGCCCACCTGCGCCAGTTCCGGATCGGTATAGGTCGCCCAGGGGATGTGATCGGTGCGTGCCTTTGCAGGCAGACCAAACAGCATCGAGCGGATGATGACGCCCGCGTGGTAGCCCGCGACATGGGTGAACTGTAGGCCACCTGCTACGTCACCGATGGCATAGACCCTGCGGTTCGAGGTGCGCAGCCCGGCGTCGACATCAATCGCCCGGTCGAACTTCACACCGGCCTTGTCCAGCCCAAGCGTGTCGATAATGGCTTTGCGTCCCACCGCCATCAGAACGTGGCTGCCCGAGAAACTGCGCCCGTCCTTCGTCTCGACCGTGATCACCCCGCCGGTCTCGCTGATCCGGTCTGCCAGGGCATCCTCGGCGATCTCCACGCCCTCGGCGCGCAGCTTGTCCAGCACGATGGCGGCCAGTTCGGGGTCATCCTTGCACATGGCCTTCATGCCCTCGATCACCGTGACCTTTGAGCCAAGGCGAATATGCGCCTGCGCCATCTCCATCCCGATGGGTCCGCCCCCGATCACCAACAGATGCTCGGGCCTTTCGCGCAGATCGAAGATGTTCTCATTGGTGTAATACGTGACGTCCTCCAGCCCCGGGATCGGCGGGACAAAGGGCGAGGATCCGGTGGCGATCACAAACCGCCGGGCTTCGATGATGTTCGGACCCGCCTGTACCTCGGTCTCCGAGATAAAGCGGCCATACTCACGGATCACGTGAACGCCGAGGCCTTCGAACCGCTCCTGGCTGTCCACCGGGGCGATGGTTTCGATCACCTTGTGGACGTGATCCTTGGCGGCGGAATAGCTGACCTCGGGCATCACCGGCGTCACGCCGTAGGGCTTGCCGGTCTGCATCGCATGGGCCTGCTTGCCCGCGGCGATCAGGGCTTTGGAGGGGACGCAGCCAAAATTCAGGCAGTCTCCGCCCATCTTGTGCCCTTCGAGCAGGACAACCTTGGCGCCCATCTGCACCGCCCCTGCGGCAACTGACAGCCCGCCCGAGCCTGCGCCGATGATGCAGATGTCTGTCTTGATCCGTTCGGGCGCGGGGGTGGCGTCGGTCATATCGATCTTCGACTGTTCCATGGGGGTCACAGGCCTTTCTTGCCGCGCAGGGCTTTGAGAGCAATCGGCAGGGCGGCAAGCGCGCAGAGGCCGAGGATGGGGAGAAGGATGTGGGGCTCAAAAATGATGCCCAGGTTCGGCGTCTCACCCCGGGCAAAAACCTCGCCCAGACCGGCGCCCACCGAGGTATAGACCACCGCACCGGGGATAATCCCCACGAAGGTCGTCACCACGAAGCGGTACAGCGGCACGCCGACCAGCGCGGGCACAAGGTTGGCCACAAAGAACGGAACCGCCGGGACCAGCCGGATCAGAAACAGCATCGACCACTGGTTTTCGTCGATCCCCTCCTTAATCTTTTTCACCGCACCGGATGAGCTGTCCATCTTCGCCGACAGCTTTTCGCCCAGTCCCCATTGCGCGGCGAGAAAGATGATCGTGGCCCCAACGGTCGCAGCCGTAATGTTGAACAACGCGCCCGGGAAGGTTGCGAACAAAAACCCGCCTGTCAGCGTGGCAATCGTCGCGCCCGGCAACGAAAAGGCCACAATGACCACGTAGATCGCCAAAAAGGCCACCACCGTCAGCAGGTAGTTCGCATCCCGAAACGCGATCAACTGTTCGCGGTTATCGGCGAGCGCCTGAAAGCTCAGATAGTCGCGCAGCGTGAACGCGCCGATCAGGGCCACCGCAAGGATGGCGATCAGGGGCAAATTGCGGACAAGGCCGGATTTCTTGTCGGGGGCGTCGGTCATATTGGTCACGGGTCGGTCCTCGGAATGGGGCGGTGTTGCGGCTCAACATGCACGCTGAAGGAGCATCGCAACAGCCGGTTCACGTCCCGTTGATCCGAGGTGAGAGCTGGTCATCTGTTCAGGGCCGAATGCGTCAAGACTGTAACATTTCACCGCCGAATACAGAGCGTTTTGTTGCAGTCTGCGCCCCGTGTTGCGTTGACTTGGCCCGGACCACCCCCTAAAGAACGGGCTTCTGACAGAATTTGCGCTCGAATCCATCCGGGATTTGGGCATGACCGACGGAGAGACGCGCGATGAAACGCACCTTTCAGCCTTCCAACCTTGTGCGCAAACGGCGCCACGGGTTCCGCGCGCGCATGGCCACCAAGGCCGGCCGCAAGATCCTGAATGCCCGCCGGGCACGCGGCCGCAAGAGCCTGAGCGCCTGATCCCACTGCGGGGTATGTAAATGACACCGCCGGTGGCATCTGTGGCAGGCACAACAGCCGGCGCCGCAGAACCGCCGGCGGTTTCCGTTCGTCTTGAGGTGCTGACCAAACGCGCGGATTTTCTGCGCGCCGCCCGCGCGCCCCGCGCGGCCACCCCGGGTTTTGTCCTGCAGGCACGTGACCGCCGCGATGACAACGCCGCGATCCGCATTGGCTTCACCTGCTCCAAGAAGGTCGGCAACGCCGTCGCCCGCAACCGCGCCAAACGCCGTCTGCGCGAGATCGCCCGCGCTTTGCTGCCGCTCAGCGGGCGGCCCGGCTGGGACTATGTCCTGATCGGACGCGCAGGCAGCACCGCCACCCTACCCATCAGCCAGCTAAAGCAAGACCTCGTGACAGCCCTGACCAAGGTGCACCGGCCATGACACCGCTCGCCTGGCTGTTTTCCCTGCCCGTGCGTTTCTACCGCGCCGTTTTCAGCCCCTGGGTCGGCCATAACTGCCGCTACGATCCCACCTGTTCGGCCTACGCGCTGGAAGCGTTGCGGGTGCATGGCGGGATCAAAGGCGGCTGGCTCGCATTCCGGCGGATCCTTCGCTGCCACCCCTGGGGCGGCATGGGCGTGGACGACGTGCCGCCGAAACAGGCGTCCCTCGGCCGCGAACACCCCGACACACGCCCAAAAGACAACGGCTGACGCGCCCTCCGCCGCTCAAAGCTTCTCAAAGGTGATGATCACATCGCCCACATCCACGCCGTAGCGCTTCATGTAGGCGCGGTTCAGTAACCGGTCGTCGGACAGTAGCCACATCCAGTCATCGAAACTGACCCGAACGGGTGACCCGTCGCCCTGCGGCAAATCAATGGTGTATTGCCAGTTGAAGGTGTCGCCCCGCTCCTCGCCCGTGGCCACGCCGATCACACCGGGGGCCGTGCCCTCCCATGTCTCCGGCCCGGTCTTCACCAGCGACCAAATCCGCTGTTCGGTCGATCCGTCATCGTAGACAAAGTCCTCCAGCAGGGTGAGCGTTTCGCCATCCCAGGTCCCATCGATGTCCACCTCGAACCGGGTGCGCACCGTGCCAAAGATGTCCTGAAACTGCCCATAGGCGACAAGATCACCCGCAAAGAACTCTTCGAGGTTGAACTCCCGCTCGGTCAGCGGCCCATCGTCGAGCGCTGGCTTGCCGGTGCAGGCGCCCAGGATCAGAACCATCAAAACCCAAAAGATACGCATGAAACCCTCCTGTGTCGTTCAGTCTTACGGCGAGCGGGGGCACTCGGATGCTTCCCAAGGGGGGTGCAATCCGCTACGCCAGCCAAAACCAACGCGAGGCCGCCATGCTCGACGACTCTGGCGAGATCCACCCGCTCTTCGAGGGGGCGCCCAAAACCACCGAGTTTCGCAAGCTGCGCAAACGTATCATCCGCGAAACCCGCGAAGCGATCGAACGCTATGGCATGGTCGAACGCGGCGCGCGCTGGCTCGTGTGCCTGTCGGGTGGCAAGGACAGCTATACGCTGCTCGCCGCCCTGACCGAACTCAAATGGCGCGGCCTACTGCCGGTCGACATCCTTGCCTGCAACCTCGATCAGGGCCAACCCGGGTTCCCGGCAACCGTCTTGCCCGAGTTTCTTGAGCGGATGGGTGTGCCACACCGCATCGAATACCAGGACACCTATTCCATCGTCGTCGACAAGGTGCCCCAGGGCCGGACCTATTGCGCGCTGTGTTCGCGGCTGCGTCGCGGCAACCTCTATCGCATCGCGCGGGAAGAAGGGTGCTCAGCGGTCGTCCTCGGCCACCACCGCGACGACATTCTGGAAACGTTCTTTCTCAACCTCTTCCACGGCGGAAAGCTCGCCACAATGCCGCCCAAGCTCGTCAACGAAGAGGGCGATCTCTTTCTCTACCGTCCGCTCGCCCATGTGGCCGAAGCCGATTGTGCGAAATTCCCGCAAGCGATGGGCTATCCCATCATCCCCTGCGATCTCTGCGGGAGCCAGGACGGGCTGCAACGTCAGGCGATCAAGGCCATGCTTGACGGATGGGAAGAAAAGGCGCCCGGTCGCCGGCAAAAGATGTTCAGCGCCCTCATGACCGCGCGGCCCTCGCATCTGCTTGACCCGGCGCTGTTCGATTTCGCGGGCTTGGCGCGGCGCGACACACAGGCCTGACGCGTTTTATTCAAATCGCGCAGACTTCCTGCCCCACGATTAACACCCGAATTAACGCCCGCTCGTACTGTGCCCCCCGACCGCAATTCCGTCTGAGGGGAGCGTCTGACAATGCCGCATGCCGCCATGCGCGTCCAACAAGCTTTCAAAAGCCGGCTGCGCACGATTTTGGCGGGGCCGCAGGTGTTGGCATTTCTGCCCGCCGTAACCCTCGCCGGGTACTGGATGGGTGGCGAAGACGCCCTGATCGCCATCGCCCTTGTCCTGCCGGTGGTGTTCGGGCTTGCGGGCCTCTTCACGAAAGAGGTGGGTGAAGTCGGCGGGCCACGCGATCCAGTGACCGGTTTGATGCTTCGTGACGCGGCGGTCAGCCGTACGGATATCCTATTGGCCGAAGGTCCCACGCGCAGCCAGACCACCGCCGCCTTCGCTGTCGAAATCGACGAGTTTGGCGAACTGGAAAAGCGCTTTGGTCACCGCGCCAGCGACGACATTCTGGCGATCATCGCCGAGCGGATCCATGCAACCGTGCGCTCCGAGGATCTTGTGGCCCGGCTGGACGGGCCGCGGTTTTGCGTTGTTCTGGCGTCCGGCATCCGCACGGACATGGAATCGCTCATTCAAACCGCCACGCGCCTGCAACGCGCCGTCGAGGCCGCGTGCAGCATCGATGGCAGCCGGGTTTTTGTCACGATCTCGGTCGGATTTTGCTCACCCAGGCGCGCGCCCACGCAATCGGGCGACGCGCTGGTCGAGGCCGCGGAACACGCCCTGATCGACGCCACCGCAACGGGGTCCTCGGCCATCCGCGCATTCACCCACGAGATGAAGACGCGCGCCCGCGCCCGCAATGCCCTGGCCGACGAACTGCCAACCGCCTTGGAAAAGGACCAGATACGCCCCTGGTTCCAGCCACAGGTGGACACGATCGACGGCAATCTGTCGGGGCTCGAAGTTCTCGCGCGGTGGGAACATCCGGTCCGCGGCGTGATATCGCCCGCCGATTTTCTGCCGATCGCGGAAAGCCAGGGTCTGATGGAACGGTTGGGCGAGGTCATGCTGTATCACAGCCTGAATGCCGTGCGCGCCTGGGATGCGGCCGATCTGCATGTGCCGAAGGTTTCAATGAACTTCTCTGCGGAAGAACTGCGGAACCCCAAGATCGTGAACAAAATCCAGTGGGAGCTCGATCGCTTCGACCTCACGCCCGACCGCCTGTCGATCGAGGTTCTGGAAACCGTTATCGCCCAGACGTCGAACGACACGATCATCCGCAACCTGCGCGCCTTTGCCGATCTGGGCAGTTCCATCGACCTGGACGATTTCGGCACTGGCCACGCCTCGATTGCCAACATCAAACGCTTCTCGGTGGGCCGGATAAAGATCGACCGATCATTCGTAACCCAACTCGACACCGACCTCGATCAACAAAACATCGTCTCGGCGATCCTGACGCTGGCCGAACGGCTTGAGCTTGATACCCTTGCAGAAGGTGTAGAAACACCGGCTGAGCATGCGCTTCTGGCGCAACTGGGCTGCGGACACATCCAGGGCTACGCCATCGCCCGTCCGATGCCCTTCGACAAGGTCGAGACCTGGTTGCACAAACACCGCACCCGCGGCGACGGGGCCATGCCCGCGACGGCACTTGCCGACGGCTCAACCGGGGGCGGCAATACCGCCAACCCCGGGAAAACGGCTTGACGTTTTCGGCCACGGCAGGTTGAACCTCCTCTGACCCGGACAGGATCAGCGGTGGCCCAGCATGGACGATCAGAACAAGAACCTCATCCTTGCGACAGCTCTGAGTTTTCTTGTGATCCTTGTTTGGTTCCTGCTCTTCCCGCCAGAAGAGCCGCCGGTCGATCCAAACGCAACCGCCACGCAAACTTCGCAAGTACCACAGGCCGACACGGGCGCCCTGCCGCTGCCCGGTGCAGACACCGGCACCGCGCCGGTTGAGCCCACAGCACTGCCCGGCACAAACGCAACGCGTGAAACCGCGCTGTCCGAGGCACCCCGCATCACCATCGAGACCGAGCGTCTGACGGGTTCGGTCTCGCTCATCGGGGGGCGGATTGATGATCTGTCGCTCAAAGACTACCGCGAAACCATCGACCCGGAATCCGAGATCGTCACATTGATGTCGCCCGAGGGCACACGCGGCGCGTACTATACGCTCTTTGGTTGGGCCCAGGGCGCAGGCATGACGCTGGACGAGGTGCCCAACGCCCAAACCGAATGGCAGGTGGAAAGCGGCGATACCCTGTCCGTTGGCCAGGACGTGGTCATGCGCTGGGACAACGGCAACGGCCTGTCCTTCCAGCGCACCATGTCGGTAGACGAAGACTATATGTTCACGGTCACCCAGTCGGTGACCAACACGGGCGACGCCGCCGTACGGATCGCCCCCTACGGCCTGATCACGCGGCATGGCGAACCCGATGACCTGAAAGGCTTTTTCATCATCCACGAAGGCGGCATCCGCCAGACCGGGGAAGAGCTGAACGAACTCGACTATGGCAACCTGCGCGGGATGGATCCCGATTCCCGTTGGGGCGCGGCGGCCGATGTGGCGGACATTCCGGCCAATGGTTGGATCGGATTCACCGATCACTATTGGATGACCACGCTCATCCCCGCCCCCGAGCAATCCTTCACCGGCGCGTTCCAATACGACGCAGCCGGCGACGTGTTCCGCTCCACCGCCCTGCTGCGCCCAGTCGACATCGCCCCGGGCGCCACCGCCGAAGTCACACAAAAGCTTTTCGCCGGGGCCAAGGAATGGGCCACTATCCGCGAATACCAGAACGAAAAAGGCCTCTACCGCTTCATCGACTCGATCGACTGGGGCTGGTTCTTCTTCCTGACCAAGCCGATCTTTGCCGTCCTGCACTGGCTGAACCTGCTCATCGGCAACATGGGCTGGGCGATCATCGGGCTGACCCTGATCATCAAGGCGGTGCTGCTGCCGCTGGCCTACAAATCCTACGTCTCGATGGCGAAGATGAAAGAGCTTCAGCCCGAGATGGAGAAGATCAAGGAACGCACCGGGGACGACCGCCAGAAGCTCCAGCAAGAGATGATGGCGCTTTACAAGAAGGAAAAGGTGAACCCCGCGTCAGGCTGTCTGCCAATCCTTTTGCAGATCCCGATCTTCTTTTCGCTCTACAAGGTGATCTTCGTCACCATCGAACTCCGCCACGCGCCCTGGGTCGGTTGGATCCGGGATTTGTCGGCGCCCGATCCCTCATCGCTCTTCAACCTTTGGGGCATCCTGCCGTGGGCCGGGCCCGAACCCGGTTCGATCATGGCACTGGTCTTCATTGGCATTCTGCCTCTGGTCCTTGGCGTATCGATGTGGCTGCAGCAAAAGCTGAACCCGGCCCCGACCGACCCGACCCAACAGATGATCTTTGCCTGGATGCCCTGGGTGTTCATGTTCATGCTGGGATCGTTCGCGAGCGGGCTTGTGATCTACTGGATCGCCAACAACCTGATCACCTTTGCCCAGCAATACCTGATCATGCGCAGCCAGGGGATGAAACCGGACGTGTTCGGCAACATCGCATCGGGCTTTAAGAAGGAAAAGGCGGCCAACTCTGACAAGCCGCCCGAGAAATGACGGCGCGGCTTGCCCACATCTTTCGACACCCGATCAAGGGGATCGGGTCCGAAACACTGGACAACGCCGCGCTTTCGCCCGACGGCGCCCTTGCGGGCGACCGGGCCTGGGCACTACTGAACGCGAGCGCCGAAGATACCGACGCCTGGCAGAAACGGCGAAACTTCCTTCAGGTGGCCAGCGGCCCCAAGCTGGCCGCGATCCGGTCTGAGCAACATGGCGATGGCCAGATCACGCTGCGCCACCCGGATCGACCAGATCTGACCTTCGACCCCGTGACCGAGGCAGATACCCTGCGCAGCTGGATCGCCCCGCTCTGGGACCCCGATCGCCCCGGCCCTGCCCGTCTCGTCCGGGCGCCCGGGCACGGGATGACCGATATCCCCGACCCCTGGGTCTCCATCGGCAGCCTCACCTCGCTCAAGGCCCTGTCACAACGCGCCGGGCGCGATCTCGATATGCGACGGTTCCGGATCAACCTGTGGGTTGAGGGCCTGGAGCTGTTGGAAGAAGCGGAATGGGTGGGCAAAACGTTCAGTATCGGCCCCGTCACGCTTGAGGGGATGGAAGGCATCGAACGCTGCCGCGCCCCGGATGCGGACCCGTCCGCGGGGCGGCGCGATATCGGCATGCTGCCTTTGCTGGAAGACAGCTGGAACACCCGCGACTTTGGCATCTACGCAAAGATCACGTCGGGCGGAACGGTCACGGTGGGCGACCCCGTCGCGCGGGCATGAAACTGTCCTTCCCCGAAACCGAACTGGACGCGGACACGCTTGAGACCGGCCGCCGCCTCTTTGCGGGATCGACCGACTTCCTGAAAGGCGTGGTTGCCATGTCGGGCCTGCCCCCGGCCGACCGGCCCGAGATATGCTTTGCCGGGCGCTCGAACGTTGGAAAATCCACCCTGATCAATGCGGTGACGGGCCGCAAGGCCCTGGCCCGCGCCTCCAACACGCCCGGGCGCACGCAAGAGATCAACTTTTTCACGCTGGGCGACAGCCACTATCTCGTCGATCTGCCGGGCTATGGCTATGCCAACGCCCCGCTGAAAGTCGTCGAAAAGTGGCAGGCGTTGCTCAAGGCCTATCTCTCCGGTCGCCCCAACCTGCGCCGCGCCTTCGTGCTGATCGATGCGCGCCACGGGATCAAACCGGTGGACGAAGAAATTCTCCGCCTGCTCGACACTTCTGCCGTTCCCTTCCAGACCGTGCTCACCAAAACCGACAAGGTGAAAGAAAAAGATCGCACACGGGTTCTGGATCAGGTGCGCGACGCGCTGTCCAAACACCCGGCGGCCTTTCCCGAACTGATCCTCACCTCGTCCGAGAAGGGCCTTGGCATCCCGACCCTGCGTGGCGTGATCGCCACCCTGGACTGAGCCCCCCTTGAGCGTCTGGGACGAACGTCCTAACAGAGGCGCTGCAAGGACACGACGATGAAGCCGCAAACCGCCATGAACCGCGATTGGATCGCCACCGCCCGCACGCTGTCAGAGGCGCTGCCCTATCTGCAGCGCTATGACGGCGCCACTGTCGTGATCAAATTCGGCGGTCATGCCATGGTGGACGAGACGGCGATGGACAGCTTTGCCCGCGACATCGCCTTGATGAGCCAGGTTGGCATGAACCCGGTCGTCGTCCACGGCGGCGGCCCGATGATCAACGACCTACTGGCCAAGCTTGAGATCAAGTCCGAGTTTGTGAATGGCAAGCGCGTCACCGACGCGGCAACCGTCGAGGTCGTCGAAATGGTGCTGTCGGGCCAGGTGAACAAACGGATCGTCCAGGCGATCAACGCCCAGGGCGGAAAAGCCGTCGGACTGTCGGGCAAGGATGCCAACCTGATGATCTGCACCCAAACCGACCCGGCCCTGGGCTATGTCGGCACGCCATCCCAGATGAACCCGGCCTTCCTGCAAAGCCTCGCCGCCGCGGACACGATCCCCGTGATCGCCCCCATCGGCGCAGGCGCCAATGGCGAGACCTTCAACGTCAACGGCGACACGGCCGCCGGCGCCATCGCGGCAAGCCTCAAGGCAGACCGGCTGTTGCTGTTGACTGATGTCGCCGGCGTAAAGGACGCCTCCGGCGCCGTGGTGACCGAACTGACCCCCGACCAGATCCGCCAGATGACCGCCGATGGCACCATCGCCGGGGGCATGATCCCCAAGACAGAGACTGCCCTCGCCGCAATCGATGGCGGCGTACGGGCTGTGGTGATCCTGGACGGGCGGGCGCCCAACGCCTGCCTCCTCGAGCTATTTACCGATCACGGCGCCGGCAGCCTGATCCGTGCCGGGCGATGACGGCGGCTTACGACACCCTGCTGTCCCGCACGCATGCGCTCCACCTCGACATTTTCGGCGCCTTCCACCCAGACCCTGATGATCTGGCCCCACCGGGCACTGGTACGATCATATTGCTGGGCCCGCACGAGCCCGGCTTTTGGGCCGCCCTCACGGCCGCGCCTGAGTTCCGCGATGGCGACCCACACCCTGTTGATCGCTGGTCCACCCGCGTGATCGGCGCGCTTGCGGATGACTGCGCGGCCACACCCCTCTTCCCCTTCGGCGGACCGCCCTATCAGCCCTTCATTCGTTGGGCACAGCGGTCGGGCCGGGCATGGCAGTCTCCTGTGGATATCCTTGTGCATGACCGCGCCGGGCTGATGGTGTCCTATCGCGGCGCTCTGGCGCTTTCCGAACGCCTGGCCTTGCCACCCACACCGGCAAAGCCCTGCGACAGTTGCGCGGACAAACCCTGCCTCACGGCCTGCCCGCCCCGGGCCCTGACCGAACGCGGCTATGACGTGCCGCGCTGTCGCGACTATCTGGCGGACGAAGGGCGCAGAACCTGCATGCGGGCGGGATGCCGCGTGCGCCGCGCCTGCCCTGTGAGCCAAACCTATGGCCGCCGCCCCGCGCAATCGGCCTACCACATGCGACAGTTCCACCCATGAGCCGCACGCTGATCCTGATGCGCCACGCCAAATCCAGTTGGAGCGACGCCAGCATCGATGACTTCGACCGTCCTTTGAACAACCGCGGGCGCAAGTCGTCCACCGCCCTTGGGGCCTGGCTCGCCGCCCGCGATCTGGTGCCGCAAGAGGTGCTGGTCTCCGGCGCCCGGCGCACGGTCGAAACATGGCAGGGCATCGCCACCCACATGCCCGCGCAAGCACTGATGCGCAGCGAACCCGCGCTCTACCTGGCCGCCGCCGAAACCATCGTCGCTACATTGCGCCAGGCAACGGCGCCCATCGTCCTGCTGATCGGCCACAACCCCGGCATCGGCGCCTGCGCCGCCCAGTTGGTTGAAACCGCCCCGGAGCATGAGAAATTCGATCAATACCCCACCGGCGCAACCACAGTGATGCAGTTCGCTGGCGCAGACTGGCGCAGCGTGTCCGCCCGCCAGGGACAGCTCTTGGAATTCGTCGTCCCGCGGGAACTGACGTAAGGGCTAGTGCCCCAGGATCTGGCTGAGGAACAGCTTGGTCCGGTCCGACTTGGGGTTCATAAAGAACTCTTCCGGCTCGTTCTGTTCCACGATCTGGCCGTCATCCATAAAGATCACGCGGTTCGCCACCTGACGGGCAAAGCCCATCTCGTGGGTCACCACCAGCATGGTCATCCCCTCTTCGGCAAGCTCGATCATTGTGTCGAGCACTTCCTTGATCATCTCTGGGTCAAGGGCCGAGGTCGGTTCATCAAACAACATGATCCGGGGCCGCATGCAGAGCGAGCGGGCAATCGCCACCCGCTGTTGCTGGCCGCCCGACAGCTGGCCGGGGTACTTGTCCGCTTGTTCGGGGATCTTCACCTTGGTCAGAAAGTGCATCGCGGTTTCTTCCGCTTCCCGCTTGGGGATCTTGCGCACCCAGATCGGCGCCAGCGTGCAGTTTTCCAGGATCGTGAGGTGCGGGAACAGGTTGAAGTGCTGGAACACCATCCCAACCTCGGACCGGATCGTGTCGATGTTCTTGATATCCGAGGACAGCACCGTTCCATCGACCGAGATCGACCCCTTCTGGTGCTCTTCCAGCGCGTTGATGCACCGGATCAAGGTGGACTTACCGGAGCCCGAAGGCCCACAGATCACGATCCGCTCACCGCGATAGACCGTAAGGTCGATATCCCGCAGTACGTGGAACGTCCCGTACCACTTGTTCATGTTCTGGATTTCGATCGCGATTTCGTCCGAAACCTTGGCGTCTTTTTGCGCAAGCGCTGCGTCGGTCATTGCCATGTCTCAGGTCTCCTAGCGTCTGTCGGTCTGAAGCTGACGCTCCAACCATTGTGAGTATTGCGAGATGCCGTAGCACACGACGAAGAACAGGAACGCGGCAAAGCCAAACAGCTCCCAATAGACCCCGTTCCAGTCGGTCGAGGCCAGGATCGGGCCGCGGATCATTCCGACCAGATCGAACATCGCGATGATCGAGACGAGCGTAGTGTCCTTGAACAGACCCACCGCCACGTTCACGATCCCTGGGATCGAGATCTTCAGCGCCTGCGGCAGGATAATCAGACGCATCGACTGCGCGTAATCCAGGCCCAAGCTGTCGGCGGCCTCGTACTGACCGCGCGGCAGTGCGGCCAAACCACCCCGGATCACCTCGGCGATATAGGCCGCGGCGAACATCGTGATCATGATGATCACCCGCAGGATCAGGTCAAAGTTTGTCCCCGGCGGCAGGAAGTAGGCCAGAACCACGTTGGCTACAAAGAGCAGAGTGATCAGCGGCACACCCCGGATGAATTCGATGAACACGACGCAGATCCATTTGATGATCGGCATCGAGCTCTGGCGGCCCAGCGCCAGCACAATCCCCAACGGCAACGACAGCGACACGCAAACGGTGCCCAGGATCAGGTTCAACATGAACCCGCCAATGTCGCGGCTCTCAACCGTCTCAAGCGCGAGGAACGTCGTGTCCGAGCTTGTGAGAAACCCGGTAACCCACCAGGTGACAATCGCGGCCAGAACACCGCCAAAGAACCCCATCGCGAAAGAGCGGTCGACGAGGCGGCTATAGACAACATAGCCAACCACGAACCCCACGAGCGAGAAGACCGGGACCAGCGCAGTACCGCCCCAGATCAGCCAGTAGGCAACGAACGGATAGAGCCCCGTAAAGTACAACAGCACGCGCGGGACGTTCTGGAACAACACCGGCGCAATCGCCACAAACAGCAGAACAAAGGCCAGCGTCGGGCGCCAGTACCCGTCCTGTGGATAGCGGCCAAAGACAAGCTGGTGCCACCGCTCGGTCAGGACCGCAAAGCACCCGCCACCGGATCCGGCCATCTGCTCGCGGCAGTCGCGCACAGACTCGGCGCTCCAGATCCCGTTGAAAAGCCACGGCAGGACAAAGGCCAGCGCGTAGTAGATCGCCACCAGCGACAAGACCGTCATGACGGCATTGGCGGGTGTCGAGGTCAGGTTCTCGCGCACCCACTTGATCACGCCGCGTTCTGTCGCCGGTGGCGGTGACGGCGGCAGGTGCGCAGTGCGGACGAAGGCGACAGAGTGCTGTGGTGTGTCCGACATCTCAGCGCTCCTTCAGCTTAACGGCGTTGTTGTAGACGTTCATCACGGCCGAAATCGCGAGCGAGATCGTGAGATAGAACAGCATCAACAACAGGATCGATTCAATCGCCCGACCGGTCTGGTTCAAAGTGATCCCGCCCAGCGTTCCGGTGACATCCATGTACCCCACGGCAATGGCCAGGGACGAGTTCTTGGTCAGGTTCAGGTATTGCGAGATCAGTGGCGGGATGATCACCCGCAGCGCCTGGGGCAGGATCACAAGATTCATGATCCGGTTGGGGCGCAGGCCCAGAGAGGCCGCCGCCTCCGTCTGACCCTTCGAGATCGCCATGATCCCCGCCCGCACGTTTTCAGCAATGAACGCACCGGTGTAGATCGCCAGAGCGAACCACAGCGCGATCAGCGATCCGCGCAGTTGCATCCCACCCTGGAAGTTGAAGCCCCGCAGTTCCGGGTATTCGAGTGAGATTGGGCGGCCCAGAATGAAAAACATCAGGATCGCCGGTAGAAAGAACAGCGCGAGCGACGGCCAGAACGTCGGCAGCAACCGCCCCGTGTCGTAGAGCAGCTTGGTGGCGTAGCGCCGGTAGGCAAAGATCGCGACGATCGACAACAGGAAGGTGATCACCACAATGGCCGACCCGCTCTCCCAGATCGGTTTGGGCGCATAGACGCCCCGGTTGGTGAACGCGAAGGCGTTGAACAGCATCGAGGCGTCGGGCTCTTCCCCGCGGAACGAACGCGGCCCCGGCAAGCTCACCGTCATGATTGAGAAGATGATCAGGATCCAGATCAGCACCGGCACGTTCCGGAATGCTTCCACGTAGAGCGACATCAGCCGCGCCACGATCCAGTTGTTCGACAGCCTCAAAACACCGGCGGCCACACCGAGCACAGTGGCGGTGAGACAGCCAAGGAACGCAACGATCAGGGTGTTGAGCACGCCCACAATCGCCGCGCGCATGTGCGAGGATTGGCTATCGTATTCGATGGGCCGCTGGTTGATGTCGTAGCCGGCCGATTCACCCAGAAATCCATAGGAAATGTCCTGCCCGAGATCTTCTAGGTTCTGCGCCGCATTCGACAGCAGCCACCCGACAAAGACGAACAGAGCGATCAGAGCAATAAACTGAAACGTGTAAGACCGGTACCGTGTGTCGTTCAACAGCATAGACAGCCGGAACGACTCCTGTGGAGGGTCGGTAAGCGTGGTCATGTTGCACTTCCCCGTGATCCCTGGGGCTCTCCCATGCGTCTCTTAGCGGACGCCATCCCGGCCCAGTTGATGTGTGCTGAAGGTAGAAAGAGGAAGGGCACAGGTTTCCCTGCGCCCTTCGATGTCCTTAACGGAACGGCGGCGAGTAAAGCAGCCCACCGTCGGTCCACTGCGCGTTCAGGCCGCGCGCCAGGCCGATCGGGGTGTTCTCACCGATGTGGCGTTCAAAGATTTCGCCATAGTTGCCGGTTGCGGCGAGGGCGTTCTTCGCCCAATCGGGCTCAAGGCCC
Organism: Pseudomonadota bacterium; assembly: GCA_039193455.1. Taxonomy (GTDB): domain Bacteria; phylum Pseudomonadota; class Alphaproteobacteria; order Rhodobacterales; family Rhodobacteraceae; genus JBCBGF01. The sequence goes on from JBCCWO010000006.1 coordinate 163,220, forward strand.
AGCATCGCACCCAGACCGCCCTCGGTTCCGAGGAGACGGTTGATTTCCGGGTTTTCGGTGCCGTTCGACAGCTCGGCCACGTTGGCCGACGTCACGCCAAGCTCTTCAGCGCTGATCAGCGCGTTAAGCGTCCAACGCACGATGTCGCCCCAGTCGTTGTCGCCGTGACGGACCAGCGGGCCCAGCGGCTCTTTCGACACGATCTCGGGCAGAACCACGTGATCGCCGGGGTTTTCAAAGGCAGCGCGCGTTGCGGCCAGACCGGAGGCGTCCGTCGTGTAGACGTCGCAGGCACCGGCCAGGTACTGCTGCTGCGCTTCGGCGTTGGTTTCGATCGGAACCGGCTCGTAGCTGATGTTGTTCGAGCGGAAGAAATCCGCCAGGTTCAGCTCGGTCGTGGTGCCGGTCTGGATGCAGACGGTTGCCCCATCAAGATCCAGCGCCGAGGTCACGCCCAGTTCGCGCGGAACCATAAAGCCCTGACCATCGTAGTAGTTGATGCCAACAAACTCGAACTTGAGGTCGACGTCACGGCTGAAGGTCCAGGTCGTGTTGCGCGACAGCATGTCGATCTCGCCAGCCGCCAGAGCGGTAAAGCGGGTCTTACCGGTCAGCGGGACATAGGTCACAGCGTCCGGGTTGCCCAAAGTCGCGGCAGCGACCGCGCGGCAAAGTTCAATATCGAAACCTTGCCAGTTGTTGTTTGCGTCGGGTGCCGCAAAACCAACAAGGCCGGTATTCACGCCGCAGTTAAGTTCACCGCGTGCCTTGATGTCCTCCAGCGTGCTGGCTCCTGCAGAGGCTGCAACAAGCCCCGCAGCGCCGACAACGCCGAGAAAAACGGATTTTTTCATAGTTACCTCATCCTGATGCCCCGCATTCGCGCGGGCTGATTACGGCCTGAAAGCCGCGTTTGAGATGAAGGAGTCCCCTTCACATCCGCAAATACTGGGTCCAAGTCCTAACGAGGTCAAGGTTATCTGCCGAATTTCCGGGCAAACGAACATTTCTTGTCAAATCGCGCTGACAATGATCATTCGGTGTGGTTTGCGCCCATTTCAGAGGCAGAATGAAAGAAGCGATCGGCATCACGAAATGCCTGCCGTTTCAATTGGTTGACCTCTTCGGCCTCTTCATCCGCGCCCCACTGCGCGATCTGCCAAAGCTCATCGATCCGCGCAATCTCCCACAGGGCGTCGGGCGGCTGCACGCGGTGGACCGCAGCAAAGCCTATGATCAATGACCCAGGCAGGCTCACAAGATCGTGGAAGGCGGCAAGCTGAAAGTCGGTGAGCGCGTCAACGTGCTGATAAAGCTTTGAAAGCGCTTGCATGTCTTGGGCCGCGTGCATGACACCAACCACAGGCCGCAGCCGCGCACCCAGCACCTCTGCCGCCCAATCAAGCAACGGATCCCAGGCCTCTGCCTGTCGCGCAATCAACCCCTGCGGCGCCTCTCCCCGGTAGCACAAAAGGTCGGCATCCCCGTAATCGGCCAGCATCCGGACCACGTCGTCACGTTGCGGCCCAACCTTGTCGATCGCCGCGTTCGCGGTGCGCGTCACAGGCATGGTACGCGGGTCAATCACCTCCCCCTGCGCCTCCCACTCTGACGCAACGTCAACTGCCAAAGATCGGCTTGGCAGCACCAGCGGGGCCTTCGCAGGGGTCCGAACCGGGCGCGAATCAAGAAGAACGGTGAACCCCGCCCCCTCGGCCACAACCGAGACCTCCGACCAGAACCGGCGCGGCGCCCAGCCGGTCATGCCGCATCCTCGAACGGATCGTCGGGCGCATCCTCGGCCCGCCAATCCATCATCGCCCAGGTCCGCACCATATGGTCAGGCAGCGGCGCCGTCAGCGCCATGAACGCACCCGTCACCGGGTGGCGAAACCGCAGATGGCGGGCATGCAGGTGCAACTTGCGGCTCAGTTCCCCGCCAAGCTGCGCCCCCCAACCATCGCCCAGGTTTTCCTGACCCGACCCGCCGTATTTACCGTCGCCTACGATGGGATGGCCCAGCTCTGCCATATGCGCCCGCAGCTGATGGGTCCGCCCGGTCACCGGCACAAGCCCAACCCAGGACAACCGCCCCCCCAGAGCGGAAATCACCGCATAATCCGTGGTGGCCCGCTTCGCCCCGTCCGTCGTATCGATATCGCGGGGATGCACGCATAGCATTTTCTCGCCCTGCCCCGCCGCCCCGTGCCCTGGCGCCTTCACCAATCCGTACCGCACCGTGCCGAGCGCCGGTTTGGGCACACCCGCAACAGCCGCCCAATAGATCTTGCGCGTTTCGCGATCGCGAAACGCTTGGGTCAACGCGCCCGCCACGGCGCGGGTGCGCGCCAGCAGCAGAACACCCGACGTGTCCTTATCCAGCCGGTGAACCAGCCGCGGTTTCTCGTCGAGCTCAAATTGCAGCGCACCGGCCAGACCATCCACATGGCGGGTTTGTTTGCTACCGCCCTGTGTGGGCAGACCGGGCGGCTTGTTGATCGCGATAAGATGTGCGTCCCGCCAGATCACCGCGCGCTGGATCATCCGGGCATCGGCCTCGCTGATCTCGGGCCGCGGTTTTTCGACCGCAGGCGCCGCGGGCAAGGGTGGCACACGGACGCTTTGCCCACTCTCCACCCGGGTCGAGGCTTTCACCCGGCCGCCATCCACACGGATCTCGCCCTTGCGGCACATCTTTTCGATCCGGCCTTGGCTGACCTGCGGGAACTTGCGGCGAAGCCAGCGGTCAAGCCGCTGGTCCCCTTCGCCCGCGGCAACCTCGATCAACTGAACCCCGCTCATGCCCACAGCGCCCGACCCAGCCAGATCCCCGCGATCAGACCTGTAATAGAGACGACCACCGACATCGCAACATAGGCCGCCGCCTGTCCAGCCAGCCCACGTTCATAAAGCGTATAGGCCTCCAGCGAGAACGCGGAAAACGTCGTGAACCCGCCCAGCATGCCGGTCATCACAAACGGCCCCCAATGGGTCAGACCCTTATGGGCCGCCGCCACGACGAACAGCCCCATCAGAAAAGAGCCGACGACGTTGACCGTGAGGACACCCAAGGGAAACCCCAGCCCCGCTGCGCGCAGGATCGCGACCCCGACAAGGTATCGCGCCGCCGCCCCCAGCGCGCCGCCCAAGGCAACCTGAACAACCGTTGAAATCATGGGCGGTCAGTTGCGCGGGCCAGCGTGAAAGTCAAGAAGCGCCCCCGCCCCGCTTGGCCCGAAGCTTGACAAAGTAATCGAGCCGCCGCTTCAACTCACGCTCGAACCCGCGCTCGACCGGTTGATAGTAGACGCCCCGCGCCATCGCCTCGGGGAAATAATTCTGTCCAGAAAAAGCACCCTCGGCATCGTGATCATACTCATAGCCCGCGCCATAGCCCTGGTCCTTCATCAAATCCGTGGGCGCGTTCAGAATATGCTTCGGCGGCGGCTCGGATCCGGTCTTCTTCGCTGCCGCCCGGGCATTCTTGTACGCCGCATACCCCGCGTTCGACTTCGGGGCGAGCGCCAGGTAAGTGACCGCCTGCGCCCGCGCCAGCTCGCCTTCCGGCGATCCCAGCCGCTCGTAAACCTGCCAGGCGTCCAGACAGATTGTCTGCGCCTGCGGATCGGCCAACCCGATATCCTCAACCGCCATACGGGTGATCCGCCGCGCCAGAAATCGTGGGTCTTCCCCGCCCTCCAGCATCCGCGACAGCCAGTAAAGCGCTGCATCCGGATCGGACCCCCGCACCGATTTGTGCAGTGCCGAAATCAGGTTGTAATGCGCGTCCCCCGACTTGTCGTACTGCGCCGCGCGCCGCATCAGCCGGGCAGACAGGGCCGCGGGGTCCAGCCGCCCGGATACCTGCCACGCCGCCACTTGCTCGATCAGGTTCAAGAGCGCCCGCCCATCCCCATCGGCCATCTCAATCAAGGCCTCACGCGCGGGCCCATCCAGCGGCAGCGCAGCCCCCAGCGTCTGCTCCGCCCGCTGCGCCAATAGCTCCAGATCCGCGGGCGACAACCGCTCCAACACCATGACCTGCGCACGCGACAGAACGGCGGCATTCAGCTCAAAAGACGGGTTCTCGGTGGTGGCACCGACCAACAGGATCGTCCCATCCTCCATATGCGGAAGAAACCCATCCTGCTGGGCCTTGTTGAAGCGATGGATCTCATCCACGAACAACAGCGTCCCGCGTCCGTTTGTCCGGCGCAGCTTGGCGGCCTCGAACACCTTGCGCAGGTCCGGTACGCCGGTGAAGATCGCGCTGATCTGAACAAAGGCCAGGTCGGTCTCATCCGCCAACAGCCGGGCAATGGTCGTCTTGCCAACCCCGGGCGGGCCCCAAAAGACGATCGACGACAGGCTCCCCGCCGCGAGCATGATGCCCAAAGGCCCCTCTGGCCCCAGAAGATGCCCCTGCCCGATCACCTCGGACAGCGTTTTGGGCCGCAACCTATCGGCCAACGGACGCGGCGCGGCATCCGCCGTCTCCCCGGCTGGCCTGTCGAACAAATCGCTCATGGGGCCGAGCGTATCTGGCCGCCCGGCCCACGAAAAGGGCGACTGCGCCCTAGTGCAAGTGCGCCTTCAACCGCATCATGATCGCCTGGTTTTCCGATCCACCGATGTCGAGGCACGGGCCCACATGCTCGGTCTCATACCCAAGCCGGCGCATCCACCGCATCCAGACCCGGGGGCACAGACCCAAAATCTGGGTCGCCCCCTCTTCGCGCGCCGTGCGCACCATCTCTTGCATCAGGCACGCCTGCACATGGGTGCGGGCCCTTGCGGGCACGTGCTCTGCAATAAACACCCGACTGGCTTCCCATACCTGCGGGCTCACCGGCGCGGCCTCATAGAGCAGGTTGGCCGGAATCGTCTCAAGCAGCCCCAACTGCGCATCGCGGATCATGTAGGAATAGATCCCGCACCGCGCCGTCGTGGGCGTCATCCGGATACCGGCAAAAACCTCGCCTAGGTGATGCACCGCGATCCAGCGGCTTTGCGGCGTATCGTATTGATCAAACTCCATCCCGTCGACGGCGGGCAAATCCCAGTTGCGCTGAACGATAAAGGATTCGTGCCGTGCCTTCAGGACATCCGTAAACAACGCACCGTGCACATGCATATTCCGAAAAGAAAGGGTTGTGGTCTGCATAACAGCCTCCAGCTTGGTTGGGTTGAAAAAACCTGTGCCAGCCGGGGCACCATTCAGAGCAGATTGTATTCCTGTGCCCTTTGGATCGCCTCGGCGGTCGTTCTGGCAAAGAGCCTGTCGCGCGCCGATTTCAGCCGCGCTTTCAACGCGCTCTCAGATATCCCGAGTATCGCGGCCGCCTCGGCATAGCGGCTGCCCGACGCGACCAGGCGCAGGGCTTGGCGCTGTGCCGGGGTCAGCGTGTCGGGTGGCGTGCTTTCCTGATGCAGATGCTCCACGGTTTCGCGAATCGATGCGATCTCTGTGTCTGTGAATTCTCTGTCGTTGCGGGCAAACCCGCCGATGCTGCGCGAGGACAACGGACCGTGCGACACGGCCACGCCGAAGTTGAGGTCAAACTCTTGCGCCTGCTCCAGGATCTTGTTCGGATCGGGCATGCCAAGCGCGCTCCATCGGCAGGCGCCCACATTCGAAAAACCCCACAAGACCACCGGATCGCTCAGCATATGGCCTGATTGCGTGTAGCGCTCGGTCCAGGCCGGGTCATAGGTCTGCACCATGATATGGGCCGACGCGAAACGCACATGGAGCCCAAGCGCATATCCCGCCGGCGCCAGCCGGCGCAGGCGCGACAAACCAAGATCCAAAGAGACGCTATCGCGGGCGCTTAGTTCCACGTCGTTCACCGTTCGCAGCTAGTACTTTTAGATAAGTTGCCGCCGGTGTAGTCAACTTTAAAGTGTATGACAATGCCGTATCACTAAACTTTGAGGAGAGTAATGCCTGTCGACGCCATGGCCCACATTCCGCACCTGGACGCCCTGCCAAAATCAGCAAGGAGGACCGTTCTTCGGTTTATCGACCAAAGCCTGAACCAGCGTGCGGGCACAGAACGCATCCTGTGCACATTGGCGATAGCGAAAGCACACGCGCATCGTCAAAAAGGCATACGCCGAGCCTAGCCCGGCGTATGCTGAACCCAAAGGGGGTGCCGAGGCCCTAGGCTTCGGCCTCTTCTTCTGCTGCAAGCCGTGCGCGATCAGCTGCACCCTTGGCATCGACGTCGCGTTCAACAAACTCGACAATCGCCATGGGCGCCATGTCACCATAGCGGAAGCCAGCCTTCAGAACCCGCACATAGCCGCCTTGACGGTCCTTGTAGCGCGGCCCCAGCACGTCGAACAGTTTCTCGACATGCGCATCCTGTTTCAGCCGCGACGCCGCTTGACGGCGGGCATGCAGATCGCCCCGCTTGCCCAGCGTGATCAGCTTTTCCACGACCCGGCGCAGTTCCTTGGCCTTGGGCAGCGTGGTCTTGATCTGTTCATGTTCGATCAGCGACCCGGCCATATTGGCAAAAAGCGCCTTGCGGTGCTCATGGGTGCGGTTCAGGCGGCGATAGCCCCGTGCGTGACGCATTTATCTTCTCCTACGTGCCCTCTACGGGCTCTTTTGCTTTGTCCGGCGGTCCGATGCGTGTCGTCCGCTCTCCTTGGGGCAGGATTGCCCGATTGGGGCGCGAACTACCGCGCCCCAAATGTGATATCTCAGAAGCTGTCTTCGAACTTCTTCGCCAGATCTTCGATGTTCTCCGGCGGCCATTCCTCGACATCCATGCCAAGGTGCAGCCCCATGCCAGAGAGCACTTCCTTGATCTCGTTCAGCGACTTCCGGCCAAAGTTCGGCGTACGCAGCATCTCGGCCTCGGTTTTCTGAATCAGATCCCCGATATATACAATATTGTCATTTTTCAGACAGTTAGCCGAACGCACCGACAGTTCCAGCTCATCCACTTTCTTCAATAGGAGCGGGTTGAACTCCAGCCCGTCATCATCCGACTCCGCACGCGCCGACTCCGGCTCATCGAAGTTCACGAAGATCGACAGTTGATCCTGCAGGATCCGCGCGGCATAGGCCACCGCATCATCCGGCGTGACCGATCCGTCGGTTTCCAGCTTCAGCGTCAGCTTGTCATAGTCCAGCACCTGACCTTCCCGGGTCGGCTGCACGTCATAGCTGACCTTCTTCACCGGCGAATAGATCGCATCCACTGGCACCAGGCCGATCGGCGCATCTTCTGGGCGGTTCTTGTCAGCGGCGACGTAGCCCTTGCCCACATTCACCGTCAGTTCGATGAAAAGATCGGCCCCGTCATCGAGGTGGCAGATCACGTGTTCCTTGTTCAGAATCTCGATGCCCGCGCTTTCCGAGATGTCACCCGCGGTCACAACCGCCGGCCCTTTGGCCGAGATCGACAGGCGCTTGGGCCCTTCAACTTCCATCCTGATCGCCACGCCTTTGAGGTTCAGCACGATGTCGGTGACATCCTCGCGCACCCCGGCAACGGACGAGAACTCGTGCAGGACGTTGTCGATCTGGATACTGGTGATTGCCGCACCCTGGAGCGAGCTCATCAGCACGCGGCGCAGCGCGTTCCCCAGCGTCAGACCAAAGCCCCGCTCCAACGGTTCAGCCACGACCGTCGCCTGCCGCATCGGGTCGTTGCCGGGCTTGACCTCCAGCTGCATGGGTTTGATCAGTTCCTGCCAGTTTTTGTGGATCATGCGTGTCTCCTCAATTCCAGCCGTTCGCCCATGTCCGAAAGCGTCCGACGCCCGAGGTCTAGAAATGACATCAGCCGCACCGTGGACCCCCCGCGGTGCAGCCGGAAAAATGCTCAGACCCGGCGACGCTTCGGCGGGCGGCAGCCATTGTGGGCAATGGGCGTCACATCGCGGATCGACGTGATGTTGAAGCCAACAGCCGCCAGCGCGCGCAGTGCAGATTCGCGGCCCGACCCGGGGCCCTGAACCTCAACCTCAAGCGTGCGGACGCCGTGTTCCTGCGCCTTCTTGCCCGCGTCTTCGGCGGCCATCTGCGCGGCGTAAGGCGTCGACTTGCGC
>JBCCWO010000007.1:0-163732 GCA_039193455.1 Pseudomonadota bacterium
GCCGAAGCCGAAGCCGAAGCCGAAGCCGAAGCCGAAGCCGAAGCCGAAGCCGAAGCCGAAGCCGAAGCCGAAGCCGAAGCCGAAGCCGAAGCCGAAGCCGAAGCCGAAGCCGAAGCCGAAGCCGAAGCCGAAGCGGAAGCGGATGCGGATGCGGATGCGGAGGTTATAGAAGAGGCGGCGGTAGCGGAAGAGACCTCGCCTGAGCCTGAGCCTGAGCCTGAGCCTGCGGCAACCGCCGCCCCGGCGCAAGAGCCCGAACGATCCGGGATCGCGGCGGCGATCCCGCTCGTCCTTGGCGGTGCGATTGCCGCCGCGCTCGGCTTTTTTGCCGCGCTATACGGGCCGCTCTTTAATCAGGACGACGGCTCGATGAGCCCGATCGAATTGACCGAGGCGGTGCAGGATCAATCCGCGCGGTCCGAGGATCTTGCCGCGCAGATCGAGGACGTGGCCGCCCGGGATATCGGAGCGATTGTTGCCGAACAGCTGGCGCCGCTCAGCGATCAGATCACCGGGCTGACCACACGAGTCGATACCCTTGCAGGTCAGTTGGCAGATCTGGAGGCGCGGGTTGAAACTATCGCCATGCGCCCGGTCGCCACGGGGATGGAGCCCGAACAGTTCGACGACGCGCTCAACGAGTTCCAGCAACAGTTGTCCGCCGCGATCGACGAGGCGCAGGCCGAGATCACCGAAGCGCGCAGAACCGCAACCGAAATCTCGGAGAATGCGTTTGAAGCGGAACGCGCGGCTGCTCTGCGCGGCGCGTGGAGCCAGGTTGAGACGGCGATCCGCAGCGGTGCGCCCTATGCCGAGGCGCTGGGCGAGGTCGATGCCGGGCTGAACGGCGGTGTGCCCGATGTCCTGACGGCAAACGCCGCCGATGGCGTGCCGTCGCTGGCTACCTTGCAAGAGGCGTTTCCGCCCGCGGCGCGCGGGGCGCTTGATGCCTCAATTCGGGCGTCGACAGATGACGGTGATACCGCGGTTGACCGTCTGGGCGCGTTTTTGCGCGTGCAAACCGGCATCCGTTCGCTGGAGCCGCGCGAGGGCGATGACCCCGACGCGGTGCTGTCGCGCGCCGAAGCGGCTGTGCGCACCGGCGATCTGCGGGCCGCGCTGAACGAATTGACTGCCTTGCCCGAACCGGGCCAGGCGGCGCTGGCCGACTGGACGGCCGCCGCACAGACCCGCGCGGATGCGCTGGACGCCATGGCCACTGTGGCCGAGACGCTGACGACGAATTGAGGGCTGCGCCATGCTTTGGTCACTTGTAAAAATCATCCTGTTTATTTGCATTATCGCGGGCCTCACGCTGGGCGCGGGGCATCTGATGGACACCGGCGGCGGCGTGCGCGTGGCCATCGGCACCATCGAGTTCAACCTTGGCCCCTTGCAGGCGGTGATCGCCGCTTTGGTGATCCTGGCCGCGTTCTGGATCGCGCTGAAGATTGCGGGTCTGGGCGTTGCGGTGCTGCGCTTTCTCAACGGTGACGAGACCGCGATTTCACGCTGGTTCGACCGCAACCGCGAGCGTCGCGGGTTCGAGGCGCTGGCAGATGGTCTGATGGCGCTCGCCTCGGGCGAAGGACGCACGGCGATGTCGAAGGCGGCGCGTGCCGAGCGGTATCTGAAGCGGCCCGAGCTGACCAATCTGATCACCGCACAGGCCGCCGAGATGGCCGGCGACACGAAGAAGGCGCAAGAGGTTTACAAGACGCTCTTGCAAGACGACCGGACCAAGTTCGTCGGCGTGCGCGGGATCATGAAGCAAAAGCTGGTGGAGGGCGACACCGATACCGCCGCCAAGCTGGCCGAAAAGGCCTTTGCCTTGAAGCCGCGTCATGAGGAAACCCAGGATGTTCTGCTGCGCCTGCAGGCCGACAAGGGCGATTGGAAAGGTGCGCGCAAGACGCTGAACGCGAAACTGAAATACGGGGCACTGCCGCGCAATGTTCACCGGCGGCGCGATGCCGTTCTGGCGCTGGGCGCAGCGGGCGAGATTGTCGCCGAAGACGCCACCATTGAGGCCCGCGAAGCCGCGATCGAGGCAAACCGCCTGTCGCCCGACCTGGTGCCCGCGGCGGCGATGGCGGCGCGCAGCTATATCGATCAAGCCAAGCCGCGTTACGCGGCGCGGGTGATCAAGAAGGCCTGGACGTCGGCGCCCCATCCCGATCTGGCGGCGGCCTTTGCCGCGATTGAACCCGACGAAACCCCAGAGGCGCGGATCAAACGGTTTGCGGTGCTGACGAAACTGCACCCCAACCATGCCGAGACCAAGATGCTGAAGGCCGAGCTGTTCATCGCAGCCGAAAAATACAGCGAGGCCCGCACCGCGATGGGCACGCTAGCCGATGATGATCCGACCGCCCGATCGCTCACTATCATGGCCGCGATTGAACGCGGGGAAGGTGCGACCGACAGCGTGGTGAAGGGCTATCTCGCGGGCGCCGTCAACGCCTCGCGCGGGCCGCAATGGGTCTGCGACAGCTGCCAGAACGTGTCGGGCCTGTGGGCACCTGTCTGCGCGAATTGCGGGGCGTTTGATTCCCTGTCATGGCGGGTACCGACGGTCACACCGGCCGGGTCGGGGCAAAGCGCGGCGATGCTGCCGCTGATTGTCGGTGCCCCGGAAGAGCCCGAGGACGTGGCGCCCGAGCCCGTCGAAGAGGTCGGCGAAGAAAGCGTGGTCGAGGTTGCCGAAGCCGAAGTGCTGGAGGCCACGGATGAAACGCCGCCGCGTGTGAACGGCGTTGACCCCTCGATCGAGGTGCCGCCACAGAACGGATCGGATTCCGCAGTAGAAGAGGCGCGGAAATAGCGCCGGTCGCCTAGCCCCCGGGCGTAAGCCGCGGGCGCAGGAACGCCATCGGGTGTTTGCGCAGGGTCAGCCGCATGGCCACGTAATCCTCCACCACTTCCTCGCCTTCGGTCATCGCCGGCAGGTGGGCGGCGGGTTCCACGATACCCTCACCATCCAGGTCACCTCCAAACAGTGGCAGCGGCTTCGCCGCCCCGATGGCGCGCGCGTCCCACAGGGCCTGCCGCCGTGTCATTCCGAGGGTGGCAAAGACATCGGCCTCGGCCAGGCGCCGCAGGCTGCGCGAGTCGATCCCGGCGCGGCGCCAGACGTCTTCGACACTTTGATAGCCATTGCCACGCGCGGCGGCGATCCAGGCGGCCTCTTCCTCGCGCATGGCCTTGATCTGGCGAAAGCCCAGGCGCAGGGCGAGGCCACCGGTGCCGTCAGGCTCCATCACATTGTCCCAATAGCTCGCGTTGATGCAGATCGGGCGCACGGTGACCCCGTGTTCGCGGGCGTCGCGCACGATCTGGGCGGGGGCGTAAAAGCCCATGGGTTGGGCATTGAGCAATGCGCAGGCGAAGATGCCGGGGTGGTGGCGCTTGAGCCAGCTTGAGGCATAGACGAGCAGGGCAAAGCTTGCCGCGTGGCTTTCGGGGAAACCGTAGGAGCCGAAGCCCTCGATCTGGCTGAAACAGCGTTCGGCAAAATCAGTGTCGTATCCCTTGGCCAGCATCCCCTTGAGGAAGCGCCCGCGGAATTCGCTGACATTGCCGTGTTTCTTGAACGTGGCGAGCGACCGGCGCAGGCGATCGGCCTCTTCCGGGGTGAAGCCCGCGCCGACGATGGCGATCTGCATCGCCTGTTCCTGGAACAAAGGCACGCCCAGGGTTTTGCCCAGGACGGTGCCCAGCTCATCCGAGGGAAAGCTCACCTCTTCCTCGCCGTTGCGGCGGCGGATGAAGGGGTGGACCATATCGCCCTGGATCGGGCCGGGGCGGATGATGGCGACCTGGATGACGAGGTCATAGAAGGTGCGCGGACGCATCCGGGGGAGAAAGTTCATCTGCGCCCGGCTTTCGACCTGAAAGACGCCCAGACTGTCCGCCTTGCAGAGCATGTCGTAGACGTCCGGATCCTCGGGCGGGAGCGTGGCCAGCGTATAGTCGATCTGATGGTGCCGCCCGATCAGCTCGAACGCCTTGCGGATACAGCTGAGCATGCCCAGCGCCAGGATATCGACCTTCAGGATACCCAGGCTGTCGATATCGTCCTTGTCCCAGGGGATGACGGTGCGGTCCTCCATGGTGGCGTTTTCCACCGGCACCAATTCGTCCAACCGCCCCTCGGTCATGATGAACCCGCCCACGTGCTGGCTGAGATGCCGGGGGAAACCCTGGACTTCGTAGATCAGCTCCATCGTCTGGGCGAGGCGGCGGTCGGTGGGATCCAGCCCGATCTCGCGCAGGCGGTGGTCTTCGAGGCCATTGGTCGAGAAAAACCCCCAGAGTTGGGACGAAATCGCTGAAATAGTGTCTTCTGAGAGCCCCATCGCCTTGCCCACCTCGCGGATCGCGCGCTTGCCGCGATAGTGGATGACGGTGGCGCAAAGGCCCGCGCGGTGGCGGCCATAGCGTTCGTAGATGTGCTGGATCACCTCTTCGCGGCGTTCGTGTTCGAAATCGACATCGATATCGGGGGGTTCATCGCGCGCCTCTGACACGAAGCGTTCGAAGACCATGGTGCCGATTTCGGGCGAGACAGAGGTGACGCCCAGGCAGTAGCACACCACCGAGTTCGCGGCCGAGCCGCGCCCCTGGCAGAGGATGTTGCGCGATCGGGCGAAGGCCACCACATCGTGAACGGTGAGGAAATAGGGTTCGTATTTGAGCTTGGCGATCAGGGTAAGCTCATGTTCGAGCAGGGTTTTTACTCGATCCGGCGCGCCCGAAGGGTAGCGCCATTTGAGACCCGCATGGGACAGACGGCGCAAGCGGTCGGTCGGGCTTTCGCCATCGGCGATTTCCGAAGGGTATTCGTAGCGCAGCTCATCAAGGGAGAAGGTGAGTTTGTCGGCGATCTGGCCCGCCCGGGTGACGGCGTCGGCGTGCGGGCCAAGGATGCGGCGCAGCTCCGCTTCCGACCGCAGGCGTTGTTCGGCATTGGCCAGTGCTGCGCGGCCCAGCTCATCCACGCGCAACCCTTCGCGCACGGCGGTCAGCACATCGGTCAGCTTGCGGCGGCGACCGTGGTGCATGATCGGCGCCGCACTCGCAACAGTGTCTATTCCGAGGGTTTCGGCCAGTTTTGCAAGCTTGTCGAAGCGGGCGCTGTCTTCGCCATCGTAGCGGGGGCTCAGCATCAGGTGACACTGCGGGCCGAACCGCCTGATCAGGCGGCGCGCCTCATCCGACCAGCGGCCATGGGTCAGCCGGGTGGGGATCAGCAGAATCTCCTGCCCCTCGGCCCAGTTTAGCAGGTCTTCCATCCGAAGCTGGCAGTCCCCCTTTTCCGCCCGCAGGCGCCCGGTTGAGATCAGCCGGCACAGCCGTCCCCAGGCCGTGCGGTCGCGGGGTAGGACAACGGCGGTGAACCCGTTCTCCAACACGATCCGCGCGCCGGGGATCAGGCGGGGGGCGTTGTAGATATCGGCCGAGGGCGGTGTGGGCAGGTGATCCGGGGCCGGGGGGCCAATCAGTGGCGCCTCCTGCCGCAGCCGCACCGCCCGCGCAATCTCCCGCGCCTCGGTATGCGCCCGCACGATCCCCGCGACGGTATTCTCATCGGCAATCGCGATGGCGCGGAGCCCCAGATAGGCCGCGCGCCGCATATATTCCTCGGGGTGCGAGCCCCCGGTGAGGAAGGTGAAGTTCGAGGTTATGTTCAACTCGGCGGTCATGGAACGGTGAGTATATTCACCTTTTGTTCTCATGTGGAGTCCGAAGACACGGGCCCTATTCAGCCTTTCGCAGCTTCATCATCAGATAGCGGTTGTATTTGTTGAACGCCTCGGACGTGCGCGTCTGTTCCATCAGCCGTTGATACAGCCGGTCACGCCGACGCTGGCTCAGCGACAGGCGGTAGATGCGGTTCACCAGCCAGCGCACCATCGGACGTTTGCCGTGCAGTTCTGTATCGATGCGGGTGATGCTGCAGCCGAAAGCGTTGTATAGACCCTGTTCCAGGTCAATCGAGGGGGCCACCGCCTCGGTAATGTCTTCTTCGCTGATCACCTGGAAACCGCTATCGGCAAGCGTTTCGCGAAAGGCAGTCAGCCGGTGCCCGCCGCCGGGCTGGTGCAGATAGCCGCGCTGGAACGCGTCTGAGCGAAAGCAGTCGGCCAGAAGGACATGTCCCCCGGGCCGCAGGAACGCCAGCGACTTGGGCAGGCTCACCTCGACAGGAATGTACTGAAAGCTCTCGGAAAACAGGATGACGTCATAGGTCGCCTCTGCCGCTTCGAACGCCTCGTAGGTGGTCTGGAAAACCTCGGCTCCCTTGGCATTCTCGCGGCATCGCGCGGCCAGGGCGGGCGACGGCACCACGATATCCACCGCATGGCCCAGCGCGCACAGTTTGCCCGCCGTCTCGCCCGCGCCGCCGCCCACGTCGAGGATCCGCAACTGCCCCTCGGGCAACAGCGCGAACAGCTTGGCGGTGTAGGCGTCCTGCGCCGCGCGCAGGTTCCCGGCGCTCACATCAAGCCCCGTCCACAGCCCGTAATGCAGGTTCTCGGCCCCGGTCAGCCAGCGAACGAACTCCATCCCGACATCAAGGCCGACGGCTCTGGTATCAAGCTTGCGTGTCATGGCGCAGGTGTATCGTCGACCCAAAGGCGGCGAAAGAACTAACCGGTCGAAAGATGCGTCCCAAAATGTCCGATGACCTGGCTGTAAACCTCGCGCTTGAACGGCACGATATGATCCAGCAGGGCAGAGGGACCCAGCCATTTCCAGGCCGAAAATTCCGGATGGGCTGTGGCGATGTCGATCGCAGCCTCTGGCCCGGTCAGGCGCATCAGAAACCAGCGTTGTTCCTGGCCGCGATACTTGCCCTTCCAGACCTGTCCGATCAGCTCGTCGGGCAGGTCATAGGCGATCCAGCCCGGCGTTTCGGCAAGGATGTCGACATGGTCGGCGGCAACGCCGGTTTCTTCCCACAGCTCACGCTGGGCCGCATCCGCCGGGCTTTCGCCTGGGTCGATCCCGCCCTGTGGCATTTGCCAGGCCCCCGGCGTGTCGATCCGTTCGCCCGCAAACACCTGCCCCGCCGGGTTCAGCAGCATCACGCCAACACAGCGGCGATAGGGCAGCGCGGCTTTCTCTTCGGGCGACATCGCGGATCCCCGGGGCGCGCGGACGCGCCCCGTTTCAGTTCCCTTAGTCTGCGGCACCGGGGCCGAGCGCCGACAGCCCCTTGAGGATGTCGATGGCATAGGCCAGTTGATAATCCTCGCTCCGCAGTTCGGCGGCGGCTTCGGCCTTGGCGCGGTCGGCCTCGATTTGGCGACGCTCATCCTCGGAAAGGCTGTCATTGTTCAGGCTGCCGCGCAGATCCGCCTCGGATCGGCCGGGCCGACCGTCTTCATCCTCGGTCTCTGGCAGGCGCGGCGGTTGTTCCACAACGATGTCGGGCGAAATGCCCAGCGCCTGGATCGAGCGGCCCGACGGCGTGTAATACCGCGCCGTTGTCAGCCGCATCGCCCCGTCCTGGCGCAGGGGCATCACGGTTTGCACCGAGCCTTTGCCGAAGCTCTTTGTGCCGATCACAATGGCCCGGCGATGATCCTGCAACGCGCCAGCCACGATTTCCGATGCCGATGCCGAGCCGCCGTTGATCAGAACGACAATCGGCTTGCCGTCGATGATATCACCCTCATTGGCGTTGAACCGGTCGCCATCCGCCGGATCGCGCCCGCGGGTCGACACGATCTCACCCGCGTCGAGGAACGCGTCGGAAACGCGGATGGACTGGGTCAGCAGACCGCCGGGGTTGTTGCGCAGGTCGATAACAACCCCGTTGATATTGTCGATCCCGCCTGCGGCCTCAATCTCGCGGTCGAGCCCGTCTTTCATGTTGGTGTAGGTCTGGTCATTGAATGTCGTGACCCGCAAGACAACTGTGTCGCCAACCGTCCGGGTGCGCACAGCCGTCAGCTTGATCGTGTCGCGGATGATCGAGACATCGAACGCCTCGTCGACGCCTTCGCGCACGATGGTGACGATGATCTCTGAGCCGACCGGGCCGCGCATCATCTCAACCGCGTCGTCCAGCGTCAGGCCCAGGACGCTTTCGCCATCGACATGGGTGATGAAATCGCCCGCTTCGACACCGGCGGCATCCGCGGGCGTGCCGTCCATCGGCGAGACGACTTTGACATAGCCCTCTTCCTGGGTGACCTCGATGCCCAGCCCGCCGAACTCACCACGCGTCTGAATGCGCATCGCGGCGGCATCGTTTGGCGACAGATAGCTGGAATGCGGGTCGAGCGATGTCAGCATGCCGTTGATGGCCGCCTCGATCAGATCCTCTTCATCCACGTCCTCGACATATTGGGCGCGAATACGCTCGAATATATCGCCGAAAAGATCGAGCTGTTCGTAGACGGACGCCTTGCGATCCGCCTCTTGTGCGATCAGCGGCCCGGCGATTTGCGTCGTAACCAGAACGCTGGCCAGCGCACCGCCCACTGCTGCGAGAACGTATTTTTTCATCATCTGTCCTACCTTGTTGCAGGGACGAACCATGCATCCGGATCCACCGGGGACTGCCCTTGCCGGAGTTCTATATAGAGCGTTTCAGAGCGATCTTGACCGGCCCCTGACGCACTGTCGATCAAAATCTGTTGTGCATTTGCGCCGTCACCCCCCATCAGGCCAAGCGGCGCCCCCCTGTCGATCACCGTGCCGACAGTGCCATAGGCCTGGGCAAGACCGGCAAAGACCATCAGAAAGCCGGTCTCGGGTTCGACGATGACGACCTCGCCATAGTCCAGAAGCGGCCCGGTATAGCGGATCGTCCCGGACCAGGGCGCGGTCACCAGGGCGCGGGGCTCTGTCGCGATCAGGACGCCGGGACGGCGCAGCCCCGCGGCGTCCGGCGCATTGAACCCGGCAATCACCGTGCCGGGCACGGGCGCCGGTAAGCTGCCCTTTGCGGCGGCGAAGGCCGTTGCCGTATCGCCCGCCGTCGCGACATCGGCCCGGGCGAAGATACCGGCAAAGTCCTGTAACGTCTCGGCGCTGGAGACGAGCGCCTCCATCGTCGCGGCGTCGATGGCCGAGGGTTGCGAACCCAGCGTCCGGTCCGAGATGGCCTGGCTGAGCGCCGCTCGCGCCGCCTGTGCCCCGTCAAGCCCGTCTTGCAAAGTCACCAGGGCGGTTTCCTGCAACCGGGTCAGCTGCGCCAGCTCTTCAAGTTGCGCGCGCAAATCGCTCACCTCATCGGTGATCGCGGGGGTCACGCTATCGACGATCATCGCCGCCTGAGCCGAGGCGGCGGGGCCCGACGGGTGCAAAAGCGTCACCGTTTCGGGCGCGGTCTGCATCGATTGCATCACCCCCAAAAGCGCCGAAAGCGTGTCTGATTTCGCCTCGAACTCGGCCCGGATCGCGCGATCGCGCAGGCTCACCTGACGCAGACCCTGCCGCATGGCGGCCAGCCCGTCTTCATAGGCCCGGATTGTGGTGGTCAGCGCGCTCACCCGATCATCGGCACTCTCGGCCAGCGACAGAAGCCCTGCGGCATCGGCGAGCGCCGTCGCCGCCTCTTCCGCTGTGGTCACGGCATTTGATGCGGCCACCGGCGTGGCCAGCGCAAGTGCACAAAACAGGGCGGCGGCGCGTCTCACGTCGCGATCAGGCTTTGCCCGGTCATCTCTGCCGGTTGGTCCAGCCCCATGAGCTGCAAGAGCGTGGGTGCCAGATCGCAAAGCTTGCCATCGGTCAGCCGGGCGCCCCCGGGCCCGCCAAACAGGATCACCGGAACGGGGTTGGTCGTATGCGCGGTATGCGGCCCGCCCGTTTCTGGGTCGACCATGGTTTCGCAATTCCCGTGATCGGCGGTGACAATCATCGCGCCGCCCGCCTTGCCCAACGCCTCCACGACCTGACCAAGGCCCGCGTCGACCGCCTCGCACGCCGCAATGGCCGCCGCCAGATCGCCGGTATGGCCCACCATGTCGGGATTGGCGAAGTTCGTCACGATCAGGTCATAGCCCGCTTCGATGGCTTCGACGAACTTGGCGGTTACCTCGGCCGCCGACATCTCGGGCTGCAGGTCATAGGTCGCGACCTTGGGCGAGGGCGGCATGAACCGGTCTTCGCCCGGCTCGGGCGCCTCCACGCCGCCGTTCAGGAAGAAGGTGACGTGGGGGTATTTCTCGGTCTCGGCCAACCGGAACTGCCGAAGCCCCTGTTTCGCAACCCAGGCGCCCAGCGTGTTGACGATATCGCGCTTGGGAAAGACGGTGTCCATGAAGCTGTTGTGGTGGTCAGAATACTCGACCATGCCAAGAACGGCGGCCCAGTCGGTCAGGGGATCGCGGCTGGCCTTGTCAAAGCCGGGGTCGGCCAGGGCCAGCAAAATTTCCCGCGCGCGGTCGGCGCGGAAGTTCAAAAAAAACAGGCCGTCGCCGTCTTTCACGCCGGAATAGTCACCTATCACCGTCGGGGTAACGAACTCGTCCGAGACATCCGCGGCATAGGACGCCGCAACAGCGGCGTCGGCGCGGTCGGCCCGCGCGCCCTCGCCGCGCTGGATCGCGGCATAGGCGGCCATCACCCGTTCCCACCGGTTGTCGCGGTCCATCGCATAGTAGCGCCCGATCACCGTGGCAATCCGCGCGCCCTCGGGCAACGCGGCCTCCAGCGCGGCCAGCTGTTCGCGTGCCGAGCGGGGCGGCACATCCCGCCCGTCGGTCAGCGCGTGGATTGCGACCGGCACGCCCGCCTCCGCCACGATCCGCGCGGCCTCGGCGATATGGGTCTGATGCGCGTGCACCCCGCCAGGTGAGGCAAGCCCGATCAGATGGGCGGTGCCCCCACTGGCCTTCATCTTGGTCAAATACGCAACCAGCGCAGGTTGTTCGGCAAAGCTCCCATCCTCGATGGAAAGGTCGATCTGCCCCAGATCCATCGCCACCACGCGGCCCGCCCCGATATTGGTGTGCCCCACTTCGGAATTGCCCATCTGCCCGGTGGGCAACCCGACCGCCGGGCCGTGGGTTGTCAGCTGCGCATTGGGGCAGGTCGCCCGCAGCCGGTCGAACGTGGGGGTGTTGGCAAGCTTGGGCGCGTTATTCTCGCGCTCGGGCCGGTCGCCCCAGCCGTCGAGGATGCACAGAACGACGGGTTTGGGGGCGGTCATCGGCGCTGCTCCGGATGGTTTTGACGCGTTTTAGCGGGATGGGTGGGGGAGCGGAAGTGGGACGCCGCGAATTGCGTCGCAACCCGCCACCTCACACCACCCGAAACGGGACCGCCGATCTGGAATGGTGGTCGACGCCGATGCCGCGCGCCAGCGGCGGGACCGAGCGGTGGGAACAGGTGGGGCGTTCGCAGACCCGGCAGCCGGTGCCGATGGGTTCGAACCGGGTGTCGTCGGTCAGGTCCAGATCGTCGGAGTAAACCAGCTGTCCCGCATGGGCGACTTCGCAGCCCAGGCCAATCGCGTATTTGCGTGGCTGGCTTCGGTATTCCGTGCCGGGGATGGATTTGCTGAAGGCCAGGCACAGGTAGCGGCGCCCATCCGGTGTCGTGGCGAGCTGGCGCAGGATCTCGTCCTGCGTCTCAAATGCCTTGTGCACGTTCCACAGCGGACAGCTGCCGCCGAACCGGGTGAATTGCAGGCTTGTCGCGCTGTGGCGTTTGGTGATTGTCCCGGCGCGGTCCACGCGGACGAAAAAGAACGGTACGCCCTTGTGCCCCGGGCGTTGCAGCATGCTGAGCCGGTGGCACACCTGTTCGCGGCTTGCGTCAAAGCGGAAGGCCAGCCGATCGAGGTCGTGCCGATAGTCTTTGGCAGCCCCCAGAAACTCCGTGTAAGGCAGCAGGACTGCCCCCGCGAAATAGTTCGCGAAGGTCATCCGACAGACCTCGCGCGCGTTCTCGCTGTGAAAGCGGGCCTCATCCAAGAGCCGCTCCATCAACGCGCCCTGTTCGATCAGCCCTACCTGATAGGCCATCTGGAACAGGTTGGTCGATGGCGGCGAGGTGGAACTGAGGTGCAGGGTCTGCGTGCCCGGATCGAACCGGCGCAACGTCCCGGCCTCGGCAGCGCGCTTTGTCTCGACCACGCGGATGCCATGCGCATCGCTGAGATATTCGGCCATCAGCGCAAAACGCTGGTTGTCGCTGCCGGTGATCGCGCGGGAAAACACCTCGGCCGCGCGATCAAGCTCATCGATATAGTTGTCCTTGTAGTGAAAGTAGTCCCGGACCTCTTCGTAGGGCAGGGCCTTGGCCGAGCTTTCGGTCGATTCAAGATGCTGGTCCGCCTCGCCCAGTTGTGTGCGGGTGCGTTCAAAGACGGCGTAGAGTTCCAGCAACGCGCGGACGACATTGGGCGTGTTCGACGCCGCAATCTTAAGTTCCTGGGGCTGGATGTTGGTTTCGGCGAAAACCGGGTCTGCGAGAATCTGACGCAGGTCGACGGCGATGCGGCCGGATTCATCCAGCGCGAGTTCCGACAGATCGAACCCGAACTCGTTGAACAACGACAGGATGACCGCCGCAGACAGCGAGCGGCTGTTGTTTTCGATCTGGTTTAGGTAACTTGTTGAAATCCCAAGGCGTTCAGCAAACTGGGCTTGCGTGTGGTTGTGTTTCTGGCGCAGATTTCTGATCTGTGCACCCGCAAAAATTTTCTTAAGATCGCGCGGCATTCACATTTGCGCAGATTGCAGTTTGCATATTGTCATACATCACAGTGTAACACGTTCAGTCATTCCTGGGTAGCCCGCGCCCCGCTACGAGCCACCCCAAGTCAACCGTCACCAACGCATTTGACATCGAACAAAGCGTGCGTGGCTCGCAGCTTGAAGGAATGGCGGAATGAGCAAAGTAGCACTTGTGACCGGCGGGACGCGAGGCATCGGTGCGGCGATCAGCAAGGCGCTGAAGAAGGCCGGTTACCTTGTCGCCGCGAACTATGCCGGCAATGACGAGGCCGCCAAGACATTCAGCGAGGCGACGGGCATCCGGACCTTCAAATGGTCTGTTGCGGACTACGAGGCCTGCGTCGCCGGGGTGGCCGAGGTTGAGGCCGCGCTTGGGCCCATCGATATCCTGGTGAACAACGCCGGGATCACCCGCGACGCGATGTTTCACAAGATGACAAAGGAAAGCTGGGATGCGGTTATCGGGACCAACCTGAACGGGTTGTTCCACATGACCCACCCGGTCTGGACGGGAATGCGCGAACGCAAGTTCGGGCGCATCATCAACATCTCTTCCGTCAACGGCCAAAAGGGCCAGGCGGGCCAGTCAAACTATTCCTCGGCCAAGGCGGGCGATATCGGGTTCACCCGTGCGCTCGCGCAAGAGGGCGCGCGGGCCGGGATCACGGTGAACGCGGTTTGCCCGGGCTATATCGGCACCGAGATGGTGCGCGCGATCGATGAGGATGTCCTCAACAAACACATTCTGCCCCAAATCCCGGTGAGACGATTGGGGGAACCAGAAGAAATCGCGCGCTGCGTCACCTTTCTTGCCTCGGAAGATGCGGGCTTTGTGACCGGGTCCACGATTTCGGCAAATGGCGGCCAGTACGTCAACTAACCCGCGACGCCTTGGAGGAGATTATGGGCACATACCTTGAGACATACAAAAGCTGGGAAGCCGACCCAGAGGCTTTCTGGGCGGATGCGGCGCGCGCGGTCGACTGGACGAAAGAACCCGAAAAGATACTCGATGCCGGCAATGCGCCGCTCTACCGCTGGTTCGCGGACGCCGAGGCGAACACCTGCTACAATGCGCTCGACCGGCATGTGGCGGCGGGCCGCGGCGATCAGCCTGCGGTCATTCACGACAGCCCGATCACCGGCTCCAAGCACGTTCTGACCTATTCCGAGATGCTCGACCGGGTGTCGCGCCTCGCCGGCGCCCTGGCGGCGAAGGGTGTGCAAAAGGGCGACCGCGTCGTCATCTACATGCCGATGGTCCCCGAGGCGCTGGAAGCGATGCTGGCCTGCGCGCGGCTGGGCGCGGTGCATTCGGTGGTCTTTGGCGGGTTCGCCGCACACGAACTTGCCGTGCGGATCAACGACGCCAAACCCAAGGCCATCATCGCCGCGTCCTGCGGGTTAGAGCCGGGCCGCGTGGTGCATTACAAACCGCTGATCGACGAGGCGATCAAGCAATCCGAGCACAAGCCCCAGTTCACGGTGATCTTCCAGCGCGAACAGGAACCGGCCCATCTGCACGCGGGCTACGATTTCGACTGGCACGAGATTCAGGCCGGGGCCACGCCTGCGCCCTGTGCCACGGTCGGCGGCGGCGATCCGCTGTATATCCTCTACACGTCCGGCACGACGGGCAATCCCAAGGGGGTCATCCGGCATTCCGGCGGCCACATGGTGGCGCTGCTCTGGACGATGAAGAACCTCTACAATGTCGAGGCTGGCGATGTGTTCTGGGCGGCCTCCGATGTCGGCTGGGTCGTGGGCCACAGCTATATCTGCTATGCGCCGCTTCTGGCGGGCTGCACGACCGTGGTGTTCGAAGGCAAACCCGTGGGCACCCCCGATCCCGGCACATTCTGGCGCGTGATCGAGGAACACAATGTGCGGGTGCTCTTCACCGCCCCGACGGCCCTGCGCGCCATCAAGCGCGAAGATCCCAATGCAGACTACGTCAGGAAGTACGATCTTAGCGGTCTGAAGGCGCTGTACCTGGCGGGCGAGCGGGCCGATCCCGATACGATCAACTGGGCCACGCAGCATCTGCAAAAGCCGGTGATCGACCACTGGTGGCAGACCGAAACGGGCTGGGCGATTGCCGCGAACCCCCTGGGGATCGAGCAGTTGCCGATCAAACCGGGCTCTCCCGCAGTGCCAATGCCGGGCTACCACATCGACATCCTGGACGACGCCGGGCACCCGGTGGAGCCCGGCACTTTGGGCGCGATTGCGATCAAGCTGCCATTGCCGCCCGGCACGCTGCCCACGCTCTGGAACGCCGAAGCACGCTATCAAAGCAGCTATCTCAACGCCTATCCCGGATACTATGAGACCGGTGACGCCGGGATGCTGGATGAGGACGGCTATGTCTATATCATGGCGCGCACCGACGATGTCATCAACGTGGCCGGGCACCGGCTGTCCACCGGCGCGATGGAAGAGGTGCTGTCCTCCCACGCGGATGTTGCCGAATGCGCGGTGATCGGTGTGGGCGATAAGCTGAAGGGGCAATCGCCACTTGGGCTCGTCTGCCTCAACGCCGGTGTCGACCGGGCCGAAGAGGACATCCAGAAAGAATGCGTCTCGCTTGTCCGACAAGAGATCGGGCCGGTCGCCGCGTTCAAGAAATGCCTCGTGGTCGATGCCTTGCCCAAGACGCGGTCGGGCAAGATCCTGCGCGGCACAATGGTGTCGATTGCGGATGGCACCCCCTGGAACATGCCGTCCACAATCGAAGACCCTGCAATCCTAGATGCCATCGCCGAACGGATCGGCGGCCTTGGCGAAGTCACAAGCTGATCCGGAGGAAAAGACATGCAAGACGTAGTAATTTTGGACGGCGCCAGAACCGCCATCGGGACCTTCGGAGGCTCGCTGGCCGGGACGGCCCCCACCGCCTTGGCCGCCGCCGTCGCGAAAGAGGCGATGGTACGGTCCGAGGTTGAGCCGGGCCAGATCGGGGCATCGGTCTTCGGGCATGTGATCAATACCGAAGCGCGCGACATGTATATGGGACGCGTCGCGGCGGTGGACGCCGGTGTGCCGGACGAGGCAACGGGTCTGACGGTGAACCGTCTCTGCGGTTCGGGCGCGCAGGCGATCGTGAACGCCGCGCAGCACATCATGCTGGGCGATGTCGACTATGCGCTGGCCGGTGGATCGGAAAGCATGTCGCGCTCGCCCCATTCGACGCAATCCATTCGGACCGGCCAGAAGATGGGCGATGTGTCCTTCGCCGACATGATGATCGGCGCGCTGAACGATCCGTTCGGTGTGGGGCACATGGGCGTCACGGCCGAAAACGTGGCCGCCGAAAACCAGATCACGCGCGAACAGCAGGATGCCTTTGCCGTCGAAAGCCAGAAGCGCGCCAGCGCAGCCATCGAAGCGGGCAAATTCGAAAGCCAGATCCTCCCCATCGAGGTGAAGGTCAAGCGCGAGATGGTGCCGTTTGACACAGACGAGCACGTGAAGGCGGGCACGACGCTGGAAAGCCTGGCCAAACTGCGCCCCGCCTTCAAAAAGGACGGGTCCGTGACCGCCGGGAATGCCTCGGGCATCAATGACGGCGCGGCGGCGCTGGTGCTGTCCTCTGCCGAAGCCGCGGACAAGGCGGGGCTCAAGCCGCGGGCAAAGCTCTTGGGCTATGCGATTGCGGGTGTGCGCCACGAGGTGATGGGCATCGGCCCGGTGCCCGCGGTGACCAAGCTTCTTCAAAAGCTCGACATGACGGCGGACCAGTTCGATGTCATCGAGTCGAACGAAGCCTTTGCGGCCCAGGCCTGTGCCGTGAACGCGGGTCTTGGGCTGAACACCGACAAGGTGAACCCCAACGGAGGCGCGATTGCGCTGGGCCATCCGATCGGCGCCACGGGGGCGATCATCTCGATCAAGACGCTGTACGAGCTGGAGCGGACCGGCGGCACGTTCGGTCTTGTCACCATGTGCATCGGCGGGGGTCAGGGCATCGCGCTGGCCTTTGAAAGCCTTCTCTAGCAGCGGGCGCACCGACACCCCGGCGCCGCGTCGGGGTGTCTGCCGCGCCAAAGCGAACACCAGATCGCCTGGATCAAACGATGTTGGACACCATGCCTGAATCCGAAACGCAGTCGCCCTTTGATGCAATGGTCCGCATGGCCGATCTTACGCGCCGCGCGGCAGCGGTGAGCACCAAGGTGCAATCGCGCGCTTTGGCGCAGGCCAACGGATCCGAATACGCGCTGATGGATGCCTCGACCCTGGCCCAAGCCTATACGGCCTACTGGACAAGCCTGGCATTGCACCCGCAAAAGCTGTTCGAGACCAACCTGGCCCTGGCCACGAACCTGTCGGCGATCTGGACATCGCTTTTGCCGCTTCAGGGCGAGGCAAAGACGACACCCGTGAAGGACCGCCGGTTCGCGGACGACAGCTGGTCAAGCGATCAGTTCACCCGTTCGCTGCGCGACGTCTATCTCTCGTTTGAAAGCGCGATGTTGGCATTGCTCGACGATCTACCGGTCGATGATCGCAACACCCTGCGCGTCAAATTCTTCACACGGCAGGCCGTCAACGCGCTGTCGCCGGCCAATTACCTGGCGACCAATGCGGTTGCCCGAAACAAGTTTCTCGAAACCCAGGGCGCGAGCGCGTTGGACGGCATCGAGAACCTGATCCAGGATCTGGAACGCGGCGACGGGCGGCTCGACATCAAGACAAACGATCCCGACGCCTTTGAAGTCGGGGTGGATCTGGCGACGACGGAAGGTGAAGTGGTCTTTCAGAACGAGCTGATCCAGCTGATCCAGTATCACCCGCGGACCGAGGAACAGCACGAGGTGCCGATGCTCTTTGTGCCTGCCTGGATCAACAAGTTCTACATCATGGACATGCAGCCAAAGAACAGCCTGATCCGCTATGCGTTGGATCAGGGCCATTCGGTCTTTGTGATTTCCTGGGCAAACCCGACCAAACAGCACGCCGATCTCGACTTTGCCGATTACATGCAGCTTGGCCCGCTGACCGCGCTGGATGTCATTCGCGACATCACCAAGGAAGACAAAGCCAACGTGCTGGGCTTTTGCATTGGCGGCATTCTGGTCACCGCGATGCTCGGCTATCTGGAAGCCATCGGTGAGGCGGATCGGATCAACACCGCCACGACCCTGGCCACGATGATGGATTTCTCGGATGTGGGCGAGATCGGGGTTTTCATAGATGAAAACCGGCTAGAGCTGCTGCGCGACCACATGGCCGAAACCGGCTATCTCGAAGCGCACCATCTGCAGGACATGTTTTCGATGCTGCGCGAGAATGACCTGATCTGGTCGTTCCATGAAAAGAACTATCTTTGCGGCGCCCAGCCCCGCGCCTTCGACCTGCTCTTCTGGAATGCCGACGCGACCCGCCTGCCGCGGGCGATGCTGCTGTGGTATCTCAAGCAGGTCTATCTTGAGAACCAGTTGCGCCAGCCCGGTGGGCTGCAGATGAACGGCGTCGATATCGACATCAGCAAGGTGAAAACGCCGGTCTTCGTGCTGGCCACCAAAGAGGATCACATTGCCCCCTGGACATCGATCTACCCGGCGACTCAGGTTTTCGGGGGCGAGGTCGAGTTCGTGCTTGGTGGATCGGGGCATATCGCCGGGGTGATCAACCCGCCGGGCGGACGCGCGAAATACGGCTACTCCCTGGGCAAAGACTACCCCGAGGCGCCCGCCGATTTCCTGGCCAACACGGAACAGCACGAAGGCTCTTGGTGGCCGCATTGGACCGCCTGGCTTGCAGGAAAGGATGGTGAAACCGTCGCCGCCCGCAAACCCGCCAGGCGCGGCAAATACAAATCGATCGAAGCCGCACCCGGCAGCTTTGTGAAAGCCCACTAGGCAGGACGGCGAGGGCGTCCGCCGACAATGCGACTGGTTCTAACCGGTCCCCACTCGCAGCGTGAATAGGATCGCCCTATAGAGAGGGTCAGCGCCTTTGCCCGTCGGGTCATAGGCCAGGCAACAGGCAGGGTGGGATATGGCTGACCTTCTGAGACGCCCGTTTGGGACACATGGCAAAGTGCATGAGATCACGCCCGCGAGCGCAGGGTGGCGCTATGTCGGGTTCTCGCTCTACCACTTGCGCGCGGGAGAGACGACGGCCGAGGCGACCGGCGACCGGGAAGTGATCCTTGTGATGGTCGAAGGCAAGGCACGGATCGCGGGCGCGGGGCAGGACTGGGGCGTGCTTGGCGACCGGATGACGGTCTTTGAGAAATCCCCACCGCATTGCCTCTACCTGCCCAATGACAGCGAGTGGCAGGCCGTGGCCGAGACCGATTGCGTCATCGCCGTCTGTTCGGCCCCGGGCAAGGGCGGCCATCCGGCGCGCCGGATCGGGCCCGACGGGATCACACTGACCGAACGCGGCAAGGGCACCAACACGCGCTACATCAACAACATCGCGATGGAGGCCGAAGACTATGCCGACAGCCTCTTGGTGACCGAGGTATTCACCCCGGCGGGCCATTGGTCGAGCTATCCCAGCCACCGCCACGACGAAGACGACGACCCGCGCATCACCTATCTGGAAGAGACCTATTACCACCGCCTCAACCCGGCGGACGGCTTTGGCATCCAGCGGGTCTATACCGATGACCGGCAACTCGACGAAACCATGGCCGTGTCAGACGGCGATGTCGTTCTGGTCCCGCGCGGACACCACCCCTGCGGCGCGCCCTACGGGTTCGAGATGTACTACCTCAACGTCATGGCCGGCCCGCTGCGGAAATGGCGGTTCGTGCCCGCACCGGAGGTGCAGTGGATCCTCGAGCGGGATGGTTAGTGGTCATCTGCAGCTGCGGGGCGTACGCAAAAAAAGCCCCGCCAGCTTTCACCGGCGGGGCAAGTCGTCGTGCCGTGGATGGGCCACAGGCACGGGCGGTATTTAACGCATCTCGGCGCGGATCTGTTGGCGCAGGATGTCGATGGGGATCTCCTGGCCTTCGCGTTTGAAATGCCAGTAGGTCCAGCCGTTACACGAGGGGGCGTGTTCGAGGGCGGCGCCGACCTGGTGGATCGAGCCTTTCACGTCATCGGCAATGAGCGTGCCGTCGGCGCGGACCTTGGCGGTCTTGCCGCGGGGGCTGGTCAGGATCTCACCGGGGCGCAGCATGCCGCGTTCGACGAGTTGGCCGAAGGGCACGCGGGGCTCGGCGCGTTTTGATTGGGTGACCTCAAGCGCTTCGTTATCCAGCTTCCGCACGGATTTGAGCCGCTGTTCGGCGACGGTGCGATAGGCCGCTTCCCGTTCGATCCCGATGAAATTTCGTCCCAGCATCCGGGCCACCGCACCCGTCGTGCCGGTGCCGAAGAAAGGGTCGAGCACCACGTCGCCCGGGTTGGTCGTTCCGATCAGCACACGGTGCAGCAGGCTTTCGGGCTTTTGCGTCGGGTGGGCCTTGTCGCCATTGGCGTCTTTCAGCCGCTCATGGCCCGTGCAGATCGGCAGCACCCAGTCGCTGCGCATCTGCACGCCTTCGTTCAGGGCCTTCAGCGCCTCGTAGTTGAAGGTGTACTTCGCGCCCTCGGCCTTTGAGGCCCAGATCAGCGTCTCATGCGCATTGGTCAGCCGCTTACCGCGGAAGTTCGGCATCGGGTTCGACTTGCGCCAGACCACGTCGTTCAGGATCCAGAAGCCCGCGTTTTGCAGCGCCGCGCCGACGCGGAAGATGTTGTGGTAGGACCCGATCACCCAGATCGCGCCGTTGGGCTTCAAAAGCCGCCGGGCGGCGGCGAGCCAGTCTTCGGTAAACCGGTCATAGGCCTTGAACGAGGCGAACTGATCCCAGGCATCGTCCACCGCATCCACGCGGCTGTTGTCGGGGCGGTGAAGCTGACCTTTGAGCTGCAGGTTATAGGGCGGGTCCGCGAAGATGAGGTCGACCGAGCCCTCGGGCAGGCCGTTCATCACCTCGATACAGTCGCCAGCCACGACCTGGTTGAGCGGCAGCGCAGAAGCGCCCTTCGCGGTTTTCGTTTTCATCTTCTGCCTCGGTCCCCGCACCTGTCCCGGCGCGTCGCTTGTTGGCCCCAAGATGAGTCAAAGGTGATTCGCCGTCAAATTCTTTTTTGAATCAAGAGCTTACAGATTTCGCGTGACACAATATCTTGTGTACCGGCGCGAATGAACGCCTATGGTGTGGGGTCACGCCAAGGCGTTCGAGTGCGTCGAGGTGTGCCTTGGTGGGGTAGGCCGCGTTCTTTTCCCAGCCGTAGCCGGGGTACTGTTGCGCCAAATCCACCATGATCGCGTCGCGCGTGCACTTGGCAATGATCGAGGCGGCGGCGATGGAGAGCGAGCGCGCATCCCCCTTGACCACAGCCTCGCAGGGCAGGGGGGCCCCGCGCGGGACCATGTTGCCGTCGATCAGCGCGTGATCGGCCCGCTGCGGCAGATCCTCAAGGGCGCGAAGCATGGCCAGGTGGCTGGCGCGCAGGATGTTGATTTCGTCAATCTCGGCCACCGTCGCGATACCGACGCCCACACAACACGTCTCGCGGATCCGCGCATTGAGCGCCGCGCGGGCGCGGGGGGACAGTCTCTTGGAATCATTCAGGCCGGGCATTTCGAGCCCCGGCGGCAGGATCACCGCCCCCGCGACGACCGGACCGGCCAAAGGGCCGCGCCCGGCCTCATCAACCCCGGCCACGCGGGTAAACCCGCGTGCGGCCAGCGCGTCTTCGAAACTGCGATCTGGTTGAGAGGCGCCCATGTGTCCACCAACACCAAGCGTCGCCCGGGCTGCAAGCGAAATGGGCCGGGGTGTCCCCCGGCCCGTCACTGCTCGCCTGGTCTCTGCCGGTTATCGGTTCAGCGCCACCGACTGACGCAGCCATCCGCGCTGGCGCAGGCAGCGCCCGCCAAAGAAGGTGCGGGTCCCGCGGTTGGTTCGCAGGCGGAAGGCGCAATCATTGGGCAAGCGCGCAAGGTTCACGCCGTTGCGCTGCAGGCAGCGCTGGCCGAAGGCGCGGCGTGTGCCGCCACGCGTCTCGATCAGGCGCAGGCACCGGTCGGGCAGGACACGTCCGGCGTTGTAGATCCGGCTTGAGTGATTGAAGCGATGGATGCGGGTCCCCGAGTGGCCGCGATGGAACGCGCGGTTATCGTCGTGGCGGTAGATCCGGGTTGTGCGGGGCCCCTGGTGAATGTTTGTTGCGCGTTTGGATTTGGCCTTTTCCTCGTCACGCTCATCTTCGATAGCTTTGGCGATCAGGGCGAGCGCCGCCACACCCGCGATCACGCCAATGATGGCCTCGCCATCCGCGGCCTGCGCCGGTTTCGGTGCGCCAACCCCCAGCGCGATCAACAACGCCACCGCAGGCGCAAGGAAAACTCGTGTCATAGCAGGTCCTTTCTGTCACTGGTCCGGCCCCCCACGGGCGCAGAACCCGGGCCGTGCCAGGACAGGCTGACGCGTGGCCCCGGGCTAACCAATATCCCGCCGCCGCTATCCGATAACGGCGCGGCCCGCCCCGCAGTTATTGAATATCCCAGCGCCCTCGCCCATGGTTGCGGCCATGAAACACCGCGTGATCCCAATGGCTTTGACTGCCGCAGGTTACCTGGCGCTCGCCGCGGCGGCGGCCCAGGCCGCGTGCTACGCCGATTACAAGGCCAAGCAGGACGGCCCGCTGCGGCTGCACTATGGCGTTGTCGAGCTGCCGCAATCGATCTGCGACCGGCCCGGCCAGATCCAAAGCAATGTGGCCGACCGACTGCGCCGCAACGGGTGGGAGCTCTTGAACGTAATGTCGGTCTTCGACTCATCTGGCCTAGACAGTAGGAGGGGCAGTGCGGCCGAATTCTTCCTCCGCTACTGACAGCCGCGCCCGCGCGGGGCGCGTCATCCTGATCGGCATCTTCGCCATCGTCGCGATCCTGGCGATCACGGCGGTCTTGCTGTTTCTGAACCTGCCCGATGCCAACGCCTTCAACGCGCGGGTCGAGCAGCTTTTTGTCGAAAACGACGATCTGACCTCGAACGCCGAGATCAAACTGTTGGAGATCCTCGCCCAATCCGGCACCGCGTTTTCCGAAACACTGGCCAGCTACCGCGTGGTGATCTTTGTGCTGCTGGTCTTTGCAACCGCCTTGCTTGTGGCATCCTTGGTCTTTGTGGTCACGATCATCATGCTCAACCGCCGCATGGGCGAGATTGAGCGGCAGGGGATCCAGGTCTCATCGCTGTTGATCAGCCGCGAGGATAACACGGTTTACCTCAACAACATGGAATTCAAGCTGACCGAGGCGGCGATGGAAACGCTCGCGGTTCTGGCCGAGGCACGGCTGGATGACGACGTCATGACGGGGGCCGAGATCGAGGGCGTGATTTCGGGCCGCGATGCCGCCGACTGCGAAGAGGCGGCGGGGGCCACGCGGATCAAGCGCCTGCGCGATGCGCTGGGCAACCAGATGGTGGCAGAGCTGTTGGTCAAAACCATCGCGCGGCGGGGCTACCGGTTGGCCATCGACAAGGCTGTCATCCGGATGGTCTAGCGCCGCATCAGCGCCTTGATGCGCCCCGTTTGGGCGGCGAGTGTCACGATCTGCGAAATCGCGCGTTGTCGTTGGAAGGTGAGCGCATAAGCTGCGACAAGGGCGGCAGATCGCAGAATACTCGCGGCGACGCCGATGCGGGTGTAGGCCCGCTCTGCGGTCTGCATGTTTACTTGCCCCTCACCGATCCGAACATATCGCGCGAAGATAGACCCCAGGGTCATCTCATCCGCACGGACAATGTGGCGGACGCACGCTTCGCCAACAAAACGGACGCGCCCGGGATCGGTGCCCACAATGCTACGGACAAACTCCGTGTCTTCCCCACCCGCGGTCTGACCGGATGCCCCAAAATTGAGCGCGGCCACATCAAATCGTGCGGTCGCAAGTGCACTTGCGCGCACGGCAAAATTCGCTCCTTTCACCCATAACGGTTCGTACGGGCCATCGGGCCGACCCAAAGCCGTACACCCGAATGAACGTCCGGCATCGGCAAGCTGGGACAGCCACGCGGCCGCGGGTTTCGAGAAATCGGGCCTGATTTGGCCTGCAAAGACACTGATATCGGGATGCGCCTCGGCGGCGCGGACATAGGCCATGACCCAATCCGGATCGGCCAACGTGTCGTCATCGGTGAACACGATCAGCGCGCCCTGGGCGGCGTCCAGCGCTGTGTTGAGGGCATGCGACTTGCCTTGCCGCGGTTCAGACAGAACCTGCACCACCCGCCCCTCGGCAAAGCCGTGCATAAGGCGCGCGGTATCGTCCGCGCTGTTGTTTTCGACAAGGATGATCTCCATCCCACCCGGCGGCGCCACCACCCGATCCAGCGCGGCAAGCGTGCGCGGCAGGGTCTCAGCGCCGTTGTAGGAGGGTAGGATTATGCTGACATCCATCTGGGGCCTGCGAAACCGGACCTGGAACATCTACCGAAACCCGCGCGACGTCGCCATTGCGCGAAGAGGCGCCTGCCCGTGTGGGTCGTTGCTGCAACAGGCGCGGGGCGGGCCGTTCCCGCCCGGTCGCCGTGCGTGCGGCGCACGACTAGTTTGCGCGCCAAGATCGGAGACGGCGCATGACCGACCCCACCCCGCGCGTATCAGTTGTGATGGCCGCCTATAACGGCGCGCGCCATCTGCGCGAGGCTGTCGAAAGCATCCTGGGCCAAAGCCTGACCGATCTGGAGCTGATCGTGGTCGACGACGCATCAACGGACGCGACGCCGCAGATCCTGTCTGAATATGCCGCGCAGGACGCGCGCGTGAGCGTTCTGACCAACGACGGCAATCAGGGTCCCTTCGTCAGCGGCAATCGCGGGCTTGCGGTGGCGCGCGCCCCGCTGATTGCACGGATGGATGCCGATGACATCTCGCACCCCGACCGGATGCTGCGGCAGGCCACGTTTCTGGAGGCTAACCCCGACCATATGCTGGTGGGCAACAGCTATCGCGCCATCGATGATGCCGGGGCGACGCGGTACCTGAAGGTAAAGCCCACCGATGCCTACGGCGTCCGCTGGACCATGCGATTTCGCTGCCCGATCGAGCATCCGGGGGCCATGTTCCGGGCCTTGTTTCCCGATGGAACCCCGGTGCGGTATGACGAAAGCCATCCGATCGCCCAGGATTTTGAGCTGTTTGTGCGGCTGACCGCGGCAGGCAAGGCCGCGATCCTGCCCGAGGTGCTGTTCAGCTATCGCACCCATCCGACCAATATCACCAGCACCCGCACCGCCGAGCAGCGGCGGATATCCTACCAGATTGCTCAGGGTGTGCAGGCCGCCGATCTGCCACCCGCGTTCGAGGGTCGGCTCGACGGTGTGCTCGACTGCTTTCTTTTGGGCAAACCGGCCAAGGTAGAGACTGTTCAAGTCGGAATACGGGCGTTCAACGAGATGCTGGCCTACGATCTGTCACAACATCCCGACCGCAAGCGGTGGCTCATGCGGCAGTCGGCGGCAGTGTTGGCCGAGGCGTTCCTGCGGCGCGGCGGTGGCTTCCGCAATGGGCGCGTTCTTGCGGCGTTCATGGGCACTGGGCTGCGCTATCTGGGCCCGCTGCTGATGCGCCAGCTGGAAGAGACGCGCTGGATGCCCCCCGCGCTGCGCAGTGGGGCTGACCTGCCGGACGCCGCACGGGCGGGCGGTCGGCCATGACGGTCTCGGTCGTCATCCCCGTCTACGGCGCGGCCCCGTACCTTCAGCGTTGCGTCGCGGCCCTGCGCGCGCAAACCCTGCCGCCATCGCAGATCATCGTCTTTCACTCCGGACCGGAGGATCCAACCGGCGAACTCGGCCGCGCATTCCCTGATATCAGTGTCTATCATAGCGAGGATCGACACTTTGCCGGCGCCGCGCGCAATGCGGGCGCGGTCCATGCGGCGGGCGACATGGCTGTGTTCATCGACAGCGATGTCATGGTCGTGCCCGGATTTATCGAGGCGATGCAGGCCGCTGCCACCGACCATCCGGGGGCTGTTCTGATTGGGTCGCTGGGTTGCTATCCCGTGGGCGGGCTATGGGCGCAGGTGGCCTGGTTTATCGAGTCAGGAAGTGTCTTTCCCAATCGCCCCGCGCATCAGCCGAAATCCGCCCCGGCCCCCTGTTTCGCCATGCCGAGAAGCGTCTTCGAAGCGGCAGGCGGTTTTCGCACGGATGTCTATGCCGCCGAGGATGGCGATTTCTTCGTGCGTTTGCGCGCGGCTGGCCATGCCCTTCAGTTTGTGCCCGCCGCGCGGGGGGATCACGTCTTTGCCGGGGGCATGGGGCGGACGCTGAAGCGGCTGGGTGAACTGGGCCAGGCGGCTGCTTTTCTGCGCCGGACGCATGATTTGCCGGGGTCGGCGGCGGTGCGCCAGCCGCTGCTGGCGTTTCTGTTGCCCTTTGCCCGCATGGCTCAGATGCTGAAGCGGCTTATGACCGAAGGTGGCCCTGTGGGGCAGTTCCTACTGCTTTCGCCCGCGATCCTCCTGGGTCTGATGGCGTGGGCCTGGGGCTTTTACCGCGAGGCCCGGACACCTACGTACCCGTCGGCGACAGCACGCGATGGCTAACCGCCGTGTTGCCATCGTCGGCCCGGTCGCACCCTTTCGTAGCGGGATCGCGCGCCACACCACGGCACTGGCAAGGGCGCTTGCCGGGCGGCCGGACATCACGCTCAAGGTCTTCTCCTTCGCGCGGCTCTACCCGAAAAGGCTCTACCCCGGCGCTGAGCAGATGGATCCCAACACCCTCGTGCCCGCTGAATTAGACCCTATTTTCAAGATCGACACGCTCAATCCGCTCACCTGGCGGTCAAACG
The DNA here is from genome assembly GCA_039193455.1 of Pseudomonadota bacterium. GTDB lineage: Bacteria > Pseudomonadota > Alphaproteobacteria > Rhodobacterales > Rhodobacteraceae > JBCBGF01. The sequence goes on from JBCCWO010000007.1 coordinate 26,528, forward strand.
CGCGGGCGCTGCGCGATTGGGCGCCCGACCGCGTTGTCATACCGGTCTGGAGCTTTGTTGTGGCACCGCCGCTGGGCGCGATCGCTCGAGCCATGCGCGCCGCGGGCATCCCAGTCACCATGATCGTGCACAACGCCGAGGATCACGAAACCGCCGCGTGGAAAACGGCCGTATCCCGCTTTCAATTGCGCCAGGCCAGCCGGTTCGTGACGCACAACGCGGGTCTTCGCGCCGCCTTGGAGCGCCTCGTGCCCGGCACGCCCACTGATATCTCGCCGCATCCGGTCTATGACGATTTTCCGCCCGCCAAAGGAACGTTGCTCCGCCGCGCGCCGTTGGAGCTGTTGTTCTTCGGCCTGATCCGTCCTTACAAGGGCCTCGACATCGCCCTGCACGCCATCGCGGCGTCCGGCATGGATCTCCATCTGACCGTGGCGGGCGAATTTTGGGACGGCCGCGCCGAGACCGAGGCGCTGATCGATGATCTGGGCCTGCGCGACCGGGTCGAGGTGGTGTCGCGCTATGCCTCAGATGCCGAGGCGGCGGAGGTATTCCATCGCGCCGACGCGCTGATCGCGCCGTATCGGTCGGTGACCGGCTCGGGCGTTGTCGCCATGGCGCAATGGTACGGCCTGCCGGTGCTGGCCAGCGACCTGCCGGGGTTTGCCGAGGTGATCACCCATGGCGAAACCGGCTGGCTGACGCCCGCGGGCGATGTCGCGGCTTTGGCGGCCACCCTGGCACGCGATGTCACCCGCGACAGCGCCGCCCGGATGCAACCGGCCATTGCCGCGGCGCGGGACCAGCTGTCCTGGGCGCGATTTGCCGATGTCGTGTTGGGGGAGGCGCCCTAGGGCGGGCTGGCAGCCCGCCCCGATTGGGTCTATCGTTTGCGGCAACCGACCGCCCCCCAACCGAAGACGGCCCCTTTTGCGTCACAAGCCCACCGATGTGATCCTGCGCGCCCGCAATGGCGATGTGATTGCGTTCGATGAGACCGGGCTGATCCTGCGGCTGTCCGATCAGGTGATCGGCGATGTTGCGGGGCGGATCGGCGCCGAGATTCCGGTGGATGCCGATGTGCTGGGCGATCTCGACGCCTGGAACGTGCGGCGGCGGGGGGATTGGTACGTCTTCGATGCCAAGGTGCCAGAGTTCGACCACACCCGGGCCTTTCGCCGCCCTGTGTCCGGCGGCGATGTCATCGCCGATGCGCCGGGCCCTGTTCAGGCGGTGCTGATGCTGGGCGGGCCGCGCGTTTCGCAGGGCTACGATGTGCCCGTTGCGTATCCCGGCCATGTGGTCGCCCCGGCGGATGACCTGGGCGGGGCGGGTGGTATGGGCACGGTCGACACGCGCCCACCGCCCGGGTTCCAACGCATGTACGAGGCGACGCAGGCCAGCGCGCTGGGAGATGCGATCGTTGCGCGAAGACGGGCGGCGGGGCGGTCATTGCCGTTGATCCTTGCGCGGGCGGAAAGCGATGTTTCCGCAGAAATAGACACGTTTTCTGGTGGTGCGGCGTTCGGTGCGCTAGTCGGAACGGTCGCATCGCTTGTCGAGACGGCGGAGACTATGGGGAAGACCGCGCAGGTCGCCGCCGTGGTTCTGGATTACGGTGAGGAGGACGTTACCAGCCCACCGGAACAGGTGATTGCAGGGCTTCGGCGGATCATCGCGGAGTTGCGGGATATGTGTCATCGCGTTGGGATGACTGAGCCGGTCATCATCTTGCGGGCGGACGGTGCCGAACGGCTCCCAGAGCAATGGGCCATGGCCGCCTTTCCGCCCGATCGGCGGGTCTGCGTGCCCGGGCCGCGCTATGCGCTGGAAACCGACCGGTTCGGGCGATTGACCCATAACGGCGTCCGGCGACAGGCAGCGCTGGATGCGCTGGCGGTTGAGACCATTGCGGCGGGGGGGCGGTGGACCTGCCCAAATCCGGTTCTGGCCGAGTTTGGCTCTGATCCGGGCACGATCAACGTGGTGTTCGAGGCGTCTGAGCCCCTGGTCATAGATCCCATCGATCCGTTCTTGGCAGGGCCGAGCGCGGGGTTTGACGTGGTAGGTGACACCGGGCCGAAAGAGATCAATACAGTGTCTATTAAGGGAAATGTTCCCCAAACAGTCCAGCTGACTCTTGCCGATCCTAACCCGGTTGGGCCGCTACATCTGAGCTATGCCCACAACCGGCCCGGGTCAGTTCGCGACGGTTGGGAGGGTGCCTTGGCGCCAGATGCCGACCCCCTGCATCGCTGGGCCTTGCCGGCCCGTCTGGCGGTGCACTGATGCTGACGGTTGATATGGACCTGCCGCCTGGGGCCCTGCTCGCGCCCGGCGGCGGAGATGCCGCGCATATGGCGGCAGAGCTGGGCATTGTCTGGTTCACGGCGCAAACGCCGGAGTGCCGGGTGTCGGATGGCCGCGTAAAGGCGATCGAGGCTGTTGGCGGCGGAGTGGTGGCGCAGCCGGTGGACGGGAATGCGGGGAACTGTCGGCATATGGCGGCGAACGGATCTGCGTACCTCAGCATGACAGATCGGGTTGCCTGCGGATTTTCCGCTGACATAGGCTCTGTTTCAGACGTTCTGAGCTTTGCTGTCATCTTCGCGGCCCCAAACGGCCCGGCCCGCACGCTGGCGGCGGTCTCTGCAGAGGGGTCGCGCGATTACATCGCGCTGACGCAGGACGCGCATGATCTGACACTGGCCCGGCGCAACGGGGCAGAGATCGCGATCACCTGCCCGCCATCGGATCGACCCGCACTTGCGCTGGCCAGGATTGACGCCGAAGGCCTGGCGCTTGCGATGGCAGACGGCCCACCGGTGCGCGTGGACGACCCCGCGGCCCTGCCAATGGGCCGTGTTACTGGCTTCATTGGCTGCCGCCGTCAGCGCGCCGGGCTCTACAAGACGCTCGGGGCGGGCCATTTCTACGATGTCGCCTTTATGCCCGGGCTAAATGCGTTTTCGCCAGCGCTAGACACGCTTTGCAGCGCTATGACGACCCGCGTGCAGGAGATTGGTGCCCATGCCGTTTGATCGCGCCAGCATCGCGGGCGACAATATCGTCGTCATCTGGATCGATGATCTGATCGATGTGCACACCTGGCGCGATGCCTTCGGCGTGCGCATCCAGACACCGAACCTCGATCGTTTCATGGAGCGTGGGGCGCATTTTCGGAATGCCTACGCCACGATCCCGCTCTGCGCGCCCTGCAGGGCCGAGCTGACGACGGGCCTGTCGCCCTTTCGCACCGGGTTGGTGGACCTCAATCGGATGTGGCGCGATGTCCTGCCCGCGACCGAGGCCTGGCAATACGATCTGCGCCGGGCGGGGTTTCGGACGTTCACCACGGGCAAGACCGATGCCACCTACAAACCGATGCCTGAGGACTATCGCCGGGTTCTGTTCCATGAGGATGTGCCTGCGGTCAGCAAACAGAGCCGGACCGGGCAGAAGGCCTATCTGGACAAGGGGCCGGGGATCAAAGGGATCAACCATCCCGATGACGATGGCAGCCAGGATGACCGGTTCTACGACTGGTCGGTGGCGCAAAACGCGATTGAGTACCTCGGTCGGGCCGATCCAGCGCGGCGGCATCTGATTCAACTGGGCTTTCAGCACCCGCACTACAATCTGGTCTGTCCGGACCGGTTCTATCAGATGTACGATGTCGCGGCGATCAAATGGCCCGATATTGCGGCGGAAGAGGATTATCATGGCCCGCCGCCAGGCATCGCCGTTTATGAGGCCGCCTATATCGTTAACGGGCAGTGGACGCCTGAGAATGCCGGGGATGAAGCTTGGCGGCAGGTGGTGCGCGGCTATTTCGCGGCCTGCAGTCATATGGATCACGAGCTGGGGCGTTTCCTCGACGCGCTGGAGGCTTCGCCTCTGGGCCAGAACACGACAGTCGTGCTCTTGTCCGACAACGGCTTCAACCTGGGCAACCACGACAGCTTTCACAAGATGAGCCAGTGGGACAGCGCGGCCCATGTGCCGCTGGGCATCTGGTCGCCGCGGATGGAGGCGGGGCAGGTGATCGATTTGCCTGTGTCCCTGCACAACCTGCCGAAGACGATCCTGGATCTGGCGGGGTTGCCCTACCGCGCCCATTGGGTGTCGGGGCAAAGTCTTTTGCCCTTGATAGACACTGATTTCGGGGAATATGACCGCACAAAATCGCCCATCACCTGTGTCTTTGGCACGCTCTCGGTGCGGCCCTCGGTCGATGGGCTGAGCCATCTGCGGTACTTTCGCTATCCCAACGGGGAAGAGCATGTCTATGACGTGGTCAACGACCCGGGTGAGACCGAAAACCTGGTCGAAACCGCCCCGATGGAGGCGTTGCGGTCCGAATTGATCGAGGGGGCGGGGCTGCTGGGCCTTGATCTGACGGGCCTGGAGGATCCGGGCTTGGGCGTTCACGCGATGATGGCGGTGGATGGCACCGTGGTGCTGACCGGTGGCCGCGGGGACACGCAGTACTGGGCCTACGGCGCCGATGCCGAGAAGATCGTGGAAGAGAAAGACGGTGGAACAGACACGCTTTGGTACATGGGCGGGCCCGACGACTATGTGCTGAAACTGCCGCCCCATGTCGAAAACATCCGCATCGCCACGGTGCGGTCGCGCCATGAAGAGAACCCCAAAGAGGGTAAGGTCATCCACATCGTGGCGCATCCGGACAGCCCGATCGACTTTGAATCCTCGGAACGCGTCAGCGTGCACGTCACGGGCAGCGATGGCAATGACGTGATGACGGGGCCGAAATACAGCGGCGCGACGTTTGATGGCGGGGCGGGCGATGATGTGCTGATCGCCGGGTCGGGCCGTGCGAAGGACCGGCACGTCTTTTATGGCGGCGTGGGCAACGATGTGCTGATCGGCGGGGCCGGGGCCGACCTTTTGGATGGCGGGCCAGGCAATGACCGGATCGAAGGCGGAACCGGGCGCAATACGATCTTTGGCGGGCCCGGCAATGATGAGATCATCGATGGCGACGGGGGATCCGAGATCCATACGGGTCCGGGCCGAAATAGGGTCACATCGGAAGGTGGGGATGATGTCGTCCACGTGGGCGCGGGGCACAACACGCTGACCGGTGGGCCCGGGGCGACAACCTACATCGTGGCCTATGGCGGCGCGACGGTGATCACCGATTGGGGGCGCTCAGATCGCCTTGATCTGTCGACCTGGCCCCGAAAACCAAAAATCACCGCCGAGGGCGGTGATCTGGTGCTGCGGTGCGGAACCGCGGCGATTGTGCTGGAAGGTATCAGCGACAGCGCACAGGTCGCCGCCGCGATTACCGGGCCCTAGTACTTGTACTCGTACCCGTATTCCTTCTCGGTATAGAGACACTTGTTCAGGACAACGCCCATGACATTGGTGTGCTCGGCCGCTTCCTTTTCCGTGATGTCGAGCTGATCGGTCGTCGTCATCTCGGCCGCGGCGATGATCAATGCACAGTCCACGACTTTCAGAAGCGCAAGCGTGTCATCCGTGGCCAGCAGCGGCGGCGTGTCAAAGAGCATCAGGTCGGGCGCATAGTCCCGCTCGATCCGGTCGATGATGCGCGGAGTGTTGTCCGACAAGAGCAGCTTGGACGGGTTCGCCGCCGGGGCCTGGTTCATCGACAACGCCACGTTCTCAGACAGCCGCACGGCCTGATCGCCGAAGGTCACTGTGCCTTCCAGCACGTCCGAGACACTGTATTCCCCGCGATGACCAAAGGCCTTGGCCATATAGGGGCGGCGCATGTCCATATCGAACAGCATCATGTGCCGGTCGGTCTGGCGCGTCATGCTGGCGGCGAGGTTGGCGCAGATCGTGGTCTTGCCGCACGACTTGGTGGGCGACGTGATCAGAACCCGGCGCCAGCCGTTATCTTTGCACTGCTGCAGGATCTTGGTGCGCAGCACATCGAAGTACGACGCTTCGGTGGTCTGACCTTCCATGAAGATCCGGCTGCGGTTCAGATCGGCGGCGCGTGGCTCGAACGCGGTGAGCCCGGCCCAGGCATCGGGGCCCGCGGCAGAGGACACTTGCGACTTCGAACGCACCATCCGTTCGCGCTGTTCGCGGGCCTTTTCGATTGCGGCCTGAAGTTTTTCCATGAGTTTGGGCCCTCGTTACCTGGCCGGCATCAGATGCCGAACGCACTCAGAAGATTTTCCATCACCAGATCGATCGGCATGATCGTCAGGTGGACGTAGTAAAGGATCAGCGGGATGCCGATCAAAATGGTCGGCACGCCAAAGGACAGGATCGACCGACGGCGCAGCGTTTCGCCCGGCGTCCGGATCACCGGCAGCGTGGCCAAGGGGACGATCCCCAGCGACCGCGTCATCTCAACCGGGCGGCGGATCGACTTGTTCAGAAGCTCAAGCAGCAACACCATGCCTGCCCCGGCCCCCAGGCCCAGCACGATCCCGGCCAGCGAATAGAGCTGGCGGTTCGGGCTGGAGGGGTTGCGCGGCACAACGGGCTGGTTCAGCACCAGGATACGCTCGCCCTTGGACAAGAGCTCGATCCGTTCACCTGTCGCAGCCTCGGACTGACGGCGCACGGCTAGCTCGTACTGGCGCTCGATGTTGGCGTAGTCCCGCTCAAGCGATTCAAGAAGAACGGCATTGCCCGGCGTCGCCTCAATCGTGGTCTCAAGCTCTTCAAGCTCGGCCTCGATCTCGGCGATTTCCTCTTCCAGCCGCAGTTTGCGGCCGTCAAGCTCGCCCAGCTGGATATCAAGAATGCTCTCACGACGCTCAACCGGGCTCACATCGTCGATGGCGCCCGCCATCTCGCCCACGCGGCGTTCCAGATTGGCGATCCGGGCGCGCAGGGTGCGCACGCGCGGATGCTGTTCGGACAGAACCGCCAGCGCTTCTTCAAGCTCAAGCTGGGCATCGGCCAAGTCACGCTCTTCCTCCGAGCGGGCGTCAAGGTTGCGGTCGCCCACGCCACCGGTGGCGTTAAAGACCAGGATCAGACGCTCGCGCTCTTCGGCGATCCCACTGATTTCGCGCAAAAGCCGCGTGCGCTGCGCGCGCAGGTCGGCTTGCTCGCCCATCCGGAACCGCATGGTGTCGGGCAGCGAGTTGATATTGGCGTTCGTGAAATCGAGGATGCGCTGGCTTTGTGCCGCAAGATCCGCGGCGAGGCGTTCCACTTCTTGATCGAAGAAGTCCATCGTGTCTTCGGCACGCCCGGTGCGGATTTCGACGTTGTCGTCAAGAACGCGGGTCACGTAGGCATTGACCACCGCCGCTGCCGTCTGTGCATCGTCGGCTTCAAACGAGATGTTAAAGATCGTCGCGCGGTCGCGGCCCGTGCTGGCTTCGAACACGGTGTTGCGGCGCATGCGGTTCACGATCTGATCGGGAAACAGCTCATCCGCGTTGGGATAGACGTTCAGCTCGGCCGCGATGTCCAAAAGGTTGGCGCGGGTGAGCAAGCGCTGTTCGATGATTTCAAGCTGTTCGCGCGGCCCGGTGCGCACGGTCGAGGCCGCAAGCTCATCCGGGATAGCCGGTGCTTCGATCAAGAGCAGCGCATCGGACGTGTACTTCGCCGGGATCCGCAGTGAATAGACCACCGCCGCTGCTGCAATCGATACGGCGATGATTGCAAAGATCGGCAGCCGCCGCAGAAAGATCGAGATGTAAAACCTGACGTCACTGTTCATCTTCAGCGCCCTCATTACCCATGTACCCGGCAAAGAACACACCGTCCTTCACCACCTGATCGACGACCGATGACAAGACCAGCTTCTCATCGCTCGACGCAGCGTAAACCATTGCAAAATCACAGATCTGATTGACCAGACGGGGAACGCCGTTCGACACTTCCCAGATCCGTTCGCAGGCCTGTTTGGTGAATTCGTTGCCCTGCCCGCCGGCCACTTTCAGCCGGTGGCTGATATAGGCGGCGACAGTGTCTTTATCCATCGCCGGCAGGTGGAAGTTGGCGACCACACGCTGGGCGAACTGGCGCAGCTCGGGGCGCAGGACCATGTCGCGCAATTCCGGCTGACCGACGAGAACTAGCTGCAACAGCTCGTCCTTGTTCGAGTTGACGTTGGTCAGCATCCGCAGCTCTTCCAGGCCTTCGATCGACAGGTTCTGTGCCTCGTCAATCACCAGGATCGAGCGGCGCCCCTGCGCATACTCTTCAATGAGGAAGTTCTGCAGCATCTGGAACAGCTGCACATAGTCGTCGATGCCCGACGTATCGATATCAAGCGCGTTCAGAACCCAGCGCAACAGCTCGCCCCGCCCGCCCTGCGCGTTCGAGATCAGGCCGATCGTGACATCGTCCGGAATCGATTTCAGAAGCTTTTGTAAAAGTGTGGTTTTACCAGCGCCCACCTCGCCCGTGATCACGGTGATCGGCGCATGCGTCATGATCCCGTATTCCAGGATCGAATAGGCGCGGCGGTGCATCGGCGTCCAGAAAATGAATTCCGGATCGGGCAACAGCGTGAACGGCCGCTCGGTCAGAGCGAACTGTTCCGTGTACAGCCCGGAGTCTGTCATCATCTGCACCACAACCTCTCCACACTTACATAGGGGCCGTGCCCCACACTCACACCTGCTTGTGACAAGCCGCGCCCCCAGAGTCACACGACTTTAGCGTTGCTCCGTACGTTTTGATCACATTGCCGCCCAAAGCGTGACAAAATCAGACGCCGTTGCGCATTCGGAAACGGAAACGCGAACAATTGGTACGTTCAGCATAGTCTCGCCGATCCCCCCAAGATCGCCTTGCGAATCCGGAACGGCTGCGGATCGAAAGCTCGAATCAACGAAACCCAGCGTCTACAAACCAGCGCAAGTTGAAACAAGATTACAGGAATTGTTTCGGCTGAAACCACAAAATGTGCCGCTTTTGGGGCACAGGTTCTTACAATTTGTCATAAATCCTGAGGTGAAAATTTAAAAAGTGTAAATTTAACAATGCGTTAAGAAATTGCGGCGCATTTGGGGCAAACTTGCGCAGTTTGCTGGAGAATAGGTGCAATGCTAGGGTCTGAGCGTCGGTACTGGGAACCGGCAGGGGTATCTGGGGTAAGGGCCCCGTACAGGGCGAGAACGACTTCGTCTGTGTTGCAACGAGTAATTGGGGGAGCCGGCCATAGGCAGGCTGGTGCTGGGTTTATGACTGTTCACTTTGAGGGCATCAATCGGGCGAACGACGTGCAGGTGGCGGTTCCGGCATTTTCTGAGCCGGTGCGCACGAGCTTTTACAGCCGGGTCGGTAAGCGTCTTTTTGATCTTGTACTTATTATGGCGGCTTTGCCGATCGTTTTGCCTGTCGTGCTTGCGGTGGCCGCGGCGCTTCGGCTGGACGGTCAGTCGCCGTTCTTCCGCCAGAAACGCGTCGGCCGCGACGGGCGGGAGTTCACGATCTGGAAATTCCGCTCGATGGTCGAGGATGCGGACACGCTGCTGCAGGAGCATCTGCAAGCGAACCCCGCGGCCCTGGCCGAATGGCACGATCATCAAAAGCTGAAGGACGATCCCCGGGTCACACCGATCGGGCGCGTCCTGCGCAAGACGTCAATCGATGAACTGCCCCAGCTTTGGAATGTGATCCGTGGCGAGATGTCGATCGTCGGGCCCCGCCCGATGATGCCGGGCCAGCGCCGTCTGTATCCCGGAACTGCGTATTACGCCCTGCTCCCCGGTATCACCGGCCCCTGGCAGGTGTCCGCACGCAATGAGTGCGAGTTCAGCGCGCGCGCCAAGTTCGACAGCCAGTATGGCCAGTCGATGTCGCTTGGCACGGATGTTCAGCTGATCGCGCGCACCGTTGGCGTGGTGTTCCAGGGAACGGGCTACTAAACTACCCCAGTACTGAGCGCGCGGGCCAACCCTGGCCCGCGGTCCAGGCCAAACATACCGACCAGTCACTTGTGACGCGGGATCGCGCAACATGTCACCACGCCCCAGGGTTGCTCTTGCCGTTGTTGTGTCGCTGACACTTCTGGCGGCCTGCGATTCAGCCGAAGAGCGGGCCGAGAAGCACTTTGAAACCGGTCTGGCGCTGATGGAAGACGGTGACGTCGACCGCGCCGTGGTAGAATTCCGAAATGTCCTGCGGCTGGACGCCCGCCATAAAGAAGCGCGGGCGCTTTACGCCGATCTGGTGCTCGAACAAGGCAAGTGGCGGGACGCCTACCGCAACTATCTGGCGCTTGTTGAATTCTATCCCGCCGATGTTGAGCCCCGCATCACACTGGCCGATATGGCCGTGCGCATGGGCCGGTGGGAGGATGCCGTCCATCACGGCACTCGCGTGATCCAGGATGCACCTGATGATCCGCGTGTTCAGCTGATCTCGGCAGCGCTGGACTTTCGCGGGGCGATCTCGCGGCGCGATGACGCCGCCCGCCGCGCCGCTGCTGCGCAGGCCGAGGCACTGGTCGCTGACCTGGAAGACCCGTCGCTCGCGCGCGAGATCGTCATCGACAACTATATGCGCGATGGCGCGCACGCAGCGGCTTTGGTGCACGTCCGCGCGGCGATCGATGAAGGCGTAGAGACGCCGGAGAAGTTCATCACAAAGCTGAGCCTGCTGGGCGCCTTGAACGAAGACGCAGCTTTTGGTGCCGCGCTGCAAGAGGCCGTGGTGCTCTTCCCCGAGCATACCGATTTCGCCGACGATCTGGTGGCGTGGTACATCGAACGCGATGCGACGGATCAGGCCGAGGCGTTCCTGCGCGATCAGGTGACAAACGGCCCAGGTGCCGCAGATCGCCACCGCATGCGTCTGGTCGGTTTTCTGCGCGAGATGAAGGGCGACGCGGCGGCCCAGACCGAGCTGCAGGGCTATGTCGATGAAGGCGTCAATCCGGACCTATTCGGCTCTGTTTCGGCCCAATTTCGCTTTGAGGCAGGCGAGGTGGACCGCGCCATCGACCAGATGCAAGCGATCGTCGCGGATGCCCCGCCCGGGCGTCAGACGCGCGATATCAAGGTGGAATTGGCCCGCATGCTTGCCACGCATGGTCGGCTGATCGCCGCGCGCCAGCACATCAGCGAGGTGTTGGCAGAGGATGTGGGCCATGTCGACGCGCTCAAGCTGCGGGCGGCGTGGCTGATCAACGATGACCGCCCCGACGATGCGATCGCGGCGCTGCGTGCGGCGTTAGATCAGGCGCCGCAGGATGCGCAGGCGATGACGCTGATGGCAGAGGCGCACATGCGCAACGGCAACCGTGGCCTGGCCGGGGAAATGCTGTCGCATGCGGTGGATGCGAGCGGGTCGCGCGCGGAAGAGGCGTTGGACTATGCCCGGTTCCTGCAGGCCGACGGCAACGGTCGTGCAGCGGAGGCGATTGTCGTCGACGCGCTGCAAGTTGCGCCGGGTGACACAGCGCTTTTGGCGTTTCTGGGCGAGCTTTACGTCGCGCGCGAGGATTGGGTGCGGGCCGAGCAAACCGAACAAACCCTGCGCGATCAAGCGACGTCCGCGGCGTTGGAAGCCGCGCAGGTCCTGGAACTGGCGCGTGTGAACTCTCAACAACTCAGCGCAGAGGCCATCGGTTTTCTCAGCGATTTGGCACGGCGGGACGATGTGAACGGGGCGGAACTGGCCGTCGTGCGGGCGCATTTCGCCGCGCGAGACTATACCTCCGCCGAACGGTTCATCGATGTCGCGCTGGCCCAGGCGCCTGAACGCCCGGTGATGCGCTATCTCAAAGGCTCGGTTCTGGCCGCAACCGGGCGCAGTGGCGAAGCGCGGGCGATCTATCGCGCATTGCTGGTCGAGGACCCCACCGATGACGTGGTCTGGCGCGCGCTCTATGCGACCGAACGGCGGGACGGAACAGCCGCGGCGGCGGCGCAGGTGCTGGACGACGCGCTGAAGGTGTTGCCCGAGGATCCGAATCTGCTTTGGGCACGGGCCGGGCTGCTCGAAGAGATGGGCGATTACGACGGGGCGATTGCGGTCTACGAGACGCTCTATGGCGCGGATCCCGCGTCGCCGGTGCTGGCCAACAATCTGGCGAGCCTGCTCAGCACCCATCGCGACACGCCCGAGGACCTGGAACGTGCCTATTCCGTGGCAAAACGCCTGCGCGGGGCCTCTGAACCGGCGTTCCAGGACACCTATGGCTGGATCGCATACCGGCGCGGGCTGATCCACGATGCGCTGGACCATCTCAAGCCGGCGGCCGAGGCGCTGGCGGATGATCCGATGGTGATTTTTCGCCTTGCTATGGCCTATCGGGCCGATGCGCGCGACGACAAGGCGCTGCCGTTGTTCGAACGTGCGCTGGCCCTGGCCGGTCCTGACGACACACGCCCAGCCTTCACCACCGCGCGCGATGAGATTGCGCGCATCACGTCGACTATGGCCGAGTCTGAGGCCAATTGAACCGGCGCGTCGCGATTGTTGTTGCGGATGCGTTACGAATACCGAGCGGGCGGGAGTTTCTGGAAAACTTCGCCCAAAAAAGCTTCAAATCAGACCGGGCACCGGACATAGTGTGCCCGTCTCTGGGGGAACGTAGAGGTGCGTCATGTTTAAACGTTTTTTTCTAATTCTCGTTGCTACTCTGGTTGCGACAGCTGCCGTTGCGCAGGATGGATACCGGATCAAACCCGGTGACCAGCTTGCCATCCAGGTTCTGGAAGACCCCGATCTGACGCGTGAGGTTCTTGTGCTTCCCGACGGAAGCTTTTCGTTTCCTCTCGCAGGTTCCGTGCGTGCCAGCGGCCTGACCGCCGGCGCGGTACAGCAGTCGATCGCCAGCGCGATCGCGCCGAACTTCCGCAACCCGCCGACCGTGTTCGTCTCGGTGTCCGAGGTGGCCGAAGTTGTCGTGCGCGGCAGCGGCGTCGCCGCAGCCCCCGCCACGATGAGCGTGTTCATCATGGGCGAGGTTGGCAATCCGGGCCAGCTGGATGTGGCGCCTGGCACCACCATCCTGCAGGCTCTGGCGCAAACCGGCGGCTTTTCCAAGTTCGCTGCGACCAAGCGGATCCAACTGCGTCGCACCGACCCGGCGTCGGGCGAAGAACAGATCTATACCATCAACTATGAAGCCGTTGAATCGGGCCGGTCCTCGATCGGGCGCGCACCGCTGGCCGCGGGCGACGTGATCGTGGTGCCGCAGCGTCGGTTCTTCGAATAGAAGAGAACAGAAAGAGGGACTATGGACGGCAGCTGGGGCAAGAACGGCGCATCGCTTATCGCGTGCGCCGCACTCTTTGGACTGAACGCGCCGGAGGCAGCTGCACAAGCTGTCCCCGGCGGTCTTAATGTAACGGCGGACATCCTGTCGAGCGTGACGGTCGACGACAACGCCGACCTCGACGTCGACTCCGCGGGAACGACAACCGATTTCGATACTCAGTTGACCCTGGGTCTATCGGGCGGGTCGGCGACAAACACGTTTGAAGCCGAACTTGGCGGCAGCATCGCGTTTGAGGATCGGCCCGAGGGTGAAGAGGAAGACAACGGCTTTGTCGATCCCTTCCTGCGCCTGCGCTACGGCATCGAAGGCCCGAACAACGAACTTGGCCTGAACGTCCGTGTCCGCGAAACGACCGTCCGCGGCTCGTTCTTTGTCGACGACGACGGCGACTTTATCGCGGACGACCTGATCACCGACGAGGGCGATCTGCTCGATACGCGGATCGGGTTCGACTACAGCCTTGGCATCGACGCACCGTTCGGGGCCGACCTGTCCTATTTCATCCGTGATCGCGACTATACCGACACTGCCGACCCCGATCTGTTCGATCGTACAACGCAACAGGCCCGCGTGGATCTGCGGTTCCAGCTGTCGCCGCTTGCCACGGCAAGCCTGATCGGCGCCTGGCGCGAGTACGATGCGGAAGACGGGGTTGAAACGGATCGGACGACAACCTCTGTCGGTGTCGGCCTTGCCTTTGAGTTCACGCCCGTCCTTCTGTTGGAAGGTGAGGTGCTGAGCAACGAGTACGAGACCGAGGAACTTGGCGTCGTCACCGAAGACGACGATGAGTTGACCGGCTTCCTGCGCTTGACGCGGGAACTGCCCAACGGGGACGTGCGCTTTGAGGCCCGTTCGGATGCGGCCACCTCGATCCAGCGGACCACGCTGCGCGTTGACCGTCGGTTCTCGACCCCGGGTGCCGATCTTGGCTTTGGCGTCGGCTTCTCGGACAGCTCGGACGGCGACTCGACCTTCCTGGCCGGTTTCGATTTCGAGCGTGATCTGCCGCTTGGCGTCTTCACCGCCAATCTGGACCAGCGCGCCGTGATCAACGACGAGGAAGAGCAGGTCCTGCGGACCCTGTTCAGCCTGGGATTGACACGTGAGTTCGGGGCGAGCCTTGCGCTGGATGTTGGCCTCAGCGTTGTCGACGTCCAGGACATCGGCAATGGCGATGCTACGGAAAGAACCCGGACAGAGTTCCAGATCGGCCTGCGCCGTCAGATCTTTGAGACCTGGGACTGGACAGTGGCCTACCGCGCCCGGTTCGAGGATGAAGAAGACCTCGACACCGCCGAGTCGAACGCGTTTATCACGACGCTCGGCCGCTCGTTCTCGCTGCGTTAAGCATCGTTTCCGCGGGCGGCGACGCCCGCCCGCGGAACACCAAAGCTCTCCCTGACATTTACCGCTTGTTTGGATTTGCTCCCTAAACCTTGCCACGGGTGTGGGCGAAGGGGGTGCTATGTCAGCGCAATCCAACGCGCCTACGATCATCAAGAAAAAGAAGGTCGTCTCTGGCGACGGCCACCATGGCGGCGCCTGGAAGGTGGCCATGACGTTTTCCTATGTCTCGTGGCGCTTTTGCGCCAAGTTGCCAAACCGCACCGATTTGCAGTGCGGGGTGAACGCCGTTCTGACGGATGCAACGCGGTCTCACTGGCGTTGCGCCATCTTTTGCAAGATGCCCGGTCTGCGTAACGCCGAAGTCCTAAAGCGATCCTAAGACCCGCCGGCTGTTCAGCGCCTGCATTCAAATGCGGGGATCTGCGGCCCGATTGTTGCCGGGGCGCCGGAATTGTCATAGCTGGCCAGCGGCGCGGCGGGTCGGGCGAGCGCCTCGATCCGCCGGATCGCCGCGCGCAAACCGGCGGCGTGGGCGCCAAGCAGCGCCTCGTTGCGCGCCGCATCGATGCGCAGGCGCGCGACGGCGTCCCGCGGCAACGGATTGCCCTCCAACAGCGCGATCAACCCCTCTTTCCGGTCGGCCAGCGCGCCCAGCGTCGCCGTGTCCTTGGCGGACAGCGCCGTCCGCTCCGCCTCCAAAAGCTCCGCAATGGCTGCAGCGACCGTGCGCGCACCCTCAGCCATCGGACCGGGTCACCAGCGCATTATAGATCTGTTCGGCCAGCCCAAGCCCGCCAGATTGCACCAGCCCCTCGACCTGGATATCCCGCAGAAGCGAACCAAACTGTGCCTCGCCCGCGCCCCCGCCAAACGACTCGCGCGGGGCGCCGAGGCCCGCGGATTTGAGCATCTCTGACAGAAACGCCGACTCAAGCCCCTGCGCCGCCTTCCAAAGCGCGGGGTCCTGTTTCGGCAGGGGCGCGGGCGGCATTTCGATCCGCAGGTCAGACATCAGGCTCTCCCGGTTGTTGCGACGGCGCCAGATTTGCCGGGCGCCGGTAAACATCCGGTAATCACTTTGCGGATAGATGGCGAAACTAGGCACAGAATGTCCGAGCAGGGTGATGCAGTTAACGGTTTCCATCTTTGCGCCCGCGCCCCCGTCCGAGGCCGCCCCGGTCCCCGGCGCGGTGGATATGGGGGACGCTACCCCGGATAGCGGGTTCGACGCATTGGTCGCCGATCCGGTGAAACAGTGGGCGGAGGCACCGGTGGTTGCGACGGGCGGAGAGGAGGCCGGGCGTGTAAACGCGCTTGGAATCGAACCGCAGTTCGGTGCAGCCTCTTTTGCGCCAGTTGAGGCAGAATTGGGACTTTCGCCCACGGCACCTCCGGGCCGCGATGCACCCGGTACCAGGGCGGGCGCGATCCCCACGGACACGGCCGTGCCGACGCCAGAGCCTAAATCAGTACCGCCAAAAGCTGATGTTGCACCTTCGGCGGATGCAGCGACACCCCTCCGCCCCGCCGCGCCGGATCGCGACATAAGCCCGGCGCCGGGCGTGCCTACGCGCGGCCCCACGCTGCCACAGCTTGCGGAGGCCCCCGATCTGCCGTCCGCGCAAATTCCAACGCCGACTGATGCGCCGGATCTGCCCCAAGCCCCTGCAAAGCCCGCCGCTGACACCACAGTGCCACGCGGCCCGTCGCTGACGGCTGCCCAATCTTCCGCACCCACCCCCGCGCCGGGACCGCAAGCGTCGTTGCCCACGCCAACAGAAGCGCTCGCGTTTTCCGAAGCCCCGCGCGTGTTGGAGCGTGCCACCCTGCCGGATCGCACGCCGCAACCGGCAACACGCATCGCGGACGATACATTGTTGCAGCAACCGGTGCGCGAGGCACGTGCGCTGGGGGCAGAACCACCCAATCCGCGCCCGGGCGTGGATCGGCCAGAATTCGCACCAAAAACCAGCGCGCCCGTTTCGGTGAACCCGACGGACACAGCACGCGTGCAACCCTTGCCCCCGGCGCCTCCACCCGCCGCCGATGGCGTGCTTACGCCGGAGCGTGCGGCACCGCCTCCGCCGGTGGACAGTCTCGCGGCGGGACGCGTACCCACCGTGGCACCGCCAGAGACCTCCATTGCCGCCACGCGTCAGGCTCCAACCGTGGCGACGCTTCAAGCGCCTGCGCAGGCGAGCCCTCCGCCAAGCACCCCTGCACCGCAAATGGCCGGGTCGCCACCAGAGCCACTGCAGAGCGTCTCGCCAACCGTGACTTCGGGACAGGCAATTGCGTCTCAAACTGCGGCGGTGGGCGTATCACCGCCACCTGCGCCACCGACTGCGCTAGCGCCACCCCCCACCTCGCAAGCGCCCATCGCTGCTCAAGTTGCCGCGTCCCCGCCGCCGCAACCCGCTGCGTCGGATGCGCCCAGGTCCCGGCAAGCGGAACCGGCTGTGGATCAAACGCCGCCACCCGCACTTCCCCCGCGCACCGGCTCGCAGGCCGTTGTGCCTGTTATCGCTCCGCAACCCCTGCAGAGCGCCCTTGCAAAAGAGATCGCCGCGGACTCTGCCACGACCACAATGGATCCGCTGCGCCTCGACGCGGGCGGCCCCGCCGACGGACCCAGCCGCACCGGCGCAGCACCGACGGCGTCAACGGCGCTCGCCCCCGGGGGCGAGACGGCCCGCGCCATTGCCACCCAGATCACCGAGGCACTCCGGCAGGGCAGCGGCACGATCGATGTCACGCTAAGCCCGGAAGAGCTTGGCCGCGTGCGCCTGTCGGTCGGGGTCGGCGATGGGGCGATGCTCGTCTCGATCTCCGCGGAACGGCCTGAAACGCTGGACCTGATGCGCCGCCACATCGACATCCTGCACGCCGAAGCGCGGGCGGAAGGGTTCGCGACCTTAAGCTTTGCCTTCTCGGACAGCGGCGGCCAGCCCCCGGCGCAGGCAGAGACCCTGGCAACCGCGCCCGAACGTGATGCGCCCCCCACACCGGCCACCGCCGCCCGTCACATACCGTCTGACGGGCTCGATTTGCGTCTTTGAAAGGACAAACCATGGAAGTGAACACGCTCACGCAGCCGTCCCCTGCAACCACACAGGCCGCCCCGTCAAGCGCCGACACGCTCAGCTCGGATTTCGACACCTTCCTGAAAATGCTGACGGTCCAGATGGAAAATCAGGACCCGCTCAACCCCATCGAAAGCACCGACTTCGCGGTGCAGCTCGCCACCTTTTCGGGCGTCGAGCAGCAGGTGCAGACCAACGACCTGCTCACCGGCCTGACCGAGCGTCTGGGCATTGGCGGCATCGGCCAATACGCGTCCTGGATCGGGCTCGAAGCGCGCGCGCCGGTCGCCGCGAATTTCGACGGGGCGCCGGTCACGGTCTATCCCAACTTGCCTGCCGCCGCAGATCAAGCCACCCTGATCGTCCGCGACGCTTCGGGCGGCGAGGTCCAGCGCACGGCCCTGCCGGTGCCCAGCGACAGCTATGTCTGGAACGGCACCGACAATTCCGGCGCGCCGGTGCCTCCGGGCTACTACACGTTCGAAACCGAAGCCGCCGTCGCCGGTGAGCCGATCTCGTTTGAAACGGCGGAAGTTTATGCCCGCATCACCGAGGCGCGGCTGGAAGGGGACACGGGCCTCCTGGTCTTTGCCGATGGCAGCACGGCCCGGGCGGACGCCGTGTCAGGATTGCGGACGGAGGGTGAGTAACCGCACACCCAACGCGCGCGTTCGCGCGGTCGGCACAGCTCTGGTTGCAGATCCCCGAGCACCGGGGCGCAAACCTGTCTTTGTTGTCCGGTCAACTTCTCGCTGTCGGGCCGCCTGCCACTCCGCAACCTGGCAAATCAGGCGTTACCGTTCCGCCGCACTCCGCACGACCCGCCGCTCGCGACAACGCGCCGTACCACGCCAAGCCCCGATTCAGCCCACCAGCATGACCAGTACCCCAACCGCGACCCCGCCGACAAAGAGCGCAACCGGCATCAAGGTCGACCGACGCCGGGGCGGCGGGGGATCCTCGGTCTGGCGCACGAGAACGGCTTCGGCCAGGCCCGGAAGCTTGGGCCCAAAGCGGCCCAGCACCCGGACGGTCTTGGCCAGATCGCGCAGCAGCGCCTTTGGCCCCACATTCTCCTGAATGTACTTCTCCACCACCGGCCGCGCCGTGTCCCAGATGTTGATCTGCGGATGCAGCGAGCGGGCGACGCCTTCGACCACCACCATCGTGCGTTGCAACAGGATCAACTCGGTCCGCGTCTGCATCCCGAACCGCTCGGTCACCTCGAACAGATAGGTCAGCAGCCGCGCCATCGAGATGCGCGACGCATCCATGCCAAAGATCGGCTCCCCAACCGAGCGGAGCGCCCGCGCAAATTCGTCGATGTCCTGATCGGCCGGGACATAGCCTGCCTCGAAATGCACCTCAGCCACCCGCCGAAAATCTTTGCGGATGAAACCAAAGATGATCTCGGCATAGACCCGGCGCGTGTATTCGTCGATCCGCCCCATGATCCCGAAATCGAGCGCGATGATATCGCCATTGGCCGCGATCTTGAGATTGCCCTGGTGCATATCGGCGTGAAAATAGCCGTCGCGCAGCGCATGGTTGAGAAACAGCGTCAGCACCCGCTCACCCAGAACGACCGTATCATGCCCCGCCGCGCGAATATCGTGCACCTCGCCCGCCGGGATCCCCTCGGCCCAGCCCAGCGTCATCACCCGCCGCGACGACAAGAACCAATGCACCGCGGGCACCTGGAACCCCGCATCCTCGGCCGTGTTGGCCTTGAACTCTGCCGCGCTTGAGGTTTCGAGCCGCAGATCAAGCTCGCCCAGCACTACGCCTTCGAAATGTTCGATCACGTCCATCGGCCGCAAGCGGCGCGAGGCCGGCGACAGCGTCTCGATCATCCGCGCCGCAAAGTAGAAGGCGTCGATATCCTTGCGAAACGCCCGTTCGATCCCCGGACGCAGCACCTTGATGGCCACCGCCTCGCCCGTTTCGGCCAGCCGCCCCTTGTGGACCTGCGCGATTGACGCGGCGGCCACGGGTTCGCTGAACTCGGAAAAGATCGTCTCGACCGGGCGCTCCAGCTCGGCGGCAACGACGCGGCGCGCCTCGGTCACCGGAAAGGGTGGCAGTTTGTCTTGCAGCACCCGCAACTGCATGGCCAGCTCATCGCCCACCACATCGGGGCGCGTCGACAGGATCTGACCGAACTTGATGTAAGCCGGGCCCAGCGCGGTCAGCGCCCGCGTGACCGGCGGCAGGGCCGGGTCGCCCTTGATCCCCAGCCAGCGAAACGGCCAGCCCAGCACCCGGGCCACCACCCGCAGCGGACGCGGCGCGTCAAAGGCATCCAGAACGACGCCCATCGCACCGGTCCGTTCCAGCGTGGCGCCGGTGCGGATCAGCCGAAAGATGTTGTGGGGGCCGCGCACCTAGAGCTTCCACCCCGAATGCAGCGCGGCGATGCCCATGGACAGATTGCGGTATTTCACGTTCTCAAAGCCCGCCTTGCGGATCATCCCGGCAAAGCGATCCTGGTCGGGAAACTTGCGGATCGATTCCACCAGGTACTGATAGCTGTCGCGATCCCCGGCAATCGCCTGCCCCATTGCCGGGATCACGTTGTAGGAATAGCGGTCATAGGCCCATTGCAGCCCCGCATTGGGCAGTTGCGAAAATTCAAGCACCACGATCCGCCCGCCGGAGCGCAGAACGCGAAACGCCTCGGCCAGCGCCTCTTCGATCCGGGTGACGTTCCGGATCCCGAACGAGATCGTGTAGACATCAAAGGACGCGTCCTCGAACGGCAGGGCCATCGCATCGCCGACAATCCAGTCAAGCCGGTCGGCAAAGGTTTCCGCCTCGGCCCGGCGCTTACCCTCGGTCAGCATGTTTTCGGTCATGTCGCAGACAACCGCCTCGGCGCCGGGCGCCCGGCGCAGGAACCGGAATGCGATATCGCCGGTGCCGCCCGCCACGTCCAAAAGGCGCTGACCCGACCGGGGCGCGAGCCAATCCATCATCGCGTCTTTCCAGAGGCGGTGAATGCCCACCGACATCACATCGTTCATGATGTCATAGCGTGTGGCCACATTGGAAAAGACGCCGTGGACCAGCCCGGCCTTTTCGTCTTCCTCGACCACGCGGTCGCCAAAATGCGTTGTTTTTCCGCCGCTATCACTCATCAGGGCTTGCCGTCCTTGTCACCAAGCCCTTCTTATAGGGCGCTTCAAGGGCGCTGCAATGTGCGCCACGATCGGAAGGGGAGGCATCTTGCCCGAATTGCCAGAGGTCGAGACGGTTCGCCGCGGCTTGCAGCCGGTGGTCGAGGGCCAGGTGATCGCCAAGGCCGACGTGCGCCGCCCCGATCTGCGCTGGCCGTTGCCTGCGCGCATGGCTGAACGGCTGACAGGCCAGCGGGTGACGGCGCTGCGGCGGCGCTCGAAATACATCCTGGCCGATCTTGCCTCGGGCGAGACGCTGATCATCCACCTTGGCATGTCGGGGCGCATCCTGATCTCGGGCGCCCAGGTCGGCACCTTTCACCACGCGCACCCGGCGCCGGAAAAACACGACCATGTCGTGCTTGATATCGCGGGCGGTGCACGGGTGACCTTTAACGACGCGCGCCGGTTCGGGGCGATGGACCTGACGCCGACCGAGGCGGTCGAGGCGCATTGGCTGATCGACAAGCTGGGGCCCGAACCCCTGGGCAACGGCTTTAACGAAGACTACCTGGTGGGTGCGCTGTCGGGCCGGATGACGCCGATCAAGGCCGCTTTGCTCCACCAGCGAATCGTTGCGGGTCTGGGCAATATCTATGTCTGCGAGGCGCTGCATCGCGCCGGCATCGCGCCCAAACGCAAGGCCGGGCGGATTTCCGCGCCGCGTGTGCGCGGGCTTGTTCCGGTGATCCGCGATGTGTTGCGCGAGGCCATTGCCGCCGGTGGCTCGTCCCTGCGCGATTACCGCCAAGCAGATGGAGAGTTGGGATATTTTCAACATACGTTCCGCGCCTACGGGCGCGAAGGGGCGCCCTGTCCGACGCCGGATTGCGGCGGCACAATCGCGCGTATCGTGCAATCGGGCCGGTCAACCTTTTACTGCCCACGCTGCCAAAGATAGCTTGAACCACCCGCTCTGACTGATAAGCCTTGCCTCTGCTTTGTCCATGAACGCGGGGATCCATGGCCTTTAATACGCTGATCGTCGATATCGAGGACCACGTCTGCCTCATCACACTCAACCGTCCGGAACAGCGCAACGCCCTGAATACCGAGCTGCTGGGCGAGCTGTCCCAGGCGCTGCGCGAGGCGGAAGACAACGACAAGGTGCGCTGCATCGTCATCACCGGCTCGGACAAGGTCTTTGCCGCCGGGGCCGATATCACCGAGATGTCGGGAAAGTCCTTCGTCGATGTCTTCACCTCGGATCTTTTCGGGGGCGAGGTTGAACAGCTCAAGACATGCCGCAAGCCGGTGATCGCGGCCGTCGCGGGATACGCGCTGGGCGGCGGGTGCGAGCTTGCGATGATGTGCGATTTCATCATTGCCGCCGACACCGCCAAATTCGGCCAGCCCGAGATCAACCTGGGCGTCGTGGCCGGGATCGGCGGGACACAGCGGCTGACGCGGTTCGTGGGCAAATCGAAATCGATGGAAATGCACCTGACCGGCCGCTTCATGGATGCCGAAGAGGCCGAGCGGTCGGGCCTGGTCAGCCGCGTGGTGCCCGCCAAAAAGCTGATGGAAGAAACGATGGCCGCCGCGCAAAAGATTGTCGAGAAATCGGCGCTGACCACCATGGCGGTGAAAGAGGCCGTGAACCGCAGTTACGAGACCACCTTGAACGAGGGTCTTTTGTACGAACGGCGCCTGTTTCACGCGCTTTTTGCGACCGAAGATCAAAGCGAAGGCATGGCCGCGTTCATCGACAAACGCGAGGCACAGTTCCGCGACAAGTGACGTGCGGCCAAGCCGGTTGACAGGGCCGCGAGTCGCGCCTAGAAGCGCGGCTTCAGAATTCAATCCGACCCAAATTGGGAACCCGTACGCATGGCAAACTCGCCCCAGTCAAAAAAGCGCGCCCGCCAGAATGAGCGCCGTTTCGCAGTGAACAAGGCGCGCCGGTCGCGCATCCGGACCTACCTGCGGAAAGTGGAAGAGGCGATTGCCTCTGGCGATCAGGATGCCGCCACAACCGCCCTGCGCGCTGCACAGCCCGAACTGATGCGTGGCGTGTCAAAAGGTGTGTTTCAAAAAAACACGGCGGCCCGCAAAATGTCGCGGCTGTCGGCCCGCGTGAAGGCCATCGGCTAAACACGACGCCTAATTTTTGGGTGAAAGTGGCGGGCGCATGCGTTCGCCATTTTTTTGTTTTAAGACCAGTAAGCGCAACTAATAGTTGCACGACGGCCCGCGTCGGGATTCGTCCGCACATTCCCAGAGTCAAGAATGAAGATGTGTTGCTTCGCGCTCAGCGGCCTTGCTAACAAAGGTTTGCGATTCACATCGTCTTGGGGGGACATGAGGTGAAGGTCGGATCGCGACGCGTGCGGACGCAGGTTTGCACGGTGTTGCGGTCGCGGTTGGGATAGACTGTAACGACCACATCTTTGGCAGGCTGGGGCAAGTGTTTTATGCCGTTTGGCCTGCCGTGACGGACTGGATTTGACCGCGCTTGTGTGTTCCGCGCGGGGATCGGTGCCGCCATGTCCAGATGCATATGCGCCAGCGCGCAGCGTTCCGGAACGGCCAGGGCCTGCCATCCCTGCGCCACGCGTTCTGGCCGCTTTGCGCCGGGTGGAACCGACGGGCTTGGTCCCCGTGGGCCGGGGCTGCCATGCGTCTGACCATCCCCATGATCGTGAGGCGGCGGCAACACCGGAATGACCCCTGCCAAGGGGGCGGACCGGCGGCTGGCGAAGGTCGGCTGGTTACAAAAATTGAAGGACAGGTCGGGTCAGGATGACGAACGAGACATGGGGACACATTCGTGAAAATCTTATCGGGACAGTCGGAAAGAATAACTACGTAAACTGGATAGAGCCGCTTGAGTTTTCGGCTTTGGAAGACGGTGTTGCGACCTTCAAGGTGCCCACACAGTTCATGGGCACATGGGTGTCGCGCAATTTCGGGGATCACATTTTGCGCGTACTGAATACCTCGGGCCAGCCGGTGGCCCGCATCGCCTTTGCTGTGGGCGACGATGTCGAACTTGGTGCGCCGGCCAATGCCAAAGCTGCCCCTGCCGCTGACGCGGCTGGCGAGGGCGGGGGCTCGGCCCTGCCCGGCGCGCCGCTCGATGCGCGCTTTACCTTTGACCGTTTCGTGGTGGGCAAACCCAACGAGCTGGCCCATGCCGCCGCCAAACGCGTGGCCGAAGGCGGCCCGGTTACGTTCAACCCGCTGTTCCTGTACGGTGGGGTTGGCCTTGGTAAAACCCACCTGATGCACGCCATCGCGTGGGAACTGCAAAACCAAAGCCCCGATCTGCGTGTGGTCTACCTGTCGGCGGAACAGTTCATGTATCGGTTCGTCCAGGCCCTGCGCGACAAAGAGATGATCGGCTTCAAACAGCTCTTTCGTTCGGTCGACGTGCTGATGGTGGACGATGTTCAGTTCATCGCCGGCAAAGACGCGACGCAGGAAGAGTTCTTTCACACCTTCAACGCGCTGGTGGATCAGAACAAGCAGATCATCCTGTCCGCCGACCGTGCGCCGACCGAGATTCGCGGAATCGAAGATCGGATCGTCAGCCGCATGCAGTCGGGCCTGGTCGTCGATCTGCACCCCACGAACTATGAGTTGCGCCTGGGCATCCTGCAGCAGAAGGTTGACCAATACTCCGAACAGTTCCCGAACCTGGAGATTGCAGACGGCGTTCTGGAATTTGTGGCACACCGCATCTCGACGAACGTCCGCGTACTTGAAGGCGCCTTGATGCGGCTCTTCGCCTTCGGCAGCCTCGTGGGCCGCGAGATCACGCTGGAACTGGCGCAGGACTGCCTCGCCGATATCCTGCGCGCCTCGGATCGCAAGATCACCGTGGAAGAGATCCAGCGTAAAGTCTCGGATCACTACAACATCCGCCTCAGCGACCTGATCGGCCCGAAACGCGTGCGCACCTTTGCCCGCCCGCGCCAGATCGCGATGTATCTGTCGAAACAGCTTACCTCGCGCTCCCTTCCGGAAATCGGCCGCAGGTTCGGCGGGCGTGACCATACCACCGTGATGCACGGCGTCCGGCGGATCGAAGAGCTCAAAGGCAAAGACAGCCAGATCGCCGAAGATCTCGAGCTTCTGCGCCGGTCCCTCGAAGCCTAGGCGCGGCTGCGCGCCAGCGTCATCTGGCGCTGGCGTTCCCGAAACCGCGCCCGATCTTCGTCCGTGTGTTCTAAGATACAGCGATGACAACTGACCCCCGCCTCGTATTCGGGGCGGTCCAGGTCTGCGGGGGCAAGCGGGCGGCGACAGCCGTGGCAGAGCGCAAAGTCGCCCTCATCCAGCCCGTGGCGGACCGACACGCGTTTGTCGAAGACAAAGCAATCGCCCTCCCACAGGCTCTGCTCTTGCGGAACCTCTTCAAGGTATTTCAGGATCCCACCCTTGAGGTGAAACACCTCGTCCACGCCTTGCGACAGCAACCAGTTCGTCGATTTCTCGCACCGGATCCCGCCGGTACAGAACATCGCAACACGCTTGCCCGCGAACCGATCCTTGTTGTCCTCCCACCACGTGGGAAACTCTCCAAACGCCTTGGTCTGTGGGTCGACCGCGCCCTGAAACGTGCCGATTTCAACTTCATAGTCGTTGCGCGTGTCGATCACGGCGACATCGGGGGCCGAGATCAGCGCATTCCAATCCGCCGGATCGACATAGGTGCCGACGGCCCGCGTTGGATCGACATCGGGTTGGCCCATCGTCACGATCTCGCGCTTGAGCCGAACCTTCATGCGGTTGAACGGCTGCTCGACCGCCGTGCTTTCCTTCCACTCCAGGTCGACACAGCCCGGCAAGCCGCGCAAATGCGCGATCACCTCGGCAATCGCCTCGGCCGACCCCGCAATCGTGCCATTCACGCCCTCCTTCGCCAGCAGGATCGTGCCCGTCACACCCCGCGAACAGCACAGCTTGGCCAGCGGCGCTTTAAACGCGGCGGGATCGTCGAGGCGCGTGAACTTGTAGAAGGCGGCAACGGTGAACATGGGCCAGCATCTATGCCACCGCCCGCCCAGGCTTCAAGGCCCCGTTGACGCCGCATCGGGCAGCGCCTAGGCAGACATCAGCCCAAGCGGAGGTGCCCATGCGCCCGAACAACGAAGCCATCATCGTCATCGATGTGCAGAACGATTTCTGCCCGGGCGGCAGCCTTGCCGTGGCAGGCGGCGATGACATCGTGGCCCCGATCAACGCGCTGATGCCCGAGTTCCCGGTGCGCGTACTGACGCAAGACTGGCATCCGGCGGGGCATTCGTCCTTTGCCACCAGCCATGACGGCAAGGCCCCGTTTGAGATGATCGAAATGCCCCACGGCCCCCAGGTTCTGTGGCCCGATCACTGTGTCATCGGGTCCGACGGCGCGGCCCTGCACCCGGGATTGCAGGCGGATGCGGCGGATCTGGTGATCCGCAAGGGCTTTCGGCGCGAGATCGACAGCTATTCGGCCTTTTTCGAAAACGATCACAAGACGCCCACAGGGCTTGAAGGCTACCTGCGCACCCGCGGCGTCGACACGGTGACGCTGGTCGGGCTCGCGACGGATTTCTGCGTGAACTTCTCGGCGGTGGATGCGGCCAAGCTGGGCTTCACTGTCCGCGTGATCGAAAGCCTGACGCGGGCCATCGATCTTGACGGTTCGCTCGATGCGGCCAAGCAGGGGATGCAGGCCGCGGGCGTCACGCTCGCATGAGCCGCGCAGCCCGGCGGCGCGGGCCCGCCGGGCCGCCAGGCGACACTGATGCGCTGCGTGCCGCAATCGCCAAGGCGCGCGTGCCCGGCCTGCCCACCGCCGCCGCCGATCGTGCGCGCACCATCCTGATCGCCTATGTCGAGGCGGCGCAGCGCCAGGGCAAATCCTTTGCCGACGTCGTGCGCGACCTGAAATCGGGCGCACCCGCCGTCACCGTGGGCCGGGTTGAGCTTGGCCAGGCCGTGCCCGACCCGAACTATGCCTGTGCCGAAGGCTGCGCCTTTTGCTGCATCCTGACGGGCGCAGATGGCGGCACGATCACCGAAGCCGAAGCCCGCATGCTGCACGCCGCGCTTCTGCCCCGCGCGGGCGCCCCCGATGGCCGGGCCTGGCACCCACGCGCCTGCCCCGCGCTCGACCCCGCGACCCGCATGTGCCGCGCCTATGAGGCGCGGCCAACGATCTGCCGCAGCTACGTGTCCTACGATGCGGCGGCCTGCGAACAGATCTCGCGCGGGATCCCCGCAGACGGCAGCGGGGTGATTTCGGCCCAGGTGTCGGCGCTTCACGTCCACGCCCTCACCCGCGCGGCTTTGAAAGGCGTCGCCAAAGTATCGACCTACGCCCTGGCCGAAATCGCCGCCGCCGCCGTCGAAGGCGTGGCAATCGACGCCGCCCTGACCCGCGCCCGGCACCGCCCGCGCGAGCTGGATGATGAGGTGAAACGCGCCACTCGGGGCCTGACCGGTGCCGGCAGGCCCGGCTAGACAGCCGCGGTCGCCCTTGCTTTAACACTTCGGCAACCGTCGGAGCGCCCCATGGTCGACATCGCCACCCGCGTCTATAACCACAAGTGGAAGATCGACCCGATCGTCCGCTCGCTGATCGACACCGATTTCTACAAGCTTCTGATGTGCCAATCGGTGTTCCGCAACCGGCCCGACACCACCGTCACCTTCAGCCTGATCAACCGCTCGAAATCGATCCCGCTGGCCGAGCTGATCGACGAAGGCGAATTGCGCGAACAGCTCGACCATATCCGATCCCTGAAACTGACCCGGGGCGAAAGCACCTGGCTGCGCGGCAACACCTTCTATGGCAAACGCCAGATGTTCCGCTCGGACTTCATGGAGTGGTTCGAAAACCTCTCCCTCCCGCCCTATCACCTGGAAAAACGCGACGGCCAGTACGAGCTGACATTCGAAGGCAAATGGCCCGAG
The DNA here is from genome assembly GCA_039193455.1 of Pseudomonadota bacterium. Taxonomy (GTDB): domain Bacteria; phylum Pseudomonadota; class Alphaproteobacteria; order Rhodobacterales; family Rhodobacteraceae; genus JBCBGF01. The sequence continues at coordinate 54,253 of JBCCWO010000007.1, forward strand.
GTCATGCTGTGGGAAATCCCCGCGCTCGCCGTTTTGATGGAGCTGCGCGGCCGCGCCGTTCTGGGCGACATGCGCCGGTTCGAGCTACAGGTCCTCTACGCCCGCGCGATGACGAAGCTTTGGGAAAAGATCGAGGTGCTGCGCCAGCACGGCGACCTGCGGATCGCCGATTTCGGCACCCGGCGGCGGCATTCCTTCCTGTGGCAGGACTGGTGCGTTCAGGCGATGCTGGAAGGGTTGGGGGGATCGTTCATCGGCACATCGAACTGCCTGATCGCCAAGAACCGCGATGTCGAGGCGATCGGCACGAACGCCCACGAACTGCCCATGGTCTATGCCGCGCTGGCCGATACCGATGCCGCGCTCGCGAAGGCTCCTTATGACGTGCTGTCCGACTGGCACGAAGAACACGACGGCAACCTGCGGATCATCCTGCCCGACACTTACGGCACCGAAGGGTTTCTGGAAACCGCCCCCGACTGGCTGGCCGGGTGGACGGGTATCCGCATCGATTCCGGCGATCCCGAAACAGGGGCCGAAACCGCGATCAACTGGTGGAAATCTCGGGGCGAGGACCCGCGCGAGAAGCTGGTGATTTTCTCGGACGGGCTGGATGTCGAGAAAATCATCGAACTGCACCAACGCTTTGCAGGCCGCGTGCGCGTGTCCTTCGGTTGGGGCACGCTTCTGACCAACGACTTCCGCGGCCTCGTCCCCGGTGACGGCCTCGACCCGTTCAGCCTGGTGTGCAAGGCGGTCTCCGCGAATGGGCGACCGACGGTGAAATTGTCAGACAACCCCAAAAAGGCGATGGGTCCGGCGGACCAGATCGATCGGTACAAGCGGGTGTTCGGCGTCGGCGTGCAGGCCGAGATGGAGGTGGTGGTCTAAGACCCGGTCCCGTCGATCAGGGTGGCGGCCAGCCGCCGGGCCCGCGCCGGTTCGCGCGTCCAACAGCACGCCACTTCCCACGCCAACACAGCCCGCTCGTCTTCGGCCGTTCCGCCTCTCACCTGCACCCGATCAAACAATGTCAGATCCCGCCGGCATTCATCCCAATCCAGCAATGCGGGCCCTGCGTCGCTCCAGATCAGGTTCGCGGGCGTCAGGTCGCCATGCACAACGGCTTCCGGCGATCCCGCGACATTGGCCCAGGCCGCCCGACAGGCCAGAACGACGGCGTCCGGCATGGCGCCCAGATCAACATCTCCGCCTGCGCGCTCGGACAGAAGGTCACCCGAGGATCGAAGCCCCGGGCGCTGACCCATCGATGCGGTCGCCCTGTGAAACGCGGCCAGCATCGGCGCCATCTTCGGCATATCGCCCGGCGCAAAGGACCGCCCCTCGATCAAAGGTTCGCAGGTCCATCCATCTTCGACCAAAGCCCCGTCCAAGCTCGGCAGATAGCTTGGAACACGCAACCCGCACGCCTCCGCCGCTTGGTGCACGGCGCTCAGCCAGCCAATGGCGTCGTCGGTGCGCGTCGTTGTCTTGAAGACCAGTTCTGGGGCCAGCCCCACGGTGCGCAACACCCGGTTTCGGGCCCCGCCCGCCATAGGGCGCAGATCGGCGGAAACGCCCCATCGCGCAAGCGGTGGCGCGGTCATTCCGTCCGCGATCCCCTAAAAGTCCAAATTCTCCACGCTCAGCGCGTTCGACTGGATAAACTCCCGCCGCGGCTCCACCACGTCACCCATCAGCTTGGTAAAGATGTCGTCGGCCTCGGCCACATCGTCGATCTTCACCTGCAACAGCGTGCGCGCCTCGGGGTCCAGCGTCGTTTCCCACAGCTGGTCGGGGTTCATCTCGCCCAAGCCCTTATAACGCTGCAACGTCAGCCCGCGTTCGCCCTCTTCCAGGATCGCGTCCAAAAGCTCGGTTGGCCCGTGGATCATCGTTTCCTTCTCGCGCCGGATCAGCCTGGCGGGCGTGCCGTACACCTCTTTCAGCCCCTCGGTGAACCCGCCGAGCCGCCGTGCCTCGCCCGAGCGCAGGATGGGGCCATCCAGCGTCCGCGCCTCTTCCACGCCGCGCACGAGCCGTGTGAACCGCATGCCCTTGTCCTGTGTTGGGCGCCCCTGCCAGCCACGCTCATACTCCAGCGAAACCAGATCGAGCCGCGCGGCCACCGCATCCGCCGTGCCCTGCAGATCGGCGTCAACCTGCCCCGGCACAAACGCGCCCGCAATCGCCGCCTGCTCCAGGATGAACGGCATGTAATGCGTCGGAAACGCCTGCAGCACGCGCCGCACCTGCCGCGCCTCTTCCACCACGCGGGCCAGATCGGCCCCCACGATCTCTTCGCCCGAGCCAAGGCGCAGCGCCGCGCCGTCGATCCCCATCTCGATCAGGTAGTCGTCCAGCGCCGCCTGATCCTTCAGATACACCTCGGACTTGCCGCGCGCGACTTTGAACAGCGGTGGCTGCGCGATGTAGAGATAGCCGCCTTCGATCAACTCCGGCATCTGCCGGAAGAAGAAGGTCAGCAGCAGCGTCCGGATATGCGCCCCGTCCACATCTGCGTCCGTCATGATGATGATTTTGTGATAGCGCAGCTTCGAGATGTCGAACTCGTCCCGCCCGATCCCCGTGCCCAGCGCGGTGATCAGCGTTCCGATCTCCTGGCTCGACAGCATCCGGTCGAACCGTGCCCGCTCCACGTTCAGGATCTTCCCGCGCAGGGGCAGCACCGCCTGATTGGCCCGCGCCCGGCCCTGTTTGGCCGAGCCGCCGGCGCTGTCACCCTCAACCAGGAACAGTTCGCGCAGCGCGGGATCCTTCTCCTGACAATCCGCCAGCTTGCCGGGCAGCGACGCCACATCCAGCGCCGATTTCTTGCGCGTCATCTCGCGCGCCTTCCGCGCCGCCTCCCGCGCCAAAGCGGCCTCGATGATCTTCGAGACGATCATCTTGGCGGGGTTCGGGTTTTCCTCAAACCACTCCGCCAGCTTCTCGTTCATCAACCCTTCAACCGCGGGCCGCACCTCCGACGACACCAGCTTGTCCTTGGTCTGGGACGAGAACTTGGGATCCGGCACCTTCACCGACAGCACACAGGTCAGCCCCTCACGCGCATCGTCGCCCGTAAAGCTCACCTTCTCCTTACGCGCCACGCCCGATTGCCCGGCATAAAGGTTCAGCGTCCTCGTCAGCGCACCCCGAAAGCCCGCCAGATGCGTGCCCCCATCGCGCTGGGGGATGTTGTTGGTGAACGGCAAAACCATCTCGTTATAGCCGTCGTTCCACCACATCGCGACTTCCACGGTGATCCCGTCACGTTCACCCTCGATAAAGATCGGCTCTTCGATCAGCGGGTGCTTGTTGCGGTCGAGGTAGCGCACGAACTCGCGCACCCCGCCCTCGTAACACATATCCGCTGTCTTCGGCTCGATCCCGCGCTCATCGTTCAGGATGATCCGCACGCCCGAGTTCAGGAAGGCGAGCTCGCGCAGCCGGTTTTCCAGCGTCGTAAACACATAGTTCAGGTCCGAAAACGTATCGGTCGACGCCAGAAACCGCACCTCGGTCCCCTTGCGCCCGTCCGCGTCGCCAACGACCTCCAGATGCTTGACCGTCTCACCACCTTCGAACCGGGCGATATGCTCCTTCCCATCGCGCCAGATCCGCAGCTCCAGCCAGTCCGACAGCGCGTTCACGACCGACACGCCCACGCCGTGCAACCCGCCCGACACCTTGTAGCTGTTCTGGTCGAACTTCCCGCCCGCATGCAGCTGGGTCATGATGACCTCGGCCGCCGACACCCCTTCTTCGGGGTGCAGATCCACAGGAATCCCGCGGCCATTATCGCTGACGGACACGCTGTGATCGGCGTGAATTGTTACCGTCACGGCATCGGCGTGACCGGCCAAAGCCTCATCAATTCCGTTATCGACGACCTCATACACCATATGGTGCAGGCCCGAGCCATCGTCCGTGTCCCCGATATACATACCGGGGCGCTTCCGTACCGCCTCTAAACCTTTGAGAACTTTGATAGAATCCGCGCCGTAATCTTCCGGCTGGCGGGCTGCTTCGGCCATGCGTGCCTTCCTTGGTCTTTTGACCCATTTTATAGGCGTTTATGGGGGGATTGTCACGTGGGAGACACAATATTTGGTGTCTGTTCAGAGATTTGCAACAGGCCCGGTCGGGCGGGCTAGCTGCCGGTTCTTGTGGCCATCGTCCGGGTGTACGCGCGGGTAAACGCCACATACCCCGGCGCCGTCGTTACCAGATGCGCCTTGGCCAGCCGGTGCAGCTCGGGCAGGTGATGAAACGGCACGGCCGGATAGGCGTGGTGTTCGATGTGATAGGGCATGTTCCACGCCAAGAACCGCACCGCGCGGTTGGTAAATGTCGTCCGCGTATTCTCGAACATATTGGCCACCGCCGGACAGCGCCCGTGCTCGGCCAAAAGATACAACCGCAGAAACGGCTGGCCCAGCAGCATCGGCACCACCCACAGCCAGAGCACCAGATCGCTGACCAACAGGCTGCCCAGCGCCAGCGCATAAGCGCCCAGCATCCACCGCGCCTCGGCCACGATCCGTGCCTGTGCGCGGGCCGGCAGATAGGTGGCCTCTGCCCGTCCCAAGGCGTTCACGACCAACTGCCGCAGCATCGCCCTCCAATAGGGCAGGCCCGACACATGCCAGACCCACGCCGCCCAGGTCTCGGGCTTCGGGGCGGCCAGTTCTGGGTCGCGCTCGGGATCGTTGGTAAAGCGGTGGTGGGCGAGGTGGAAATAGCGAAACCAGGTGAACGGCAGGATCAGGACCAGCCCGCACAGCGATCCGACCACCTCGTTCAGGCGCTCTGACCGGAACGGTGTCTGATGCGTCGCCTCATGTTCCAGGGTGAAGAGGAACACCAGAAGGATGCCCAGGACCGGCAGCAACAGCGGCCAAAGCGGGACGCCCGACGCAATCAGCGACGCGGCGCCCCCGATCAGCCCGAGATGCCCCGCCAGATGTACCAGCCCCGCCCGGTCGCTGCGCGCTGTCAGGCGGGCCTTGGTGTCCGGCGGCAGGGTTTTCAGGAACGCACTGTGATCCATCGCGCTCAGGTTACCGCGATCACCAGACCCACGGCAATCAGCAGCACCCCCGCCACAATATTCGTCCGCCGCAGCGCCGTGGGCGAGGTCAACACCCGCCGCGCCCGGTCGATGAACAGCGCAAAACACACGTTCCCGATCAGCGGCACGATCATCGACGCCACCACGATGGCGGCGATGTCCCACGCCGTCACCGCCGTCAGATCAAAGAACCCCGGCAGCACCCCCATATAGAACAGGATCGCCTTGGGGTTGCCCAGGATCACCGCGACGCCTGCCAGAAACCCTGCCCACATGCCGGGCCGGGTCAGGCGGCTGTCGCTCGCAATCGTCTTGTCGGCGTTCCGCAGGATCAGCGCGCCCATCACGACGAACACCAAAGCGGCCACCCATTTCAGCGCCACCATGAAGCCCGAAAAGACCGAGACAATCCATGTCACCCCGAGGATCGCCAGAAACGGCCAGATCGCGTCCCCGACCACCACGCCCAGCGCCAAGGGCCAGGCCGCGTGAAACCCGCCCGACAGCGCGCGTGCGGTCAAAGCCACCCACACCGGGCCCGGCGTCAGAAACAGGATAAAGAGCGCGCCAACATAAAGCGCCAGATCACCGACCGAGATTGTCACGCCACCACCACCTCGGACGCGCCCTCTGTCTCGCGCACTTCCAGGTAATCCCCCCGGTCGCCCAGCGCCTCAAAAAGCCCGCGTTCCGTCCCGGTCATCCAGGCCTGCGCCCCCAGCGCACAGATCTCATCGTACAAAGCCGCCCGCCGATCCGCATCCAGATGCGCCGCCACCTCATCGAGCAGCACAATCGGCGGCGCCCCCACATCCTCGGCCAGCGCCCGCGCATTGGCGAGGATCAGAGAGATCAAGAGCGCCTTCTGCTCCCCCGTCGAACACTGCTCGGCCGGCACGCTCTTGGCCGCGTACACCGCGCCCAGATCCGCGCGATGCGGCCCGATCAGCGTCCGTCCAGCGCGCAAATCCGCGCCGCGGTTCTCCGCCAAAGCCTCGGCCAGCGCGTCTGCCCCCGGCGGAGCGGTCCCACCTTCAGCCGCCGTCAAAGTCAGCTCTGCCACCGGAAACACCGTCTCCGCCCCCGCCTGCGCCTCGGCCAGCCGTGCAATCGCCGCGACCCTGACCCTGCGGATCGCCTCGCCTGCCTCGGCCATCTGATGCTCCAGCGCCGTGTACCAATGCGCATCCCGCACCATGTCTTTGAGCAGCCTGTTCCGCTCCCGCATTGCCTTGTCATAGACCAGCACCGCGTCGGCATGCCCCGGCTCGAACGACAGCGCGATGCGGTCCAGAAACCGCCGCCGCCCCTCGGCCCCTTCGATCCACAGCCGGTCCATCGACGGCACCAGCCACAACACCCGCGCAATCCGCCCCAGCGCCACCTGCGCCGCCGCCTTGCCATCGATGCGCACCTGACGCCCGGAACCAGGCTCGGCCCAGGTCTCGACCTCATGCACCTGGTGGAGCGAGCGCAGCTCCCCCGCGATCTTCCAGCCTAGGCCCTCGGGCTGCCGTCCCAACGCCTCTGCCGTCGCACGCCGCAGACCCCGACCGGGCGACAGCATCGACACTGCTTCCAGGATGTTCGTCTTGCCCGCCCCGTTCGCTCCATAGATCGCGATCGGCCGCGCCGCGGCTGCGATCCGCGCCAGCTTGTGCGACCGGAACTGGCTCAGGCGCAGCGATGTAACGGCAAGTTCGGGCACGTCAGGCCCTTCTTTGGTCAGGAAATATCCGCGCCGCAGGCAAGAAAACCCGTCTGGCGCTACACACGCATCGGCATCACGACATAGACAGCCGAGGGATCATTCCCCTCGCGCATCAGCGTCGGATCGCCGGCAGAGTTGAACAGGAACACCGCGTTCTCACGATCGACCTGGCTGGCAATCTCCAAGAGGTATTTCGCGTTGAACCCGATCTCCAACCGCTCATCGCCGTAAGCCACGGCCAGCTCTTCCTCCGCCGCCCCGCTGTCTGGCGCGTTGACCGACAGGATCAGCCGATCATCATCCAGCGCCAGCTTCACCGCGCGTGAGCGTTCCGATGACACCGTCGCCACCCGGTCCACCGCTTGGGCAAACTCTGACGCATCGACCTCCAGCTTGCGCGCATTCGCGGTCGGGATCACGCGGGTATAGTCGGGGAACGTCCCGTCGATCACCTTCGAGGTCAGCGTGATATCGGGCGTCGCAAACCGCACCTTCGTCTCTGACACCGACACCGCGATCTGCGCCTCGTCATCATCCAACAGCTTGCGCAGCTCACCCACCGTCTTGCGCGGCACGATCACGCCCGGCATTGTCTCGGCCCCTTGCGGCAGCATCGCATCGATCCGCGCCAGCCGGTGCCCATCGGTCGCGACACAGCGCAGGCTCTGCCCGCTCTCGCTCTCGGCCACATGCATGTAGACGCCGTTCAGATAATACCGCGTCTCTTCCGTCGAGATGGCAAATTTCGACTTGTCGAACAGCCGCCGCAAGATCGGCGCCGGGGCCGAGAAATTGGCGCTGTACTCGCTCGACGCCATCACCGGGAAATCCTCGCGCGGCAGCGTCGCCAGCGCAAAGTTCGACCGCCCCGCTTCCACCGTCATCCGCCCCGAGGCGCCATCATCGGTCAGCGTCACCAGGGCCCCGTCGGGCAGCTTGCGCACGATCTCATGCAGGGTGACCGCGGCCACCGTCGTCGCCCCAGCGCGTTCCACCTGCGCCGGCGCCCGGTCCACCACTTCGATATCAAGGTCGGTGGCCCGGAAGGTGACGCCATCGCCTTCGGCTTCGATCAGAACATTCGCCAGGATCGGGATCGTATTGCGCCGCTCAACGACCGACTGCGCCTGCGCCACGGCGCGCAGCAGGTTGGCGCGTTCGATGCTGATCTTCATGCCCATGCTCCCTCAAATGCCGGGGCAGAGACCGTAGCCGGTTTTCCCGCCCGCGCAAGTGGTTTGCCGCGACTGTCGGAGTTTCCCGAATCGGGGTCAAGGGCGGCGGGGCATCTATTGCGCGGATCGGGCCGCGCGCACGGGGCGTGGCGCGGTCCCGGCGCGCCCGTCGCGCCAGTGCACAGGATTGTATCTATCGCGACCGCCGCCGTGCCGCAGGTTTACGCATTAACGCTAATGCAGGGGAAGCGCAGACATTGATGCGCACCCGCGTGCAACGCCTGAGACAGGGGTGACTCCGCCGCACCCCTCCGTCTAAGTGAACGTAAAAAACTGATTTAATTATAAAAAAGTTCCGACGGCGCCTCTGACAGCATACGATTGGACCGCCGAATTCTCTGCATCCGTCGATTTCCCGTGCGCGGCAAAACCCACAACCCTAGGCTGCGGGCGTGCACAATTTATTCGCACAAAACTTGCTGAAGATTGGGGATATTATGAAGGGTTTTTGCAAAATGACGACCGCGCTGTGCGCCGCCCTGGCGCTAAGCGCATGTGGCGGTGGCGGAGGCGGGGGGAGCACGGTTGTCCCTTTTACCAGCGTCTCGGATCTGCCGGATAACGGAACAGTCGTGATCAACGGATCGGGTGTGACAGCGTCCTACACCTCTGATTTGGGAACTGGCGTCACGTCGATTTCTGCGCCGACAACGTCGGATGACGCCACAACTAGAATTCGGATCGTCAACGGCGTCGCACAAGACTTTTCGGTCTCGGCACCGGGATCAAGCGCCGCCTTCGATCTTGGAACCGCAGTTGGGGGCAACCTGGCCGGAGAACGTTTCTTAGTGCTCTCACAAGATGGCCAGACCGCCTACATCTCGGAAAACGTTATGCCGGTCTACGAGTATCAGACATACGGCACCTGGATCACCGGTCTCGGAACTGGATCCGGCACGGTGGGCGTTGGGAGTTTCGGCGCAGAGACGAATGCCACAGCACTTCCGGCCAACGCCACGTACACCGGCACGGGCACCGGCTATGCGCTGGACGACGCTGATCAGAGTTTCATCACAGACTTCGAGGTTTCGGCCACGACGGATTTCTCGACGATCACCATCACGAGCTCCAATACAGTGACAGAGAACCTCGTCACGGCCGATGTTGTTGCCGACCCCGCATATGATTTCACAGGCTCGGGGCCTGTCAGTGGCAATGGCTTCACGGCCAGTATCGCCTCGACCAACACATCGGGAACGGCCACGGGTAGCTTCTTTGGTCCGAACGCCGAAGAGTTTGGTGGAACCTTTGATACCTCAGGTCCGTCCGGGCACGTCCACATAGGCTCGTTCGGAGGCCAATAGCGCGAGGCGCGCGCTCCAAAAATACTGCAACTCCGGCGGGCCTTTCTGGCCCCGCCGGGGGTAACCCCCACACCCACCTCTTGGAAACATGCATCGGATGCGACCCCTTCGTGCCCTGCGGATTGTCTGCCTCGTTATCGCTGCCTTGGCTGCGCTTGGCCCGGGTGCGTCCCTTGCACGGCCAGCGCCGCTGTCCCAACAGCAGATCGAGGCGCAGTTCCTGACCGCCCTGACCGCGCTGAACTCCGGCCGCCCGGAAGCGGCAATTCCCCCGCTTCTGAATCTCCTCGGGCAAGACCCAAGCCTCGTGCGTGTTCGTTTGGAACTGGCCCGCGCCTACTTCGAGGCCGAGCAGTGGCAGCGCGCGCGCGAGGAATTCTTTATCGTCTTGTCGGGGGATCTGCCCGATCCGGTGCGCCAGCGCGTGTTGATGTTCATCCGCGCCATCGACAGCCGCCGCAGTCTGGATTGGGACATCGACATCGCACTGGTCGAGGCAGGGTCGAACAGAACGTACGACACAGACGATGTCACCTTGAACTTTGGCGGTTTTGCGCTGCCCTCAACCCTCGACCGGTCCGATGACTCAGAACTTGGTCTCCAGATCATCACCTCTGTGGAACTGCGCCGGCCTTTGGCGGTTCCGCCAGGCGCCATCGGCCTCCCGTCGCTGTTTGGCAGGCTAGAGTTGAACTCGATCGATGCCGCGGGATCGCGCTTCGACGATCTGATCCTGGGCGCGCGGGGTGGCTTGCGGTTCGTGGGGCCCACAACGACAACGATCCTGGCGCCGCTGACCAGCCAGCGCCGGATTGCGGGCGAACGATTCGAAGACACGGTGGGTCTGTCCCTTGCGCACGAGCGACGCTTCTCAAGCGGTCTTTTCGCTTCGGGCGCTGCCACGTACTCGGACATCGACAATGACATCCGCGATGATCAAAGCGGGCATCAGGTACAGCTGTTCCTGAGCCTCAGCCGATCCATCGGTGGGCGCAGCGCGGTTGGGGTGTCGTGGACACATACCGACAAATCCGTCGCCTTCGACCTCGATAATGCACGCTCGAACACGTTGCGGGTGTTTGGAACGGTTGAGACTGGAAATGGTTTCGCCTTCCAGCCGTCGGTTTTCGTCGGCGACAAGCATTTCAAAACACCAAGCCCGCTCTTCACCGCCGACCCGGACGAGAGATCCGTTGGCGCCGACCTTCGGATCGAAAAGCGCGATCTGTTCCTGTTCGACGGTTTCACGCCCTATGCCGCCATAGGCTGTGAACGCGTCTCATCTGACGTGGATGCCTATAGCTACAGATCGACGGACGTGAAGGTCGGGATCGAACGGCGGTTCTGAAACCGGCGTTGCGGGCCTGGCGGGCCATCGGTCGAAGGGCGCTGGGATGATCCAGTGTCCGCGCCCGGCGTCACTCCTCCACCCGTCCGCGCATGGCCTTTACTTCGCTGCGCACCTTCTTGGCCTTGATCCGCCGTTCGACGGACCCCTTGGTGGGTCGTGTCGGGCGGCGCTTTTTCGGTGTGATCGTTGCGCGTCGGATCAGCTCGGCCAGCCGCTCGCGCGCAAGCTCTCGGTTGCGGGCCTGGCTGCGGGCCTCGGAAACCTGCAAGACCACTGCGCCGTCCTTTGTCCAGCGCCGCCCGGCGATCCGCTTGAGCCGCGCTTTGACCGCATCGGGCAGGTTGGGTGACCGCGCGGCCTCGAACCGCAGCTCGACGGCCGTCGACACCTTGTTGACGTTCTGGCCGCCGGGGCCCGAGGCGCGGATGAACTGTTCGGTCAGTTCCCAGTCATCGATATGGAGGGTGTCGGTGATCTTCATGGCGCGGTGTACGGGTTGTGTACGGACTGTGTACAGGGTGTGCAGGCCCAAAAACACGAGAAAGGGCCACCGGATCACGGTGGCCCTTCGAGTCATTCAGAGATGGGCCAGTTAGGGACTGAGGCCCAATCAGGAGTGTTCTGCCTTCAGGATTGCCCTCAGGCGACGGTCCCCCCGACTGTTCCGACACCTCTCTCCAATATCACTCTAGACACTGGACCACCTCCTTTCAGTTGTTGACCGATACGGGGAGGTTGGCACAGATTTGGTGTCCGTCAACTCTTTTTACGCAACCTGTGCGGTCAAACGCTGCACAATTATGCGAAATGGCACCAATGCCAAAAGCGCGAGCGTAATTTTTACGCCCCAGTCGGCCACGGCAAGCGACACCCACAGCGGCACCACCGGCCCCGCGCCCAAAAGCGGCAACGCCTCACCGGCCCAACTAACGTCGTTTGCCGGCTCGATGAAGCTCAGCGTCGCGCTGAAGGCGATGGTGAAAAACAGCGCCGTATCCACCGTCGATCCCACCAGCGTCGAGGCCAGGGGCGCCCGCCACCATGTTCCTGCGCGCAGGCGATTAAAGACCGCGATATCAAGAAGTTGCGCCGTCAGGAATGCGATCCCCGAACCGATGGCGATGCGCCAGGTCACCAGGGGCCCGAACTCACCCATGATCTGTGTCCCGATCAGCGAACAGGCGACCCCGGTCAAAAAGCCCACGAACACAACCTTGCGCGCGGTCGCCGCGCCGTAGACGCGGTTCATCACATCGGTGACCAGAAAGGCGATGGGATAGGTAAACGCCCCCCAGGTCAGCCATTGGCCAAAGAGAAATTGCACAAGGATGTTCGAGGCCACGACGACGGCGGCCATGGCAAGGATGCCAGGAAGAAGACGGGTCATATCTGGGTTCCGTTTTAACAAGGTTGCGGAGACTTGGCCCCGACGATCCGGGACGGCGCGCCTTAGCGTGGCAGGCCTTAGGGCGTCAACCGATATTCCACGATCTGGGTGCGCTGGACGAAGTTGAAATTGTCGTCTGAAATCATCGTCAGACGCAGCGCCCCATCCCCATCGCGCCACACGGCGAGCCCTTCGAGATTGTCATGCACGCCCGGATCGGTGTGCAAGATCACCTCGCCAAATACTTCTCCGGTAGCGTCTGGCGCGAACCGCCGCACGCGGCTGGCAAAGCCGAAAATCCCGTGAAAGGACCGCTCCAGAAGATAGAGCGCGCCGTCGGGGCCAAAGTCGGCACCGACGGGGGCGAGCCCCTCGGTCGCGATGATCCGGAAGGGTCTGTCCCAGGTCCCATCCCGGTGGCGCAAAACCGGAAAGGACGTGCGGCGCCGGCGCAGTTTTTCGGGGATGACAAACACGGCGCCTGTAGGGTCGATCGCCAAGGCCTCGGCCCCGTCGTTGACGGGAAAGGTCCGAAACTGAGGCGCAGCGGGCAGGGACCGTGGCGTGCCGTCAAAACCATCGTACACGTCCACCCGGTGCACGGATTCAAACGAGATGTGCAACCGCCCGCCGACCTCGCCTGCCAACCCTTCGGCATCGCCAAGGTTCCGGCTCTCGCGCGGGGGTTGGATCAGTGGCAGATCCTCGAGGGTTTCCAATGCGATGCCAGAGATGATCCCGTCGGTCCGCACCAGGGTTCCGTGGGCAACCGCCGCCCTGTCCGACAGCGCGACAAAGGCCCCACCGTCTTCGGTCACCTCAAGCGCGCTCATCCCGCCAAAGCGTGGATCCCGTACGTTCCACGTTGTCTCGGACAGCAACTCGGCTTGCGCCCAGAGCGGCCCCGAGACCGCGATCGCCGCTAGCGCGACGACAAAACGGTTTGGCATTGCTGCGGCAGGTCGGCCATCACCAGCTCGCGCCGGGGTTGCGGCGGCGGGGCATTAGGATCGGGCGGCGGTGGGTTGAGGATGTTTTGCACCCATTCGGCCGCGTCGGCACAGCCGTCGCCGGGCGGTGGCGGGGCCTGTTCGACACAGGCGCCGGCATTTTCTGGGCATTTCAGACGGACGTGGAAATGATAGTGGTGCCCCCACCACGGCCGGATCTTGCGCAGCCACGACCGGTCGCCGCGCGCGTCGTTGCACATCTGAACCTTGGCGCCCGGGAACACGAAAATCCGTGTCACCCAGGGATCGCTGGCTACGGCCTTGAGCACTTCGTGATGGGCGCGCGTCCAGTTGTCGTTTACATACGCACCCTCGGCCCGGCGCATCGAGATCGACGACAGGTTTTCGCGTTCCCGCCGGCTGAGCGTCAGGTCTGACGCAGGCAGCATCCAGAAATCGACATCAAGCCCGATCTGATGCGAGCGATGGCCGGAATGCGGCCCGCCGCGCGGGGGCGAGATATCGCCGACATAGAGCCCCTCCCATCCGGGTTGGCGGGCTGCCGCGGCGGACACCCGCTCGACAAACGAAATCGTCTCTGGGTGGCCCCAATGGCGGTTGCGGGACAACCGCATGGCCTGCCAGGTCGGTCCGGTCTCGGGAAGTTGAACGGCCCCGGCAATGCATCCGCGCGAATGGCCGCCAAAGGGGGCGGGTTTGTGCGCGGACGGGGTGTTTTTCGTGCCAAACGCCGCGGCGGCAGACGTTTGTGCAGGGGCGACTTGCGCGAACGCAAGGAAGGCCGCGAGGGCGGCAAGACTGCGGATGATCATTGGGCTGCTCGATCTCCGTTGGGTTTTACCAAGACTAGCAGAACAAGACCGATCAGGAAAAGAACGATCAGCGGGGTCACGCCAAGTTGTTGGCTGCCTGTCGCCGCCGTGATGATGCCGATCGAAAGAGGCGCCAAGAAGGACGTGGCCGTCCCGGCCAGCGCATAAAGCCCGAACGCCTCGGTCATGCGGGCGGGATCCGCTTGGCGCACCATCATCGTGCGGCTCGCGGTCTGCAGCGATCCCCCCGCCGCGCCGATCACCGCGCCGACGATGTAGAAGGCGATTGTGGGCAGGGGAGAGCCCTCTTCCACTGGCATGCCAAAGACCGAGGTGGGCGAAACAAACAGGATCGCGATGGCCACCGAGGTGAGGGCCAGGATGCTGACCGTGATCACAGGTTTGGGCCCGAACGCGTCATCCGCCCGGCCCCCCAACCAGGCAAAAACCGCCCCGGTGATGATGGCAAGGATGCCAAAGATGCCGACATCGACGACGGTCCAGCCCAGAACACCCGCCGCGTAGATCCCGCCAAAGGTGTACATCCCGTTCAACGCATCGCGGTAGAACATCGACGATCCAAGGTAGGCAAACAGGCTGGGGCGCGATGGCAACCGGCGCAGCGTCTGGCCCAGATCCCGCAGCGCCCGGGACAGGGCGCCGCCGGTGCGACCGGTCGGGCGGGGATCGCGGACATAGACAAAAAACGGGATCATGAAAACGATGAACCACAGCGCGGTCAGCGGCCCCACAAAACGCGTGCCTTCGCGCGCGGTGGCATCAAGCCCGAAGGCCGGGTCGAGACCCAGGAAGGTTTTGCCGGTTTCCGCGCTTTCGGCGAAGAACACCAGCATGATCACCAGCGCCACCAACCCGCCCAGATAGCCAAAGGCCCAGCCGTTGCCCGACACGCGCCCGATCTGACCGCGTTCACACAGGTCGGGCAGCATCGAGTTGGTGAAGATCGTCGCAAACTCCATCCCGATCAGCCCAAGGGCGAAGAAGGCCATGATCAGGACGAGGTTGAAGTCGCCCGGCGCCGCCAGCCACAGCCCCGCACTGCCGATCACGTACAGGGCGGAAAAGACCCAGATCCAGCGCATGCGCGTGCCCGACGTGTCGGCCAGCGCGCCAAGGACCGGCGCCAAAAGCGCGATCGCGATCCCCGCGGCGCCGATGCCAAAGCCCCAGGCGGCTTGCGCTGCGGATCCATCGCCCAAAAGCTCGTTGATGTAGGGGCCGAAGATGAAAGTCAGCAAAAGCGTGCTGTAGGGTTGGCTGGCCCAGTCGAAGAAGAACCAGCCCCAGATCCGTTTGCGGGTCGAGATCTCTGCCATTGCTTTGCCTGTGCGCCGCCGCTCTGGCGTGAGTAAGACAGGCCCGCCCCGGGCGTGCAACGGCTAAGTCGCGCGGGTTGTCACGCTGGGCAAGGCCGCTTAGGTGTACGCCGCAAGGCAAGGAGAGACCGGGAATGAATGCACTTTTTGGCATCATCGACATGCTGCTGGACGTGGCGTTTTTCATCATGATCGTCCACATCGTCTTTAGCTGGCTGATCTCGTTCCAGGTCCTGAACCTGCGCCAGCCGCTGGTGGCCCAGATCTGGGACGGGCTGAACCGGCTGCTCGAGCCGATCTATACCCCGATCCGGCGCTGGTTGCCGAATACCGGCGGGCTTGATCTGGCGCCTCTGGTGGCCTTCCTGATCATCATTGCCGTGCGCGATTTCATCCTGCCGGATCTTTATCGCGCGCTGGTCTGACCGCTTCGGTATTGTTCACCGATTGTTCATGTGAGATGGTTCAAAAAAACACGAGCAGTTTGAACCAAACTCAACATGTCCAATGGGTGAGCCGCGCGCTCTTCTAAAGTCTGTTTTCGGCTTCGACGATTTCCGCCCGGGCCAGGCCGAGGTGGTGGATGCCGTCGTTGCCGGTGAAAACACCCTGGCAATCATGCCGACCGGGGGCGGCAAGTCGCTGTGTTACCAGCTGCCTGCGCTCTGCCGCGATGGCGTGACGGTGGTGATCTCGCCCCTGATCGCGCTGATGCGGGACCAGGTGCGGGCCCTGCGCGAGGCGGGCGTGGCGGCGGGGGCGCTGACATCGGGCAATACCGAAGAGGAAACCGATGCGGTGTTTCGGGCGCTCGATGCGGGCGAGCTGAAGCTGCTGTACATGGCGCCGGAGCGGTTGGGCGCGGGGGGCACGGTACCCCTCTTGCGCCGGGCGGGCGTCGGCCTGATCGCGGTGGATGAGGCGCATTGCGTCAGCCAGTGGGGCCATGACTTTCGCCCCGATTACCTTCGGATCGGGGAATTGCGCCGGTCGCTGGGCGTGCCGCTGGCGGCATTCACCGCCACCGCAGATGCCGAAACGCGGGAAGAGATTGTCGCGCGCCTGTTCGACGGCGCCGCGCCCCAGACATTTCTGCGCGGCTTCGACCGGCCAAATATCACGCTGGCCTTTACGGCAAAGGACAAGCCGCGTCAGCAGATCCTCGAGTTTGCGGCCGCCCGCAAGGGCCAGTCGGGCATTGTCTATTGCGGCACGCGGGCCAAGACCGAAACACTGGCCGCCGCTCTGCGCGATGCGGGCCATGTCGCCTGCCATTATCACGGCGGGATGGAGCCCGGGCCCCGGCGCGAGGTTGAGGGGCGGTTTCAGCGCGAAGATGGGCTGATCGTCGTGGCCACGGTCGCCTTCGGGATGGGCATCGACAAGCCCGATATCCGCTGGGTCGCCCATGCCGATCTGCCGAAATCCATCGAGGCCTATTACCAGGAAATCGGTCGCGCGGGTCGGGATGGCGCCCCGGCGGATACGCTGACGCTGTATGGCGCGGACGATATCCGCCTGCGCCGCAGCCAGATCGACGAAGGCCTTGCCCCGCCCGAGCGTAAGGCGGCGGACCATGTGCGGCTCAACGCGCTGTTGGGGCTGGCCGAGGCGTTGAGCTGTCGCCGGGTGACCCTGCTCAGCTATTTCGGCGAGGACGCGACGCCGTGCGGCAATTGCGATCTTTGCGCCACCCCGCCCGAGACGTTCGATGCCACCCAGCCTGTGCGCATGGCCCTGTCGGCGATCCTGCGGACCGGCGAATGGTTCGGGACCGGGCATCTGATCGACATCCTGCTGGGGGCTGAGACCGACAAGATCCGCGCGCGCGGGCATGATCAGCTGCCGACCTATGGCGTGGGCCGCGAGCTTGACCGGCGGCAATGGCAGGCGGTTTTTCGCCAGATGATGGGGCACGACTACGTGCGCCCCGATCCCGAACGGCACGGCGCGTTGCGGATGACAGAACGCGCGCGGCCCGTGTTGAAGGGCGAGGCCGAGGTGACGCTGCGGCGTGATGCGATCCGAACGGCGGCCGCGCGGCCCGTGGTCAAGACGCTGGTTTCCGAAGAGGACGCCCCGCTTTTGTCCGCGCTCAAGGCCAAGCGCCGCGCGCTGGCCGAGGCGCAGCGGGTGCCGGCCTATGTGATCTTTCCCGACCGCACCCTGATCGAGATGGCCGAAACCCGGCCCGGGACGCTGGATGCAATGGCGCGGATCAGCGGGGTAGGCGCCAAAAAGCTGGAGCGGTACGGGGCGGCGTTTCTGGCTGTGATCACAGGCGCCGAGGTAGAGGAGGCGCATCCGTCGCGCCGCAAGCTGGCCGGGCAAGAGGCGGGCGCGGTCTACGATCGCCTCTTGGCAGAGCAGGCCCGTCTGGCACGGGGCGAGACGGGGCAGGACAAACCGCTCAGCTGTTCGGCGGCCCTGCTCGCGCGGGTTGCGCAGATGCGGCCCACCGATCCGGGTGCGCTGGCCCGGCTGTTGGGCGACCGGCGGGCGGATCGGTTCGGCCCGGCTTTTCTGGCCGTCCTGCGCGAGGCTTGAGGGCGCGGCGCACCGCTATAGATTGCGCAGAAGTTACGGAACACGGGGGAGTCGGACATGCTGGTGGTTGTGTCGCCTGCGAAGCGCTTGGATTGGCAAGAGGTGGATCTGGACCAGACCGAACCGCGTTTTCAGGCCGAGGCCGCGCGCCTGGCGGGCCATGCGCGGCAGCTGACGCTGGGCAAACTGAAAGGGTTGATGGATCTCAGCGACGATCTCGCCCGGCTGAACCGCGACCGGTTCCGCGCCTTTGCAAAAGATCCGGCTGGCGGCACCACGCGCCCGGCGGTGCGAGCGTTTGCGGGCGACACCTATATCGGGCTCGACGCGGCCTCAATCGATGACGAAACGCTCGACTGGGCGCAGGATCACCTGCGCATCCTGTCGGGCCTTTACGGCGTCCTGCGCCCACGCGACGCGATCCAGCCCTATCGGCTGGAGATGGGCAGCCGCCTGAAAACCCGGCGCGGCGCGACGCTGTATGATTTCTGGGGGGCGGACATCGCCAAGAGCCTGAAGGCGGATGCTACCGGTATCGGGTCAAAAGTGCTGATCAACTGCGCCAGTCAGGAATACTTCGGGGCCGTCGATCTGAAGGCGCTGGGACTTGATGTGATCACACCGGTTTTTCTGGAAGAGCGGAATGGTGAGGCCAAGATCGTGAGTTTCTTCGCCAAGAAGGCGCGGGGCGCGATGGCGCGGTTCATCATAGATCGACGGCTGGCCGATCCGGATGGTCTGCGTGACTTTGATACCGGCGGCTACGCCTACGATCCCGCGCGGTCGGCGCCCGAAGCGCCGGTCTTTGTGCGGGACTATCCCGAAGCCGCCTAATGGACGGACGCTGGCATCCGTTCAGTCAGACGGCGCATCCTTTGCCAAAAGCGACGCGTCATAGGCCACCAGTTCGACGGTATTGCCTTCTGGGTCTTTCGTGAAAATCCCGCGCCAGCCGATCCAGTCGAAGATTTCGATCCGATAGGTCTGGCCAAGCGTTTCATACCAGCGGATCACGGCATCCTGCTCGTCGAACGGGAGCGACAGCGCCAGGTGGTGCAGCGACGACCCCGCCCCGGTCGCCGGTGTGTCGGCTGTCGTGGGGTGCAAACCGGACCGCGGGTCCGCGTCGTTTCGGAAAAGCGCAAGCACCGAGGTGTGCCCACCGAATCCGGGCGCGATCTTGAAAAAGATGATCGCGCGGTCCGATCTGTCTGACAGCCGTTCAAGGCGGATGACGCGTTCGTAAAAATCCGCCATCGCCGTGATATCGGCGCAGCGGATAGCAATCTCACCAAGGGCGCGCGGTCTGAAGCCGGGGGTCTGGTCCATGGGTGCGGAGTGTAGCGGGCGACAAGTGCGGGTGAAAGGAATTCCCGAGGACGGCGCATCGTCTCTTGCGCACATTTGCCGGAGCCTCAAAGCCTCAAATCCTCAAATCCTCAAATCCTCAAAGCCTCAAATCCTCAAAGCCTCAAAGCCTCAAAGCCTCAAAGCCTCAAAGCCTCAAAGCCCAGACGTGCGATCCAATGCCCCGGGAACGGCGACGAGGGCGGTCCTCGCGCGCCACCGCACCAGCGGGCACGGCGGTGCTCAGGCGTTGCTGCGCAAGGGGAGCTCGCCGCCCGGGGCGACGCCGCGCAGGTGTTGGGCCAGATCGTCGCGGCGCAGGGGCTTGGTGAGGCAATGGTCGATCCCGGCGGCGCGGATTTCCGCCGCGGTGTCTTCGCCCGCATGTGCGGTCATCGCCACGATGGGGATCGGGTCTAGCGCATGCGCCTCTTCATAGGCGCGAATTTCGCGTGCGGCATCCTTGCCGTCCATCAGCGGCATCGAGATGTCGGTGAGCAGGATATCGGGCCGTGCGTCACGATAGGCCGCTACCGTTTCGCGTCCGTTCTCGGTCACTGTCAGATCGATATCAAAGGTCTTCAGCAGCTTGCGCAGAACAAGCTGGTTGGTCTTGTTGTCTTCCGCGGCGAGCACGCGGAGCTTCCGGCTTTCTTCGGGCAGCTCTGCCGCTTCCACCTCGCTCGGCGGCTCGGGCAGGGCGTCTGGCAAGGCGGCGATCTTGTCGAGCAATTCGCGGCGCAGGAAAGGCTGAACAACGATTTCTGCGGTCTCGGTCAGCCCCAGATCCGGCGCGACGGGGCCCTGGCACATCACGAATGTCGCGGCCGCGACGGCACCGCTTTCCCTGGCCTCGTCGCAGGTGGCCTGGGCCAGGAACACGACATCGCGCGGGCCCCAGGCGGGACCTGGCATCTCGATCCGGCTGCCCACGGCTACCGGCGCAAGACCCAGCGCCGTGAGCTGTTTCTTCAACAGGGCCTGACTGACCGGATTGGGATCGACGATGATCACCCGGTCCAGCCAGGCGGGAATTTCCGGCAGATCGGTTTCGGTGGGTCCGGCGGCGCGCAGTGTGACGTTAAAGCCAAAGGACGAGCCTTCGCCAACAATCGAGTCGACCCAGATATCGCCGCCCATCATGGTCACGAGCTGCTTTGAAATCGGCAGGCCCAGACCGGTTCCGTCAAAGGCGCGGGTGGTCTGATCCTCGACCTGGTTGAACTCACCAAAGATGTGATCACGCATCTCTTCTGGAACACCCATTCCGGTATCTTCGACAACGACGTGAATGCGATAGCTGTCGGGATCCGATCCCGGCAGGCCAACCGCGCGGACCAGGACATGGCCTGTCTCAGTAAACTTGACGGCATTGCCCACCAGGTTGGTCAGGACCTGACGCAGACGACCGGAATCGCCGACAAAGCTGGTCGGCAGAAACATGTCATAGTCCAGCAGCAGCTCGATCCCCTTGTCCCGGGCCGAGGGTTGCAAGAGCAGCATCACATCGTTGATCGACCGTTCCAGATCGAAGGGCGCTTCGGTCAGGGCCAGTTTGCCCGCTTCAATCCGGCTATAGTCCAGCACGTCGTTTATGATGACCAACAACGCCTCGCCCGAGTCGCGGATCGTGTTGAGGTAAAGCTGCTGCTCGGCGTTCAGGTCGCTTTCGCCCAACAGCTCGGCCATGGCGAGGACGCCGTTCATCGGTGTGCGAATTTCATGGCTCATATTGGCCAGGAAGGCCGATTTCGCCCGGTTCGCGGCCTCGGCCTTGCGCCGGGCTTCGTCCAATTCGCGTTCGCGGGCGATGGATTCGGTTATGTCGACGGCGAGAATAACCATATCACCGTCGCGGGTGCGCCGTTCTATCAAACGGATAAACGTGCCGTCGAAAAACCGCAGCGTCACCGGTTTACGGTTCTCTTGCCGCCAGCGGTCGATCATCGAGGTGATCCAGGCCTCGGCCTTTTGGTCGCCGCAGTCGATCAGACCCTCTTCGGCGGCGAGCCGCACGATCTCTTCGAAGCTGGCGCCAATGCGCACGTCGTCCAGCCCGCAGAAGGGCCGGAGAAAGGCGCGGTTCGCCGCGATCAGCCGGGCATCAGTGTCAAACACCGCAAACCCGTCTTCGATCGTCTCAAGCGATTCCCACAAACGGCGTTCGGCGATCTGGATCGCGCTGTGCGCATGTTCAAGGTCCTGCCGGACAACGGTGTTTTCATCGCGCAACTGCGCGGCCTCGGATCGGACAAGCGCAATTTCGGAGCGGCTTTCAATGACCTTTTCAGTCAGTTCCCGGGCGTGCGCCGCGATCTTGGAGTTCGCTGCCGCAAGCTCTGACTGTTTTTGCGCAAGGGCGCGTTCTGCGGCCAGACGCGTGCGCAACTCATCCGGGAACCACTCATTCGTTTGCATCATTCTCTCCGGTCAGCGCGGTGTTGCGCCATAATTCAGCCGGAGGAGTAAACATGACCTTAACCGCTGGCGGAGGTGCCGGTGATCACAGGGTTTCCAGATAATGGGCAATGGGCAGGTGGCCGCGCGCGGGTGTTCCCGCGCCGCCGCAGTAACCGATTAGGGGTCGAGGTCATCCTTGGGCATAAGCGTCTCTAGCCCGGCCCGAAAGGCCGTGCCGTTGGCGCCCAGCAGGCGCATCACCTCGGCCTCATAGGCATCGGCAATGGGTGTGAGTTCCGAGATCATCGCCCGGCCCTTGTCGGTCAGCGTCAGTTCGACCAACCGCCCGTCCGAAGGATGTGCACGTTTGCGAATGAACCCGTTTTCTTCCAGCCGGGCCGCGGCGCGCGACACCTTGGACTTGTCCATATCGACGCGCTGGTGAATCTCGCGCACGCTGACAGCGGCCTCTTGGCTCAGATGCGCGACCACCCGCCATTCAGGGATCGAGATGCCGAATTTGTCCTCGTAGCGCGCCGCGTATTCCTGGCTGACACGGCGGGCCACGACGGACAGCTGGTATGGCAGAAATCCATCAAGCGCAAACCCGGCCATGGGGCCCTCCTTTTCGTTGCGATTTCGATCACTGCATAGAACACGCCGTTCGCTCAAGTAGGTCAAAAACGGCATCCTAGACGCATTTGGCGTTGTCTGGGGTGCGGCCGCCAAGCAGAGTGCCGCCATGTCCCGATTTCTTGATCATATCGACGCCCAACTGAGCGAGATCGACTCAGCCGGCCTCTACAAGCGCGAGCGTCCGATCGCGGGTCCGCAGGGCGCCCATATCGATGTCGACGGGCGCGAGATGCTGAACCTTTGCGCCAACAATTACCTGGGGCTGGCCGATCACCCGACACTGCAGGCGGCGGCCAAGGCGGCGATCGACAGCCACGGCTACGGCATGGCCTCGGTCCGGTTCATCTGCGGAACCCAACCCCTGCACCGAGAGCTTGAGACGGCGCTGGCGCAGTTTCTGGGGATGGGCGACGCGATCCTTTTTGTGGCCTGTTTTGATGCGAATGGCGGTGTGTTCGAGCCGCTTTTGGGGCCCGAAGATGCGATCGTGTCAGACGCGCTGAACCACGCGTCGATCATCGACGGAATCCGGTTGTGCAAGGCCAAGCGATATCGCTACGCCAATTCCGACATGGCAGATCTGGAGCGGCAGTTGCAGACCGCCCGTGCCGATGGGGCACGGTTCGTTATGATCGCGACGGATGGCGTGTTTTCCATGGATGGCTATCTGGCCAACCTGCCCGAGATCCGGCGCCTGGCGGATGCCTATGATGCATTGGTGATGGTCGATGACTGCCACGCCACCGGGTTCATGGGGCCACAGGGGCGCGGGATGTCGGCGCATTTTGGGGTCGAGGTCGATATTCTGACCGGCACGCTGGGCAAGGCGCTGGGCGGGGCGATTGGCGGCTATATCGCGGCGGCGCAACCCGTGGTCGATCTGCTGCGCCAGCGGGCGCGGCCCTATCTGTTCTCAAACTCTCTGCCGCCTGTGGTCGTTGCCGCCGGGGTCGCCGCATTGCGCCTGGTGGAAGAGGGCGATGACCTGCGCGCCCAGCTTTTCGATAATACACGTTACTGGCGGGCAGGACTGGACGAGGCGGGGTTCACCCTGCTTGACGGCGAACACCCGATTGTCCCGGTGATGCTGGGCGAGGCGCGGCTGGCGCAGGAAATGGCCGCGCGGTTGTTTGAGTTGGGTGTCTATGTGGCCGGGTTTTTCTATCCGGTGGTGCCACAGGGCCAGGCGCGCATCCGAACACAGATGAATGCGGCGCTCACAAAGGCGGATCTGAACCGTGGCCTTGCAGCGTTTGCGCAAGCGGGGCGAGAGGTTGGGGCGCTTTGATGCTGTGCGCCTCGGTCATCGATGCGATCTGCGATACGCCGTTGGTGGAGCTGTCCCGGCTGTGCCAGGCGCTGGAGCTGAACGGGCGGATCCTTGCAAAGCTGGACTACCTGCTGCCCGGCCATTCCAAGAAGGACCGCGCGGCCCGGGCCGTTGTCGAGCATGCGCGGGAAACCGGTGCGTTGCGCCCCGGCCAGACCGTGGTGGAGCTGACCAGCGGGAACATGGGCACCGGCCTGGCCATTGTGTGTGGGGTGCTGGGTCATCAGTTCGTGGCGGTGATGAGCACCGGCAACTCCCCCGAACGTGCGCGGATGATGACCGCGCTGGGCGCCGAGGTGGTGCTTGTCCCGCAGGCCCCCGGGGGCCGCCCGGGCGAAGTGTCGGGGGCGGATCTGGCCCTGGTCGAGGCCGAGGCGCAGCGGCAGACCGAAGCGCGCGGGGCGTTCCGGGCCGACCAGTTCGCCCATCCCGGCAACCCGGATGCGCATGCGACCGGCACGGCCGAGGAAATCTGGTCTCAATCCGGTGGCGCGGTGACGGCCTTTTGCGATTTCGCCGGCTCGGGCGGGACGCTTGCAGGGGTGGCGCGCACGCTGACGCCCCGGGGTGTGCGCTGCTACGCGGTGGAACCGCTTGGGGCCGAGGCGATTGCAGGCAAACACGTGACCCGGCCCGATCACGCGATCCAGGGGGGCGGCTACGCCATGGGGGATCTGGCCCATCTGCGCGGTGTGGCGCTGGCGGGCACCTTGGCTGTATCGGACGACGCGGCGCGCGAGGCCGCCCGCCTGCTGGCCCGCACCGAGGGGATTTTTGGCGGGTTTTCCGCGGGAGCCAACCTTGCCGGGGCCGCGGATCTTTTGCGGGGGCCAGAGGCCGGGGGCACCGTTGCCCTTGTGATCTGTGACAGCGGCCTCAAATACTTGTCGACCGATCTGTGGGAGACGCCGTGATGCAAAATGACATGCGCGCCCTCGTCAAAGCGAAACCTGCGCCCGGGTTGTGGATGGAACAGCGCGCGGTGCCCGAGATCGGGCCCGACGACGTGCTGATCCGTATTCGCAAGACCGGGATCTGTGGCACCGACATCCATATCTGGAACTGGGACGACTGGGCGCAGCGAACGGTGCCGGTCCCGCTGATCACCGGCCATGAATTCGCGGGCGAGATTGTGGATATGGGCCGCAATGTCGAGGGATTGCTTCTGGGGCAGCGGGTGTCGGGCGAAGGGCACCTGATCGGGACGCAGTCACGCCAAAGCCGGGCGGGGAAGTTCCACCTTGATCCCGAAACCCGCGGGGTCGGGGTGAACGAAGAGGGGGCGTTTGCCGACTACCTGCGCCTGCCCGCGTTCAACGTTGTCCCGCTGCCCGATGCGATTGATGATGAGATCGGGGCCATCCTCGACCCGCTTGGCAATGCGGTGCACACCGCGCTGTCCTTCGATCTGGTGGGTGAGGATGTGTTGATCACCGGGGCCGGACCCATCGGGATCATGGCGGCGGCGGTGGCGCGGCACGTGGGCGCGCGGCACGTCGTGATTACCGATCTGAACGAGGCGCGCCTGTCACTGGCGGCAGACGTGGCGGATGTCGTGACCGTGAACCCGAAAACGCAGGATCTGGCACAGATAGTGTCTGATCTGGGCATGAAGGAAGGTTTCGACATCGGGCTTGAGATGTCGGGCAGCCAGGCCGCGTTGGATCAGATGGTCGAAGCGATGGTCATGGGCGGGCGCATTGCTCTGCTGGGCATTCCGCCGGGCAAGAGCCCGGTCGACTGGTCGCAGTTCGTGTTCAAGGCAATCACCCTCAAAGGGGTATACGGGCGCGAGATCTTTGAGACCTGGTACAAGATGATCGCGATGCTGGAAAACGGACTCGATGTGCGTTGCGTCATCACCCATCGCTTTGCGGTCGATGACTTTGAACAGGGGTTCGACGTGATGCGTGGCGGATCCAGCGGCAAGGTCGTGCTGGACTGGGGCTAAACCCCGTCGGGCAGCGGTGTGGCGTGCCGCGAATAGGGCCGCCAGTCCGTGATTTCGGGATAGTGCTCCTTCCGCCAGGCCCGGACGCGCGGGTTCATGATCCGGCGCCAGATCGGCGGGATCAGCGCCGCCAACGTCATGACCGGATAGCCATAGGGCAGTTCGGGCGCCGCACCGGGCGCCTGTGGCTGGAGCAACGGAAAAGGGCGACCAGGCTTGGTGTGGTGGTCCGAGTGCCTTTGCAGGTTGATCAAAAGCCAGTTCGTCGCGCGGTGATTGGCGTTCCAACTGTGGCAGGGCCGCACGGCTTCATAGCGCCCGTCGCCCAGGTGTTTGCGCGTCAAACCGTAGTGTTCGACGTAATTCACCAGCTCAAGCTGCCAGATCGCGACAAGGGCCTGGAACAGGACCAGGCCAACGCCCACCCAGCCGCCAACCGCAAATGCCGCGATCAGGACCAGCGCTTGTAAGGCCGCGTAGCGCCAGAACGGGTTTGACCGGTGCCAGGGCGACACCCCCTTGCGCGCACACATCCCTGCCTCGGCCCGCAGCGCGGACCTGAGGGCCTGCGGCAGGACGCGGGCGAAATAGGCATGGAAATGCTCGTTATAGCGCGCGGTGACCGCATCGCGCGGGGTCCCGACATGGCGATGGTGGACCAGCAAGTGCTCGGTCCGGAAGTGGCTGTAAAAGACACTTGCCAGCAGAATATCGGCCAGCCACCGTTCCCACCGAGTGGACCGGTGCATCAATTCGTGGGCGTAGTTCAGCCCGATAGTGCCGGTGATCACGCCCACCCCCAGGAAAACCCCGATCTGACCCCAGGTCGACAGGTGATCGGTGGCGGTGACATAGGCCAGCATCCCAAACACGGTGGCCAGCTGGATCGCGGGCCAGAGCCAGAGGATCAGATTGTACCAAAACAGGCTCTGTTCCGGCGTTTCGGGGTCGGCGCCGCCGACATTCAGCCCCAGAAACCTGTCAAGCAGCGTCGCAAGATGCCAGGTGACCAGTGGCACCAGTAACAGCGCCCAACCGCCCTGCACCGCAGCCCAGACCAGCAAGAGCGGCAGCGCAAGCGATGCCCAGAAGGGCAAGGCCTGCAACAGACCTGTCGGGGTGAATGTTCTGCTCATCGTGGCCACGCCTGCGCCATTTACCTTGAGCTTACGTGAATGGCGCGGGGGGCTCAATTCCCGGCGATAACGGGGGCGGCTAGGTCAAACGCCTTGCGCATCACGGTGGGCAGGTCGGCGGGGCGGAAGGACGCGTGGGGCACGAACTGGCCCCGAACAGGCTCTAACCCGGCGGAAACCGTCGCGGTGCGCAGCGCGAGGCGCAGGTGAAAATGCGTGAAGGTGTGGCGCACTTCGGCGTTCGGCGTGTCCCATCGTGTCTCAATCGGCGGCGCTTCGGTGGGTGCATCGCACCAGTCGGAGACCGGCCAACCCAGCATCCCGCCCAAAAGCCCCGTTTCCGGCCGCGTTTCCAACAGCCAGGCACCATCCTCGCGCCGGGTGACGTAGACATAGCCTTTGCGCACCGGTTTCGGCGTCTTGGGCAGCTTGCGTGGCAGCTCGGCCACTGTGCCCGCCAACCGCGCCGCACAGCCGCTTTGCCAGGGGCAGATCCCGCAGGCGGCATTGCGCGGGGTACAGATGGTGGCACCCAGATCCATCACCGCCTGCGCATAGTCCCCGGGCCGGTGCGTCGGCGTCAGCCGCTCTGCCAGGTCTGTCAGCTCGGGTTTTGCGGTTGGCAGGGGCGTGTGCACATCAAATAGCCGCGCCATCACACGCTCGACATTGCCGTCGACGACGATCTGGCGCTGGTCAAAGGCGATCGAGGCAATGGCAGCGGCCGTATAAGGCCCTATTCCGGGCAGTTTCAGCAGCGCGGCGTGATCTTGCGGAAACTGCCCGGCGTGGTCGCGGACCACGGCACGCGCGCATTTCAGAAGGTTCCGCGCCCGCGCATAGTACCCCAGCCCCGCCCAGGCGCCCATGACATCGGCATCTTCCGCCCCGGCAAGATCCCAGACGGTGGGCCAGCGGGCCACAAACGCGGTGAAATAGTCTCTTACCGCGGCAACCGTGGTCTGTTGCAGCATGATCTCGGACATCCAGACATGGTAGGGATTGGGCCGCTGTCCCGTCTGTTTTTCAGCCGGGGACACCCGCCAGGGCATGGTGCGGGCATGGCGGTCATACCACTCCAGCAAGGCCTGTGACCGATCCATGTCACGCATAGTTTATCATCCCCATTCTTTCTTTGCGCTGGCGCCGCCCCGCTGCGCCATTAAACTAGAGTGCCAAGGCAGCGCGGATAGATATGAAACCAAAAGTTGCATCACAGCCCAAGAGGGGCGGCAAGGGCTTTCGCCACGCCGCGGGCTTTGT
This sequence comes from Pseudomonadota bacterium, assembly GCA_039193455.1. Lineage (GTDB taxonomy): Bacteria > Pseudomonadota > Alphaproteobacteria > Rhodobacterales > Rhodobacteraceae > JBCBGF01. The sequence goes on from JBCCWO010000007.1 coordinate 82,048, forward strand.
GGCGCGCGATATCCGCGAGGCGGCCGAAAGCCGGGGCTTTGCCGTGTCGCGCGTGGTGACCCATTGGGCGGACATCGCAGGCGCCGATATCGCGTCCATCGCCCGCCCGGTTGAAGTGAGCTACGCCCGCGGCGGGTTCGGGGCGACCTTGACTCTGCTGACCACCGGTGCGCAGGCGCCGATGCTTGAGATGCAGAAGGAAACCCTGCGCGAGCGTGTGAATCGTTGCTATGGTTACAACGCCATTGCACGCATCCGGATCACCCAGACCGCGCCCGAGGGCTTTGCCGACGGGCGGCTGGCGTTTGAGGCCGCGCCGTCCAAACGCGTTCCTGACCAGCCGAGCGAGAAAGTTAAGACCCTGGCCGCACAATCGGCCGCGCCTATGGAAAACACTGATCTGCGCCGCGCCCTGACGCAATTGGGCGAAAACGTATTGAAACGGACAACCACCTGAAAAGGGACCTCCCATGAACCGTATCCTTGCAGTTGCCGCTGTCGCCGTGATCGGCCTGTTCGGCGCATTCCTGTGGTTCAATTCGCAACCCGCCGCACCGGGCCTGACGGTTGGCGCCGTGTCGGCGCAGGAAGCGGGCGATGTTGACACGTCGATGGTGGCCGAAATGTCGCTGGGCGACCCCGAGGCTGCGGTGACTGTGATCGAATACGCCTCGTTCACTTGTCCCCATTGCCGGACGTTCCACGAAGGCCCGTTCAAGCAGCTCAAGGCCGATTACATCGACACGGGCAAGGTCCACTTCATCTACCGCGAGGTGTACTTTGACCGGTTCGGGTTGTGGGCCGGGATGCTGGCCCGCTGCGGCGGGGACGAACGCTATTTCGGGCTTGTCGATCTGATCTATGAAAATCAGCGCGAGTGGGCGGGCAGCGGCGATCCCGCCGCTGTGGCCGACAATCTGCGCCGCCTCGGCATGACCGCAGGGCTTGAATCCGATGAGGTGAACGCCTGCCTGCAGGATGGTGACATGGCGCAAGCCATGGTCGCGGTGTATCAAGAGAACGCCTCTGCCGACGGAATCAGCTCGACCCCGTCCTTCATGATCAACGGCACGCGCTATTCCAACATGAGCTACGGCGATTTCACTCGTATCCTCGAGGACGAGCTGGGCAGCTAAACGCCGGGCAACTTCACATGTGAGGCCGGTCCCTGGTGGCCGGCCTATTCTTTGTGCGCCTCGCGATCCAACCGGTCAAGCAACGCGTCGATGGGCGCCGGATCGTCGTAGCTGAGCCTAACGGGAAGGGTCAGCACTTTGGGCCTGACGGCGGAGGGCAGGCGCACGGCATCCTTTTCGGTCGTAACCAACTGCGCCGCGTGGGTTGCCGCGTCTCGCTCCAATCGTGAGAACAGCGCCGGGGTCAGCGCCTGATGGTCGGCCAGCGGTTCGGCATGGACGACATCGGCTCCGAGCCCGCGCAGGGTGGCAAAGAACTTCTCCGGATGCCCAATACCCGCGAACGCAAGGACCCGCAGCCCCGCCCAGGGCATACCGGTTTGCAAAGGTTTCAACTCTGCGGTGACGCGTGGGCGGGTGATCAGATGCCCCCAACGCGCGGTGAAACGATCCTGCGTGTCTCGCGGCCCCACGGTGACCACGAGATCGGTGCGGGACAGCGCCGCGGCCACCGGCTCTCGCAAAGGACCCGCCGGGATCACCGCGCCGTTGCCAAAGCCCAGGCCCGCATCGACCACCATAAGGGCCGCATCCTTGTGCACCGCGGGCGATTGCAGCCCGTCATCCAGCAGGATGTGGGTCGCACCCTGCGCCTCGGCGGCTCGGACCCCGGCGGCCCGGTTGCGCGCAACCCATGTTGGCGCAAAGGCGGCCAGAAGCAGCGGCTCATCGCCCACATCTGCGGCCGTGTGCACCGCCGGGTCCACTTGCACGGGCCCGACGGCGCGGCCCTTGTAGCCGCGTGAGACGATGGCAACCGTCGCGCCGCGGCTTCCTAGTCGTTCTGCCAAGGCGATGACATTGGGCGTCTTCCCGGTCCCGCCTGCGTTGACATTGCCGACGCAGATCACCGGGACCCCCGCCCGATATGCCGTCCCCGCCGCCAGTCTGCGCCGGGTTCCGGCGGCATAGAGCGCGCCAAGCGGGTGCAACAGGGTCGCTTGCCACGGCGTGGCGTCGTCGGTCGGGTACCAGTAGCGGGGGGCGTGCATCAGCCCGGCGTCCGATCGCCGAGCGCGGCATCGATCAGCTCTATCGCGCGATCCGACACTTCGGCGCCCTCGGACGAGATCTGCCAGGCCCGGTGCGCCATCTCGGCGGCCTTGTCGGGCGACAAAAGCTCGGACACCGCGCCGCCCAGCGCGCCTGCGGTGCTGACACGCCGCGCGGCACCCACGGCGTTCATCCGGCTGAACACGGCCTCATGCGGGCCAATGTTGGGTCCGTGCACAACAGCCGAACCCAGCGCTGCCGGTTCATAGGGGTCATGGCCGCCGCCCGGGTGGGACAGCGTATTGCCCACAAAGGTGATCGGCGCGAGGCGATACCACAGGCCCATCTCGCCTTCGGTATCCGCGATATAGATCTGCGTCTCTTCCTCGGGCTCATCACCCGCGCTGCGCAGCCCGGTCGTGAACGTGCCATCGTTGAAAAACGCCTGAAACTCCACCGCGCGAGAGATCATGTTGGGCACCAGGATCAGCAAGAGCCGATGAGACAGGCGCGATGCCTGCCGATGCGCGGCGGCCAACGCGGGCAGTTCGTCAAAGCACACACGGGCGGCCAGCCAGACGGGTCGTACGGCAAGCGCCTGCGCCAGCGCATCGCGCTCGCCCTCGTTACAGGGCAGGGCGGCGGTGCCTTCTTCGATAAAACCCGGCACCTCGATCCGGTCAGGGCTCACCCCAAGATCCCGCAGCGTCTGGGCGTCGGCGTGCGAGCCTGTGAGGATCTTGTCGAACTTGGTGAGCAGGACCTGAGCCGTCCACGGCGCCCAGCGCCAGCGGGTGCGGTTCTGACGCGGAAAGTGGGCGTCGAACATCAACAGCGGGATGCCCGCGCCGTTGCATCCGGTGATGCAGGCAGGCCAGATCTCGCTGCCCGAAAAGACGGCCACGTCGGGTCGCCAGTGTTTGAGAAACCGTGCTACGGCGCGGGGCGTATCCACCGGGCGTTGGACGTGGATGATGCCCTCGGGCAAAGGGGCCTGCACCTGATCGACCGAAGAGGTGGTCAGCAACGCGGTGCGCACACCTTCGGCCACGACCCGTTCAATCAGCTGGATCAGTGCGGGCAGGCGGCTTCCCGGGGCGGCGTGAATCCAGATGACTGTGCCGGTCGGGCGCTCGGTGTCCGGTTCGCCGGACCATTTCGTGGGTGCCAGCGCCGTATCTGGTACGCTACCGCGGCGCGCCTTGCTCCTGCGGGAGACCGGGGCGGCAAGATGCCCGAGCGTCAGATAGGCCCACAGGCCCGGCGCAACAGCCATCGATCAGTCGCTCAGCTCCTCGGTGGACGAGGTTTCGGCCTCTTCATCGCGCAGCCGGTGGAGGTGGGCGATAAAATAGCGGGTATGGGCATCGTCAACGGTGCGCTGGGCCGCCGACCGCCAGGCGTCATAGGCGGCGGCATAGTTAGGAAAGATCCCAACAACCTCGATATTGTCGACATCCTTGAAAGCGGTCTTGGTCGGATCGATCAACTCGCCACCGAAGACGAGGTGCAGTCTCTGGGTCATGGGCGCCTCTGCATTGTTCGGCGGCACCCTACGCTCTGCGCGCCTTGGGTCAAGCCATGGCTAGGTGGCCGCCACCAAAGGCCGCGCCACCGACAGATGCGTCAGGATTTCCGCGGCCATCCGGGGCGCCTCTTCTTCGTGCATCAAATGGCCGAGCCCGGCAAACTCACGCACCTGCGCCCCCGGTATCCGGCGCGCGGTGCGGTGCGAGGTGGCGGGCGGAACCGTGCCATCGTCAAGGCCGATCAACAGGGTCACGGGCGCCTCAATTTTCTCCAATCGGGCCAGGAGAGGGTCTATATTCCACTGCGCCATCATCGTGAGCGTGCCGTCGATATGGCCCTTGTCGGACATCAATCGCCGATAAAGCGCCACGCCCAGCGGGTCGAGCGTGGACCCGGTGGTGGCCAGCAGCTCGCGCGTGCGATCCTCGCCCCCGGCCATGCGCGCCAGAAGCGGTGGGATCAGGGGGTTGAGCGCCATCATCTTGGCCATCAGCGGAAAGAGCCACCCGGCCACGCCTTCGAACTTGCCGAGCGCGGCGTTCAGGCCGATGACCGGCGGGTTGCCGAAATGCGGGGCCATCTGCAGGGCAAGCGGCACGCCGGCTGAGTGGCCGACGATCATTGCCGGGGACCAGCCTTCTTGCTCACAGAGATGGATCACATCCTCGGCCAGCGGGCGCAGACCACAGCGTTGGCGCGTGCCCATCTGTGTAAACCCTTGCCCGGGCAGGTCCGGTGCCACGACATGCGCCGTTTCCGCTAGGATCGGGAACAGATGCCGCCAGCTTTGGGTCGCCCCGCCCGCACCGTGTAACAGAAGGATCGTGTCGCCCGATCCGGCCTCTTGCACGTGCCAACGGTGGGGTTTGGCGTGGATCAGGCGCGAATGCGCCGTGTTTGGCCAAATCTCGCGATCGCGGTCCCAATCCATGGGCTCAGGCGTCCAACGTCTCGGACACCGCGGCTGACATCCGATGGGCATCGGCCCGTGGCATTGCCAGATACGGGGCGTTCATGGTCTGCGCCAATGTCGCCAGCGCGGGCTGGGGGCGCACGGACGTATCGATGACGAGGCCGGGAAACCCTTCGCCCGCACAGATGCCGGCCAGCCTTTGCGCATCGTCGCCCGCCATCTGGCGATTGGCGCTGCCATCCAGCGCGATGTTGGCGCGGCCATCGGTCAGCAGGACAAGTGTGGGCGTCATCCCGTGCGCCTGGCCCTGGCGCGCGATCTGCAGACCCGTCTCTATTCCGGCGGCAAGGGGCGTTCCGCCCCCGCCCGGCAGTGCGGCGAGGCGACGTTTGGTTTGCACCAGCGACCGTGTGGGGGGCAGCAAAAGCTCGGCTTCCGACCCGCGGAAGGCCACCAGGGCAACATGGTCGCGGCGGGCATAGGCCTCGGCCAACAGCAGCTCGACCGCGCCCTTTGCTTCGGCCAGACGCGCCATCGCGGCAGAACCCGACGCATCCACCGCGAAGACAAGCAAGCGATCCGAACGCTCTTCGAAACGCCGGACACGAATATCTTCGGCGCGGATGTGGATCAGGTGGCCCGCAGGCGCGGCGGCCCGGCGCATGGGTTGCCAGGGGGCCGCGGCCCGCAGGGTGGCAACCAGATCGATCCGGGATTGCCCGTCCAGACGCCCTGAGCGCGAGGGCAGGGGACGTCCCCGCCGGTTGCCGCGCCGCGCCGCGCCCGATCCCGCCGCGCCCGAGCGGGCCCGCGCTGCGCGACCTGCCGAGAGGGCGGCCAGTACGTCCGGCGGCAAGGCGGCTTGGACGGCCTCAAGCAGGATCTCGGGCGGGACGTCCAGATCGCGCTCTGCCTGATCCTCTCCGGCGGTATCCTCGCCGGGATCCGGCGGTGGCGGATCGGTTGCTTCCTCGGGCTCACCCGCTTGCTCTGGAAACCGGGTGGCGCGATGCGCGAAGGTCAGTTCGGCAGCAAGCCGGATATCGTCAGATGTGACCCTGTTCCGCCCAAAAAGCGCGGCAAGCGCCCTGGCGGCGGCAATCGCCAAAAGCGGGGCGCGCAGGCTGGTGATGCCCAGCGTCGCCGCCAGAGTGACGAGGTCAGCTTGCAGATCCTCGGGCCAAACAACATCGCCCAGACGCGCGCGGGCGTCATCGATCACGGCGTCATCAGCAAGATCCGCCTCAATCGCCGCGAGCGGCAGGTCATCCAGCGATACAAAAAGGCCAAGCCGCTCTGTCAGGGCGGGTGGCGCGACTTCATCGGCCTCGGCCCCTTCGTCGAGCGCGATCACACAATGCTCATCCCCGTCCAACGCGGCGCCAAGCCGCGCTGCGAGACCGGCGGGGCAGCGTTCCGCCATGGTAAGTGCCACGGCCGCCGGCTGGGTCAGCACGCCCTGCGTGGCAACTGCATGGCCGGACGAAAGTGTCGCGCTCAGGTCGAGCCCGCCATAAAGCTGGGTATCGCTGATGCCGGGGTGGATTTTCCGCAAGGGTAGCGGAACGGTGCCCAAGGCGGCCAGAAACTTGTCCCGCGCCGGGCCGGACCGCGCCCGCAGCCACAGGCCACCCAGCCCTGCAGGGTCAACGGCCAAAAGCGACAGCGCCAGCCCCGCGCGGGCCCAGCGCGCCTCGGCCTCAGGGATGGCGTCGGGCGTCATTCATTCTGCCGCGGTCAGAAAGCTGCCGAAGAGCTCGCCCATCGCGCGTGACACCCGTGTAGTGGAACCGGAGTCGTCCAGCGGGTCACGGCGCAGGCGGTGGCGCAGGGCCGAGGGGGCGATCTTGCGCAGGTGGGCGCGGGTGACCTCTGTGGCGCCTTCAAAGGCCGCCACGGCCCGCGCGGCGCGCAGCAACGTCAGCTCACCGCGCAGCCCGTCAGAGCCTAGGGCGATGCACAGCTCTGCACAGTCGATCAGGGTCTGATCCGGCGTCTCCAGAGCGGGCAAAGCCTCTTTCGCGGCCAGGATCTTCTTGCGCAGACGGGTATCGGCGGCGCGCCAGCGTTTCAGGAAGGCCGCCGTGTCGTTCTCATAGGCATCGCGGCGGCGGATAACTTCGATCCGCTGCGAGATCTCTGTGGGAGAGCTCACTTCCACCGACAGCCCAAAGCGGTCCAGCAGCTGGGGCCGAAGTTCCCCCTCTTCGGGGTTGCCCGAACCCACCAGCACGAACCGCGCCGGGTGGCGGATTGACAGCCCCTCGCGTTCCACCACGTTCTCACCCGATTGTGCCACGTCGAGCAGCAGGTCGACGATGTGATCCTCAAGCAGGTTCACCTCGTCGATATACAGATACCCGCGGTTCGCCCGGGCCAGCAGCCCCGGCTCAAACGCCTTTTCCCCGCGCGTCAGAGCACGTTCGATATCGAGCGCGCCGACCACGCGGTCCTCGGTGACCCCGAGTGGCAGATCCACCACCGGGGTTGGCCGTTTCACCACGCGTTTCGAGCCTATTTCAGCCCAATCCGGGCAATCCGCCAGCGTCGCCGAGTTCACCGGGCACCCGGCGATGGCCTTGATCTCCGGCAAGAGCGCGGCCAGCGCACGGACCGCTGTCGACTTGCCCGTGCCGCGATCGCCAAAGACCAGAACGCCGCCAATGCCGGGATCGATGGCGGTCAGGATCATCGCCTGCTTCATCTCGTCCTGTCCGACGATGGCCGAGAATGGGAACGGCTGGGTCATGCCGCGGTCCTTTCCAACTGTGCGAGGGGGCGCGTGCCGCCCCACGTGCCCGTGTCGCCCAACAGGCGGAACCGGGCGTAAAGCTCTTCCTTGAACCACTGACCCTCGCGCACGGCGCGGATCGCGCGGGCATGCGGGCCGTCGCGGCGGGCAAAAGCGTTCATGGCCGCCACATCGGGCCAGATCGAGAAGGTGACCTGATGGAACCAGGGCACTTCACCGATGCCGATCTTGAAGGCGACGTTGGGATCGTCGCCGATCACGTCTTCGATGTCGGGGACCTGGCCCCAGAATTTCATCAGGATCGACGGTTTGATCGTCGCCCGTGTCAGCGCCACCACCGGGCCATCGGTGCCCTCGGGGGCGCCCTCCGCCAGAAACGGCGTCACACCAGACCAAGAGCCGCGTGCAGAAGTTGGCGTCAGAAACACGGTCCAGGATTCGTCCGCCTTCGCGCGCCAACGCCGGTAAACCCCGGCCTCGTCGACATTGCGCCGGGCCGCGGCCTCATCCGGCCAGGTGGCGAGGATGGCCCAAACGGCAGTGTTGGGGATCGGGGTAAACCCCTCGCCCGTGCCGGAGCCGCAAAGCTTCCAGAACCCGACATCCGGCAGGCGCATGAACGACAGGCGCGCCGCGCCCATCTGGCCCAGCACCCACAGCCGGGCGGCTGCCGATCCAAAGCGGAACAGACTGAGAGTCACGGTCTGAATGACGCGATTCCTCCATTAACTGTCAACTAAGTGTGACATATGCCTTGTGTGAATGAAAGGAAAGTTGCAGCATTTCTCCTGCGCTTTCTGCAAGATTGTAAATTGAACTAGACAGTCATAGGGTGATGTCATGCTGAAGAGAGTCGCTATGCCGCCGACACCCGATGATGGCCGGGCCCATGCTGTGGTCATCGGCGCCGGGTTGGGTGGCTTGTCCGCTGCCATGCGCCTTGGTGCTAAGGGGTATCGCGTCACCGTACTGGACCGGCTCGACAGCCCCGGGGGGCGCGGGTCCGCAATCTGGCAGGACGGCTACAGGTTCGATCTGGGCCCCACCATCGTGACGGTGCCGCAGGTCTTTCGCGATCTCTGGGCCGCCTGCGGGCGCGATTTTGACGCAGCGGTCGACCTGCGCCCGGTGGACCCGTTCTACGAAATCCGCTGGCCCGATGGCTCACGGTTCAAGGCGACCGGTGACACCGAACAGATGGTGGCCGAGGTTGAACGCCTGTCGCCGGGCGATGTGGCAGGGTATCGGCGCTTTCTGAAGGACAGCGAAACGCGCTATCGTGTGGGCTTCGAGGGGCTGGGCCGCAAGCCGATGCATCGGCTGTGGGACACGATCAAGGTGTTGCCCACCTTCGCCTGGTTGCGGGCGGATCGGTCGATACTCGGCCATGCCAAGGCCCGCGTGCGCGACCCGCGCCTGCGCATGGCGCTGTCGTTCCACCCGCTCTTCATCGGCGGCGATCCGATGCATGTGACGTCGATGTACGCGCTCGTCAGTCATCTGGAAAAGGAATATGGCGTCCACTACGCCATGGGCGGTGTGGCCGCGATTGCCGATGCGATGTGCGATGTGATCGCAGATCAGGGCGGATTGGTGCGCTACGGGGCCGAGGTGGACGAGATCCTGGTCGCTGGCGGCCGGGCGTCTGGCATCAGGCTGACGGGGGGAGAGACGCTGGCGGCGGATATCGTCGTCTCGAACGCAGATGCCGGGCACACCTATACCCGCCTGCTGCGCAACCACCCCAAGAAACGCTGGAGCGACGCCAAGCTGGGCGCACGCCGGTGGTCGATGGGCCTGTACGTCTGGTATTTTGGCACCAAGGGAACCCGCGGGATGTGGCCCGATCTGGGGCACCATACGATCCTGAACGGCCCGCGCTATGAGGGTCTATTGCGGGAGATTTTCCTCAAAGGCCGGCTCGCCGACGACATGAGCCTTTACATCCATCGGCCTAGCCTGACCGATCCGACGGCGGCGCCTGACGGGGATGACACCTTCTATGTTCTCTCGCCTGTGCCGCACCTGGGCCATGCCGATCCGGTGGACTGGGCGGCGGAGGAAGAGCCCTACCGCGCCAAGGTGATCGAGAACCTGCAATCGGTGATGCCGGGCTTTGAACAGCACATTGCCACCAGCCTAACCTTCACCCCGGAAACCTTCCGCGATCGCTACCTGTCTCCCATGGGCACCGGTTTCTCGATCGAGCCGCGGATCCTGCAATCGGCCTGGTTCCGCCCGCACAATGTCAGCGAAGAGCTGCCCGGTCTCTACCTGGCCGGCGCCGGGACCCATCCGGGGGCCGGGCTCCCCGGAGTGGTGTGCAGCGCCGAGGTTCTGGCGCAGATGGTGCCGGAGGCGCCCAAAACGCTGATGCCCACAAAGATGGCGGCTGAATGATGAACGACACCGATCTGGCCCATTGCAAAGAGGCGATCCGCCACGGCTCGCTGTCATTCTACGCCGCGTCCAAGCTGTTGCCCGCCAAGGTGCGCGACCCGGCGCTCGCACTTTATGCGTTTTGCCGGTTGGCGGATGATGCAGTGGATTTGCATGACGAGAAGCCGTCCGCGGTGCTGACGCTGCGGGATCGGCTGGACCTGATCTATGAGGGGCGGCCCCGCAATGCGCCTGCGGACCGGGCCTTTGCCGCCGTGATAGAAACGTATGACATGCCCCGCGCGCTTCCCGATGCGCTGCTTGAAGGCCTGGCATGGGACGCGATGGGGCGGCGCTATCGGACGTTGTCCGAGCTTTTTGACTATTCCGCCCGCGTGGCCGCCGCGGTGGGCGCGATGATGTGCGTTTTGATGCGGGTTCGGGACTATGACGCGCTGGCACGGGCCTGCGATCTGGGCGTTGCCATGCAGCTCACCAACATCTCGCGCGATGTGGGGGAGGATGCGCGCGAGCGGCGCATGTACCTGCCGCTTGACTGGCTGGACGAGGCGGGGATCGATCCCGATGCCTATTTTGCCGATCCGCTGCCGCATGAGCCGGTCCGCGCCATGGTCCGGCGGCTCTTGCGCGAGGCTGACAAGCTCTACATCCGGTCCGAGGCGGGCATTGCCGCCCTGCCGCGCGCCGCGCGCCCGGGCATCTACGCCGCCCGTCACGTCTATGCCGGGATCGGCGGTGCGATCCGGCGCAATGGCTTTGATACGGTGTCATATCGCGCGCATACCTATAAATCGCAAAAGCTGGGTTGGCTTGGGCTGTCCGTCCTGCGGACGGGCGTAACAATGGTCATGCCCCGCTCGGCGGTGCTCTACGCGCAGCCCCTGGCGGAGACACAGTTTCTGGTTGAGGCGGCGGCGCGCGGCCAACGGCGCGGGGCGGCCTGGGGCGATGGTCGGTCTGGCGCGTTGATGGCGGCCCTGGCGCAGCTCGAGACGCGGGATCGCGCGCGGCATTTGGAACATTCCTGGGTCTGAGCTACCTCGTCGCTATGGACTGGATACTCTTTTCGATCTTCCTTCTGGCCTGCGCGGCGGCCGGAACCACCGGGGCTATGTTCCAACCGGGGGAGTGGTATCGGTCGCTCAACAAGCCGGACTGGACGCCGCCCGATTGGCTGTTCCCGCTGGCCTGGAGCGTTCTGTACCTGTGCATCTCTGCCGCCGGGGCCCTCGCAGCACCGGTTGAGGGCAGCGCGGTGGCAATGGCGTTCTTTGCGCTTCAGATCGCGCTCAACACGCTCTGGACCCCGATCTTCTTCGGCCTGCACCGGATCGGGGCGGGACTTGTGGTCCTGATCTGCCTGTGGATATCCGTCGCCGCGACGCTCGTGGCCTTCTGGCAACTCACCTGGATCGCGGGTCTGTTGTTCGTGCCCTATCTGGTCTGGGTCACAATCGCGGGCGCGCTGAACTTCTCGGTCTGGCGCCGGAACCCGGATAAGGTGGTTTTGGCGGAGTAGGTCAAGCTCGGCTTGCTTGGGATGGTGCTTGGTATTGTCTGTCATGCGGGACATAGCTGCCCTTGGCGATCTTCGTGTGGCTGTTGCGTCTGAAGTCCCTTGGCGCGATGTTGGCGGAAGTGTCTACGATTTCAGTGAAGCAAGAATTGGAACCTAAAGTGCCCGCCAAGTCCTTTGTGCAAGAGTACGAACATGCCCTCGGCACTCAAGATTGGAACTCGGTCGCGCCGCTTATCAGCGAGGACGCGATGGTGATCTTCTCAAATGGCTCTTTGCACGCCGGGAAAGAGGCGATCAGAGCGGCGTACGAGCACAATTTCAATACAATAAAGGGCGAAGAATACCGGATCGAGAACGTTCACTGGTTGGCGGATTCGGAGGACGCCGCCGCTTACAGTTTTGAATTTCATTGGACAGGCGTCATTGACGGTCGGCAAGCCTCAGGCTCGGGACGCGGCACAGCGGTACTGGTCCGTAAGGATGACCGTTGGCTTTTGGTCGGAGAGCAGTTGGGGCCAAAGTCGTAGGAGCGGAACCCTTTCTTCGGCGTTGCGGCATTCGGTAAGAATTGGTTCCTTCGAGACAATCTACCCATCGCGGCACGCTCTAAAGCCGGCGTTTCACTGCACCCGCAAAAAAGACCCGCAGCCTAGCGCGCGGCTCGGCTACGCCGTGCCTCGCGCGCGCGCTTGTAGGCAAACACATCCTCACGCGCGACCCAGTCGTAGTCGGGGTCTTCGTCCGTGTGGACCCAGGTCAGCACCCCGCCCAGGCGCCAGGGGTCCACGACGATCCCGTCGAACATCCCGTCGCCTGCGCGGCTGACGATTGTCGTCGAGTGTTCGATCCGCAGCGGCTTGTCGTGGTTCGCGATCGCCCGGTGCAAATCGAGCGTCTGAAAGTCCTCTTGCGCCAGCCGCGTTTCGATATCCTCGGCCCAGTGCCAGCACAGTCCGCGAGGTTTGATCCCCATGTTCACCTTGGTGTTGTGGACCAGCGGGGGATCGGTGATCTGGTACTGAAGCGCGAGGGTATAGGAATGCTCATAGGCGATGCGGGCCGCCCGCGCGGCCTCTTCGGCGTCGACCTCGGGGCCGAGCGCCTGGATCGCGCGGGTGAGTTCGACCACGTCCTGCGGATCGGCCGGCCCCGGGGCACGGTCGGCCGGCACGCCGCAGGCGGCGAGGGCGACGAAGGCCAGAACAGAGAAAAGGCGGGCAAGCCGGGGGAAGTGCATAAAAGGGTATCGCGCCTGTTGAACCTGGCGTTCGGGCTAACGGCGGCGGCCTGGCTTGTCGAGTAAGGGGGGCGATCACAATCGCGCGTGTTGCGGCCCGGTCAGCCGGGAAACGTCCAGCCCGGACGCCGGGGCACGCGAACGGCGAGCATCGGTTTCAAGAGCGGGGAGGCAAAGCGATTGAGGTCCAGCGCCTCATGCACCCCCACGGTTTCCTCGCCATGGATTTGCGTGCGGATGGCCGAGCGGCTGTAGAACGGCGCATCGAGCATCGCCTTTACCTGGCGCGGGCGATAGCCAGGGTCTGCGCGCGTTTCGCGTTTCACGGCCCAGAGCGAGCGGTTGAAACGCGTCAGCGGCGGCATCTTCATCGTGTGCGCGTGCCCGTCACGGTCAAAGGCGAGGCCCACGGCTAATTCCGACCCATCCCGGCGGACGGCGTCGTAGAAACAGGCCGACCCTTCGCGGGTCGGAAAGCGGCCCCATGTCCAATAGCTGAAGTCATCTTCCAAAGCGCGCGTGCCGAAGTTCGCGTCAAAGTACCCATGGCCCGTCCATTGCCAGCCTCGGTTGAGGTCCACTTCGATATCGGCTGTGGGCGCGAAGGGCCGCCAGATATGCGTACCCTTCGGATGCAAGGGCAACTCCACGTCGGTGAGCCCGGTGGGCCGCACCGTGATCTTGCCCTTTACGCGGCTGACCAGCGGCAGGGACGAGATTTCGTCGATGTCGATCTCAAGCCGGTCGCCCATCCAGCGCAGCTTGCTGGGGCCCACCTCGAACGTGTCGTTCGTTTGACGCAGCGCGCCCTCGCCCCGGTCGGTCATCGTGAACCGTCCGCCGGGGCCGTAGGTGGCCACGTTGATGCAGACGTGGTTGTGGGGGCGGCGGCGGCCCGTCCAGCGATACCAGGGCGAGAAAACAGAGCCTATGAAGGCGATGACCGAGACGGCGCGGCTGCCATCGTCGCTGATGCCGTCGACATACCACCACGCGTAGCCGTCTGCCGGGACTTCGAGGTTAAAGCACGGTTCGTCACGATCGCCTCGGCCGCGTGCTTGCCGGAGAGGGTTGCCATCGGCACCCCCGCCCCCGGATGCGCCCCGCCCCCCGCGAGGTACAGCCCCGGCAGGGATGTCCGTGCCGTGGGCCGGTCGAAGGCTGCTGTCAGCCCATGTGGGCTCCGCCCGTACAGGGAACCTTGGCTGGCCGGGAAGAGGCGATCGAACCCCGCCGGTGTGGTCAAGCTCTGGTCCCCCGGTTCGGGCGAAAAGGCCACCCCGTGTCGGGCGAGAGTTTGGAAGGTACGTGTCCGACATGTCTCTGGGTCCTCCGGCGCGCCGCCCGGCAGGGGCGGGGCATTCATGATGATCTCGAAGCGCTCGGTCTGTGGGGGCGTTTGATCGCCGCCGCGATCCTGGGCGCAGATGTAAAGCGTCGGGTCCTCGGGCAGCTGTCCAGCCCGAATAGGGTCGAATTCTGTGCGCGGGTCGGCCCCGAAAAAGACGTTGTGATGCGCAAGCTCTGGCCCCGTATACTCGGCGGCAAAGGCCCAGACATTGGCCGACAGGCTGCGCGGCTCGGTCGCTTTGCGGGGCACAGCCTCCTGGGCTGCGGGTCCCAAAAGCCCGGTTGCCAGTGCGCGGGGGTCGCCGTTGAAGACGGCGCTGTCACAGATCAGCCGCGTGCCCTGGCTCGTATGAACCGCGGCGAGCCGGCCCCCTTGCATTTCAAGGCGGGCCGCCGCCTCGCCAAACCGGAACGTGACGCCCAAGCGTTCGGCCGCCGCCTGCAAGGCCCGGGCGAGCGCACCCATCCCGCCATTGACGCGCCAGACACCGCTGGCCTCGGCATGCCAGATCAGCGCGAGTACCGCCGGCACCTGGTAGGGCGAGCCGCCCACATAGGTCGCGTATCGGCCAAAAAGCTGGCGCAAGCGCGGATCCGAGAACTGCCGCGCCAGCCGTGACGCAAGGTTCGAGACCGGCGCCATGGCGGGGATCAGGCGCGGGCGCAACGCCACATGGGCGACAAGTCCGGCCAGGCGTGGGGCGGGGGATTGCATGATAGGGCCATCGAACGCGTCAAAGAGCCGGGCAGCGGCGGCTGAGAAGGCCCGAAACTCTCGCTCGGCCGTGGCGCCCGCAAAATCGCGAACCGCCCGGGCGCTGTCGTCTGCATCGGCGAACAGATCCAATGACGATCCGTCGGGCCACCAGTGCCGGGCCAACACCTGTTCCGGTGACAGCGTCACATAGTCTTCAAGGGACAGCCCGACATCGGCGAACAGGGTGTCGAACACATGACGCATCGTGAGAACGGTGGGGCCGGTATCGACCGGGCCCGCGACACTGGGGAGCGTGCGCATCTTGCCGCCGGGCCCGGCCTGTGCCTCAAGCACCGTGACCCGGTGGCCTGCATGGGCCAGGCGCATCGCGGCGGCGAGCCCGCCCATCCCCGCGCCAATTACAATTGTCTGTTCTTCCTGCATCCCCATCGTCTGGATTGTTGACTCGGTCATGCCATATGTCCACTATGATTTACACATTTGTGTCAGACAATTTAGACACATTGGACGAAAGGGCCCCGGGCATGCCACTCAGCCAGAGAATAGAAGCCGCTTTGACGCAGGCGATCCAGCGGGGCCAGGCGCGCCCGGCCCCGGATCAGTTGGCGCATGCGCTGGATTATGCGGTGACCCCGGGCGGTGCCCGAATCCGGCCGACGATCCTGTTGTCCGTGGCCAAGGCCTGTGGCGACGACGAACCTCAGGTCGCCGATGCTGCTGCGGCTGCGCTGGAGCTGATCCATTGTGCAAGCCTCGTGCATGACGACATGCCCTGTTTCGACGACGCCGATATCCGGCGCGGCAAGCCTTCGGTGCATCGCGCCTTTTCCGAACCGCTGGCCCTGCTGACCGGGGACAGCCTGATTGTGATGGCGTTCGAGGTGCTTGCGCGGGCCGGGGCCGCGCACCCGGCGCGGGCAATTGAGCTGATCTCAATTCTGGGGCGGCGCACGGGCATGCCCGGCGGCATCTGCGCAGGCCAGGGTTGGGAAAGTGAGGCGGATGTCGATCTGTCCGCCTATCACCAGGCCAAGACCGGCGCGCTGTTCATTGCCGCGACCCAGATGGGGGCCGTGGCCGCCGGACAAGAGGCCGAGCCCTGGGAAGAGCTTGGTGCCCGCATTGGTGAGGCGTTTCAGGTGGCCGATGACTTGCGCGACGCGCTCTATGATGAAGACACGCTGGGCAAACCCGCAGGGCAGGACGATCTGCATCACCGCCCCAATGCGGTCTCTTCGCTGGGCGTTGAAGGCGCGGTGTCGCGCCTGAAGGACATTCTGGCCGGGGCCATCGCCTCGATCCCCCATTGCCCGGGCGAAGCGGCGCTGGCCGAGATGGTGCGCATGACGGCGCAAAAGCTGACGCCGATGGCGCCCGCCAAACGGACTGTGCCGGGTGAGTGACGCGGCCCACGGGCCTGCACCGGTTCTGCCGGGGCCGCGGCCAAGGCTGCGTGGCTGGACCAACCGCCTGATCGCATCGCGCGGGTTTCAGCGTTGGGCCGCGCGATTCCCCCTGACTCGCGGTGTCGCCCGGCGCGAGGGCGAGGCGCTCTTCGATCTTGTCGCCGGGTTTCTGCACAGCCAGGTCCTGCAGGCATTGGTCGAGATGCGGGTGCTGCATCTGTTGGTGGATGGCCCGCTGCGGCTTGAGGAACTCGCCCGCCGCACGGGCATGCCGGTGGAACGCGCGCAGGTGCTGATGAAGGCGGCGGCGGCGCTGGGCCTTGTGCGGATGAAGCGTGGTGGAAAAGTTGCGCTGGCCCGCACCGGCGCGGCGATGCTGGGTGTGCCGGGGCTGGAGGCGATGATTCAGCACCACAGTGTCCTCTACCGCGATCTGGCCGATCCCGTAGCCTTCTTTCGCGGTGAAACAGACACTGAGCTGGCGGCGTTCTGGCCCTATGTCTTTGGCGCGGGCCAGGCGCGGGATCCGCAGACGGCAGAGCGCTATTCCGATCTGATGGCCGACAGCCAGGGACTGGTGGCGGAAGAGACGCTGGCCCATGTCTCACTCTTGGGAACACGCCATCTTCTGGATGTGGGGGGCGGCACCGGGGCGTTTCTGAGCGCCGTGGCAACCGCCTATCGCGACATCAAGGGCACGCTCTTCGATCTGCCCGCGGTCGTGCCGACCGCCACGCGGCGGTTTCAGGCGGCGGGTGTTGCCGACCGGATCGACATCGTGGCGGGCAGTTTCCGTGACGAAGCGCTGCCGCGGGGCGCCGATGCGGTGAGTCTCGTCCGGGTTCTTTACGACCACGCAGACGACACAGTTCGGGCACTTTTGAGCGAAGTTAAGGATGCGCTGCCACCGGACGGACGGCTGATAATCTCCGAGCCGATGTCGGGTGGATCCCGTCCTGCGCGTGTGGGTGATGCCTATTTCGCGATCTACACGATGGCCATGGGCACCGGAAAAACCCGGTCACAACAAGAGATTGCGCGTCTTTTGCAGGCGGCAGGCTTTGCCGATATCAAAACCCCGCGCACGCATCGGCCCTTCGTCACAGGCATCGTGACGGCGCGTGTGGGAAGCTGATTCAATTGTGTCCAAATTAGTTGACACTTAACGCTGTAAGCCTACACTGACACTTAGCACTTTGACGCAGGCGGGTGAGTCCCGCTGGTCGGAGGCTGCGCAGTGAATGTTGGGAGGCCGCATTGCAAACCGAGGCGATCATTCTCAGAGGACCGAAGGACATCGTGCTGGACACGCTGACCCTGACCGAGCCGGGTGAGGGCGATCTGGTGGTGGACATTCGGCATTCCGGTATCTCGACCGGCACGGAGAAGCTCTTTTGGTCGGGAACGATGCCCCCCTTTCCGGGGATGGGTTATCCGCTGGTGCCGGGCTACGAGGCGGCGGGTATCGTGGTCGAGGCGGGCAAGAACACGCCCTATCGCGCAGGGGACCACGTCTTTGTGCCGGGCGCCAATTGTTACGAGGGCGCTTTCGGGCTGTTTGGCGGCGCCGCCCACCGTGTGGTGACCAGCGCGGACCGTGTGACGAAAATCGACCCTAACCTTGGCGCAGAGGGCGCGCTACTGGCGCTGGCCGCGACCGCGCGCCACGCGATGGCCGGGCTCGACAAGACGCCGCCCGACCTGATCGTGGGCCACGGTGTGCTGGGGCGGCTGCTGGCGCGGCTGACGATTGCCGCGGGATCACCGGCACCCACGGTGTGGGAGATCTCGGAAGATCGCAGCACTGGTGCCCAGGGCTATGAGGTGATCCATCCCGACGCCGATACGCGGCGCGATTACACCTCGGTCTACGATGCCTCGGGCAATGCGGGGCTCTTGAACGACCTCATCGGCCGGATCGCTAAGGGGGGCGAAATCGTGCTCGCCGGGTTCTACACCGACGCGATTTCCTTCGCCTTCCCGCCCGCCTTTATGAAAGAGGCCCGCCTGCGCATCGCCGCAGAATGGGATCGGTCCGATCTGGCCGCGACCCGCGCGCTGATCGAGGCGGGGGCCCTGTCGCTTTCGGGTCTGATCACCCACGAGCGGGCCGTCAGCGACGCGCCCGCCGCCTATGAAACGGCCTTCAGCGATGAGGCCTGCCTGAAAATGATTCTGGATTGGAGCGCTGCGGCATGACCCTGGATGTTCCCAACCTCAAGGATTTCGACCAGCGCCTGCGCGACGAGGCGCATGAAGATCTGGCCGATATCATTGCCGAGGAACCCACCTCGAAGACCCAGATCATCGCGATCTACGGCAAGGGCGGGATCGGCAAATCCTTCACGCTGGCAAATCTCAGCCACATGATGGCCGAGCAGGGCAAGCGTGTTCTGCTGATCGGCTGCGACCCCAAATCGGACACCACGAGCCTGCTTTTTGGCGGCAAAGCCTGCCCCACGATCATCGAAACCTCGACCAAAAAGAAACTGGCCGGGGAAGAGGTGAAGATCGGCGATGTCTGCTTTAAACGTGGCGGCGTCTTCGCGATGGAGCTGGGCGGGCCGGAAGTGGGCCGGGGCTGTGGCGGCCGCGGGATCATCCACGGGTTCGAACTGCTCGAAAAACTTGGCTTCCATGACTGGGATTTCGACTATGTCCTGCTCGACTTTCTGGGCGACGTGGTCTGCGGCGGCTTTGGTCTGCCCATTGCGCGGGACATGGCGCAGAAGGTGATCCTTGTCGGGTCGAACGACCTGCAAAGCCTTTATGTTGCCAACAATGTCTGCTCGGCGGTGGAGTATTTCCGCAAGCTCGGCGGCAATGTCGGTGTTGCGGGGCTTGTCATCAACAAGGACGATGGCTCTGGCGAGGCGCAAGCCTTTGCCAAGGCGGTCGACATCCCCGTGCTCGCCTCGATCCCGCAGGACGACGACTTGCGCAAGAAATCCGCCAACTATCAGATCGTTGGCACCGCTGAGAGCCATTGGGGCGATCTGTTCGCCGAGCTTGGCCTCAACGTCGCAGATGCCCCGCCGGTGCGCCCGAAGCCTCTCACACAGGACGGCCTTCTTGAACTCTTCGATGGCTCGGACACCGGCGCGGGCGTTGTTCTTGAACCCGCCACCGATCAGGACATGCGCGGCAAGAACGCAGCGCCCAAGCAATCGCTCGAGGTGATTTACGACGATGTGTGAGGAGTGCCGCGACCACAAGCTCGACTGTACGAGCGCGATGATCCAGAACGCCCGGCCCGAACAGGTTCGGCGGCTGATCCTGGACATTCTGAATTCCCCCCTGCGTCCGCACGGATCCACGGCGTGACGGGCGAGGTTCGATATGACGAGGCCGGGCAGGCCGAGGTGACGCTGGGCACCTCGGTTGGCGCGGAACCTGCGCCGGTGCTGCAGGGCGGCGATGGCATGGGTTGCCACGCCGGCGCGGCAGAGATGGAGGCGGCGGCCCGCATGGCGGGTAAGTCCGAGATCCTCGATCAATACGCCAAGGACTATCCCCAGGGCCCCCACGACAAACCGCAATCCATGTGCCCGGCCTTTGGGTCGTTGCGTGTGGGGCTACGCATGCGGCGGGTGGCCACGGTGCTGTCGGGATCGGCCTGCTGCGTCTATGGGCTGACCTTTGTCAGCCATTTCTACGGCGCGCGGCGCTCGGTCGGCTATGTGCCGTTCAATTCCGAGACCTTGGTGACCGGCAAGCTTTTCGAAGACATCCGCGAGGCGGTGCACGATCTGGCCGACCCCGATCGCTATGACGCGATCGTGGTGACGAACCTCTGCGTGCCCACGGCGTCCGGCGTGCCGCTGCGGCTTTTGCCGGACGAGATCGACGGCGTCCGGATCGTCGGCATCGACGTGCCGGGCTTTGGTATCCCGACCCATGCCGAGGCCAAGGATGTGCTGGCCGGAGCCATGCTGAAATACGCCCGCGAAGAGATCGAGGCCGGGCCGGTGCAGGCGCCTGCTTCGGGTAAGGCGGATCGGCCGACCGTGGCGCTTTTGGGCGAGATGTTTCCTGCCGATCCGATGATGGTTGGTGCGATGCTGGCCCCGCTTGGCCTGGCTGCGGGGCCCGTGGTGCCCTGTCGCGAATGGCGAGAGCTTTATGCTGCGCTCGATTGCGGGGCGGCGGCGGCGATCCATCCGTTCTACACCGCCGCCATTCGCGAGTTTGAGGCGGCGGGGCGGCCGATCGTGGGATCGGCGCCTGTGGGCCATGACGGAACAGCCAATTGGCTTCGGCAGATCGGAGAGGCCTTTGGCGTCGGATCCGATCAAGTGGCCGCCGCGCAGAACGCGTTTCTCCCCGCGATCAAGGGCGCGCTGGCGGCCACGCCGATCAAGGGCACGGTGACCTTGTCGGGGTATGAGGGATCCGAGCTGCTGGTCGCGCGCCTGCTGATCGAAAGCGGTGCAGATGTGCCCTATGTCGGCACCGCCTGCCCACGCACGCCGCAATCCAACTGGGACCGGGAATGGTTGGAATCCCGGGGCGTTACGGTGAAATTCCGCGCCTCGCTGGAGGATGATTGCGCCGCGATGGAGGCGATCAGGCCTGACCTCGCCATCGGCACAACGCCGGTGGTGCAGAAGGCCAAGGAGCTGGCCATTCCGGGGCTCTATTTCACCAACCTGATCTCGGCCCGCCCGCTGATGGGCCCCGCCGGCGCAGGCAGTCTGCAGCAGGTGGTCAATGCCGCCATCGCCAACAAGGATCGCATGGACGACATGCGCGCCTTCTTCGAAGGGGTGGGCCACGGCGATACCGCTGGCGTCTGGGAAGGCGACCCGAACCTGCGGCCCGATTTCCGGGCGCAGCACCAGAAGAAGCTCGACAAGCAAGCCCGCGCAGCCAAAGCGGCGGAGATGATCTGATGCGGGTTTACGACCATAAATCCGCAGGGCGCGGAGTCGCGATTTGCGCCGCCACTTGGGGTCGCGCAATGGCAGATTCTGCGGCGCACAACCCGTACAAATCCCGTACACACCCCGTACACCGCGAGGTGCGCGGATGCTGATCCAGGACCATGATCGCGCGGGCGGGTACTGGGGGGCAGTCTATGCCTTTTGTGCCGTCAAGGGCCTGCAGGTCGTCATCGACGGCCCGGTGGGATGCGAAAATCTGCCGGTGACATCGGTCTTGCACTACACCGACGCGTTGCCGCCGCATGAGCTGCCCATCGTCACGACGGGTCTGGGCGAGGAAGAGCTGGGCCGCGACGGGACCGAGGGCGCGATGAAGCGGGCCTGGGGTACACTTGATCCGGCCCTGCCGGCGGTGGTCGTGACCGGGTCGATTGCCGAGATGATCGGCGGCGGTGTCACACCGCAGGGCACCAACATCCAGCGCTTCCTGCCGCGCACGATCGATGAGGATCAGTGGGAATGCGCCGACCGGGCGATGACCTGGATCTTTACCGAGTTCGGCATGACCAAGGGCCGGATGCCGCCTGAGAAGAAGCGCCCTGAGGATGCCAAGCCCCGGGTGAACATCCTTGGCCCGATGTATGGCACGTTCAACATGCCCTCGGACCTGGCCGAAATCCGTCGGCTGGTCGAAGGCATCGGGGCCGAGATCAATATGGTGATGCCGCTTGGCGCGCACCTGGCCGAGATGCGCAACCTCGTGAATGCCGATGTGAATATCTGCATGTATCGCGAGTTCGGGCGCGGGCTGGCCGAGTGCCTTGGCAAGCCGTATCTGCAGGCGCCCATCGGGATCGATTCGACCACGAAGTTCCTGCGCACGCTGGGCGAGATGTTGGGGCTCGACCCCGAGCCGTTCATCGAACGCGAAAAGCATTCGACCATCAAACCGGTCTGGGACCTGTGGCGGTCGGTGACGCAGGATTTCTTTGCCACGGCGAGCTTTGGCATCGTCGCGAACGAAACCTATGCCCGCGGCATCCGGCATTTCCTTGAATCCGATCTGGGCCTGCCCTGCGCCTTTGCCGTCGCCCGGTCGGCGGGCAAGAAGACGAACAATGACGAGGTGCGCGCGCTGATGGCGCAGCACCGGCCGCTGATCGTCCTGGGGTCGATCAATGAAAAGATGTATCTGGCCGAACTGAAGGCCGGGCATGGGCCGGCGCCAGCGTTCCTTCCGGCAAGCTTCCCCGGCGCCGCCATTCGCCGGGCCACCGGCACGCCGTTCATGGGCTATGCGGGCGCGACCTACCTGCTGCAAGAGGTGTGCAACGGGCTGTTCGATGCGCTGTTCCACATCCTGCCGCTTGGGTCAGAGATGGACAGCGCCGAAGCGACGCCCACGACCCTGCGCCGCGACTTTCCCTGGGACGAGGACGCGCAGGAAGCGCTCGACCGGATCGTTGCGACCCACCCCATTCTCACACGGATCTCGGCGGCCAAGACGCTGCGCGACGCCGCCGAAAAGGCGGCGCTCGAAGCGGGCGCCGAACGTGTGGTCAAGGAAACTGTCGAAGCGCTGCAACCCGCGCGCCCGACAGCCAACAAAGGAGACAAGTCATGACCGATCAAACGACGGACAGCGTGATGGGGCCAAGCCCGCGTGCGCAGCATCGCCCGCCCAAGACCGAGTTCCTTGTCTATTTCGGCATCATCTTTGTGGCGACCCTGCCGCTGGCCGTGCTGACCTGGGCGCTGCACGCCGTGAAGCAGGGCGGTCTGCCGGAGAAGGGTCCGGTGGCGCGCGCCTGGAGCCAGGCGCGGATCATCACGCCCATGATTTTCTCGGCCTGAGGGCATGAGACCAGAATTCCACTTCTCCCCCCCGGGGGAGTGGATGCCCAAGGGGCATGACGCCCCAAGGGAACCCGGCCGCGGGGGACGCGGCGTCAGTCAAACGATCCGGAGGAGAGTTAATGGCTGATAGAACCGACCTGTCGTTCACAGGTCTTACCGACGAGCAGGCGCAAGAGTTGCACTCCGTCTACATGGGCGGGCTTTGGCTATTCGTAGCCGTGGCCGGTGTTGCCCATTTGGCGACGTACATCTGGCGTCCGTGGTTCGCGTGGTAAGGGGAGACAGAAGAAATGGCTAAGTTCTACAAGATCTGGCTGATCTTCGATCCGCGTCGCGTATTCGTGGCGCAGGGGGTCTTCCTTTTCCTGCTGGCAGCAATGATCCATCTCGTGCTGCTCAGCCATCCACACTTCAACTGGTTTGAACTCACGGCGGCTGCGGCTGCCCAGTAGGGATTCCAGGTGGAACGACAAGGCTGCGGGCGGGTTTCGCCCGCCCGCGGCAAACCAACTTGGACGACGGCACATCGGCACGCCCGCACGCCGCCTGAAACGGAGTAAGAAGTATGGCACTGCTCAGCTTCGAACGAAAATATCGTGTGCCTGGGGGCACACTCGTCGGCGGCGAGTTGTTCGACTTCTGGGTCGGACCGTTCTACGTCGGCTTTTTCGGGGTCATGACGATTTTCTTCGCTGGCCTCGGCACCATCCTGATCTTTTACGGGGCCACGCTCCAGGGCACCTGGAACCCGTGGCTGATTTCGATCAACCCGCCGCCCCTGTCCTATGGCCTGGGCCCGGCGCCTTTGGAAACCGGAGGGTTATGGCAGATCATAACGATCTGTGCCCACGGGGCCTTCATCGGCTGGGCGCTGCGCGAGGTTGAGATTTGCCGCAAGCTGGGCATCGGTTTTCACGTGCCGATCGCCTTTGGCTTTGCGATCTTTGCCTACAGCACGCTGGTGGTGATCCGTCCGGTTCTGATGGGCGCCTGGGGGCATGGTTTTCCCTACGGCATCTGGAGCCATCTCGATTGGGTGAGCTACACCGGATACCTTTATGGCAACTTCCACTACAACCCGGCGCATATGATCGCGGTGACGTTCTTTTTCACCAACTGTCTGGCGCTTGCGCTGCATGGCTCGCTGATCCTGTCGGCGGCCAACCCGGAGAAGGACAAGGAAGTCCGCTCGCCTGAGCATGAGGACACCTTCTTCCGCGATTTCATCGGCTACTCGATCGGGCCACTCGGCATCCACCGGCTGGGCCTGCTCTTGGCGCTCAATGCCGGGTTCTGGAGCGCGATCTGCATCGTGATCTCGGGCACGGTCTGGTTCGACCAGTGGGTAGTCTGGTGGGATTGGTACGTATTCCTGCCCTGGTGGGCCGACATTGCTGGAGGCGTCAATGGCTGAGTATCAGAATATCTTCACCCAGGTGCAGGTGCAGGGCCCCCCGGAAATGGGGATGGTCGAGGCCGGTGTTGACCTGGGCGACCGGTCGAAGGGGACGAGCTTTTCGCAGCTCTTCGGCTGGTTCGGCAACGCGCAGCTGGGGCCCTTCTATCTGGGGCCCTGGGGGCTCTTGTCGCTGATGTCGGGCTCGATCTGGTTCTTCATGGTGGGGGCCTGGTACTGGTACCAGGTGGACTTTAACCCCGCCGTGTTCATGCGGGATCTGTTCTATCTCTCGCTTGAGCCACCCTCGCCCGAATACGGGCTCACCTTCCCACCGATGGCGGAGGGGGGCTATTACCTGATCGCCTCGTTCTTCCTTCTGGTGGGCGTGATGAGCTGGTTCATCCGGTCCTGGGTGCTGGCCAACCAGCTGGGGATGGGCAAGCATGTGTGCTACGCCTTTGCCAGCGCGATCTGGTTGTTCCTGGTGCTGGGCCTCTTCCGCCCGATCCTGATGGGGTCGTGGTCCGAGGCGGTGCCGTATGGCATCTTCACCCATCTCGACTGGACGAACCTCTTTTCGCTGACCTACGGCAACCTCTTCTACAACCCGTTCCACGCGCTCTCGATTGCGTTCCTCTATGGATCGGCGCTGCTCTTTGCGATGCATGGTGCGACGATCCTTGCGGTGACCCGCTTTGGCGGTGATCGCGAGTTGGAACAGATCGTCGACCGGGGCACCGCCTCGGAACGTGCGGGGCTGTTCTGGCGCTGGACCATGGGGTTCAACGCCACGATGGAGGGGATCCACCGGTGGGCCTGGTGGTTTGCGGTGCTGACGACGCTGACCGGCGGCATCGGCATCCTGATCACCGGCACGGTTGTCGACGACTGGTTCCTGTGGGCGCAGCAGCACGGCTATGGCGCGGCAGAGAACTATGTGCCCGCGGCGACGCCGGAAGACTTCCTGCCTTACCTTCCTCCAGCGGAGTAATCGATCATGTCCAAAAATGACGACTGGTACCTGGAAAACACGCCCAAGCCTTCGCTGCGCTTCTGGATCCTGAGCCAGATGACCATGGGGGCGGCCTATGCGGCCCTGGTGCTGTTTGGCGTGATTGCCGTCCTTCTCGTCATCCGCGCAGTGTCGTTCCTGTTGCCCGAAGATCCCTTCGCGGCGCTGGACACGGGCGCGCGGGTGCTGAGCGCACTTGTTTGAGAGGCGGCGGTGTCAATCGCCGCCTTTCACAGCCGGTTCGGACGCCTAGCGGCGTCCGATCCTCGGGGTCTCCACACCCCGGTTCCCTTCCTGTTGGCTACAGGAACCTGGCGCCGCAAGGGTCACGCCCTTGCGGCGTCTTTTTTCTAAGACACCGCGACCCCGGAGGCTGCCATGACCCGCCCGAAGACCCCCTTGCTGGACCGCGTTGCAGGACCTGTGGATCTGTCCGCTTTTTCGGACGCGGAGCTCGCGCAGCTGGCCGACGAGCTGCGTGCCGAGGTGATCTCGGCCGTGTCCGAGACCGGCGGGCATCTGGGCTCGTCCCTTGGCGTGGTCGAGCTGACGGTGGCGATCCACGCCGTCTTCAACACGCCGTTTGACAAGCTGATCTGGGATGTGGGCCACCAGTGCTATCCCCACAAGGTGCTGACCGGGCGGCGCGACCGGATCCGGACGCTGCGCCAGAAGGACGGGCTTTCGGGATTCACCAAGCGGTCGGAAAGCGAATACGATCCGTTTGGCGCGGCGCATTCCTCGACCTCAATCTCGGCCGCGCTGGGCTTTGCGGTGGGCCGCGACATGGGCCAGGCCACAGGCGACGCGATCGCGGTGATTGGCGACGGGTCGATCAGCGCGGGAATGGCCTATGAGGCGCTCAACAATGCCGGTCACGAAAACCGGCGGCTGTTCGTCATTCTAAACGACAACGAGATGTCGATTGCCCCCCCGGTGGGCGCGATGTCGAAATACCTCTCGGGCCTTTATGCCACCCCGCAGGCGGCGGCGTTCGAGAAGATGGCCGAAGGCTTTGAGGCCGCGCTGCCCGGACCCTTCCGCGAAGGCGCACGGCGCGCCCGGCAGTTGGTCACCGGCTTTCCCGGCGGCGGCACGATGTTCGAGGAGCTGGGCTTTTCCTATGTCGGCCCCGTCAACGGCCACGACATGGAAGAGCTGTTGCCCGTCCTGCGCGCCGCCCATGCCCGCACCACCGGGCCGGTGCTGATCCATTGCTGCACGGTCAAGGGGAAGGGCTATGCGCCCGCCGAAAACTCGGCCGACAAGTACCACGGCGTGGCCAAGTTCGATGTCTCTTCGGGCACGCAGAAGAAATCGACGAGCAACGCCCCAAGCTATACCAGCGTCTTTGGCAAGAGCCTGACCGCGGCGGCGGAACAGGACCCGCGGATCGTCGCGGTCACGGCGGCCATGCCATCGGGTACCGGCGTCAACATTATGGCCGAGCGTTTTCCCGCCCGGGTGTTCGACGTGGGCATCGCCGAACAGCATGGCGTGACCTTTGCCGCCGGGATGGCCGCCAGCGGGTTGCGCCCGTTCTGCGCGATCTATTCGACCTTCCTGCAGCGCGGCTATGACCAGGTGGTCCATGACGTGGCGCTGCAAAAGCTGCCGGTGCGGTTTGCGATCGACCGCGCGGGCCTGGTGGGCGCCGACGGCGCGACCCATGCCGGCGCGTTCGACGTGGCCTATCTGGCCAACCTGCCGGGTTTTGTGGTGATGGGCGCTGGCGACGAGGCCGAGCTGGTGCATATGGTGGCCACGGCCGCGGAATACGATGCGGGGCCGATTTCGTTCCGCTTCCCGCGCGGCGAAGGCGTAGGCGTCGAGCTGCCGCAGACGGGTGTGCCGCTGGAGATCGGCAAGGGCCGGATCGTGCGGGAGGGCGACGGTGTGGCGCTGTTGTCCTTTGGGGCGCATCTGGCGGAATGCCTCGCGGCGGCGGAAGAGCTTGAGGCCTTGGGCATTTCGGCCACCGTGGCGGATGCGCGCTTTGCCAAGCCGCTGGATACCGCGCTGATCGGGCAATTGGCCCGGCACCACGGCGCGCTCTTGACGGTGGAACAGGGGGCCGCAGGCGGGTTTGGCGCGCATGTGTTGCACCACCTGGCCAATAGCGGCGGGCTGGACCGGGGATTGCGGGTCCGCACGCTGACGCTGCCTGACCGGTTCATCGATCAGGCGAGCCCGGCAGACATGTATGCCGATGCCGGGCTGACCGCGCGCGACATTGCAACCGCGGCGGTGGAGGCGCTGGGCGCGGTGACCTTGCCCGTGGGTCAAGCGCGCGCTTAGAGCGTTTCGACGAGAACTCAAAGTTTTCCACGGCGGCGGTCCGGGAAGGGCCCAGTGCCTTGGCGCGGTGCCGCCACCGAGAGCGAGTGTTCGGTGACTGCGCGCGAGGCATCGCGGGTGCCCTAGGTCTCTTCGAAGAGACCTACTTATCCGTTTGAGTGGCTTTAGGCCCGATCAGGCGCGCACGAGGCGCCCGAAGATCCGGTCCTTGTGTTCGTCGAGATAGATGCGCAGCCAGGGCGTGAAGCGATCCGGCCAACGGGCGACCTCGGCCGCGAGGTCGTAGAGGTCGACCCAGCGCGTTTGCATCACCTCTTCGGGGTTGGGCGACATCACCATGTCGACCGGTGCCTCGGCGAGGAAGATGTCCACCACCTCGTGTTCGGTCATGCCGCCGCCCACATCGGCGCGGTATTCGATCCGGTCGCGATGCGCCGGGTACAGGCCGGTGATGCCCAGCTCTTGCCGCAGGCGGCGGATCGCACAGTCAATCGCCGGCTCTTCCCATTCGGGGTGGGTGCAGCAGGTGTTCGCCCAGAGCCCCGGTGTGTGATATTTTTCAAGCGCGCGCTGCTGGATCAGCACCGCCTCGCCCCGCATGACGAACACCGACACGGCCTTGTGCTTGAGGCCCCTCAGGTGAACCTCAAGTTTGTCGACCGGCCGTAGCTTTCCCTCGATCCAGGCGGGGATTGTATTGGTCATGTATAGGCTTCCGGAACAAGCCGCGTGAGATGCGCCAGGTTTTTCAGCCCGATCTTCAGGTGGGCCATGGGCCGGGCGCGAACGAGTTTTTTGTTCATATACGCCTCGAACGTCAGGCGCTGCACGTCGACATCATGACACAGCGACACAAAGCGCTCTCGCCGTTCATCCGATTTGTAATAGGCGTCCTGCATGGCGCGGAGCACTTTGAAGACGGTCTTGTGTTCTTTCATGAAGAGTTTGCGCGCCAGCGCGAGATCCCGGGCCTTACCCGAGGCGAGCGCGGCCTGCGCGGCCGTTGCGGCCACACGCCCGCCGACCATCGCGTAATAGATTCCCTCGCCCGAGGATGGGGCCACGACCCCCGCGGCATCGCCGGCGAGCACCACATCCGTGCCGTTGTCCCACTTGTCGAGCGGCTTGAGCGGGATCGGCGCACCTTCCTTGCGGATGGTTTCGCATTCGGTCAGCCCGCTGGCGGCGCGCAGATCGGCGGTGGCTTTCTTCAGATCGATCCCTTCGATGCCGGTGCCCATGCCGACCGAGGCCGAGGCGCCATGCGGGAAGACCCAGCCGTAGAAATCGGGCGAGATCGCGCCGTCATAGACCACGTCGCAGCGCTGTGGGTCGTATTCCCCCACGGCGCCGGGGGCCTTGATGATTTCGTGGTAGGCGATGACATAGGGGATCTCGTCGCCGCCGGGCACCTCTTGGCGGGCGACATCTGAGCGTGCGCCGTCCGCGCCGATCACGATCTTGCCGGTCAGCCGCATCTCATTTCCGCTGACCTTGTCGCGGAAGACCACGTGGGTGCCGTCGCCGTCGCGTTCGATCCGTTTGAACGTCCCGGTGTTGCGATGGGCGCCTGCGCGGGCCGCGCGCTGGCGCAGGTATTCATCGAAATGTTCGCGGTCGACCATGCCGACAAAGCCGTTCTCGATCGGGATATCGACATGGCGGTGGCTGGGCGAGATCATGCGGGCGGTGCTGATCTTGGCCACAATCTGGCTTTCGGGGATGTCGAAGTCGCTGATCAGCCGGGGCGGGATCGCGCCGCCGCAGGGCTTGATCCGGCCATCGCGGTCGATCATCGCGACCCGGCGACCTGCGCGGGCGAGGTCTTCGGCAGCGGTGGCGCCAGCGGGGCCGCCGCCGACAACGATGACGTCGTAGATCATGCTCATTCTCCTGGAACCAGATGGGCGGCGGTGGGTGTGCGTCCGGCATCAAGGATGCGAACGGCCATCAGCGCCGCCACGGTGAAAAGGGCGGCTTCGGCGATAAAGACCGTGCCGAAGGCCGCCGTATCTGTCAGGCCCGCGCGCAGCGCATCGACGGCGGCGGCGCCGAGCAACCCGCCAAACCCCGCGGCGATGGCCTGGGCCGCGCCCCAAAGGCCCATGCGCGTGCCTTCGCGACGTCCGCGGCCTTCGCCGGCCAGCGCCATCATCGATCCGATTGCCGCGACGGCGAAGACGCCGTTGAAGATGCCAAGCGCAACAACCGCGGGGACGAGGATGCCCAGACCATAGGCCCCGGCCATGGCGATGGCGCCAAGCGCGGCGGCCGAGCCGAGGCAGCCGGCAATCACCCAACTGCGCAACGAGCCGATCCGCAGGCCGGTGGCCGCGATGCCCACGGTGAGCATGCCAAGAAAGACACCGCCGTTCTGCGCCCCCGAGAGCGAGGTCGACTGGCCCGGCGTAAAGCCGAAGACGAGGCCGGAATAGGGTTCGAGGATCAGCTCTTGCATGAAATACGCGGTCATCGAGACAAAGACGAAGATCGTGAAATTCCGCGCGCGGCGTTCGCGCCAGACCTGTGCAAACCCTTCGCGGAAGCTTGCCGTCTCGGGCTCGGGCTGTGCGGCGACCCCGCGTTCGACGCGCCAGATCGCCAGGATTGTCACGGCAATCGCACCGAGCACGACGATGCCCACGATGCGCAAGAGCAAAGCCGCGCTGTAGGGGTCGAGGAAGCGGCCCACGGTCGTGGCGGTCACCGCGATGCCAAAGACCATCATCAGCCAGGTGATCGTGGCCGCCGCCGCGCGGCGGCGCGGTGCGGTGGCCGTGGCCAACAGAGCAAGCAGCGAGGTGCCCGAGGCGCCGACGCCCAGACCAATCAGGATATAGGCAAAGATCGACAGTGCCAGGCCCGCACCAAAGCCGGTCTCAAAGACCGGGATCGCCGCGGCGGCCAGCCAGGCGCCCGCGCCCAGAACCGACATCCCGCCGATGATAAAGAGGGTCCGGTTGCCGCCCTTGTCGCTGAGAAAGCCCCAGGACGGGCGCGTGATCTGGATGCCGTAGTGCAGCGCGACCAGGAGGCCGGGCAGCACCGCGGGCAGTGCCAGTTCGACCACCATCAGCCGGTTCAGTGTCGAGGTCGTCAGAACGACAATGGCGCCCAGTGCCATCTGGACGAACCCCAGCCGAACGATTGAAAACCAAGAGAGCGTCATAAGCCGTTGCCGATTGTTCGGACCGCAAAGGCGGTGATCATCATTCCGGTCACGTACAGCGTCACGCCGGTGGCGTTGTACCAGGGCGCTTTGGCGCGGGGATCGCGCAGCATCACCCGCATGGCCGCGAATTGCAGTAGCAGAACCGCGGTGACCGCGAGCGCGTGCCAGGGCCGGCCCCAGACAAAGAGCATCGAGATCACGATCATCTGCGGGAGGGCCATGCCGATACAGGCGATCTTGGCCGCGACCTCGGGGCCGAGCGTGACGGGCAGCGAGCGCACGCCCATCTGGCGATCGCCCTCAAGCGCCTTGAAGTCGTTGAGCGTCATGATGCCATGCGCGCCTGCGGCATAGAGAAAGGCGACAATCACCACGGGCGCCGCCGGGGCGCCCGCCGCCAGCACCGCCGCGCCGGTGAACCAGGGCAGTCCTTCGTAGCACAGGCCCACCAGTCCCGGCCCCCACCAGCCCGAGCGTTTGAGCCGCACGGGTTCCGCCGAATAGGCCCAGGCCGCGATCACGCCAAAGACGGTCGCGCCAAAGCCCCAGGGCCCCAGAAGCGAGCCCATCCAGAGGGCCAGCGCCGACATGGCCAGCGCCACGTACAGGCCCCAGCGCCCGGGGATCCGGCCCGAGGGGATCGGGCGGCCCGGTTCGTTGATTGCGTCGACATGCCGGTCGCACCAGTCGTTTGCCGCCTGGCTCATCCCGCAGACCACGGGCCCGGCGAGGATCACGCCCAGGATGACGAGGCCCCAACTCTCTGTCGGGGAGACGCCGGACGAGACGATGCCGCACAGATAGGCCCACATCGGTGGGAACCAGGTGATCGGTTTGATCAGCTCTAGCAGGGCGGATGGTTCGGGCCACCGGCGCGTCTGTATGACTGAGGTGACAGACATGCTGTCAAGCTAGATTGACAACGCGAGTCGCACAAGCGTTCATTGCCCGGAAAAGCGGGTCAAAACG
Source organism: Pseudomonadota bacterium (assembly GCA_039193455.1). GTDB lineage: Bacteria > Pseudomonadota > Alphaproteobacteria > Rhodobacterales > Rhodobacteraceae > JBCBGF01. The sequence goes on from JBCCWO010000007.1 coordinate 113,652, forward strand.
TCACGAAAATCGCTGTGATTGCTAGTTGGGCGTTTTGTTCAAAAGCCCGTATTTACGCAGCTTGACGTACAGGCTTTGCCGGCTGAGGCCCAGCATCTCGGCCGCGGCGACGCGGTTGTTGCGGGTGAGTTCCACAGCCGTTTCGATGCACATCTTTTCGACGACATCGGTCGTCTCGCTGACGATGTCTTTCAGCGTGGCCGAACCGACAAGCTCCATCACGCTGCGCACGCCATCGTCGCTGACCGCGACCCCGGGCCGCCGCACGGCGTCGACGCGGCTGGCATCGCGGATGACGAAGACCATGGAAGGATTGGCGCGGTCATTTAGGTAGGTGGCCGAGATTTCGACCGACGTCTCACCGCCGAATTCCGATGTGAGCTTGGTGGCATACATGCTCATCGTGCCCGACCGCGTGGCGTTGTCGATCAGGACCTTTGAATCCACGGTTCCGCGCGCAAAGAACTCGGCCAGCGGTCTGCCGCGGGCGAGGGTCACGTGGGCGACATCGGCGAGGTTCAGGAATGCCTCATTCGCCGACAGGATCACACCGTTGCCATCGGTAAAGACGATGGCGTCGCTGCCTTCTTGGTAGAGCGCGTTGAGGTTTTCGGTCAGCTCATCGGGGGTTTGTTCAACTTCATCCGCGTTTTCGAGACGGCAGAGAAGGTAGCGCTCGCCCGCCGCCCGGAACATCAGCGGCGCGATCAGGATCCGCTTGCGCGATCTGCGCGAGGCGACCTCGATCGGTTTTGCGCCTTCGGACATCGCCATGTTCGACAGGTGATCGATCAGCTCGCCCTTTTTGCGGCTGTCAAACTCTTGCGCGAAACCGGCACCGTTCAGATCACTTTGGCTGGCGCCCAACAGGGCACAGGCCGCCGGGTTGGCATCGGTCACGCGGCCCGAGGCCATCGAGACGAACACCACCGCCTCGCGCACGCTGTCGAGCAGCACGCGGAAGCGCGTGTCGTGTTCGCGCTGTGTTTCGTAATCACGCTCAAGCGCCATCTGGGCCTTGACGAGCTGCTGCTGCATCTCGGCAATCGGGCGCAGGTCGCGGCCCAGCATTAGCAAGGCCCCGTCCGGACCAATCTGGTGGAGTGTATAGCGGATCGGGAATTCCCAATCGCCGCTATCGCTGTGATTAAGCTCCATCGCGCGCATCGTTTCGCCGCCGGACGAGAACGCATCAAGCTGCGCGTCGAGCTTGGGCACGCTTTCGGAGCTGAGGAAGTCGCGGATGTCGTGGCCTTCCCAGTGATCGAGACGACCAAAGCTGGGATGGGCGGGGTTCACGAGAACACTCAGGATCTGGCCGACATCCGAGATGACGATGCCAAGATCCCCGGCGGTCGAGATGATGTCGCCCAGAACATCGGGACCGATCAGCGGGATTGACCCGCTGCTCCAGTATCGCGTGCCGCGGGAGCTCACCTTGCCGTCTCCGAAGGGCCCGGCGCTCTCATCGCTTAGACCGAGGTCGCGCGTCGCCTTGCGCCTTGAGGTGAAATCGTCAGACCGCACAGGCGCAACGCTTCTTGAGGGTCATTAGTTGCGAAATCTGCACCGGTCCGCTTCTTTACGTCTCTTTCACTTATTCCAATGGCCCCACCCACGACGATCGGCGTCGCTTTCGGCAGCACCTGGCTCAGGTCAGCGATGAGGTCACGGGTCACCCCGAGCCGTTCCGCCACCCCTACGGACACAAAAATAGCGTCGAAATCCCCTGTGGCAACAACCCGTTGCGCCTCAAAATCTTCGTTACCCAAAAGCAGCCGGACGGACAAACCCAGCCGCCGGAACTGTTCGGTCAGCACCATCGCGCCGAGCGTGTGAAATTCGCCTTCGACCACGGTGACCAGGACAGAGGCCACCCGATGGCCGGCGGAGGCGTTTTGGCGGGGGGCAACGCCGATTTCGCGCAGCGCGCGCTGCAGCCGTGCCACGCTGATCGTGACATCGGCAAACCCAAGCTCATCTTCGCACCACTTGTCGCCAAGTCGGCGCGCCGCCTCTGGTATGTAGTAATCGATGATCTCACGCGCGGGGACACCCGCGCGCTGAATGTCGGCGATGGTTTCGAGCGTATGGACCGGATCATCCGACCCCGCGCTGTCGATCAGATCCTGCACAAGCTTTTCTGACAGAACCTGGCCCGAGTTCGCCCGCTTCGACGCCAGAACGGCCACGGCACGTTCGGCCAGCGATTCCACCGTCGGGGTGGCGCCAGCATCGAGCAGTGAGCGGATTCTGTCCTGATGATCGGTCATCGATTTCAATCTCAGACGGCGGGCCCGGCCACGCGCATGTGAGTCGCGGGCGGCCAGAATATTCGGAGGGTCGTATATGGGTGCTGGAATGTCAAAGTAAATTGACAGCCGTGCCTGCTGCAAGCGCCCAAAACCGGGCCATTCTGGCAAAAATATACTGTTTTTTAACGAAAAACAAATGTGGCTGGCGGTGTTTTCAGGGTGCGTAAGTTTTGCGCGAACTGTCATTTTCAGAGTGTAAGTTATAATTGACACTTTCGCCGTTACAGAAGTAGTCTGACCAAGGCAAAGACCGCTGGGAGAGGATTTCATGACAGCATCGGGAGCATCTGATCCGTCTGGATCACGGCTCTATACCGCCGCCGAACGGGCGCGGCGCGATGCGACTGTCTGGACGGTGGTCCAGGGTGTTCTGGCGCCCGCGCAGTTCCTTGTCTTTGTGGTCTCGCTCGCGCTGGTGTTGCGCTATGTCTGGACCGGCGAGGGGTATGCCGCCGCGACGGTGTCGATTCTGGTCAAAACGGGCTTTCTTTACGCGATTATGATCACCGGCTCGATCTGGGAGAAGGTGGTCTTCGGCAAGTGGCTGTTTGCGCCCGCGTTCTTCTGGGAAGACGTGTTCAGCTTTGTCGTCATTGCCTTGCACACCGCATATATCTGGGCGCTTTCAACGGGTTCGCTGGATCCGAGCGGTGAAATGGCGATCGCGCTGGCGGCCTATGTCGCCTATGTGATCAACGCCGGTCAGTTCCTGTGGAAGCTGCGGATGGCCCGGCTTGAGGGCGAGGTGGCGGCATGAACGACCACAGCCCGATCCCCGCCGCCACCGGCTGTCGCGATGTCCCCGTTCTGAAAGAGCGCGGGCAGCGCGAAGTGTTCTGCGGATTGACCGGCATCATCTGGTTGCACCGCAAGATGCAGGACGCGTTTTTCCTGGTCGTCGGATCGCGGACCTGCGCCCATCTGCTGCAATCGGCGGCTGGTGTGATGATCTTTGCCGAACCCAGATTCGGGACGGCGATTCTTGAAGAGACCGATCTTGCCGGTTTGGCGGACGCCCACGAAGAACTGGACCGCGAAGTGGCCCGGTTGCTGTCACGGCGGCCTGACATACGGCAATTGTTCCTTGTCGGGTCGTGCCCGTCGGAGGTGATCAAGCTTGATCTGGCACGTGCGGCGGAACGTCTCACCCAGGAACATGCGCCGCATGTGCGTGTCCTGAACTTTTCGGGTTCGGGGATCGAGACGACGTTTACACAGGGCGAAGATGCGTGCCTGGCCTCTATGGTGCCGGCGATGCCTGCGACCGATGCGCGGGAGCTGCTGCTTGTCGGTGCCTTGCCCGATGTGGTCGAGGATCAGGCGCTGGGGCTGCTTGAGGCGCTGGGCATCGGCCCGGTGCGGTGCCTGCCGTCGCGCCGTGCGTCTGAGACGGCGGGCGTGGGCCCGAACACCGTCTTTGCGCTAACCCAGCCGTTTTTGGGCGACACGCATGCCGCGCTCACCCGCCGGGGCGCGCGCCACATCGCAGCGCCGTTTCCGTTCGGAGAAGAGGGCACAACCGCGTGGCTGCGCGCCGTGGCCGCGGAATTCGGTGTTTCCGAAGAGGTGTTCGATCGCGTGACCTCCGCGCCGCGGGCCCGCGCGCGCAAGGCCATCGCGGCGCAGTCGCAAGAGCTGCAGGGCCGGTCGATCTTTTTCTTCCCCGATAGCCAGTTGGAAGTTCCGCTTGCCCGCTTTGTGACCCGCGAATGCGGGATGGAGGCGGTCGAGATTGGCTCTCCCTTTATTCACAAACAAGTCGTCGGGCCGGATCTGGACCTGATCGCGCAGGGGCCGGTGATTTCCGAAGGGCAGGATGTCGACCGGCAGCTGGACCGCGTGATTGCAGCAGATCCGGACCTGACAGTTTGCGGGCTGGGCCTCGCCAATCCGCTGGAGGCGCGGGGGATGGCCACGAAATGGGCCATCGAGCTCGTCTTTACCCCGGTGCATTTCTACGAACAGGCAGGCGATCTGGCGGGGCTGTTCTCGCGGCCCCTGGTGCGGCGCGACAAGCTGCGGCTGGAGGCGGCGCAATGAAGCTGACCGTCTGGACATATGAGGGCCCGCCCCATGTCGGCGCGATGCGTGTCGCGACGGGCATGAAGGGGCTGCACTATGTGCTGCACGCCCCACAGGGCGATACCTATGCCGATCTGCTCTTCACGATGATCGAACGGCGCGATCACCGCCCGCCGGTGACTTACACAACCTTTCAGGCGCGCGATCTGGGATCGGACACGGCGCATCTCTTCAAAGATGCCTGCCGCGATGCCTATGAGCGGTTCCAACCGCAGGCGATCATTGTCGGCGCGTCCTGCACCGCCGAGCTGATCCAGGACGATCCCGGCGGGCTGGCCGAGACGATGGGCCTGCCGATCCCGGTTATTCCGCTGGAGCTGCCGAGCTATCAGCGGAAAGAGAATTTCGGCTGCGACGAGACGTTTTTTCAGATCGTTCGCCATCTGGCGGCCCCGCAAGAGAAAACGGCGACGATCACAGCGAACCTGATCGGGCCCACGGGGTTGGGGTTCCGGCATCGCGACGATATCGAAGAGGTCACGGCGCTGTTGCATGACCTGGGGATCGGCGTGAATGTGGTGGCCCCGATGGGCGCCAGCCCGGCAGATATCGTGCGGCTGCCCGCGGCGCATTTCAACGTGCTGATGTACCCCGAGACGGGCGAGGCGGCGGCGCGGTTCCTCGAGCGGAACTTTGATCAGCCCTACACCAAGGTGGTGCCGATCGGCGTGGGGGCGACGCAGGATTTCATCGCCGAGGTGCGCGAGATCACCGGTGTGACCGGCGTGGCGGATACCGCGCGGCTGCGGCTGCCCTGGTATTCGAAGTCGGTCGACTCGACCTATCTGACCGGCAAGCGGGTGTTCCTGTTTGGCGACGCGACCCATGTGAAGGCCGCCGCGCGGATCGCGCGGGATGAGATGGGGTTCACCGTTGCGGGCCTTGGCTGCTACAACCGCGAATTTGCGCGCGATATCCGAGCCCTGGCGAAAGAGTTCGGGGTCGAGCCGCTGATCACCGATGACTACCTCGTCGTCGAGGAAGCCATCGAGGCGGCGCAGCCCGAGATGATCCTGGGCACCCAGATGGAGCGCCATATCGGCAAGCGGTTGGGCATCCCCTGCGCGGTGATTTCGGCGCCCGTGCATGTGCAGGATTTCCCCGCGCGCTACAGCCCGCAGATGGGGTGGGAAGGCGCGAATGTGATCTTTGACACCTGGGTCCATCCGCTGGTGATGGGGCTGGAAGAGCATCTGCTGCACATGTTCCGCGAGGATTTTGAGTTCCACGATGCGGCGGGGCCAAGCCACCATGGCGGGCATGCGCCACGCTCGGTCGCGGAGGCTGAAGCCGTCGAAGAGCCCGCGCCCGAGATCCCGGTGGTGCAGAACGACGGGTCGGTCGTCTGGCTGCCCGACGCCGAGCGCGAGTTGAAGAAGATCCCGTTCTTTGTGCGCGGCAAGGCGCGGCGCAATACCGAGCTCTTCGCCGCCGAGCGGGGCGTGGCCGAGATCAGCGTCGATACCCTTTACGAAGCGAAAGCCCACTATGCGCGATGACAGCCATATCCCCGGCTACCGCGTGGTGATCGTCACGCTGGACGCGCATTCCGCGGGGCCCGCGGCGCGCGTGTCAGAACGGCTGGCGGGGGAGTTTCCGGGGCTGTCGGTGACGGTGCATGCCGCCGCCGAGTGGGCCGAGAACCCCGCCGCGCTGGATCTGGCGCGCGATGCGGTGCGCCATGCCGATATCGTTGTCGCAAACCTGTTGTTCATCGAAGAGCATATCCAGGCGATCCTGCCCGATCTGCAGGCGCGGCGGGATCACTGCGATGCAATGATCGGGGTGATTGCCGACCCACAGGTCGTCAAGCTGACGCGGATGGGCGATCTGGACATGGCCAAACCCGCAAGCGGGGCGATGGCGCTGCTCAAGCGGTTGCGGGGGTCGTCGAAACCCTCGGCCGCTTCGGGTGAAAAGCAGATGAAGCTGCTGCGCCGCTTGCCGAAGATCCTGAAATACATCCCGGGCAAGGCACAGGATCTGCGGGCCTGGTTCCTGACCATGCAATACTGGCTGGGCGGGTCGGACGACAATGTCGAGGCGATGATCCGCTTCCTTGTCTCGCGCTATAGCCGTGAGGCCGCCTGGCGCGGGCGCGGGGCGGCGGCGCCGATCGATTACCCCGAGGTTGGGCTTTACCACCCGGATCTGCCGGGCCACCACATCACCACCGATATCGATGCGTTGCCGGGGCCGGAGCGGCCGGTGGCAACCGTCGGCCTCTTGATGCTGCGGTCGTATATCCTGGCCTCGGATGCGGCGCATTACGACGGGGTGATCCGGGCGTTCGAGGCCAAGGGCATTCGCTGTCTGCCGGCCTTTGCGGGCGGGCTGGACGGGCGGCCCGCGATCGAGGCGTTTTTCAAGGGCCGGGTCGATGCGATGGTATCGCTGACCGGGTTCTCGCTAATCGGTGGGCCCGCCTACAACGACAGCGACGCGGCGGTCGAGGTGCTGCGCGATCTCGATGTGCCGTATGTCGCCGCACATCCGCTGGAGTTCCAGACCTTGGGCCAGTGGGCGGCGTCGGATGGCGGGCTGGGCCCGGTGGAAACCACCATGCTGATCGCGCTGCCCGAGATTGACGGGGCGACCAACCCCACGGTCTTTGCCGGGCGGCATGGCGAACACGGGTGCCATGGCTGTGCGCATGACTGCAAAGTGGAGTCCGATTGCCGAGCGATGGCCCCCTGCCTGGAGCGGATCGAACGGCTGGCTGAAAAGACCCTACGCCTGGCCAAACTGCGCCGGGCCGAAAACGCCGAAAAGAAGGTGGGGATCGTCCTCTTTGGCTTTCCGCCAAATGCCGGGGCGGTGGGCACGGCGGCCTACCTGTCGGTGTTTGAGAGCCTGCACAACACGCTGAAACGCATGCGGGCCGAAGGCTATGACGTGGAGGTTCCGGCCACGGTCGAGGACCTGCGCATCGCCGTTTTGCAGGGCAATGCCGACCAGTACGGTCAAGAGGCGAATGTCGCCGCCCATGTGGACGCCGATACCATCGTGCGCGGCACCCCGCATCTGAGTGCGATCGAAGAGGTCTGGGGCCCCGCACCGGGCCGGGTGCAATCGGACGGGCGCGGGGTGTTCGTTCTGGGCCAGCATTTCGGCAATGTGTTCGTTGGCGTCCAACCGACCTTTGGGTACGAGGGCGACCCGATGCGGTTGCTGTTTGAAAAGGGCTTTGCCCCGACGCACGCCTTCATGACCTTCTACACCTGGCTGCGCGATACCTATCGGGCGGACGTGATCCTGCATTTCGGGATGCATGGGGCGCTTGAGTTCATGCCGGGCAAGCAAACGGGGCTGGGCGCGCGCGACTGGCCCGACCGGCTGATCGGCGAGATGCCGAACGTGTACCTTTATGCCTCGAACAACCCCAGCGAGGCGACGCTGGCCAAGCGCCGGTCGAACGCGGTGACGGTGACGCACCTGACGCCGCCCTTGGCCGCATCGGGGCTTTACAAAGGCCTTCAAGAGCTGAAGGACAGCGTCACGCGCTGGCGCGGGCTGGAGCCGGGCAGCGCCGAACGCGGGGATCTGGAGGCGCTGATCGCGGATCAGGCGGCGGCGGTGGATCTGGCCGGGGCGGACCCGGAAGCGTTGTGGCTGACCTTGCTGGAAACCGAAGATGCGCTGATCCCCGAAGGCCTGCATGTGGTGGGCCAGCCCATGACTGAGGCCGCGCGGGCCGAGCATTTGCGCGTGATGGCCGAGACCGATGAGGAAACACGGGCCCGTGTCGCGGACCTGTTGGGTCAGGATGCGGAACTGCCCGCGCTGATGCGCGCGCTTGAGGCGCGGTACATCCCGCCGGTTCCGGGCGGCGATCTGATCCGGTCGCCCGATGTGTTGCCCACGGGGCGGAACATCCATGCGTTTGATCCGTTCCGGATGCCGACGGCGTTCGCGATGCAGGATGGCGCCAAGCAGGCGCAACTGCTGCTGGAGACGCATGACGCGCTGCCCCGCACAGTGGCGCTGGTGCTGTGGGGGTCGGACAACATCAAATCCGATGGCGGGCCGATCGCGCAGGCGCTGGCGCTGATGGGGGCCGCGCCGCGGTTTGACAGCTATGGGCGGCTCTGCGGGGCGGATCTGGTGCCGCTGGAGGAGTTGGGCCGCCCGCGGATCGACGTGGTGATGACGCTGTCGGGGATTTTCCGGGATTTGCTGCCGTTGCAGACGCGGATGCTGGCCGAGGCGGCGTGGAAAGCGGCGAGCGCGGATGAGCCGCTGGAGCAGAACTTTATCCGCGCCCATGCGCTGGCCTATGCCGAGCAGATGGGCTGCGATCTGGAGACCGCGGCGCTGCGCGTGTTCTCGAATGCCGAAGGGGCCTATGGCTCGAACGTCAATGCGCTGGTCGATAGTTCGGCCTTTGGCGATGAGGATGAGCTGGCCGATGCCTATGAGGCGCGCAAGAGTTTTGCCTATGGGCGCAACGGCAAGGCCAGTCCCAACGCGGCGTTGTTGCAGCGCACGTTGAAAGATGTCGACGTCGCCTATCAGAACCTCGAATCCGTCGAGCTGGGGGTGACGACCGTCGACCACTATTTCGACACGCTGGGCGGGATCAGCCGGGCGGTCAAACGCGCGCGGGGCAGCGATGCGGCGATCTATATCGGCGACCAGACCCGCGGGGCGGGCAAGGTGCGGACGCTGAAGGATCAGGTCGCGCTTGAAACCCGCTCGCGCAGCCTGAACCCGAAGTGGTTCGAAGGGATGCTGCAGCATGGGCATGAGGGCGTGCGTCAGATCGAGGCGCAGGTCACCAACACGCTGGGCTGGTCGGCCACGACCGGTCAGGTCGACCCCTGGGTGTACCAGCGCATCAGCGAGACCTTTGTGCTCGACGACGAGATGCGGCGGCGGCTGGCGGAGTTGAATCCGAAGGCGTCTGCGCGGATGGCGAACCGCCTGCTGGAAGCCAATGACCGCGATTACTGGCAGCCCGACGATGCCACGCTCGCCGCGTTGCAGGACGCAGCGGATGAATTAGAAGACCGGATCGAGGGGGTGGCCGCGGAATGAACCAGTGCTTTGACCCCAGCGTTTCGCCTGATGGCGCAGGTTTCGACATGAGTATTTTTGCCAAGATGAAGGGCGCCTGGGCGCCTGAACAGGAGGTTCTCCATGAGCCCACTTGACGCGAAATCACCTCCCGCGGCGCGGGCCAATGAGCGGGAACGGGCGGGCCTTGAGGCGCGGGGGCTTGCGACGCCGCCCGTCCTGAAAGGCGAGGATGGCGAAGGCTCGGTCCAGGTGCATCAGGATGCCTCGATGAAGATCGAAGGGGCCAAGGTGTTCTCGGTCTATGGCAAGGGCGGGATCGGCAAATCGACGACCTCGTCGAACCTGTCGGTGGCGTTCTCAAAACTGGGCAAGCGGGTTTTGCAGATCGGCTGCGACCCCAAGCACGATTCGACCTTTACGCTGACCGGGCATTTGCAGCCCACCGTGATCGACATCCTGAAAGAGGTCGATTTCCACGCCGAGGAACTGCGGCCCGAGGATTTCGTGACCAATGGCTTCAACGGGGTGATGTGCGTCGAGGCGGGCGGGCCGCCGGCGGGCACGGGCTGTGGCGGCTATGTCGTGGGGCAGACGGTGAAGCTTTTGAAGCAACACCACATGCTGGAAGACACGGATGTGGTGATCTTCGATGTGCTGGGGGATGTGGTCTGCGGCGGGTTTGCCGCGCCGTTGCAGCATGCCGACCGCGCGGTGATTGTGACCGCGAATGATTTCGATTCCATCTATGCGATGAACCGGATCATCGCGGCGGTGCAGGCGAAGTCGAAGAATTACAATGTGCGGCTGGCGGGCTGTGTGGCGAACCGGTCGAAGGACACCGACGAGGTGGACCGGTATTGCGAGACGGTGGGATTCCGCCGCATCGCGCACATGCCCGATTACGACGCCATCCGCCGCTCGCGCCTGAAGAAAAAGACGTTGTTCGAGATGCCCGATGACGAAGACATCGTCATCGCCCGCGCCGAATACCTTCGGCTGGCCGAGACGCTTTATGCGGGGACCGAGCCGTTGGCGCCTGCGCCGCTGCCCGACCGCGAGATCTTTGAACTCTTGGGTTTCGATTGATGGCAACAACCGCCTCATATGACGCGACGCGCGCGCGGGTTGAGGATTACTTCGACCGGACGGCGACCCAGACCTGGGAACGCCTGACCTCGGACGCGCCGGTGAGCAAGATCCGGCAGACGGTGCGCGCCGGGCGCGACCGGATGCGCGCGCTGATGCTGTCGCGCCTGCCCGAGGATCTGACAGGCGTGCGCGTTCTGGATGCCGGGTGCGGCGCGGGGCAGATGACCGCCGAGCTTGCCGCGCGTGGCGCGGATGTGACGGCAGTCGATATCTCGCCCGCGCTGATCGAGGTGGCGCAGGCGCGCCTGCCCGAGAATGCGCGCGGCCGCGTGCGGTTTGTTGCGGGCGACATGCTGAGCGATTTGGGCGCGCATGACTTTGTCGTCGCGATGGACAGTCTGATTTACTACAGCGTGCCCGATATCGTGTCGGCGCTCGACCGGTTGGCATCGCGCACCCGCGGGGGTGTGGTGTTTACCGTGGCGCCGCGCACACCGTTTCTGATGACCTTCTGGGGCCTGGGCAAAGTCTTTCCACGCTCGGACCGCTCACCCGTGATGGTCCCGCATGCGCATCAGCATCTGGCCGATGCGGTGGGCGGCGAGCTGGCCAAGATCGATCGTGTCACCAGCGGCTTCTACATCTCGGAATGTCTGGAGCTGCGCCCATGATCGTGACCAAATCCATGATCAAGCGGCTGTCGGGCAACTTCTTGCCCTTTGCCGACGCGGCGTCGGAAACGCTGCCGCTGGGTCAGCTTTTGCGACTGGCGCTGTTCCAGGTGTCGGTGGGCATGGCGACCGTGATGCTGCTCGGCACGCTGAACCGGGTGATGATCGTCGAACTGAGCGTGCCGGCGATGGTGGTGGCGGTGATGATCGCGCTGCCGGTCCTGATCGCGCCGTTCCGCGCGCTGCTGGGCTTTCGGTCCGATACCCATCGCTCGGCCATCGGATGGAAGCGGATCCCGTTTTTGTGGTTCGGGTCGCTCTGGCAGATGGGTGGCCTGGCGGTGATGCCCTTTGCCTTGCTGGTCCTGTCGGGCGACCAGACGGTTGGGCCGACCTGGGCGGGCGAGGTGCTGGCAGCGCTGGCGTTCCTGATGACCGGTCTGGGCATGCACATGACGCAAACCGCCGGGCTCGCGCTGGCGGCCGACCGGGCCACGGATGAAACGCGGCCCCGCGTGGTGGCGCTGCTTTATGTGATGTTCCTCATCGGAATGGGCGTCTCGGCGCTGATCGTGGGGTACCTCTTGCGCGATTTCAGCCAGCTGCGGTTGATCCAGGTGGTGCAGGGCGCGGCGCTGGCGACGTTGATCATCAACGTGATCGCGCTGTGGAAGCAGGAACATGTGCGCCCGATGACCCGGGAAGAGCGTGCGGCGCCGCGCCCGCGCTTTGCCGAGGCCTGGGCGGATTTCGCGCAGGGTGGGGATGCCGGGCGGCTTCTGGCCGTGGTGTTCCTGGGCACCATGGCCTTCAACATGCAGGATGTGCTGCTGGAACCCTATGGGGGTGAGATCCTGGGGCTGTCGGTGTCGGCTACAACGCTTTTGACCGCGCTGTGGGCGGGCGGGGCGTTGGTCGGCTTCTGGTTTGCGGCGCGCTGGCTGTCGCGCGGGCTTGACTCGTTTCGGATGGCGTCGCGCGGGATCCTTGTGGGGATCACGGCGTTTTCCTTTGTCATCTTCTCTGATCCCATGGCCTCGCCTGCATTGTTCTTTGTGGGCGCCGCGGGGATCGGCCTTGGCGGCGGGCTTTTCGCCGTGGCCACGCTGACGGCGGCGATGACGCTGCCGGCTGCGGGCTTGGCCGGGCGCGGTCTCGCGCTGGGCGCCTGGGGCGCGGCGCAGGCGACGGCGGCGGGGCTTGCCATCGCGCTGGGCGGGGCCATTCGCGACGGCGTCGGCGCGCTGGCCATGTCGGGCGCGCTGGGCGAGGTGCTGGCCTCACCCGCCACCGGTTATTCGATTGTCTATCACCTGGAGATCGCCCTGCTCTTTGGCACGCTCATCGTGCTGGGGCCGTTGGTGCGTCTCTCTTTCATCCGAATCCAACCCAAAACCACGGAAAGCGGCAAGATCGGCCTTGCCGACTTGCCCACCTAACCCCTGGAGGTTCCAACTATGGTCGGCGTCAACTTCTTTGGAAATTTTGATCTGGCGAGCCTGAGTATCTGGCTCTTCTGGTTCTTCTTTGCAGGGCTGATCTTCTACCTGCAAACCGAGAACATGCGGGAAGGCTATCCGCTGGAGGACGAAGACGGCAACGTCACGCCCAACCAGGGCCCGTTCCCGGTGCCTTCGCCAAAAACCTTCAAGCTGCGCGATGGCAAAGGCGAGCTGACGGTGCCTTCGCCCGAGAACGAGGCCGCGCACCGGCGCGAAAATCTCGCGATGGCGCGCACGTCCGAGGCGGGGGGCTATCCGCTTGCGCCGACGGGTGACCCGATGGCCGACGGCGTGGGCCCCGCGAGCTGGGTGCCGCGCCGCGATGAACCGGAACTTGACGGCCACGGCCATCCCAAGATCACGCCGATGGCGGGGCATGACGCGTTCTTTGTGTCTGCCGGGCGCGACCCGCGCGGCCTGCCGGTGCTGAGCCGGGACGATCAGGTCATCGGCCACGTCACCGAGATGTGGATCGACGCCGCCGAGCACATGGTCCGCTATGTCGAGTACGAACTGGCAAGCGAATGGGGCCAGGGCAAGCGCCTGGTGCCGATCACCATGGCGCGGATCCAGGAAAAGTGGGTGAAGGTCCGCTCGCTCAACGCCGCGCATTTCGATGGGGTTCCGAAGATCGCCGGAACCGGCCAGATCACCAAGCTCGAGGAAGACAAGGTCTGCGCTTACTACGCGGGCGGCACGCTTTATTCGTGACGCTGCGCGCGGGCGCCGTCGTGGAAGCGGCGCCCGCGTGACATCCCAAGGGAACAGAAAGGGCACCAGCCATGCCACATGACGATTTCGCCGTGGAGCCGATCGAGGGACTGCCGGAGACGCCGCCGGCAGGAGAGATGATCCTGTGGCAAGGCAAGCCCAAGACCTATGCGCTGGCGCGGGATGCGCTGAACCTGCACTGGGTCGCGGGCTATTTCGTGCTGTTGGCGATCTGGCGGGCGGGGGTGTCGTCGACCGAACTGCCCCTGGCCCAGGCCGCGCTGCAGGGCATTCCCTTTCTGGTCCTCGGGCTTGTCACCTGCGGGGTGCTGCTGGTCATGGCGCTCGTCATGGCGCGCAGCACCGTCTACACGATCACCACCGCGCGGGTCGCGCTGCGTGTGGGCGCGGCGCTGACGGTGACGCTGAACCTGCCCTATACGCGCATCGGTTCGGCCGATCTGGTGACCCGGCGCGACGGCACCGGCACGCTTGTCTTTGACACCCTGGGCGAGACGCGGCTGAGCTATCTGGTGCTTTGGCCGCATGTCCGGCCCTGGCGCATGAAGAAGACCCAGCCCGCGATGCGGTCGATCCCCGAGGCCGAGACCGTGGCCCGCATCTTCTCGGAGGCGGCCGAAACCCGGATCAGCCAGCCCGAAATCGCGCTGAAGCCCGCCACCGGCGGCGCCGTCGCGGCAGAGTAGGGGGCTTCGACATGGCACATGGACGCACACCCAACGGGCTTTACTACGACGCCGAACGCGCCGAGATGCAGAAGCGCGACAAGGAGATGATCCCCAAGCGCCTGGTCTATGCGATGTTCGGGCTTGCGCTGGCGTCGCTGGCGATCACCTCATACGCCGTGCTCACCGACCGCCCGCTGACCGGCGTGGCCCCGGAGGAGCCGGTGGTGGCCGAGCATCAGATCATCCTCGACGGGGACGGCAACGCCGCACGCGTGACCACACCCGATGGGACGTTTCTGATGGACAGCGAACACGGCGCCTTTGTCACCGTAATCCGTTCGGGTCTGCGCCGCGCACGGCTGGTCGCGCGTGTCGAGGGCAACCCGGCCGTCACGGTCAAGCAATTCGAAAGCGGTCGCATGACGCTGACCGACCCCGCAACCGGATGGCAGGTGGAGCTGTCGTCATTCGGCCAAGGCAACAAGGCGCACTTTACGCGCCTCTTCCAAGAGTAATCGAGAGGGAACCGATTATGGGACTACTGACGCGAGAGTATGAGACGGCGCCCTGCACCGTCGAAGTGAGCCACAAGTTTGACAGTCTGCATGCGCATGTCCGTTTCGACAATGGTGCCGTTGTCCACCCTGGCGACGAGGTTCTGGTACAGGGCCCACCGGTTATGGCGCCATATGGCGAGGTGGTCATCGAACAGCGCGAGGCCCGGATCACGCGGGCCAGCGCGCTTGAGCGGTTGTGGACCCGGATGACCGGCGATTTTGAGTTCATGGAGCTTTGCGAGTTCTCATTCTCGGAGGAGGCCACGCTATGAACGTCCAGACCCCCACACATACCGCCGATGCCACCACCGTCGAAGAAGGCCTCGCCATCCAAGAGGCGCAGGCCGTTATCGACAGCGAAAGCGCCACCGCCGTGGCGATGCAGGACACCCTGCTGACGCCCCGCTTCTACACCACCGATTTCGATGAGCTCGATGCCATCGATGTAAGCTCGGTGCGCGAGGATTGGGACAAGCTGATCGCGCAGATGGTGAGCGACCCCAACAAGGGGCATTTCCGCAAGAACGAGGACTGGGATCACATCGACTGGGACGGCATGGACCCCGAGCTGCGCAAGGAGTTCATCGATTTCCTTATCTCGTCCTGCACGGCCGAGTTTTCGGGCTGCGTCCTGTACAAGGAGATGAAGCGCCGCGGGAATAACGCCGATATCACCCAGCTATTCCAGCTGATGGCGCGGGATGAGGCGCGGCATGCCGGGTTCATCAACGATGCGCTGCGCGAAGTGGGTGTGGCGGTGAACCTTGGGTTCCTGACACAGAAGAAGAAGTACACCTACTTCCGCCCGAAATTCATCTACTACGCGACCTACCTGTCAGAGAAGATCGGCTACGCCCGCTACATCACGATCTTCCGCCATCTTGAGGCAAACCCCGAGCATCGGTTCCACCCGATCTTCAAGTGGTTCCGCGAGTGGTGCAATGATGAGTTCAGCCATGGTGAGGCCTTCGCGCTTTTGATGAAGACCGACCCCAAGCTGACGAGCGGGCGCAATGTGCTGTGGGTCAAGTTCTTCCTCACCGCTGTCTATTCCACCATGTACGTGCGCGATCATCAGCGCCCGGCCTTCCACGCCGCGCTGGGCGTCGATCCCGATTGGTACGGGCAGGAAGTGTTCCGCAAGACCTCGGAAATCTCGAAACAGATCTTCCCGATCACGCTGGACATCGACCACCCCCGCTGGATGCCCGGGCTGAAGCGGCTGCAAAAGGCGTCGGTCGATATGGATGCCGCCAAGAAGCGCGGCGGGCTTGCCGGGAAACTGGGCCAGCTGAGCGCCGGGATGCGGGCGGGGCTGGCCTTTGTGTCGCTCTATACGATCCCCGCGAAAAAGCATGTGGTGCCAACGAACACCCGCCTGGAGCCGACCTATTGACCGCAGCCTTCTGGCATAACACCGCGGCTGTCCCGGGCGATCCCCGGGGCCCGCGCATCCGCTGGGGGGGCCCATGATCGCCTCGCCCTGGTTTGCCGCGCTCTTTGCGCTGTTTGCCTGGTGGTTTTCCACCGGGGCGATCCTGTGGGTCGTCAAGACGGCTGACGAACGCGGGCGCGACGGGCATATCTGGTCGGTCCTTTACGGGCTGCCGGTGCTTGGCCTGGGCGTTGCGGGATTTGTCGGCACGCTGGAAAGCACGGATGTTGCGGCGGCCTATATCGCCTTCCTTGCGGCGCTGGCGATCTGGGGGTGGATCGAACTGGCCTTTCTATCGGGCGTGATCACCGGCCCCAACACCTATCACTGCCCTATCGGCGTGTCGCAGTGGGAGCGGTTCCTGCGGTCCTGGGGTACGATCGCGTATCACGAGCTGTTGCTCTTGGGTGTGCTTGCGCTGTTGCTGATGCTGTCGATCGGGGCGGAGAACACGGTGGGGTTCTGGACCTTTGCGGTGCTATTCTTTGCGCGCATTTCGGCCAAGCTGAACCTTTTCTTCGGGGTGCCCAAGATCAATACCGAGTTTCTGCCCGAACCGCTGGCCCACCTGCCCAGCCATTTCCGGTATGCCAAGTTGAACCCTGTCTTCCCGTTTTCGATCACAGCGCTGTCCTTTGCGGTCGCTTGCTGGTTGGAGCGGCTTTACACGGCGGCGTCGCCCATCGATGCGGTGATGTTCGCCCTGCTTGCCACGCTCACGGCGCTTGCGCTTTTGGAGCATTGGCTGATGGTCCTGCGGTTGCCGGACGAAAAACTATGGCGCTGGATGATTCCGGCGCCCAAAACCCAAGACAAAAACAGACTACGCGAGGACGCCAATGGACTTTGATGCTCTATTTGAGGCCCAGCTCGACGAATTGAAGGCCGAGGGGAACTATCGGATCTTTGCCGAGCTGGAGCGAAAATGCGGGAAGTTTCCGCGCGCCGATAACCACCATGAGGGGGGCAAGCGCGAGATTACGGTTTGGTGTTCGAACGACTACCTTGGCATGGGCCAGCACCCCGACGTGGTGCGTGCGATGGTCGAGACGGCCGAGGCCTGCGGCACCGGGGCGGGGGGCACGCGCAATATCAGCGGCACCAACCACCATCACCTGCGCCTCGAAGCCGAGTTGGCGGATCTGCACAACAAGGAACAGGCCCTGTTGTTCTCGTCGGGCTATGTGTCGAACTGGGCGGCGCTGTCGACGCTGGGCAGCCGCCTGCCCGGGGCAGTGATCCTGTCGGATGCGCTGAACCATGCCTCGATGATCGAAGGCATCCGCCACAGCCGCGCCGAAAAGGTCATCTGGCGCCACAACGACCCCGACGATCTGGACATGAAGCTGGCCAGCATCCCGGCGCATCGGCCCAAGATCGTGGCGTTCGAGAGCGTCTATTCCATGGACGGCGACATTGCCCCGATCAAAGAGATCGTCGAGGTCGCCGAGAAACACGGCGCGATGACCTATATCGACGAGGTGCACGCGGTTGGCATGTACGGCCCGCGCGGCGGCGGCGTGGCCGAGCGTGAGGGTCTGATGGACCGGATCACGCTGATCGAAGGCACTTTGGGCAAGGCGTTCGGGACCTTTGGCGGCTATATCACCGGGTCGGCGGCGCTGTGCGACTTTATCCGATCCTTTGCCAGCGGGTTCATCTTTACCACGGCCCTGCCCCCGGCGGTGGCGGCGGCGGCGACCGCGTCGATCCGGCATCTGAAAACATCGGAGTTCGAGCGGCTGCGCCAGCGGCGCCAGGTGGCCAAGCTGCGCGACCGTCTGGATGCGATCGGCATTCCGCATCTGCCGAACCCCAGCCACATCATCCCGGTGATGATCAAGGATCCGGTCAAGTGCCGCATGATCTCGGACATGCTCATGGACGATTGGGGCATCTATGTGCAGCCGATCAACTACCCCACGGTCCCCAAGGGCACCGAGCGGCTGCGGATCACGCCCTCGCCGCTCCATTCGGATGAGGACATTGCCTATCTTGTCGATGCCCTGTCCGAGCTTTGGAGCCATTGCGCCATGGCCCGCCAGGTCGCCTAGCGCATACTGCGACGGGCGGGCGCAGAAGGGCCTGCCCGGGCATCTGGCCCCTTTCACCGGCGGCGGCGATCCGCTATAGGCCCGCCGACCACGGAAAGGAGAGCCATGATGGGCTATCGTGTTGTTGTCGTGGGCGCCACGGGCAATGTGGGCCGCGAAATGCTGAACATTCTGGCCGAACGCCAGTTCCCGGCGGACGAGGTGGCAGCGCTTGCCTCGCGCAAATCGCTGGGCACCGAAGTGAGCTTTGGCGACACGACACTCAAGACACAGGACCTGGACGGTTTCGACTTTGCCGGCTGGGACATCGCGCTTTTCGCCATCGGTTCTTCTGCGACCAAGACCTATGCCCCGGGCGCGGCCAAGGCCGGTTGTCTGGTGATCGATAACTCGTCGCTCTACCGCTATGAGCCTGACATCCCGCTGATCGTGCCCGAGGTGAACGCCGACGCGATCGACGGCTACAAGAACCGGATGATCATCGCGAACCCCAACTGTTCGACCGCGCAGATGGTCGTCGCGCTGAAGCCCCTGCACGACCGCGCGCGGATCAAGCGGGTGGTGGTGTCGACCTATCAGTCGGTCTCGGGCGCGGGCAAAGAGGGGATCGACGAGCTGTGGGATCAGACCAAGGGCATGTATGTGCCGGGGCAAGAGGTCGACGCGGCGAAGTTCACCAAGCAGATCGCCTTCAACGTGATCCCGCATATCGATGTCTTCATGGAGGACGGGTCCACCAAGGAAGAGTGGAAGATGGTCGCGGAGACGAAGAAGATCGTTGATCCAAAGATCAGGGTCACGGCCACCTGTGTGCGTGTGCCGGTGTTCGTCGGACACTCGGAGGCGATCAACATCGAGTTCGAGGATTTCCTGGACGAAGACGAAGCGCGCGACATCCTGCGCCAAAGCCCGGGCATCCTGGTCGTCGATAAGCGCACGGATGGCGGCTATGTCACCCCGGTGGAATGCGTTGGCGATTTTGCGACCTTCATCAGCCGCATTCGCCAGGACAGCACGATCGAGAACGGTCTGAACCTGTGGTGCGTCAGTGACAACCTGCGCAAGGGCGCGGCGCTGAATGCGGTGCAGATCGCCGAGCTTTATGGGAACCGCATCCTGCAAAAGGGCTGATGGGGCCCCGCGGCGCGCTGTCAAGAATCGACCCGTTTTTCACCGTTTTCCGACGGGAAACAGTCACGAAACGGAAATGCTTGGCCCGGCGCCCGGCCTATTGTGGTCGGGCGCGGAACAATCCGTGTTCGCGACAAGGTTAGAAAAAGGCAAAACGGTCAAAATTCATATTTTCACCGCAAAAAAAATCGATTCCTGCCTGAAATCGCCAACAAGGTTCAACCTGCAAGCGAAACCACGTTGATCAGAACAGGAATGACCCAAGCGACCCACATGACCGGCACCGGCAATCGCCCTGCGAAAGCCGAACTCATGGTCAGCCTGCGAGGGGCCCGGGTGCGCATCTTTCGGACATTCCCGTTGTGCGATCAGCGTCAAAGGGGAAACAGAATGAACACGAATATCCTGGAATTTCCAAAGCTGCGCCGGGCCATCGCCCGCGCCAGTGTCACGACCGGGCGGGCGGCCATCGTCGCGCTCGAAGAGCACCGCGCAGAAAGCCGGATCTACCGCAAGCTTGCCGGTGTCAGCCTGGTGGCGCCTGCATCCAACGACGGCGGCTTTCTGCCCGCTGCCTAGCCTTTCGCCAAAGGCCTTCCTAACCAATAACCCCTCACAAAAAACGTAACGATTGTTCTTCTTTGTAAGTGTTGTCTACAACTCAAGGAGAACCAAAAAATGTCTGCCAAACTGACAGAAAAAGCTCGCGCCAATCGTCTTGCCGCTCTTGAGCATGTCGCCATCCGCAAAAGCAAACTCGTCTCGCTGACCGATTTCCGCGACACCTCGAAACAACGCACCTCCCCTGCAATCGGTTTCGTGTCGTCGCGCGCTGCGCTTGAAGACGGGACCATCGCCGCATAACCGCTGGACCAGATCCGTGGTGGCCGGAATACCGTTGCTGGTTTTCCTCGCCCCTCGTACAGCAATGCGGCCATCCAAGGATTGCCCCCATCCAGCTCCCAGGCACGGGCCGGCTTGCCGGCCCGTGCCGCATTAAACGGCGCTGTCGAGCAGCAGGGCCAGCCCGCCGAAACCTTAGCAGTCCTTTACCGTCTGGCCTGCGGCAGGCTGGCCCATCACTGATTTCATTGAGTTATTTCCTGTGCACTTGCATTTTGAAGAAACCGATTTTTGACGGACTGCCGCTAGATCGAAGGCAGCAGACAAGGACCCGACCGCTTTGCAGACCGTTTCATCCATGGTGCCCCACGACACCGCCTTCGTAGATCCCACCCGTATAGAGCATCTGGTTCGCCAGATCGGCACCGGCGCGGCCGAGCGGTTTGTCGGCCGAACGTTGGAGGATCTGGCCGTGCTTTTGAACAGGTTGGAGCGGGCGCAGACCGCGGGCGACGGGTCGGGGATCGTCGCGCATGCCAGCGCCCTGACCACGATCGCGGACGAGCTTGGGTTGGTGACAGTGGGGCGGGTGGCGGACGATGTCGTGCGTGCCATCGCCCGCGGGGATGAGGCCGCGCTGGGCGCCATCATCGCCCGCCTGATGCGGGTTGGCGAACAGTCTCTGGTCGCGGTTTGGTCGGCGCACGACATGTCGCTCTGACGACTTGCGGGTCGCCCGCCAGCGGGTAGGGTACGGCGCAGACCCGACGACGGAGAGACGCCATGCCGCCGCTGACATTTGCCGCTGACACGTCCGCGGCCATCCCGTTGCACGGGATCTCGAGCGATGGATTGGCCGACTGGCTGGCCGGAATTGCCGCCGAGCATGCGGCCTGGCTGGAGGCAACGGGTTTCACGGCGCGTGCAGGCCAGGCGGCGGTGGTGCCGGATGGCGCCGGCGGGATAGCCTTTGCGGTGGCGGGCCTGGGCAAATTGGCCGAGGCGGGACGGGCCCGGTTCAAGTTTGCCGATGTTCGCAGCGCCCTGCCCAAGGGCACCTACCGGCTGGCATCCGATCTGCGCGGCGCGGCGCTGAAGGAGGCGGCCCTTGGTTGGCTCCTCGCCGGATACCGATTTGACCGCTATGCCAAGGCCACACCGCCGGCCGCCGAGCTGATTGCGCCGGAAGGCATCGATGCGGCCCGGGTCGAGGCGATTGCAGCCGGGGAAGCGCTGACCCGCGATCTGATCAACACGCCCGCGGCGGATATGGGCCCGCCGGACCTGGAAGCCGCAGCCCGCGCCTTGGCCAGCGACTATGCCGCCGCGATTGAGGTGGTGACGGGCGAGGCGTTGATCGACGGGAATTTTCCGATGATCCACGCGGTCGGGCGCGCCGCCGACCGGGCCCCGCGGCTGATCGACCTGCGCTGGGGCGACAGCGGCCCGCGGGTGACGCTTGTGGGCAAGGGCGTGTGTTTTGACACCGGCGGTCTGAACCTCAAGCCCGGCGGGTCGATGGGGTTGATGAAGAAGGATATGGGCGGGGCGGCGACGGTGCTGGGGCTGGCGCGCATGATCATGTCGCAAGGCCTTAACATCCGCCTGCGCGTGCTTATCCCGGCGGTTGAAAACAGCGTCAGCGCGGCGGCGTTCCGGCCGCAGGACATCCTGACGTCGCGCAAGGGCCTGACGGTCGAGGTCAACAACACCGATGCCGAGGGGCGGTTGGTTCTGGCCGATGCGCTGGCGCTTGCGGATGAGGAAGACTGCGACCTCATCGTTTCGATGGCGACGCTCACCGGGGCGGCCCGCGTGGCGGTGGGCCCGGATCTGGCGCCGTTCTACACCGACGACACTGGTATGGCGCGCATGTTGGAGACAGCCGCGATCGAGACGCGGGATCCCGTATGGCGCATGCCGTTTTGGGAGCCTTACGAGGCGATGATCGAACCGGGGATTGCCGATCTCGACAATGCGCCGAAGGGCGGGTTTGCGGGGTCGATCACCGCGGCGCTGTTTCTGCGCCGGTTCGTCGAGAAGGCGCCGCGCTACATCCACTTTGACATCTACGGCTGGCAACCCGCATCCGCGCCGGGTCGGCCCAAGGGCGGCGTCGGGCAGGGGGCCCGCGCGTTGTTTCAGGCGCTGCCCGAGCTGGCGGGATGACCGACCGGCGGTTCTTTCCCGGAAACGCGCGGGTTGTTCTGGCCGGAACGCCGGGCGCGGCGGCTGGCGCGAAAGAGGTGGCCGGAACGCCCGGGACGGTTGCGGTGCCCTATGCCGAGCTGCTTGCCACTCCGGGCGGTGTGCGGGACCGGCAGCTTTTGTTCGGGGATGCGTTCAATGTGCTGGAAGAGGGCGAGGGCTGGCTCTTTGGACAGTCCGGCAAGGACGGCTATGTTGGCTACCTTGCCGCCGGAACGCTTAGCGCGCCGGTCGCGCCCACGCATTTCGTGGCCCAACGCTCCACCCATGCCTATGCCGCGCCGGATGTGAAGGCCGCCGATCTGCGCCCGCTCAGCTTTGGGTCGCCCCTGCGCGTGGTGACTGAAGAGCGCAAGTATTTCGAACTGGCCGATGGCAGCTTTGTTCCAAAGACGCACCTGCGCCCGTTGGATCAGCCGTTTCGCGACATGGTGACGGTTGCGCAGGTGTTCTTCGGCGCGCCGTACCTGTGGGGCGGCAATACGGCCTGGGGTCTGGATTGTTCGGCGCTGGTGCAGATCGCCGTTATGGCGACGGGCAATGCCTGCCCGCCGGACAGCGATGTCCAGGCCGCCGGTTTGGGCGACGAGATTGCATTGGATTCGCCGGTCGCGCGGGGGGATCTGTTTTTCTGGGCAGGTCACGTGGCCATCGCGGTGGATGGTGAGACGCTGATTCACGCGAATGCGCATCATATGGCGGTGGCGTATGAGCCGCTGGCGGCGGCGCTGGCCCGGATCGAGGCGCAGGAGGGGGCCGGTGTGACCGTGCGGCGGCGGCTTTAGTCCACCGCGCGGATAAGCTTGCGCTCAAGCACCCGCAGCACGGTTTTCAGGTCATGCCCGCGGCGCAGGATGCGACCGTCCATGCCAATAACGGCATACATGCCCTGTTTGTCCCGCAATTTGGGGCGTTTTTCGATCCGGTAGATCGGATGTTCCGCCGCGCGACGGAAAATCGAGAACACGGCAACCTCGCGCAGGAACGACATGCCATAGTCGCGCCATTCGCCCGCGGCGACAAAACGCCCGTAAACCCCTAAAATTTGGCCTAATTCCCGGCGGTCAAACACGACCTGCTCGCGTGCTGGGTGGCCCGGTTCCGGGCGCTGCGGCGGTTGCATGTTCATCGCACAAGACTGGCGACGCGCCTGTGGGAAATCAAGCCCCGCCTAGGAATTGCCACAAAATAACCGCGGAAACGCACGACGCACACCGTTTTGCGGCCCCGATTGTGGAACAAAACTCGGCCCATAGCGAGAAATACGCTACCCCGGTGCTGCGGATTAACAGCCCCCACCCAGCCCGCGGCACCGGGGACATCTCGTCAAGGAAAACGCCCGAGCAATCGCCAGGGCGTTTTTTCGTTTGGGCTGCATGCCTCCAACACTCTTGACCGATTGGTCGGCACTGTGCACTCCTGCGATCAGGGAGGACAGGTGATGACGCCGCAAGAGCGCGCACGCCACTGTGCCGAAGCGATGTGGGCCAAGGATGCCGCATCGCAGGCGATGGGCTTTCGTTTGGGTGCGGTGGGGCCAGGGACGGCCGAGCTGTCGTTTCAGGTGCGCCCGGACCAGCTGAACGGGCACGGGATTTGCCATGGCGGGTTTATCTTTGCGCTGGCCGACAGCGCCTTTGCCTTCGCCTGTAATACCTACAACACGGTTTGCGTCGCACAGCACAACACGATCTCTTACCTGTCCCCGGCGCAAGAGAGTGAAACGCTGACGGCCCGTGCGGTCGAACTGTCGCGGCAGGGCCGGAGCGGGCTGTACGATGTGGCCGTGACCGCCGGGGATGGTCGCGCGATCGCGGCCTTTCGCGGTGCGAGCCGCCAGATTTCGGGCACGCATTTCGATGAACCGGCCGTGGCAGAGTGAGGGGAGCCTGACGTGAAAGATCTGACGCCGCGGCGCAAGGACCTGGACCCGATCGAGATCGCGTCGCGCGATGAGATCGCGGGGCTGCAACTGACGCGGATGCAGACGACGCTGCGTCAT
Source organism: Pseudomonadota bacterium (assembly GCA_039193455.1). GTDB lineage: Bacteria > Pseudomonadota > Alphaproteobacteria > Rhodobacterales > Rhodobacteraceae > JBCBGF01. The sequence goes on from JBCCWO010000007.1 coordinate 137,960, forward strand.
GCCTATGCGAATGTTCCGTTCTACACGGCGAGCTTTGATGCTGCGGGGGTGCACCCCGACGATCTGACATCGCTGGCGGATTTGGCGAAGTTTCCGTTCACCACAAAGGCGGATCTGCGCGAAAACTATCCCTTCGGCATGTTCGCGGTGCCGCGCGATCAGGTGGCGCGGGTGCATGCCTCGTCCGGCACGACCGGCCGACCGACCGTGGTGGGCTATACCAAGAACGACATCGATGTCTGGGCCACCGTAGTCGCCCGCTCGATGCGGGCAAGCGGGACGCGCCCGGGGGACGTGGTGCATGTGGCCTATGGCTATGGCCTGTTCACCGGGGGTCTGGGCGCCCATTACGGTGCCGAAAAGCTCGGCTGCACCGTGGTGCCGGTGTCGGGCGGCATGACCGCCCGGCAGGTGCAGCTGATCGAGGATTTCGGGGCATCGACCGTCATGGTCACGCCGTCCTATGCGTTGTCGATTCTGGACGAGTATGCGGCGCAGGGGATCGACCCACGCGAGAGCCCCCTGGACGTCGGCATCTTTGGCGCCGAGCCGTGGACCAACGCGATGCGGCGCGAGATTGAGGATGCCTTCGACATGCATGCGGTCGACATCTATGGGCTGTCCGAGATCATCGGGCCCGGTGTTGCGAATGAGTGCGTTGAGACGAAGGATGGTCTGCATATCTGGGAGGATCACTTCTATCCCGAGATCGTGGACCCGGAGACGGGCGCGCCCGTGGCCGAGGGGGAGCGGGGCGAACTGGTCTTTACCTCGCTCACGAAAGAGGCGATGCCGATCATCCGCTACCGCACCCGGGATCTCACCCGGCTGATGCCCGGCACGGCGCGGTCGATGCGGCGGATGGAAAAGATCACCGGGCGGTCCGACGATATGATCATCCTGCGCGGCGTGAACCTGTTTCCCACCCAGATCGAGGAACAGTTGATGGAGGTGGCCGAACTGGCGCCGCATTTTCAGATCGAGCTGAAGCGCGAGGGTCGGATGGATGCAATGCGCGTGCATGTCGAGGCGTTGCCGGGGCTCTCTGACCACGAAATGCGGGTGCATGCGGGGGCGACGCTGAAAGAGCGGATCAAGGATCGCGTGGGCGTTTCGGTCGCGGTGGAGGTGCATGATCCCGAAGGTGTCGCGCGCAGCCAGGGCAAGGCGGTGCGGATCGTCGACAACCGTCCGAAGGACGCGGAGTAATGCCCCGGGGGATCGCCAAGGACCACGCGGAAAAGCGTGAAGGCATCCGCAAGGCGGCGGCGAGCTATTTCGCCGATTACGGATTTGACCGGTCGTCGATGGCGGGCGCGGCCAAGGCGGCGGGCGTGTCCAAGGCGCTGATCTATCACTATTGGGACAGCAAAGAGGATCTGCTGTTCGATATTCTGGATGCGCACCTTGCGCGGCTTGCCGGGGTGGTCGACGAGGTGACGCCACCCGATCGGTTGCGGGCGCTGATCCGGGCGATCCTGCTGAATTACCGGGATGCGGATGCCGAGCATAAGTTGCAGATCGATGCGCTGCATACCCTGCCGCCCGAAAAGCGGGCGCCGCTGGTGGCGTATCAGCGCCGGCTGGTCGAGGCGATGGGGGCCGCGCTGAACGAGGCCGAGCCTTTGGCGGTCGAACAGGGGCGGCTGAGGCCAGTGACCATGGCGGTTTTTGGCATGCTCAACTGGTTCTACATCTGGCACCGCCCGGGCCGGGGGATGAGCCGCGAGGAATATGCCGATCTTGTCGCCGATCTGGTGATGGGCGGTTTGCGTGGGCTGGCCGACGAGCCGTGAGCCGTGTTGGAGGGCCCTTCAGGCGAAGGCGCCCTGACAGAACCAGCCTGCCGACATCGTGCCGCCATGGGCGTAATACAGCCATAGCCGGTCGCCGTCTGCCGTCGTGACCCGCCAATAGTCCCGCACGCCCGAGCGCCAGTCAGGCTCATCCAGCCACCACTCCGGCGCGATGCGTTCCGGGCCGCTGGCCGCGATGGTTTCGAACGAGCGCCTGCGCCAGCGGAAGCTGAGCGGGGGATCGGGCGTGTCTTCGGCGGTGACAGGTTCGGGGCGCCAGAGCGTCAGCGGGCGGGGCGTGGGCGACGGCGGCCAGTCCTGCGCCGGTTCTGACCAGGCGGCGGCCATCACGCGGGCGGCCTTTTCCGGGATGTGGCTGTCGGCGGGATGCAGGCGGGTGACAGCCTCAAGCCCGATGCGCGCGCCGATCTTGCCGACCAGGTCGTCCATGGCGGTGTTGGCACTCATCTGGCGCATCGCGTTTTGCGACGCTTCCAGATGGCCGCGATGCTGGTGCGCATGCAGGGGTTCGGTCACAGGCGCCGTGATCCGCACCCGGTCGATGCCAAAGCCCGCGTCAATCTCGGCCAGTTTCAGTGTCAGAAGCGGGCGGATGCGATCGGGCGCGGCGGTGGGGCGGGCCAGCCCCACCTCGACCCATTGCATGGTGTGATCGGCGCGGTGGCATTCCATCCGCACACGGCGGGCGCCCCGGCCTTTGGCGGTCAGCATCTCGGACAGGCGGGGGAGCAGGCGGTCGATGGCGGCGGCGATGTCGGATTCTAGCCCGATGGGATCGGGCATTGTCAGGCGGACCGCGAAATGCATGGGTGGTTTCGCGGGTGAGATCGGCTCGGGCTCGACCCCCAGCGCCTGGTCGAGCCGCTGCACCAGCACGCGCCCAAAGCGACGGCCCAGGGCAGCGCGGGGTTGACCGGCCAGATCATCGATCCGGCGCAGGCCCAGTCGGGTGAGTTCGGCCACGGTGTCGTCGTCAAGGCGCAGCGCGGCGACCGGCAGCGGGCCGAGCGCGGTGCGTGTCTGCCCCGGTGCGGCGATGGGGGCGGCGCGATTGCTGGGCGCGGTGGCCTTGGGGGCGGGCCCGCCGCGTTCCCAGTGCCGTCGCTTCGCCGCGCGCGAGCGGGTGGCATAAGCCTCTTGATCAATGGCATCGCCGCTGCGGGCCAAGGGCGCCGCCTGGCCCGCAAACCGGGCCAGTGCCCAGGCGGCCCCGGCGGTGTCGGCGATCCCGGTCTGGACGGTGAGGCCCAGCCCCTCACACTCTTCCATCACCTGCGCCACCAGCGCCGCTTCGCCCCCAAAGAGATGCGCACACCCCGTCAGATCGACGATCAGCGCATCGGGGGCTTCCTCGGCCACCCAGGGGCTGAACTTGCCCGCCCAGCGGCGCAGGCTGGCCAGAAACGCGGCCTCGGCTTGCGGGTTGCGCAGGCGGGTGACCAGATCGGGGCACATCGCGCGGGCATCGCGCAGGGGCTGGTCGCGGACCAGCCCGGCGGCATGGGCCGAGGCGGAAAGGGATGACAAAAGCTGCATATTCCCGCGATCTTCGGCAATCGCGAAAGGGGCTTCGGCCAGCGCGGGGTCGCGGCGCAAAAGACGCTCGGCCCCCAGACGCGGGAACCAGAGCGACAGGATACGGCGGTTGGGCATCGTCAGGGGCAGCTGTTGATGTTCTTGATATGTTCTAACTTAGGGTGCCCGGCGTTATGAGTCGAGTCATGTCCCAAACTGCCGCTGCCAACGAAAAAGGCCCGCAACGAATGCGGGCCCTTTCCAAACTATCAAAGGGTGCTCAGCTGTCGCTGCCGCTATCCTGGACGGCCTCGAGCGAGATCTGGATCGCCACCTCATCGCTGACGGCGGGTGCAAAGGCGCCCACGCCGAAATCGGACCGCAGGATCGTGGTCGTTGCGTCAAAGCCCAGTGTCGGCGTGCCCTGCTTGGGGCCGAAGGGGTAGGGCGATGACTGGTTCAGGGTGGTCTCAAGCACGATCGACTTGGTCATGTCGTTCATCGTCAGATCGCCGGTGATGTTGGCGGTGTTGTCGCCTGTCACCTCGATCGCGGTGGACGTGAAGGTCACCATATCGCTTTCGTCCGCGCCAAAGAAGTCATCGGCCATAAAGTGCTGCTCGCGCGCTTCCCAACCTGTGAACATGGACATAAGCGGCATCGAGACAGACACGGACGAATTGGCCGGGTTCTCTTCGTCGAACATGATCTCGCCTTCAAACCCGGAGAACATGCCAAAGGTGGTCGAATAGCCAAGGTGGTTGTAGCTGAAGATGACCTGGCTGTGGCTGGGGTCGAGGTTGAATTTATCGGCTGCGCTGGCCGAGGTGGCGGACACTGCCGCGGCGGCGGCGAGGAGGGCGATGCGGTTCATAACGAAGCTCCGGGTGTGAAAGGCGACATAAAGGAAAGTAGCCCCCACGGGCCCATGGGCAACTCTGTAAGTCTGAACACTGTGTGAGCGAAGGCGAACACTCGCCCCGACTTTTGGTGCGTGGCGGATTGGCGTTGATTTCAGGGGCGCGCTCGCGCAGGCTCATCGCAACTACGGTGAGGGAGGGAAAAAATGAGAACACGTGCAGCCGTTGCAGTGGGGGCGGGCAAACCTCTTGAGGTGATGGACGTCAATCTCGACGGGCCCAAGGCGGGCGAGGTTCTGGTTGAAATCAAGTCCACCGGCATCTGCCATACCGACGAGTTCACGCTGTCGGGTGCCGATCCCGAAGGCTTGTTCCCGGCGATCCTGGGCCATGAGGGGGCGGGTGTTGTCGTGGACGTGGGGCCAGAGGTCACGAGCCTGAAAAAGGGCGATCACGTCATCCCGCTTTACACGCCGGAGTGCCGCGAATGCGAGTACTGCCTGCATCCGAAAACGAACCTGTGTCAGTCGATCCGCGAGACGCAGGGACAGGGCCTGATGCCCGATGGCACCAGCCGGTTTTCAACGCTCGATGGCGATCCGATCCTGCATTACATGGGCACGTCGACCTTTGCCAATCACACGGTCCTGCCCGAGATTGCGCTGGCCAAGGTGCGCGAGGACGCGCCGTTCGACAAGATTTGCTATATCGGCTGTGGCGTGACGACCGGCATCGGGGCGGTGATCAACACCGCCAAGGTCGAGATCGGCAGCCGCGCGGTGGTGTTTGGTCTGGGCGGGATCGGGCTGAACGTGATCCAGGGGCTGCGGCTGGCCGGCGCAGATCAGATCGTGGGCGTGGATATCAACCCCTCGAAAAAACCGATGGCCGAGCGGTTCGGCATGACGCATTACGTGAACCCGCTGGAGGTTGAGGGCGATCTGGTGCCCTACCTTGTGAACCTGACCAAGGGCGGGGCGGACTATACGTTTGACGCCACCGGCAATGTCGAGGTGATGCGGGCGGCGTTGGAATGCGCGCATAAGGGCTGGGGCGAGTCGATCATCATCGGCGTGGCCCCTGCCGGAGCCGAGATTTCGACGCGCCCCTTTCAGCTGGTGACGGGCCGAAGCTGGCGCGGTACGGCCTTTGGCGGTGCACGCGGGCGCACCGATGTGCCCAAGATCGTGGACTGGTACATGGAAGGGAAGATCGAGATCGACCCGATGATCACCCACACAATGGCGCTTGATGACATCAACAAGGGGTTTGATCTGATGCATGCCGGGGAAAGCATCCGGTCGGTGGTGAATTATTGATCCCGACGCGGGGGCCAGCCCCCGCACCCCCGGGATATTTTTGGACCAAAGATGATGGGTGACGTTGCTGTGCGCCCGGCGGGTCCGGCGGACGAGGACGCCATTTGGGCAATCCTTGAGCCGGTTTTCCGGGCGGGCGATACCTATACGATTGATCCCGGTATCACGCGCGAAGACGCGCTGGACTATTGGTTTGGCCCGACCCATCGCGTCTATCTGGCGGGTGAGGGACTTGGCACCTATTACATCCGGCCGAACCAGGGTGGGGGCGGCAGCCATGTCTGCAATTGCGGTTATGTCACGTCGCCCGCCGCGCGGGGGAAAGGCGTGGCGCGCGCCATGCTGGCGCATTCGCTGGACGAAGCGCGGCGGCTGGGGTTTCGGGCGATGCAGTACAATTTCGTCGTCGAGACCAATGCGCGCGCCATCGAGATTTGGGAGCGGGCGGGGTTTGAGACAGTGGGCCGTTTGCCCGGCGCGTTTCGCCATCCGCACGAGGGTTTCGTCGACGCGCTGGTCATGTACAAGGACCTGACGAAGGAGACCTGATGCCCGACCGCGACCGCCCGCTTTATGCCGTTCTGATCGATGCCGACAACATCCCCGCGAAATACGCCGGGGCGATCCTGAAAGAGATCACATCGCTTGGCGAACCGGCCCTGCGCCGGGTCTATGGCGATTGGTCGTCGGGGCGGTTGTCGAACTGGTCGAAGACGGTGCGCGACCTTGGCCTTGTCGCGCATCAGGAAAGCGCGAATACGGTCGGCAAGAATGCCAGCGATATCGGGCTGGTGATCGATGCGATGGATATCCTGCACACGGGCCGCTTTGACGGGTTCGTGCTGGTGTCATCGGACAGCGACTTTACCGCGCTTGCCAACCGCGTGCGCGAGCAGGGAATGGATGTGATCGGGATTGGTGAGCGTAAGGCGCCCGAAGCGCTGCGCAACGTCTGCAACCGGTTCATCCTAATCGAGAACATCGTTGATGAGCCCGAGCCACCCGCCCGTGGGCAAACCCCGCGCAGTTCGGACAAGCTGCCGCCCACGGATGCGATCCCGCTGATCCTGAAGGCGATGGACAAGATCGAACAGGATGACGAGTGGTATGCGCTGGGGCAGTTGGGCCAGTACATCATCGCGGATACGCCGGACTTTGACACCCGCACCTATGGCAAGCGCAAGCTCAGCGATCTTGTGCACGGGCTCAAGCGGTTTGAGACCAAGAAGTCCGGCAACCAGCTGGTGATCCGGCGGGTGGACTAGGGTTTGGCGCCGTATCGGGCCATGAACGTAGCCACGGCCCCGTTGGCCACACGCTCGATCTCGTCTTCGCTGAAGCTGTCCTGCATCCCGAACATGAGTTTCGGGAAGAGATCGGCCTTGCAGAGTTCGATGAACTGATCGGCGGCCAGATCGCAATCGTCGATGACCAGTTCGCCCCGCTCGATCGCCTGATTGAAATAGGCGATCATCTTCAGGCGGGTCCGGGCCGGGCCCGATTCCCAGAATTCCTTGCCCAGGCCCGGAAACCGTTCGGATTCGGCCACGCAGACGCGAAAGACGTTGCGACCGAAGGGCGACAGGAACAGCTTCATCATGCGCAAGGCCGCCCGCTTGAGCGCCTCGCGGGGCGGCGCGCTCATCGCGATCATTTCGTCTGTCGCGGCTTCCTGGGCCAGACATTCGTTCTTGGCGACCTCCATGAAGAGGATGCGCTTGTCCGGGAAGTAGCTATAAAGCGTTGCTTTGGAGACCCGCGCAGAGCGCGCGATATCGTCCACACTCGCACCTTCGAAACCGTCGCGCAGGAACACCGTTCGCGCCCCATCGAGAACCTGGGCATGCTTGCGGCCTTGCTTGACGGTATCGGTGTGAATGTTCATGGGGTCTCCTTCAGCAGCGCATATATATAAACTGCACAGTTCAGTTTTTTCAAGTGATCGAGGTGCAGTCCCGGCCAGCCATCTCGACAATCTAACTTACTTTGCCTCTGCGGCCAGTTTGATGGTGACAAGCTCTTGCGGGGCATAGATCCCGCAGGTGACGCGGGGGACGCCGACGTTCTTTTCCAGCTGTGAGCAGTGAAACGCAGGGGGGTTGGCGAATTTGCGTTTGTGATCGGTAGCAAGGCAAGCGCCCGGTGCGCAGGCCATGGCCGTTTTGGAAACCATCAGGCCGATAACGATGAAGGCGGTGGTTAAAACCAGTCTCATGCATTCCTCCCAACTTGGTTCAATTTTTAGTGAACTAAACCGTTCGGTTCAAATTTACACGGATTGGTATCGTGAGGTCAAGACCAGGGGTCGGCACGTCGGTTCACGTCTTGGCGATGCTGCGCAATTGCGCTTCGGTGGCGCAGCCGATAGGTCGGCTTTATGGTCGGTATCTTTCTCCAGACCCTGCCATTTTTTGCGTTGATCGGTCTGGGCTACTGGGCGGGCTACACAGGCTTTTTCAGCGAAGAGGCGACCGCCTATCTGACCAAATTCGTCTTCTACTTTGCGCTCTCGGCGATGCTGTTTCGGTTTTCGGCGAACCTGTCGCTGGCGGATGTGCTCGATTGGGATTTCGTGCTGGCCTATCTGGCGGCAACGCTGGCCGTTTACATCCTTGCCACGCTTGTTGCGCTGTTGCGCAGCCGCGGCGTGGAAGAGGCCGCGGTCGAGGCGCAGTGTTCGGTCATCGGCAATGTGGGTTTCCTTGGCGTGCCCATGCTGGTTCTGCTTTTGGGCGAGGCGGCGATCGGGCCGGTGTTGTTGGTGCTGGCGGTGGATCTGATCGTTTTCGGCAGTTTAATCGTGATCCTGATCACCGGCAGCCGCGATGGGCGCATGTCGCTGGGCGTTTTGCGCACGGTTGGGCTGGGGCTGTTGAAGAACCCGATGATCGTGTCGATCACGACCGGATTGATCTGGTCGGCCTTTGCCCTGCCGATCCCCAAACCGGTGAACGAGTTTCTGTCGATCCTGGGCGCGGCTGCAACGCCCGGTGCGCTGTTTGCCATCGGGGCATCGCTTGCCTCGAAATCCGCCGAGCGGGTGTCGGTCGCGGTGTGGCTGTCGCTGTGCAAGCTGGTGCTGCACCCGGCGGCGGTAGCGGTTGCCGCGCTGATCCTGTTCCCGGTCGAGCCCTATGCGGCGGGTGTGATGATTGCCGCCGCCGCGCTGCCGGTCGCGGGCAATGTCTTTATCCTGGCGCAGCACTACGGCGTGGCACCGCAGCGGGTGTCGGCGACCATCCTGATCTCGACGGTTGCGTCGGTGGTCACCGTAAGCGGGGTGGTGGCCTGGGTCAGCGCGCTCTGATCCTTGCGGGGGCGTGCGCGGGCGGTTAGCCACGACTGGACAAGGGAGAGCAAGCGATGGAAATCCTATCCGAGAACCGGAGCTTTGGCGGTGTGCAAGGCGTCTATCGGCACGCCGCACAGACGACGCGCTGTCCGATGACCTTTGGGCTGTACCTGCCGCCGCAGGCAGAGGTCGGGCCGGTGCCGGTCCTGTGGTATCTTTCGGGTCTGACCTGCACGCATGAGAACGCCATGACCAAGGCCGGGGCACAGGCCTGGGCGGCGGAGGCGGGGTTGGCGATCGTCTTTCCCGATACCTCGCCGCGGGGCGAAGCAGTGGCCGATGACGACGCCTTTGATCTGGGCAAAGGCGCGGGCTTTTACGTGGATGCCAAGGAATCGCCCTGGAGCGCGCATTTCCGGATGTGGAGCTATATCTCGCAGGAGCTGCCCGCACTGGTCGCGGATGCGTTTCCTGTGGATGCGGAGCGGTTCGGTGTCACCGGCCATTCGATGGGCGGGCACGGTGCGCTGACGCTGGCCCTGACCCTGCCGGATCTTTTCAAGAGCGTTTCGGCCTTTGCGCCGATCGCAAACCCGACCGCCAGCGATTGGGGGCGCAAACAGTTCACTGCCTACCTCGGCAGCTATGAAGAGGATTGGGGTGCCCATGACGCAAGCCTGCTGATGGCCGAAAACGGCTATCCGGGGCACGTGCTGGTCGATCAGGGCAGCGAGGATCAGTTTCTCGATCTGCTCAAGCCCGAATCCCTGGCGCTGGCCGCGGCCGGGCGGCGCCAGGCCTCGACGTTGCGGATGCAGCCCGGCTATGATCACAGCTACTTTTTCGTTGCCTCGTTCATGCGCGATCATATGCAGTTCCATGCCGAGGCGCTGGGCGCGTGATCTATGTCGACGCCGACGCTTGCCCGGTGAAGGCGGAGGTGGAAAAGGTGGCCACCCGTCGTGGCGTGCGTGTGGCGATGGTGTCGAATGGCGGGCTGCGCCCCTCGGGCAACCCTTTGATCGAGATGGTCTATGTTGATCAGGGGCCGGACGAAGCCGACAAGTGGATTGCCGAGCGTACGGGTGCGGGCGATGTGGTGGTGACCACCGACATCCCGCTGGCCGCCCGCTGTGTCGAGAAGGGTGCAGCGGTTGTGAAGCCCAACGGAGAGCGGCTGACCGGGCGCAATATCGGCACCGTTCTGGCCACCCGCGATCTGATGGCGGACCTGCGCGCGGCCGATCCGTTCCGACAAGGTGGCGGGCGCGCCTTTTCCAATGCCGACAAATCGCGATTTCTCGACGCGCTGGACCGTGCACTCGGGCCGCAAAAGCCCTAGACCGAACCCATGGCCCTAAGTATCGGACAGCAAGGCACAGCGGCAGGTGCGGCGTGGGCGGTGGCGGCGGTGACCTGCTTTTCCATCAATGATGTTCTGATCAAGCTGCTGAGCGGTGGATACGCCCTGCATCAGGTGATCCTGACCCGATCGTTTGTTGGGATGGCAATTCTCTTTGCGGTGATCGTGCCGCTGACGGGCGGGCTTGGGCAGCTGCGGACGCGGCGGCTGGGCATGCATCTGGTGCGCGGCCTGTGCGTTGTCTTTTCGAACCTGTGTTTCTTCATGGCGTTGGCCGCGCTGCCCCTGGCCGAGGCTGTGGCGATCTTCTTCGTCAGCCCGCTGCTGATCTCGGTCTTCTCGGTGGTGTTCTTGGGTGAACACGTTGGTCCGCGCCGCTGGGCGGCGATTGCGGTGGGGTTCGTGGGTGTTCTGACCGTGCTGCGCCCGGGGTCAGAGGCGTTTCAGATCGCCGCCATCCTGCCGCTTGCCGCGGCGGTCGGATATGCGACGCTGCACACGCTGACCCGCAGGCTGGGGTCGACGGAAAGCGCGACGGCGCTCGCCTTCTATATCCAGGTGATGTTTCTGGTGACCTCTGGCTCAGTCGGTCTGGCGGTTGGCCATGGCGCCTATGACACCGGCGTGCACCCCTCGCTCTCGTTCCTGTTGCGCGGGTGGATCTGGCCCGCGCCGCAGGACTTTGCGATGATGTGTTGCATCGGGCTGACCAGTATCCTTGGCGGGTTTTCGATCAGCCAGGCCTACCGTTTGTCCGAGGCGGGTCTGGTGGCCCCGTTCGAATACGCCGCGATGCCGCTGGCGGTGTTTTTCGGGTTCACGATTTTCGGCGAGTGGCCCGATCTGTGGGCCTGGTTCGGCATCGCGCTGATCCTGACGGCGGGCCTTGTCCTAATCTGGCGCGAGGCGGTGGCCCGGCGCAGCGCGGCGTCGCGCCCGCCGGATGCGCGGTGAGGCTTCGCAAAGGCGCGCTGTGCCGTTAGGAAAGCACGATACCAGTTCGGAGAGCCGCATGCCCGCCATCGACGCCGTCATCTTTGACATCGGCAATGTGCTGATCGAGTGGCAGCCTGAGCGCTACTACGATGCCAAGATCGGACCGGCGCGGCGCAAGGCGATGTTTGCGGCGGTTGATCTGCACGCGATGAATGATCGTGTCGACCGGGGGGAGGGGTTTCGCGATGTGATCTATGCCACCGCCGCCGCCTATCCCGAGTGGTCCGCAGAAATCCGCGATTGGCATGATCGGTGGCTGGACCTTGCGGGGCCGGAAATTCCGCATTCCGTCGCCCTGCTGCGGCGGCTTCGCGCGCGGGGCGTACCGGTCTTTGCCCTGTCGAATTTCGGGGTGGGGAGCTTTGCGTTGAGTGAGACGGCCTACAGCTTTCTGACCGAGTTCGACCGCCGGTACATTTCCGGCCATATGGAAGTGATCAAACCAGATCCGCGGATTTACGAGATGGTCGAAGAGGATTGCGGCTTGGCGCCCGAGCGCCTGCTTTTTGCCGATGACCGCGCGGACAATATCGCCGCCGCTGCCGCGCGGGGCTGGCAGACGCATCTGTTTGACGGCCCGGGCGGCAGGGCCGACCGGTTGGTGGCCGAGGGGCTGCTCACCCAGGACGAGGCGCGCGCCGCATGACCCTGCCCATCATTTCTGCTGCCGAGGCTGAGCCCCATCTTGACTGGATTTCCCTGACAGAGGCACTGGCCACAGGGCACACGCTGCCCAAGGCCCGGATCGGGGACACGTTCCTCTACCGCGATCCCGATACGCTGCTCAGCCGTGTGGCCTGGGTCGATGGGTTGGGCATGGCGGTGAAGACGGCGACGATCTTTCCCGAGAACCTGCAAAGCGGCCGCGCGGCGGTGGGGGGATCGGTGACCGTGTATTCAGACAGCGATGGCAGCCCCGAGGCGATCTTGGATTTCGGGCTGGTGACAAAGTGGAAAACGGCGGGTGACAGCCTGCTCGCCGCCCGCCGTCTTGCCCGTGCCGACAGCGAAACGATCCTGATCGTGGGCGCCGGAACGGTCGGGCATAGCCTGCGCGAGGCCTATGGCGCGGCCTTCCCTGACGCGCGGTTCACGGTATGGAACCGCAGCCCGGAGCGGGCAGAGGCATTGGCGGCGGCGTACCCCAAGACGGAAGCAGTGGCTGAGCTGGAAAGCGCAGTGGGCGCCGCGGATGTCATCACCTGCGCGACGATGAGCCATCAGCCGGTGGTTCTTGGCGACTGGTTGCGTCCGGGCCAGCACTTGGACCTCATCGGGGCCTTCCGCCCTGATATGCGCGAGACCGACGATGCCGCGCTGCGCCGTGGGCGGATCTTTGTCGACAGCTTTGACACGACCGTGGATCATATCGGCGAGATCAAGACGCCTTTGGCAGAGGGCGTGATCGCACGGGACGCATTGGTGGCGGACTTCTATGATCTCGACCGGTTCACCCGCGCGCCGGACGACATCACGATCTTCAAGAATGGCGGCGGCGCGCATCTTGATCTGATGACCTGTCGCTACGTGATGGGGCGCGTTCTGGCGTAAGGCGATCAGGCCGGTTGCGCATCAAGGGATTGCGGACGCTCGCGGATGGGCAGGTGCACCAATGCGCTGAAGGCCCCGACTCCGACGCCGACCCACCAGACCAGCGTGTAATCGCCCGTGGTGTCGTATAGCCGTCCGCCCAGCCAGATGCCCACGAAGCTGCCAATCTGGTGCGACAGGAAGACGATGCCGTAGAGCGTGCCCATGTAACGCAGCCCGTAGATGTAGCCGACGAGGCCTGAGGTCAGCGGGATCGTGGCAAGCCACAAGGCGCCCATCACGGCCGAGAAGACCAGCACCGTAAACGGTGTGATCGGGAACAGGATGAATACCGCCGCTGCGACCGTCCGCCCGGTATAGACCGCCGACAGCAGGTATTTGCGCGGGAAAAGGTTGCCGAGATAGCCCGCCGCCAGCGTTCCGCCGATATTGGCGAGGCCGATCACTGAAATGGCGATGGCCCCAAGGGCGGAGGTCGTGCTGATCCCCATTGAATCGAGCATCCCGCCCGGCGCGATTGGGCCGCACATCTCGGTCACGAAGGCCGGGAAATGTGCGGTCACAAAGCCCAGCTGATAGCCGCACGAAAAGAAACCCACAAAGATCAGGGTAAAGGACGGGTCGCGGAAGGCGCGCGACAGGACGGCGGTAAGGGTTTCTTCGGGTTCGTTCCGCGCCGCCGCCGACGGGCTCGACAGGGACGGGAGCAGGAAGAGCACGGCCAGGATCGCGGCGGCAAAGATCAAGAAGACGCTTTGCCAGCTCATGATCTGCAAGAGGGCTTCGGCGAGCGGGGGGCCAAAGATCTGTCCGCCAGAGCCCGCAGCGGTGGCGATTGCCAGTGCCATGGATCGGTTTTCGTCCGACGCCGCGCGTCCGATGATCGCAAGGATCAACCCAAAGCCCGTGCCCGCGATCCCGAACCCGACCGCGATTTCCAGGATGTAGTGTTGGCCCGGCGTGACCGCGAAGGCCGACAGCGCGAGGCCGATGGCATAAAGCAGGACACCCGCGATGATCGCCTTGCGTTCGCCCACGCGTTCGGCGATTGCGCCGAAGATCGGCTGGCCAATGCCCCAGGCTAGGTTCTGGATCGCAATCGCCGTTGAGAAATCGGAGCGCAGCCAGCCAAATTCGTCGGCGATGGGGATCTGAAAGACCCCGAACGCCGACCGGATCGAAAAGCTGATCAGCAGGACCAGACATCCCGCGATCAGAACCGGCATCATCGTATTGCGCGCGGCAACTTGCATAGGCGCAGTTAGAGACGATCCCGCGCCGGGGTCAAATCAGGACTTCTGCGGTGTCAGTTCACAAAAACTGATGCGACAGGACCGGGCTTTTCAGCATGCCCGCTTGGGCGTAACACCGAGCCATGAGTGAGGGACTGCGCGAGATCTATACCCGGCTAGCCGGCGAGGGGCGGCTGACGTCGGATCCGGCACAAATAGCCGTTCTGCCCGAATTGGAACGGATCCGCGACGCGCTTGAGACGACACCTGCCCGCAAGGGGCTGAAGGGCCTGTTCTCAAAGGCGCCGGAGGCGCCAAAGGGCCTGTACCTCTGGGGCGGGGTTGGCCGCGGCAAATCGATGTTGATGGATCTGTTCTATGCCGCCGTCGACATCGACGCAAAGCGACGCGTCCACTTTCATGCCTTCATGCAAGAGATTCAGGCCGGGTTGCACGCGGCGCGGAAAACCGGCGTGGACGATGCGCTTTTGCCCGTGGCCGAGGCGGTGATCCGCGATGTGCGGCTCTTGTGTTTTGACGAGATGCAGATCACCGACATCACCGATGCGATGATCGTTGGCCGGTTGTTCGAGGCGCTGATGGGCGCGGGCGTGGTGATCGTGACCACGTCGAACCGGGTGCCTGCCGACCTTTATAAAGACGGTCTGAACCGGCAGCTTTTCCTGCCGTTTATCGATCTGTTGCAAGAGCGGATGGTGGTGTGGGAGCTGACCTCACCCACGGACTATCGGCAGGACCGGCTGACGGGTGCACCGGTCTTCTTTGCCCCGGCGAATGCGGCCGCGCGGGATGCGGTGTCGGAGATCTGGGTCGATCTGACCGGTGGTGGGGGCGGGGCGCCCCTGGTCCTGACGATCAAGGGGCGCGAGGTGGAACTGCCCGCCTTTCGCAACGGGATCGGCCGGGCGACGTTTTGGGATCTGTGCGCGCGGCCTTTGGGACCGGGGGACTACCTGGCGATAGCCGAGGCGGTGCGGGTGCTGATCCTGGAAGACGTGCCCTTGCTGTCGAGCGAGAACTACAACGAGGCGAAGCGGTTCGTGACCCTTATCGACGCGCTCTACGAGGCGAAGGTCAAAGTTATCATGACAGCCGCGGACCAGCCCGAGAAGCTGTACCTCGAAGGTACGGGCACGTTCGAGTTTGAACGCACGGCCAGCCGCCTGCGCGAGATGCAGGCGGCGGACTGGGGCAGCTAACCGTTTTCGCGCAGCACGTAGCCCGCGAGGTAGAGCGAGCCGCAAATCAGGATGCGGGCGTTTGGGACGGTCGCGATGATGTCGTCGATGGCCGCCTCCAAAGAGGTGGCTGGCGTGGCCACCAATCCGGCGGCTTGGGCGGCGGCGGCGGTATCCTCGGCGCTCAACGTGGCGGTTTCGCCCGGGATCGAGACCGCGTGCACGGTCTCGACCTGCCCGATCAGTCCTTCGAAATAGCCTTGCGCATCCTTGGTGCGCAAAAGCCCTGCGATGACGTGGGTTGGGCGTGTTGGCAGGTTTGCCAAAGCCGCGCCGGTCGCCCGGCCCGCTGCCGGGTTGTGCCCGCCGTCCAGCCAAAGCTCGGCAGTATCCGCGCGCGTGACCAGCGGACCCTGTTTCAGGCGTTGCATCCGGGCGGGCCAGATGGCCTGGGTGACAGCCGCCTCGCAGGCGGCCTCGTCAAACCGAAGATGGCGCAGCGCGGCGAGCGCTGTGCCCGCATTGTCGATCTGGTGCCTGCCGATGAGATTCGGCAGGGGCAGGTCGAGAAGGCCCCTTTCGTCCTGATAAACCAGCCGCCCGCGTTCCTGCGCAACATGCCAGTGCTGTCCGTAAACGAGAAGCGGTGCACCGACCCGGGCCGCCTGGGTTTCGATCACCTCAAGCGCTGCATCGTTCTGGCGGCTCACGACGCAGGGGATCGCGCGTTTCAGGATCCCGGCTTTCTCCGAGGCAATCTCCGGCAGAGACTCGCCCAGGAATTGCTGGTGATCCATGTCCACCGGGGTGATCGCGCAGATGGCCGGGCGTTCGATCACGTTCGTTGCGTCGAGCCGCCCGCCAAGCCCGACCTCGAGCAGTGTCCAATCGGCGGGTGTCTGGGCAAAGGCCTGCAGCGCCGCAGCTGTCGTTATCTCGAAATAGGTGATCGGTGCGCCGTCGTTCGCCTGCTCGCATGCGTCGAGCAGAGATGCCAGGTGCGGCTCGCCAATAGTCTCACCTGCAAGATAGATCCGCTCATGAAACCGCGCGAGGTGGGGCGAGGTATAGGCGTGACATGTCTGCCCTGCCCCTTCGATCCCGGCGCGGAGCATCGCAAGGGTCGAGCCCTTGCCGTTGGTGCCGGCAATATGGATCACCGGTGGAAGGCGCTGCTCCGGGTGGTCCAGCGCATCCAGGATCCGCCACATGCGGTCAAGCGTCAGGTCGATGATCTTGGGGTGGAGCGACATCAACCGTTGCAGGATGATGTCCGAGGCAGGCGCGCTCACCCCGCCTGGCTCTCCGCCGTGGCGGGGGCGGGTTGCGGCTCGGCCGGGGCGGGCAGATCGCCCTTCACCGGCGGCGGCATGTCCATCAGCATCCGCGTGATCGTCACCAGTTCGTCCTTGAGCTTGCTGCGCGGGGTGACGCGGTCAAGCATGCCGTGATCCAAAAGGTACTCGGCGCGCTGGAACCCTTCGGGTAGCTTCTCGCGGATGGTCTGTTCGATGACGCGCGGCCCGGCAAAGCAGATCAGCGCATTCGGTTCGGCGATATGCACGTCGCCCAGCATGGCGTAAGAGGCCGTGACACCGCCGGTCGTCGGGTGGGTCAGCACCACGATATAGGGCAGGCCCGCCTCTTTCAGCATTTGAACCGCCACGGTCGAGCGTGGCATCTGCATCAGCGACAGAATCCCTTCCTGCATCCGCGCACCGCCCGCCGCGGAAAACAGGATCAGAGGGCGTTTCATCGCAAGGGCGCGTTCGGCGGCGGCGATGATGGCATTGCCGACATACATGCCCATGGACCCGCCCATGAAGGAAAAGTCCTGGCCCGCGGCCACGATCGGCGTGCGCCCGATCTCACCCTCGGCGACCAGCATCGCCTCAGCCTCACCCGTCGCCTTTTGGGCGGCCTTCATGCGATCGGGGTATCGCTTCTGATCGCGGAATTGCAGGGGGTCGGCCACCGGTTCGGGCACAGCCACCTCTGTAAAGATCCCGCCGTCGAACAGCGCATTGAAGCGCTCGCGCGGGGTGATCGGCATATGGTGGTTGCAGGCGGTACAGACGTTCAAGTTGTCCGTCAGCTCACGGTGGAACAGCATGGTTCCACAGTTGTCGCACTTGGTCCAAAGGTTCTCGGGCACTTCCCGGCGCGAGAAGAGCGAGTTTATCCGCGGTCGGACGTAGTTTGAGATCCAGTTCATGCGCGCGCGGGGCCTCTTGCCGGGTTTCGTGTGAGATAAGCCGGGCCTGTGGGAATTGCAATCAACGGCTCAGCAGCCTGCGGATGACGATCCAGGCCAAGAGCATCATGGCCAGATCGACCAGCACAAGCGCAGACAGCGTGTCGGTGTCGCTGACCGCATAGGGTGTTTTGTAAAGCGCGAGCCCGGTCAACGACCCTTCGGTCGAGATGACCAGCACGGCCAATGTGTTGTTGGCAAAGTGAAAGCCCCAAGCCGCGCCGAGCGAGCCGGTATGCGCGGTCAGATCGGCGGCGATCAGGCCAAAGAGTGCGGCGGCGCCTACCACGATCCAAACGCTCGACCCCGCGCTTTGGGCGTCGTAGTGGACAAGTCCGAAGAGGATCGACGGCACGACCATCCACACAATCGGCGTGGCAAACCGGGCGGCGAGCTGTTGTTGCAGATAGCCCCGGAACAAAAGTTCTTCCGCGCCGGTCTGGATCAGAAGGCCCAGGATCGCCAGCGGCAAGAGCGACAGCCACGGGCCGAAAGGAAGCCCGGGCACGGCGTCGTAGGAAAACGACCAGACCACCACCGAGGCGCCAAGGATCGTGCCGACCACCAACATCGCCACGACGAAATCGTGCATTGTGACGGCAGCACGACCAAACAGCGTGGCCGCCGATCGTTTGTGCATCAACCGCGCGGCGGCCATCGCGCCCAGCGCCATGCCCGCGAATGTCGACAACAGAAGCAACAGCGCATTCGGATCGTCGGGGTTCAGCTGGCGTTGGGCCCAGGCCAGACCGTCGCCCCCAACACCCGACAGGACCCATGCCAGAACAAAGATCGCCGCGACCACCACGATATAGACGATGACAGCCACAACGAGGCCCACGAGCAACCGCCAGAGCTGAGGGTACTGACGGGCCGGGGCCACAAAGCCTTCGTGATTGCGGTACGCCATCGATGTCCTGCCTCGTTGCGCGCGCACGCTACCGGCTGGCCGGAACCCATGCAATCGCGCTTGTAGAGCTGGGCACGCTCACCTATTCCACATGCGATCAGTTACTTCGCGGAGGCCGCCATGCTGAAAGGCAAGCTAGACAAATCCAAGCTCCCCAGCCGCCACGTGACCGACGGGCCGTCGCGGGCGCCGCACCGGTCCTATTATTATGCGATGGGGCTGAGCGAGGAAGAGATTGCGCAGCCCTTTGTCGGCGTTGCCACCTGCTGGAACGAGGCGGCGCCGTGCAACATCGCGCTCAATCGCCAGGCGCAGGCGGTGAAGCTGGGCGTGAAGCACGCCAATGGGACGCCGCGCGAGTTCACGACGATCACCGTGACCGACGGGATTGCCATGGGGCACGAAGGGATGCGGTCGTCGCTCGCCTCGCGCGAGGCGATTGCCGATACGGTCGAGCTGACGATGCGGGGCCATTGTTATGATGCGATCGTAGGGCTGGCTGGCTGTGACAAGTCGCTGCCGGGGATGATGATGGCGATGGTGCGTTTGAATGTGCCGAGCGTTTTCATCTACGGCGGATCGATCCTGCCGGGGCGGCTTGAGGGCAAGGACGTGACCGTTCAGGACGTGTTCGAAGCCGTGGGTCAGCATCAGGCGGGCAACATGTCGGACGAGGCGCTGCGCACGTTAGAGCGTGTGGCCTGCCCGTCGGCCGGGGCCTGTGGGGGGCAGTTTACCGCCAACACCATGGCCTGTGTGTCCGAGGCGATGGGGCTTGCGCTGCCAAACTCGTCCGGGGCGCCCGCGCCCTATGAGAGCCGCGACCAGTATGGCGTGGCCTCGGGTGAGGCGGTGATGAAGCTGTTGGAGAAGAACATCCGCGCGCGGGATGTGGTCACGCTGAAATCGCTGCAAAACGCGGCGCGGGTGGTGGCCTGTACGGGCGGGTCGACCAATGCGGGTCTGCACCTGCCCGCGATTGCGCATGAGGCGGGGATCGACTTTGACCTCGACGATGTGTGCGAGATCTTCCGCGACACCCCCTACTTCGTCGATCTGAAGCCGGGCGGAACCTACGTCGCCAAGGACCTCTACGAGGTCGGCGGCGTTCCCGTTGTGATGAAAGAGCTGCGCAAGGCTGGGCTGATCCACGAAGACTGCATCACCGCGACGGGGCGCAGCATGGGTGAAGAGCTGGACCTGATCACGCGTGAGGCGGATGGGAAGGTGATCTATCCCGTTGAAACACCGATCACGCCGACCGGGGGTGTTGTGGGCCTGAAGGGCAATCTGGCCCCCGAAGGCGCCATCGTCAAAGTCGCGGGGATGAGCGAGGAGGAGCAGGTCTTTACCGGCGCGGCGCGGATTTTTGAATGCGAAGAGGATGCCTTTGCGGCTGTGAAGGCGCGCGAGTACTCCGAAGGCGAGGTCATCGTGATCCGCAACGAGGGCCCGGCAGGCGGGCCGGGCATGCGCGAGATGCTGGCCACGACCTCGGCGCTGAGCGGCCAGGGCATGGGCAAGAAGGTGGCGCTGATCACCGATGGCCGCTTTTCCGGTGCGACGCGTGGGTTCTGCGTGGGCCATGTCGGGCCCGAAGCCGCCCATGGCGGGCCGATTGCATTGATTGAAAACGGGGACGTGATTACCATCAACGCGATCACGGGGGAGATTTCGGTCGCGCTGGACGATGCCGAGCTTGCCCGCAGGAAAGAGCAGTG
Organism: Pseudomonadota bacterium; assembly: GCA_039193455.1. GTDB lineage: Bacteria > Pseudomonadota > Alphaproteobacteria > Rhodobacterales > Rhodobacteraceae > JBCBGF01. Next base: position 157,989 of record JBCCWO010000007.1, read on the forward strand.
GGCGGGGCCGCGTGAAACGATCTATGCATCGGGCGCACTCTGGAAATACGCGCAGTTGGTGGGCTCCAGCCGCTTGGGTGCGGTTACCCATCCCGGCGCCAATGCGGAAAAGCATGTCTACATGGATCTCTAAAGGTCTCTTTGCGGGGGCTTTGCTGGCCCTTGCTGCCTGTGCCGACGGGATCGAGATGGGCCTGGGCGCGGCGGGGCAAGAGATGGTGCGCGACGCCCCGGACCGCGTTGTGGTCACGGGCGACCGGGTCATCGTCGCAGGGCCGCCGGGTTATTGCATCGACGGGTCGGCCACCCGCGATACCGGTAACGCCGCCTTTGTCCTGTTGGGCAGCTGCGCCTCGATCTCGCGCGACCCGGCCCAGCCGCGGCCGGCGGTGCCCGGCCTTTTGACCGTCTCGGTCGCACCGTCGAGCGTGGAGAGCCCCGATTTTGCCGGTCAGGTCGACCTTCTTGAAGCCTATGTGCGCAGCGATGAAGGCCGCGCCGCGCTGAGCCGTAGGGGTGCGGCGGCGGATCTGGAGATCCTTGAGACGCTGACCGTGGACGGGGCGCTTTACATCCATGCGCGCGATCGCAGCCGGGTGCGCGGCGCGCGGATCGGCAACGAATACTGGCGTGCGCTGATGGGGGTTGAGGGTCATCTTGTGACGGCCTCGGTCGTCAGTTTCGCCGATCAGCCAATGACGCGGGAGGCGGGGCTTGAACTGCTCGACTCGCTCGCGCAGCGGCTGCGGGGTGTGAACACATGATGGCGGGGCTGCGCCTGTGGCGCGGGCTGACCCGCATTGCGGATCGCGGCTATCTGCGCCGGTGGGAACGGGCGGCCAACGCAGCGGGCGACATCGACGTCGAGACGCTGCAAAGCCATCGCAGCCGGGCCCGCGCCTTGCGGCGGCGCCTGGACCGCTTGCTGCACGTTGCGGACGGGCGTCTGGCGCTGCCGGTGATCGGATCGACGGCCATCCAGCGCCCGCTGCATTCGGACTGGGCCTACCGGCCACAGCTGTGGCGGGGCCCGGTCTTTCCGTCGGGCCATGTCGCGGTTGAGACGCAGACCCGTTTCGGCGACGAGGCCACGGTGTATCACGATTGCAAGGTGTCTGAGCTGACCTTTCGCCAGATCCGCAACACCCGAGAGAGCGATCTGGCCCCGTTCGGTGTGCGTCTGGATGTGTTCGGCTTTGACGGCTCATTCCTCAGTCTCGTGGTTGACCTGCCCCATGACGCAGTCGTCGGGCTGGAAAAACGCCACCTCGTGCGGCTGACGGCATCGCTTGAAACGGAGAAGCCGCTTGAGGTTTTTGCCCGGCTGAACATTAAGCACGGGCCCAATACCGAACAGATTGTCCGCGAACTGCCGGTGAGTTCCGGGGACGCCTGGGTCGAGTTCGATCTGGCCTATTCCGACCTGAATGAGCGGCGGATCGAGAAGATGTGGCTCGACCTCATCTTTGAAGGGCCGGAACTGAACCAGATCCTGCTGCGCGATGTGACGCTGGCGCGCCGCCCGCGGGCTGAGATTTGAGGAGAGCGGCGTGGATGGCCTGAACCTGACGAAGACACGGCTGCGCGCCGGGATCTGGGAAGGGCGGCTGAGCGGCGCGCCGCACGATGCCGGCCCGCCCGCGCTCGCGGCCTATCATCTTGAAGCGGCGCTGCCCGATCTGACGGTCGAACCGGTGGCGGAGACGACGGACACCTGGGCTGTGCGCATCCCGCTGCCAAGCACCATTCTGTCCGAAGGTGTGCAAACCGTGCTGGTGCACCACGAACCATCGGCCGAGACATTGGCCGTGATCACGCTGGTCGCGGGCACCCCGCTGGAAGAGGATCTGGCGGCGGAGATAGCGCTTTTGCGGGCCGAGCTTGATATGCTCAAGCGCGCCTTCCGCCGGCACTGCGTGGAAACGGCCTAGGCCTCGCGCGGGGGGGTGTTGCGGCCGATCTTGACGGCCTCACGCGCGAGGAAGCGATCCAGATAGGCCACGACATTGGGATTGTCGGTCCAGCCGACCTGATCGCGGACGCCGTAGAATTCAAGCCCGCCCAGCCAGGGCGCGATGGCGATATCGGCGATGGAAAACTCGCCAGTGATCCAGTCTTTGCCGTCGAGCTGTTTTTCCAGCACGGCAAGCAGGCGGATGGCCTCGTTGGTGTAGCGTTCGCGCGGGATCGGGTCTTTGACCGCGGTTCCCGCAAATTTCGCAAAGAATCCAAGCTGGCCAAACATCGGGCCGACGCCCCCCATCTGGAACATGACCCACTGGATCGTCTCATATTTCTGTGCGGCGGTGGGGCCGAGCAGCTTGCCGGATTTCTCGGCGAGGTAGATCAGGATCGCCCCGGATTCGAACAAGCCCAGCGGTTTGCCGTCAGGTCCGTTCGGGTCAATGATTGCCGGGATCTTGTTGTTGGGGTTCAGCGACAGAAACTCGGGGCTTTTGACATCGCTGTCCGCCAGCGTGACGCGATGTGCCTCGTACGGCAGGCCCATTTCTTCCAAAGCGATCGAGACTTTCACCCCGTTCGGCGTGGGGAAGGAATAGAGCTGAATGATATCGGGGTTTTCGGCGGGCCAACGCTTTGTGATGGGGAATTGGCTGAGATCGGTCATTTGGGCGTTCCTTTGCGTAAGGGTTACATCTATCAGCTTTCTCCCCTCGAAAAAGAGCGTGAACTGTGGGATTTCTGCGGGGTGCCTGTGCGCCAGCAGACAGCCAGTGGCGGCAGGGACTTAGCTGACAGACTAGGGAACGCGACATGATTCAGGAATTCAGAGACTTTATTGCAAAGGGCAATGTCATGGACATGGCCGTGGGCATTATCATTGGTGCGGCGTTTACGGCCATTGTGACGTCGATGGTCGACGATCTGATCAACCCGATCATCAGCCTGTTTTTGGGCGGGATCGACTTTTCCGGCATGGGCTATCGGTTGTCCGATGGCGAGGATGGCGCGATCTTTGCCTATGGCAATTTCATCATGGCGTTGATCAATTTTCTGATTATCGCCTGGGTTGTGTTCTTGCTGGTGAAGATGGTGAACCGCGTGAAAGACGCCGCCACCGGACCGAAGGAAGAGGCCGCGGAAGAGGATCCTGGCCCGTCAGAGAAAGACCTTCTGATGGAAATCCGCGACGCTCTTCAAAAGCAGGGGTAGCGCAGGTTGCGGGCGCGGGCTTGTGGGCCCGCGCCACATGGTTCACCGCTTCAACGCAAGCTGCGGTGAGAGCACGTCAATTTCCAGCGCCTTGCCGACCGCGTAATTCGTAAGCGCGCCGGCATGGACATTCAGACCTGCGAGCAGATGGGGATCCGCCTCGCACGCCGCGCGCCAGCCCTTGTCGGCCAGGGCGATGAGATAGGGCATCGTGGCGTTGGACAGCGCAATGGTCGATGTCCGCGCCACCGCCCCCGGCATATTGGCAACGCAGTAATGCATCACGCCGTCCACTTCGTAGATCGGGTCATCATGCGTCGTGGCCTTGGAGGTCTCAAAGCACCCGCCCTGATCGATGGCCACATCCACGATCGCCGCGCCGCGTTTCATTTCCTTAAGCTGATCCTTGCGCACAAGCTTGGGCGCGGCGGCGCCGGGGATCAGCACGGCGCCCACGACCATGTCGGCGGTCTGGACCAGTTCTGCCGTGTTGCCCTTTGATGCGTAGCGCGTGCGGAACTGGCCGCCATAGGCCTCGTCCAGTTGGCGCAGGCGGGGCAGGGACATATCAAGCACCGTGACATCGGCGCCCATGCCCGCCGCGACCCGGGCGGCATGGGTTCCGACAACGCCGCCACCGATCACGACGACCTGCGCCGGACCCACGCCCGGGACACCGCCCATCAGCACCCCGCGCCCGCCATTGGCGCGTTGCAGCGTCCAAGCGCCCACCTGCGGGGCAAGCTTGCCCGCCACCTCTGACATCGGCGCCAGGAGCGGCAGGCCGCCGTGCGCGTCGGTGACGGTTTCATAGGCAATTGCCGTTGCGCCGCTGCGCAGCAGATCATGGGTTTGATCCGGATCGGGCGCGAGGTGCAGATAGGTGAATAGCACCTGTCCTTCGCGCAGCTTGGCCCGCTCGGCGGCCTGGGGTTCCTTGACTTTGACGATCAAGTCGGCGGTCGCAAACACCTCTTCCGCAGTGTCGACGATCGCGGCCCCAGCCTGTGTGTAGGCCGCGTCGTCAAATCCCGAACCCAGGCCGCAACCCGCCTGCACGACGACGTCATGTCCATGGGCCACCGCTTCGCGCGCGGCGTTTGGTGTCAGGCCGACGCGATACTCTTGCGCCTTGATCTCTGTTGGGCATCCGATTTTCATGGCTCTCCCTCCTCCTCACGGGCAGGGTGCGGGGATTGCCGTGAAATTGCTTTGAATAAATGGATGGCAGAGCTACCGGTTCGGCGTAGAATATCCTGGCCTGCCAGAAGAAAATCGAAGAATATTCCAGGATGTCCGACCTAGACGATACAGATCGCCGTATCCTGACGGTGCTGCAGCGTACCGGCCGCATCTCGAATGCCGAGCTGTCCGAACGGGTGAATCTGTCGCCCTCGGCCTGTCACCGGCGCGTGCACCGGCTTGAGACCGCGGGCTACATCTCAGGCTATGTCGCTTTGCTGGACCGGCGCCGCATGGGGCGGCCGACGACAGTGTTTGTCGAGATCACCCTGTCGGGTCAGGCCGATGATGTGCTTGATGCGTTCGAGCAGGCAGTGGCCAAGATCCCGGATGTGATGGAGTGCCATCTGATGGCGGGAACGGCGGATTATCTGCTGAAGGTCAGCGCGATGGATAGCGAGGACTTTGCCCGTATCCACCGCCGCTATCTGGCCCGGTTACCGGGCGTGGCGCAGATGCATTCCAGCTTTGCCCTGCGCACGGTGATGCAGACCACCGCGCTGCCGGTCTGACCTACTTGTCCTCGTCTTCGTCGTCCGACCCACTGTCGGGCAGGTTGAAGAAGCTGTCGGCATCAATCGGTTCGTCTTCGATCGGGGCCTCATCATCGGTGTCGGTCAGGCTGAACGTCTCAAGCCCCGAGATGGCCGTCGGGATCTTGGGTTCTTCGGGCATGCCGAGCGATTGTTCGGTCGACACCAGCTTGCGGCGTTCGTCATCCGACATGACCTCGCCCTCTTTGGCCTTCTTGGCTGCGGCCTTCTGAACGGCGGCGTCGAGTTCGGTCTGCTTCGTCAGGCCGAGCGCCACGGGATCGACGGGCTGGATGTTCGAGATGTTCCAATGCGTGCGCTCGCGGATCGACTGGATCGTGGGTTTCGTGGTGCCCACGAGTTTCGAGATCTGCGCGTCGGTGAGTTCCGGGTGGAACTTCACCAGCCACAGGATCGCGGCGGGGCGGTCCTGGCGCTTGGACAGCGGGGTGTAACGCGGGCCGCGGCGCTTTTCCTCGCCCACGGCGGCGGCGTTAAACTTGAGCTTCAGCTTGTAGAGCGGGTCTTTCTCGCCCTTGTCGATTTCTTCCTGCACCAGCTGATTGTTGGTGATCGGGTCGAACCCCTTCACCCCGGTCGCCACATCGCCATCGGCGATGCCCTGCACCTCAAGCTCGTGCAGTCCGCAGAAATCGGCGATCTGCTTGAACGTCAGCGTTGTGTTGTCGACCAGCCAGACAGCGGTGGCTTTCGCCATGATCGGTTTGTTCATGCGTCTCACTCCATGAGCCAAAACATCCCCGTGCCGGGAAATCGGCTGTTCCGGTCTGGAAC
>JBCCWO010000008.1:0-157913 GCA_039193455.1 Pseudomonadota bacterium
GCCCCGTTCCCACAGCGACGGCGATTTGGTCGAACGCTTGACCGAGGTTCCCATGGCATACTGGTTGTTCTCGATCACGAAGATCACCGGCAGCATCCAAAGCTCGGCCATGTTGTAGGTCTCATAGACCTGGCCCTGGTTGGCGGCGCCGTCACCGAAATAGGTGAAGGTCACGCGGTCGTTGCCGAGGTACTGGTCGGCAAAGGCAAGGCCCGCGCCGATGGGTACCTGGGCACCGACGATGCCGTGGCCGCCGTAGAAATGCTTCTCTTTCGAGAACATGTGCATCGAGCCGCCCTTGCCCTTGGAATAACCGCCTTCGCGGCCCGTAAGCTCGGCCATGACGCCCTTGGGATCCATGCCGCAGGCCAGCATATGCCCGTGGTCGCGGTAAGAGGTGACCCGTTTGTCGCCTTCGTCCGCTGCGGCCTCAAGGCCGACCACGACCGCTTCCTGGCCGATATAGAGGTGGCAGAACCCGCCGATCAGGCCCATGCCATAGAGCTGGCCCGCCTTTTCCTCGAACCGGCGGATGAGCAGCATCTCGCGATAGTAGTGGAGCAATTCGTCTTTCGAGACGTTCGGCTTTTTGGTGGATCGTCGTGCGGCCATGCTGGCGGGCCTCCCTCGCCGTGAGATAGTTCAGTGTTAAACTATCCCATACAGCATGGGGCATCGGCGTGCATTGGTAAACTTGCCGCAGCGTAGGCGATGGTCAGCGCAGCACCATTTCGTCCGGCCGCACAAGGCCCAGCACATCCCGGGCCTGTTGATCGAGCAGTTCGAGATCGAGGAAGTCGTCTGACAGACGCCGCGTCTTGTTTTCGAGCGCGGCGACCTCGGCCAGAAGGGCCGCACGCTCGGCCTCGAGCGCTTGCCGTTCGGCGTCAATCTGGATGCGGCGGAAGAGACCGTAATCGCCCTGCACGCTGGCAAAGGTGAAATACATGGCCGCCAAGCACATCAACACAAGGTAGACAACGGCGCCCATAGCGGGGCGCGACTGGGGGGTTTTCATGCTCTGCCTCGTCCGCTGCCTTGTTGGTGACAGCTGTTATGCGAATCATTGCACAGCGTGCGGGCGAAGGGAATCCCCCGCGCCGCACTTCTTCTTTAGACGGACAGGTGGCCGCGGGGGCCGCGGCCCCCGATAGGCGCTTAGCCCGCGACGGATGCCGCGTAGATGCTATCGATCGTGGATGCGATCGTTTCGTTGAACGCCTCATCGCTTTGCTGGGCAGAGAGGCCTTCGGTCAGGGCGCGGCTGAAGCTGGCGATGACACCGGTGTTTTGTGCCAAAAGCGCATTGGCCTCGTCGCGCGCATAGCCGCCGGACAGCGCGACGACTCGCATCACCTTGGGATGGTCGACCAGGGACTTGTATTGGTTTGCCTTGGTGGGCAGCGAGAGCTTGAGCATGATTTCGGTGCCGTCGGGCAGGGCATCGAGCTGCTTAGTGATCTCGGCCAGCAGGATATCTTCTGCCTCGGCCTTGTCGGCGATGGTGATCGTCACTTCCGGCTCGATGATCGGGATCAGGCCGTGGGCCAGGATCTGCTTGCCGACTTCAAATTGCTGGGCGACGTTGACCGCAATGCCCGTTGGGTTGGCCGCGTCGATGACAGAGCGCATCTTGGTGCCAAACACGCCCGCGGCAACCGCGCGTTCCAGGAGCGCATCGAGATCGGGCATGGGCTTCATGAGTTTTACGCCGTCGGTCGCATCGGCAAGGCCCTTGTCGACCTTGAGAAACGGCACGACGCCGCGGTCTTCCCACAGGTAGGTGGCCGAAGGTTTGCCGCCAATCTCGCGATCCATTGTCATCTCGAACAGGATTGCGCCGACGACCTTGTCACCGGTGAAAGCGGGCGCCTGGGCAATGCGCGAGCGCATGGCGTGGATCAGGTCGAACATTTCGGCGTCAGAGCTGTAGGTGCTTTCTTCGATGCCGTAGAGCTTGAGCGCTTTCGGGGTCGAGCCGCCGCTCTGGTCGAGCGCGGCGATAAACCCGTCGCCACTGCGCGCCTGTTGTGATTGTTCGGCCTTTGTCATGGTGATCTCCACTTAATGTCCCGGTTTTGGCGTTGGTCTAGGCAAGCGCCGGGCGTGTTGCAATTCTGGTGGCGCTAACGGGTGGCGCTAGTCCTGGTCGAGCGCCGCGACGCCGGGCAGCGTCTTGCCCTCCATCCATTCCAGGAACGCGCCGCCTGCGGTCGAGATATAGGTAAACCGGTCTGCTGCCCCCGCCTTTTTCAGCGCGGCAACGGTGTCGCCGCCGCCCGCCACCGAGGTGAGCTTGCCGCCCGAAGACAGGGCCGCCGCCGCTTCGGCCGCGGCGTTGGTGGCGGCATCGAACGGCTCAATCTCGAAGGCGCCGAGCGGGCCATTCCAGATGATGGTTTTGGCGTCGTTGAATGCGGCTGTGATCTGCGCGACGCTTTCGGGTCCGGCATCAAGGATCATGGCGTCGGGCGGGCAGGCATCGGCCCGCACCGTTTCGCTGGCGGCACCGGCGGAGAATTCGCGGGCGACCACCACGTCGGTGGGCAGAAGAATGGTGCACGCGGCTTCTTCCGCCCGGGCCAGGATGTCACGCGCGGTGTCGGCCATGTCATGTTCGGCCAGCGATTTGCCCACATCGATGCCCTTGGCGGCGAGGAAGGTGTTGGCCATGCCCCCGCCGATCACGAGGCTGTCGACCTTGCGCACAAGGTTGCCCAGCAGGTCGAGCTTGGTTGAAACCTTGGCACCGCCCACGACAGCGACCACCGGGCGGTCCGGCGTGCTAAGCGCCGCTTCAAGGGCGCGCAGCTCGGCCTCCATCAGGCGTCCGGCGGCGGCGGGGAGGAGCCGCGCGATCCCTTCGGTCGAGGCATGGGCGCGGTGAGCGGCCGAGAAGGCATCGTTCACATAGATGTCGCCCAGGGCGGCCAGCGCGGCGGCAAAGGCCGTGTCATTGGCTGTCTCGGCCGCATGAAAGCGCGTGTTTTCAAGAAGCAGGATCTCGCCTTCGCCAAGCTCGCTCACAGCCTTTTTGGCGGGCAGGCCGATGCAGTCGTCGGCAAAGCGCACGGGCGGGCCCAGCACCTCTTCAACCGTGGCGCGGATCAGGCCCAGCGACATCTCCGGCACGACCTGGCCCTTGGGGCGCCCGAAATGGGCAAGCAGGACGGGCTTGCCGCCCTTGGCCAGAATGTCCAGTACCGTCGGACGGATCCGCTCAATCCGGGTTGTGTCGGTGACCCGGCCGTCTTCGACGGGGACATTGATGTCGACGCGCGTGAGCACGGTTTTGCCGGTCACGTCGATCTCGTCGAGGGTTTTCCACGCCAATTGGTTTCTCCCCATTTGTGCGCGCCATGGTTTAGCGCAGGGCCCGCCATGCGCCAAGATGGGGATGCCGTTAAATGCGGGTCGGGCTACTGAAAATAGTTGGCGTAGATGATGAGGCCGCCGAATGCCACGATGACAATTGGCCCGCGAATTGTCTTCCAAAGCGAGCGCTGCGGCGCCGGGGCTTCGGCGACAGCGGGGGCCGAAACGCGTTTGGGATCTGATGCTTCCAGCATCTGGAGCGCCATGTCGGCCGGCATGTCAGGCGGGACCGCGCCAACCTGCATGATCATCATCAACCGCTTTTGTTCGTCGGGGGACAGATCAAGATCTCTGACCGTCTGTGCCTGCGCCATCGTGGCAAATCCTTTTGTTGCTAACGCCCAAAGTGGTGCCGTGAGATCGCGGCGGAAATCGGGCGCTGCTGCGGCATGGATTGGGGCGGTTTCGGCCCGCCGAATGCGGTTTCCTTCGCCTTTGCGCGTTGCTAGGTTGCCCGCAAAAGGGAGACCTCGATGTCCGAAACCAACCTTGAAAATACAATCCTGATCGAGCTCAAAGATGGGACGGTCACGATCGAACTGATGCCCGATGTCGCGCCGAAACATGCCGAGCGCATGAAAGAGCTGGCGCGGGCGGGCGCCTATGACAACGTCGTCTTCCACCGCGTGATCGACGGTTTCATGGCCCAGACCGGGGACGTGGCGCACGGCAACTTTGAGGACGGGTTTGACCTGCGCCGGGCGGGCACGGGCGGCTCCGATTTGCCCGATCTGCCGGCCGAGTTTTCCAAGCTGCCCCACGACCGGGGAACCCTGGGCGCCGCCCGCAGCCAGAACCCGGATTCGGCCAACAGCCAGTTCTTTATTAACTTCAAAGACAATCACTTCCTTAACGGACAATATACCGTCTATGGCCGGGTTGTTTCGGGGATGGAACATGTCGATGCGATTCAGCGCGGCGAGCCCCCGATGAACCCCGACCGGATGCTGAGCGTGAAGGTGGCCGGCGATGGGTAAGGACCAGATCATTTTCGGGGGGCTTATGGCGCTGGGGATTGGCGTCATGGGGGCCTACTATGTCTCGACCCTGCCCGCGACGGCCGAATCCCACGCCGCCGTTGATGGGCCGGGCCCGAACCTTGAGATCACCGTGTCAGGCGCAGCGAATGGAACGATCGTCATCGACATGCTGCCCGATGTGGCCCCCGCGCATGTGGACCAGATCACCGGTCTGGCGGCGGAGGGGGCCTATGACGGGGTTGTCTTCCACCGGGTGATCGATGGCTTCATGGCGCAAACCGGTGATGTGCAGTTCGGCAAGCAGGGCGGCGACGCCCGTATGGCCGGGCGCGGCGGGTCGGAGCGGCCCGACATTCCGGCCGAGTTCTCGGACATTCCATTTGACCGGGGCGTTGTCGGCATGGCGCGGGCGCAAAACCCGAACTCTGCCAACAGCCAGTTCTTCATCATGTTCGACGAGGGTTATTTCCTGAACGGGCAGTACACGGTCGTGGGCCGGGTGGTCGAAGGGATGGAGGTCGTCGATGCGATCCAGCGGGGCGAGCCGCCTTCCGAGCCCGATGTGATGCAGACGGTCACCGTCGTCGAATAGCCAGCGGTCCGTCACCTCTGCGTGAGCGGGGCTATCGCTGGCCCCGCTGCTTTGTCACCTTCCCTGTGCACGGTACGGGAGGGAAGGGCCATGCCGATACTGCGCCTGTTTGCGGCTGCGATGCTGTCGATATCCGTGACAGCGGCGTCTGCGGATCCGAATTTTTGGCGGCATGAATGGCCGAACACGGATTTTGGCACCACCTCGGTCGAAAACTGGGTTGAGATTCTGTCGGGCGGTCCACCGAAAGACGGCATCCCGGCGATCGATGCCCCGACATTCATCGATGCCGCGGATGAGACGCGCATTGGGGACCGCGAACCGGTGATCACCGTGGAACTCGACGGTGCCGTGCCCCGCGCCTATCCGATCCGCTATCTGACCTGGCATGAGATCGTGAACGATACGGTGGGCGATGTTCCGATTGCCGTCACGTTTTGCCCATTGTGCAATTCCGGGATCACGTTTGACCGGCGGGTGGGCGACCGGGTGCTGAGTTTCGGGGTGTCCGGCAAGCTGCGCAACTCGGATATGGTGATGTACGACCGCGAGACCGAAAGCTGGTGGCAGCAGGCGGTCGGCCAGGGGATCGTGGGCGAGATGACGGGGTTTGCGCTGGTGGCGCTGCCCACCTGGATGGAAAGCTGGGCGGAGTTTCGGGACCGCAATCCCGACGGGCTTGTGATGGACGAGCCCGGTTGGAACCGCGACTATGGCGCCAACCCTTATGTCGGCTACGACACGTCGCAGCGGCCATTTCTGTATAATGGAGAAATGCCGCCGCACGGCATCCCCGCGCTGGCGCGCGTTGTCCGCGTGGGCGACCGCGCCTGGCCGGTGGAACGACTGCGCGAGACGCCCGAGATCACCGAGGCGGGCGTGACGCTGACATGGGCGGCGGGGCAGGCATCAGCGCTCGATGCCCGGCGCATTGCCGACGCGCGCGATGTGGGAACGATCCGGGTGCGGGATGGCGCGGGCAGCGATCTGCCGCATGACGTGATGTTTGCGTTTGCGTTCCATGCCTTCTGGCCCGAGGGCAAATGGATGCTGGCGGAGTAAGGCCAAGGCCGGGGGCGCTGCCCCCGGACCCCCGGAGTATTTGTGCCAAGATGAAGGGGCTAGCCGTCGAGCTTGACCAGCGCGTGGCGTTTCTTGCCCGCCGACAGCTTGACCGGCGCCGCGAGCGCGCCCGCGTCCAGCACGAGCCCGGCATCCGTCACCGGCGCATCGTCCAGCCGCGCGCCGCCTTCGGCGATCAGCCGCTTGGCCTCCTTGCCGGACTTGGCCAGCCCGGATCGGACGAAAAGCTGCACGACCGAAATGCCGTCGCCCAGATCCGCGGTGCCGAGCGCGACGGTGGGCAGGTCGTCGCCCACGCCACCTTTCTCGAAGACCTCGCGCGCGGTGGCTTCGGCGGCCGCGGCGGCAGCGGGGCCCCGGCAAAGCGTTGTGACCTCATTGGCGAGCCGCACCTTGGCCTCGTTGATCTCGGACCCTTCGAGCGCGCCCAGGCGATCGCACTCGTCCACCGAAAGTTCCGTAAACATTTTCAGGAACTTGCCCACATCGGCATCGTCCACGTTCCGCCACCACTGCCAGAAGTCGTAGGACGACATCATGTCTTCGTTGAGCCAGATCGCGCCATCTGCGGATTTGCCCATCTTCTTGCCATCCGACCGGGTGACCAGCGGGGTGGTGAGCCCGTAGGCCTCTTTCGCTTCCACCCGGCGGATCAGGTCCGCGCCCGAGACGATGTTGCCCCACTGGTCCGATCCGCCCATCTGCAGGATGCACCCATAGCGGCGGTTGAGTTCGAGGTAGTCGTAGGACTGGAGCAGCATGTAGTTGAATTCGATAAAGCTGAGGGCCTGTTCGCGGTCGAGGCGGGATTTGACGCTCTCAAACGCCAAGAGCCGGTTGACCGTGAAGTGCCGCCCGATGTCGCGCAGGAAGTCGATATAGCCCAGCTGGTCGAGCCATTCGGCATTGTTGACCAGCGGGCTGTCGGTCTCGCCCTCGCCATAGCTGATGTAGTTTGAAAACACGGCCCGGATGCCATCGGCATTGGCGTTGATCTGGTCGACGTTCAGCATCTTGCGCATCTCGTCCTTGCCGGACGGATCGCCCACCTTGGTGGTGCCCCCGCCCATCAGGGTGATGGGCTTGTGGCCGGTGCGCTGCATCCACCGGAGCAGCATGATCTGCACCAGGTTGCCGATATGCAGGCTCGTGGCCGTCAGATCGAACCCGATATAGCCCGTGACGCGCCCCGCAATCAGCGCCTCGTCCAGCCCCTGCAGATCGGTGCAGTCGGCCAGAAAGCCGCGCTGGGTGATCTCGTGCAGGAAATCCGATTTCGGGTGGTAGGTCATGTGGGTTCGCGTATCCTTGTTGGCGCGCCCGTCTATAGCGGCGCGGCGGGGCGAGGGGAAGGCATGACAGGGGACGGTGCGGTCTGGGCGCTGGGGGCGATGTCGGGGACGTCGCTGGATGGTGTCGACGCGGCGATGGTGCGGACCGATGGGCAGCGGATCCTTGAATTCGGCGAGACGCGGTATCGCGCCTATTCCCAAGCCGAGCGGGCCGTGCTGCGGGCGGCACTGGGGCAATGGCCTGGCGGGGATGGTGTGGCGCTGGCGGCAGAGGTGGTCGAGACGGCGCATGCCGATCTCTTGTTGCGGTTCGAAGGGGCCGAACTCATCGGCTTTCATGGCCAGACCCTGATGCATGACCCCGATGCGGGGCGGACGCATCAGGCCGGCGACGGATCGGTTCTGGCGCAGGTGCTTGGCCGCCCTGTGGTCTGGGATTTCCGGACGATGGATATGGAGATGGGCGGGCAGGGCGCGCCGCTGGCCCCGTTCTGGCATCACGCCTGTGCGCGATGGATCGGGGCGGAGGCGCCGCTGGCGTTCCTGAACCTTGGGGGCGTGGGGAACCTGACATGGGTCGATCCGCGCGCGGAGGCGCCCGAAGAGCCGGGCGCGCTGGGGGCCTTTGACACCGGGCCCGCGAATGCGCCGGTGGATGATCTGATGGCGGCGACCTGGGGCGAACCGTTTGATCGCGACGGGGCGCGCGCGCGGGCAGGGCAGGTGTCTGACGGCGTGCTGGAGGACATGCTGCGCACGCCGTACTTTGCGAAGATGCCGCCGAAGTCTCTGGATCGGAATGACTTTTCCGGGTTGCGGGAGGCGGTGGCCGAGCTGTCGCCCGAGGACGCGGTGGCCACGCTGACCGCGGCAGCGGCGGCGGCGGTTGCGGCCGGGATGGAGCATTGTCCAGAGCCGCCTGCGCGCCTGCTCGTCACCGGGGGCGGGCGCAAGAACCCGGTGTTGATGGAAATGGTGGCGGCGGGCGTTGCCTGTCCGGTGGCGCCGGTCGAGGCGGTTGGGCTGGATGGCGATATGCTGGAGGCGCAAGCTTTTGCCTACCTGGCGGTGCGTGTGACGCGGGGCCTGCCAACCTCGGCCCCGGGGACAACCGGTGTGGCTGCGCCGGTTGGGGGTGGGCAGGTGAGCCGCTAGGGCTTGGCCCGCCGTCGACGTCGCTCAGACCAATGACGGGCCCGGGACATTTGGGGACCAAAGAGGGTCTTAGGTCGGGATCTCAAAACCAGGCGGGGCGAGTTCAAACCCCTCGAACTGAAATCCCGGGCTGACCGTGCAGCCGACGAGTGTGTAATCACCGGTGGTGCGGGTGGCTTGCCAGTGGTGTTTGGGGACGATGATCTGTGGGGCACCCTGCGCGAGGTCGGGGGTCAGCATGTGTTCGGTCGCGGGGCCCGCCTCGGTCTCAGACAGCGACAGGATCAGGGGCGCGCCGGCGTAGTAGTGCCAGATCTCGGTGGCATCAACGCGGTGCCAGTGGCTGCGCTCGCCCGCCTTGAGCAGGAAGTAGATGCAGGTGCCCGCGGGGCGATCGGTCGCGGGATCCTCGACCCAGGTCTGGCGGTAGTGGCCGCCTTCGGGATGAGGGGCGAGGTTGAGGTGGGCGATGATGTCGTTGGCGGTCAAAGTCGGTCTCTCGCACGCTGATGCTGCGCTGAGCTAACCATCGGGAGAGGCCGCTGTATAGGCGCGCCTCGGAGTGTTCTGGCTGTTACCAGCCGTTCTGCCCCTCGCACGGACCGCCGGTCATGCAGCGGCCCACCATCTGGATCAAGGCTGGATCGTCTGAAATGACGGTGCCGTTGCCGCACATTCCGAACCTTGCGACATAGGCATCCGGTGTGGCCTCGACCTCAAAAAGCCGGTCACCTTCGGTGCGGCCCATGAAGGAAGCATGTCGCGAGAACTCATCTTGCCCAACAGCCCGGAATGGCCTGTCGACGGGCTCGGCACCATCTGGTCCGATGCGATGACCGACGAGGCGGCCTTCGAAAACCTCATCGAACTGGACTGCGTGGAACCGGACAAAGGGGCCTGACAGCCTTTTGCCCTGCGCATCGGTTCCAATGCGCTTAGCGACCCTCATATCGGTCAGCCGTCCGATGACATAGTGGTGCCCCCCGTCAGGCGACGGCCGCGCGGCAAAGATGTTGAGCCTAGGGGAACAGGCCGTTGCGATGGCCGGGAACGTGGCTGAGATAACCACTCCGGCAAGGGCCAGGGCGATAAGTCGGCG
Source organism: Pseudomonadota bacterium (assembly GCA_039193455.1). Lineage (GTDB taxonomy): Bacteria > Pseudomonadota > Alphaproteobacteria > Rhodobacterales > Rhodobacteraceae > JBCBGF01. The sequence continues at coordinate 9,577 of JBCCWO010000008.1, forward strand.
CATGGCGGGCTCTTCTGTTGGGTGCCGTCCTCGGCACGGGACATCCCGCATATGCCAAGTTTCTAAGTGCCCTATGCCCGTGTCGTTTCGAAAACGACAGTCCGGCTCACCGCAAAATCGAGCGCCCTGCGTATTCCGCCGTCTCGCCCAGCATTTCCTCGATCCGGATCAGCTGGTTGTACTTTGCCAGCCGGTCCGAACGGGCGAGCGAGCCCGTCTTGATCTGCCCGCAATTCGTGGCCACGGCGAGGTCGGCGATGGTGGCATCCTCGGTCTCGCCCGAGCGGTGGGACATCACGCAGGTGAAGCGGGCGCGGTGGGCCATGTCGACGGCTTTGAGTGTTTCCGACAGGCTGCCGATCTGGTTGACCTTGACGAGGAGCGAGTTGGCTGCCTTTTGCGCGATCCCATCCGCGAGGCGTGCGGGGTTGGTGACAAAGAGGTCGTCGCCCACAAGCTGGACCCTGTCGCCAAGCGCCTCGGTCAGCATTTTCCAACCGTCCCAATCGTCTTCGGACATGCCGTCTTCGATGGACATGATCGGGTAGTCGGCCACCAGCGCCTCAAGATAGGCCACGTTTTCGGCGGAGCTGAGGGTCTTGTCCTCGCCCGCGAGTACGTAGTTGCCGTCCTTGAAATACTCGGTCGCTGCGCAGTCGAGCGCCAGCATGATATCATCACCGGGCTTGTAGCCTGCCTTGTCCACCGAGCGCAGGATGAAATCCAGCGCGTCGCGCGTCGACGACAGGTTGGGGGCAAAGCCGCCTTCGTCGCCGATGCCGGTGGACAGGCCGGCGGCGGACAGCTCTTTCTTCAGCGTGTGGAAGACTTCCGAGCCCATGCGCACGGCCTCGCGGATGTTCGCGGCCGAGACTGGCATGATCATGAATTCCTGGATGTCGATGGGGTTATCGGCATGTTCGCCGCCATTGATGATGTTCATCATCGGGACGGGCAGGGTGCGGGGGGCGGTGCCGCCGACATAACGGTAGAGCGGCAGCATCGAGAAATCGGCGGCGGCCTTTGCGGCGGCCATGGAGACGCCGAGGATGGCGTTGGCGCCGAGGCGGCCCTTGTTGGGGGTGCCGTCCAGTTCGATCATCGCGGCATCGAGGTCTTCCTGATCGGTCGCGTCCATCCCGACAAGGTTTTCCGCGATCTCGCCGTTCACCGCGGCCACGGCCTCGAGCACGCCCTTGCCCAGGTAGCGCGCCTTGTCGCCGTCGCGTTTTTCGACCGCCTCATGGGCGCCGGTGGAGGCGCCTGAGGGCACAGCCGCGCGGCCCATCGTGCCATCTTCCAGGATGACGTCGACCTCAACCGTGGGGTTGCCCCGGCTGTCGAGGATTTCGCGGCCGATGATGTCGATGATGATGCTCATGGGAGGGCCCTTTTTGACCGGGTGGATTCGGGCGTTCTATAGCAGTGTTGCGGGGATGCGTGAACTGCGGCGTGTTAGCGGTAACAGCGCGCTAGGTTTTCTTCCGCGGAACGCCGTAAAGCTCAAGCTTGTGGCCGCGTAATTCATAGCCCAGCTTTGCTGCAATCCGCTCTTGCAGGGCCTCGATCTCGGCATCCACAAACTCGATCACCTCGCCGGACTGGATGTCGATCAGGTGATCGTGGTGTTCGCGTTCCGCGTCCTCGTAGCGAGCGCGCCCGTCGCCAAATTCGAGCTTTTCAAGGATGCCAGCCTCTTCGAACAGCTTGACCGTGCGATAGACCGTGGCGAGCGAGATGCGCGGGTCCGCCGCGCTGGCGCGGGCATAGAGCTCTTCCACATCGGGGTGGTCATCCGCGTCTTCCAGCACGTGGGCAATCGTGCGGCGCTGCTCGGTCAGGCGCAGGCCCTTGGCCTCGCAACGCTCGATTATCGTGTCGCTCATGGGTCGCTCTTTCGCGGCGGGTGTCCCTGGATACCGGATGGGGCGCCTTGCTTGAAGCCCCCATTCGCGTGCTTGTCACAGGGTGAGGCGCCCTTCCATCACACGCCGCGCCATGCCTGCGACGACCACGCTGGTGACCTGGCCGTCGGCATATGTGGCCTCGGTGAGGATGCGCGAGGGGCGGCCCATGTCGACGCCTTGCGATATCTCAAGGGTGATGTGCGCGCTTTGGAGATCGGCCAGATACGCCGTCAGCGCCGCAGAGGCAGACCCTGTGGCCGGGTCTTCGGGTATGCCGCCGGTGGGGGCGAACATGCGCGCATCGATGCGGTTACCGTCGCGGACATAGCAGAACAGGCCAAAGTTCGCGCGATCCGAGTATCGGTCGGCGGCCGCCTGGAACGCGGCAAGGCTTGGTGTCGCACGGGCAAGCGCGGCGCGGTCGCCCAGCTCGGCCACGCAAAAGCTGAGCCCCACGCTGGCCATTTGCGGGGTGTGGTTGCTGGTCGATACCGCGTTTTCGTCAAGCCCGAGGCAGGCGGCGATTTCCGGCGGGGTCGGCATGGCCCCTTTGGTCAGGGCGGTTTGGGTCACAAAGCGGGCCGATCCGTCGGATGCGGAGACCGGGATCGGACCGACGCCCAGTTCGAACACCATGTCGGGGCCGCGCCCCATATCAGCCAGGGCCACGGCGGTGCCGATGGTCGGGTGGCCCGCAAAGGGCAGTTCTGCGGACGGGGTAAAGATCCGAACCCGGGCGGTGTTGGAGGGATCTTCCGGCGGTAGGATGAAGGTGGATTCCGAGAAGTTGAATTCACGCGCGATCTGCTGCATCGCCGCGCCATCCAGCGCCGTGGCATCGGTGATTATCGCAAGCGGATTGCCCGCAAAGGGGGTGTCGGTGAAAACGTCGTAGACGAGGTAGTCGGTCATGGCGCGCTCCGTGAGAGCCCGGCGCGGCCTGAATTTGCCACGCCCCGGGCGCGCGATAGAGAGCATCGGATGCGGGGCGTTGCAAGGGGCGGCGCGCGTCCCTTACCCGTTCGCGGCCATCTCGCGGAAGATTTCGTTGCGGTCCACCAACTCCTCGTAGGTGCCCGAGGATTCCACCACGCCGCGGTTCAACAGATAGATCTGATCGCATTTGCGCACGGTCGACAGGCGGTGCGCGATCATGATGATCGTGATGTCGTCGCGCAGCTGCTGGATGGCGTCCATCACGGCCCGCTCGGTGATGTTGTCGAGCGCGGACGTCGCCTCGTCCATGATCAAAAGCTCGGGCGCCCGGTAGAGCGCGCGGGCGATGCCAATCCGCTGGCGCTGGCCACCGGACAGGCGGATACCGCGCTCGCCGACGATCGAGCTATAGCCATCGGGCAGTTCGGTCATGACGAAGTCATGCAACGACGCGGTGCGCGCGGCCCGTTCGACCGCGGCCATGTCGATCTGATCCTTCGGGACGCCGAAAGCGATGTTGGCGGCGACGGTGTCGTCGACCAGGTAAATCGTTTGCGGAACATATCCGATCGTGCGCTGCCATGCCTGCAGGTTCTCGTTATCGATGCGCTGGCCATCGACAATCATTTCGCCGTTTTGGGGCGATAAAAGGCCAAGGATCAGGTCGACCACCGTGGTTTTGCCCGCCCCGGTGCCGCCGACGAGCCCGATGGTCGTGCGCGCGCCGATGCTGAGGGAGAAATGCGATAGCGTTGGTTCATCGCTGCTGGGATAGGTGAACGAGATGTCGCGCAGCGCCAATTCCTTGTCGAGCGCCAGCTTTCGGCCGCCATGGCCCTTGATGTCCATTTTGGCCTGTGTGGCGCGGGCTTCCATGTAGTTGGCGTGAATCGCTTCGAGCACCGGTTTGGCGTTCTGCATCGCCGTCGAGCTGCGATAGATCATCTGCGCAGATGGCATCATGCGCAGTGCGGCAAAGGCAAAGACGCCAAGCGTCGGGATCGCGGCCAGAAGGTTGCCGTCCGTGCGCACGAGAAAGACCAGGATCCCGGCGAGAATGGCGGCAAAGGCGATCGATTCCAGTACGAATCGCGGGGTTTCCTGAATCACCATGGCCAGCGCCTCTTTCCGTGCCTTGCTGCGGGCCGGGCGCTGGTAGCGGTGGGTATAGTACTGCTCAAGGTGCATCAGCTTGATTTCCTTGAACCCGCCCGCCGATTCATTGGTGAGTTTGAATCGTTCGTGGTTCGCGTCCGCAATGCCTTCGCCGAGGTCGCGCAAAAGGTCCTTGAGCGCGCGGAAAATCAGGAAATACAGGCCTGCGATAATGCCCGCGGCGACCAGTGTCACGGTCGGGTTGAAGACCAGCATGAAGCCGACGAGCGAGGCGGCGAGCATCCCGTAGGCGACCATTTGAAGCCCCGGGATCATGACGCGGTTCACCAGACCTTCGGCCTCTTGCAGGACATTGCGGCTGATCTCGGCGCTGTTGCGCTGCAAAAACCACGTGTAGGGCTGGTGCAGGTATGCCTCGAGCAGGCGGCTGGACACGGTGTAGCCGCGCATCTTGGAGAATCGGATCATCGCATAGGTGCCACCGGCGCGTACGAGGATCGACGAGACCACGGCGGTAAGCGTCGCCAGCGCGAGAACGACCTGGAACGCGAAGATCGAGGTCAGCCCCAACCAGTCGTAAACCGAACCCAGAACCGTATCGTCAATGGCGGCTTGCGGGTCGGACAGGACGCGCAACAGGATCATCAGCGTCGAGATACCGGCTAGTTCGGCCAGAGCCATTGCCACCATGATGGCCAAAAGAACCAGAAGCCTGCGCCGCTCGTACGGTTCGAGCATGTCCAGAAGCTTCTTGTAGGAATCGATCATACTGTGTCCTGTTGCCTGGCGTGACCGGGCTAGCGCGGAATGCTGAGCCCGGCGTTAAGCGGCACGTCGCCATGCGTCAAGCATAGGCGCCGCCCGAGGGAATGCCGCAAGTGGCAGTTCCCCGGGGCCTATAAGGCTTCTGAGATGGGCGAATTCTGGGCAAATTCGCGCCATTGTTTCGCAACTGCGGTGCTCAGCCGACGCCCTCGAAAACAAACAGCGCGGCTTTGCCGGGTTCCAGCGCTTCGATGGTGAGTTGCGGCAGACTGTCCGGGACGGGCAGCGATTGCGGTTCGAACCGCGTCTGAGGACCGCTGAGGTTGTTGCTGGCATGGGTACCCGTTTGCGCGATCCGCGTAAGCGATGCCGCCGACGAGATAGGCAGATCGACCGTCACCGTAGTGCGCCCGTCATCGCCCGCGTCGGGGAAATCGGGCACCCGGCGCGAGATGACAATGACGCTAAGCCGGTCGCCCTGCCGCGTTGCGTAGACACCGATACCGGGCGCATCGTTGACGGCCGGGCGCTCTTCCACCGCGGGGATGTCCACGGGAACGTTCTTGCGCGTCTCGACCGCCAGCATGTCGCCCAAGGCATGGGTGTTGAACATGCTCAGCGCATCCCAGGATGGATGCGGGTGGCCGCCATGGTGCCAGGCAGTGTGAGACGTCCAGCGTGGGCCGATGCCGTAGGTGAAAAAGTTCTGCAAACTCATGCCGTTGGCCGCACGATCCAGAAAGCCGTCCAGCGTCGCCGCACCGGCAGCAGCGCTTTTCATGGCCTCTTCCTGAAGGGCGGCTTGTTCTGGTGTCACCCGGTTGCGGTTCAGCCCGTCGAGCGCATATCCCGGCCCGGCCTCGTACGTGCCGAATGAGAGCGCCACGCCGCGCGCGCGGGCGGCGGCGGCGGTTTTGTCGGCGTGTTCCTGGGTGCCGCGGCTTGCCCCTTGGGCAACCTGCATCAGCACCGAGGTGAAGCCGAGCGGCGTTGGGCGCACCGGGCCTTCGCCCTCATCCCAGCCGCCGATGTAACCCGCATGTCCGACCACGGGCGAGTTCGGCGAAACCCGCGCCGCTTCGAATCCGAAGTCACTGCGGGCGTGGCCGCCGAGGACGGGAACGATCTTGTCTGCCAATGCATCCCAGTAGGGGCTTTGGCGCATCGCCGCCAGGACGTATTCCTGATAAAGCCCGTAGGCAGTGCCGCGGCTGATCTCGCGACCGGTGCCCGCATCGCGCATGCCGCCAAAGACCCAGGGGCGGAAGAGACCGTTCCAGGTCTCGTTGCCGACCTCGAAATAGAGCGTGTCGAAGGCGTCGATCCAGGGCGCGCTCTGCCCTTGTGCGTGGCGTTTTGCCGCCCATGGGCGGTCTTCGACGCTGTGGACGGCAGGGTCAAACGGCGCGGCCAGGTACTCCACCAGCCCCTGCCATTCTTCGGCGGAAAAATGCGGCTCGACCTGTAACCATGGGTCCATATCCACGCTGTCAATGGCGGACAGGTTTTGCGGGAGCGAGTTGTTCCAGTCGATCCGGGTGACGCCGCCCGTGTTTGTCAGCTGTTCCAGATCATAGGTGTTGGTGCGGGTCTTGATGAACGCATGCGTCCGAAGTGCCGCCATGCCAGAGGCGCGCAGCTGGTCCTGTTCCTCGGGTAACAGCGCGAGGAACGGGGTGTCAGAACGGTAGATGCGCATATTGTCGATGTCGTAGGCGCCGGGGCCGGTGACATTCAGCACCATCTGCCCCGGGGCGTCGCCCTCAAAGAGCGCGTGCGGGGTGAACGTGTGTACATACCGCGTCCAAGTGCCGTCGGTCGCGAAACGGGCGGGTGGAATGGCGCCTTGGTAGTGGCCTTCGACGCGAAACTCGACGGGCTGGCCGCCATCGCTGCGAATCCAGGCCTCAAAGGTGTATTCGCGCCCGGGCTCAAGCACTTCGTACCAATCCTGCGCGGTTCCGGCATAGTTGAAGATACCGATGGGCAGAACCTCGCCCGATCTTGGCGTCACCCGCAGGAACGTCTCTCCCGGGTTCTCAACCGGGGTGTCGGGCGCATGCGGCACGAGGTGCCAGTCTGCGCCTGCCGGATCGTCGGACATGTGCCGGATCATCCGGGTGCCAAACCCGTTTCGGATCTGACGCGCGCCCCACATGCGTTTTGAGGGGAGTTCGGTGCGATCCGCGCGGTAGAATTTCTTGCGCAGGATCACCAGATCGCCGGACTGCACCGCCGGGCCGCCCTCGGTCAGCAGAACCTGAAAGCCGGTATGGTTCGCGGGGTTCGTGTCCGAGCGGAACACCGCGTAGCCCGCGGCCCCCGGGACAGGGTCCCAGGTCAGTTCGACCCGGCCCTCGGGCGTCAGGTTCGCGCGTAGATTATCCGGTGCGCGCACCCGGTCGGATGGCCGGTCGACCGAGCGCAGGCGTTGCAAATTGCCGCCGCCGCCCCGGCGCTCGGCCTCGCCCGGGTGGACGACGGAAACAGCCGGGGGCGCGACCGAGCGGCGGCCATCGGCGTCAAGCGTGCGGACGGTGAAATAATAGGCTTCGTGCGGTTGGCTCCACCGATCCCAGGTAAAGGTGTAGCTGGGGCTGTCGGCCGCCACGTGGCGGCCCCGCGTTTCTTCCACCCAGCCATTGGCCTGAAAGCCGTTATTGGCGATGGTGCCCATCCGCACCCGTCGAAAGGCGCCATCTTCGATCCGAAGCACCTCGACCTCGGCACCGTCGAGGGCCCCGGTCCGCCAGTTGTCATTGCCGGTCAGTTGATCCCAGGTGGTCGTTATGATCCGGTCGCTGCCGCCGGTGGCCACGAACTGGTTGCGGAAAATCGTCGGTTCAAAGCTGCCGCCGCGCACGAACCGGTGGCCGTTGCCAATGGCTTCGATTGTAGCTGTAAAGGCCTTTACGTCGGCGTTGATCACCCGATCGGTCACGGTGAAATGGGCCGACTCGATGTCGTCGCCAATGGCCGCGGTGCCGGCGAGGGCAATAAGCGCGGCGGTCAAAACGGGGCGGAGAGAACGCATGGGGGAGGCGCCTTTGTCTGATCCGAACATGGGTTTGGTCTACACCAGTGCCTGACGCCGCGCATCACACATCCGCGGTAACACACACGCTGTCGCGGGTCTGGAAACAGTGCGCTTGGCAGTGCGGTGGAGGTCGGCTTGGATGTGGCGGGGCAGATTGCTATAGGCGCAGCAGGCCCGGTGCGTTGCCGGGCCGTCCACGAATCGCCCGTTTAGGAGCCCCGCGCGCGTGAGCGACCCAACTTCGCCCGGTACCTGCCTGATCCTTGACCCCGGGCTGCGCGTGTCGTCGGGCCACCACCTGAACGCCGCGCGCCACATCCGCGACGTCGCCGCCGAGCTGGGGTTCGAAACGCCGCTTCTGGCATCCCGTTTTGCCACACGCGCGGTGGTGCAGGGGCTGGGCGCCCACCCCGTATTCACGAATTCCGCCTATTCTACCGGGGATGGCACGCCCAAGGCATATGACCGCTATGCCCGCACGACCTTTGATGCGCTTGTGTCTGGGCTCGGGCCTGCGTTTCCGCTGCCCGAGCTGATCGTGATGCCCACGGGCGATGCGGCGTTGGCCGAGGCGCTGGGGCGATATCTTGAGCTGTTCCCCAAGGATCTGCGCCCCGGTGTCGTCACGTGGTTGCTGCTGCCGCGCGATTTCCTGCGGATGAACACGCCGGACAGCGCGGGCGGCGCCGCGCGTGGATTTCACCGGCTGGATGCGGCGGTGCCCGCGGGGCGACTGCGCGTCTTTGGCGAGACCACGGCTGTGCAGGCCAGCTTTGCCCGTGATTTTTCGGTGCCAATCGAGCTTGCGCCGTCACCCTCTACCGCGCTGCAAGCGCTTGGGCCCCGGCGGAAGGTGCGGGAGGGCCCGATCACCTTTTCTGCCTTTGGCCATATTCGGCCTGGCAAGGGGTTCGAACTGTTGCCCGGGGCCATTGCGCATGCTCTTGCCGCGCGCCCCGACATACGGTTCTGCATCCACGCGACACCGCACAAGGCGACGCAGGCGGATCTGGACCTGCTGGCCGCGTTCGAGGCGCTGGGGCCAAACGTCGAGGTGATCGGGCGCGAAGTTAGCGGGGCGGAATACGCGCGCCTGCTGGAACGCGCCGATGTGGCCGTTTTGCCCTACGATCCTGCGGTCTACGGCGAGCGCGGGTCGGGGATATTTAACGAATGCGCACAGCTCGGCACGCCTGTCTTGGCCACGAAAGGGTGCAGCTTTGCCGAGGCCGCAATTGCCGCAAACCGCGCGGTTGAGATCGTTGATTACAGCCCGCAAGCCCTGGGCGACGCGATTATCGCGGCAGCGGACGGTTTTGAGGACCTGAGCGCGCGGTGCTATGCCCACGCACTGGACCTGGCCGATGGGTCGGCGTCGCCCGATCTGGGCGCCGTTTTGCGGGAAACCGCGCGGGCCGCGGGCGCGCGTATACCGCGCCCAAAGGGGGCCCTGCCGCTGTTTTTGCGGGCACGGATGCTGCATCGGCTGCGGGAGGTTGCGCGAATTACCACCATTCGAAAAGCGCGGGCGCATGACAGCGCCGATTGAGAGAAAGCGCTGTTGCGCGGGCCCGCGCCGCGATCTAACCTGCGCCGCAATCGCTATTTGTTTTTAGGAGGTTGCGCCCGTGTCTTTTACCGCCAAGAGAATTCTCGTGACCGGGGGCGCCGGTTTTCTGGGCTCGCACCTGTGTGACCGGCTTGTTGCCGCCGGGGACGAGGTGCTGTGCGTCGATAACTTCTTCACCGGTCGGCGGGGCAATGTCGCCCATCTGCTTGAAAAGCCGAACTTTGAACTGGTGCGCCACGATGTGACGTTTCCCTATTACGTCGAAGTTGACGAGATCTACAATCTCGCCTGCCCAGCCTCGCCCATCCACTATCAGCATGACCCGGTGCAGACGACCAAGACCTCGGTCCACGGGGCGATCAACATGCTTGGTCTGGCCAAGCGGACGCGGGCGAAAATCCTGCAAGCGTCCACGTCAGAAGTCTACGGCGATCCGGTCCAGCATCCGCAGCCTGAGAGCTATTGGGGCAACGTGAACCCGATCGGTCCCCGGTCGTGCTATGACGAAGGCAAACGCTGCGCCGAGACGCTGTTTTTTGACTATCACCGCCAGCATGGGCTGCGCATCAAGGTGATGCGGATCTTCAATACCTATGGACCACGGATGCACCCAGATGACGGGCGCGTGGTCTCGAATTTCGTGATGCAGGCGCTGCAGGGCCAACCGATCACGCTCTACGGCGATGGCGAGCAGACGCGGTCATTTTGCTATGTCGACGATCTGATCGACGGGATGATGGCGCTAATGGCATCGGACGATGCGCAGACCGGGCCGATCAATATCGGCAATCCGGATGAGTTCACGATCCGCGAACTGGCCGAGGCAGTCGTGCGTCTGACGAACTCACCCTCCGAGTTTGTGCATGAGCCTTTGCCCGAAAACGATCCACGCCAGCGCCAGCCGGTGATTGATGCCGCGCGCGAGCATCTGGGATGGGCGCCGAAGACCAAGCTTGAAGATGGCCTGAAGCCGACGATTGCCTATTTTCGCGGGCTTTTGGGCGAAGCGGCGGTGGCCTGACGGCGCAGGCCGCTACAGGTCGATGTTGAAGGTGGCCACGAGTTGGGCCACCTGCGCCTTTGTCAGAAGGCGGGGTTTCTGGCTGCTGGTTTCGAGCACGAGACGGGCGGTCGCCTCAAGCTCTTCCATTGCAAAAACAGCTTTGTCGAGCGTTGCACCTGCGACCACCGGCCCGTGGTTGGCCAGGATGACGGCGGACACAGACCGGTCCAGATCGGCGACGGCGGCGCCCATGGCCGGGTCGCCGGGCTGGAAATACGGCAACAGGCGCACGCGGCCCAGCTGCATGATCGCATAGGGCGTGAGCGGGGCCAGCACGTTGTCGGGGTCAAGCCCGTCAGACAGGCTGAGGGCGACGGCGTGGTGCGAATGCAGATGGACAACCGCGCCGGTGGGCGCCTGGCGGACGCCGTAGAATGCGGTATGGAGCGGCAACTCTTTCGTGGGTTTCTTGCCGGAGATATGCCGCCCGTCCGGTTCGAGAAGAGAGACATCGGCCGGATCGAGGAAACCAAAGCTTGATCCCGTGGGCGTCACGAGCAGGCGGCCATCCTCCAACCGGACCGAGATGTTGCCGGTCGAGCCATGCGTCAGCCCCCGGTCGTAGAGCGACTTTGCCATCAGGCACATGCGTTCGCGGAGTTGGCTTTCGGTGCTCATGGACGGGACAGTCCGGCCTTGCGCCGCCTTTGGCAAGGCGATTGTCGGGGGTGATACAGCGCCCGGGCTTTTCCCTGTGGCACGTGGGCCGTATCAGGGTGCCTGAGTTGAGGGGGCGGCGATGAAACTGACGGCGATCGAGACGTTTTCCACAGCGGATGTGGGCTTTGTCCGCGTCACAGCTGAGGACGGGTCGATCGGCTGGGGGCAGGTGTCGACCTACAACGCCGATATCACCTCGCAGGTGCTGCACCGGCAGGTCGCGCCGTGGACGCTGGGCGTGGACACCACCGATCTTGATGATCTCCTCGATACCGTTGCCGAGCGGGAGCATAAGTTTCCGGGATCATACCTGCGCCGCGCGATGGCGGGGCTTGATACAGCGATCTGGGATCTGCGCGGCAAGCAAGCCGGGGTGCCGGTTACGGTTCTTCTGGGTGGCAGCCCGGGGCGCGTCCGGGCCTATGCCTCGTCGATGAAGCGCGACATCACGCCCGCCGATGAAGCCGCGCGGATGGTTCGGCTGGCCGACGCGCATGGCTTCACCGCGTTCAAGGTGCGCGCGGGGGCCGAGGTGGGGCGCGGGCGCGATGAATGGCCGGGGCGCACGGAAGAGATTATCCCAACTTTGCGCCGTGCGCTGCCCGAGGCGGACCTGCTGATCGATGCAAACAGCTGCTACGCGCCGCCGCGTGCGATTGAAGTTGGTCGCATGCTGGAAGATCACGGCTTTTGTCATTTCGAAGAGCCATGCCCCTATTGGCATCTTGAGCAGACCAAAGAGGTTGCCGATGCGTTGGCGATCGATGTGACCGGCGGAGAACAGGATTGCGATCTGGCGACCTGGCGCCAGATGGTTGCCATGCGCGCGGTTGATATTGTGCAGCCCGACATCTGCTATCTCGGTGGTATCGCGCGCACCTTGCGGGTCTGCCGGATGGCCGAGGCGGCGGGGCTGCCGGTGACGCCCCATTGCGCGAACCTGTCAATGGTGACGCTGTTCACCATGCACCTGCTGCGCGCGATCCCAAATGCCGGCAAGTATCTGGAGTTCTCGATCGAGGGGCCGGACTATTACCCGTGGCAGGAGGGGCTGTTCGTTGCCTCGCCTTATGGGATCGAAGACGGCCATGCCACGGTAACCGATGCGCCGGGCTGGGGCGTGGAGATCGCGCCCGAGTGGTTGGCGCGCGCCGCGTATCAACGCAGCGGTGCTGACTAGGCGCCCAACCCTTCACCACCGGCAAGACCGTGGCAGGATTTCGCAGGGTTTTAGGGCATCGTGCCGCTTGACTCCGCCCGCGCTGTTTCGACAACATGCACCCTGCGGGTTCTGCCGAGCATATCCTTAAAAAAACGATACAAAACCTTGGCATAGACTGAGGGTCTTCATCTCAACACGGAGGTCGTAATGACTTTGAAGCTACGAACGCTGCTGTACTCAGGTGCGTCAACTTTTGTCATGGCGGGTGGTGCCATGGCGGCGTGCCCTGCTGTCACGCAGACAGACATGATGGGGGTGCCGGTTGGCGAGACCCCGCAGCAATTCGAACTGGCCGATTTCGAAGCCGCTGCTGGTTGCGAGATGGAGTTTTCCGGCAACCCCGAGATGGACGCGCTGAACGCCGATCTGAAAGGGAACCCCGAGCTTCCGCCGCTGGCCGAACGCGTCCCCTCAGAGCCCCTGGTGGCCGTGCCGCTTGAGGCCATCGGCACCTATGGCGGCACCTTTAACGCGCTGTCGAACGCGACCGAGGCGGGCACCTCGGACTTCCTGTCGGTTCGCCACGTGAACCTCGTGCGCTATGCCGATGATCTTCAGACCATCGTGCCCAATGTCGCGAAATCGTGGAGCTGGAATGACGATTTCACCCAGCTCACCTTTGAACTGCGTGAAGGGCACAAATGGTCGGACGGGGCGCCGTTCACCAGTGCCGACATCAAGTTCTGGTACGACAACCTCGCGCTTGATCCCAAGGTGATTGAGAGCCCGAAAGACTATGTTCTCGTCGCTGGTGAGCGGATGACGGTCGATACACCGGATGACACCACGGTGGTCTTCAACCTGCCGTCGCCCAAGCCGGGTCTTCTGGCGCACTTTGCGACGACCTATGCCCCGGCGTTCCAGCCGATGCATTTCCTCGGCCAGTACCATCCCGACATCAACCCCGAGGCCGATGCGCTGGCCGCCGAATGCGGGTTTGAAAGCGGGATCGAAGTTGTGTCGCTTTATTACGGCAACTCGGACTGGACGGACACGCCGTCGCCAATGCTGTCGGCACCCGACAAGGTGGATTGCCTGCCCAAGGGCACGCAGCCGACGCTGGAAAGCCACATCTACATCAGCGACACGACCGAAGGCCGCAAGCTGGTGGCGAACCCGTACTTCTTCATGGTGGACCCGACCGGGCAGCAGTTGCCCTACATCTCGCGTCAGGATGAGCTTTATGCCAACGACAACGAGGTGCGGATTCTGAAGCTGGTCAACGGTGAGGCGGACTACAAGTCGCAATCCGTGACGCTGCCCTCGGCTCCGATCCTGTTGGAAAATCAGGAAGGTGGGGACTTCACCGTTCAACTTGCCCCGACCATCGCGTTTCCGACGTTTTCGTTCAACGTGACCTCGGAAGACATGGGCAAGCGCGAAGCCTTTGGCGACGTGCGGTTCCGCCGTGCGATGTCGGTGGCGATGAATCGCGACGAGATCAACGAGGTCGCCTATTTCGGTCAGGGTGAGCCGCTGCAATACACCGGTTTCTCGCCGCGTCCGGACTTCATTCCGGCCGAGCTGGAGCAGGAGTTTGCGCAGTACGATCCCGACCTTGCCAAGAGCCTGCTTGATGAGATGGGCATGCTCGACACCAATGGCGACGGCTTCCGCGAATTGCCGAACGGTGAGGCCATCGTGCTGAACATGCAGTTCGCCACGCAGGGCATCGCCGGTGAGGTGGTCGAACTGGTGGCGCAGAACTGGGCCGATGTGGGCGTTCAGACCACGGTGAAAGAGGTGACGCCGGATGAGTATCGCTCGGCGCAGTCTTCGAACCAGCTGGATGTGATGATGTGGCTGAAGGGGCAGCCCGCGGCGCTGCACCTCGGCGACAACACCTATTGGATCCCGCCGTTTGACGGGTATTTCGACATCCGGACGGGCATGCTTTGGGCCGAGTACCTCGAAAGCGGTGGGTCGAGCGGTGTTGAGCCGCCGGCATGGGTTGCCGAGATGCAGGCCGACATCAACGCGTTCCAGGGTGCCCCCATCGGCTCGGACGAGCAGAACGCGCTGGGCCTGAAGCTGGCGACGAAGATGGTGGAAGAGATGCTGTTCATCGGCACCGTCCGTGCACCGGCCCCGATCTATCACCGCAATGCGCTGATGAACGTGCCGGAGTTCAAGACATGGTCCTACGAATACTATCGGACCTTCCCCTACATGCCGGCGACCTGGTTCCTCGACGAGTGATCGCCGAATTGGCACAGGTTTAAAAAATAAGCTCCGGGCGCCGCCGTCGCCCGGAGTTTGTCTTGACCGGATGCGGGCTGGCGCATTCACTCGGACTGGGGACGGCGAAGGGGGCGGCAATGCTGCAATTCGCGCAATTCACGTTAATCAGGGCGGGCATGGCGGTGTTCACGCTGCTGCTTGTGTCGCTCATCGTGTTTTCGCTGATGGAGTTGGTGCCGGGCACGTGCGCCGAGCGGTATCTGGCATTCAAGAACACCCAAGGGTCGACCATTTCGGTTCAGGATATCGAGGCGGAAAAAGCGCGGCTGGGGCTGGATCGACCGTTTCTGGTGCGATGGAGTTCCTGGGTCGGGAATGTTGTTTTCAAAGGGGAATTTGGCGATAGCTGCATCCTGCGGGTGAATATCAACCAGCTATTGGGTGACAAATTCCTCGTCTCGCTCGCGATCTGTCTGACCTCGCTCTTACTGGCGTATCTAATCGCCATACCCGTGGGCATCATATCGGCCTCATCGCGCAGCGCGTGGCTGAATGGAACGCTGCGGTTCGTCAGCTATCTGGGCCTGGCCATGCCGAACTTCCTGTTGGCGCTGATGATCATGCTGGCCTCGACCGTGCTCTTTGGGGACTCGCTGACCGGGCTGTTCTCGAACGAGTTCCGCGATGCGCCGTGGTCCTGGGACAAGTTCATGGATTTCCTGTCGCGCGCCTGGCTGCCGGTGTTTATTCTGGGCTGGTCGGCGACGGCCTTTGCGCTTCAAACGGTGCGGGCGCTGATGCTGGATGAAAACGACAAGCTTTATGTCACAGCCGCCCGTGCGCGCGGGCTATATGGGCGCAAGCTTTTGTGGCGCTATCCCGCCCGCCACGCGCTGGGCCCGATCATCAACTCGCTGGGCTTTGACCTGAACCGGATCTTCAACGAGCTGCCCATCGTTGCGCTGATCCTGACGTTGACCGAGGCGGGGGCCTTGTTGCTCGAGGCCTTGGCGAGATCCAATGACCAGCAGCTTGCGGGGGCGATCATCTTCCTTCTGACCGGCACGATCGTGGCGCTGAACTTCCTGACCGACATTGCGCTGGCCGTCATCGACCCGCGCGTGCGCAAATCCGTGATGGGGGGCTAGGGTATGACGGCGGATCCCAACACCGACGGTTTGGCCCCCGGCGCGGTCGATGCTGATGATGCGGCCTCGCAGCGCGCCAAGGAGGCTTACTTTACCGCCAGCCAGGGTCAGCTGATCTGGGCGCGGTTTCGCAAGAACCGCTCGGCCATGATCGCCGGTACCGTTCTGGTGATCCTGATCCTGATGGGGGTCTTCGCACCGTTCCTGTCGCCCTATGATCCGACGATTGCCGGGCGCAACGCGGAGTACACCAACGGCGCCCCGCAGATCCCGCAGTTCTGCGATGAGGCGGGCTGTTCCGCGCGGCCGTTCATCTATGGGGTGAAACGCGAGCGGTCGTTGGCGACGAACTTTCGCTGGGTGACAACGGTCGATACCGAGGACCGCCGATATGTGCAGTTCTTTGTCGAAGGTGACCCCTACAAGCTGTTCGGGATGACCTTCACCACCAAGCTGTTCGGTGTGGATGACGGGTACATCCACCTCTTTGGCACCGATGACACCGGCAAGGACATCTTTTCGCGTACCTTGCATGCGATCTACACCTCGCTTGCGGTGGGAACGCTGGGTGTGTTGATCAGCTTTGTGCTCGCGCTCGTGATCGGTGGTGTGGCGGGGTATTTCGGCGGGTTCATCGACGGGTTGTTACAGATGATCACCGACGCGGTCCGAACGGTCCCGGCGATCCCGCTGTTTATGGCCATTGCCGCGTTCCTGCCGCCCGAGATGAGTTCGGAGCAGAGGTTCTTTTTCATCTCGATCATCCTTGGGCTGATCGGCTGGCCCACGTTGGCGCGACGGGTGCGGACGCACTTGCTGGTCGAGCGGAACCAGGAATACGTGCTGGCGGCCAAGCTGTCCGGCGCAAGCCCCAGCCATGTGATCCGGCGGCATCTGTTGCCGTCGTTTACATCGTACATCATCGTCGATCTGGTGATCTCCTTCCCCTACATGGTGCTGTCGGAAACGGCGCTGAGCTTTATCGGGCTTGGGTTGAAAGACCCGGTGAACTCGCTCGGTGTGATGTTGCAGAACACGACTTCGGCGGATGTTCTGTTGAATTACCAGTGGTATTTCATCCCGGTGTTTTTCTTCATCGCACTGGTGATGGCCTTTGTGTTTGTGGGCGACGGGTTGCGGGACGCGGCCGATCCCTATGGAGATACCCGCAAATGAGTGCGCCGCTAATTTCCGTTCAAGATCTGACGATCCGGTTCAAGACCGATGAGGGGCTGATCACCGCGGTCGAAAACGTGTCGTACGACATCGCGCCGGGTGAGATTCTGGGCGTTGTCGGCGAAAGCGGGTCGGGCAAGTCGGTCTCGGCCAAGGCGCTGATGCGGCTCAATGGCGGGAATACCGTTTATGACGAGGCGAGCCGGATCACGCTGAATGTGCCGGGCGAAGCACCGCTAGAGGTATTGGGCCTGCAGCGCGAGCGCGACATGATGCAGGTGCGCGGCGGGGCGATTTCGATGATCTTCCAAGAGCCGATGGCCTCGTTCGCGCCCGCGATTACGGTGGGCGACCAGATGGTCGAGCAGTTGACGCTGCACACCGACATGACCCGCAAACAGGCCAAGGCGCATTCCATCGATATGCTTAACCGGGTCGGCATCCCCGAGCCTGCGAAGCGGTTCGGGCAATATGCCTTTGAGTTCTCGGGCGGCATGCGTCAGCGCGCGATGATCGCCATGGCCCTGTCGACCAGCCCCAAACTTTTGATTGCGGATGAGCCGACGACAGCGCTGGACGTGACGATCCAGGCGCAGGTGATCGACCTGATGCATGATCTGGTCGCGGAGTACGGGATGGCGATCCTGTTCATTACGCACGATCTGGGTGTGATCGCGCAAACGGCAGACCGGGTGGCGGTGATGTATCTGGGGCGGATCCTTGAAACCGGCTCAGTGCGCGACGTGATCCGCAACCCGGCGCACGCCTATACGCAAGGTCTGATCAACGCTCTGCCAAAGCTTGATGATCTTGACGCCCCGCTGACGCCGATCCCGGGGGATATTCCAAGCCCTCTGGAACGACCGAAGGGATGCGTTTTCCATCCGCGCAACACCCAGCTGGCGCCGGGGTCGCGCTATGAGCGCGAGGTGCCCCCGATGACCGAGGTGTCGCCGGGCCATTTTGCGGCCTTGTTCCCAGAAGATGTGGTGCGTGCGGGATGACCGAGAACCTGATCACTGTCGACGATCTGTCGATCCATTTCCCGCTGGGCCGCCGCGTCTTTGGCCCGCCCCCGATGGTCAAGGCCGTCGACCACGTAAGCCTCAACGTCCCCAAGGGCAGCTTTGTTGGGCTGGTGGGGGAAAGCGGGTCGGGCAAGACAACGCTGGGCCGGGCGATCCTGAAGGCGGCGCCGATCACCGCGGGCAGCATCCGCTACGCCGATGGCGAGGTGGATTATGACATTGGCGCGCTGTCAGGGGATGCCCTGCGGGACTATCGCAAGCGTGCGCAGTTGATCTTTCAGGATCCTTATGCGGCGCTGAGCCCGCGCATGACGGTACGGGATATCATTGCCGAACCGCTGGAAGTCATGGGCCTGACCAAAAGCCGGGAAGAGACGGATGCGCGCGTGCGCGAAATCGCCGGGAAGTGCCGGTTGAACCTTGAACACCTGCGCCGCTTTCCACACGCCTTCTCGGGCGGGCAGCGCCAGCGGATTTCCATCGCGCGGGCCTTGGTGTCGGGGCCGAGCTTTGTGGTTGCCGATGAGGCTGTGGCCGCACTCGATGTGTCGATCCAGGCCGATATCCTGAATCTGCTCAAGTCACTGCAGCGCGATCTTGATCTTACGTTTTTGTTCATTAGCCACGATCTGTCGGTGGTGGCGCATGTCTGTGACTACGTCGTGGTGATGTATCACGGGGTGATCATGGAAGAAGCGCCGACGCGTGAGCTGTTTGCAAACCCCAGGCACGACTACACCAAGACGCTGTTGTCCGCGATCCCGTCGCTTGATCCGGATGACCGGCACCGCGCCCGGGTCTACGCACCGCAGGGCTGATCTGTCGCCACAGCGCGCCTCAGACCGTCCCCAAAACCCCCAGCGCGTCTTGGGCGATCTGGCGTTCTTCCTCGGCCGGGACGATCCAGATCGGGATATCGCTGTCTGCGGCGTGCAGGGCCGAGCCGCCTGATGCGTTTGCCTCCCGATCGATAGACACCCCGAGCCATCCAAGACCGTCGCAGATCGCGGCGCGGCTGTCCGGGTCATGCTCGCCAATCCCACCCGTGAAGGCGACGGCATCGAGCCCGCCCATGGCCGCGATCATCGATCCTGCGTGGCGGATCACCCAGTAGCGGAAATGCGCGATGGCAAAGCGCGCTTGCGGTGTGTCGTCGGCCAGAAGCGCGCGCATGTCTGAATGGCCGCCAAGGCCGATCAACCCGCTTTTGCGGTTGAGCAGTGCCTCGGCGCCGTCAATGCCGTGTGCTTCGGCGAGCCGCAGCACCGCGTTGCCGTCGATATCCCCCGTGCGCGTGCCCATGGTCAGGCCGGACAGCGGCGAGTAGCCCATGGTCGTGGCCACCGATTGACCCTCCCGGATCGCACACAGGCTTGCCCCGTTGCCGAGGTGGAGCGCGAGCAGGCGTGTGGGGAGCGGCGCGCCAGAGAGTTTGGGAAGGGTCTCGACAAGGCTGGCAAAGGAGTTGCCGTGGAACCCGTAGCGGCGCAGCCCCAGCGCTTCGGCCTCGGGCGGGAGCGCGTAGCGGGCGGCCACATCGGGCACGGTCGCGTGAAACGACGTGTCAAAGCTTGCTGTCTGGGCAAGGTCGGGTGCGATCGCTGTGACGGCGCGGATCGCCGCCAGCATCGGGGGGCTGTGCAGCGGAGCGAGGGGGGCGGCGGCTTCGATGGCAGCCAGTGAGTTGGCCGTGATCCGGCAGGGCGCGTTGAAATGCGCGCCGCCGTGAACGACGCGGTGCGCGACGGCAGAGAGCGTGGCCAACGCAATCCCGCGCGCTTCTAACGCGGTGAAGATAGCCTGCAGGGCCGCGGCGTGGTCGGGCAGGGGTTGGTCCTGCGTCACGCCATCGACGGTCAAGCGCGCGGCACCGCCGATCTCTTCGGCGATCCCCGACAATGCCTCGGCGAGGCTCGCGTCAAACAGGCTGAACTTTATCGAAGACGAGCCGGTGTTCAGAACAAGGATCATGCGGTTACCTGGGTGTTACGCGGACGCGCCGCTGCGCGCACTCATGCATGCCGGTTTCTTCCGGGCAAGGGCGGTGTGTGGCTTAGGCTGCCGGGGCGGATCGGGACAGCGTGGCAATGCCGTCGGCAAGCCGCGCGATCCCGTCCGGAATGCGGGCGGCGGATATTGACGAGTAGCCCAGCCGGTAGAACTCCACCGGTCGGTCGCCGGGTGAGAAAAAGCTTGCGCCCGGTTCGATCAGCACGCCTTGTGGCGCGAGCGCGGCGGCAAGCGCTTCGGTGTCCACCCCATCGGGCGCGCGCATCCAAAAGCTCGAACCCCCGAACGCGCCGCTGCCGGCAATGGTCAGGCCATGTGTTCGGATCGCAGCCTCCATCGTGCTGCGCCGGTCGTGCAGGACACGCCCCATGCGCGCGACCTGGGCATCGTAATGCCCAAGCGACAGGAAATAGGCGACGGCCCGCTGCATCAACCCCGGCGGATGGCGAAGAACCAGCCCGCGCAGGGCACGCGCCGCTCGGATAAACGGCTCGGGCCCGACGAGGTATCCCAACCGCATTCCCGGGAAGATCGATTTCGAGAAGCTGCCCACGTAAATCACGCGCCCATCGGGGTCGAGGGACTTGAGCGCGGGCAGGGGCGGCTCAAGAAAGGACATCTCGAACTCGTAATCGTCCTCAACGATCACGGCACCGATCTGTTGGGCGCGGTCGAGCAGGCGCTTGCGCCGCCGCAGGTTCATCGTGCCATTGGTTGGGCATTGGTGGCTGGGCGTCACGAATATGACGTCAGCATCGCCCGCAATGCGCGCCGGTGGCATGCCCTCGGCGTCCACCTCTACCTCGCTCAGGCTGCACCGCGCCTGTTCCAGGATCGCACGCAGGGCCGGGTAGCACGGCGTTTCAATCGCGGCGCGGCGGCGCTGGGTCAGCAGGATGTCGGCGGCAAGCCACAGCGCGTTTTGCGCGCCAAGCGTAATCAGGATCTCTTCGGGCCGGGCTGAGATCCCGCGGCGCGGCAGGATGTGGCGGGCGATGAAGGTGACGAGATGCGGGTCGTCCTCGTCATACTGGTCGGCGGTGAGCGCGGCAAAGTCCTTTTGTCCGAGCGCACGCGTCGCACAGAGCCGCCAGCTGGAATGATCGAAAAGCTCGGGATCCGCCTGGCCGTAGATGAAGGGATATTTGTAAGCGGCCCAATCCGCGGGTTTTTTGTTGATCGCCTCTGCATCGATGCGTGGCCCGATCATCCGGCCCCAGTCCACCACGGTTTCGCTGGGCGCGCTTGAGGGAAGGGCCGGCGGCCGCGGGGCGGTTTCCGAGACGTAATAGCCAGAGCGGTCTCGCGAGCTCAGATAGTCGGTGGCCACAAGTTCGGCATAGGCGAGCGTGACCGTGATGCGGCTGACGCCCAGGTGTTTGGCCAGTCCGCGTGACGAGGGCAGTTTCTCACCCGGTTGCAATCGGCCCGACAGCACGCCCGACGCGATCATCTGCTGGATGCGTGCCTGCAGCGTGCCCTGCGTGTCAGGGTCCAGGAAAAACGTCTCAACGGGAACGGCCATACCGCGAGCTTACGCTGGCGCTATGGCCGAAGCAATCTGGCGTTAAGCCTTCAGCCGAAGACCCGGGTCAGGGCGCCGTCCACCGCGTCGGTGATCTGGTCGATATCGTCGGCGGTCGAGATCAGGGCCGGGCTGAAGCAGAGCGTATTGTTGAATCCCGGAACCGACCGGTTGGTGGCCCCGATGACAACGCCTTGCGCCATGCAATCGCCCACGACGGCCTGCACCATCTTTTCATGGGCGGGGTCCTTGGTGGCGCGATCGGCCACAAGCTCGGCCCCGCAGAACAAACCCTTGCCCCGGACATCGCCGATCACCGCATGCTTGTCCTGCAAGGCGCGCAGGTTGTCGACCAGCCGCGCGCCCATGGCGATGGTGTTGTCGAGCAATCCTTCGTCTTCGATGATGCGCATGTTCTCGATGGCCGCCGCCGGACCCGCCGTGCAGCCGCCGAAGGTCGAGATATCGCGGAAGTAGTCCAGCGGATCGTCCGGATCGGCCTTGAACATGTCAAACACCTCTTCGGTGGTCACAAGACAGGCGATGGCGGCATAACCGGAGGCGACCCCCTTGGCCATCGTGACCAGATCGGGTTCGACGCCATAGTTTTGGTAGCCGAACCAGGTGCCGGTCCGTCCGATGCCGCAGACAACCTCGTCTATGTGCAGAAGCACGTCGTACTTGCGGCAAATCTCTTGCACGCGCTGCCAGTAGCCCTCGGGCGGGGTGATCACACCGCCACCCGCCGTGACCGGTTCCAGGCAGAGACCGCCGACAGTGTCAGGACCTTCGCGCAAGATCACCTCTTCAATCGCGTCGGCGGCGCGTTGACCGTAGTCTTCGACATCCCACTGCGCGCGGTATTCGAGGCAGTGCGGGACTTCGACGAAGCCCGGCGTGAATGGGCCATATTGCGCGTTGCGCTGCTGCTGGCCGCCCGCCGAAAGCGCGCTGATCGTGGTGCCGTGGTAGTCGCGCTCGCGGAACAGGATCTTGTGCTTTTTTCCGCCGTAGCGCTTGTGCGCGATCTGGCGGATCATCTTGAAGGCCTTCTCGTTCGCCTCGGACCCAGAGTTGCAATAGTAGACCCGGCTCATCCCCGGCATCTTGTCGATCAGCTTTTCGGCGAAGCGCGCCCCGGGGATCGAGCCCGCAGAGCCCGCGAAGAAGTTGATCTTGACCAATTGATCGCGCACGGCGTCGGCGATGCTTTCGCGCCCGTAGCCGACATTCACGGTCCAGACCCCGCCAGACACGGCATCGAGATGCTCTTTGCCGTGCTGATCCCAGACCCGCATACCGCGGCCCTCAACAATGATGCGGGGATCGGTGTCCTCAAACGGCTTATGCTGGATCAGATGGTGCCAGATATGCGCCTTGTCGGCGGCGACCACACCGGTCAGGTCGTTCTCTGGAAATGTTCCGTCCATGGCACAGGCTCCCTTTGTCTTTGACTCGCGCGATGCGGCATTGGTGGTGAGTTTTGCATACCAGGATAGGGCCAGTCACGTCCCCAGCGTCGGCCCAGACGGGGCCAGTGCGGCGCGATCTGCGCGCCAATTGCCCTGATTCGTGCCGCCTCTGCCCGAACTGGCCGCACGACGCGGACGCTGTGGCCATTGTCGCCCGGGGCCTGCGATATCGGGGGTCTCGCCCCGGCACTGTTGCCAGAGCACCGGCCAATTGACCCTTCATTGGGCAGGATTTTGGCCGGATATCCACAATTTGGGTAAAACCTTCAGCTACTACTCAGATGTTGAGTGTTGACCGTAACGAGTTGAGTCCGGACCCCCCATTGCCGGACCGGGAGTACCAAATGGGCGACCTGCCAATCGTTTCCGGCGCTGTGCGTGCGCGTTCTGCCACCCAAACGCCGACCCCCAACGATCTTCGGACCCAGGCCAAACTTCACGCGCGTGCCTTTGGACGCGACGAAGAGGGCTCGTTCCTGATCTTCTCGCTGTTTTTGTTCATTGGCATCTTGTTCATGGGCGGCATGGCCGTCGACCTGATGCGGTTCGAGACCCAGCGGGTCGAGATGCAGAATACAATCGACAGCGCCGTGCTCGCCGCCGCCAATATCGAGCAGACGATCGAGGCAGAGACGCTGATCCGCGATTTTGCCGACAAGTCGGGCATCAACCCCGATCTGATCACAGTCCCCGAGCCGGAAGTTGTACTGGCCGGTGCCGACCCGGATGCCGGTATCGACGGCACGCTTGTTGGCCGCACGGTCCGGGCGCGGGGCGATCTGGACATGGATACCTTCTTTATGAAGCTGCTGGGCATCGAAGAGCTGCGCTCGGCCTCGGCCGCGACGGCCAACGAAGGTGTTCAGAACGTTGAGATTTCGCTGGTCGTGGACATCTCGGGCTCGATGGAAGGCACCAAGATGTCGACGCTCAAGACCGAGGCGAAGAAGTTCTTCCGCAAGGTTGTGGACGAGACGCGCACTGCGGGACACACCTCGATCTCGATTATTCCCTACAACCATACGGTCGTTGCAGGCGAGCCGGTGCTGAGCCGCCTGAATGCCGCGCCCATCAGCCTGCCGATCGAGTTTCCGGCGCCCTACACAGGTGCTCTGACGAGCTTTCCCAGCAGCCACACGTACTCGCACTGCATCCGCTTTCCCGACAGCATGTTCCTGTGGGACGATGAAGCCGATCTTGCGCTGAACTATCGTACGCTGCGGGCGATTGTGGCCCCAACCGTCGACGCGCAGGGCAACATTATCGATGGCACGCGCTTGACACGGCTAGGTCACTTTGACCGCGGCGGCCACAGCTACAGTGTCCCCGACATGGATGACCGTGAATGCGACAATGACCGTACGCCGATCCTTGTCCACGAAACGCGGATCTCCGAACTCGATGACCATATCGAATTGTTGGAAGCCCGCGGCCGGACTGCGATTGAGAACGGGATGAAGTGGGGTGTTGCTCTGCTGGATCCGTCGATGCGCCCTCTGGTCAACGACATGGTCGCCAACGATCTGGTTCAGGAAGAAGCGGAAAATCGTCCCGGCGACTACGACATCGCGACGACAATGAAAGTTGTCGTGCTGATGACGGACGGCAAGAACACATCGCAGCGCGGGCTGAAGGCCCCGTTTCTGAATGGCCCAAGCCGGGTGTGGTACTCGGAAGTCGCGGCATCGTCGGAGGAATCAGTGAAAAACGAGTTCCCGGTGCTGAAGCCCAGTGGTGGTCTGGCTGGCCGCGACAAGGATTGGTTTGACGGCTATTTCGTCGAGATGCCGGACCAGCCGGAGGATCGTCGGTTCGTGCGTGTCCACCAGCCCGGCGACAACAGCGACCGTGTCGAATACGCTGTGGACGCGCTGCCCGATGATATCGTGCAGTGGGACAACACGCAGCTCTACGAAAAGTTCGCTGAAGAAGACATCGCCGATTTCTTTTTCGATGGCCTCGATGCCGACACCGCGACCGCGTACCGCAACTCGGTTGAGACCACGGTGACCGCTGGAGAGGCGGACACGCGGCTGGACGACATCTGCGAAGCCGCCAAGCGCAATGGGGACATCACCGTGTTCACCATCGCCTTCTCGGCCCCGCAAGAGGGGCAGGACGCGATGCTTGGCTGCGCGACATCGGCTGGGTTCTACTATGATGCGACGCCGGAGAACCTGGCCAATGCATTCGACTCGATCGCGGGGGCGATCTCACAACTGCGTCTGACTCAGTAAGGAGCCCCTGCAATGCTGATGAACCTGTTCCGCCGCTTTCGCGGCAATCGTCAAGGCACGGCAACGATCGAATTCGTGCTTATCTTTCCGGGCTTTGTGGCGCTGTTCCTGGTGGCCTATGAATCCGGGCTGATGATGATCCGCAATGTGTTGCTCGAGCGCGGCGTTGACCTGGCTGTGCGGGATCTGCGCCTTGCCGGTGCGGCGCCGCCCAGCTTCAATCAGTTCAAAGCGAACATCTGTGCCGAGTCCATGGTGATCCCGGCGGACGAATGCGATGAGACGCTTCAGGTGCAGCTTGAGCCGGTCGACACCATTGCGTGGACGACGCTCGATGACAACGTGCGCTGCATCGACCAGGCAACCACGATCAATCCGCTGGATGAGACGACGTTTACCGGTGGGGGCAGTAACCAGCTGATGATGGTGCGTGTTTGCGCGCTGTATCAGCCGCTGTTCAAGCCGACCGGGTGGGGAATGCAAATGCCGTCGGACGGGCAGGGCAACTATGCCCTGGTCGTAAAGTCGGCCTTCGTGAACGAACCCACGGATTAAAGGTGCCCCCATGTCTGTACTGAGTAAACTCAAGCGTTTCCGCCGAGGCCAAGAGGGCGCACTGACCGTCGAAGCGATGTTGGTCCTGCCGATGCTCTTGTGGGGGATTGGCGCGATCTTCATCTATTGGGACGCCTTCAAGACCCACAACATCAATATCAAGGCCGGCTACACCGTCGCTGACCTGATCTCACGCGAAAGCGTGCCGCTTGATGCCGACTACATCGACGGGATGAACAACATCTACGAGTTCCTGATCAAGAGCGGGCGCGACAACAATCTGCGGGTGTCTGTAGTGGCCTTCACGCAGGAAGACGAAGATGCGCCGATCCTCAAGAACCTGAGCTGGTCCTATGCCACGGGCGACCTGGTCGAGCATGCCGATATTTCGGAACTCGACGATGAATTGCCGACGTTGAACCCCGGTGATCAGCTGATCGTGGTCGAAACCGAAATGACCTGGACGCCGCCCATCGGAATGGACATTTTTGTGCCCACGCTCGAGCAGATGGAGTTCCGCTCGCAGGTCTTTACGACCCC
Organism: Pseudomonadota bacterium; assembly: GCA_039193455.1. GTDB lineage: Bacteria > Pseudomonadota > Alphaproteobacteria > Rhodobacterales > Rhodobacteraceae > JBCBGF01. The sequence goes on from JBCCWO010000008.1 coordinate 35,725, forward strand.
ACGGTTTGTGCCGCAGGTGGTGTTCGAAACCAGCTGATGGCACCCGGCCGCTCTGCTGAGCGCGCGCCCTGGGGGTGGTGCTGCGTGCTCGCAGGGCGGTCTTGGTTTTCCTTTGCGTTCAGCCGTTGGCTTCGCGGATCTTGTCGGCGGCGTCCTTGTCATAGGTGACGCCATTGTCGTCAAAGAGCTGATCAAGCTCACCCGACAAGGTCATTTCCGTGACGATGTCACAGCCGCCAACGAACTCACCCTTGACGTAAAGCTGGGGGATCGTCGGCCAGTCCGAGAAATCCTTGATCCCCTGGCGCAGCGTGTCGTCGGACAGGACATTCACATCCGCAAAGTCCACGCCCATGTAGTTCAGCACCCCGGCCACGCGGCTGGAAAAGCCGCATTGCGGCATGCTCTTGGTGCCTTTCATGAACAGGACCACGTCATTGGCGGTCACAGTCTCTTTGATCTGATCTTCTGCAGTCGTCGTCATCGGTTTTCGTCCTTGTTCCTGGGCACAAAGGCCCGCGCATAGTCCTGTGGGTCCTTGGGCACGCGAAACGCGCCGGATTGCCCGCCGCCGCCGCCGCCCGAAAAATAGCTGGCGTCGATCACATGGTGGCCTTTCCCGGGTAGCGAGCCGCGCGGGGCGTCGCGTTCATTGCGCACCACGATCAGCGCGCGCACGGCCAGGACAATGAGGATCACCGTCGAGATCGCGACAATGGGAAACCAGCTGCTCATGCCGGGATTTTCGTTGTGAGAGCAAGCGCATGCAGTTCCCCATGCGCCCCATCCATCTTGCCCTTCAAAGCGGCATAGACGGCCCGCTGCTGTTGGACGCGGTTCTGCCCCCGAAAGCTTTCGTCGATCACCTCGGCGGCATAGTGGTTCCCGTCGCCGGCAAGGTCGGTGATGGTGATCTGCGCGTCGGGAAAGCCTTCGCGGATCAGATCTTCGATCTCCTGTGCCGTCATGGCCATGGGCGCGTGTCCTTGTTGCGTAGGCCCGTGTCAGGCCATCCGTTGCCCTAAAGACCTAGGCCGCATCCGGGCGGTTCGCAACCGTCAGCATTTTCATAACCACAAAGATGCAGGCGAGCAGGGCACCAAATGCCGATGCTGCTGCAAGATAAGTCAGAACTTCCGAAAAGACGCTGATTTTGGCCGTGTTGTCCTGCACTTCCGGCAGGCCGCGGGCGCAATGGGCGTCGTTGACCAGCCGCATGATCACGTCCGCCCCGTAAAGCGCGGCCAGCGACAGGAAGGTCAGCCAGTGCGGCATCATCACATAGGACCAGCGGCGATTCATCTCACCCAGCGACCAGGCGGCCAGTGCAGCCCCGGGGATCAGCGCGACACCGGCCACAAGTCCAACACCAATGATCGCCGTCGTGAGGTTGGCGATGTAGCCGGGGTAACAGAACCCGTCCCGCAGCCCAAACCCCGCCATCACCAGCGCGGTGAAGATTACGAAGGCCGATGCGATCTGGAACAGGACAAAGAGCGCAGCGTGAAAGAGGGTGCGCGTGGACATGCCCCTAGGCGACCGCCGCCTCAAAGGCGGTGCGGTAGAGGGTGGTCAGTTCCGCCAGCGGGGCGCTGTCGCCGCCAAAGGTTACATCCGCCCCGCCGAACCTGCCAACAAAGCTCACAGGCACGCCCGCACGTCCCGCCGCCACCATCAGCGCTTCGGCTTTGTCGAATGAACAGGCGATGAGGTAGCGGGCCTGGTCTTCCCCGAACAAAGCGCCCGTGTCGGCCGTATCAAGCGTCACGCCGATTCCGGCGGCTTCGGCAAGCTCAAACGCCGCCATGGCCAGCCCGCCATCTGCAAGATCGGTGCAGACATCGATCCACGCGGCATTGTCGCGGATGAAATCGCCGTGCGCCCGTTCGGCGTCTAGATCGACGGCTGGGGCATCGCCGTCTTCGCGCCCAAGCGCCTCGGCCAACAGGGCCGATTGGCCAAGATGGCTGCCAGGTTCGCCCAAGAGAAGCGCCACATGGCCCGCGCGCGCCGTGCCCGCGATCAGCGCATCGGGTGCCGCGATCAAGCCAACCGCGCCGATCGTCGGCGTGGGCAGGATCGCCGCGCCGTCGGTTTCGTTGTAGAGCGACACGTTGCCAGACACGATGGGCATGTCCAGTGCCGCCACCGCGGCGCCGATCCCTTGGATCGCACCCACGAATTGGCCCATGATCTCGGGCTTCTCAGGGTTTCCGAAGTTGAGATTGTCGGTCGAGGCAAGCGGCGTCGCACCAACAGCGGTAAGGTTACGGTACGCCTCGGCCACCGCCTGCTTGCCGCCTTCTATTGGGTTGGCGCGCACGTAGCGGGGCGTGACATCCGACGTGAAGGCCAGCATCTTGTCTGTTCCGTGCACCCGGACGATCCCGGCGCCCAGCCCGGGACTGCGCACCGTGTCGGCCATGACCATGCTGTCATATTGCTCGTAAACCCACTGCTTTGCCGCGTAGCTGGGGGAGGAAAGCAGCGCGCGAAGCCCGGCCATGGGTGCAATTTCGGGTGCGTCAGCGAGTGGCGCCGGCGCCGGCGTTGGGTCCCACGGGCGATCGTATTCCGGAGCGGTGCCTGAGAGCGCCTTAAGTGGCAGGTCGGCCTTCAACTCGCCACCGTGCACGACGACAAAGCGGTCTTCTGCGATGGTTTCGCCCACCAAAGCAAAATCGAGATCCCATTTGTCAAAGACCGCGCGCGCCGCCGCCTCCTTTTCCGGCCTAAGCACCATCAGCATGCGTTCCTGGCTTTCGCTCAGCATCATCTCATAGGCGGTCATGGCGTCTTCGCGCACCGGCACACGGTCGAGATCGAGGCGGATGCCGAGGTTGCCCTTGTCCCCCATCTCAACCGCCGAACAGGTAAGCCCCGCGGCGCCCATGTCCTGGATCGAAATCACCGCCCCGGTGGCCATCAGTTCAAGACAGGCTTCGAGCAGGCGTTTTTCTGTAAAGGGATCGCCCACCTGAACTGTGGGACGCTTTTCCTCGATCGTATCGTCAAACTCGGCCGAGGCCATGGTGGCCCCGCCAACGCCATCGCGGCCGGTTTTGGCACCGAGATAGACGACCGGCATGCCGACACCCGACGCGGCGGAATAGAAGATCTTGTCGGTGTCGACAAGGCCCGCGGCGAAGGCATTGACCAGGCAGTTGCCGTTATAGGCGGGGTGAAAGCGCACCTCGCCACCGACTGTCGGCACACCGAAGGCGTTGCCGTAGCCGCCGATCCCCTCCACCACGCCTTTGACGAGGTGTGGTGTTTTGGGGTGGTCGGGTGCGCCAAAACTCAGCGCGTTCATGGCGGCGATGGGGCGCGCACCCATGGTGAAGACATCGCGCAGGATCCCGCCAACACCCGTCGCCGCACCTTGATAGGGCTCGATATAGCTCGGGTGATTGTGGCTTTCCATTTTGAAAACAACGGCTTGTCCGTCGCCGATGTCGACAATCCCTGCGTTCTCGCCCGGGCCGCAGATCACCTGTGGACCTTCGGTCGGCAGCGTCCGCAACCACTTCTTCGATGACTTGTACGAGCAGTGCTCGTTCCACATCGCCGAGAAGATCCCAAGCTCGGTAAAGGTCGGGGCGCGACCGATGATCTCTTCGATCCGCGCATATTCGTCCGGCGTCAAACCATGCGACGCGATCAGGTCGTCCGTAAGTGACGGTTCCAACATCCCCAAATCCAGCAGGTTCCCCGCCTTGGTCTTAAGCCAATGCGCGGGGCGGTGAAAGGGGCAAGGCCGCCCCCCGTTGACACTCGTCCGGTCCCTGCCTCATCTGCGCCGCGGGGAGGCAGGGCAGTACATGGACAAAAAAGACCGGCTGGACGCGTTCGGGATCTTTTCGCTGATCGCCGTTGGTGCGCTCTTGGGGTTCAACCAGGTCGTGATCAAGGTGGTCAACGAGGGGCTGCAACCTGTGTTCTTTGCAGGGCTGCGCTCGGCGGGGGCGACGGTCTGTGTTGCAGGGTGGATGTGGCTGCGGGGCATATCCCTTTGGCCGCGCGCCGGTACGCGGGTCGCGGGGGTGCTGATCGGGCTCGTGTTCTCTGCCGAGTTCGTCTTTTTGTTTCTCGCGCTTGATCTGACATCGGTCTCGCGAACGAGCGTGATCTTTTACTCCATGCCTCTGTGGATGGCGCTTGGTGCGCATGTCTTTCTGCCCGACCAAAAGATCAACCGGCCCAAGGCCCTCGGCCTCTTGCTGGCCTTCGCGGGCGTGGCCGTTGCGATCCTGGATCGACCCGATGGCGGTGACGCGTCGCTTTTGGGGGATCTGTGCGCTTTGGGCGCCGCGCTGGGCTGGGCCGGGTCGGCGCTGATGGCGCGCGCGACCGTGCTGCGGGAGGAGACACCCGAGATGCAGCTTTTGTGGCAGATCGCCATTTCGGCGCCGATCCTGCTGGGCGTCTCCGTGTTCTTCGGGCCGCTCATTCGTGAGCTTGCGCCGATCCACCTGTGGGGTCTGGCCTTTCAGATCGTGATCGTGGTGTCGGCGGCGTTCGTGTTCTGGCTGTGGCTCTTGTCGATCTACCCGCCTGCTTCGGTGGCCGCCTATGGCTTTCTCGGCCCGATCTTCGGGGTGGGCTTTGGCTGGCTTTTGCTGGGCGAACAGGTTGGATCGTCCATCCTGATCGCGCTCGCGCTGGTGGCCGGGGGGCTGTACCTGATCAACCGCCCCCCGTGTTCTCAGGTCCCGCAAAAGGTCTGATGCACGACTTCCGCATCTGAGGGCGGGCGGGCGAGGTCCGCGTTGTCGCCAGGATCGTCGAAAGGGTGTGCGAGCACGTCGATCAGACGGTGAAAGGGGGCCAGATCGCCCGCGAGCCCGGCTTCGATTGCCTCTTCCACCCGGTGGTTGCGGGGGATGAGCGCGGGGTTCGCCGTTGCCATCAGCGCTGCGGCGTCGCCGCTGTCGCGGTCGCGCCGGGCCGTCCAGACGGCCTCCCACGCATCGAACGCACCGGGGTCGAGGAACTGGTCCCGCGCCTGCGGGGTGCCGAGCGCGCGAAACGTATTGGTGAAGTCGGCTTCGCCTTTGGCCATACGCTCCATCAGATCCTGGATCAGCGTCGCATCATCCGCTTCGACGTCCGCCAACCCGAGTTTCTTGCGGAAGAGCGTCAGCCACGCGTCCTGAAAGAGCTCGGGGAAGCGATGGACAGCGGCGGTCGCCGTTTCGATGGCCGCATTGCGGTCCGCATCGATCAGCGGCAGTAGCGCTGTGGCAAGCTGTGCCAGGTTCCAGATCAGGATGTCCGGCTGGCGGTTATAGGCGTAGCGCCCGAACTGATCGATCGAGGAATAGACCTGTTCCGGATGATAGCTGTCCATGAACGCGCAGGGGCCATAGTCGATGGTTTCGCCCGAAATCGTCGTGTTGTCGGTGTTCATGACGCCATGGATGAAGCCCACGCTCATCCACTGTGCGACCAGATTGGCTTGCGCCGCGATCACGGCGTTCAGCAGATCAAGCGCGGTTTCGGCTTGGGGATAGTGGCGCGCGCGGGCGTGATCGGCCAAGGCCTGCAACCCGGCAATGTCCTGGCGTGCGGCGAAGTACTGAAACGTGCCCACCCGGATATGGCTTGCCGCGACGCGGGTCAGCACGGCACCGGGAAAGGGACGTTCGCGCAGCACCCGCTCACCCGTGGTCACGGCTGCAAGCGCGCGGGTGGTGGGGATGCCCAGGGCATACTTCGCCTCAGACACGATGTATTCGCGCATCACGGGCCCAAGCCAGGCGCGCCCGTCACCCATCCGGCTATAGGGCGTGCGCCCCGAACCCATAAGCTGGATGTCGCGGCGTTGGCCGTTTCGGTCGATCACTTCGCCCAGAAGAATCGCGCGCCCATCGCCCAATTGGGGTGACCAGCCGCCGAACTGGTGCCCGGCATAGACCTGCGCCAGCGGATCCGCCCCATCGGGGATGGCATTCCCGGCCAGCATCGCCAGACCGTCTTGTGTGATCAAAGCATCGGGATCGATCCCAAGCTCGCGCGCGAGACCGTCGTTCACCCGGATCAGCCCGGGCTGCGCCACAGGTTCGGGGCGCATCTTGGTATAGAACTGCGCGGGCAGGGACGCGTAGCTGTTGTCGAAGGCGATGTGCAGGGTCATGTGGCAGAGCTAGGGCCTTGGACCCTCATTTGCCAGGGCCCCGCCGGGCCATGCGGCTCATCAAATGATAGCCACGGCGCATTTTAAACCCCGCGCGGGCATAGAGTCGTTCAAGCCGGGGGCGATCAACCGACGCTTCCAGATGCAGCGCGCGAACACCCGCCTCGTCCAAAAGTGGCAAGAGCGCATGCAACGCCTCGCTTGCAACCCCGCGCCCCCGCACGCCGGGGCGGACGAACAACTCGTCAATAAAGCCATCGAGCCCGCCAAACTCCACCGACCAGCCGAACGTCACCACCATATAGCCCACGGGCGCCCGCCGCGGGCCGATGACGTACACACAGCCATGCGGGCTGCCGTCGAGAAGGGGGGCGATCGCAGCCGCGCGTCCCTCAGCGTCAGAGGTGATCCCTTCCTCGGCGTGGTAGGCTTCGACCATCGGCAGGAGCGCCGCAAGGTCTTCGGCCACGCCCAGATGCAGGGCCGCGCTCACAGCCGCGCCAGTCGATTTGTGAGCAGGGCGAAATACGCGTCAGCGTCGATGTCGCCCATAAACTGCGCGTTCTTTGGCCGGTCCGTCACCCCCCACCAATCGGCCACCGTCATGCCGAGCGTCAGATCGCTGTTCGTTTCGATCTCGACATTGATATGCCGGCCCGAAAACATCGCTGGGTCAATGAGATAGGCAATCACGCAAGGGTCATGCAGCGGCGCGCCTTCCGAGCCGTATTTCTCTTTGTCGAACCGCTCAAAAAAGTCGGTCCAGGCGGCCACCATCGTGCCCACGGTTGTCCCCATGTTGCGAAACCCGGCAATATGGGGGGCGGTGGTCAGCGCCTTGTGCGTGACATCAAGCGGCATCACGGTCAGCGGCACGCCGGATCTGAACACGATCTCGGCGGCTTCGGGATCCACATAGATATTGAATTCAGCCGCGGGCGTGATGTTGCCCACCTCGAAATAGGCGCCCCCCATCAGCACGATCTCTTGCACACGCGGCACGATGTCGGGCGCGCGCTGGAATGCGGTCGCGATATTGGTCAGTGGGCCTATGGGACAGAGCGTGACTGTGCCGGGCGCCTCGTTTCGGAGGCACTCGATAATGAAATCAACGCCATGCCGCCCTTGCAGGTCCATGCGCGGCTCTGGCAGGGTTGGCCCGTCAAGCCCGGTTTTGCCGTGCACATGTTCGGCCGTGACCAATGGGCGGACGAGGGGGGCATCGCATCCGGCAAAGACCGGTGTATCGGGTTTGCCTGCCAGTTCGCAGACAATCCGCGCGTTGCGTTCGGTCAGCGGCAGCGGCACGTTTCCGGCCACCGCCGTGATGCCCAGCACCGTGACATCCTCCGGGCTTGCCAGGGCGAGCAAAATCGCGACGGCATCATCCTGGCCGGGGTCGGTGTCGATAATGATCTTGCGGGGCGCCATGCCGCAGGTGTAGCGCCGGGCCGAGGGGACCGCCAGACGGTTTTCACGCCTCTCGCGGGGATATCTTTAAAGAAAAGGCGAGAAGAACCGCCCCCCCGCGCCTTACCCCCGTTCGGCGGCCTTGGCGGCGTCCCAGAGCGCATCCATCTCTGCCAGATCGCTGTCTTCGGGCCGTCTGCCGTCGGCTGCAAGCGCCGCTTCGATGGCTTTGAAGCGCCGGGTGAACTTGGCATTTGCGCCGCGCAGCGCCTCCTCGGGGTCGATCTTGAGGTGCCGGGCCAGGTTGGCCATCACAAACATCAGATCGCCGAACTCTTCCACCTGCTTGGCGTGGTCGGTCTCAGCGACGAGTTCCTGGGCCTCCTCCACCACCTTGTCGAGCACCTGATCGGTGGACGGCCAATCGAACCCGACCCGGGCGGCGCGTTTCTGCAGCTTTACCGCACGGGTGAGCGCGGGCAGACCCTTGGCGACACCGTCGAGGGCGCCCACCGTGCCGCGTTCGCGTGCTTTCTGCGTCTCCCAGTCCAGCGATTGCTGGGCCGCACTCTTGTCGCGATTGTCCTCACCAAAGACATGAGGATGGCGGGCCACCATCTTGTCCGAGATCGCCTCGGCCACACTGTCGAAGCTAAAGAGCCCGCGCTCTTCGCCGATCTGGGTGTGGTAGACGGTCTGCAGCAGCAGGTCGCCCAATTCGCCTTCAAGCTCGTCCCAGGCGCCGCGTTCAATGGCGTCGGCGACTTCATACGCCTCTTCGATCGTGTAAGGGGCGATTGTCTTGAAATCCTGTTCGACGTCCCAGGGGCAGCCGGTTTCTGGATCGCGCAGGCGCCGCATGATCTCTAACAGCCGCGGCAGCCCGCCGCCGGGGGTGTGCACAAGCGCATCGGATGCGTTGGTCATTGGCAGATCCCAGTGTTCTTTGCCGCACTTATCGGAAGGTGCGCCGGGGGAGTCCACAGTCCACTGCTTGACCACCGGGCAATGGCGCTGTTGTGGTGGCGCAAGCAAGATCTGAGGGGGCGGGCGATGGCGCTGACGGATGCGGATAAGGAGGTGGACGGTGCGATTACGCGCACGGATCCACGGGGTTTGGCCTTTGAGAACGCGTTCGGCGGCGTAACCTCATTCCTGCGACGGACCTACAGCAAGGATCTCGCTGGTTTCGATCTTGCAGTGACCGGCGTGCCGTTCGACCAGGCCGTGACCAATCGGCCCGGCACGCGGTTGGGCCCCCGGGCGATCCGCGAGGCGTCGGCCCATATGGTGAACGACCCGCCCTATGGCTGGGGCTATAACCCGTTGGAAGAGCTGGCGATTGCCGATTTCGGCGATGTGGCTTTTGATTATGCGCAGGTGCCGGACTTTCCGCAGCGCCTGACCGAGCATATCGGCGGGATTCTGGATGCGGGGTCTGGTGCGATTTCGCTGGGCGGCGATCATTCGATCTCGCTACCGATCCTACGGGCATTTGCGGCGCGGTTCGGGCCGCTTGCACTGATCCAGTTCGATGCCCACACCGATACCTGGCCCGATGATGACCCGAGCCGGATCGATCATGGCACGATGTTCTACAAGGCGGTCAAAGAAGGCCTCATTGATGTGGGTGCTTCTGCCCAGATCGGTATTCGGACAGAGAACGCCGATACGCTTGGGATCACGGTTATTGACGCCCGTACGGTGCATGCGCACGGCGCACGCGCGGTGGCAGAGCAGGTGCGTTCCCTCGTGGGCGGGCGGCCAGCATATGTAAGCTTTGATATCGACTGTCTCGATCCGGCCTTTGCCCCCGGCACCGGGACGCCGGTTTGGGGCGGGCTCAGTTCGGCACAGGCGGCGCATATTCTGCGGGATCTGGCGGGGATCAACATGGTTGGTGGCGACGTGGTCGAGGTGTCTCCGCCCTTTGATCCCAGCGGGATTACCGCGGTTGCGGGGGCACATGCGGCGCTGGAACTGATCTGTTTATGGGGCTGGACCCGGCGCGCGGGCGCCGATCGGTAAAACCTGTTCTTGCAGCTGCGCTCTGCCACATTAGGTGGACTTTCATGAACATTGGTTTGCTAATTCTCGCTGTCGTCGCCCTGGGGTTTGTCGGATTGCAAGGCTATGTCCGATTTGCCCCGGTCGAGCCTGAACGCTGGCATGTGACGCCGATGATGCCGGATGTTGGGGCAGGGGACTGGCCTTTGCCAAATGGCACGCGGGTGGCCCGCGATTACGAGGCGCGGCCCGAAGAGGTGCTGGCCCGGCTCGACCGGATTGCGCAAGCCGATGCGCGCACGCGCGTGGTCGCGGGCAGTGTCGAAGAGGGGCAGATCACGTATGAAACGCGTTCGCTCTTTTGGGGGTTTCCCGACTACACCTCGGTCACGGCGCGGTCGGATGGTGCGGGCACGCGACTTGAGATCTTTGCGCGGCTGCGGTTCGGACAGTCGGATCTGGGCGTGAACGCGGCGCGGGTGGCGGCCTGGCTCGACGCGCTGGGCGAGGTCACCTCGGGCTCTTGACGAAGCGGCGCGGATCGGCAACCACACGCCATGGTTCCCTTGGACAAGCTACAGCAGATCACCGAGCGGTTTCAGTTCCTTGAGGCCAAGATGGCCGGGGGTGCCGCGCCTGACGAGATTGCGACACTGGCGCGCGAATATTCCGAGCTAAAGCCTGTGGTGGCCGAGATTGAGGGATATCGCACGCTGCTGTCGGAAATCGACGACGCCGAGGCGATGTTGGCAGATCCCGAAATGAAGGCGCTGGCCGAGGATGAGCTGCCGGACCTGCGCGCGAAACTGCCCGAGCTTGAGCAGACGCTGAGGTTGGCGCTCTTGCCCAAGGATGCAGCGGACGCGCGGCCCGCAATTCTCGAAATCCGCCCGGGCACGGGGGGCGAGGAAGCGGCGCTTTTCGCCGGTGATCTCTTGCGGATGTACCAGCGCTATACCGAGGCGCGGGGCTGGGGCTTTGATATCGTTGAGTATTCCGAGACGGAAATCGGCGGAGTAAAGGAAGTCGTCGCCAATATCCGGGGCGATGGTGTGTTTGCGCGGATGAAGTATGAGAGCGGCGTGCACCGGGTGCAGCGTGTCCCTACGACCGAGTCCGGCGGGCGCATTCACACCTCGGCCGCGACGGTCGCGGTGCTGCCGGAGGCCGAAGAGGTCGATATCGACATCCCCGCCACGGATATCCGCATCGATACCATGCGGGCGAGCGGTGCGGGCGGGCAGCATGTGAACACGACCGACTCTGCCGTCCGGATCACACACCTGCCGTCGGGCATCGTCGTGACGAGCTCCGAGAAGTCGCAGCACCAGAACCGCGCTATCGCGATGCAGGTCCTGCGCACGCGGCTTTATGATCAAGAACGCCAGCGGGCAGAAGCGGAACGGGCGGCGGACCGTAAGAGCCAGGTAGGGTCGGGGGACCGGTCAGAGCGCATTCGAACCTACAACTTCCCGCAGGGCCGGATGACGGATCACCGGATCAACCTGACGCTCTACAAGCTTGACCAGGTCATGCAGGGCGATCTGGATGAGGTGATCGATGCGCTGATCGCCGACGATCAGGCGGCAAAGCTGGCTGAGAGCGGGATGTGAGCCTGCGAACCGTCGACGCCGTGTTGCGGGATGGAATTGTTGCATTGCGCGACGCTGGCATACCGGATGCGGCCACCGATGCGCGCCGGTTGATGGCGGCGGTTATCAAGGCGACCCCGGCACAGATGACTGCCGCGTTGCGAGACCCGATTTCGCCAAGCGACGAAGGCGCGTTTGCGGACGCGTTAGCGCGCCGGCTGCAGCGCCAGCCGGTGAGCCAGATCGTCGGGGGGCGGTGGTTCTATGGGCGGTGGTTCAAAGTGACGCCAGATGTGCTCGACCCGCGGCCCGAGACCGAGACGTTGGTGGACCTCGCGTTGGGGAGCCCCTTCGCACACGTGCTCGATCTTGGGACCGGGTCGGGGGCGATCATCGTCACGCTACTTGCCGAACGGGCCGCCGCCACCGGCGTTGGCACGGATCTGTCAGAGACCGGGATCCTGGTGGCGGGCGAAAACGCCGCGCACCAGGGCGTGGACGATCGCCTGATCCTGCCCGTCTCGGACTGGTGGGAGGATGTGGGCGGAACCTATGACCTCATCGTCTCGAACCCGCCCTATGTCGCAGCGGATGAGATGCCGTCGCTTGCGCCCGAGGTTCGCGATTGGGAGCCGCGCCTGGCGCTGACGGATGAAGCCGACGGGCTTTCGGCCTATCGCACCATCGCTGCGGGCGCCCCCGATCATCTGACCGCCGGTGGACGGCTATTGGTTGAGATCGGATATGGGCAGGCAGAGGCCGTATCCCGGATTTTCGCCACCGCAGGTCTTGAAAACATCGCAGTGCATACCGACCTCGATGGTCGCGACAGGGTTGTATCTGCGCGCCGGTGTTAGCGCCAACCGGCAAAAGATTTCGCAGAACGCCCTGTATTTTGCCATGCAATCGGCAAATTCCGCTTGTCATAATCGATTGGCCATGTTTACTGAATTGCGCGCGGGCGGTGGAACGTGGCTGCTAGTCCCCCTCGCCATTAGCCAAGATACTGCGGGTTCGAACGGTCATTTCGACCGAGGCATTGGGAGCCACCGGGGGCCCGGCTAACGCCAAAAAAGGCTGGAACACACATCTTATGAGATCTTCGAAGACACGTTCGCGGTCAAAGAATAACCGCAACCGTTCGATGGGCAACATCGTCAATCGCGTATTTGACAGTTCAGGCCCCGATGGGAAGGTGCGCGGCACGCCCCAACAGATCATCGACAAGTACAATCAACTTGCCCGGGATGCCCAGCTTTCGGGGGATCGGGTGGCTGCCGAAAACTTTCAGCAGCATTCCGAGCACTACACCCGGATGCTGAGCGAGGCGCAGCGCGAACAGGAAGCGCGGCGCGAGCAGCAAGAGCGTGAGCAAGAGGCGCGGCGTGAACAGCAGGGCCGCGAACGTGCCGAGCGTCAGCAGGCGCAGCAGGAGCGTGCCGATCGCGGTGGCGAGGGTGAGCAACCCGAGGTCGCCGACCCGCCCGCGACCGAGACCTCAGACGTCATTGAGATGACCGAAGCCGATAGTGGCAGCACCCTGGTCGAAACGCCCGAAAGCAAACCCGCCCGTCAGCGCAGACCACGGCGCCCGCGCAATGCTGAGGCCCCGCCCGCTGCAGATGGCGGAACGCCCGAAACGCCGGAAGCGGCCGAATAGTCACGACAGCTCCGAGATATCGCGCCACCCGTGGTCGAGGACCGGGGGAGGGTCGGTATAGGCGAACGCGTTCCCACCACCGCGCCCGGGTTGGTCGAGCGCTCGGCTGATCGGTTGGCCCGTGACATGGGCCAAAAGTAGGGCGCCCACACCGCCATGGGCGACAATCCAGACATCCCCATCGTCTGTCGTTGCCGCAACGCAGGCCCCGACTTCGCGGACGATGCGTGCCTGCGCCTGTCGCGCTGTTTCCCATCCACGTATCGACTGATCGGGGTGTGCAAAGAACGCATCCGCTGTTTGCTCGAATTCGTCCGGTGGCAAGAAGCCTGTCGCTGACCGGTCATTTTCGTGCAGGCCTTCGGCAATGCGATGGGCCACACCCGTGGCCGCTGCCAGGATCTCGGCCGCATCGCGCGCCTTGCGTTCTCCACTCGACCAGATCGCCGCCGGGACGGGTCCTGCGGCAAGTGCCTGGGCCTGTGCGGCGTGGCGGGCGCGGCCGCGTTCGGAAAGGGGCCAGTCCGGAACCGGCACGTCCGGATCGATGACAACGTCGGCATGCGTGGTGAAAAGGATCCGGCGCGGCGTCACGGCTGCCGCTCAAATGTCTGGGCCAGCGCGCAGAAGGCCGTGATCGGAACCTCTTCGGCCCGGCTGGTGGGGGCAATGCCCGCGGCCTTCAGGCGATCATCGATGTCGGGGGCCAGACCCTTTAGCGAAGACCGCATCATCTTGCGCCGTTGGTTGAAAGCGGTCGCGACGACCTTGCCCAGGATCTGCGGATCGGCGGGGGCGAGCGGTTCGGCCCGCCGCTCAAAATGGACCACCGCCGAGCGGACCTTGGGCGGGGGTGTGAACGCGTCCGGCGGCAGGTCCATGACGATCTGTGGGATGCATCGCCACTGCGCAAGAACAGACAGCCGCCCGTACGCGCGCGATCCCGGTCCGGCCACGATCCGCTCGGCCACTTCGCGCTGGAACATCAGCGTGAGGCTTTGCCAGAACGGCGGCCAGTCCGGCGGATCGAGCCAGCGGGTGAGCAACTCTGTCCCCACGTTGTAAGGGAGGTTCGCGACGATCTTGATCGGGGACGTCAGGTGCGCGGACACGTCTACTGCCAACGCGTCAGCCTCAAGCACGGTGAGCCGCCCCGGATAGGCCGCCGCAATCTCGGCCAGTGCGGGCAGGCAGCGGCTGTCTTTTTCGATGGCCAGAACCCGGCGCGCGCCCTCGGCCAGAAGCCCGCGGGTGAGGCCGCCGGGCCCTGGGCCGATCTCCAGCACGTCTGCGGCGCTAAGGTCCCCGGCCTGGCGGGCGATTTTGGACGTCAGGTTGAGATCCAGCAGAAAGTTCTGACCCAGGGCCTTGCGCGCGCTGAGCCCGTGTGCGGCGATCACCGTGCGCAGCGGGGGCAGATCGTCAATTGTTGCCATGGGCCGCCGCAAGCCGGAGCGCCGCGATCATCGAGGTTGGATCGGCCACGCCGCGGCCCGCGATGTCATAGGCCGTGCCGTGATCGGGAGAAGTGCGCAGAAACGGCAGGCCCAGCGTGACGTTGACGCCACCAGAAAAGTCGATGGTCTTGATCGGTATCAGCGCCTGGTCGTGGTACATGGCGATGGCAACGTCATAGCGGGCCCGCGCGGCGGGGTGAAACATCGTGTCGGCAGAGTGCGGCCCGGTGATGTCCATCCCAGTTGCGCCAAGCTCGGCCACCACGGGGGCGATGATCTGAGCATCCTCATGCCCCATCGCCCCGCCTTCGCCGGCATGGGGGTTGAGCCCCGCCACCGCAATACGCGGCGCGGCGATGCCGAACCGGTCGCGCAGCCCGTCATGGGTGATGCGGATGGTCGAGCGCAGTAGCTCCGGCGTCAACTGATCTGGCACCTGAGACAGCGGAATGTGGATCGTCGCAGGCACGACGCGCAGCCCGTCGCCGGCCAGCATCATCACAACGCGATCCACACCCGCCAAGGCCGCGAGAAACTCGGTATGGCCCGGATAGGGGAATTGCGCGCCGTCGATCAGCGCCTTTTTGTTGATAGGGGCCGTGGTCAGGGCACAGGCGGTTCCCGTTTGAACCAGCTCCACCCCCCGTTCGATGGCCGAGATCACGCCAGCTGCATTCGCCGGGTCGGGGCGGCCGGGCGTTGCCGGCGCAGCAAAAGGGTGGGGAAGCACGGGAAGCCCCTGCGCTGCGGCTGCCATGGCCTCGTCCGGGGCGGCGATTTCCACCTTCGGCGTTTCGGCGGGCAGGTGCGCCGGGTCGCCGATCCAGAAGAACGGCAGTTCCGCCCCCAGCGCCCGCCATGCGGCAACGGCGATTTCGGGGCCGATCCCGGCCGGATCGCCGCAGGTCAGCGCGACGGGCCTGGCGGTCATCGCAGGTCCACGATCACGGCGTCGGCCAGAAGCTCTGCCAGAAACCCATCTGCATAAGACGCAATCCGCTGGTTGCGCAGCTGAGCACGCACTTCGGCCCGGTCAAGCCCCTCGGTAATCTCATTCGTGCGCCCGCACATCATCAAGAGCAGCCGGGTTCCGTCGCGTACGAGATCGATGGATACCTCGTTGCGGTCGAGCTTGGCCAGTTCCGCGGCGATGTCTGCCGGGATCTGCGCTATGGGCAGCACCTCGCGCACCAGTTGGTCGGGGGACAGGGCGCGCGCCAGACCAAAAAGGTCGTCGCAAGTATCCGCTTGTGCGGCCAGTTCCTGGGCCTCGCTGCGGCTGCCGCCGGGCAAGCGCAGCTCAGCATAATCGATCGCCAGCGCATCAGGGCGCTGTGGGGGCACCTCTTGCAAGTCGCGCAGCTGGAACACCGCCACGGCGTTTTGCAACTGCACCGGTTCAGTCACGCCGCCCGGGGGCAGAGCCAAAAGCTGCGCGCGCAGATCGGGTGGCAGGGCGTTCAGCTCAACCCAATCGATCTGGCCGCCATCCGCTCGGCTGGGCGCGGCAGAGAAGTCGCGCGCCGTCTGTGCAAAGGCTGCAAAGCTCTGGATCTCGGAAAACTGGGCTGCGCGCGCCTCGGCAGCGGCTGTCTCTTGTGGTGTGCGGGCGGGCAGGATGATCTCGGACAGCAACACGCGCGCGCCACCGGTGCTGCCGGTCAAGGCGATGGCCCGGTCGACGTCATCCTCGCTCACCTGGGCGCGGGCAGCAAAGCGGCTGCGCAGGACCTCGCGCCACAGCACACCGTTTCGGATAAAATCCTCGACCGAAGCGCGCTGAACGCCCGCCTGCTCCAGTTGCCCAAGAAACTCGTCCGCCGAAATGCCGAGACGCCCGGCGAACTCGTCTAGCCCCAGTGTGACGTCTTCCTCGGCGACCGATATGCCTTGTTGGGCCGCGGCCTGTTGCTGAAGACGCTCTTCGATAAGCCCCTCCCGCGCAATTTGTTCGACGCCCGTGGTCGCCCCCAGAACGGTCAACAAGCGCGTCCGTTGCGTAAGTTCAAAAGCGGTGATCGCGCTGTCGTTTACGCGAATGACCGGGCTGAACTGCGACTGCGCCGACGTTGCTGCGGCGGCGGCAAGCACAAACCACGCGGCGAGCAACCACACCGCCATCTTGCGAACTGTTACGATCACGTACCGCTTATCCTCCACATGAGCGCCGGGCCCGTCGGCCATCCGGGCCACCGCCAAAGCCCACCAAGAACACCTGCAGGGCGATGTCGGTCACGGGCTCAACTGTTGTGTTAGACGTGAAGCGGCGCGAGAGCGAAAGGTCAACCCCGATGCATTCGTTTTCGTATTTCACGCCAATCCCCGCCTCGGTCGTGCGGCCCGCATCCCCCTCGAACCGCCAGTCGGCGCTGACGGTCCAGGTGTCATCGATCGGCAGCGCCCCATCGAGCGCGAGTTCCGAGATGTCTTCGAACCGGCCTTCGAGCGGCTCGGCCGCACGGAACAGGTAGCTGCCTTCCAGAAAGGCGCGGTCTCTGCGCCAACCGAAGCGGGTTTCGGTCAAGTTGATCTCAAGGTTGTCATCGACAAGCGCGCGCGACAGCAGGCCGATGGAACTGCCGAGCCGGTAGTTTGCGGCGATCAGCCAGTCTGACGCGCTGCCCGACAGGCCCGTATCGGCGCCGAACTGATCGGGGGTGTCAAATCGCAGGACCCGCCCCACCGTCATGCCCAGCGACCAGCCTTCGGGATCAAACCGCGTCCAGGTCACGCCAAGGTTGCTGCGCAAGCCCTCTTCCACCTCGTCGCTGCCAGGGAAGCGCGACAATGCGAAGAGGTTGCCTTCATCGAATTCGACGGTGGTGCTGTCTTCGTTGGGCACCGCGTCGCCGGAGGTCTCGGCCCAGGCCAGTTGCACCTGTGGTTCGATGAGGTGCCGCACGCCATTGGGATCGGTGCGCGCCAGCGGCCACGACAGCCCAACCGCCGCCGCCGGGCTGATGCGCGTGGTGTCGTCGAAGGCAGGGTCTTCCGAGACGATGTATTGGTCGAGATCGACCCGTGCGCGGGCACTGCCGACAAATCCGGCCGGAAGCGTTGCGTTCGCCGACCAGTCAAGCGCCGCGCTCAGGCGGCTGACGTCGCGGCCCACGCCGGCGGTGTTTGAGGGGCGCTGCAGCCCGATGGCTCCGACCGATACCCAGGCCTGGCCCCAAAGTGGGTCGGCGAAGAGCCGTTGCTGAAGCTCTGCTTCGATCAACTCATTCGGCAGTTCGTCGGTCAGCCCAATGTCCGAGGCACGCAAGGACCGGAAGGACGTGATGCCCGCGTTCAGAAACTGATCGTCGCGGGTGCGGTTGATCGACAGCGCGCTGTCGAGGCGGTCTTTCGACGAATAGCCGTAGTCGAGCAAGTAGGCGGTGTCCGAGACAAGTTCGAGGTCGAAATCAAGTCTGAAGTCACGCGGTAGATCGAACTGTCCCTCGGCAAAGAGATAGGCGCGTGTCGCGTCTTCGCGGATGTCGTCGCGTGACAGGGCGCCTTCGAAGTCAAGCCGCCCGGTGGGCAACTCGTGCCGGTAGAGGTATTCCAGCGTCGTGGTGCCGCTTGAGACATAGGGGCTGAGCGTCAGGTCCGCGTGATCGCCAAGCTCGATGAAGTAGGGCACGCGCAGTCCCGTCCCGAGCAGCGAATTGTTTTCAACTTCCGGGACCAGAACGCCTGTCGCGCGCTCAAGCGTCGGGTCGGGCAGGCGCAGTCTCGGCAGGTAGAACACCGGAATACCGACGACACGCAACTGTGCGTCGTCGAAGTAGAGCTGGCGTTCCAACTCATCGCGCACGATGCGGCTGGCGCGTATCTCCCACAGCGGGGTTTCGGAACTGCTGCAGACCTCGCAAGACGAGGCCACCGCGTTCGACAGCCGGGTAAACCGCCCGCCGCCCCGTGCAAGTTCGCTTGCCGCGATCTGTAGCTGGCGGTCCAGCACGAGCCGGGCACTGCGCAGGATGCCGTCGGTGAAATCGGTGTCGAGCTCAGCGCTGTCGGCAAGGACGACCGCGTCCTCCCCTGCGCTCAGCACCAGCGGGCCTTCGATCGTCAGCCGGTCATTGGTTCTGTCGTAGCTCACGCGGCTCGCGGTCAGGCGGGCGCCGTCAAAGAACACCTCGACATTGCCTTCGGCGACCAACGTTGTGTCGGCGCGCAGTTCCACGCGGTCGGCGACAAGCGTTGCCTCTTGCGCCGCCGCCACAAGCGGCCAGACGCACAGGAGAGCGGCGAACGCGGCCCACAGGACGGCGCGCATCAACCGTCCTCCAGATGCAACAACAGGCTGATGGGCAACAGGACCGCCGCGGCTGGCGGGCCCCAGGCGGCGAGTGCGACGGGGATTTGCCCGTTCTCCCCAAGGATCTGCGCAAAGTTGCGCATGAAGTAGAGCGCAAAGCCGCCGCAGATGGCGAAGACGACCATAAGCCCCGTGCGCCCGAACCGTGTTGGCCGCAGCGTAAAACCTGCCGCGACGAGAACCATTGCGCCCAGAAACAGGGGCATCGCCAGTTCCATCTGATACCAGACCCGATGCTGCCGGGCCGAAAAACCGGCGCGCTCAAGCCGGTTGATAAAGCCCGGAAGTTCCCAGATCGCGATTGCCGATGGGGTGCCGAAGCTGTCGATGATCTGGTTACGCGTCAGGTCGGTGGGCACGCTCAGGCTTTCGTGCAGAACAGCATCAAGCTCGGGGTTGTCGCTGTCGCTGAGCGGCCAGAGTTTCGCATCCGTCAATTCCCAGGTACCCGGCGCCAGTGTTGCCGTTGCCGCCTCAATCCGGCTGATCGGGATCCCATCGGGAGCGAACGCCATGAAGGTGGTGTCGAAAAGCAGGGTGCCGTCCAGATTGGCTCGACTGGCCCGGATCACGGTCTGCCCCTCCGGCCCGCCTTGACGCAGCCACAGCCCCTCGGCCGAGATCGACAACACACTCCGCGACGTCTGGCGAAAGCTGTTGGACAGCGTGTCGTACTGTTTGGAGGTTGCGGCGACGATGGGGTTTAGGATGGCCACCGCACCTGCGCCCAGCACGGTCGCAACCAGGGCCGGGCCGATCACACTGGTCAGCGCGGCGCGCCCGGCCGCCCGTGCAATCACCATCTCGGACGAGCGGGCGAGTGCCAGAAACAGGGCAATCGTCGCCAGGATCGTAACGAGCGGGAGCGTCTGATAGACGGTCGCGGGCAGGTTCAACAGCGTCAGTTGGACGATTGAACCGAAGCTGACTGCATCGCTGTCGAACCGGCGCACCTGTTCGAGCATGTCAATCAGCCCCAAGAGCGTGGCCAGTGCAAAAAACACCCCGAAGAAGGCCAAGAGAAACCGGCGCGCGAAATAGACGTGCAGCGTCATGCGGGCACCACGTCCGCTTGCCGCCGCCGTCGGCCGATATTCGGATGGGCCGAGATCCAGAGGAAAACGCCCGACAAGGCGATGCCGCCTAGCCCGGGTGCATAGATCACGGGCCAGAGGTTGGGATTTGACTGGGTTGCATCCGCGACTGCGTTGCCAACCGTCTGAAGAACGATGATCACGAACACTGCCAGGAAAATCTGGCGCCACACCCCAAAGCGGCTGAACCCACCGATCAGCAGGGCGGCAAAACCCACAAGCGGGCTGGCGACGGCCATGAGCGATTGGGTGATCCGTTCGTGTCCCTTGACGACCATTCCGATTGGGCTGAGGCCAACTTCACGGGCAATTTCGGGATCCCCGCTCAGCAGGTCCGGCGTCGGCAGCTCGCGATAGGTGCGCCCGTCGCCCGTACCGGCCTCTGTTTCTCCGATCAGCTGCCCAACACCAAGATTGAGCGTGTCAAATCGGGTGACCGACAGGCGTCGCGAGCCGGTGCTGTAGGTCTGCGCGCTGCCGTCGAACATCGCAAGGCGCGGCCCGGCCTCGCTGCGCAGCAAAAGCGCGCGCGTGGCCGTGTAGGTGACGTGCCGGTCGGGATCGCGCGCGTCGCGCAGGAAGATATCCCGCAACTCTCCGGCAGGGGTAATCTCGCGGATATAGAGCGTTGCGCCCGGGGCGGGATGCATGAACTGGCCTTCGACCAGAAGCCGCGCGGTCACGTTTTGGCGTACCTCGGCCTGCCGGTCGATCAGCCGCGCGGTGCTGAGCGGGACGGCCACATGCACCAGCGCGGCAACGAAGAGTGCCACGATCAGGCCAAACGCAAAGACCGGGCGCGCCAGACGGTAAGGGCTGTAGCCGGTGGACTGAACGACCACGAGTTCGCTTTCCGAGGACAGGCGGTTGGTGACAAACACCGCCGCGACGAAGGCGGCCACGGGAAGGACCAGCCGGATCACGTTGGGCAGTGTCAGGATGGTGAATTCCAGAAAGACGGTCGCAGACTGACCCGAGCCAATCAGGAAATCGAACAGACGCACGGCCTGGTTGATCCAGTAGATCATCACCAGCACCACCGAAGTCAGTCCGAAAATCACCAGCAGCTGCGCGAGCATGTATCTGTCGAAGCGCGCCAAGCCCTGTCCACCTGCCTGCTACCTTTGTCTTGCGCGGGACCCTATCCGATCGCTTTGGCGGGGAAAACTCCCATCTGGCCTTCCCCCGGGTGCAGAGCTAGGTATTGCCCATCACGCCGAAGGAGCCCTCCGATGACCACACCCGCCCCGATATCCTTTATCCCCGTCGAGCTTGATCAGATCGCCGACGCGGAGGGCCGGATCGCGGTCTTTGTGTCGGTCTCGGGAAAGCTCGATCAGACCGCGCGCCGGGTCAATCGGCTGACGCGCGGCGCGCTTGAGCGGTTTGCCGAAAGCAGTGCGTTTGCCAAGATGAAAGCGGGCGACGCGCGCGATCTGGCCTTCCCCTCTGGCGTTGCGGCGGATGTGGTGCAGGTGATCAAGCTGGACCGTCGTCCGGATGCCGAAGCCGCGCGCAAGGCGGGTATCACCATCGGCAAGGCGGCTGGCGGCAAGCCTGTGATGATCCTGGCCGGAAACCTCAAAGGCATCGCAGACGTGGCTCTGGGCGCGGCATTGCGCGCCTATGCGTTTCGCGATCACAAAACCGGCGGCGACGAAGATGCCGACGATACCGCCTTCACGTTCATGGTCGCAAAGCCCGAAGAGGCCGAAGCCGAAGCGGCAGATGTTGCTGCGCTGGCCGAAGGGGTGTTTTTCACCCGCGATCTGGTCAATGCGCCGTCCAACATTCTGACGACCGAGACCTTCGCCGACAAGCTTGTGGAGTTGGGCGCGCTTGGCGCGAAAGTTACCGTGCTGGAGGAGGCCGAGCTGGAAGAACTCGGGATGCGCACGCTCTTGGCAGTTGGGATGGGCTCCGAGAGCCCGTCAAAGGTTGTCATCGTTGAATGGAACGGTGGTGGAGACGAACGGCCCTTTGCTCTCGTTGGTAAGGGTGTTGTTTTTGATACCGGCGGCATCAGCCTCAAACCCGCGGGTGGCATGGAAGACATGACCATGGACATGGGCGGGGCCGGGACCGTTGCGGGCGTGATGAAAACGCTCGCGATGCGCAAGGCCAAGGCCAATGTGGTTGGGATTGTCGGTCTGGTCGAAAACATGCCTGACGGGCGCGCGCAGCGCCCGGGCGATGTGGTGGAATCGATGAAGGGTGACACCGTGGAGGTGATCAACACCGATGCCGAGGGGCGGCTGGTTCTGTGCGATATCATGTGGCACGTCCAGAACGAATACGAACCGGTGGGTATGGTCGATCTCGCGACCCTGACGGGCGCGATCATCATCGGATTGGGCCATGAAAACGCGGGCGTTTTCTCGAACAACGACGTTCTGTGCGATGCGTTCCTCGGCGCCGCCAAAACCGAGGGTGAGGGCGCGTGGCGGATGCCGCTGGGACCCGCTTATGACAAGCAGCTCAAAAGCAATGTGGCGGATATGAAGAACGTGGGCGGGCGGCCCGCAGGTTCGATTACAGCCGCCCAGTTCCTGCAGCGTTTTGTGAAGGACGACACGCCGTGGATCCACCTGGATATCGCGGGCGTGGCCTCGCTGAAGTCCGAAGGGCCCCACAGCCCCAAAGGCGCAACCGGTTGGGGCGTTCTGGCGCTGAACCGGCTGATCGCGGATAAGTTCGAAGGGTAATGGGCGCAGCCTACTTTTATCATCTGACCCGCAGCCCGCTTGAGGTCACGCTGCCGATGCTGCTCGGCAAAGCCCTGGGTGCGGGCTGGCGTGTGGCCGTGCGGGGGACCGACGCGGCGCGGCTGGATTGGCTGGACGACAAGCTTTGGCTCGACGACGGCTTTCTGCCCCATGGACGTGCGGGTGGGGAATTTGATGCCGAACAGCCCGTGCTCTTGACCACCGACACCGCGGCTCCGAACGGGGCGGTTTGTGTGATGGCGGTGGATGGGGCCGAGATAGGCGCGGATGAGGTAAACGCGCTCGACCGGGTGTGCATCCTGTTTGACGGCAACGACGGTGATGCCGTGCAAGCCGCGCGCGATCAGTGGAAGATGCTGACCGGCGCGGGCTGCGCCGCCCAATACTGGAGCCAGGAGGGCGGCGGCTGGGAGAAGAAGGCCGAGAGCGGCTAGGCCGCCATCGGCTTGGCAAAGCGTTTCAGTTCACCGGTCTCTGGATCGCGCAGCGGTTCCACCGAGTACTGACAGACATAGGCGCGGCGCGGCGTGTCCGTTGTGTTAGGGCCCGAGCGGTGCAGCGTAAGGCTTGAGAAGGCGACAATCGTGCCCGCCAGGCACGTCATCGGCTGGCCGGGATCGTCGCCGGTATAGCCGTTAAGCTCGTTGGACGCCTCGAGCCATTCGTGCGGATCGAGACCGGGCTTGGCTGTCAGATCGCGCGGCTGGAGGTAGACACAGCCATTGTCCTCGGTCGTATCGTCAAGGGCGATCCAGACCGTCAGGTACGGCGTGTGGTCGAACCCCACATAGGCCCCGTCCTGGTGCCAGGCGAAACTCGCCCCCGTGCCCGACCCTTTGACCACGAACTGTTCGTTGAACAGGTACCCCGAGGTGCCAAGGCAGGCGCGCAGAATATCGTCGATTTTGTGGCCAAGCAGGAACCGCTCCACCTCTGGAAATTCTTCGTGGCGATGGGCCAGAAAGCGGCGCGCCTGGCCAAGGCCGATCTTGTGGCGGTCGCCGCCGCCATCGTCGACGGGTTCGCTCAGCAAGGCGTCGCAAGCGCCCCGCAGCATCGCCAGATCGCTGGTGTCGAGGGCACCGGGAAAGGTTGCATAACCCTGGCGCGCGAAGTCTTCTTGTGTCGTCATCAATGCCTCCCTATTCGCTTGAGTCTGCAAATAAAGCGAAATCCGTGGGCTTTCATTGCGTTTTCTTTCCAATACATTGCAAAAATGATCGAGCCGCATCCTTTGGTGGCCCAACCACCCCACGCAACCCTCTGGCGTCGCTCAGACCGGCGCGCGCAAGCCTTTCGCCCGTCGGTGCATGCCGAACTTGTCGTGCTGTTTGGGCTCAGCGGGTCGGCACAGTACTTCATCGACGGCCAAGTGGTGCCGCTGCGGCAGGGCGCGTTGCTGTTTGCCTGGGCGGGCACGGCGCATTTCCTTGTGTCCGATACGCGAGAGTTCGACATGTGGGTTGCGCTGGTCTCGGGCCGGTTTGCGTCAGGCGTGGCGTCCGCGCCGGATGTGGCCGGGCAGGGCGAAACCGGGGCACGGTCCCTTGCGCCTGCGCAAGCTGACGAGTTGGATCGATTGGCGGGCCAGATCCTGTCTGTTCCCGAGGCTCTGAGGCCCGGGTTGGGGTGGTGGCTGGTGCGCGCCTGGCAGCATTGGCAGGACGCGCCGCACGGGGCCGGGCGGGCCCTGCACCCGGCGGTCGATCGCGCCGCGCGGGCGCTGCGCCGATCACCTGATATGCCGCTTAGTGCCCTGTCGCGCGAGGCGGGGCTCAGCCCCGGGCGATTGGGTCAGGTATTTCGACAACAGATTGGGCAGGGGATCGTGGCGTTTCGAACAGCAGAGAAACTGGCACGGGCCGATCAGTTGATCCGCGCGGGCAGGCTCGATCTGCTCAATGCCGCGCTTGAGGCCGGGTTTGGCAGCTATTCGCAGTTCTACCGCGCTTTTGCCGCACATCGGGGCGTGTCGCCGCGGGCCTACTACGCCGCTCACGGGCCGTGAAAAGGAAGGGGCCCGCACCACACGGCACGGGCCCCAGAAAGTGACTTCGGGAGACCTTAGTTCAGGTCAGCCGCAACACCGGCGTCCAGCTCGGCTTCGACGGCTTGCACGGTCGAGACCAGCGTGTCGAACACTTCCGAACCGCCGTCCACGTTTTCCTTGAACCAATCGTAGACCGGTGCCGAGGCTTCGCGGAACATGTTCTTTTCTTCCGGCGTTGGCACGTAGATGTCGCCACCACCGGCCGCAAAGTCCTGATAGGCCTGGATCGACTTGCGCTTGGGTGAAGCGAATGTGGCCTGCTGCAGGGCGTAAAATCCGTCGAGCACAACGCGCTTCAGGTCATCGGGCATCGACATGAACATCTCGTTGTTCATGAACCACAGCGCGCCCATATAGGCGTGACCGTCGAGCGTGATGTACTGAAGACCCGCATCAGGGAATTTCATGCCCATGATGTCGGTGATACCGTTCTTGGAGCCTTCGACAACGCCCGTCTGGAACGAGGTGAAGAGCTCGGGCCACGGGATCGGCGTGGGCGAGGCGCCCAACGCGCTGACCAGCACCTGCGGGATATCGGCCACGACCGTACGGATCTTGAGACCTTCCATATCCGTCGGCTGGGCAATCCGGCGTTCGGTGTTGGCAAAGTTACGCCAGCCGCCGGTGTTGCCGATCGTCATCAGACGAATGGCCCCCTGGCTGTCTTCCAGAACCTTCGACTGGAGCAGATCCATGAACGGCGTGTCCGTTTCCAGAACTGCCTCTGCCACCCGGTCATCGGCCATCAGGTAGGGCAGGTCAAAGACCTGAACGTAGGGGAACGCGCCCGCGGCGCCCGACGAGGTGAGGATCACCACGTCGATCGAGCCGTCGGCCACGCCCTGCGTGCACTCGGTCCCGTTCGAGCAGAGCTGAGTGCCCATGAAGATTTCCACGCCGATCCGGCCGTTCGAGGCCTGTTCGACAAAGTTCTTGAACACGATCAGACCGTCATAGTCTTCGTCGTTTTCGTTGGAGTTCGCCGTGGCGCGCAGGTTGAACTCTTGCGCAAGTGTGGCGACTGGCGCGGCGGCCAGCATAGTCGCCAACATCAGCGATCCGGTGAGTTTTTTCAGCATTCGAACCTCCCTTTCGGTCATGTGCTGTTCAGGTTATTCGACAAACCCTGTCAGGCGCGGGATCGTCATTGAGAAAGCCGGGAAGTAGGTGATGAGAAAGATCACCAGAACCTCCACGGCGAGGAATGGCAAGATGGCCTTGGAAATCGTCTCGACCTTCTCGCCCGAGACGGAGGAGGCCACGAATAAGACGAGCCCCATCGGTGGTGTCGCAAGCCCTACGGTCAGGTTGACGCTCATGATGATGGCAAAGTGAACGGGGTGCACCCCGAGATCGACAAAGATCGGTCCGAGGATCGGGCCGAGGATGATGATCGCGGGCCCGGCGTCGAGGAACATTCCGACGATGAACAACAACAGGTTGATCAGGAACAGAAGCGTTAGCGGGTTCTCAGACAAAGAAAGAATGAATTCGGCCAGGATCTGCGGCGCATAGCTCAGCGAGACAACCGTCTTGAACGCCATGGCGGCGCCAACAAGGAGCAGGACCACCGCCGATGTCAGCGCGGCACGCCGCAAGACACCGGGAACCTCAGACACCTTGAGCGTCCGCAGGATGAAGAACCCCACGACAAGCGAGTAGAGCACGGCAACGGCGGCAGCCTCGGTCGGGGTGAAGATACCCAAAAGGATGCCGCCAAGGATCAGGATCGGCGTTTGCAGCGGCACCACGGCACGCTTGGTCACCGTGCGGAAGTCGGGATCGACCCGCCCGCGCATGGCCATCAGGAAAACATGCGCCGCCAGGACAGAGGCCGCGAACGTGCCCCAAAGCATCAGAGAGCTTGTCTCAACCACGCCGTCGGTGCCGTCGGACGTTGCGTTCATGCCGGTCGACGCGGTGAAGATCGCATAGACCAACCAGCCCAGGTTCAGGCGCAGCAGGACAAAGGATACCCAGTATTCTGAGTTTGAGATCGACTGCCCCTTGTTCACGATCCGCTCGGCCTTGGGCAGGTCGTAGCGATCGGCCAGCAGCCGGACGACCAGCATCAGCCCCACGCCCACCATCACGCCCGGCACAATGCCGGCGAGGAAGAGCGCGGCGACGCTTTCCCCCATGACGTAGGCGTAGATGATCATGATGCCCGAGGGCGGGATGATCGGGCCGATCACCGATGACGCGGCGGTTACCGCGGCAGCAAAGCGGCGGGTGTAGCCCTGCTTTTCCATGGCCGGAATCAGCATGGAGCCCAGCGCAGATGTATCGGCCACGGCCGAGCCCGAGAGGCCCGCAAACAGCATCGAAGACAGGATGTTCACCTGTGCCAGGCCGCCCCGCAGATGTCCCATCAGCGCCTGGCTGAACTCGACCAATCGGGCGGTGATCCCGCCCTTGTTCATCAACTCGCCCGCCAGCATGAAGAACGGAATTGCCATCAGCGGGAAGCTGTCCATGCCGTTGTACACGTTGCGGTACAACAGCGTGATGTCCCGCATGTAGTTCGTGTTGCCCTCGTTCAGGGCATTCAGCCAGATCAGGATGCCGGGCGCGGCCAGCAGCCCGAAGAACACGGGCAGGCCGATCATCAGAAAGATCAGAAAAGCGGGGAGGAACCAGATCAGCATGCGTTCACTCCGCCATGATTTCGTCTTCGCCCGGGGGGATGGGCTTAAGGTCTTCGGCACCCCCGAGGATCGTGATGAGCGCGCGCAAGATGAGTTCCAGGTTGACGATAAACATCAACACGACGCCGACAAAGAGCGACAGAAACATCCACCAGCGCGGGACGCGGTACCATTCCGAGAAGTCGAGCGAGGTGGGCACGTAAAGCGCGGCGGTGTTGAACGTCCCACCAAAGCCCGTGACCTCGCCCCAGCCAATCATCACCCCAAAGCCGAGGACCAGCGCGCTGAGCAAGAGCAGGAACAGCGACAGGATCGCGCCCAATCGCTCGGGCAGGGCTTCGACCACCATGTCGATTGCAACAAAGCCGCCGCGGCGCAGTGCGGTTGGGGCAATGAGGCCGGTCATCCAGAGCATGGCAAACCGGGCGGCCTCGTCAGGCCAGGGCAGGGCATTGTTCAGGACATAGCGATAAAACACCTGGATCAGGATCGCGATCACCATGAGCGCTATCGCCACCACGGCAATCCAGCGGCCCACCTTGAGGACCATATCGTTCCATAGCTGCAATGGCAGCAGCAATGCCTTCAGTACGCCCATTCAGGGCCCTCCCTTGTGGCCCGTTTTCCGGGCCTTATGGTCTTACCTTCGGCGGTCAGGACGCGTCTGTAAAGCGCCCGTAACGCCCTGAGGCGAAAAGAAGTGGTGCGCCATCGCGCATCTCGGCGGCCAGCACGCGGCCAACGATTATCAGGTGATCGCCCCCGTCATGGGCGGCGACGCGTTCGCACTCAAAACGCGCAAGGCAGCCGTCGATCAGCGGGACACCGTCCGCCCCGCGATGCCAGGCGAGACCGTCAAAATCATACCCATCCTTCGAAAACCGCCCGCAAGTGTGGGTCTGATCCTCGGCCAGGACATGGATCGCATAGCGCGTCGCGGCTTCAAATGGCGGAAAGCGGCGCGAGGCTTTGGCGGGCGACCACAGCACCAGCGGCGGGTCCAGCGACACCGAGGCAAACGAGTTCGCCGTGATCCCAAGCGGTCCGTCCGGCGTATCGGTCGTCACCACCGTGACGCCAGTCGCAAACTGACCGAGCGCGTTGCGAAAGGCGCGTTGGGTGTCGGGACCCGGGATGAAGCTGGTCATCGTGGAAAGGGCTCCTCCATCGGGCATGTGTCAGGGCACCTCATAGCCTTGCGCGATGGTATAAAGCTCATACCACGTTTGGCGATCCATCTGGAGTTTCGTGGCCTGACCGAGCGTCGCAATCCGATCAAGCCGGTTCGTTCCCATTACGGGAATAACGCGCGCCGGATGGGCCAAGAGCCAGGCCACGGCAACGGCGGCCTCGTCGATGCCATTGTCATCGCCGATCTTCTGGAGCGCTGACCGCAAGCTGCTGTTTTCACTGTCAAACAATCCACCGCCACCCAGCGGCGACCAGGCCATCGGGGGGATGCCGCGCTCTTGCAGGAATGCAAGATCGCCGTTGGTAAAGCTTGATCGTTCCAGCAGGCTCATCTCGATCTGGTTGGTCACCAACTGGGTTTCCATCGCGCCTTGCAGCAGGGTCCAGTCCCAGGGTTTGAAGTTCGACACGCCCACGCTTTTGACCTTGCCGGATTTCACCACCTCA
This sequence comes from Pseudomonadota bacterium, assembly GCA_039193455.1. Lineage (GTDB taxonomy): Bacteria > Pseudomonadota > Alphaproteobacteria > Rhodobacterales > Rhodobacteraceae > JBCBGF01. The sequence continues at coordinate 64,452 of JBCCWO010000008.1, forward strand.
TCCAGTGCAGCGCCTGTTTCGCAGGCGTCCATCATGGGATCTGGACGGTGGATCAGAAGAAGGTCGATGGTGTCGATCCCCATCAGCCGGAGCGAGTGATCGACCGATGCCAGGATATGGGCGCGGCTGGTGTCGTAGTATTTGACCGGCACGTCCGAATAACGGCCCATCGGGGCCACGATGTCGCATTTTGTGACGATCTCGACCTGGTCGCGCAGCGCCGGGGCCGCTCTGAACGCGTTGCCCAGCAGCTCTTCGGCCATGTAACCGCCGTAGATGTCGGCCTGATCCATCGTCGTGATGCCCTGCGCCAGGCAGCTTTCGATCTTGGCCTGGATATGCGCGGGCGAGTTGTCTTCGTCTTCGTCCAAACGCCACATGCCATAGACGATGCGGCTGAATTCGACGCCATCGGTGAGAGTAATTCGGTCCATCAACGGCGCTCTCCTGCCCCGAGGGGCGTTTGGGGTGTCTCAGAGGGAACGCGGCCATATTCATGGGGCAGCGAACAGGTTTTGAGGTTCGGCAACACGCGCTGGCCAAACGAGATACACTCGTCGATATGCGGGTAGCCCGAGAATATGAACGCACGGATGCCCATGCGCTGATACTCTTCGATCTCGGACATCACCTGATCGGTTGAACCCACAAGCGCCGCCCCGCAGCCCGAGCGTGCGCGGCCCACGCCTGTCCAAAGATGCGGTTCCACATAGCCGAACTTGTCGGCCAGCTCGCGGGCCTTTGCCTGATGGGCGACCCCAAGCGAGGTCGAGTCATGGGCGCGGTCCCGGATCAGCTGGCCGTATTCGTCATCAAGCTTGGACACCAGATGCTCGGCATACTCCTTGGCCTCAGCCTCGGTGTCGCGCACGATCATGTGGACCCGCAGGCCATAGTCGAGCGTCCTGCCATACTCCTTGGCGCGTTCATGCACCGCCTGCATCCGGCCCTTGATCGCGTCCTTGGGCTCGGGCCACATCAGATAGACGTCGCAATGCTGGGCACAAAGATCCATCGCGGCAGGGGAATAGCCCCCGAAATACATCAGCGGCCCGCCGTTTTGCTGATAGGGCCGCGCCGGGTCGGTTGTGAGACCTTTGAACTGATAGATCTCACCGTCATAGTTGATCTCGTCCTGCGTCCAGGCCTGGCGCAGAATTTCAACCACTTCCTTGGATCGTTTATAGCGATAGGCGCTTTCGGCAACTTCCCCGGGAAAGTCGCTGGAGATGATGTTGATGACCAGCCGGCCCTTGAGCATGTGGTCAAGCGTGGCCAGCGTGCGGGCCAGCATGATCGGCTGCATCTCACCACAGCGCACCGCGGCCAGCATGTTGATCTTTGATGTCAGCGGCGCGCAGCCAGCCACGAAGCTGAGCGTATCCTGGCCCACCTGATACGAGGAGGGGCAGAGGATGTTGCGAAAGCCCTGCTTCTCGGCTTCGAGCAGGATGTCCCGGCAGTGTTCCCAGCTTGAGCGCAAGGCACCGTTCGGAACGCCGAGATATTCATAGTCGTCCGAGCACAAGGCAGAGAACCAAGATACCTCGGCTGCGTCCAAATCGGCAGACGTTACCGGCACGACCGTCATCGAATCCCTCCCTGTGCGCGCAGTTTTTCCTTGCGTATCACCTGAATTCGAATGCATCAATACTAGATCAATTCGCGCGCAACAGACCATGACCGATCCGACCGCCCTGCCGAAATACGTGCAGACCGCAGAGATGCTGATCCGCGAAATCGCGGCTGGTCGGCTTGTGGCAGGGGAACGTTTGCCGCCCGAACGCGAGATGGCCAAGGACCTCGGGCTTGCCGTCGGAACCTTGCGCAAAGCGCTTGCGGATCTGGAACATCGCGGGCTTTTGGACCGCGTTCAAGGTTCCGGAAACTATGTGAAATCCGGCGCGGAAGAGGCCGGGATCTATGCGTTTTTCCGGCTTGAGCTGACGGCGGGCGGCGGTCTGCCGACGGCAGAGGTCTTGTCCGTCGACCTGCTGCGCAAGCCGGCGGATTTTCCCGCATTTGGCGCCTCGGACGAGGGCCATCGCATCCGGCGCCTGCGCCGTTTGGGTGGGCGTCCGGCAGCGATGGAAGAGATCTGGCTTGATGCCAGCTATGTGGATGCCGTGGGTCCAGACGACCTGAGTGAGTCGCTCTACCTGTTTTACCGGCAACGCCTGGGGCTCTGGATCGTTCGCGCCCGGGATGCCGTGGGTCTGGACACGGTGCCAAGCTGGCGCGCGGACTGTTTCGGGCTGCCGACCGGTGCGCCCTGCGGCTTTGTCGAACGCGTGAGCTGGGGGCAGAACGGTGATGTGCCGGAATACTCACGCACGTGGTTTGATCACACATGCGCGCGCTACGTCGCGCGGCTGAAGTAAGGGACGGAACTGGTGGATATTCTGAACTACGGCATCATCGGCTGTGGCATGATGGGGCAGGAGCACATAGAAAATATTGCTCTTCTGCCCGAAGCGCGCGTGGCGGCAATTTATGAGCCCGACGAGATCATGGCCGCCAAGGCCAAGTCGATGGCGCCCAACGCGCGGCTCTATGGCTCGTTATGGGAGCTTCTGGACGATGACAGCCTCGATTGTCTGCTGATTGCCAGCCCGAACCATTGCCACGTCGCCCAGATGGAAGAAATCGCGGCGCGGCGGCCCCTGCCGATGCTGGTGGAGAAGCCGCTGTTCACCGATCCTGACGATGCGGCCCGCGTTGCCGCGCTGGGCGACAGCTACCCTGCGCCGATCTGGGTGGCGATGGAATATCGATACATGCCGCCCATCGCAAAACTGATTGAAGAGGCGCAGTCCGCGACCGGTGGCATTCGCATGCTAACCATTCGCGAACACCGGTTCCCGTTCCTGCATAAAGTCGGCAACTGGAACCGGTTCAACCGCTATTCCGGCGGCACGCTGGTCGAAAAGTGCTGCCACTTCTTCGACTTGATGCGTTTGATTCTAAAAGAAGAACCGGTGCGCATCATGGCCTCGGCCGGACAAGAGGTGAACCATCTGGACGAGGCGTATGGCGGCGAAGCGCCAGATATCTGGGACACGGCCTATGTGATCGCCGAGTTTGCAGGTGGTGCCCGCGCGATGCTCGAGCTGTGTATGTATGCCGAGGGCGCGCGCTACCAGGAAGAGATCAGTGCGGTGGGCCCCGCGGGCAAGGTCGAGTGTTTCGTTCCGGGACCAGGGCGGTTCTGGCCCACGCATCTGGGCGCGCCACCGGTGCCGCAGGTCATCGTCAGCCCACGGTCGCCCAAAGGCCCGCAAACGGTTGAAATCCCGGTCGACCCGACGTTGCTGGCGGCAGGGGACCACAACGGATCGACCTTTTATCAGCACGTCCAGTTCCAGCGCATGGTCCGCGGCGAACGCGCCCCCGAAGTCACGCTGACCGATGGGGCGCGGGCGGTTCTGATGGGGCAGGCGGCGCAAGAGGCCGTCCGAACGGGGCAGGTTATTCACCTCTGATGCGCACATTTTGCGACCTGCGGATGTCGGATTCAGCGGCGATGGACCCCTAAAGCCGGGGCCATGATCAAAGGCACTCAGCAAGATGCGAGGGATGCCCCATGTCAGTCACCGATCTGAGCAACGTGCTCAAACCTGTCTCGCAAGCCCGCGGCCTGCCCAACGATCACTACATATCCGACGCGGTGTTTGACGCGGAGCGCGACGCTGTGCTGTTCGACACTTGGGCCGGGCTAACGGTGGGGGCGCGCCTGCCAGAGCCGGGCGATGCCGTGCCAGTCACCTTCCTTGGCCTGCCGCTCTTGGCGGTCCGCAGCAAGGACGGCGGCATCCGCGTGTTCCAGAACACCTGCCGCCACCGCGGCATGATCCTTGTCGAAAAGGCCGGTAAGGTCGGCAATGTGATCCGCTGCCCGTACCATTCATGGTGCTACGGTCTGGACGGGCGCTTGGTGACAACGCCCCATGTGGGCGGCCCCGGCCAGAACACCCATGATGAGATTGACCGGGCGACGCTGGGCCTGGTCGAGATCCGCAGCCATGTCTGGCGCGATGTGGTCTTTGTGAATGTCAGCGGCACGGCGCCTGCGTTTGAGGACTACGCAGCAGATGTGATCGCCCGTTGGGCAGAGTTTGAAAAACCGCTCTATCACGGCGGGCCGGAAAGCCGGTTCCAGTTCGATGTCGCCTGCAACTGGAAGCTCGCGGTCGAGAACTATTGCGAAAGCTATCATCTTCCCTGGGTGCATCCGGGACTGAACAGCTATTCGCGGCTGGAGGACCACTACAACATCGAGGCGCCGGGGCAGTATTCGGGGCAGGGCACGTTGGTCTACCGTCCGACGCTGACGGATGACGGACGCAAGTTCCCCGATTTTGAAGGGCTCTCAGACCACTGGGATGCTGGGGCAGAATACATCGCCTTCTATCCGAACGTGCTGTTCGGCGTTCACCGGGATCACGCCTATGCGATCCTGTTAGAGCCCGTGGCCAAGGACCGCACGATCGAGCACGTGGAAATCTACTATGCCGACCCGGCCGTGCCGGGCGCCGCGTGGGAGGATATGCGCCAGACCAATGCCAAGATGTGGTACGGGGTGTTCGAAGAGGATGTGTTTGTGGTCGAAGGCATGCAGCGCGGCCGGCATGGTCTGTACTTTGATGGCGGAAAGTTCTCGCCCGCGATGGACGGACCGACACATTGCTTTCACGCCTGGGTGGCCGATCGCCTGCAACCGCCTGCCGCCGCCGCGGAGTGAACGGGGATCTCGACGCCGCGCTCTTGGCCGCGCACGCGGCGGGGGATCGCGGTGCGCTCGTCCGGCTCTATGCCCAGGCCGGGGACGCGGCCGAGGCGGAAGGCGCGCGCGAGCGTGCGGCCTTTTACCTGACCCATGCCTATGTCTTTGCGCTTGAGGCCGGCGATCCAAAGGCCAAAACCTTGCATGCGCGTCTCAAAGGCTGGGGTCGCGAAGAGTAGCCAGGCGCGGGAATTGAGTATTTTTGCCAAGATGAAGGAGGGGGCTTGTCCATGAAATCGCACGCGCGTGTCGTGGTGATCGGGGGCGGTGTTGTGGGGTGTTCCGTGCTCTACCACCTGACCAAGCTGGGCTGGTCGGATGTGATGCTGATCGAACGGTCCGAGCTGACATCCGGATCGACCTGGCACGCGGCGGGTGGGTTTCACACGCTGAACGGCGACACGAACATGGCCGCGCTGCAGGGCTATACGATCCGGCTCTATCGCGAGTTGGAAGAAATCACGGGCATGTCCTGCGGGCTGCACCATGTGGGCGGGATCACGCTGGCCGACACGCCCGAACGGTTCGATATGCTGAAGGCCGAGCGTGCCAAGCATCGCTACATGGGGCTTGAGACGGAAATTCTTGGCCCGGCCGAGATTGCCGCGCGGGCGGAGCTGGTCAATACCGATGGGATCATCGGTGCGCTGTACGATCCGCTGGACGGCCATCTCGATCCCTCGGGGACGACGCATGCCTATGCCAAGGCTGCCCGGATGGGCGGCGCAGAGATTGTCACACATTGCAAAGTGGAAGAGACCAATCCACGCGCCGATGGCAGCTGGGACGTGGTGACGGACAAGGGTAGCGTGCATGCCGAGCACCTGGTCAATGCCGCCGGCCTTTGGGCCCGCGAGGTCGGTGCGATGGCCGGTGTCTACCTGCCGCTCGTCCCCATGGCGCACCAGTATCTGGTGACCGACGATATCCCCGAGATTTATGAGCGTGGGGCGGAGTTTCCCCACGTGATGGACCCCGGGGGCGAAAGCTATCTGCGCCAGGAGGGGCGGGGGCTGTGCATCGGGTTCTATGAACAACCCTGTGAGCCTTGGGCGGTGGACGGGACGCCGTGGGATTTTGGCCATGAGCTGCTCAACGATCAGTTCGAGAAGATCGAAGACTCGGTCGCCTTTGCCTACAAGCGCTTTCCCGTGCTGGAACGCGCCGGGGTAAAATCGGTCATCCATGGCCCGTTCACCTTTGCCCCCGACGGCAATCCGTTGGTGGGACCGGTGCCGGGATTGCGCAACTATTGGTCCGCCTGCGCGGTCATGGCGGGGTTCAGCCAGGGCGGCGGCGTGGGGTTGAGCCTCGCGCAATGGATGGTCGAGGGCGCGCCCGAGCGGGATGTCTTTGCGATGGATGTCGCGCGCTTTGGCCGGTGGACGACGCCGGGCTACACCGTGCCCAAGGTGATCGAGAACTATCAGCGGCGGTTTTCGGTGAGCTACCCTAACGAGGAATTGCCGGCCGCCCGGCAGTTTCGGACCACGCCGATGTACGACATCTGGGACGGAATGGGCGCGGTCTGGGGCGCGCAGTACGGGCTTGAAGTGCCGAATTACTTTGCACGCGGTGACGAGCCGCGGTTCGAAACACCGTCGTTTCGCCGCTCCAACGCCTGGGACGCAACAGCGCGGGAAGTGCGGGCGGTGCGGACCGGCGTGGGCATCAATGAGACGCACAACTTCGGCAAGTTCCGCGTCACCGGGGCGGGTGCCCGCGCCTGGCTTGACCGGATCATGGCAGGGCGGATCCCGGCCCCCGGGCGATTGAGCCTGTCGCCGATGCTGGCGCCATCGGGTCGGCTTGTTGGCGATTTCACCGTGTCTTGTCTGAGTGAGCATGAATTTCAGCTGACCGCGAGCTATGGCAGCCAAGACTTCCATCTGCGCTGGTTTGAGATGCATCCCGATGCGGGGGTCACGGTCGAAAACATCTCGGACGCGCGCACAGGGTTCCAGATTGCCGGACCAATGGCACGTGATGTCCTGGCGGCCTGCACAAACGCGGATGTCTCTGCCGCGGCCTTTCGGTTTCTCGATGTCCGCCGCATGACCATCGGGATGGCCGACTGCATCGTGCAGCGGGTGAGTTACACAGGCGATCTGGGTTACGAGATCTATTGCGACCCAATGAGCCAGCGTCACCTGTTCGATACCCTCTGGCAGGCGGGCGAAGCGCACGAAATGGCACCGTTTGGCATGCGGGCGATGATGTCGCTGCGGCTGGACAAGTTCTTTGGTTCTTGGATGCGAGAGTTTTCGCCGGATTACACAGCCGGTGAGACTGGGCTCGATCGGTTCATTTCCTGGAAGAAAAACACCGACTTCATTGGTCGCGCAGCCGCAGAGGCCGAGCGCGCGACGGGCGCGGCGCGCAAGCTCTGCGCTTTTCTGGTCGAGGCGGACGATGCAGATGTTGTGGCGTATGAGCCGATTTGGATCGACGGGGCGGTGCAGGGGTTCTGCACCTCTGGCGGGTACGCACATTGGGCCGAGACGTCAGTGGCGCTGGGCCTGATCCCGACAGAGCGGGCAAAGCCGGGCCTTGATGTCGAGATCGAGGTGCTGGGCGAGATGCGGCCCGCGCGCCTGGTGACCGAGCCGCTGTTTGATGCGGATGGCGCGCGCATGCGGGGCTAGCGCGATCCCGAAAACACGATTGCGGTTTCAGGGGTTTAGGGGCTTTCGCCGGGCGTGGCTTTCAGGTCAGAATGGCGCATGACCAGCTATGCGACCCCGCCCGGTGGGCTGCCACCGCAATCTCAGCTTTTGACCGGCCGCGCCAGGTTCACGAATGCCTACGCGGTTATCCCGCGCGGCGTGCAGACCGATATCGTGGCGTCGCTCTTTCCGCATTGGCACGGGACGCGGGGGTGGGTGCTGGCCCGACCGCTCAGCGGGTTTGCCGAAACTTTCAGCCAGATCATCCTTGAAATTGCACCTGGCGGCGGCTCCGATCGCCCGGAGGCGGACCCAAAGGCGCAGGCCGTGCTGTTTGTCACGAGCGGGACCATGACATTGCGGATCGGAGCCGTGGACCATGCGCTGCGGCCCGGGAGCTATGCCTATCTACCTGCGTCGGCGGATTGGGCGCTGAAGAACCGGGGTGACGAAGACGCGACCGTGCACTGGATCCGCAAGGCATACCAAACTGTGGATGGGATCGCGCCGCCGGAGGCCTTCGTCACACACGAAGACGAGGTTGCGCGGAACCCGATGCCAGACACGGATGGCGCCTGGGCCACGCAGCGCTTCGTTGATCCAAGCGATCTGTCCCACGATTTCCACGTCAACATCGTAACGCTCATGCCCGGTGCGGTTATTCCGTTTCTGGAAACCCATGTGATGGAGCACGGGCTTTATGTGCTTGAGGGCAAAGGCGTTTACCGGCTGAACGAGGATTGGGTCGAGGTGGAAGCCGGCGATTTCATGTGGCTGCGCGCGTTCTGCCCGCAGGCCTGCTATGCGGGCGGACCGGGGCCGTTTCGCTATCTGCTCTACAAAGACGTCAATCGCCTGCCGCCCCTTGGGGCTTAGGGGAACCGCCGCAGTTGCTTCCCATTGCGTCGAACTGATCGGGCGCTAAGCTCGCCCCCGACAAGGAAGGCATGGGCATGAGCGGATTACTCGCACTGTTGGACGATGTCGCTGCGATTGCCAAGGTCGCTGCCACATCGGTGGACGATGTGGTCAGCCAGGCCGTCAAAGCCTCGACCAAGGCCGCGGGCGCGGTGATCGACGACGCGGCGGTGACGCCGAAATACGTGCACGGGTTCTCCGCTGACCGCGAGTTGCCGATCGTCTGGAGCATTGCGAAGGGATCGTTCTTCAACAAGCTGGTGATCTTGCTGCCCGTCGCCCTGCTCTTGGCGAGCTTTGCGCCTTGGGCGATTGCGCCGCTTCTCATGTTGGGCGGCTGTTACTTATGTTTCGAAGGGGCCGAGAAGGTTTGGCACGCGCTCAACCCGCACGACACGCATTCAGAAGAGTTGCACGCGTCAAAGATGGCCGATGCACATCTGGAAGAGCAAAAGGTCAAAGGCGCGATCAAGACGGATTTCATTCTGTCGGCTGAGATCATGACAATCACGTTGTCCGCGCTGCCCCAGGGCTTGTCGATCTGGTTTCAGGGCGCGGCGCTGGGCATTGCCGGTATCCTGATCACCGTTGCCGTTTACGGGGCGGTGGCGCTGATCGTGAAAGCCGACGATGTCGGTCTACACCTCGCGGCCGAGGGGCGCAGCGCATTTGTGCGCAAGCTCGGCGTCGGCATTGTGCGGGGCATGCCGACGCTTATGAAACTGCTCGTTATTGTGGGGACGGCGGCGATGATCTGGGTGGGCGGCTCGATCATTGTGCATGGGCTGCACGAGATAGGCGTGCACGCGCCCTATGACGTGATCAAGGCAGCGGCCAAGGCGGTTTCCGGCGGGGCCGGATTTCTGAACTGGGCGGTGACGGCATTTCTGGATGGGCTGGTCGGGCTGGCCGTTGGCTTTGCCCTGATCCCGGTTGTGACCAAGGTCATTGCCCCGGTCACAGCGCTTTTTTCCCGCCCGGCGCGGTGACCCGCGCCCCTAAGTGCGCGGATCGGGCGCCCAGTTGCCCGCGATCAGGTCTTTGACCTTCGCGGCGGTATCCGCTGCCGTAATGCCGAACTCGCGGTAGAGATCGCCTGCAGGGGCCGAGGCGCCGAACCCGTGCATGCCGATAAAGCCCGATTTCTCGCGCTTGCCGCGTTCTCCGAAAAGCCAGCGATCCCAGCCGAAACGGATTGCGGCCTCAATCGCCACGCGGACCGGCCCTGCGGGCAAGACCTTTTTGCGATAGGCCTCGTCCTGTTCTTCAAACAACTCCCAACAGGGCATGGACACAACGCGCGTGCCAATGCCCTCTGCCTGCAGAAGATCGCGCGCGGCCAGGGCAATTGACACCTCAGATCCCGTGGCCATCAGGATTGCCTGACGCTTACCCTCTGCCTCGGCCAGCACATACGCGCCCTGCGCGGTGAGGTTCTTCATCTTATGCTCGGTCCGCACGGTTGGCAGGCCCTGACGCGTCAGCGACAGCACCGAGGGTGTCTTGGTTGTGGTCAGCGCAAGCTCCCACGCTTCGGCTGTTTCCACCGTGTCGGCGGGGCGGAAGACGTGGACATTCGGCGTCCCGCGCAACAGAGCAAGGTGCTCGACCGGCTGGTGGGTGGGGCCGTCTTCGCCAAGACCAATCGAGTCGTGCGTCATGACATAGACCGGCGCCACGCCCATCAGCGACGACAACCGCATGGCGCCCCGCGCGTAGTCGGTAAAACACATGAACGTGCCACCGTAGGGTTTGATCCCGCCATGCAACACCATGCCGTTCATCGCAGCGGCCATGCCGTGCTCCCGGATGCCGTAGTGCATGTAGCGTCCCTTGCGGTTCGCGGGGTCGAACGTGCCAAGGTCGGGGGTAAGCGTGTTGTTTGATCCGGTCAGGTCCGCCGATCCGCCGATCGTCTCGGGCATCACCGGGTTAATCGCGGTCAGGACCATTTCCGACGATTTGCGTGTCGCCACCTTTGGCGCGTCCTCGGCGACCTGCTTTTTCAAGGCACGGATGGTGGGGGCGAGCTTTTTGGGGGCCTCGCCCGCCATCACACGGGCGAATTCGGCCTGACGGCTGGCTGACAGTTCCGCAAGCCGCTGTGCCCAGGCCTTGCGACTGGTGGTGCCGCGGCGACCGATGGCTTCCCAGCCGGATTTTACGTCATTCGGGATCTCAAAGGCTCCGCCCGTCCAGCCATAGACCGCGCGTGTCGCCAGGATCTCTTCCGGGCCAAGCGGTGCCCCATGCGCGCCCTTGGTGTCCTGCTTGTTGGGCGAGCCGAACCCGATATGCGTCTTGCAGGCGATCATCGTTGGTTTTTTCGACGTCTTGGCCTTGGTCAGCGCGGCGTCGATGTCTTCCGGATCGTGGCCGTCGCAGCTCAGCACCTGCCAGCCCGCTGCCTTGAACCGCGCCCGTTGGTCGGTGATGTCAGACAGCGTCACCTCACCGTCGATCGAGATGTTGTTGTCGTCCCACAGCACGATAAGCCGCCCGAGCTTTTGCATGCCCGCAAGACCAATCGCCTCGTGGCTCACACCCTCCATAAGGCAGCCATCGCCCGCGATCACATAGGTGTAGTGGTCAACGACCTTCTTGCCGAACCGGGCCCTTAGCGCTTCCTCTGCAATCGCGAAGCCCACGGAATTGGCCAGGCCCTGACCCAGCGGGCCGGTCGTCGTTTCGATCCCGGTGGCGTGGCCGTATTCGGGATGGCCGGCCGTGATCGACCCCCACTGGCGGAAATTCTTGATCTGCTCCAGCGTCATGTCGGCATAGCCGGTCAGGTGCAGCAGGGCATAGAGCAGCATCGAGCCGTGGCCCGCCGACAGAATGAAGCGGTCGCGATCGGGCCAGAACGGCTCGCTCGCGTCAAACTTCAGGTGTTTCTCGAACAGGACAGTGGCGACATCGGCCATGCCCATCGGCATGCCGGGGTGGCCCGAGTTTGCGGCCTGCACCGCATCCATGGCCAGCACGCGGATCGCACAGGCTTTTTTCCAGTGGTCGGGGTGAAGCTCTTTCAGGGTAGAGATGTCCACGGCAGCGGCGTCCTTCGCGTCTGTTCTGGGCGGCGAGTGCGGCGGTTGATAGCAGCCTCGGGCCCGAGTTCAAGCAGGTCGGTCGGCGGGCTTCCGCGAGGGGGGCGTGCATTCGCCGGGCAAAGCGGTAAAGTCCGGTAAACACAGGGCGATACGATTCGCTCTTGCACCAGAGGGTGTGGGGACCTGAGGCTGAGGACGAGGGGCTTATGACCGACATTACCGAGCTTGAACGCCGGATCACCGCGGCGCTCGACCGGATTGGCAATGGGGTCGACCGGATGGCAGGCGGGGCAGATGCTGGCCTTGCCGAGGCGCTTGAAGCCGAACGCATGGCGAACGCACAGCTCGAAGAGCGTGTGCGCGCCATCAAGGAAACGCAAGAGACAACGGTCGCAACGCTGGAGCAAGAGGTCGCGTCCCTGCGCGATGCCCTTGCTGCGACAGACGCCGATCTTCAGCAGGTGCGTAGCGTGAATGCCGAACTGCGTGCGTCAAACGCGGCGTTGCGGACCGCAAATGCCGAAGGTTTGGCCGACGCCAGCATGGTAAACACGGCGTTGCAGGCTGAGCTTGAGGCGGTCAAGGCGCTGCAAGCGGGGGACCGGGCCGAAGTTGACCGGGTTCTGGCAACGATCGAGCCCATGTTGGAGGAGAGCGCCAATGCCTGAGGTGACGATTACCATTGGCGGCCGTGACTTTCAGGTGGCCTGCCAGGAGGGTGAAGAGCATTTTTTGCGTTCCGCGGCCCAGATGCTGGATAACGAGGCCTCGACCCTGCTCAATCAGATCGGCCGCATGCCGGAGGCGCGGATGTTGCTCATGGCCGGGTTGTTGCTGGCCGACAAGGCCGCGGGCACGGACGACAAGCTGCGGGCGATGGAAAAACGCGTCGGCGCGCTGACTGCAGAGCTGGAAGAGGCCCGCGAGGCGGCGCTACACCGTGAAACCGTTGAGGTTGCGGTGATCCCAAGCGAAGTGACGGATACATTGGCTGAACTGGCCGCACGTGCCGAGTCGCTGGCGGCCGCAGTGGAAGAGCGCGCCAGTTAGGCGCAGGCTCTTCAATGTCTTGGCGCGTCGTTGCGCCAAGCTGGCGGCGTGACCGAAACCCTACTGTGAGGGGTTCAGTCGAAACTTGGTAATTCTATCGCGGCGAAACGCCCGGACGGCATGCAGGTCATGACAGCGAGCGTCCGTGTTCGCCACAGCCGGCAGGTCGGCCAGGCATTCCGCGCCGCAGACACTCTTGACGCTAAAGTCCGAGACGTAAGGCACGGTATCCGTGGCCTGTGGCGGCGCATAGCGCGTCAGCCGCATATTGGTCGCAGTGCCCGGCATCAGGCGGCCAGGCGCTGGTCTGTGGCGGCGGCTTGGGCGACGAGGCCCTTCATCATCGCACCTTCGACACCGTTGGCGTCATAGCCGCGGAGCTCGTCTTCCAGGCGGCGCAGCGCGTCTGCCGACAGGCTCTCAAGCTGGGCGCGCATGGCGACGACGTTGGGGTCGTTGCGGCGAATGCGGGTTGTGGGGCGCTTGGGCTGAATGCGTTGGGGGAACTGCATCTGTTTACTCCTTGCACTTGCTAACGGTGAGATGGGGGTACTCACTTGGATATTGTGACTTCAGAAAAGGCCAAGGGACAGGGGCACGACCGTCTCAGCGGTTTCTGCATGCAGAATGCTGAACAATACCATGATAATGCCGCCATAAGCCATCGTTTCCAGTTTAATAGGCATTTCACTTGCTCCTAGAACTGGGCACTCCGGATTTCGGTACCGGTTCTGCCCCTTGGGGGTCTTCAACACCGCAACCTGCGATGTGCTATCCCATTCTAGGATCGTGTTACTGACTTACTCGTTACGCGTCTGTTACTCTTTACTTACCCAACTCGATACACGGGCAACGCTTCATTAAGGAACCTTATTCCACATTAGCAGTATTTAAATAAGGCGGACTCTATGTCATTTTTGGGAGTTTTTATGGCATTTTTGATGTTTTTGGGACAATCGTGGGTTGACGCCGCGATTTGTAGCTCATCAACTGAAGAAAGCAGTGGGTTCAGAGCCAACGCACATTCGGCAATGCGGCGACGCATGGTGAATTGCAATCACGTTACGGGTTCTGAAGCCAAACAAACCGACCTGAGATCTGTAACGTCATGTCTACGCACCTTTCCCAAATTCCTAACCCCGGCAGTGTCGTCGTCTTGGCCGGCGCTGCTTGCTAGATGGCGCAACGTGTGAGCCTCCTGCGAACGGTCCATCGACGTTGGACACGTTTTCTTGGGTTTCGGTGGGTTCTGAGCCACTTTCACGCCGTTTCGAACCGTTTGCCGCGGAGGAGAGGGGCGATGACCGGAGGTGGAGAGGGTGTTCGCAGTCAAACCGGCTCGCAACGCGGGGTCGCTCGCCTGCAAGGTTATCAAAGGTCGCTGACGACAACCGCGAGGTCCGGGTCGCGCCCGATGATGCGCGCGCGCAAAGAGAGATTGCGCTGTTTGCGAGTAGATCTGTTTTCTCCGTTTTTGCGAAGAATTCGCGTGTCGAAGTACTGCAGTACGTTTAATTCGTTATTGCAGCTTCTAGGGGGTGGCAAAGAGAGTCTGAGAGTGTCACATTGCTGATTGGTTGCGTAGGTAACCTTAACCCGTAGCAGGGCCGCAGTACAAATTCGCAGAGCCTATTCTGTGTTAAATGTGTGTCTTTGTGTTAGGTAATAAAATAACAAAAAAGGAAGGCGACGAAACCTGAGCGAATTTGTTTTTCTGAACGCCTAATGAGGGCGTGTAGGCAAAAAACAAATAAAGACCTGTTTTGAACGATTGCCTTGGGGTTGAGCGAATTCGGATTGGTCGTCCGATTGGCGGAAATTAACCCCTAAGTAGAATTAGGTTTCGTCCGAAGCAGTGGGGTTCGGATTAATTGACGAAAGTACTGGGGCATATAAGGGGACACGCACAGATGGTCGGCGGCGACAAGTGCCATGAGACTTCGAATGACCTTGACGAAGCCGCGGCAAGCTTGTCCGACGCTGAACGCCGGATCCTGTACAACCTCGCCGAAGAAGCCGCCAAGATTGACCGATCAGAGGCCTTTGGCCTTTTTCTGGCCTTGTGCAAGGATGCGAGACTGCTGAGCCTGGTCGAGCTGGCCATGGGCATCGACAGTGAGGACCTGGACCAGTTGCTGTTTGCTGCTGAAGACTATTACTCTGATGCAGTATTGGCGGGCAAAGCCAACCGTTAATACTTTGTTGTCTTCCAGAGGTGATGACTGGGCTTTTGCGCTTGCTGTCTCAAGCGTCTGACATTGACTTGCAATTTGGTTTTGGCTACGCACACCTTGTATTTTGAATGAATTTTGAACGGTAGTGGCGGATCGAAAAAGTCGGGATTGTTTGGGCTCGGACGAGCCGCCCGTTAATGGCGCCTGTTTGTGCGCAGAAAGCTTAGCTAAAGCGTCGGTTGCTGTATGATCTATTGCACAGTGAGACGTAAACAGAGAGCCATTTTGGACAAATACTCTTTGAGTTCACACAAGAACATCAAACGCTTACTCATTTCGCAAGGCTGTGAGTTTCAGGCAGATTAACGCTTGGGAGAATGATTGATCTTATGAGGGTACAGAACGCCACCATTTGCTTCAGTGATTTCGGTCGATGGCAGCGGTCCCACAGTTTGGCCATGTCGGCGCGAGCCAGTGCAGGATCGGGTTTCGGTGTTTTTGCCCACGTCGGAGATCCACAGCACCCTCAACATCTGCTTGGTCAAACGTGGCAAGCCTCGTGGTCTGATGTGCACAGGCAACGGTCACTGCGTCGCTGTTGGCGAGGTAACCCATGAATTCCGTGTCTTACGACATTGCCCTGGGCGTCGTATTGAGCGCGCGGCGCAGACGGATGGGACTTGCCAAGGCGGATATGGCTGTCGCGTTGCGATCGACCGAGCAGCAAGTGGCGCGTTACGAGGCCGGTACGAACAAAGTGTCTGTCTCGCGTCTGTTTGAAATCGCGGACATTCTTGGCACTGAGGCGTCAACTCTGGTTATGGAAGTCGAGGCGCTTAGTATGCCCCAGTACCAGCTTCCGCGGGCGCAATAGGGGCTGCGCGCGATTTTGCTATCTGCTTAGGCCCAGGGCTTTGTCGCGCAGCGCTTCGATCCGTTCAATAATGGTGAAGAGGATGATGGCGCACAGCGCAATGGCGGAAGAGGCCTTGCTTGGGGGATTGGCCGCCAAATCTTCGCTCCAATCCTCGCGTCCACGCGACTGGCCTCGGTGGTAGCGGCCCGCCACGTCAGCAGAGCGGGCGTTGGCGTGCCCTTGGGAGGTTTCCAGGTGAAGGTGGTGCTTCACGTCTCTACCATAGATTAATATCGTAATTCAGTAATCCTATCATGGGTTGATCTGTCAAGGTAATCAGAGGAGCCAACGGATTTGGTCCGCCTGTGTGCTCGGCGTCTGAACGCGCTCTGGGCTTTCGGGATCCCGCCGGATCCCGGCCATTTGCTCTCAGGGCTTGGCCGTTTGGGCACAGCAAGTGCAAACTTCGATGTCGAGGCTAAACTGCTCTGCCGCAGCCAGTCGCAGACTTACGCCAGGATGTTAGACCGAGGCGGCGCGCAGGCGCAGTGCTCTAAGTCGCGTCGCGGCTGCGAGAGGCGTGGGCCGCAACCTGCGCGATCGATGCGCTAAAGTCGTCATCTGCCATCTCGACCAACGACGATACCAGCAGCCTGCCGGCAGACGAGCCCAAAAACTCCAACTCGCGCGCGCGGGTGTCCGGGTGCGCGTTGCATTGTTGCCCCACGGATTTTTCAACCTCGCTGAGCAGCGCGATCGCTTCGATCCCAAGCGCATGCGAAATCGCCAGAAGCCTGTGAACGGAAACGCGATTCTGGCCCACCTCGTATTTTTGAATTTGCTGCGCAGACGTTCCGACGGCGCGCCCAAGTTCCTCTTGCGAGAGACCGGCGGTTTTGCGGTGAAGCCGGATAAGGGAGCCTAGCGCTTCATCTGTCTTCTGTGGGTCGATCACTGTCATACTTGCCCGTCAGGGTATCATCGGTTGGGTTCCACGAACGATATGCCGTGCAGTTGCGCCGTAAGCGATTACATTTAAGGTGTCGCTGCACACTTGATCGCAAGTTCGTGTTCACGGCGAGCAAAAAATTTGCACCTGCTCAAATTCTACATTTATCTGCCGATCTCCGTTACAGCTCGAATTCGCTTTTTGGGCGGCGGCAAAGCCCTTTGGTGTCCGTGCCCACCGCGCCTCACACGGCAAAAACTTCGTCGGTCGGGGCCGTGTCGAACGGGTCTTTCCTTCGATATGAACCCAGTCACAACGCGGCACGATGCGTGGCCGGGACCATGGGGGTTCGTAACAAATTTGTGCAAGCGCTTAGCGCTAACTGTCCGGAACATTGAGCGAAATTGTCCGGGCAGTGATTAAGAAATGCTTAAAATTCCATCAAACTGTAGAGTCCGCGGCCCGTTTAGCGGCCATTATGCGCGATGCGCACGCACTAGCCGCGCGCCAGTGCACTTTGCAGGAATTCGAATGCATCGGAAGCTTCGGTCCGCCTGTTGCTGCATTGGACAAGGTGGTCTTCCAGGGCATTGCGGAATGCGATGGCCCGATCAACCGCGGGATCGGAGCCTTGTTGGTAGGCGCCCAGGCGCACGAGATCGGCCATCCGATCATAAAGCGACAGCGCTTCCTTGGCGGCAGACAAGAGCTTGTTTTCTTCGTCTGAATGGCAGCCAGGCAGCATGCGCGACACGCTTTGCAGCAGATGGACTGCAGGGAAGCGGCCGCTTTCGGCGATCGATCGGTCGAGCTGTACGTGACCGTCAAGCATGCCGCGCACGCCGTCCGAGATGGGATCGTCGGGATCATCGCCTTCGGCAAGGACCGTGTAGAGCGCTGTGATGTCGCCCTGACCCGCGGTTCCCGGCCCGGCGCGTTCCACGAGATGCGGTAGCTCGGCGAAAACGGTCGGGGGAAAGCTGCGTTGGGCGGGCGGCTCGCCAACGGCGAGGCCAATCTCACGCTGGGCATGCGCAAAGCGTGTCACACTGTCGAGGATCAGCAAGACATGCCGGCCCGCATCGCGGAAATGCTCGGCGACGGACGTTGCGGTCCAGGCGGCCTGTCGCCGTGTCAGGGGCGGCTCATCGCTTGTTGCCACGACGATCACCGACCGCGCCATGCCTTCGGGCCCAAGATCGCGTTGAACGAAGTCCTGCAACTCGCGGCCACGTTCGCCGATCAATCCGATCACGACCACATCGGCCTCGGCCTGCATCGCGAGTTTGGCGATCAGTGTTGATTTCCCCACGCCCGGGCCAGCAAAGATGCCCATACGTTGTCCGCGGCAAAGCGGTGCGAACACGTCGATGCTCGCCACCCCGGTTTCAAGCCGTGCACCTGTCCGGCGCCGCGCATAGGCCGGGGGCGGATCGCTGCGCGGGCGGCGCTGCGTCGCGCCGGGGAGGAGAGGGCCCCCGCCGTCAACCGGTGCGCCGAAGGCGTTCACCACCCGACCAATCCAGCTGTTATGCGGGCGCAGCACGGGCCCTGCCGACAAAACCTCGACCGGGTCGCCTTCGCTCACGCCGTCCCAGTTGCCGAAGGGCAGAACGCTGCATCCGGCGTTTTGGATACTGACCACCTCGCCGCGGACGGGCCCGTGTGCGCCCATCACCTGGCAGTGTTGTCCGATCCCAAGAAACCGCCCAAGGCCGCGGACGGTGAGCAACAGGCCCGAGACCTCTGCGACCTCACCCCTGAGGCGCGGACCGAGGCCCGTTGCAAAAACACTGTTGAGATCGGTCAGTACGCTCACCATGAATAAAATCCTTGCATCCAGTTTTATTCATGATACATATCCATACAAATCTTGAAAAGACCTTAAACATGGATAGCCTGTCTTTTTTTAATCTTGCCTCGAAGCGGATGGCCTGGTTGGCCGAGACGCAGCGTGTCGTCGCGGAAAACGTGGCGAATGCTGACACGCCCGGATTCAAGGCGCGCACGACCGAGGGCTTCGACAAGATGCTCTCGGATGGCGCACAGGCGCATCTGAAGGTTTCGCATCCCGGTCATATCGCGGGCACCCAGACCACCACGGTCGGCGTGGAAGAAGATGCCAATGCCTGGGCCACGAGCCCCAACGGGAACACCGTCGCGCTTGAGCAGCAGACGATCAAAGCCAACGAGATCAACGAAAATTACCAGCTGGCCGCCAGCCTCTATCGAAAGGGCCATGAACTCGTCCGTCTCGCAGCGACGGGCGTTCGGTAAGGAGGAGTTGCAATGGACCCCTTGAAATCCATCTCGGCCATCGCGGCGAGCGGCATGCACGCCCAGGGTGTGCGCCTGAAGGTCACCGCCGAAAACGTGGCCAATGCAGGATCGACGGGAAACACACCGGGCGAAGACCCCTATCGCAGAAAGATGGTGTCGTTTTCCGAGATGGTCGACCGGGCAAACGGGAACTCGATGGTCGAGGTGGGCGCGATCGATCGCGACGACTCGGCCTTTCCGGTCAAGTACGATCCGGTTCACCCCGCCGCGGATGAGCGCGGTTACGTGCGCACCTCGAACGTGAGCTCGATCATCGAGATGAACAACATGCGCGAGGCATCGCGCAGCTATGAGGCCAACATCAACATGTTCGATGCAGGTCGCCGGATGCGGCGGCAGATGCTCGACCTTCTGAAGTAAGGGGCCGGGCTGATGTCGGGCATCAATTCGATCGTATCCAACGCGGCGATCCAGGGCGCGTATCAGACCAGCCAGGATCTGAAATCGCGCGGTGCCGCGCCGCAAGAGGCGGGCGCTTCGAACTTTGGTGAGATGGTGCGCGACGCGTCTGCCGATGCGCTCAACAACCTACGCAAGGCCGAACAGACGGCCGCAGCGGGCTTGCGGGGTGAGATGAGCACGCAGGCCGTCGTCGAAGCGACCATGGACATGGAAACCTCGCTCCGCGTCGCCGTCTCGGTCCGCGACAAGGTTGTGCAGGCCTATCAGGAAATCATGCGCATGCCGATCTAGGCGGCGTGATCAGGAAGGAACACCTCTTTTGAGTGATCAGGAAGTCTATACGGCGTTCAGTTCGATGGTCTGGGCGGTTCTCATCGGGTCGGGCCCGGTGTTGGGCGTGGCGCTGGTGGTGGGGCTTGCCATCGCGTTCGTGCAGGCGCTGACGCAGATTCAGGAGATGACGCTGACGTTTGTGCCCAAGATCGTTGCGATCTTTGTAGGTCTGATCGCCTCGGCCCCGTTTATGTACGCAACGCTCGCAAGACTATCGACCAACGTCTTTGACCGGATCGGGAGCGGCGCGTTTTGATCCGGCTCTTGACAGTTGTGGCCGTATTGGCGGGCGTCGGGACGGCTCATGCCAGCGACTGGTCCGGGTTCTACGCCGGACCGTCCCGGGCCGAGGTTGAAGAGGTGTCGCGCGCGGCCCAAGCGCCGACCGGGCAGGGGGAGGCGGGCGTGTGCGTTCGCGCAATCCTGGCGGCGCAAGAACGATACGGCATCCCAAACAACATCCTCTTGGGCATCGGCCTGCAAGAGGCTGGGACGCGCCGGGGCGGTGCGCTGACGGTTTGGCCATGGGCCGTGAATGCCGAGGGCACGGGCAGGTTGCTGGATACGCGGTCGCAGGCCATGTCCTGGGTGCGTGCGCAACTGGCCAATGGCGTGCGCTCGATCGATGTCGGCTGCATGCAGATCAACCTGCGCTGGCACCCCGACGCGTTTGCCTCGCTTGAGGACGGGTTCGACCCGGATCGCAACGCCGACTACGCCGCGCGGTTCCTACGCGATCTCTATCAACAGACCGGGAGCTGGACCCTGGCGGCAGGCTCCTACCACTCGTTCACGCCCGAGAAGCGCGACCGTTACTTGGCGTCGCTGCGTCAGAAGGTTCTTTTGGCCAATCAAGAGATCGGGGCGCTGCGCCAGCTTTCCGAAGCCACGCCGGGCCCCACCCGCGATGTCGTTGTCGCCCGCGCCGTGCCCGACGGCGGGGCCATCTGGTCCTCGTCGCTCAGCGGTGCCGCCGGCGCGCAGGCTGGCGGCCTTTTCGGCACAGGCGCCGTGACCCCGCTGATGCAAGCCCCGCGACCGACCCCGTAAGGACCTCGATGACATGAGTACCCAATCGCAGGCGAGCGCGTTCTTTTCGCGGTTTGGCAAGGTTAATGGCGATATCGGTTTTGCCGCCGGTGTCACGCTTGTGCTCGCCGTCCTGTTTGTCCCGCTGCCGCCGGTCATTCTGGATCTCGGCCTTGCAATCTCGCTTTCGGTGTCGGCCCTGATCCTGATGGTCGCGCTCTGGATCCCGCGGCCCCTTGAATTCAACAGTTTCCCCACGCTTTTGCTCGTGGTCACGATGCTGCGCTTGTCACTCAACGTGGCGTCGACCCGGCTGATCCTCTCTGAGGGCCATACCGGGCCGGGCGCGGCCGGGGGCGTGATCGAAGGCTTCTCGCGCTTCATCGTGTCAGGCAACTTCGTGATCGGGGTCGTGATCTTTGCGATCCTCGTGGTGATCAACTTCGTCGTGATCTCGAAAGGTTCAACGCGGATTGCCGAAGTCTCTGCGCGTTTCTCGCTTGATGCGATGCCGGGCAAACAGATGGCGATCGACGCCGATCTCGGCGCGGGCCTTATCGATGAGGAAGAGGCTCGTAACCGCCGCAAGATCCTCGAAGACGAAAGCAGCTTTTACGGCGCGATGGATGGTGCGTCGAAATTCGTCCGCGGCGATGCCGTGGCCGGGATCATCATTACGCTCATCAACATCATCGGCGGCATCCTGATTGGTATCGTGCAATACGGTTTGCCCATCGGTGAGGCCGCCAATGCCTACACGATCCTGACGATCGGGGACGGGCTCGTCACCCAGATCCCCGCCCTCATCGTCTCGCTGGCCGCCGGTATCATCGTCACCAAGGGCGGTACTGAAGGTGCGGCGAACGAGGCGGTGCTGGGCCAGCTCAGCAGCTATCCCAAGGCGCTTTACATGGCCGCCGCGCTGCTCTTCGGGATCGGGCTCTTGCCCGGCTTCCCGATGGTAATCTTCGCCTTTCTCGCGATCCTTCTCGCGGGGCTGGGCTATGCAACGCAAACCGCGGCTGTTGCATCGGCTGAGGCCGAGGCCGCAGCCCCGGTGAGCGAGGAAGACGCCGCAGAGGTCGAAGGCCGCAGCGTGGAAGAGGCGCTGAAGCTCGATGAAATCCGGCTTGAGGTGGGCTCGGCCCTCGTGCCGCTGATCCGCCAGGCGGGCGCGGCCATGCCTGGCAAGATCAAGAGCCTGCGCACCCTCTTTGCCCGCGATTTCGGTTTTGTGCTGCCCTCGGTGCGGATCAAGGATGAGCCGATGCTTGGCCCCAACGAATACGCAATCCTCGTTCACGGGGTCGAGGCCGCGCGGGGGCAGATCCGGCCCAACGGCATGCTCGTCATCGCCCCGCCGGACGTGCCCATCCGCATTCAGGGCGAGAAAACCAAAGATCCCACCTTCGGGCTCGATGCGCTTTGGATCGATCGTAGCGAGGCCAGCGCGGCAGAGCAGGAGGGGCTCACGGTGGTTGACCCCGAGAGCGTGATCACCACCCATCTGACCGAAGTGATCAAAGAGCATATGGCCGAATTGCTCACCTTCGGCGCGACCCAAAGCCTCGTTGAATCGCTCGACCGCGAATATCAAAAGCTTGTCGCCGATATCCCCGGCACAACGCCGATGATCCTGGTGCAGCAGGTGCTGCAGCAGCTTCTGCGCGAACGTGTTTCAATCCGGAACCTGCCGGTGATCATCGAGGCGATTGCCGAGATCACCCGCAAGAAAAACGATCTCGCCCAGGTGACGAACCATGTGCGCGAGCGGCTTTCGAACCAGATCTGCCGCTCGCTGGCCGATGACCAAGGCTTTGTCTCGGTCATCGCGCTGAACGCGGAGTGGGAAAAAGAGATGGCGGGCGCCGTGGGCACCAGCGGCGAAGAGACGAACATCGTGATGTCGCCCAGTCGGATGCAGGAATTTGTGCTGCAGGCCCGCAAGCAGATCCAGGAATTTGCGCAGAAAGACGAATGGCCCGCCATCATGGTTAGCCCCGAGGCGCGCAGTTTCGTGCGCTCGCTTCTGGAACGGGTGAGCCCGATGACCCAGGTGATTTCCCACAACGAGGTGCACCGCAAGGCCGCGCTGAAAACCGTGGGCCGCATCGGCGCCTGAGATGGATCTGCAGCAATTCCTTGAAACCCAGCTCTTCGCGATGATCCTCGTCTTCGCGCGGATCGGCGCGGCGTTGCTGTTTATGCCGGGGTTCGGGGAACAAACGATCCCGATCCGCTATCGCCTCGCACTGGCGCTCGCGCTTTCGGCGGGGCTGATGCCCGCAACACCGGTCGCCTCCGTGACCGCGGGGGTCAGCGACTTGCCCGTTCTGGCGCTGGTGACCGAGATCACCATCGGGCTTTGGATCGGTCTGACCGCGCGCATCCTTTTGTCGGCCTTGCAGTTTGCGGGTTACCAGGTCGGGCTCGTCGCGGGCCTGTCAAACGCGTTTGCACCTTCACAAGGTTCATTCGAAGGGTCGACGATGATCGCGAGCGGAATGCTGATGGCCGGGATCGCGCTGATCTTTGCGACCGATCTGCACCATATGATCATCATCGCGCTCTTGATGACGTATGAGGTGTTTCCGGTTGGGCAGGTCCCGGTCGGCGATCTGGCCGAGCAGATCATCATGGCCGCCTCAAAAAGCTTCTATATCGGCGTGGCGATCACCGCACCGTTCTATGTGATGGGTCTGATCCTGAACCTCGGGCTAGGTCTCGCCAACCGGATGATGCCGACCCTGCCGGTGTTCTTCGTCGCCGTGCCCGTTTTGTTGTTCTTCGGCTTGCTGGTTCTGGCGATCAGTGCCGCACCCGCCCTGTCAGGCTTTCTGCAGGCGTTTGCGGAATGGCTGAGCACCTTGACGTTTTAGGGTCAGGCCATGTCAAACCAGGAAGATCGCAGCACCAAGTCAGAAGAGCCGACAGAGAAGAAGCTCAAGGACGCGCGCAAGAAAGGGGATGTCCCCTCATCGCGGGAACCATCGAACCTTATGGGTGTTCTGTCGCTGTGCGTGATTACGGTGTTCATGGCGCCAACGGCCTTTATCGGCCTTGCCGAGGTTCTGGGCAACACGATGGCGGCGGCATCCTCCCTTGAGGTCGGGGCAGGGCGCACGGGCATGCGCGACCTTGGGATCGTTGTGAACAGCATGCTGGCCTCGACCGGCAAACTCTTGACCCCAATTGTGATCCTGATGGTCCTGGCGGCGCTCTTTGGCGTGATCGTGCAGGGTGAAACGGTGGTCTCGGTTGAACGGATCAAGCCGAAGGCCTCGAAGATATCGCTCATCGGTGGGTTCAAGCGTCTGTTTTCGGCCGATGCCATGGTGGAGTTTGCCAAGAACCTCGCCAAGGTCGTGGTCATCACGGCCTTCACCTTTTGGTTTGGCCGCGACGCGGTGGTGAACATTTGGCAATCGGCCGATTTCGTACCCGAAGCCTTCATGCGCTATGGGCGCGAAGCGGCGATTTACACTCTGGTCGCCACCACCGCGCTTCTGGCCTTTACTGCGTCCACGGATGTGATCTGGAAGCGGTCGCAATGGCTGAAGAAACAGCGCATGAGCTTGCGCGAGGTCCGCGACGAATTCAAAGACAGCGAAGGCGACCCGATCATCAAGGCCAAGCGCGCAAGCATTCAACGCCAGCGCGCGCGTCAGCGCTTGACCACCACGGTGCCGACCGCCTCGGTCATTGTCACGAACCCGACGCACTATGCTGTCGCGTTGCGGTACGAGATGGGGCGCGACGTGGGGCCGGTCTGTGTGGCGAAGGGCACCGACAAGATCGCGGCACAGATCCGAAAGATCGCGCGGGACGCCGAGGTTCCGATTGTGGAAAGCCGCGCCCTGGCGCGGACGCTCCATGCCACGGTCGAGGTTGATGAGATGGTGCCGACCGAGCATTGGCGCGCCGTGGCCGAGATCATCAGCTACGTGATCGGGCTGAAGCGCGATCTGAACCTGCAACCGCCTGCGGGTGCGCGCCTTCGGGTTGAGGATTGAGCCGTCCATAGCGGGCACGGGCGCGGGGCATGGTCTTTAGGATCGATGCGATCGCGCAAGGACGCATAGGGTCTACGCCGCTGGCGCAACGCGCATCCGAATGAACAATGCTGTCAGGAAAAGAAGGGGGGCTGCAGGCCCCTCTACGGGGCCTGCACCGTCGTCGTTACTCTAGGCGAAGACCCGAGAAGTCCTGATCCCCGGGCAGTTTGGACCGCTCGACCAGGATCTTTGAGATCGCCCGCGCCCGCGCGGTATCGATGCCGGCGAGGATGGGGGCGGCATCGCGCTCGGGCATCGTGCCCAGCACCAGGACCGAGATCTCGATGTCCATTTCATTGATGATCTCGGCAGCCGCCTTGGGCTTCATGTTGCGATAGAGGTTGACCAGCCGGTCTACATCCTCTGTTTGCTGGGCCTCGACCTTCGCCAACAAATCTTCTAGCGCGGTCTTCAGATCGCGCAGCTGCGCCGCGTCGGCGGCCAGCTTTTCACGCCCGATTTGAAGCCGGGCCTCTTGCTGTACCAGCGCATCGGATTGTTGCACCAACAGCTCGCGCTCGCGCTTGATCTCGGCGAACACAGCTTCGGGCGCCTCGCAGACCTGGGGCTCGGGCGCGGGCGCCTCGGCCACCTCTTCGCTGCCTGCGGCTGCCGCGGGGCTGACAACGCTGAGCGCGCTGGCCATGGTCGCGTGCTCGCCAGAGCCCAGGGCCGTGCTGCCAAGCTGGCCGATTTTGCCAGCTGCGGCGATCGTCAGGGCGCCAAGGATCAGATGGGACGGACGAAGACGTTTCATGCCCGGCCCTCGCGCGCGCTGTCAAAGAAGCTTTGGATAAGCTCGGCTTTGGCCGGCACCCGCATCGCCCCGGTTGCGCGCGGCGCACTGCGCACAGCGGCGGCGCGTGGGGTCTGGGCGGGGCGCTCAGGCGCATGTGTTTGGGGCTCGGCCTTCAGATTGACCGCCGCCGAGCGCAGTTGGGCAACCGAGCCTTCGCTGCGGTCGACCGCGCGAGAGAACTCGCCAATCGCGGGTTCAAGCTCGCCCAGCGTCTCCTTCAGCGCACGCAGTCGCCGTTCCACGAGGAATGCGTAAGAGATGGTCGCAACGAGCAAGCCAAGGATGATTGCATCTATCAAGAGTGCCATTGTCGTCCTACCTTTCCATATCCACTTCAGTCGTCAGCCGCAGGGCGATCGCTCCGCTATCGCGGTGACCGGCCACGGCGCGGAAGGCCGGGCGGCCTTCGCAAAGAACGTCCAGCTCGCGCGTGGTGTCGATGCCGAGCGCGATTGCCTTTCCCGGTTGCCATCCCATTGCTTCGGCAAGGGAAATCTGGGTTTGCGCGAGAACGGCGGTCAGCGTGACGTCGGCCTGGCGCAGCAAGTGCGACAGCTCTGAGCGCCACTCTCCATCCGCCCCTCTATCGGTTTCCGGAACCGTCGCGATCAGATCGCGATCTTCAAGAAGGATGTCCTCGGGCAGCACGAGCGTCATGGCGCCGGTGCACCCAAGCAGGCCAAGCTCCATGTTCAGAACAAAGCACCGCTCTGCCGCGGCCCAGGACGGCGGGTCTTCCCCAACCTCTTCTATGGCGACCTGATCCACCGCAAGGCGGCGCAGTGCCTCTAGATGGGCGACAAAGCGCTTTAGGATGGTCGCAGTAATCTCACAGACCAGCCGCGTTTCAAGACGCGTAAGCTGTCGTTCGTCGCTCTCGTCCGGGGGGTCTTTCAAACCCAGCAGCGCGTTCACCATGGTCATCATCAAGCGGCGGTCGAAGGCCGAAACCACCTTGCCCGACCAGGGCGCCAGCTCGGCTGTCAGCCGCATCTTGGTATCGCCGAAGCCCGCGTGAAGGTCTGCGCCCGGTTGGTAGTCAAAACCGCCAAGCTCTGCGGTGACCTCGGCGCGAAGGTGGCTGGAAAGATCTGCCCCGAGATCGGCGGCAAAGCCGCTTGCCAGAAGCTCGAGATACGACAGCCGGGCAGGCCCGCCGCCGGATGCGGCGATGATCAGGTCTTCCACAGCATCGACTTGGGTCTCGGTCATTGGATCACCAGGTCCGCAATCAGCAGGTCCTTGGGCGCGTCGCTCTCGGCCAAAAGGCGCACGCGATGCAGGAGTTCGGATTTGAGGAAGGCCAGCCCCGCAGAGCCGTTCAGGTCGCGTTCGGTGACCTGCCGCAAGAATTCAACAAAGGAATCGCGGATATAGATCTGGCGTTCCTCAATCCGCTCGGCCCCTTCGGCGTTGGGGTCATAAACCAGCGCGATATTGAGCTTGAGAAACCGCGATGACGCCTGGCCGTTGATCGTGATCGAAGAGATGTTGACGATGATCTCTTTGAAGGGCGCCACGGCGTATTGCTGGTTCACGGCAGCAGCCGTGCCGTCGTCCATGGGCTTATCTTCCGCCTTCTTTTTCTGAGTTTCTTTTGGCTTTTCAGCCATTTCCTCAGACGGACCAGAGCTTAGGAAGACATAGCCACCGCCGCCCAAAGCCACGAGCACAAGTACCGCTGCCGCCGCAAGGATCAGCTTGCGGCGCGATTTCGGGGCTGGCGCTTCGTCGGTTTCGGACGATGCGGTTTCTGTGTCCTGATCTTCGGGGGACGATTTGTCCATGAAGCCTCTCCTTTCCCAAGTGCGTACCGCCTTCAAAGAATAAATACAAGAATAAAATTATATTTGTTCTTGCATACTGAGATTTGGTGAAATATAGGATGGTTAACGCAAGATTAAGAGGTGTCTGTGAGCAGCATCGTGCAAAACCTAAAGGCGCTGGGTGGCCTTAAGCTTTCCATCCTCGCGCTGACCTTCGCCGGGATGTTGGGGGCGGTTCTTTTTGGGCTGGGTGCCGTTATGGCGCCAACCTACGCCGCGCTTTACAGCGAATTGTCGCCGACAAGCGCCAGCCGCATCGTAAGTTCGCTTGAACAAGCGGGCTTTCGGGTGCGCGTGTCCCCCGACGGCTCGCTGGTAAGCGTGCCGCAAGAAGATATCCCGCGCGCGCGGATGGTTCTTGCCGACTCTGGCCTGCCCAATGACGGCATGCCGGGGTGGGAGCTGTTCGATGGTGCCAACGGCATGGGCATGAACACCTTTTTGCAGAAGGTCACGCGGCTCCGGGCGCTGGAGGGTGAGCTTGCGCGGTCGATCCAGACGATCAACGGGATCGAGGCGGCGCGGGTGCACCTTGTTCTGCCCGAGCGCGAAGCGTTCGCGCGCCACCGTCCCGAACCATCGGCGTCGGTCATCATCTCTGCCGGGCGGGGTGGTGCAGTCGGACGGCGCCAGGGCGCCGCGATCCGTGCACTTGTGGCTTCTGCCGTGCCGGATCTTGCACCGCAACTTGTGACGGTCCTGTCGTCGAACGGCGAAACGATCCTTGGCGACGATGCGGGCGGGGCAGGGGATGCGACACTGCATTCGCGGCAGTCAGAGATCGAAGACCGCATTGCCCGCAAGATCACGGATATTCTGAACGCCCGCGTCGGTGTGGGAAATGCGCGGGTAGAAGTGAATGTCGACCTCAGCACCGTGCGCGAGGTGACCCGCTCGGAGCGGTTTGATCCCGAAGGCCAGGTGGTGCGCTCGACCGAGACGCGCGAACAGACCTCGCGCGATCAGGATTCAGGCGGACCCGAGGTGGGGACCGCTGGGAACCTGCCGCCGTTCGACAACGCCGGGGTCGCCGGCAGCGGTTCGGTCGCCGAGTCACAGGTGACAGGCGAGACCATCAACTACGAGATTGCGAGCACGCTGACCGAGACGGTGGCCGAACCCGGCGCGATCCAGCGCATCTCGGTCGCGGCGCTGGTCGATGGCGTCTATGACGTCGGCGACGACGAGACCGCGGTTTACTCAGAGCGCGACGAGGCAGAGCTTGAGCGTCTGGCGCAGCTGATCCGCGCGGCCATCGGATATGACGAAAGCCGCGGCGATATGGTGTCGGTCGACAGCCTGCAATTTGTCAGCGTTTCGCATGAGCTGGATGGCCCCGTAGGCGGATCGCTCGGTCAGGCGGTCCAGTCATACCTGCCGTCGGTTCTGCGCAGTCTCTTTGCCCTTGTGTTGGTTGTCGCTGTGCTTGCCTTCGGCGTGCGCCCGGTCGTGCGGATGCTGTTGGAAGCGCCGCAGGCCAATGCGCAGATCGGCTCGGATGGGGCCGATACGGTGGCGATTTCCGATGGCGGCGCGCAGGTGCAGCAGTTGCCCCAAGGCGACCCAAGTACGGCTGGACAGGCTGGCATGGTCCTTGGGCCCGGTGCGACGACCCTGGATGACACGGTGCAGATCGCAGCGGTTCAGGGCGGCGTTTCACGCCAGGCCATTGAAAGCGCCGGTGGTCTTGTGACCGAGCGGCCCGAGCTTGCGACGCAGGCCGTCCAAAGCTGGCTGTCGAAACCCGCTGTGGGGCAGACAGCATGAGCCCGATCTTTGACAGAAACTTTGACCAAGAGCTGATCCAGGGCGGTGCGCTTGCCGCCGCGAACCTGGCTACAGATGACATGGCCCTCGGAGA
The DNA here is from genome assembly GCA_039193455.1 of Pseudomonadota bacterium. Taxonomy (GTDB): domain Bacteria; phylum Pseudomonadota; class Alphaproteobacteria; order Rhodobacterales; family Rhodobacteraceae; genus JBCBGF01. The sequence continues at coordinate 93,543 of JBCCWO010000008.1, forward strand.
GCTCAAGCAACGGCTCAAGCAAGAGGCGTATGCTGAGGGTCACCTTGCTGGTCAGACTGCGGCGCGACAAGAGGCGGCAAGCGATCTTGCCAACCGACAGCAAGGCGCTCTGGACAGCCTCGCGAGCTCGGTCGCCGAGCTGCGTGAGACTGCTGGAGCCCATCGCCAGGCGGTTGAGCAGCACTTGCTTGAATTCGTGCTGAACACTTGCGAGTTGGTCTTCCCCCAGATCGTTGAGGCTACGTCCAAGGATCGGGCCGTCGCGGCGATCCAGCGTTGTATCGCGCTGGCTGGGGGCGTGTCGACCCTACGCGTGACCGTGTCAGACGCGGTCCTGCGCGACCACGGACCTGCGATTTCTGCGGCGTTCGGCGCGACGGGCGATGACATGCGGATCTCGGTTCAGGCCGATCCCACGCTCGAAGATGGCGACGCCCGCGTCGCATGGCAGCACGGCTCGATGGATTTCAGCCTGACACGGATCACCGATGGCATCCTGAACGCCCTGCGCCACGCATTGGCCGACCAAACACCACAGACACCATCAACCAGGAGCGTCACCCATGACTGAGACCCCTGAAACCACCGAAACCCCAACGGCACCACCACCAGCGGACGCCGCGCCCAAGGCAGATGAACTGCAAAGCCTTGAAGTCGCGGCGGCCCCGGATGGTGCAGGAGCCGCAGCCGCGGGCGAAGGCGGAACGCTGGACCCGCTGATGGGGATCACCATGCAGGTGCAAGTTGTCCTTGGTCGCTGTCACATGCCGATTGCCGATCTTTTGGCCCTCGGGCGCGGGTCCATTGTCGAGCTGGATCGCGAAATCGGGGGCAGCGTTGATGTGCTGGTCAACCAAAAGCTGATCGCGCGCGGCGATCTTACCAAGCTCGAGGACGGCCGGGTCGGCGTGACGCTGACCGAGATACTCAAAGAGGCCGCCGCGTAAGGCGGTCCGACTGCGGGGCAAAACAGTGAAACGTGTTCCTTCATTCCGCCGGTGTGGTGCGACAGGGCTATTGGCCGCCGGGTTTTTGGCGATGCTGGCCATGCCGGTTTCGGCGCAAGACACTGGGTCGTTTCTGGGCGATCTCGCGGCGACGGTCAGTGATGCGCCGGCGGAGTCCGATGAACGGGCCACGCTGAGTGGTCGCATCATCCAGCTTCTCGCGTTGACCACGGTTCTGAGCGTCGCGCCGGGCCTTTTGGTGGTGGCGACAAGCTTTACGCGTTTCGTGATCGTCTTTGCGATCCTGCGCTCGGCCCTTGGTCTAAACCAGACACCGCCCAATATCGTGCTGACCAGCATGGCGATGTTCATGACCTTCTTTGTCATGCAGCCGGTGTTTCAGGATTCCTGGGAACAGGGCGTTGAGCCCTTGATGGAAAACTCGATCACCGAGGCGCAGGCGATGCCGCGCGTCGCAGCACCGTTCAAGGAGTTCATGTTCGTCAACACGCGGCCCAAGGATACGCAGCTCTTCATGGATATCGCGGCCGAGGCAGATGGTGTCGCCCCCGAACCTGCGCCCGACACGGTGGAAGAGGTCGGGTGGCGCGCGCTTGTCCCGGCCTTCATGATCTCAGAGCTGCGGCGGGCCTTTACGATCGGGTTCTTGATCTTCCTTCCCTTCCTTGCAATCGACCTGATCGTGGCGTCGATCCTGATGAGCGCCGGTATGATGATGCTGCCGCCCGTCCTGATCTCGCTGCCCTTCAAGATCGTCTTCTTCGTCCTGATCGACGGCTGGTACATGTTGGCCGGCAGTATGATCGCAAGCTACTCCATGGCGACCGGTCTATGACCTTGGCGCCCAAAGACCACGGAACGCACGCATGCCCAACACGTCTGTCCATACCGAGACGCTTGAGAAACGGCCCACAGCAATGAGTTTGTCCGGTGCCGAAAAGGCCGCGATCCTCATCCTGTGCATGGGCGAAGAGCGTGGTTCCGCGCTGATGCAGCGGCTCGAGGAATCCGAGATTCACGCGATCACGCGCGCGATTTCGGGCATCGGCTCGATCCATGCCGAGGTCGCCGAACAAGTGATCGCCGATTTCATCGAAACCGCGGCCACGATCCGTCCAAGCACCCTGGAAACCGCCAAGGCGCTCTTGTCCAGCTTCCTGCCGGAAGAACGGGTGGATGCGATTATGAAGGACATCGGCACGAATGCCGGGAAGAGCGAAAGCGCGCTGTGGCAAGAGATTGCGGAGGTCGATGAAAAGACGATCGCCGAGTATCTTGAGGGTGAACAGGATCAGACAATTGCGGTGATTGCCGCCAATCTTCCCTCGGCCGTCGCGGCGCGCGTGTTGCCGCTGTTGGGCCAGGAACGGATGATGCGTGTACTCGAACGGATGCTTGAGCTGAGCGATGTGCCCGAGCATCTGTTGTCCCAGATCGAGGCATCGCTGCGCAGCGATGTGCTTGCGGCGAACAAGGACCCCGCCGATCTCCCCGGGGTGCAGCGCATGGCGCAGTTGTTCGACAGCTTCGACGAGCAACTGTTTGAGTCCGTAACCCAGCATCTGACCGAGCGGGCACCCGAAGAGTTCGAGGCGATCCGATCGCAAATGTTCACCTTCAACGACCTCTTGCGCATCGATGGTCAGGATCTCGCGCGGGTCATGCGGGGCGTCACAGGCAGCACTGTGCCTCTGGCGCTCAAGGGCGCGAAAGAGGACGTGCGAGAGCATTTCCTCAGCGCGCTGCCAAACCGGTCGCGCGATATGCTGGTCGAAGAGATGGGCAACATGGGCCCGGTCAAGGCGCGCGACGTGCGCGATGCCCAGGCGGCCGTTGTCGATTGCGCCAAGCAGCTTTTGGCGCAGGACGTCATTCAGCTTGTGGTGGATGCCGAAGAAGACACCGAGGAATACATCGACTAGACCCCGGCGCGCTGTCTCGATGCCAGCCTAGATGGATTGCGAGGCCAGGAATGTCCGCGCATCGGCAATGGCGGCCTTAACGCTTTCGGCCGCCTCGTCGCCCTTGCCGGACTTGATCATATCGATCAGGTGATGGTCTTGCTCAAGGATCTGGGCGTTCGACTCGTGGGCAACTTCGGTTGGAGTGTCGGCCAGGATGCTGGTGCGGGTCATGCAATGGAACGCCTCACCTGCGATCATCGTGTCAGCGGCAAAGGGGTTCTGCGCCGCCAGGGCCACCGAGCTGACGAAATCAAAGTGCTTGACCAGCAGATCGCCCGCGGGCTCATCCGCGTCGGCATTCAGAAGCGCCGCTGCGGGCTGGGTGATCTCGCCCCGCAGGTTGCGAATGGCGCGCTGCACCAGAAACGGAAAAAGCCAGCTTGCCATATCGAAGTAGTTGCGAAGACCCGCCAGCGAGGCGGAGGCGGCAAAGAAGCCGCGGTTCGGTTCGTTCACAACCAGGTTCTGCCGTTCCAGCAGGATCAGGGCCTCGCGCACCGGGGTTCTTGAGACGCCATTCGTTGCCGCAAGTGTCTCTTCGCTGATGTGCTGGCCCGGGCTGATCTCGTTCCGGATGAGCATCTCAAGGAGGTCCGACTGGATAGACGTCCGGTGACTTACCTTCTGCAAAGCTGCGGGCACTGCACTGCTCTCCCGTGATTGGCATCGGAGTTGTTTTGTTTTTTGTTTATTGTTCCGCTGCGCGGACTTAGGCGTAATCCCACACTCACCAAAATATGCGTTGTGCACGAGTAGCCTCTATTTGAGATTGATAGTCAACACTCGTGAATAAACCATGGGTTGGTATTCGGCGAGGGAAGACGTCGCTTGTGTTGTGCTGGCAACAGGCCAGGGGGGCCAATCCGCCTCGTCAACGCGCGCGCAACGTTACCTGCGTCCGATGTGCGGATGCCTACCTACGGTTGCACGATAACACATCGCGCCGGCATGTCACCCCTGGTCCGAAGGCGGGCGGGATCCATGCGGATCTGCCGGGCCGAACGCTGCAGCGAGAAGTCGATCACGTGGATCTCGATGCCAATCTCCAAGCCACCGTCTTGCGTCAAGACAAGTTCGGGGACGGCAAGCAGGGTCCGCGTCGCTTCAAGCGCCTGGTCGAGGTGTATAGTGATGTCGGCACCATCCCGCACCACTTTGACGGCCGCGACAGTTGTAGGTTTGTGCGCGGATTTCAGTCTCCGCGGGTCGGCGTAAGCACCAGTTTCGCGGTTGCGCGATGCGTCGAAGGCAATCTTGAACGCGGCCTTCTCCAGCGCGGCCCGAAGCCGTTCACGAAGGGCAGCATCGATCGCAACCTCGCGATTGGGCTGCGCCGGACGCGAGGGGCGGTGCACCCATCCGCTGGTCAGCCGGTCATAGGCGGTGTTTACGTCCACCAGACGCGCATTCGCGCCGGGCGCCTGCCGCTGCAACTCTCCATGCAGGCGCCGGGCCATCGCGCGGTAGGCCGCTTTGATGTCATCCCACGTGCTGTTTTCACTACACCCCAGGATCGCAAGATCCTGCGCAATCGTACCGTACATGAAGGCCCCCAAGCCGAATTGCGGCTACATTGGGGCAAATGCTGGCAGAATTTGGGGCGCTCAGGGCCGGAAATCTGCGGATCCCGGGGATTCACGCGCTGAGTGTGCGGTATTTGTGAACAATCCGCGGTTTTGGGATTTTTGGATTTCCGATTTGGAAACGATTGCTAACGGCGACCGCGCGCGCCCTCGGTATGGCGGGCGATCATGCTTTCCAGGCCCCGCGACCGCTGGATGCGGGTTTGCTGGGCGGCTTGATCTGCCGCCACAGAGTCCTCGGCCAGACGCAAAGAAGTGACCCGCTGATAAAGCGTAAGAAACTCTGTCTCCGCGCGTTTCGCATCACTGGCCAATCGGGTTTCTGCCGCACGCCGGTCCGCCGCAATCTTTTGTGCGGTCCGGACAAACATGGGCAGGTAGGGGGCGGCTCCGGCGTCGGCGGTCTCGATCTCTTGATCGATGCGGGCCTCGAGTGCGCTGATCTCGTCGCGCAGCGCCCGTGCTTCTGTCTGCTTTTGCTGATGCCGCTGCGCGGCCTGCGCGAGCCGCAGATCTTCAAGTCCCCTTAACAGCTTTAGGGTCGCGACCCGCCGCCCGTTGGCGTTAGTCATCAGAGGTAGCCGGCGCTGCGGCGCCGTTTGCGGCGGCCGCATCCGCTCTGGCAAGGGCGCTGCGGATCCGTTCCAGTAGGGCGGGATCGAACGGCGGTATCTGTGGCGGGGCTGTCAGGCGCAGGGTGGAGAGATCGGGTTCCGCTTCGGGCTCCGGCTCTGGGTCCGCTGCAAGCGCGGGCTGCGCCAAAGCCAAAAGAAAGGCTAACCCAAGGGTCGCGCACCGCATCATGCCGCCGCCAGTTCTTTTTGCGCCGTCTCAACCTCGTAGAAATCGGGCTGCATACTGGTCGGGATGCTCCCGCGGCCAATCTCAACGCAGATCGCCGGGGGATGTTCGGCCACCATCGCCACGAAGATATCGCGGATCACAAGGTAGAAGGCACCGTCTTCATCCTCGATCTGCTTCAGTCGGCCCGAGATTGGCGCCACCATGCAATAGGCGAGGAACACGCCAAGGAAGGTGCCCACCAGCGCGCCGCCGATCATCTTACCCAGAACTTCGGGCGGCTGGTCGATCGACGACATTGTTTTGATCACGCCGAGAACCGCCGCAACGATCCCGATGGCAGGCAGGCCGTCCGCCATGGTTTGAATCGCCTTCGCGGGCTCAAGCGACTCGTGATGATGCTTTTTGATCTTGGCGTTGATCACATCTTCGGTCTGGTACTTATCGTCGAACTGCATCGAGAGCATGCGGAAGCTGTCGGTGATCAGATCGATCGCAAAGTGATCCTTTTGAATTTTCGGGTAGCGCGAGAAGATCGAGCTGTCGTGCGGGTTCTCGATATGCTCATCAAGCGCGGTCATGCCCTTGGATTTGTACAGCCGCGTCAGCTCGAACATCAAAAGAAGCAGGTCATTGAAATCACTGGCTTTCCAGCGGGTGCCCTTCAAGACCTTGAAGAGCCCGACACCCGATCCTTTGACCACTTTCATCGAGTTGGCGATCACGAACGCGCCGAACGCGCCACCGCCGATCATCATGCCTTCGTAGGGCAGGGCGTAGAGGACGATGTCCATCTTGCCGCCCGACAACATGAAGCCCCCGAAGACAAGCCCGAAGACCATCGCAAGACCAAGTATCAGTGTCACGTCGCACCCCAGCTTTTGAAGTATTGCATGTTTATCTGAAGATTGAATATAAGGATAGTTGACAGTAATCAAGAACAAATTCATGATGATCTTGTAAATTGCATGGAGCGCTTCCGAGATGGACCATCCAACGACGCTAATCTACCTGCCCGACGGCGAAACGCTGGGGCAATTGCATCGCGACTGGCCCGAGGGGGTGCGGGTGGCGCTGTGTCTGGAAGAGCGTGGCCAGAGCGACGTGGTCTTCGTGCGGGAAGAGGACGTCTATAAAGTGCCCGCGCGCGTCAGCGAACTGTTCCGGCGCGACGATGCGGACTTTGTCATCGTGCCGATCTTGGGCGGCTATCCCACGCGGCGGCTGAGCTTTGCAGAAGAGCAGCAGCTTTGTGGGATGCTGGCTGATATGGTGGACCTGGCCAGCCAAGCACGGAGTTTTGTGGCAGAGACAAACGATGACGAACCGTCAGCTGTCGCTGAGCCGGAGGCGGCGTCACCCGTTGCAGCGCCGCTGCCGCTTGAGACGCCAGATATCCCAAAGCGCGCCGCGTCGCGCACCCGCATCATCCGCCCGGAACCGGCGCAAGAACCTGCTGAGCCGGTATCTGCACCACCGGCAACGGCGCATTGGGGCCATCTTGAACGTGACGGCGCCGTTCTGAACGTCAACATCGACGGTCTAGCGGAGGAGCAGGGCCATCGCGATGATGTCTTTGCCCACCCCGTGGCCCTGTCGGACGACCGGCGGCGGTTGCAGGCGGTATTATCCCTCCGGGCCGAGAATCGTCAGGACTTGCCGGGGAACTTTCAGATCCCGATAGCGTCCTTGCCAGAGGGCTGCCCCGATATCCCAACCGGTGCCACTCACCGGGTCTTTGTGCGCGCAGAGGGCCCGTCCCTCACCATCACACTGCCGGTCCTGAAACCGGCGCGCGCCGCGCGGGCCAGACCGGCCCCGAAGAAGACCCGGCGCCGGGGATTGTGGGGCCCAGCCGTTGCGGCGGCGGTCGCTTTGGTCATGGTCCAGGTTGGCACATCGCAAGAAGCCAAAGACATCATGCGTCTTGCCGGGACTTATCCTGAGGCCGTGCAAGATGAGTGAAGACCGTAGGCGGTAGATCTGCAGTTAACCAAAACGTAACCAAAGATATAAACATACAAAGAAAGCGAGTATCTGGAGTTTCCTTGTGAATAGTACTTGAAAGACGCTGTTCGCTTGGCACAGCATATCGTGGGTCGAAGAATTCGACTGCCATATTGATCCTGACGGCGCGGGTTTGTCTTGTTCGCAACGGCTGGGTCATGATCCCGCACAATGTGCGGGTGAACAAAAAGGTCAGAAGATGACACAGCAAGATACCAAGAACGAGATGATCGCCCAGATCGTTTCCGCCTATGCGGCGCGCCCCGATGTGACCGCGGCGGATATTGCAGAGCTTACATTGAAACTGACGCAGGGCATCGCCGGCGCCGCGCCGTCCGCAACGCCCGCGTCCGAGCCCGAAGCACCGCTTGCCTTCACAGCCGCCAAACCTGCCCTGCCGATTGAGAAGGCCGTGACCGACTCCAAGGTCTTCTGCTTGTGCTGCGGCAAGGGCTTCAAGATGCTCAAGCGTCATCTGGGCGCAGAGCATGGTCTGACCGAAGCGCAGTATCGCGCAAAGTTCAATCTGCCCGACGACTTTCCACTGGTGGCGCCGGACTATTCCGCGATGAAAGCGAAAACGGCCAAGAAGCTTGGCCTTGGCCGCTATGACCGCACAAAGGCCGACCCGGTCGAGTGACCTGACTGAATAAGCTGTCCCGCAGCGGACCACGCGACGCACCTTGCGCCTGCCGTTCCGGTGCGCGCGGCTGGATGACGCGCGGTTTTACATCGTGACAGCGCGACTGAGACGAGAGCCCCGGCATGTCCAAGCAGCAAACGGTACTGATCAAGAAGATCGAGGATGGCGGCCACGACGACCATCACGGCGGCGGCTGGAAAGTGGCCTATGCCGACTTTATGACGGCGATGATGGCGTTCTTCCTGCTGCTGTGGATCCTGGCGGCCTCTGACGAAGAAGCGCTACGGGGGCTTGCCGACTATTTTACACCCAGCCTGTCCGAGGCGGGTGGCAAGGGGCAGGGGTTCCTGGCGGGCCAGGTGCTTGCCGAAGACGGGATCTTGTCCGGCACTGACGGCCCGCGCAGCGAGACCCAGTTGCCGAGCTTTGGCCAAGAGAACCCGCTTGCCGTGTTCGACAGCCGCATCCGTTACGACATGGAGTTTGAGCCGGCGTCACCCGCGCAGGCCGGTGGGCAGAATGCGGAAGAAGAAGGGTTCCCGGGTGTGATGGACACGCAAGAGTCCTCGGCCGAGGAATCGGGCACCCAGAACGTAAGTGAGCAGCGCCCCCAGGATTTCGAGGACCAGGCAGAGGTGTCGCTGGCCGAACTGATCGAGGCCGAGACCGAGCGCCGTGAAGAGCTTGAAGAGATTGGCGAGAACATCATCGGCACCCTTGCCGCGCAGCCCGGCCTTGCGGATCTGCAAAACAACCTGACCTTCAAGATCACCCCGGCGGGGCTTGAAATTCAGCTGATCGACGGCGACGGAAAATCGATGTTTGCCATTGGCAGCGCCGAGATCGAGGGCCGGACACGCACGCTGTTGGGCACCGTGGCGCGCTCGATCGCCGACAAACCCTGGCCGCTCGCCATTTCGGGCCATACGGACTCGATCCCCTATGCGGATGGCGTCGCATACTCGAATTGGGAGCTTTCTGCAGACCGCGCGAACGCAACGCGCCGTGCGTTGATCGACGTGGGCGTCAGGCCCACGCGGATCAATCGGGTATCGGCATATGCCGAGACTGACCCGATCGAGGGCGTAGCCCACGACGCGCCAGAGAACCGGCGGATTGCCATCTTGTTGCAATACCCGTCGAGCCTGCCCGCCTCAGCCCTGAATCTTGGGGCAGAATTAGGGCCGCAATAAGAAACAATCGCGCAATGGCGGCCGTGCATACCGCCAATGTGCGAAACAGTGGCGTTTTTGGCCGATCCATTGACCAGATCAACGCCCCAATACCCCTTCTAAACATCTAGATCTGGAGCCACGCACTGGGCATCCACAAGATATTGTGGATCCAGGCGGCCCAAGGCGCCCCTACCGGATTGTATAAAGCCTGTATGGGAGCTGCACGCAGAGCGCATGCCGCTCATATACATTAAGTATACACGACAATGCCCTGAAATCAGTGCGAATTAGCAAGTGAGGCGATACCAATCAGGTCGAGGAAGCAGCAAAAAATCTGGAGCAGAAGCCCAAATGACAACGCAAACAAAAAACCTTTTGCATGCAATCTGGACCGGCGACGTTACCCCGGTTCCTTCCAGCCAAACCCACGCATTGTTCGACCTCGTCGGCGCCCAGTGCAACGCCCAGCTCGTCTTGATCGAGGTACCGCCCGGCCCCCTGTGCGGCCGCGTTTTTCACGAGACGGCAGAGCTGTTGCCCGATCTTCCGGTTGCGGACGTTCTGGAAGAAGAGTTGGACATGTGCGTACCCAAAGGCGGCACAGTCGTTGGCCTGTCGCAAGATGTCTTGGGCGCGGGATGCGACCCGAAGGCCCTGTCAACGGCGCTTGGTGTGGTCGCGGCCCAGATCATTGTCGATGCGGTGCAGATGTCCGCCGCGCCGGTGATGGATGAGCGTGGCGAGATGCGCAAGCAGGCCGACATCCTCATGTCTGTGGTGCGAAGCATCGCATTGTCCCATGCGTCGATTGACGCTGCAGTTTTCAAGAATGCTCTGGCCCGTGGGTTCGCCTCTGTCTTGGAAGGCGCGGTGGCAGCAAACCTGACCGATACCACGTTGACCGAGCGGTTTGTTCCCGAGGAGGGCGGTGCGGTGTCCTTTGCATCCGCGCGCGATGCGGGCTTCTGGACGGGCGCGGGACTGGCCACGCCGGCAAACACCGCTATGCCAGCCCCGGCCTCTACGCTGCCGCTGACAACACACGGCCGCACGCCAGGCGCAACCAATGCGCCCTCGGTTGCCCGGAAAGTTTAATCTTCCATTAACCACTTTATTCTTGGATTAGCGTGGCGATTGCCTAGATTATTCATGAATAGAAGAAGGAAGTGCAAGAATATGCCCATGTTCCTGGATGCCCTGAAAGAACCGCCGCTCGAGGTTGGCGAAGAACGCACCGCGATCCGTGCCTGGCAAGACCAGGGCGACCGCGCGGCCCTTGGGGTTTTGCTGCGGTCTCACGCGCGCCAGGCTTGGGCCCACGCACGTAAATGGGCCAAGAATCCCACGGACTTGGAAGACCTTATGGCCGAAGGCATGATGGGATTGATCGATGCGGCATCGCGCTTCGATCTTGAACGGGACGTGCGCTTTAACACCTACGCGATCTGGTTCATTCGCAATCGCGTGGCCTCGGCGCAGGCGACGGTGTCGAGCATCGTCGATGTACCCACACGCGTCTTTATCGACGCGCGGTCGGGCCGGCTGGATCCGGTGGCCAACGCCGAAGCGATTGCCGCCATCGAGCCGATGGTGGGCGTGGATGACACCGCGGCGGTCGGAAACGCCGTGATTTGCCCCGACAAGACACCGGAAGAATTCGTTGCCGAGCAATCTGCACAGGATGCGGTGCGCCGCCTGCTGGAAGAGGCGCTTGCCAAGCTAGAGCCGATGGAGCAAGCCGTGATCCGCCGTCGCCTGGACGGTGAAGAAGACGGCGGCGACGCCCCCGACATTCTGTTGAAGGTGACGTGCCAGCGCCTGCGCGCGATTGAGCGCCGGGCGATTGCCCGTCTGCGCCAGATCCTGCAGCGCAGCGGCTTCAGCCTTGCCATGCTCGACCACTGAGGTGAGCCAATGCAGCCGATGCAGATAATCCCGACCGCCGTTCCCAGTGCTGATGCTGGTGTGGGATCGCCCGCCCAAGCCACGTCGCCTGACTCCGGTGATACGGCAGACGGGGGCTTTCCCGAACTGCTCAGGCAGGTAACGCCGACAGCGCCACAGAAGACGACGGCAAAGACCCCCGCTGACGGACAAGCGAGCGGCGAGACGCCAGCGCTTGGCATTGCAGCCGAGGGCAAGGATCTGATGACGGCGGTGGATGCCTTGTGGAGCGACCTGTCGCAACTTGCACTCGAGGCCCAAAACGCCTTCCAGGCCGCCGCAGTTCCAAGCGCCAAGATGGACGTGATGCAGGGCTTCGTTTCCGACCTGCAGGCGAAGCTTGCGGCCTTTCAAACGACCGCAATGGGTGCTTCTGGCACCCTGTCGACTCAGATCACAACCGAGCTTGCGCAGCGCACGTCGCTCCAGATCGGCCTGAGCCCCGCCGGGCCCGACGGCCCGATGCAAATGCTTGAAACCGCGATGGGCCTGTTGCGCTCGGCGCTGCCGATGGCGGCGCCTGCGAGCCCGGCTCAGACGCCAACCGCTGCGCCAATCCCGACGGCGGTTCCGGGCGCTGAGACTGTGGCCGCCCAAGCGGTTATGCCGTCCGAAGCCGACGCCGCGCAGCAGACCATGGCGGGCCCGGTCCCCGGCGCCGCGCCGCAAGCGGCACCCAACGGCGCTGTCCCGGCGAACCCGGCGGCAGTGCCTGCCGTCGCTCCAGCGACACCGGAACCGACGCCTGAGGCCGTAGCAACACCTGATCTGCGTGCGGCCGGGCAGGGTGAGGAACTGCCGGGCTCGATGACGCCCGAGACACCGAAGGCCGCCTTGGCCAATGCGGTGCTTGGAAATGATGCCGCGAAACCGGCGGGGCCAGCCCCGACAGTGGCGCAGGCCGTCGCCCCAAGCGCACCGCCGACAGCCGTGCCTGATACAACCCAAATGCTGAACGTTGACCAACCGGCGTCTGTCACGGCCCGCGCGACAAGCGACCTCGCGCCTGCGTTCTCGTTCGCGCGCAATATCGCGGCCCAGGTGCGCGGAACCACGTTCGAAGAGGGCAAGACCCGGGTCGAACTGACGCCGCGCGGGTTGGGGGACATCGAGGTTGAAGTCGCGCGTGACGATTCCGGCAAGTTGCGGGTGGTGCTGCGCGCGGAAAACGCGGCTGTGCTGACCGCCTTCCGCAACGATCGCGACATGATCCTCGGCATGCTGCGTGACGGCGGCGTGCCCTTGGAAGACGGTGAGGTGGCCTTTGAAAGTTTCGGCGGGCACGGCTCTTATCAGGATCGCGGTGCCCCGCGTGACTTCGAAGAGATCGAGGCGGTCGTCCCCGGCGCCCCTATCGCCGATGAAGCCCCGCTTGCGGCGTCCATCGCCGCCCGCCCACCGGTCGCGCCAACTGGCGCGCTTGACATCACCACCTGATCTGCGACCCGCAGAGAAAGGACACTCCAATGACCGATGCGATTTCCCCCACAAGCGTGGTGCCGGCCGCCGAGACGCGAGAGCCGGATGCCTCTTCGCTCAGCCGATTGGCGGGCGATTTCAACAGCTTCCTTCAGCTTTTGACGGCGCAGGTCTCAAATCAGGATCCGCTGGCGCCTATGGACAGCTCGACCTTTGTGACCCAGCTGGCCCAGCTCAGCCAGGTGGAACAGACGGTTGCGGTGAACACGAACCTCGAAGGGATCTCGTCCCAGATTGCTGCAGCCAATAACCTGACCGATGTCGATCTGATTGGCCGCGATGTAACGATCGTCGGCGACAGCTTTAGCAACACCTCGGCCGAGGGAAAGCTTGGCTATGAATTGGCATCCGAGGCGTCGACGGTGACCGCGCGGATCAAGGCCGAAGACGGCACTATCCTGCGCACCTTCGCCGGATTGCCAACCTTGCCTGGCGAGCGCCAAGAGGTGGCGTGGGATGGGCTTGATGAAACCGGCGCCCCGGTTGCGAACGAGACCTTGGTTTTTGATCTTGGAGCGCTGGATGACAAGGGCGAGCCGGTGCCATTTATCGGCTATGTCAGCGCAAGCGTGGAAAGCGTACTCTTGGATGGTGACGCCGCGCAGCTGATGCTCAGCACGGGCGAGACCATTCCCTCAAGCAGCGTTCTGTCGATCCAGTAAGGCGTGATTGCTACCGGCGCGGGACGTTGCGGCGTCCCAGCAGCCAAATGTCGATTTCTTTCAGCGTCGGCACTTCGGCGACGACCATCTTTTCCAGCCGACCCCGCAGCACATCTACATCGACATCAGCCGTAACATAATTGGGTCGGGCGTCCCGCACCCCGGTAAGGACCATGTCGCGCAGCCACACGATGTGGCGCGCGTCCCGAAAACGCTCGGCCTCTGACTCTTCGTCAAAGCGGAAGACGATCTTGGCGACAAGGTACTGTGTGTGACGCGGTGTCTCGACAGCGAAGGTAATCGCACCGACATCCACCGAGTTTGCGGCGTCGGAAGAGGATTTTATATCGCTCGACGCGGCTGCAAGGGCGACGCCAGCCTGCGGGGCGGGCGCCAAAGCAATGCCAAGCGCGAGGACGAATTTGAGATACCGCATGATTTTCCTGTTGGATCCGAACCGATCTGGTTCGGATCGCAGGTAAATCAGACGTAAATGTCTCTCTAGTAAGGCAGAATAATGTCGAGTGCCCCTTCGCCCAGGCTTGTCCGCGTCTGGCGAGAGATCTGGCCACGTCCGGCATAGGTGATGCGCGCCTCGGCGATCTTGTCATAGGCGATCACATTATTGCGCTGGATGTCCTGGGGCCGGATGATCCCCGCCACCCGCAATTCACGCAACTCGGCGTTCACCTTCACCTCTTGCCGACCGGCGATCACCATGTTGCCATTGGGCAGCGTCTGAACGACGAGCGCGGCAACCTTGAGGTTGATCGTTTCGGCACGGTCAATCGTCCCCGATCCGCGGGCCGCCTTTGAGGCATCCAGGTCGACGATATCGCCGGTGGGCAGGTCGTCCGGGTCGACGCCCGGCAGGATCTTGTCGATCTGCGAGCCGTAGCCAAAGAAGGTCGGGAACGCCATCGTGTTGGTGCCTTGGCGGCTGCGCGCAGTGGCGTTCGACAGCTGGGCCTCGTCATCGATGTTGATCGCGATCGTCAGGATATCGCCGATCTGGCTTGCCCGTTGGTCTGCGAAGAAATTCGTGGCGCCCGGCTGCCAGAGAGAGGCGGCCTCGGCGCGCTGGAACACGGGCGCGGCCTGCGGGGGCGGCATCGGGACCGAAACACGCGCCGCTTCCGGCATCGTTCTGTCGTTCATCCGGATATCCGAGATGCGGGGATTGTAGTCCCCGAACGCCCCGCCGCAGCCACTGACAACTACGGCCAGGGCCAGGCTGACCGGAAGACGTGAAAACGCTGTTTTCATTGAAAGACCTCGACAATGCCATCCGCGGTGGCGATTCCGACGACGGATTGGTTGCTTGATAGGTTGACGACTTTGACATCGTCGCCCAGGGCGGCGTCGGACAGGGCCCGCCCCGTGGCTGTTAGGTTGAGACCGCCGTCATTGAAGACGATCCGAATATGTTCGCCACGCTCCACCAGACGGGGGGCCATGACCGACTGCGTCATAACGGGGCGCCCGGGGGTAAGAAGGCGCCGAACCTCCATCCCGACAAGCGTGTCCATGTCTGTGACGGCAAAGTTGTTGATGCGGCGGGCCGGGATCTCGATCGTGTTCAGGTCGGTTTCGGCGATGATGTCCCCGGGCTGCATCTGCCGGGCGGGAACGGGAACCTGGACCATGACCATCGCAAAGCCCGAGACGCGTGTGACGCTGCCATCTTCGCGAAAGGCGTCGGCCACGAACTGGCCCGAGCCGGGATCCGACCAGAACGCCCGCAGTGCCACAGCATCGGCGATGGTCGGGTTGTAGTTGATGCGCAGCGTCGCGTTTTCGGGGATCGCCCCGCTCCATTCGACGAGGAACTGTTCTTCGACGAGCGTTTCGAGATCTGCCGCCAGTGTCGGCTGGGCTGCGGCCAGGGCCGCGGCGAAGAGAAGGCCACGCAGTTTCATCAGCGCACCTGGTTAGCGGTCGACATCATCTGGTCGGCCGTCTCAATGGTTTTCGAATTCATCTCGTAGGCGCGCTGGGCCGAAATCAGATCGGTGATTTGCTGGATGATGTTGACGTTCGAATTTTCAAGATAGCCTTGGCGCACAATCCCGAAGCCCGGGTCGCCCGGGTTGGCCGTGGTCGCATCGCCGGACGCAGCCGTGCCCTCAAGCAGGTTGTTCCCCATGGGCCGCAAGCCGCCATCGTTGATGAAGGTGGCCAAGGACAGCTGGCCCAGCTCGACCGGGTTCGGGTCGGACTCGACATAGGCCATGATCACGCCCTGCTCGTTGATTTCGATGCTCTTGGTGTTCTCCGGGACGACCACGCCGGGATCGACCTCGTAGCCCTGCATCGTCACCAGCTGACCTTCCGCCGAGAGCTGGAAGGCACCGTCCCGTGTATAGGCGCGGCCGCCGTCCGGCAGGTTGACGACAAAGTAACCTTGGCCGTCGATGGCGACATCCAGGTCATTTTCGGTTGAGACGAACCCGCCCTGTGTGTTCAGCCGGACCGTTCCCGATGTCTGGACGCCCAGGCCGATATCGATACCAGTGGGGGCAATGGTGCCCTGATCCGAGGTCAGCGCGCCCTCGCGCGAGACGTTTTCGTAAATCAGGTCCTGAAACGCCGCACGCGCCGATTTGAACCCGGTGGTGTTGGCGTTCGCGATGTTGTTGGAAATCACGTCGACATTGTTCTGCTGGGCCAGCATGCCCGTCGCAGCGATACTCAGTGCTTTCATGTCAGTATCCTTTCCTGCCTATCCCATACGACCGATCCGGCGCAGCGCGTCACGGATCAGCTTGTCTTCGTTGTCGATGAGCTTGGTCGCCCGTTCGTAGGATTTCTGCACTTCCATCAGACGGGTCACTTCCGCGATGGGGTGCACGTTCGAGGATTCGATAGAGCCCTGGACCATCTCGGTGGACTCAGTGGGCTGTGCGTCATCCCGCGCGCCCTCTGGCGGGACGAACATGCCCGCGCCGAGACGCTCGTAGGATTGAAGCGATGGCACGTCGAACATGCCGATCTGGCCCAGTTCCCCGGCTTCGGACGAGATTGTGCCTTCCGGTGAAATCTGAAGATCGGTGATGCCCGGCGGCAAGGTGATCGTACCGCCGCCGCTATCCAGCACCTCGGCGCCGGACTGCGTCTGCAACACGCCATCGGGGCTGAGCGACAGCTGACCATCCCGGCCATAGGCGATCTGGCCTTCGGCGGTCCGGTAGGACAGCCACCCATCGCCATTCAGGGCGATGTCGAGCGGATTGCCGGTTTGCACGAAAGCGCCCTGGCGCGTGTCGACGTAAGAGCCCGCGTCGATGACGAACTCGGTATCTTCCCCGCCAGGGTTTTCAAGCAGGTAGGCCTCGAACGCGACGCGCTCGCCCTTGAAGCCCGCCGTATTGGCGTTGGCGATGTTGTTCGCCGTCACCTCAAGATCACGCCGCGCGGCCGCTGCTAGCGACAAAGAGATATAGGAATTTGTCTCCAAGACACCGTTCCGTTTCGTTTTGCAAGAATAGATGTTGCATCAATCAAGATTAAATGCAAGTATAAATTTGAGATGAACATGAATAGATATATCTTGCGCGTAATTGCGTTCATGGTTGGCCTTGCCTCCGGAGCGGCATTCGCCGCCGATCCAGAGCCGGCGGAGGCAGAGCCTGTCCCAGACGAAACTGTGCTGGGCGCCGCCCGTCCAATGGGCGAGGCGCCGGTTTTCTACATGGACATGCGCGTTGCGATGACGGGGTTGGCAACAACGCAGGGCGCCCCGCGGATGCCCAACGACGCGAGCCGGTCGGTGCATCATCTGCAACTGGCCGAACGCTACCTGAACAAGGGTTTGATCCTTGAAGCGCTGTCCTTTGCCGAGGGGATCCCCGCGGGTGCACTATCGCCCGATCTTGCGCAGAAACGCGACTATCTGGCCGCGGTGGCCAAGGTTCTCGACCCGCGCCCCGGGTCCGTTCCGCAGGTGGCCGAGGGGGTATTCTCGGCAATGCCCCAGCAAGAGGTTTTTGAAGCGCTGGCGCATGCGCGCGCGGGCCGGGTGACCCAAGCGGCGGCCGGGATGGTGGCGCATGTCGATGATCTGACGGAATTGCCCGTGCCATTGCAGGTGCGGGCCTTGCCCTACCTGTTACAGGCGACGATCGAGGCCAATGACTGGGCCACAAGCCGGGCGCTGGTGCTGGCGTTCCAGGATCATCCGGCATTGGCAGACTCTGCGGCCTTTTCGTTCCTGCTGGGACAGACCGCTCTGCAATACGGGGAACGCCTGCGGGCCTTCGATCACTTCGCGATTGCATCTGGCAGCGCCGATAAGTGGGGCCACCGGGCGCGGCTGCGGATGGTCGATCTGGCGGTTGCGAACGGGGGCGTCACTGCTGAAGAACATCAGCACATGCTGATGCGCATCTACGGCGCGTGGCGGCGGGGCCCCGAGGCAAGCGGCACGCTGTTGCGGATCGAAGAGTTGCAAACGGCCCGGGGCGACCGGCTGGGCGCGCTTGAGACATTGTCGACGCTCATGACAAACCACGCAGGATCGCCCGAAGCCCAGGCCGGGCAAGAGCGGGCCCGGTCGATCCTGGCCGAATACTACCGCGAGTTTCTGCGAGACGGCGCAGACCTGAACACCGTGATCGAAAACCACGGCCGGGTCGCAAGGGATTACCGGTTCTTTCAAGGATTCGATGCGTTTGCCGAAAAGTTCGGTGACCATCTCCTGTCGGTGGGCATCACCGGGCGCGCGGCGCAAGAGTATCGCTTGACCGGCGAATACCTGGCCGCCGCCAGTGGTCTCGATCTGTTCGACACCCCGAAAGAGCGGTTCGATGCCTTGCGGTTGAAGGAAGCGGAGGCACTGTTGGCCGGAGGGCAGCTGGAACGTGCCAAGGGGCTCTTAGAGCAACCGCTTGACGTCGATGCGCCCCGCGCCGCGGCCCGACTTGCGTCGTTGCGCGCGGAGTATTTTGCGCGCACCGGCGAGGCCCTGAGCGAGACCGACGATGCGCTGCAGGCGACACCCAGCGGTTACATTCGCGAGCTGGCAGAGCAGTATTTCGAGGCAGAAGACTGGGAGAGGGCGCGTCTTGAATACCTCAAGCTGGCCCGTGTCTTGGGCGATGACTTGCCCACGACCGACGCCGCGAACCTGTTTCTGGCGGCCGAGCGTAGCGGGGACATGGCCCTGTCAAAGGTTCTGGGCGAACTTCTGGCGCAGCGGCAAGACTTTGACCCCTCGTCGCTGATGGCCGAGGTTGGCTCCGGCCCCGCGATCGGGACCGAGATACGGCGCAAGGCACTTGAGGCCGTTGTCGAACGCACGGGGCGCATGCTCACGGATGTGGGCGCGCTGGTTGAAGAGCGGCCTGCACAATCAGATGAATAGCAAGAATAGAAAAATTTAATCTTGCGTTAACCATCGGGCACAAACTCATCCTTGAAGACGATCAAACCAAAAGAAGGACACAGCTGTCATGTCTATCTCTAATGCGATGCAGGCGGGCGTAAGCGGGCTTACAGCCAATGCGTCGGCGGTGAGCGAAATCTCAGCCAACATCGCCAACGCCGGAACGGATGGCTATCGCCGGACCTTCGCGCAAATGGTGACGACGACGGTCACCGCAACGGGCGGCGGGGCCGCGCCGGCGGGCGGGGTGCGCGCCGTGCAGACGTCCGAGGTGGACACCGATGGCCAGCTTCGCACGACCCAACGCGCGACCGACATGGCGATCAGCGGGCCGGGTTTCTTCGTGGTCTCGAAGAACCCCAACGATCCTGTTCAGGCCAACTATATGCTGACACGGGCCGGGTCGTTCCGTCCTGACGAGAATGGCAATCTGAAGAACGCCGCAGGCCTCTACCTGGCCGGGTTCCCCTATGACACCAGCGGTTCGCTTGGAGTGGTTGATCGCAATACCTTTGCCGATCTGAGCACCGTCAACACCAGCAACATGACGGTGCAGGGGCAGGCGACCTCGACAATGTCGCTGTCGGGCAACCTTCCGGAACAGGCCACCGGCCTTGCCACACCCGGCGATGCCTTTGTCAGCTCTGCCAGCTTTTACTCACCCCTCGGGGCGACCGAGCGTCTGCAGTTCTCCTGGCAGCCAACCACCACAGCCAACCAGTGGCAATTGACCATCACCGACGGCACGGGGGCGGACTACGGCACCGTCGACGTGGCCTTCCATGACAGCGGTCCCAACGCCGGCGCGCCGCAAACCTATTCCGGCGTGACTTCTCTGGCCGCGGCACCGGCCGCCTTTGCCTTTGACACCGCCACGGGCATGGCCACTTTGACGGTCAACAACGGTGCCACGCCCCAGACCATCGAGGTGAACCTGGGCGCGCCGGATTCGCTGGACGGGCTGACGCAGTTTTCGGGCGATTATTCACCCCTTGATGTCTCAAGCGATGGCAGCGCCAGCGGCACGCTCGTGCGCACCGAGATTGACGACTCAGGCGATGTCTTCGGCGTCTTCGACAACGGCGGCCGCCAGGCGCTGTTCAGCATCCCGCTTGCCGTGGTCCCCAACCCCAATGGCCTGATCGCGACGGATGCGAACGCCTATTTCCAATCGCGCGACAGTGGCGCGTTTGAGCTGGCCACAGCCAATGCAGGGCCAACTGGATCGATCACGTCCGGTGCGCTTGAAGGCTCAAACGTAGAGATCGCGAAGGAACTGACCGACCTTATCCAGACCCAGCGGGCCTATTCCTCGAATGCCAAGATCATCACCACCGTCGATGAGATGCTGGACGAAACCATGCGGATCAAGCGCTAACAGCGCTTGATCTGAGCGAGGGAGCTCTTTCGCCATGGGCCTGACAAGCGCTTTCGGAATCAGTCGTAGCGGGCTGAGCACGGTTGAAAAATGGGCCGAAACCACTTCGGCCAATATCGCCAATGCCGACAAGCCCGGATATGCGCGCAAGTCGGTCCTGCGAACGGCGGACGATGTTGGGATCGTTTCGGTCAACGGGATCCGGCGTGAATCGGATGGCGCGATTGACCGGATGCACCGGATGGAACTGGCGCGGATGGGCCGGCAGGATGCGCTTGCCTCTGGCACCGCTCTCTATCTTGGGCAGCTGGGCTCGCCGGACGACCCCAACAGCCTGTCGAACCGGGTGGCCGATCTGCAAACGGCGTTTGTGCAGCTAGCCAACGCACCCGAACAGATCTCGCGCCAGAACGCTGCGCTGACGGCGTCGGAGGCGCTGGCCCGCGATCTGAACGCAGCGGATGCGGCGCTGGATGAGGCCACGCTCACCGTGCAGGGGCGGGTCGAGGCCAGCGTGGATGCGGCAAACCTTGCCATCACCAAGATCGCCGAGCTCAACCAGCGCATTGTCGGGGTGGAGCCCGGCACCCAGCAGCACGCCATGCTGACCGATGAGCTGAACATCCAGCTCGATGCGCTGGCCGATATCGTCGACACACGCGCGGTCTTCGATGGGGCGGGGCGGGCCTCGGTCTACACGGCAGATGGCAGTCCGCTGGTCGAGGACAACTCTTACGAGTTGCTCTCCTTTGAGGCGGCGACGGCAACGCTCTCCCTTGATGGGCGCGATATCACGCCCGGGCGGGACGGCGCGCGCGGCTTCTCAGAGGCGCGCCTGGCCGGTGAGATCGAGCTTTTGCGTGAGGTTTTCCCGCAGGCACAGCGACAGATTGACGAGCTGGCGCGCGGCCTGATGGTTGGCTTTGAAACGGCGGATGCGACGGTGACCGCCGGTGTGGCGGGCCTCTTCACCGATGATGGCGCGGCCTTTGATCCCGCCAACCTCGACGGTCTGGCCGGACGGATCCGCGTGAACGATGCGGTGCGCCCGATTGTGGGCGGCGATGTCTGGCGTCTGCGGGATGGGATCGCGGCAGGCGCCGAGGGGCCACCGGCCGACGGCACGCAGCTGGCCGCATTTGTCAGCATGATGGAAGGCCAGCAAACCTTCGATGCCGCCGCGGGTCTGGGAACATCCTCGACCCTCGCCGAATTTGCCGCGGCACTCGGCGCGGACCAACAGCGCGTCCGCACCGATGCCGAAGAGTTGCGCGAGACCTTTCGCACCAGCGCCGCCTCGCTGGAGGCCACGCGCAGCAGTCTCTCCGGCGTCAACGTCGATGATGAGCTTCAGCAGCTGATCCTGATCGAACAAAGCTATGCGGCCAACAGCCGTGTCATCACAGTGGTATCCGAGATGGTCGATACCCTGCTGGCCGCCGTCTAGGAGCCGCCCCCATGACCGTGATCCATAACCCGTCAACACTGACGACCGCGAACCTGCGCCGCGAGATTGCCGCCGACATCGATGCCCGGCTGAACCAGGCCGCGAACGAGGCGTCTACGGGCAAGAAGGCCGATCCGTTTCGCGATCTCGGCAGCGGATCGGTAGAGATCTTGTCGCTCCGCTCCGGCTCGATCCGGCTTGACGGGTTCATGACCAGCAATGAATTGCTCGGAAACCGCCTTGAGGTGATGGCAAACACGCTCACGGAATCCCGTGAAACCTTGCAGGGCTTCCTCGAAGCGGGCGTAAGCTTCAGCGAAACGCAGCAGCCGATCGGATCGGTGCTGCAGGAAAGCGCGAGGGCGGCGTATGCCCAGCTCGCCACGCTTGTGAACACGCCCTACCAGGGCGCGCAGCTTTTCGCAGGCACCGAGAATACCGGGCCAACACTGCAGCGCTTCGATGAACAGAACGCAGGCACCGGATTGTCGCCCGAAGATGTGATGGCCGGGATCGTGGGAGGCGGGATCACCGATGCCGCTGATGCAGCGGCCAAGGCCGCCGATGTCGCGACCGTTTTTGACAGTGCAAACACCGTGGCGCCCGACACGAATTTCGAGGCCACCTTCTTCAATGGCACCCCGCTTGAGGCCGCCCCGGGCGTGCCGTCGCCCCGCCAGACCGCGCTGATCGATAACGGCATGATGGTTGAATACGGGATCCAGGCGAACGACCCGGCATTTCGCACGGCGCTTCAGGGTTTGGCCATGATCGCCGCTGTCGATCCATCGACGATCACGGACCCCGGCGCCTATGAGGCCTGGGTTGGCACGGCGATGGCGGCGGTTGGCGATGGGCTTCAGATGCTTGAGGCCGCCGAAACCCGGCTGGGCGGGGAACAGGCGCTGTTGTCACAGACGGTCGAAAATCAGCAGGTGCGCGCCACGCTTTATGAGCGTCAGCTTGGGGTGTTGGAAGGCGTCGATCCGTACGAGGCCGCCAACCGCGTGACGCTGCTCTCGACCCAGCTTGAAGCGACCTACGCCATCAACGCGCGACTGTCCCGTCTGACATTCCTGAGCTTTATGTAGAGGTAGCGGCAGCCCTAGCGGGCTGCTTGCTGACGCTCAAAGGCATCGGCGCTCAACCGATAGCCGCGGCCATGCACGGTTTCGATATAGGCCGAGCTTGCGTCGGCCACCGCATCGAACTTCTTCCGAATTTTGCAGATATAGACGTCCAGAACCTTGTCGAAGGGCGGCACTTCGGCCACCGCATAGACCGAGTCATAGATGGCGGCCTTGGACACAACCCGTTCGGCGTTGAGTGCGAGTTGGTGGAAGATCTCATGCTCTTTGCTTGACAGCTTCACCCGCTGGCCATCGATCTCGGGATCGCGCCCGTCCAGAAAGGCGGTGACGCGACCAACCTGGATCTCTTTGTCGGGATGCCCCTTGGCCCGCCGGACCGTGGAATTGATCCGGGCCAAAAGCTCGATGCCCTTGATCGGAATGACCATGTCCTGATCGGCGCCAAGGTTGATGGTGTAGGCTGCGGCCCGCGCGCTGCGAAAGTCGCGCATCACCACAATCGGGTGGGGACATCCTGCAGACCGCAAAGCTTCGATCTGGCGTGTCACATCTTCGGTATCCGCCAGCAGAAAGGCCGTGGCGATCGTGTCGTTGATGTTGAGAAGCGATAGATCACGCGCAAAGAAAGCGTCGTCGATCGGAACCAGTGAAAAACCGGCGCTGGCCAGTTCGGTGTTGAGCCCCTCGATCCGTTCGGATCGGGGCTCGTAAACATAGAGTTGCATGCGTACGACGCGTCCTTGTTACACCCCCACTATCAAGAATAGTTCGTAGCATTGATGATTAAATAATGGATATAGAAATTTAATCTTGACAATAACAAGAATAAAAGTAGTGTTTCCATGCAACAGGCGCATGGAGGCGCGTATGATCTTTCCCGTTGGAGCGGTGGCCCGACTTCTCACACTTGGCCTGGCACTGGTTTTTGCTTTGGCGCCGGCGACCGTCGGTGCGACCGCACGGATCAAGGATGTCGCCACGTTTGAAGGCGTGCGTGACAACCAGATCGTGGGCTATGGCCTTGTGGTCGGTTTGAACGGATCGGGCGACAGCCTGCGCAACAGCCCGTTCACCGAGAAATCGATTGTCGGCATGCTTGAACGGCTCGGCGTCGGCAACCTGGAAGGCTACGACCTGCGAACCCGGAATGTCGCCGCGGTGATGGTCACGGCGACGCTGCCGCCGTTTGCGCGGCGCGGCTCGCGCATTGATGTGGTCGTCTCATCCATGGGCGATTCAACCAGCCTGCGGGGCGGGACACTGATCGTAACGCCGCTGACGGGTGCGGACGGCAATGTATATGCGGTCGCGCAAGGCCCCATTGCCGTTGCAGGTTTCGCCGCCCAGGGGATCAATGCGTCCATCGTCGAGGGTGTGCCCACAGCGGCCAGGATCGAAAACGGGGCGACGGTTGAGAATGAAATCGCCTTCGACTTTGACAGCCTGAACAGCATACGCCTTGCGCTGCGCTCCCCCGATTTCACAACGGCCCTGCGCATCGAAGAGGCGATCAACGCAACGCTCGGGCGCAACCGTGCCGATGCCATCGATTCCGGGACCGTCGTCATCGATGCCCCGGCCCGAACCGATCTGCCAGAACTGATGGCCCGGATCGAAAACCTGCGGATCGAGCCTGACACAGTGGCCAAGGTCGTAATTGATGCCCGATCGGGCACCATCGTCGTCGGCGCAGACGTCCAGATCAGCGAGGTCGCGATCAGCCAGGGTGGGCTTACAGTCATCGTCAAAGAAGACATCGTCGTCTCCCAGCCCGCGCCGTTCTCGATCGGGGAAACCGTGGTTGTGCCTGACACGATCGTCGAGGTGCAAGAACGCGAGGCGCAGTTTGCGATCCTCGAGGGTGGCGTGCCGTTGCAACGTCTGGTCGACGGGCTGAATGCCCTCGGCGTTGGCGCGACCGAGACAATTTCCATTCTGCAGGCGATCAAGGCGGCGGGCGCATTGCACGCCGACCTTGAGATCATCTGATGCCGACCGATGCCATCGGTCCGCCGCCGGGCGCCTTTGATCCGGCGCAGCGCACCACGCCTGCGGGGAAGGACCCGGCCTCGAAAGAGGCTTGGGCCGTGCAGGAGTTTGAGGCCGTGTTTCTGACCCAGGCCATCGACGAAATGCTTAAGACCGTCGATGTCGGTTCGATGGGCGGCGGACACGCCGAAGAAACCTGGCGCAGCTTTCTGGCGAAATCCATCGCCGACGAGATTGCGCAATCCGGCGTCACCAATATCTCAGGCGGGGTCTCCAACGCGATCTCCGCCTATCGCGAGCCCTTGATTTCGGGCGATGACACAGGAGGCTAGGATGGCCGACACCGAAAAGCACATCGTGGCCGTTGAGGCCCTCACGAAAGTAATCAAACGCGAGATGGAGGCCGTCTCAGACACCGATCCCGAAGGGCTGCAAAAGATCGTTGCCGAAAAAGAGGCGCTCGCCGCACAGCTTGAGGCGGCGGGGCCCGAGATCGAAACGCTTCTCGGCGGCGATGATGCGCGCGCGCGCCGGCTCCGCACAGCCCTGTCTGACCTGCAGGTTCACCTGAAACGAAACTCCGGCTTTGTGTCGCGCATGGCGCGGTCCTGCGCTGAAATCGTTGCGGAACTGACGCGCAGCTCGGCCGCCGAATCCCTGCGCGGACTCTATAATCGCAAGGGGCAAACAACGCCTGGGCTCTCGCGCCCCAAGGACGTCGACCTGTCCCTCTGAAACGTTAACCACCCGTTAACCAGGCCTCACAATCTCCTTTGCGTGGGCAAGAGCTCGCCGCCCGACAGAAGACGGGACACCAACGCTAGAAGCACAGGAGAACGACTATGGCTTCGATCCATACGAACGCGGCGGCTATGAATGCCCTCGCAACCCTTCGCGACGTGAACATGAGCCTGACCGAGACGCAGAACCGTGTGTCGACCGGTTTTAAGGTTCAGACTGCGAAGGACAATGCTGCTTACTTCTCGATCTCTGAGACGATGAAGAGCGACAGCGGCATGTACAAGGCCATCGACGAAGGTCTGACGCTGACCAAGAACTCGCTCGCCACGGGCCGCCTGGGTGCGGAAACCGTCGCGGATCTTGCTCAGGACTTTGTGGAGCGGGTCGCATTTGCCCAGGAGAACAACATTGACCGCGCGAAGGTTCAGCAGGAACTGGACGAGCTGGTCAACCAGATGGACACCACAATCTCGCAGGCCACCTTTAACGGTGTGTCGATGGTTGAAGGTGGTGCGGATGTTACGGTTGTTACCGGTATCACGCGCGTTGGCGGCTTTGCCACCACGAGCATGACCGTGTCGCCCGTTGACCTCAGCGCCATCTCGACGGCACTGGCTGCTGTCAACGTGGGCACGTCCACTGACCTGGCCGCCGACCTGACCACAGCCGAGACCCAGCTTGCAGCAGCGCTTGATGCGGCAACCTCGCTCGGCATTGGCGAAAAAGCAGTCGAGACGCAGCAGGAGTTCCTCAAGGCCCTGACCGAGCGTCTGGACAACGGGATCGGCGCGATGGTTGACGCCGACATGGAAGAGGAAGCAGCCCGTCTGCAGGCACTTCAGGTGCAGCAGCAGCTCGCAACTCAGTCCCTGTCGATCGCCAACCAGGCTCCTCAGAACATCCTGAGCCTTTTTCGGTGATCTAGGACCGGACGCGGAGCCGGATGATCCCGGCCCCGCACCGTAGCCTGACGTGCGGCGCCCTCCTCCCTCGGGGCGCCGCATCCTCCGACCCTGCCTGAGAGAATTCCGGGCTTTAAGGAACGCAGAAGCAATGAGCATCGCCGCTTACAAACAGAATATCCGAGAGGTTGAAGCCCCGCGTGACATCGAACGCCGCGTGCTGTCCCGCATCACCTCTGACATCGAACGCCACGCCGAAAACTTTGACGCCGCCGAAACCAGTCTCGCCCGATTGAACATCCTGGCAAACGGCCTGGCGATCGCGCTTGCTGAAAACCAACAGTTTTGGATGGCGCTGAAACACGACCTCGCCGAGCAGGACAATCTGCTGCCCCCCGATCTGCGGGCTTCGCTGATCTCGCTGGCGCTCTGGGTCGAACGGCAATCCAACGCCATTATGTCCGGGGAAGCCAAGGTCGCACCCCTGGTCTCGATCAACCGGTCTGTGGCCGATGGTTTGCGCGGCGTCCCGTCTGTCGCTGCTGTTGAGGGGGCGTAGGTCATGCCACTTAAGCTCAACCTCAAACCCGGCGAGCGTCTGATCATCAACGGCGCGGTCATCAAGAACTCGGATCGCCGCCACGTCCTGATGGTGGAAACGCACAGCGACGTGATCCGCGGCAAGGATCTGCTTGAGCCCGATGCCGCCGCGACGCCGGTGAGCAAGGTCTACTTTCTGATCCAGACCGCGCTCACGCAAAGCGCGACACGCGACAAGCTCGTGCCGATGATCCAGCGTGATCTGGCCACGCTGGCAACCGTGTTCGGCGGCGTTCAGGTGAACCACATCTTCGAGGCCGCCAACTATGTCAGCCAGGGCGACTACTACAAAGCCCTGACTGAACTGCGCCCCGTACTGCGCCACGAAGAGCTTTTGATCGCGCGAACCGCGGGGCGGGTGCTGCCCGCAAGCCCGCACTCGGCCGAGGCGATCAGATGATACCGATTGGCGGTCTCGACACGTCGACGGCGCTGACCCTGGTGGATTCGACACGGGACCGCCAGATCGAGATCCTGCGCAGCAGGCCCGAGCATGCGCGCGCGATCACCGCGTTTCGCGAGCGCATTGCCGATGTGCAGACCGCCGAGCAGCTGATCGAAGACCGCGAGCTTTACGTCTTCGTCATGAAGGCCTTCGATCTGGAGGACCAGATCTTTGGCAAGGCGCTGATCCAGAAACTGCTGGAAAGCGATGTTGACGACCGCACCGCCCTGGTCAACCGCCTGACCGACCCGCGCTTCCGCGAGATGTACGAGACACTCGACTTCGGCGAAAACGGGGTGGGCAATTCAAACACGCTCGACGCGCGCTGGCGCGAAGACATGGTGGACCGCTATCTGGACGCGCAGTTCATCAGCGATGTCTATGATCAGAACGAAAGCGTCGGCGCCGTGCTCGAGTTCCGCGCAAAGGTCGCGGACATCGAGCGCCCGCTCGACATTCTGAAAGACCGCGATACGGCTGCCTTTATCCGCCGCGCGCTGGGCTTTCCCGATATCATCGGAACCGCGAATATTGACCGCCAGGCGGATCTGATCGCCTCGCGGCTTGATCTTGAAACACTGTCTGACCCCGAAGTGGTCGACAAGCTCGTGCGCAAATACGCTGCACTGAGCAATGTATTTGACACTCAGCAGGTGACGCAGAATGCCGCCGTTCAGCTAGTGCAAAGCGCAGTAGCGTCTGGGCGATCGTTTCAACCGATCGCGCTGGATATTTCTGCGGTAAGCCGCCTTTCGTCTCAAGCGCGAGCGCTTTGAAGGGGAACGGCATGTTGGCAGGAAAACAGAACGTCGGCCGGCGATAACTTAGGCACTCACACCCAGGCACTGCTTTCCTAAAGCGGTGCGACGACCACCGAAGATGACATTGTCCAATGCCGGAACCGCGCTGTTTCGGCACACGTGAGGCCTTTGCTTTCCGGCTGGGAAAGCACTCGTAATGGTACACTTTGACTTGGACACCGGAGAATCCGCTGTCGCACCAAGCGCTACCGAGATAGACCGCCTTGCCTTCGGGGCGCGGTATGTGAGCTATCGCAATGATGAGCGTTTCGAAGCCCAGATCGACGAGCTGGATCCAGGGCTTATCGTGTGGCCGGGTGGCGATCTCGCTGAACGCCGCACGGACCGGTACGGCTTTGAGTACGACGACCTGTACAATGACACGATAGACCGGCCCGGTCTGTCCGAGATGATGGCGCTTGCCAACGCGCAGGACGCAGCCCTGTCGATCATCGTGCCGACCGTGCGCTACCTGGGGCGCGAGGCTGACCTGGCCAACGATGTCAGCAACTTTATGGCCGAGCTTCTGGCAGGCGACTTTGGTGCCTTGCCCAAAGAGCTGATCCTTGAGGTGGGCAGCGAGTACTACGCCTATTTCGATGACGGCGCGGAAACCGCCGAGGCACAGTATGCCGCGCTCGCAGATGTCGCGGTGACGGAGATTGCGGTTGCCCTTGGCAATCCGGGCATCAACACCCTTGGCGCCGACGTGACGATCGGTGTGCAAACCGGACGAACGCTTGCCGAAGACGCCGATATCCGCGACGGGTTAAGCGATTTTGCCCTGCAAAACACCGAGATGCTGATCCACCACCGGTTTCCGGTGCAGACGCAGGGCTTTGATACCCGCGTCGGGGATCAAATCGACATCAACGAAGCCTGGCTGCAGGATATTCAGGACGCAGGCGGCGACGATCCGGATTTCTTCGTCTCTGCCTGGAACGCCGCCCAGATCACGCGCGACGCGGCGCTTGACCAGTTCCTCGACGAAAACCCCCACCTGACGGCTGGCGATGTCGACCTCGATGCCCGGACCAACACCGCGTTCGAAACCTACTGGCAAGACCTACTGCTCGACTACGATTATGGCGCACGCCATCCGGGTCTGATCCTCGAAGGCTTTTCGACCTATGCCGAGGCCGGCATGGATGCCGGCGCCGTTTTTGGTGTCGACGTCATTCACCCTGGCCGCCTGTCCTGGCGCGATGAGAATGGCGATGACCATTTGTTCGTCGGCGGCGAGATGCTGAAGATGATCTACGAGACCGTTGAAGGCACCCGCGTCCTGGAATCGGACGGGCCCTATGACCGTGATGCGGCGGCCACCACCTATGCCTTCGAGGGGGACGACAAGCTGATCGTCTTCATCGCGGCCGGGTCGGACCCTGACACCGAGGTGAGCATCGAGATTGATGGGATTGGGTCGACCTTTACCTCAGTTTACGCCGACAGCCTGACGATGGGCGAAAATGCCGACTGGATGTCCGATTTCGGGGTAGTCGATAACCTCGGTGTGGACGAAACCCCCGAGCAGGGCACCTATGCGCCCGGCGTCCGGTCCGAGGCGGACCTCACGGTCTACGAGAACGCAGTGGTCACACAGCTGGGTGCACATGAAGTGGTGCGCCTGGCCTTTGCCAAATCGGACGCCGCAGCCGATGAGCTGGGCGATGTCTCGGAAGGCGAAGAAATCGAACTGCAAATCGCAGGGTTGCCGGTCCTAAACACCCCTGATCCCGATCTGTCCGGTGACGTCGACGCGCTTGCGGTCGACGAAGAGGACGGGTCCGAAGGCAGCGGTGGGATGCTGGGCGGTTTGCTTCTGCCGATCCTGATCTTGCTGTTCTAAAGGGACCGCGTGTTGCCCGCCTGAAGGGCAGCGCTGCGCCTCTGGAGAGCTTTGAAAAAGATGGTGGTGGTCGCAGTCTCGAGCGAACCCGTCTCTGGGCCGAAATTCCCTGTTAACCGGGAATCAACAGGGAAATTTCGTGGATATTGATGTTTCCGCCCGCGAGTAGTGACGATTCTACATTATAAATTAGTGGTTTATGGGAGATTTCCCTAAACCGGATAACAGGGAATTTCTTTCGATTAACAGGGAATTCTGCTGCCGAAACAAGGATTTCTGCGCAAGATCAGGGAACTAGGAGTTCTCTCCTCCGAACAAATAATCCGCCAACGCCTCGAACCCATTCACATTCTCAAAGGCGCCTTTGTTCAAGACGCGGATGTCGGTACGCTCGGTCTTAACCCCCTCGGCATTGCCCTTGGTGTGTTTGGCAACGCGCGCTCCGAGGTCGGGTAGGGGAGCGCCAGGGACGCCACCGAACCAAAGGAAGCTCTCCTCGGCTAGTGTTGTCGGATCGAAACGGATCCAAACGATACAACCGCTCGGCCGCGCGGCAAGGCGTGTGTTGATCTTCTGGCGGCTGGTCTTGGCTCCAAGAAAACTGGATTTGAGCTGTACGTGGCGTTGTATGCCGCGGGCCTCCAGAAGCAGGTCATAGCCCGACTGATCCGTGTGACTGCGAAGAACATCCATTAACTCGCCGCGCCGCCACATCACACGACACACACCGGCGAGGAAACCGTACTCGAGGTACTGTTCTCTTAGGCTAGAGGCCGCACTATGCGACTCCAGCGGCGTTGGAGTGGGTTGAAGCATTGTCATCGCCTTACCGCTACCGAACCGGAATGCTTTGACCGCGCGCAAGGGCCCCACAAACCGCCTCAGCCAAGAACTCGGTTTGTTCGTTCAGCGGAGCGTTTGAAGGCGATCTCGGGTCGAAACGCACGTAGAAGGGTTTGAACCCGACGAAGCCCCCTATGCGGTTTCGGGCATTGCGCTCCCCGCAAAAGGCAATATCGCCGCTTTCCAGCCGATAGATGCGCGTGCTCCGAAAGGCTGCACTTGCGGGGTCGACGAGGTTGTAGGTCGCGACGGTTCGCGCCTTCCGTTCAAGGCTAGGGGTCGATGCCACCGATACAGCGGTCATCTGCGTCGTGGCGACACATGCAGACATGGCAACCAGCGACAGAAGATGAGCTGTGCGTGAGAGTTTCGACATTTGCTTCGGTCTCCATATCGAGCCCCCAGGTGCAAGTGATGGCTCGGTGATCGGAACAAGTCCAGCAAAAAGAGACTCATAGGCTGTAGACGTAAAGGATGAAGCCGTGTCCGTGCAGATGTCATGGATGTTCGCCGGCGTGTAGGGCTAAACTTAAAGAAGTACCGGCTTGCGGCAGGCTTCTCTCAAGAGGGATTGGCCCTCGCCTGCGGCCTGCATCGGACCTATGTCAGCGGCGTGGAACGGGGCATCCGAAACCCGACTGTCACGGTACTTGAGAAGCTGGCGCAGCCCCTGGACGTGCCTGCGGCAAGGTTGCTCGAAGAGAGAGAAAGTGTTTGAGGAAGGATGCGCGTGGGCATGATTGTCCGAGAAGCGGTCGTACCGTGCGACCTGTAATGGGGTCCGCAGTGCAGGACGTTCTTGCCATTCTATTTTTTGAAGCCAAGGTCCGCTTTGTGGTCCTCGCTATGGCAAAGAAAACACTTTGGGCGGGAACGCTACGCTTGCTTCACCGCGACTCCGCCGCATAATCTAACCAATCAGATAAGCCAGATCCTCCGTTAGTGCGGGACGCCATCTGCTCCAAACCCATGACGACGGACAATCCATCATGACCAACGGGAGCTTTGGGCTCGCGCGCATGCGGAAAATCGAGGCGCGCGCCCGTGTTCTTTTCCCGGGCGTCTTGATTGCAGGCCTTGTCGCGCTGGCGGCGCAATTTGTGGCAGAGCACTACGGCGCGCCCGCGATGCTCATGGCGCTCCTCTTTGGGATCGCTTTGAACTTTCTTGGCGAGGGAAGCCCTGCCGCCGAAGGCATTTCCTTTTCAACGCGCACCCTTCTTCGCTTTGGTGTCGCAGTTCTCGGGGCGCGCATCAGTATCGAGACGCTGTCGTCTTTGGGCTGGGGCATGGTAGGGTTGCTGGTCGCGGGGACGGTGGCGACAATCGCCTTCGGCGTTCTGATCGCGAGATTCCTAGGACAAGGTCCACGATTTGCGATCCTGACTGCAGGGGCAGTTGCCATCTGTGGCGCGTCGGCAGCAATGGCCATCGCAGCGGTCCTTCCAAAAGACACACGTTCCGAACGCAACCTTTTGTTCACGGTTTTGGGTGTTACGGTTTTGTCCACCGTGGCGATGATACTATACCCGATCCTGACCCAGGCTTTCGGCTTTGACGACGTAACAGCGGGCGTTTTCATCGGGGCGACAGTGCATGACGTTGCACAGGTGGTTGGTGCAGGATTCTCCATCTCTGATACAGCGGGCGAGACTTCCACACTCGTCAAGCTGATCCGGGTCTCCTTTCTTGCACCTGTTGTGATCCTGATCGCTCTCTGGTGGAGGCACGTAAATCCTGGGGCCGCAACGGGCGGCGTTGCAATAGTTCCGGCCTTCGTAGTCGGTTTTCTTGCCCTAGCGACGCTCAATTCATTCGGGGTCATTCCGGCCGCACTTGGCACTTTCCTCGCCCAGACATCGTCTTGGGCTTTGCTCGCTTCCATCGCGGCGGTTGGCATGAAAACCGATATGAGCCGCATACTTGAGGTCGGCCCCCGCGCGATTGCTCTGATCGTCCTGGAAACCCTGTTCCTTGCGACGCTCATTCTGATCGGCATCCATCATTTGGATTTCGCTCAATGACGGGCGTCATCCTGGTTCTCAACGTCGGGAGCTCATCCCTGAAGTTCGCGGCAGCAGTGCAATCGAACCGATGACCACTGCCTGAAGAGCAAGAGAACAAGAAATAGCAAGGCCAAAGATGTGATTGTGGTCCCTCCAGCCGCCCCTATCAGGGCCAGGGGCTAAAGCCGCGCAAAAAGGACGGACATAAGGCCGCTTCTGAAAGGGTATACGAAATCTCTTTTAATCCGTGCTATGCGGGGGCCAACCACACAAGGCTTTTGTGCCACCGCCGTGCGAAAGCTGGAGCCACTGATTCTAATGATACTTGCGCCACCACTGTCCGCTT
The DNA here is from genome assembly GCA_039193455.1 of Pseudomonadota bacterium. GTDB lineage: Bacteria > Pseudomonadota > Alphaproteobacteria > Rhodobacterales > Rhodobacteraceae > JBCBGF01. Next base: position 126,589 of record JBCCWO010000008.1, read on the forward strand.
CGGCCGATACTGTTGGGCGCCCCCCGTTAAGGATGCTCACCCACAGCACGCCGGAGCGGACAGTCTCACCGAGTGCCCAATGGGCCACGGTGTTCGTTTCCGAAGTGACGGCGCGGCCCGGCCAAGCAACCGTTGCGTTCATCGACCGCAGCGCAAGCCACTTCGGAAGCGCGGGACTCGCGGCTATGTGCGGCCGCAGCGAGTCGTTGGCTTATTTCTGACTGATTTTGTCGGGAATGGCAATCGTTCTTGCTCCGTCGGTTAGTCTGCGGTGAATGCAGAACCAATACCACCGAGGCTCGGGTGTTCAGTTGCAGCGACATCATAACGCTATCGCCACAGTGTAGTTATCTGCTGGTGCTTGGCGGATGGCTGCGCGTTACGAGTGGTGGACCCAGGACCACGTTGGTCCGTCGGCACTGGGTCCATCCTACCGATTGGGGGCTGGCGATGTGGATCGCGAAAGACTTTCTTCTGTATTGCGTCTTGATTTTCGCGTTTGCGGGCATGGCGACGATGTTAGTTCTGCTTCTGTAGCGCAAGCAGTGCCCGCAGCGAATGCTGCACGCGATATGCCTGTCATTGATGGCTGAAAAACGGACCTATGGCTTCCCAAAGCCTTCGCCGTCGATGTTCTTGGTCGCGAAGTCATAAAACGCATTCACCCTCGCACTGCGCCGAACATCCGGATGCGCCAAAAGCCATAGGCGCCAATTGGCGCTGTCGTCGGGGCCGTGAACCCGCACTAGATGCGGGTGTTTCTCCCCGAGAAAGCAAGGCATCGCAGCAATGCCGAAGCAAGCGTTCACCATCTCGAAAACGCTCATCATCGTATTGAGCACTGTGGACTTGGCCCGTTCATGTTTGCATTGCCGGGAGAGTTTGCTCATCGGGGATTGGTTCAAATCGTCGCCGAGCAAAACCCAGTGATAGTCCTCCGGGTCTTCATCTTGAACGATCCGCCAGTAGTTGCGATGGGCATATGTGGCAAACGACAGCTTTGTAAGGTCGCGTCCGACCCAGTGTTCGGGGGGCGCATTGGTCGGCCTGAGCGCGATATCCGCGTTCCGTTGCATGAGGTCAAGCGCCTGCACATCAGAAAGCAGCCGCAACTCGACGTCTGGGTGCATGTGCTGGAACTGCGCAAATAATGGCGCAAGGCAATGCAGCAGAGAGTCCGTGGTCGTGATCGTCAGCGGGCCTTCTAGACGCAAATCCTGTCCGCTCAGTTCGCGCTCAATCTCATTCATGCCTGCGCAAAGCCGGATGCCGCGCTCATAGAAACGTTCCCCAGCTGGGGTCATGACATATCCTCGTGCGAGGCGCTCAAAAAGGCGCACGCCAAGGCGTGCCTCCACCGCCTGGATGCGTCGAAAAACCGTTGAGTGGTTCACGCCAAGAAGGCGGGCCGCACCCGCAAGGCTACCGACCTCGCAGACTGACAAGAGGTAAGGCATATCAGCCCACTCTAGGGTTTGGTTCGAACGCGATTTCTGTGCTTTCATGCAAAGCCTGCTTGCACCCTTATACAATTCATTTGCTTGGATACGCATATATCTTGAGCGCAAGCAACAGCAAGGAGCCGACAATGCGCGCACCCCTCAGCCTTCCAACTCGCTCTGGGCCAGCCCCTAAGACGCTTGGACAACTGCCGCACTCTCAACTGACCCAACACGGGCCTGACGAGATAATCGAAAAACTGCACGCATGGTGTTTCGCTCTTCCGAACATCAACAATGAAGCCAGTGGCATTTCCGTTCCCGGATCGCGGGCTCTGGTTTTGCAGGATGGGGCGCCAGGCAACCAAGCCGCTTTCATGATCGGACGGGAGTTCGCCCATATTCATCCGAAACCCGATAACGGGAGCATGCATCTTGTTTTGCCTTTAGGGGATGTGGCTGCAGTAAAAGGCGCTGGTTGGGGCGAAGACCACTATCTGGTGACACAGGGGCAATGGCCGTCTGGCCTGGTGATGATTTTCTCACCGCGTGACGAAGAAGAATTGACGGTTGTGAAACGGATCGTGGCCCGCTCTTACAGGTTTGCGACCGGTGAACTGATCTTGGAGTGATTAGCCGACGTTCGTCCAATGTGAAGCAACGGGTAGAATGGGCTCGGAGCAGACATCCGTCGCGCGTTGGCGCTGAGCCAGGTACACGGATGGTGGATGAAGAGCGTGTCGAAGACATCGAGACACGCACGTTCGGAAACCAGGCTTTGACCCGAGGCCATAGCTTATAAGAGCTGGCGAGCGTCGCCGATAGTGCGCCATGCGGGCGGTGCCTTCGCCCACACGGCAGGCAATGCGTTTGGTTAGGCAAAATGAGCTTCGGAGTGTTAGGGGCAGTCTGACTTTACATAGCTGGGAACCATCCTCCATGGGTGCCAATGGGGACGTACTGGTCAGGAATCCATATGCTTGCGACGGGATCGTCCTTGAACCGCTGCGCATCCAGAATAACCAAACGTGAGCGCTCAAGGTTCGGCTGGTACACGAATCCCATCAGCCAGCCCTCGTCCTCTGCCGGACCGCGCGGCACGAACGTCATTTCCGATGACATACCGTCATCGAACGATTGATATTGGACCTCACCCGTTTGAAAATCGAGTTTGGCGGCACGATCAAAGGACGGATCGAGCGATGCCTCGACCGCGTAGCCAAACCGATAGGCACGCCCCTCAACACCCGGACTGATCTTCGGAAAGTCGAGAGGCAGCCCGAATACTCGCTCCTCAATTGCCTCTGTCGCCGCGCCCGCCATTGGCAGTGTCCAGCGATCAATTGTTGGCTCGGTATCGCCCAGCGGGCCATACATGTCCTTTTGGCTGGCTCTTGCGTATCGGCTGACATCGATAATGACGTCACCGCCCTCTGTCTCGTAGGCGTTCATCGCGTGATAGGCGTAACAGGGGGCCAGGTCGAACCAGCGAACGTCATCGGCATTGCCACCTTTTGGGATTACACCCACACGTGCATCTTTGTTGCCATCCCACTTAATCGGCAGCGTGGACTTCAATAAGGCCCACGGGCTGAACACCACGCTGAGGTCAAAGATGATTGCGTAGTTTTTTGTGATGGACATGTCGTGAATCTGGGTCATCCCCGACAGCGGCACGGTTATCCGGTTTAGAAGCCGCCCGTCTGGCGCCAGGCGCTGATATAAAGCGTTGGCCCCTATCTTGGACGCGTAGGTGACAGCATGGATGTCGTGGTCCACCGGGTCGATTTTGTGATGCCCCGTAAAGCCATGTTCTAGCACACCGTTTAAGTTGGATCGCGCCACGGTCTCGAGCTCGCGCGTGATCTCGACCATACTGACACCCGCTTCGATTGTCGCGTAGAGCTTACCTGCGAACTCTACGACATTGGTGTTCGGTGAGACATCAAGGTTGTTCGTTACGGGTCCACCCGGATCAGGCACCCCTAGTCTCTTGGGGACGTCACCGCTGCGCACGAAACGATTTCGATACCATTTCGCTTGGCCGTTTTCGATGTGGACGCCATGGAGCATCCCGTCACCACTAAAGTAGTGCTGGTGTGGGCCCGTGGGCCCCGCCGTATTTGGGCCGTTGCGAACGTAAAGGCCCGAAAGCTCAGGCGGTATTTGACCGTCGACTTCAAGCTTCTCCGACGTGATCTCAGTTTGTACCGGGGAAAAAGGTACCTTCTGGTAGCGCTGATTGGTGCCGGAGCTGACAACCTTGCGGATGAAGTCGAGCATGACCGCCTTTCGAGGTGATTGATATTGTCCAGTATCTGGGAGCTAAATCGCTCGACTACGACGTCAACGCGTGACAGAGCTAACGAAGGTAAAACTGAAGCTGGATTTGCGGATTCAGGATGACAGACGAAGCATGGTTCTTACGAAGACGTGGCCTTGTTTGTCGCTCTTTCTCGAGAAGTGCCACCCGATTGGCCATGTGGCTTGGAGCCCGCAGAAATGTCTGCGAGCTCCTGTTCAATTGTCTAGATCAGCCTGCGGCTTTGGACATCTCCATTGCCACGAAACACGAAGAACAACCCCGCTGCGAGCAACATGCCCTGCAGTTGCCAACCGCTGAAGGGGCCAAAATAGATCATCACGATTACACCGGCGACAACAATTGATATCGCAAGGCCGCCAAGGCGTGTCAGAGCATCACTGATCCAGTTGTTGCGTACTAAGCCACCCACCAGAATTGCGAGCCCGCCTGCAATTTCAGCGAAAGCCGCAAGCGCAAACAAAACCAACGGTAAGCCGTAGCTCTCGGCTTGCACTGCGAAGTCCGGGAATTTGAAAACCCCTTGCTCAATTATGATTGTAGCCAGCGGCACGCGTAGGAACCAATCGGCACTGCGGATGGTCGGTATGCGGAGGCTTTGAGCAGCAACAGTTTCAACAAAGGTCATGGCGCGTCTCCTTTTGAATGCTCACCAAGAGCGTGTCTGTGCTGGCATGCATGCTTGCGTCAGAGGTACGGCTTGGCATGGACTTCAGATTTGGGCCGTGTGCTTTTGCGACAATCCGCCACACCTAGAAGGAAGCTTTACACTTCACGTGAGGAGTCACCCTTCTTGCTCAACGATAGCCCGCGCTGTTTGCAACGGGCTTGTTCCAAATCACTTGTACGAACGCTGCAAGCTGCGGCGATGTGGCACTTTACGCAACGAGCCGTCGAACTTTTTTCCGACGAGAAAGTCACTGACAAAGAAAGACGCGCAGATGTTACGCAACCTACTTGGGCTAGGAATGCTGTTTGACACGCATGAGTTCCAGAGAGGCCAAGATGCGGCGAATACTGGCCGCCCGATATCGGACAATCCGTATAGCGATGGGACTATCCTCCAAACTGACTGGGAGCTTGGCTGGCGCGTTGCCACCAAGATGCGGTCAATTCGGAGCAATGCCGCATTGGCGCCACAAGCTCAAAATCAGTCTGCCTATGAGCTAGGCGAAGTGGCTGCTGAACAAGGCATGGCGGCATCCGCTAATCCTTACCAATACGGCCATCCCGCCCATGATCAGTGGCGGCTTGGATGGGCGCGTTGCAAGTCGCAGTGAATCCGGAGCGTTCCGTCATTGGCGGGAGTATCGGCAGCTGTGGCTTGGGTTTAGTCCTCTTAGTGGACCACCAAACGTGAAGTAACCAGCGTCGTTGGCCGTAGGGGCTGACACTGTTCGGAATGCCGCTTGGGTTGGATGTTGCACCCGTTACTTGGTAGCGAAATACCTCTCTCGCCTGATCTGTGAGCCATGCGACCATCTTTTTATACGGAACTGGTCCAGAGCTGATCCGTGCGACCCTGGCTTCGGCGAGCTTCGCGTTTTCCGGAGCGCCAGGCAATCCCGCTGTTCGGGCTCCATCGGTCGAGGTCTGCTCTAGGCGCTTTGCGAGTGCAACAAAGAGGTAAGCTACTTCATACCTGAGTTTTTTACTTGGTTTTAACTTCAGATGAATTTAGGAACTAGAGGGTAGCCAATAGGAGAGCACGCTATGAACACTCGTTTCATGAGCGGCTTTGCCCTTACGCTTGCAGCAACCGTGACTCTGTTCACGCAAGCAACATCCGCACAGGCCGAAGCTGTGACTTTAACTGACATCGCCGGTCGGCAAGTGACGCTTGACGAGCGTCCTGACAAAATCATCCTAGGCGAAGGCCGGATGATGTATGCGATTTCCGCAATTACCGACGGGAATCCGTTCGAGAGCATTGTTGGATGGAAAGACGATTTGGTTCAGTTTGATCCAGACGCATTCCGCAAGTTTGAAGCCGCGTTTCCGGCCGACACGGAACGCATGATCAACTTTGGCAACCCCTACGCTGGAGACTTCAGTATTGAAGGAGTGCTGGAAGCCGATGCCGATTTGGTTCTGCTTGACTCAGGCAACCTTTTCAAAGCTGAGGAGACCGGCCTGATCGAGAAGCTTGACAAGGCGGGCGTGCCGGTCGTGTTTATCGACTTCCGCCGCAATGCCACCGAGAATACCGTGCCATCACTGTTGATCCTGGGTCGTATTCTTGGCGAAGAGGCAGGCGCTGCGAAGTTCATCGACTTCTACATCGCTGAGATGCGGAAGGTTACGAATATTGTCGACACAATCCCCGCCGAAGATCGCCCGCTCGTCGTGGTTGAAAACGCCGCAGGCTGGCAGCCTGATTTCTGCTGCTGGTCGTTTGGGCCATACAATTATGGACGCTTCGTCGAATTGGCAGGTGGCGTGAACTTTGCGTCAACGCTTGCCAATGCCTATTCCGTGACCCTGTCGATGGAAGGTGTCCTTGAAGCCGATCCGGATCACGTGATTGGTACAGGTGCCAACTGGGCAGAAGCCAAACCAGAGGTAACATCGACCCTCCTAGGGTACGAAGGTGATCAAGCAGTCAATGCTGAGAAGATCGCAGCCCTTGCTAGCCGTCCTGGCTTTAGCGAACTTCGCGCGGTGAAAGACGGCAACTACCACTCAATCTACCACCAGTTCTACAATTCCCCGTATCACTTCGTGGCTGTTCAGCAGATTGCCAAGTGGCTCTACCCAGACGATTTTGAGGACCTAGATCCGCAGGATACACTCAATCGTCTGCATACAGAATTCATGCCTTTTGAAGCCTCAGGCCAGTTTTGGCTGAGCGCTGATCAGGCAACTCAATAAGCGAAATGCCCCATCGCAGTAACGCGGTGGGGCCGTTTTCTATGACAGAGCTTTCAAACACGCCCAGCGTTGACACGATTGTTGGCGGCTATCGCAAACGCGCCGTTTGGCGCGTGATACTTGTGGTTGCTGCTGTATTGATCCTGTTCGCGACCGTTGTGGTTGACGTGATCACCGGTCCGGCTGACCTCAGCTTCTGGCGGGTCGCTCAAGTGATCGTAAACCCCTCAGTCGCCACGACTAAGGAAGAGGTCATCATCTGGGACCTCCGGTTGCCAGTTGCTATGATGGCGGTCGTTGTCGGGGGCATGCTTGGCGTTTCTGGCGCAGAGCTTCAGACAATCCTCAATAATCCATTGGCGGAGCCATTCACATTAGGTCTATCCATGGCCGCAAGTTTCGGGGCAGCCGTGGCTATCGTCTTGGGCTGGTCAGTCTTGCCCGGTGTAGGCGCGTTGTTTGTAACAGTAAACGCGTTTGTTTTTGCAATGGCGGCGTCGCTGCTTTTGTTTCTCGTGACCCGTCTGCGCGGGGCAAACCCCGAGACGATGATCCTGATGGGCATCGCCATGATGTTCACTTTCAACGCGCTGCTGGCATTCCTTCAATATGGCGCATCCGAGCTGCAACTGGCGCAACTGATCTTTTGGCAGTTGGGTTCACTTGCCCGCGCCACCTGGCCCAAGGTGGCAGTTTGTGTGGTGATCCTTGCGATCGTTCTGCCATACTTTCTCAGTCGGTCATGGGCACTGACCGCGCTGAGAATGGGCGAGGACAAGGCTGCCGCGTTGGGGGTCAACGTAAATGCGTTACGGTTGATGGTGCTGGCGGGCGTTTCGCTTCTTTCAGCTGTCGCAGTGTCTTTTGTCGGCGCTATCGCATTTGTGGGCCTTGTCGCTCCTCACATTGCGCGAATGATCGTGGGCGAAGACCAACGAGGGTTTTTGCCACTCTCTGCGCTCGCGGGTGCGCTCATTCTGTCAGGGACCTCGATCCTGTCCAAAGCCATCACACCCGGCATTGTCTACCCCATCGGCATGATCACCTCGCTGATTGGCATCCCGTTTTTTGTGAGCCTTATCCTCAGCCAACGCAAACGGCATTGGCAATGACACTTGAGGTTTACGATCTCAACTTTGCCTACGGCCCGCGTCCAATTCTAAGGAAAGCCCGCTTTGCGCCATTGAGATCTGGCCAGCTGACTGCGCTGATCGGGCCGAATGCTTCTGGTAAATCCACACTGTTCCGCGCGATAGCTGGGCTGTTAAAGGCCGAGGGTACTTTCATGTTGGGCGATACCGATCTGGCAACCCTTTCACCCAAGGCTCGGCTGTCGCGCGTCTGTTTTATGCCCCAGTTCTTTGCCGCCAACGCCGCATTAACGGTTTTTGACGTCGTCATGATGGCCCACAAGAACCTGAGAGGATGGCGTGTCACATCCGAAGACACAAATGCAGTGGCGCAGGCCTTGCATGATGCCGAGATCGGCCATTTGGCCGACGCCTATATCAGCGAGCTATCCGGCGGACAGGCCCAAATGGTGTCCGTAGCCCAAGCGCTCATTCGCAATTCTGATGTGTATCTTTTTGACGAGCCGACCTCGGCGCTTGACCTGAACCATCAGTTACGCGTGTTGAAGCGAATTCGCGACGCCGTTTCAGAACGCAACGCTGTCGGTATCGTGGCTTTGCATGATCTGAACCTCGCCGCCCGTTTTGCCGATCATTTGATCTTGTTGCGGCAGGGAGAAGTGCTGGCCGAAGGGACACCGCATGACATCCTGCGCCGTCCTGAGATCGCGGAAACCTACGGCGTTGATATCCACATCACAACCGGACCCAAGGAGGACATTGTCGTTCATGCCTATTCCCATGCTTGACCGTCGTCGTTTTGCCCTTTCACTCGGCGCGCTTGCCGCTGCATCGCCATTGCTTGCCAACACCGATGAGGCGCAAAGCACCGTCGCCGATCATTCTGTCATGATGCTGAATGTCGATTGTAATGATGCCAACATCGTTAACGTCTTCGAACCCGCCATCTTGCACATCGAACCCGGCGACAGCGTGCAGTTTCTGGCTACCGACCCAAGTCACAACGCCGCGTCGAAGCGCGGGATGATCCCAGAGGGGGCTGAACCATGGAACGGTGCGATCGATGAGGAGCTTATTCTGACGCTTACGGTTCCGGGCATCTACGGCTACCTGTGCTTGCCTCACTACGACTGGGGCATGGTCGGGTTGATTGTAGTCGGCGATGATTTATCGAACCTCGCAAAAGTGAAGAAGGTGCGACATCCGGGGGATGCCCGCAAGAACTTCAGGGCTCTGCTGAAACAATTGGAAGAAAGAGCCGCATAGGATGATCGAGCTCATCAACACTTGGTCCACCGATCCGGTCGAAGAAGATAGTATGACCGATGAACACGCCTGGATCTGGCGTGAGATGATCAAGGCTATTCCCGAACAAGACCTGTCATCCGCGCGGGTTCTTGATATTGGCTGCAATCAGGGTGGCTTTTTGCGGACGCTCTACGAGGCGCGGCACTTTGCTGCGGGCGTTGGCGTTGATCTTGCGCGTAACCGCGTATCGCTGGCCAATGCGGCCAAGGGAGACCGGCCTATTGAGTATCTCGCTTCCAGCCAGCTGCAAGACACCGGAGGCGGATTCGATATGGCGTTCAGCCATGAAGTCATCTACCTGATCGACGATCTGGAAGATCACGCCCGACAGGTCGCAAGCGTCCTGAAACCTGGTGGGCATTACGATGCGGTGACATGTTGTCATTCCGACAATCCACTCTGGGCATTCTGGCGACCAAAGATCGCCGAGTTCTCTCGAATCCCTGTTCCGAACCACTCTGTCGCAGACTTTGCTGGCGCATTCCGCAAGGCTGGACTGGAAGTCTCGGTCAGTAGGTTTCTGGCAGGTGCGTTTATTCCGACAGAACCACCAACCGACTATTTCCCAACAGAAGTAGACCGGCTGGAAACATACACACGATGGAAGCTCTGCTTCCGGTGCTTCAAGAAACCTGCACTTTAGCGGTCGTCTCTCTCTTAAGCGCATTTTTGATGGGCAAAAAAGCCAAGCGATTGAAATTCTAGTTGCTCCCATAGCGCGCGCCCTTTCACCGAATAATGAGCGCGGTATTCGATGGAACTTCTGGTGGACCATGGAAGCGCGATTACTGAACTCAAGGTCTGCTTAAGGTGCTTCGCTTCGCAATGAGCACCGTGCAGCAATTGGGAGGTCCGGGCTCAGTGCAGTAGTTTTCTGTGGACACTATGAATGACCGCTACGCGGGACATAGCGTGTAGTCACCGCACTAGTGCAAGTTGAATAGACAATGGTGAATCCGCGTTGCCCGAACACGCTAATAAGCAGAGGCCGCAGCGGTGGGCGCACTGGTAGCGTGTGACTGAGAAAGAACAGGACGAAGGCCGCTGTGAACTCGATCCAGCCCAAGGTTCAGTCCCCTGCAGTTGCGCGAGGCAGCCATAGAAGCGGGCCATAGATCACGCAGAAGCCGCTGAATGCGGCGATCCACATAGTGCCGGAGACTGCGTGCAGGCCCGCCGCCGCAGCGGGCCAGATTCCCGCCGCCACACGCGCCATCACAGCGATGACAAGCGCGAAATACATCGCCACCGTCGCGGCACCAGCCGCAAGAGGCCGCCCCGTGTGTCCAAGCGTCGCGCGGGACATCACGGCAAGCGTCATCAGGCCAATGGCGCCGCCCATCCAAAGATGCTGCGCCGACGCGATGCCGAGTAATCCAGGTAGAAGGATCTCAGCGCCCATCGCGAGGGCTCCGAGCGGCACAAAGAGGTAGGCTGCGTGCAAGACGAGCACCAACGGCTCTACGCGTGTGGCCAGTCCGCACCAGCGGGAGAGCCGAACGAGATGCAGGGCGCCCGAGACCAGGAGCAGATACGCTGTCACTTCACTCCGCGGCAGGGCAGCCCAGGCCAGAAGAGCCGCAAGCAGGACGAGTAGAGCGCCCGTGTCCAGCCGTTGCATCGGCGGCGCAGGCAAGCGGCCAGCTCCTTTCTGAACGAGCCAGTTGCGCGTAAAGGCGGGAATGATGCGCCCGCCGATGATGGCGATCAGCATGACGGATGCCCCAAGCCCGACCCGGAGGCCAAAACCGGACGCCGCATAGTCCCCGCGTGCCGCGTCCCAATGAAAAATGCCGTTCCCGAAGACGAAAACCGCGAGCATTCCGATCACGATGATGTTGCGCCAGTTCCTTCCCGCTGTGATTTCGCGCGCCATGGATAGCATGAGAACGGTGCCGAAGCTAAGATCGATCAACGCAACGAGCCATGGCGTCAGGTGCGCCGAAATCACGATCGCTACACGCCCCGCCACCCAGAGCGCGAACAGTACGGCGAGTTGCCAACCGACGATTGGAGGGCGACCTGTCCAGTTCGGAACGGCCGTCATCATAAAGCCTGCGATCACGGCCCCAAGATAGCCGAACAGAAATTCATGCGCATGCCACGACACCGAATCAAAGGCTGTCGGCACCGACAAAGACCCGGTCAGTATCGCAATCCAAAGCGCCATTGCGGCGACGGCCCAGGCAGCACCGCCAAGGAAGAATGGTCTAAAGCCGTAGCTGAAGATCGCCGGTCCTTGCCAGGCCCGGACAGTTTCACTCGTCAGTGTCATGTCGACTTTCTTTTGGTTTCGGCAAAGCACAATCTGCCAACGTAAACTGTTGCAGTTCTGCGATGAATTTAAACCGAGCGCGCAAAAGCATGCCTTTGAGGCGGCAGTCGGGACGAACGATGCAGGACCCACCATCGGGCTGGAAGCACTCGACAAGGGCGGAGCCGCCCTCCAGAACCTCGACAACCTGACCGATCGAGATCTGCTGCGCCGGTCGGGCCAGCATCGCGCCACCCCCGGTCCCCCTTCGCGTCGTAACGATGCCTGCATGTGCCAGAGCAGCAATCGTCTTAGTCAGGTGATTGCGCGAGATGGCGAATTCGTCGGCCAGTTCCGCGGTCGAGAAGGCCCGGCTGGGATCCGCAGCCATTCGCATGCAGGCGCGCAGGCCGAAATCGGTAAACCGGGTCAGCCGCATCGAAAAGTCCGAGTGATTTGATCAGGATCAAGGTTCATGCCACACGTCCTTAGTAATGGGTATATAAAATACCGATTATATTGCCGAGTCGCCACGTACCATGACACGGATCAAATTCTCACTTGTGACTGCCAGCCGCCCGCTTTGGGTGGCAGCGGGCGCTGTGTCCGTCGCGATAGGCGCCCTGGGCGCGGTGCTTCCGGTGTTGCCGACGACACCCTTCATCATCCTCGGCACGTTCTGCTTTGCCCGCGGCTCGCCCCGCCTGGCGCGGACATTGGAGCAACACCGCGTCTTCGGTCCAATGATCGCAGATTGGCGAATACATCGCGCCATCGCACCCCGCTATAAGCTTACAGCGCACGTCATGATGGGCACCGCCTTGATAGCCAGCTGTCTTGCGGGCGCTTCGGGCAAGGTGCTGACCATGCAAACGATCTGCCTTGCCTGCGCCAGCGCCTACATCCTCAGCCGCCCAAACGGCGGCGATACCCTTAATCAGCCAGACCCCGACAGCGTCCCAGCCAAAAACATGCGCCTCGCCGGCGCTTCTAATCCTGGAGACAGTTCATGAAACGCTTTCTTCTCCCGTTGCTGGTGCTGCCTGCAATGGCCACCGCTGAAACTAAACTGATCGATACGTCGCTGCTGCCTGCGCGCACGGTCTACGACGTGGCCGAACTGACGCCGCTAGCCCTAACGGCCGAGGGTGCTCCGGCCATGCTGCTTCTGTCGGTCGACGCAGGCGACGTGGTGCCGCCCCACGCCACGCAGAGTGGCCTGCGCCTTCTGACGGTCCTGTCGGGCGAAATGTCATGGGGCGACGGCGATGCTGTCGACGAAGGGGTCGAGCGCCGCTTTGGCCCTGGCAGCGTTCTGGCCGTGCAGGCGGGCGATATGCATTGGGTCGCGGCCCGCAGCGGGCCCGTTCAGATCCAACTTGTCCTACTCGATGACGAAACGCCGGTTACCGGCATTCAGGAGCAGTTGCAATGACGACTCTTTCCCGCAGATCCACCCTTGGCCTTCTCGGCACCGCCGCCGGCGCACTTGCGCTGCCGCGCCTGGTTCTCGCGCAACCGATCCCAAGCTTGGCGATCTACGGGCCACCCGCTGGTCCTTCAATCACGCTGGCCCACGCGGTCGCGACCGGAAAGCTGTCGGACATTGCATCCGAGACCAGCTTCACCGCCTGGCGAAACCCCGACGAGTTACGTGCGGGCCTGACCTCGGGCGGGATCCTGCTGTCGGTCGTCCCGATCCAGGCGGCGGCGAACCTCTACAATCGCGGCTTCCCGATCCGGCTCGCCAATGCCATGACCAACGGACTTCTCTACATCATCGCCGAAGATGCCGCGATTAACGCGATCCCGGATCTAGCCGGGCGTCACATCGCGGTACCGTTTCGAGGCGACACGCCGGAGATCATCTTTGGCCAACTCCTAAAACATAACGGGATGAACCCGAGCGATCTGGAAATCACCTATGCGGGCTCACCCATCGAGGCGATGCAGTTGATACTGGCGGGCCGCGTCGATGCGGCCTTGACGGCGGAACCTTCAACTACTGCCGCCGTGCTGCGCGGGCGGCAGGCGGGCAAGGACATCCGCCGTGCGATCAGCATTCAGGATGCCTGGGGCGAGATGACCGGCGCCGCCCCAGTACTGCCGCAGGCGGGACTCGCGGTCATGCAGGAGTTCCTTGACGACAGCGGCTATGCGTTGCCGTCTTTGCTTACCACGCTGGAAGAGGCGACGGAGGAGGTTCTGGGCAATCCCGATGCGGCGGCCGCCAATGCCACGGAGTCGCTCGGGATGCCCGCGCCGCTCTTGGCTGCGTCGATTCCGAATTCGAACCTCGTCGCCCGCCCGGCGACGGAGGCGCGGGCGGATATTGAGCGGATGCTGGCAGCCATGGCGGGGGATGACCTCACCCGAATCGGCGGCGCGATGCCCGACGACGCATTCTATGTCTGAGCCAGCCCCTTCAGCCCCGAGCATCGCGCGGCAATTCGCGGTGCCCGCGGCAATCGCGGTCGTGCTGGCCTGTCTCGCCCTTTGGCAGGACCGGCTGAGCCTCGGGATCCTTTTCTTTTTGCTGATGACGCTTGGCTGGCTTCTTATCCGTATCCTAATAACGGATGCGACAGCTCTGCCCGTCGCAAGCTCAGTTGGCGGACGGCGTGAGGCCTTCCTGATCCAAGGCGTCGGCGTCGGGATGATGTATTTGCCGGCTATCGCAATCGCGACACCGCTGCTCGATGTCGCCGGGTTTAATCTGCCTTGGGGGGTGAATGCTCTTGGTGTTGGGCTCGCCCTACCTGGGCTTTGGCTCTTCTGGCGATCCCACGCAGATCTCGGCACCTACTGGTCCCCGGCGCTGGAACTGCGTGAAGGGCACCAATTGGTGACGCATGGTGTCTATGCTCGTATCCGGCACCCAATGTATGCTGCGCTGTTCCTAATCACGGCGGCGCAGGCCTGTTTTCTTGGCAACTGGATCGCGGGTCCGTCGGGCTTTATCGCTTTCGGGGCTCTGTATCTGTTGAGGATTGATCACGAGGAACAGATGATGGCCGAGGCGTTCGCGTCGGATTGGTCAGCCTATAGCGCGCGGACTGGCCGCCTCTTGCCGTCAACGCAAGGATGACACGGATCGGCCGCATAGGAGCCTTCCTTTGGTCGGGCTGGGCCGGGCTTGCGGCGCTGTCGTTGCTCTTCGCGGCCTGGCAGGCGGGGCACGAGGCCTATGGCCCGTTCATCCTGACGTCGCCGCTCGACACGGTGTGGATGGTGGCAAGGCTGGCGGTCGATCCTGCGGCCTGGGACATCGCGGCGCTGACGCTGCAACGCGCGGTCACCGGTTTCCTGCTGGTGGCCGGGGCTGGCATAACGCTAGGCGTGGCGGCGGGATATTCCCCGGCGACGCTCCGCCTAGTAACGCCGCTGGTCACGGTGTTGATGGGCGTGCCGCCGATTGCCTGGATCGTGCTCGCGATGATCTGGTTCGGCGGCTCGGACGCGACAGTGCGCACCGTCATTCTGGTCTCCGCCCTGCCGGTGGTTTTCATGGGGGCAGCCCGCGGTATTACAACCCGCGACAGGCTGCTTGACCGTATGGCAAAGGCCTTCGGCGCCGGACCGGTACGGCGGTTCCTGACTATCGGGTTGCGCCAGACCACAACAACGCTCTTTCCCGCGCTCGCGCTGGCGCTCGGCACGTCCTTCAAAGTGGCCGTCATGGCGGAGCTTCTGGCCAATGCCGGGGGCATCGGCGGCGCGCTCGCGGATGCGCGGATCAATCTCGACATCGGTCTTGCACTCGCCTGGGTGCTGATCGCAGTCGCGCTATTGATCGTTGTAGAGTACACGCTCGTCCAGCCCGTGAAGGCCGAGATCGACCGCTGGCGCCACGCTGCCCAGCCCTGGGGGGTCAAGCGATGACGGCGCTCAAACTGACAGGGATTGGCCACGCCTATCTGGGGCGCACCGTGCTCGACGATATTGACCTTGACGTCGGCAGGGGTGAGATCGTGGCCCTTGTCGGTCCGTCGGGTTGCGGCAAGTCCACCCTTGCCCATATCGCCGCCGGGCTGATGGAGTCGCGTGCGGGAAGCATCTCAGGCAGCTACGCGCAGCACGCGATGATCTTTCAGGAACCGGCGCTTATGCCATGGTCCACGGCGTCAGGAAACATCGATTATGTGCTGCGCCTGGCCGGTCTCAAACGTACCGACCGCGCGGCACGCATCGCAGAGGTCGCAGCAGAAGTGGCGCTCCAGCCAGATGACCTCGACAAATACCCGGTGGAACTGTCAGGGGGCATGCGGCAAAGGGTGGCCATCGCGCGCGCCCTCGCGGTGCGGCCCGACTTCATCTATTTTGACGAACCTTTCACGGCACTGGACGTGGCGCTGCGGCGGCGCATGCAAAACCTTGTCATCGAGACCTGCGCCGATGGCCGCCTGTCGGGCCTGTTCATCACTCATGATTTGTCTGAAGCCGCTCGGATCGCCCACCGGATCGCCGTGCTCGACACCCACGGGCGCGGCATATTGGGCGACCGCCGGCTAGATGGAACACCTGGCGCGCGGAGCGAGGGCGACCTGTTCGACTGGGTGCAGCACGCCACCCGCAGTGACCCGATCTTCCGCCACATCTACGACGTCGACGAAAGGCAGATTGCATGAGTTGCGGCCTCGCCTCCGACCGCGCGCGCCCGCTTCCGCAGGCCATCCTCGCCACGCTCGGCGACGAGGGCTTTCGCCTGTTCTTCCCGCTGGCCGCGCTTTATGCCGCGCTCTTTCCGGCCCTCTGGGTGATCGCGTGGGGCTTCGACCTGCCGCTGGCGCGCGATGTACCGCCCTCACTTTGGCACGCGCACGAGATGCTGATCGGGGCCTTTGGCGCGGCGTTGATCGGCTTCGTTACCACCGCCGCGCCGGAATGGACCGACACAGAGCCGCCACGGGGCCCTCCGCTCTGGACGCTCGCCGGTTTGTGGGCCGTCGGTCGGGTCGTCGGTCTGTTCGGCTGGGATGCTATAGGGCTGGCCGGTGCGGTTGCGGATCTTGTCTGGATGACGGCGCTGACCGTCTGGCTGATTGCGCTGTCGGTCCGCCGCAAAACGGACCGCCTGCTGGCGTTCGTCTTCTGGCTTGCCGTGCTCGCCGCCTGCACCGCAGCGGGGCGCCTTGGCTTTGCCACCGGCGATCTTACGCTGGCCACGATGGGCATCCACCTATCCGGGTTCGCTTTCCTCGGCCTTCTTGGGCTCGCGCTCTCGCGGATCACCGTGCCCGTCACGAACCTCGTTCTCGACCCGACCGAGCGCACGTCGCCCTTTCGGCCGCATCCGGGACGGCTGCACCTTGCGCCGGGTCTTGTCCTGGTTGCGATGGCAGGCGAGTTGCTTGGCGCCAGCCCCGCCGTCTCGGCATGGCTCCTGATCGCTGCCGGTGCCGCTTTCATGGACCGGGTCGGCGAGGCGTTCATTGGGCGCGATGCGGCCCGGGCCGAGATCCTCATGCTTGCCGGATCGAGCGCACTGGCTGGCATCGGTTTGATCCTTGTCGGTGCCGCGCGCCTCGGCGCACCTTGGACCGAAGTGACCGGCCTGCACATGGCTTTCATGGGCGGTCTCGGTCTCGGCATTTACGCCGTCTTCTGCATCGCGGGTCTTTTGCATACGGATCGACCTTTGGGGCTGTCACGCTCCCTCAAAGGCGGAGCGCTCTTCCTCGTTCTGTCAGTTGTTTTGCGCGTCGCGCCAGAGTTTGGTGTCAGTGTGTTGGGCAGCGCGCATTTGGTTGCGAGCTTAAGCTGGTTCGCGGCATTCACCATTTGGGTAAGCGCGAACTGGCGCTTCCTGTCACAGGTGACAGAGACGAAAAACCCGGGACAGGCAGCAGAGAAAACGGCAATGCCTGAACGCTCGGCGCTTTATTGGGAAGCTGCCGAATAAATCTAACCTCGCAAGCCTCTGCAGTGGTATTGACGGAGGTTGAAACCGGGCTGCGTTTGGCCGGGACCACGCCCTCTGTACAATATACAATGCCACGCAGCGCCAGAGTTTCCTATAAAGACAAGCGCATGTGCTACGCACGTGACGCCAAAAACCATTGGTTTGCCGAGCCGTTTGATATGAGTTTGCCCGCTGTCTCCAAACACATTCGTGTTCTGGAAAATGCAGGCCTGATTTCGCGGGGGCGCGACGCTCAGTTCCGACCGTGCAGGCTCAATATCGACCCGTTGAAGACGGTTGTGGATTGGACCGATCAGTATCGGCACATTTGGGACGTACGGTTCGACGCCATGAGTGACATTCTAAAAGCCATGAGGGACGCGGAAGATGAATAACCAACAGTCTTGGGTCGAAATCGAACGCGTTTTTGAAGCGCCCGTCGCGGATGTCTGGCGCATGTGGACCGAGCCGGAGCTGTTCAAGTCATGGTACGGCCTAAACGGCATGTCCGTTCCGGTGGCAGAAATGGATTTACGGGTCGGAGGCAAACGTAAGGTCTGCATGGAAATGACCTCGGCCGAGCGCTCAATTTCGATGTGGTTCATCGGTGTCTACAAGGAAATCAACGAACCGACGCGCCTCGTTTACACCGAAAGCATGTGCAACGAGGATGGAACGCTGATCTCACCACAAGCAATGGGCATGCCCGAGGGTCATCCCGACATAACTGAAGTGATCGTCCAACTGTCAGAGGAGGACGGCAGAACGCGGATGAAGATGGTGCATGTCGGCGTTCCTGAGGGAACCGCGGGCGAAGGCGGTTGGAACCAGGCCTTCGACAAACTCACAAGCCGCCTGGGTTAGTCGCAATCGTTCGCTTTGCAGCATCCCACGCTCTGGGCTCGAAGCAGACATCCGACGCCTTCCCTCGAGCTGCTTGCGTAAGCTTGCTCACGCCGCATTAAACACCGGCATGGAGACGCAGTGAGTGAATAAGCCAGGCTTGAGAGTGCTTCCAGTATCAACAAGCGCTACGAAGAGTGGCGAGACGCAAGTCGGTTCAATCGCGACTCTTACAAAGCTGTGGTTCGTGTTGTCCCTAGCACTGCACACCACTGTTCTCGTGCCTCCCGCATCAGCTGAGGCAATAGACGTTGGGCATATTGTTGAAGCAAGCGGAAATCAGACTGAGCATACCGCAGTCATAGTCAAACGCCTGTCCGACGGGCAGATATGGGCAAGCAACTTCGAGCGTGCAGAAAAGCGGTTCTCACCCGCTTCCTCGTCTAAGATCCCGCATACTCTGATTGCACTCGAATACGGTTTGGCAACGCCCACTACGGTTTTTCGATGGGATGGAGTTCCGAGAGCTTCACGCGCGTGGAACCAGGATCAGTCTCTGGCGTCGGCCTTCCAGAACTCGGTCGTGTGGGTGTATCAGGAGATAGCCCGAATGGCTGGGCCAGAAACCATGTCCAAGGGGTTAGCCAGCCTTGGGTACGGCAACCTAGACACTGGCTCTATCGACCAGCTAACGACCTATTGGTTGGACGACACGCTCAAGATATCCGCCACTGAGCAAATCGACTTCCTATCAAGCCTGGCTCAGGAACTGCTGCCGCTGTCAGAGGCAACATACGCCGCGGCAAGGGATATTATGGTGAGCGAACGAAACGCCAGTTGGGTGATGCGCTCCAAAACCGGCTGGCGGCATGGTAAAGAGAGCATGGATGTTGGTTGGCATGTCGGATGGTTGGAGTGCCTTAGTGAGACATATATCTTTGCCCTGAACATGGACATGCCGGATACAAGGTATCTCTCAAAGCGGACGGAAGTCACTTACTCCATTCTCAAAAGCATCGGAGCATTCCATTGCAGCTGATGATTAATGAGCAGTTGGTTGGCACTCTGCCCGCGACGGAAGTCGCAGATGACCGCGTAAATCGCCTATGATGAGGGGTCACAAAATGAAAAAGACTACCGTCCTTTTAACGTCGTTACTCGTTGCGCTCTTGGCCTTCTACGCGTGGCATACACCCTTGAGAGGCCCTTTGACCGATGCCGATGTCGACGCCTTCATAGCGACGCAAGCCGAAACTGTGGGCACGACATGGACCGATGAAAGCGCGTTCGAGGCTTTTCTACGAAGCGATGACGGTCGCCCTTTTGTAATGATCAATCTCATGGAGTATCGCAAAACCGCAGAGTACCCTGAGGGGTACGTGATGGATGCAGATATGACCGGAGTGGAGGCGGGAGCGCTCTATGGCCAGTCTGTCGTGTTGCAGCTCTTGATGCGGGGAAGCTACCCGGTGGCGCGAGCAGAACGACACAACACAATCATTAACTCCGTGGGCCAGACTGCCGGGGAATTTGAGTCGTTTGCAATGGTTCGCTACCGCAGCCGGAGAGACTTAATTGATATGCTCAGCAGCGATGCTTTCCAGTCTGCCGAAGTTCACAAATGGGCCTCGCTGGAAAACACCCTCGTCGCACCATCCAGAAACTCGGTTTCATTCAGCTTCGTTCCATTTGTTCCCCTTTTTCTGCTTGTAGGCATTGGCGTGGCCTTGGGCATGTTGCTTCGCGGAAGGCAGGGAATTTAAGAGTGTCCAGTCGCTTACAGCTAGTGAAGTGAGCAACGGCGATGGGCTAGCGCTAAAGGCTGAGGACAGGCAGTGACCCAGATAGCATCACAAGGCCTTACATGAACGAAAAACCAGAACCAGCCATCTACGCTCTCGCGCTGATGGCTCACCAATACCTAGAAACGGACGGCGGCGAACTTGACCACCTCGGCATGTCTGCCGGAGAGCGCGCGGTTGACGTACTTGTGGATCATGGCTTCGTGAACCCACATGGACGTGGCGGTTCCTGGACCGAGCTAGGTCGCAAGACTCTGAAACTTGCTTGAAACCAAGAACTGCGTATGCGGTGAAATGCAGGAAAGCGTATAAAGTTGCCCTTGAGCAGTGTGCCGCGAACGTCTGTTGTCTTCCGGACTTCGAACTTGATCTAAACCGGAGAGCCTGCGACGGTCGCTAGCCACCAACTTTGCTGGACTAGAGACTACAGATGGACCGCAGAGCATTCTCCCGCGCTACGGCGGCATCACTCCTTTGCGCTCCGACGCTTCTCCATTCCAGCCCGCCGGCACATGTAACGGTCATTGGTGCAGGTAGCGCAGGGTTGACCGCCGCATATCACCTTGAGAAAGCCGGTATAGACGTTCAGGTTCTAGAGGCGGCCTCTGGGTGGGGTGGCCGCGTCAAACGTTTGTCCGGTTTTTCAGATGTTCCGTTGGACCTTGGTGCCGAGTGGATACATGACGCGCCAACCATCTTGGGGCGGATCATCGGTGAAGGCGAAACGGATCTTAGCGTTCAGACAATCGCCTACAACCCGCAGACATTCCAGCTTTGGGACAATGGTAGGTTGAAGGACTTCAACCTCCTCAGACATGCGTATGAGGAGGTCAAATTTCTCGACACCACTTGGTACGGGTTCTTTGAGAGGTTTGTTCTTCCACGTATAGGCGAGAAGGTTGAGTTCAGGGCTGCCGCCAAACACGTCAGCTCAAGCGGGGCTGGTGTTTCCGTTCATTTAGTCGATGGCCGCACACTAGAGACTGACAAAGTCATCGTGACAGTGCCACTTTCTGTACTGCAGCGCGGTCAGGTGTCTTTCTCCTATGGTCTGACGCCACCCCACCTTGCGGAACTACAAAACATAGACTTCGGGAGCGGCTTCAAGGTCTTCATGAAGTTTAGCGAACGCTTTTATCCTGACATACTGCTTGAAGGATCACGGATGAGCGTTCTGGCCGATACATGGTCATCTAAACTCTACTATGATGCCGTCCTTGGAAAGCCGACCCGTCAGAACATCCTAGGCTTGTTCACCGTTTCGGATGGCGCTTTACCTCGCGCAGGAATGGATGACCAATCGCTGATCGACGACGTTTTGTCCGAGCTAACAAGTATTTTTGGGAGCGTCGCCCGGCGCGCATATGTCGATGGTGTTGTCCAAAACTGGGCCCAAGAGCCCCACATTAGGGGCAGCTATTCGATGACGAACCATAGCGACTTGAGCATCAATGAAATCCTTGCCCCGATTGACGGATGCGTCTTCTTTGCGGGAGAAGCGCTTGGAGAAGACGCACAATCGACGGTTCAAGGCGCTGCGTTTTCGGCAATCCACGCCGTCGACGAGCTAATGGCAAATTGAAATCCGTCAAAGTATTCGTTCGTTTGCGCCGCTGGTTTGGACTTTAACGGACACGCGTGCACTTCGCAGCGTTTGTCATGTTGGGCTCCAAGCGGTCATCCGGCGCTTTCGATCTGATGACCTCTCTGCGGGAAGCAATTGCCATTGAGGCCCATCCAAACGCGCATTGGCGGGATGCGCGAAGACCGCGCGTGTTGCGTTATGGCAGATAGTGTCCAGTCCCCCAACCGGACAACCTGAGCAAGCTATCGGCCGATCGTCACTTCGGCCACCCGTTTCGACGTCTGAACGCTTTGCAGCCGCCTCAGCACACCCAGGGCCTGCGAAGCCATTTCATATGGGACCAGTAGGTGATCGTGCCTTGCCCCGGCAACGATGTTGCAAGGAATTTTGGCGGCCGCGAGATCGACACTGACGCGTGCGACCAGACCAACCGCCTCGAGCGCGGAATGGACCCGCAGCGTAATCCAGGCGGCTTTGAAGAGCGGGACAAGCCCCGCCTCCCTCGCCTCCCGTTCTGTCAGAACGACCGTTTGGCCTTCACGTTCCCGGACCGAAAAGACAACGTTACGGGGCATCGGCTTACCCTCGGGAAGTTCCGCATAGACCCAGACCCCGGGCTCCTGAATTGCATCGAGGCTGGACAACAGCTGGTCAAGATCGACAACAGGGGCGCTTGGCAGGGAACACTGCGTTTGCGCGTGCGCCTTGCCCGCCGAAGGATCTTCCCCACGGCAATCGTGTTGCACGACTGGTGTCGCGGATTCTGCCTCAACGACATTGGCGGGGCCTTGTGTAGTCATGCCGGAAACCTTTCACTCGTTATCTGCGTCTAACTTTCAGGGTCTTTAGCCAATTCCTTTACGCGCGCAAAATCCTCCGTTTGAACTAAATTCGGACGAATTGGTGAACTAGTACATCGGGCAGCTGCCACCGCGACGAGCCAAGCCTGCCCTGATGATGCACCCTCGATCACCATTGACGCCACGGGAGAACGAAATCGCGTTGGCCTTTGCCAAGGGGGCGAACTACAAGCAGATTGCGCGAGATCTGTCGGTTGCGCCGACGACCATCAGGGCGCATCTTCGCTCCGTTTATCAAAAGCTTGGCGTGTCGACGAAGGTCGCCCTGTCGCAGGCCCTTCACGACCGGATGCACCCGGAGAAGAAGGGTGAAAGCGACGTTCCCGGGGAGGATGATCCGTCCGAAGCGCTTCTGGAGCCGGAAAAATCCACCAGGCTCGCCGTGCGCAAATTCACCATCGACGGCGATTCGGCCGCAGATATCGCGCTTGCGACCGGTATCACGGAAGACATCGTTTCCGAGCTGTCCAGGTTTCACAGACTGACCGTCTTTCCCATGTCGGCCTCGGAACGGTTCTTCGACGAATTCGACATGGGCGCTGGCCCAACGATTGGATGCGTCCACTTTGCCATTGACGGAAGCATTCGACGGCAGGGCGATACGATACGTGTTGCCGTACACCTGATCGATCTTGAAGATGCGGGCCAGGTTTGGGCGGACAAGTTCGATGCCGAGGCCGACAATTTGTTCGCCATTCAGGATGAAATCGCGGTGCGGATCGCAGGAACGGTGTTTGGCAGGACGGAAGAGGTTCGAGCTATTCGTGCCCGAAGACGGCCCCCCAATTCGCTTGCGGCCTATGAATGCGTGCTCAAGGGGAAGTACCTCGAGGTCGGTGATCCGATCTCCGAGAAGGAAGCGAGGGAACTATTCGAGCGCGCCATCGAACTTGATCCCGACTACGCTCTCGCCCACTCAAAGCTCGCGCAACTGACAATGCTGCAATGGGATCGCAACCTCGATGCCGACCCCGGTCTCAGTGACCGCGCACTGGAGCTGGCGCGCCGCGGCGCGGCGCTCGACAACAGCGACCCCTACGCACAATACGTCCTAGGTTTCGTGCATCTCTTCCGAAAGTCGTACGATCTGACCGAGGAGTACATAGCCCGGGCCATGAAACTCAGCCGGAACGATGCCGAACTGGTTGCCTTAATCGGGCTTCTGCAAGCGTTTCTGGGACAGGGCGCTCAAGCCCTTTCTCACCTTGAGCGCGCGCGCTTTCTGAACCCGTACTTCGAGCCGAGCTGGAGCTGGAACGCAGCCGGCCTTGCCCACTTCGTCGCCGGAAACTACCGGGAGGCCGTACTTGCCTTCGAACGATCCGTGAACCAGCCTGTGTGGGTTTGCGTCTATCTCGCGGCCTGTGAGGCTCTGGAAGGAAATGCGACGAGTGCCGCGCGCTACAGGGACCAGGTTCTGGAACAGAACCCTGATTTCGCTGTAACGAAATTCGTCGAGAGAGAACCGCTGGCCAGGGCGACCGACAAGGCAAAGCTGAAACAGGGGCTGGTCATGGCGGGCGCCCGATAGGTTTCTGTTCCGTCGAAAACCGATCCTACCTAGGTCCCCTTTTGTATCATTGCTGCGTCTGCTCCGGGCTCACTACGCCCTTCGCCGCTGTTGCTGCGTCTAAGTAGCGGCTCAAGGTTGGCTATGCGGACAAAGCAGACGTTTTCATATGAACTCCGAGTGACCGCTTACGGGTAGTGGCGCTTCTAATCAGCCGTCAGTTCCAAAGTGCTGGCCATCACCCGTGGCTCACGCACCCAAGAAATCCAGCTCTGAGCGCCTTGTGCGGTCAGTTTGGCAATATAGGCGTCATTGACCGCCGGATTGATGCTTTCAAGATCATCTGGTGTTCCGCCAAGAACATCCACCACATCGCCGTCAAGGCTGACCTGGCCAACGGGATCGGCCAGGAAGGCGGAATGCCAGGATGGTTCACCAAAGGAGTACCGACGACAGAAGACACGCTCACCGACCGTCACGAATGACGTGTCGATAAAGCGATGCGTCGTGCCAGCTCTGATCTTGTGGGATCGAGAGGCACGTACGCGATCAGCTAATGTGCCTGCGCTCATGCGGCCGCCGCGCCGCCATGCTTCTTAAAGAATGCGTCCATGGCTTCGACCGCTTGGGCGATATGATCTTGATTGTCATAGAGCGACACATGGGTCGCGCCTTCAATCAGCTTCATCTCTTTCGGGTCGGAGGCTTGTTCAAAAAACGCTTTAGTGAGTGGGCCAGTATCGCCCGGACTCATCGCATTCGTGCCTGTGATCCCAATAAACGGCGTATAGAGCACAGGCGCGTAGGCCAGTGCGTCGGTGAGCATCTGGCTCATGATCATGAAGGCGGGCGACATGTAGCTGAAGCGCGGATAGGTTTCCTTCCCTGCACGCGGCGTCATGTAGTAGTCGAAGCCTTCGGCGCGTGCCGTGCCTGGCTCAAGGGTGGACGGGTGAACGCCTTCGTAGCCAAGCCCATCCACGTAATCGACCTCGCCGGTCTCATAGGCTTTTTGACGAGCTGCGTTCTGCATCGACAGAAGACCCATGATCGTGTCGCGGTCCATGGTGTCAAAGAAGCTCGATTTGTTGCTGAGCATCCCGACAACAGAGGCAATCGCCTTCATCCGTTTATCGGTGACCGCAGCGAGCGCCATGTATCCACCGGAGGCGCAGACGCCTAGGCCGAACATGTTCTCGCGGTCCACGAAGGGAAGCGTGCCCATATAGCTCACCGCATCCCAGATGGTCCGCACCTTGGTGTAGCCATTCTCGAAATACTTGATGTCGCCTTCACTCTCTCCATAGCCGATATGATCGAAGACCAGGACGACATAGCCACGCTCAGCCAAGTGACGGCCGTAATGCGATCCGGCCATCTCTTTGATCTGATTGAAGGGCGGCGAGTAGATGATAGCGGGATATGATCCCGATTCAGAGAAGCCTTCCGGCGTGTAGAGGTGACCAGCCAGGTTGAAGCCTGCACTTTTGAAGGTCACATCGTTCTTTCCTGATACAATAGCCATGATGGTCCCCCGCTCTTAAGCCGAGTGTTTCTCAAAGAAGCCGGTGGCTGCGTCGCAGACCTCGGACGCCGCATCCTGGTACAGGTCCACATGGTCCTTGCCTGGAATGATCACGTATTCCTTGGGATCGGTGCAGACGTCGAAGAATGCCTTGGTGAGCGGCGCAAGATCAGCGAACTCTCCCACGATCCCCATGTATGGGGTTTCGAGATACGGGCCGAAGGACACGGCGTGGTTGCCCCATTCGTACTCGGCTGAGTTTGCCGGGATCACCGACGAATAGCGCGGATGCGGCGGCACATCGCCGTTGTAATACTCTTGGCCTTTGCGCGCAGTGCTGTGTTCCGGTTGATCCGATGCATCACCCTTCGGGAAGTAATCGAACGTCGCCATCTCACCCGTCTCGAAATACGCTTGCCGGGCTTCGTTGGCAGCAAGGTAGTAATCATGGCGCTGTTCCGGCGTCATGAAGTTGCGCATGAAGACAAAGCTGTCGAGCATGCCCGATCCGGTCGCAATTGCCTTGAGGCGTTTGTCCGTCACGGCAACTTGCACCATCTGCTGCGAGCCAACGCAGAGACCCAGGCCGAACACCTTGTTCCGATCTACGAAGCTGTGGCTGCGTAGAAAGGAGATCGCATCGCGCAGTGCTTCGGTTCCAAAATGGATGGCAATTGGCTGTTGCAGCGGGCCTTCGCTCTCACCGAAACCGATCCGGTCAAAGACCAAGAAAACATAACCGCGCTTGGAAAACTCAGCGCCATAGACCGCGCCGGACATCTCTTTGACCGAGGTGCCGGGGGAAGTAAAAACGACCGCCGGATAAGATTTTGCAGGGTCGAAGTCGTCAGGGGTGTAGAGATGGGCTGCAATCTTGTAGCCCATGCTATGGAAGGTCACGCTGTTGCGTCCGGATTGAATGTCGCTCATGGGGCTGCCCTCAGGTTGAAAAAGTAAACTTTCGGTGTACTTTATGGGACAGATTGAGGCATGTAAACAGGCGGTTTACTTTTTGGAGGTCACATGAAGTTGACCGACATGAAGCGGCAAAGCATCGTTGATGCGGCCGTGTTGGAGTTCCAAGAGAACGGCTTCAGTGCCGCCAGGATCAATCGCATTGCGGAGCGTGCCCAAGTCTCAAAACGGACGCTCTACAACCACTTCGAAAGCAAGGAAGCGTTGTTTGATGAGATCGTGGAGATCATCATGGCGCGCAACGCATCCGTGCGGCATGTCTCTTACGATCCCAATCAGCCGATCCGTGACCAGCTCATCGCCGAGACAGAGGCCATCGTAGCGGAAGTTGCTGATGACACCTACATCGGTCTGAACCGTGTGATCGCGAGCGAGTATCTGCGGGACAAAGAACTGGCCCGCAAAATCTTCTCGCGTGAGGAAGTGACGACTGACCCTGTGTCCGGGATAATAGACGCCGCCATGAAAGCAGGCGCATTGCGCCAGGCCGATCCAACTTTTGCAGCGTCGCAGTACCACGCGCTCGTCAAGCATTTCTTTGTCTGGCCGCACTTCTTGCTTGGGGAGGCCCCGCCGTTCCCCCAATCAAAAACGGAGATCATCGAAGAGTGCGTTGATATGTTCTTGGCGCGGTACGAAACGTGAGTTTTGCAGCGGACAAAGCTTGATCCGAACAGATCATCTTTTGTTGCTGCGAAAACCTATCGAAAGCCGACACTCATGCGCAGTGCAACGTATCCCACTTGGGCTCGGAGCAGACATCTGACTACATTCGTCAGGCGCTCACCCACTTTCCTAGGTTTGAATGACTGCTCTGCGGACCAGAACGGACATCAGGCCCGTGGCTACGAATGTCAGCTTTGAAACAAATGTCTATTTGCGGTTACCTGATCAGTGTTCCACGGTCACGGCATAGATCGCGGATGCTTTGAGGCCAAACCATAGTGCATTTGGAAGTGTTGCAGGCAATCAGTCTTAATGGAATCCCGAACAAGCCAAATGACGACCGCTGTGGTTCAACAGCGCATCTTGCTTGGGTGATTGATGGGGCAACTGATATGGGCCCGCCGGGCTTGCTGGGCAAACAGGTAGGCGCTGCATGGTTGGCATGTACAGCAAGCAACGCTTTCGGCAAATCGAAGAGCGGGAGCATTCAAGAGACATGCCAAGCTGCCTTTCAACGGATAGAAGAGCAATTTGACATACAAAAAACCAGAGACGTTTCTGCGGCCTGGGAGATACTAAAGGCTGCATTTGGTGTGGCTCAGGTTGCGGATGGCACCTTATCAGTCGCTTGGGCTGCAGACAGCCCAATACTGCTGATGTCAGAAAACGATGTAATGTGGTGTACCGGAGAACCGGATACCAGTTCTGAGGCGGCAGATGCGCTTGCACTTGGCACTGGTATTGGGGCCGCAAGTGAGATTTCTGGCGCTGTTTTGGAAGATCGGCGGGAGCATCGGGCGCGCGACGGTCATATATCACTCAGTTCAAGCGCACAGGCGTCTGCTGCGGTCACGTCTTATGCGCAGTATCCGGTATCTCAGGGCGATGAACTGCTTCTCATGAGCGATGGTTTTGCAAGTCTCGTAACAGACTACCAAAAATACTCAGCTCAAGAGTTGGCAACGGCAGTGAGATCATACGGTCTCGGAGTGCTGGCCCATGAAATCCGAGTGATTGAGAATGAAGACGCTACTTGCCGACGCTTCCCGACATTTAAGGTCAGCGACGACGCAACGGCAATGTGGCCAAAGATCACTGGCTGAGAAATAGCTGCCATTCATGCAACGCGCAGCATCCAGCAAAAATGGGCTCGGATTTGCCGTTCGCCGCAATCGAGACCAACGTCTGCTACGCGGGACAAAGCGGACGTTCAATTTTGGAGCTTCGCTGACGTAGCATGCTCTCGCGTTTGCGGCATCTTTTTTTTGCAGTGCGGAACATGTCGTCGTTGCGGCCGTTCGCAAGGGTTGATTTCGCCCGAATGGACAGCGCGATAGCTACAAAGGAGGCGAAGCCGCCTTTAACTTGTGTATCCAATAGAGGGTTGGTTGTTCCTCACAGCCTCGAAGCAATGATGCTAATCCAGAGTGTTTTCTGATTTCGGTCCCCTAAGACTGTTATTAAGTAACATTAGACAGTCACATGCAGGAAAGACGGATGCCCATAGCCACCACGATTTTGAACGGCTTTCTTGGCGCGGGCAAAACTACACTGATGCAGAGCCTTCTGGTTCAGGCGCGAGACCTGAAGAACGTTACTCTTGGTGTAATCGTAAATGAGATGAGCACGTTGGATGTTGACAGTTCTGTACTCGACACCAGTGAGGTTATCTCACGCAGAAGTCCGCATTTCGCGTCGGTCCCTGGAAAGAGCATCAGCAGCGAAGAGGGGCTCCCCCAGCTTCGCGAAGCGGTCGAAAGAGTTCTGGCCGATGGAGAGGTCACGCACCTTCTGATTGAAACCTCTGGCAGTACACATCCTTGGCCGCTGTTGGAAGCAATCCGCGCACTGCCTCAGCTGCGCTTGCACGGTTTTTTGTCTGTCGTGGACACGGTGGTTTTGCAACAGGACCACGAATTCGGGCGGGCAATCCACCCGGTGGCCAGCCAAAACCTGGCGGCCGGAAGGCGCGGTGTCGCGAACCTGCTCGCCGAACAGGTCATGTTTGCCAATCGCCTGCTGCTGAGCAAAGCCGACAAGGTATCACGTGACGTGCTGCAACAGGTGGCTGAAGCTGTGCATCCGCTCAATCCCCGCGCTGATGTACTGGCTATGCAATGGGGTAACGTGAGCCTGGAAAAGGTTCTGGCGATGCCGCTCTACGATTTTGAAAGAGTGAAAGCGTTTGGGAAAGAGCTGACCGAGTGGGAGGCCGAACACAGTGCCTCGCCGATGGCTCAGCCGGAGACCTACAAAATCGGTAACCGAGTCTTGCGCGACCCGCGACCATTTCATCCGCAACGGCTCTACAACGTGTATACGCAAGCCCTTGGGATCGGCATCTACCGAAGCAAAGGCTTCTTTTGGCTGCCAACGCGCGACAACCTTATGCTGCTGTGGAACCAGACTGGTGGCAGCGTCGGGCTGGAGATCGTGAATTACTGGAAGATCAGCGCACTCGAAGACGATAGCCTGAAGCTGTCGGACTGGGAGCAAAACGCGATGCGCGCCAAGCTGACCCAGGCACATCCCGATTTCGGAGATCGACGATGCCAACTGACGGTGATCGGCGATGAACTGGAGTTAGATAAGTTTGTCGAGGCTCTACAAAACTGCTTTTGCACTGAAGATGAGATCGCGGCGTGGCGAGCGGGCGAAGACTTCGCCGACCCTTGGCCAAAAACTGTTGCAACACCGCGTGCGCAGTAAATCCTATTCCTGAGACAGTTCCTTTGCGGCCCGCTCAGACCACACAACTGTGCGCGCGTGATGCGCCGCGCCCCAACGACTGATGAACTCTTCGGTTTGATAATCAGAGTGATTATGCAGGGCGGTGAGCCTTCACTGTCGTCACAAATCACTCAAGCAAACGAACAACCTTTCAGCGTTTGCTGGAGGAACAGAAGATCCCCTTCGTGCAAGTTGCAATTAGAGTCTGCGCATAAAGGTCGAACTTCGCAGATCACCTAGCGGACTCTGTCCAGACTGAACCTGCTCTCGGGGATGACTGAGATTGCCGAAAGCTCGACCAGAAGATCAGTGCGGACCAGTCCGGCAACTTTAACTCCGGTTGAAGCTGGCCCGTGTTTTAAACCGAAGCGACGTGCCCTCACCTTCTGTATAGCGGACAGATCACGGTCACGAACGTAGTACATGGTCACTGATACCACATCGTTGATCGTACCTCCCATCGCAACCAGGATCGCTTCGATGTTGTCGATGGCCACTTCGGTTTGCCGGGCGGGATCGTCCAGCCCAATCAACTCCATATCCTTGGTCCAGGCGACCTGGCCCGCAATGTGCACACGGCGTCCCTTAGGCTCTACGACCGCCTGGCAGTGTGGGTAATGCTCAAGGCTCCAAACCTCGGGTGTATTGAAACGAATAGCCTCGTCCAACTCAATCATCAGTCCCTCTCCCTGATAGACTTCCAGACTGCTCGCGAGGCCGACAAAAACCTGAGGCCTGCTTTCTCCACTTAGTCGACAGAACCATTGGTTTCCATTGTGCGGTTCCTGCAAGCCGACACAGCGGGAAATCCGTTGAACGTCGTGAAACCGATCATTCGTGCACCGTGCAGCACTATGAACTATGGGCTCGTTGCTGACCTTGATCACTGTCCGTCCAGGTCTCCAAGCCTTGCGAACAACGCGTCTACCGAGAGAGCAAATTGCTGACCTAGCTCGTCAACGTCTAGCCCGGCATCGGCCATGGCTAACCTGAACTCATCATCACTCATGGACAGCAAACGTGCGGATCACGTTCCGCCTGGTCGAAAATCCAGTGTTGATCCAAAAACAAACCTGCCATTGCTGTAGGCGCTAGTTAGGCCGCCCCGAGGCTTTCCAAGGAGCGGCCTGTTCCCTTCGCCGTCGGCTTTTGGCTTTTAGAGTGCCTTCCAGTGCCCTGGCGCCGTGTTGCTCAGGTAGCCTCGGGTGAGATAGCGGCCAGGGGGCGTGTCGAAACGCCTCGGCAAGGCCTAGTCTCCCTCTGCGCGCCCGTTTTTCTTGCGCCGACCTTGGAGGCCGTGAGTGGTTCTCTTTGGCCCCAAGGAAAGCCATACCGCTATTTGCTTCATGCCGCCAAACATGAGCCAGATTAGAAAGGCGAAGCCCACGATACCAATAACTGCTTCCATGCTTTTTCCTTTTCCAGGATCAAAGCGCCCGGGCATCTACTTTCGCTGACCTTGGCAATGGTTAGCGGTCAGCCCAATTCATGGGGCCGCCAAATCATGGTGGTGGCTGTCCACGGAACATCTTACTGCCAGGAATCTGCTGATCTGCTCGGACCAATCAGCGCACGGTGGCATATGACGCACCCGCCACGTGAAAAGGGTCACCGACCCCGAAAGGTCGGTGGGCTTTGCGC